>NZ_STGY01000068.1 GCF_004912275.1 Glycomyces buryatensis
TGGGTTTCCTATGTCTTGAACCAACACACTGTCAACCCGACAGATGTAAGGGGGCCGTGAGGCCCCCTTTTTCGTGCCCGGTTCGCGGCTGTGGGAAGTAGTTGACGTGTCATGTGTATCTCAATATTGATGATGTGTCAACGAATAACTTGGCTAGCCACACATTCATTGCTAGATTTATGTGTCTAGCCACCTAACTGGTGGCGATCGAGAAGGAGTCGCCATGAAAGCCATCCAGTTCGACCGTTTCGGCGGCACCGAGGCACTGCACCAGGCCGACGTCGAGCTTCCTCAGCCCGGCCCTGGGCAGGTCCGTGTCCGCGTCAAGGCCGCAGGGCTGAACGCGATTGACGGGAAGATCCGTTCCGGGGCCCTGGAGGCCCTCTTCCCGACACCCCTCCCCGCCGTACCCGGCGGCGAGCTTGCCGGCGTGGTGGACGCCTTGGGCGAAGGCGTGCAGGACGTCCAGGTCGGCGACGAGGTGCTGGGCTGGTCGGACACCGGCTCGTACGCCGAGTACGCGCTGGCAACCACCGTCGCCCTCAAGCCCGCCGGTCTCGACTGGCCGCACGCGGCGGCACTGCCGGTGGCGGGCGAGACGGCCGAGCGGGTCCTCGACCTGCTCGGCGTCACCGCCGGGGAGACCGTGCTGATGCACGGCGCGGCCGGAGGGGTCGGCACCCTGGCGGTCCAGCTCGCCGCGGCTCGCGGCGCCCGGGTCATTGCCACCGCCGGCTCTGGGAATCAGGACTACCTCGCCTCGCTCGGCGCCGTCGCGACCGTCTACGGCGAAGGCCTGGTCGAGCGGGTCCGCGTACTCGCGCCCGACGGCGTCGATGCGGTGTTCGACCTGGCCGGGAGAGGGGCCCTGGAGGACTCCATCGCCCTGCGCGGCGGCACCGAACGCATCGTCACCATCGCCGACTTCCGCGCGCGTCAGCTCGGCATCACGTTCGCCAGCGGTTCCCAGGAGAAATCGGCCGCCGGCCTGGCCGCCCTGGCCGAGGATGCCGCGACCGGCAAGGTCGTCACCACCGTCACCGCCTACCCGCTCGACCAGGCCGCCGCCGCCCAGCAGGTCAGCGATGCCGGGCACGTCCGGGGCAAGCTCGTCCTCACCGTCGACTGACGGCGCCAGATCCGGGCCCGGACGGGCGGCCCCGCTCTGCCGCGCCGCTGAAGGCGCCCGGTGCGGCCGACCTTCTACGCTGGCGGAACGTCGGCCGCACCGACTGTCCCGCCTACACCGCCAGAGGAACCGAACCATGCCCGATCCCGCACCGCGCGTCCCGTCCACGGCCAGCGAGGGGCCGATGAGCTACGCGATCTTCGAGCTCGCCCGCGCCCACCGCGGCCGCGCCGCCGCCATGCTGCGCAAGATGGATCTGCACCCGGGGCAGGAGCTGCTGCTGATGCACCTGCTCGACCGGGACGGCCAGACTCAGTCCGAGCTGCTCGAAGCCGTCGGCTTGGACCACTCCACCGTGTCCAAGTCCTTGCGGCGCATGCAGGACGCCGGTCTGCTCGTCCGCGAGCCGGCCGAGCACGACCGGCGCGTCCTGGTCGTCCACCTGACCGACAAGGGCCGTGCCATGCGCGAGCCTCTGGCGGACATGTGGCGGGCCCTGGAGGAAACCTCCGCGCAGCACCTGTCGACGCAGCAGGCGGAGTCGTTCGTCCGCACCGCCTACAACATCGTCGACGCGATCAGCGGCCGCGCCCTGCCTCAGGACGAGTCCACGTAACTCCCGGTCCGCCTCCAAGTCGCTCACCGCCGCCATGACCGGCGCCGCGACTGCCCGCCTACGACTGCTACGTTTTCGCCCGCAAGCGGGCCTGGACGACTTTCGGCAGTTTCTTCACGACCAGGGCATAGGAGTCGCCGACCAGTTCTTTGACCAGTTGCTCGGTGATGCCCTCGCCCGCGCTGATCGAGATCCAGTGGCGCTTGTTCATGTGGTAGCCGGGCGTGATCGACTGAAAGGTCTGGCACAGCGCGACGGCATCGGCCGGATCGCTCTTGAGCGTGACGATCTCCCGGCCGGGAACCTCGGTGGTCATCATGACGACCTTCCCGTGCACCTTATAGACCTCGTAGTCCGGGCCGAACGGCTCCGACGCCTCGACGTCCGGCAGCTCGAGTGCCGCCTCAGCAGCGGTCCGCTGGATCTGCTCGCCATGCAGCATGTCTCTCATCCCTTCCTTGCCGGGTCGAAGAACGCCTGCGCCGGAGACTGCCATTGCGGAGCCGACGCATTCGCGTCGGCCCCGCTCAGGTTCGGGTCTCGTCAGGCGCCTGCGGGGGCGGTCTCGTCCGGCACGGGCGTGTTGAGCAGTTGCATCTCCCACGCGAAGGCGACCGCGCCGCCTCCGCCGTGTTCCATACCGGCCGCGCCCCAGGCGGCTGCGGATTCGGTGCGGGCCCAGTCGCGCTGCCACTCGGCGCCGACGGCCGTCCAGGTGATCGGCACGACGCCGGCTTGGACCATGCGCTGGACGGCGCGTTCGTGCGCCTCGGTCGTCACGCCGCCGGAAGCGTCGGTGACGACGTAGACGTCGTAGCCGTCGGCGAGGGCGTGAATGGCCGGGAAGGCCACGCAGATCTCGGTGTACAGGCCTGCGATGACGAGCTTCTTGCGGCCGGTGGCCTCGACGGCCTCGACCACGCGCTGGTCCTCCCAGGAGTTGAGGGTGGTCCGGTTGATCGGCTTCTGCTCGGGGAAGACGTCCTGCAAGGGCTGGAGCAGCTTGCCACCGCGCTCTTCGAGGACAGTGGTCAGAATCGTCGGCACGTTGAAGGCCTTGGCGGTCTTCGCGAGTCCGACGACATTGTTGATGACCATGGTCGGTTCGTGACTGTGGAGGTTCGCGAACTGAAACGCCTGGTGGTCGATCAGCAGCAATACGCTCTCTTCGGGGGTGAGCAGCGCTTCCAGACCGGTCTTGTTGGTGGTCATGGCAGTGTTCCCTTCGATTGATTCTCGGGTCGGTCCTCGGCCAGAAGGCGTGTTTGATGAGGGTCCAGAGGACGAGGTTCATGGCCGTTCCGTGTTTGTAGATGATGCGTCATCTTCAATCTCGGATGGATCCGACGCGTTTCATGATGTGTCATCTAAACTAGCATTGAATAGATGACACGTCAACGACCGGCAGGGATGGGCCCTATGAATGACTCCGTTCGCGGCCTCAGGCATGCAAGGTGGGTCGGTAGATGAGCTCCTGGGTGCGGCCGTCGAGCGTCCGGCTCTCGATCAGTTCGAGGTCGAAGTCGGCCGCGCCCTGGAAGATCGGGTCCATCCCGGTCTGGCCGGTGATCACCGGAAAGAGCGTCACCTGGACGCGGTCGACCAGGCCGGCGGCCATCAGCGCCCGGTTCATCGAGAGGCTGCCGTGCGAGCGCAACGGGACCTCGGACTCGGCCTTGAGCCGGGCGACGACGTCGACGGCGTCGCCGCTCTCGAGAGTCGCGTCCGGCCAGTCGAGGGGTTCTTCCAATGTGGTCGACACGACCGTCGTCGGCAGGCTCCTCATCCGGGTCACCCAGGGGTCACGGACGTCGGAGTCCTCGGTGCTCCCGGCGAGCATCTGGACGAACAAGCGGTACGTGTTGGCGCCGAAGACCATCCGCTGCTCCTGGTCGTACAGGGACAGGCGGCGGTCGAGCAGCTCGGGGCCCTGCTTGCCCCAGTAGCCGGTCCAGTCGCCGCCGGCGCCGCCGAAGCCGTCGAGACTGGTGAAGACGTCGAAGGTGTATGTAGCGGTCATGATGCTCTCCTCGAGTGCGGTAGATCGGTGTGCAGCGATGTCCTACGGGTGGAATCCCAACTGCCTTTCACCCTTGAGTCGATCGGCTCGGGCCCGTTTCGACATCCCCTCGGAGATTCTTCAAGATTTTTTCGTCGGCGTCGGAGAGTCGGCGTATCCGAGCGATCCGCCGGTGCCCATCGGGCCCGGTTCGCGACTCCTCGCAACGAACCCGGCTCCGGCGCGTCGATAGGGTTGCGCCATCGCGATGGAGGTGTCGAACGACATGGCAGAACCCGTTCCAGTGATCGGGGCGAGTCTTCGCCGGCAGCGCGTCCGCGGGGCGGTCGTCCTTGCCGCGTGCGCCGACGCACTCGGAGAGCCCTTCGAGGGCCGCCGGAACATCGATCCGGAATGGGTCGCCGCTGAGGTGGACAAGTCGGCGCCGTCGATGCGATGGACCGACGACACCGCGCAGATGCTCGTTCTCGCCACCCATTTGGCCCGGCACGACGGCCGGATCGATGCGGATGCGCTGGCAGTTGAGCTGGCCGCGGCCTGGGCGGACGAACCCTGGCGCGGTTACGGCCCCGGGGCGGCGAAGATGCTGGAGGAGATTCACTCGGGCGACCCTTGGGGGGAAGCCGTCACCTCGGCGTTCGGCGGCACGGGCTCGCTGGGCAACGGGGCGGCGATGCGAGTTGCACCGGTGGGCCTGATCGCGGGCCTCGACCTCGATGCGGTGGCCGAGACGGCGGCGGTCTCCGCGTCCGTCTCCCACTCCCACCCGCAGGGGGGCGACGGGGCGGTCGCGCAGGCGGTGGCGGTGGCGCTCGCCGCACGCGGCGACGGCGCGCACCGGCTGTCGCCCAAAGACTTCATCGCGGCCGTCACCGCGCACACCGCCACCGACGAGTTCGCCGCCGCGCTTCGGGCGGTTCCGGCGATGGTCGACGGCCCGTCCGCGGGCATCGCCGACCGGTTCGCGTGCGACGCGACCGCGCTCGGCGCGGTGCCGGCGTCGATCGCCGTCTTCCTGCGGCGCCCCGACGACCCGGTCGCGGCGGTCGCCGAGGCGATCGGACTGGGCGGCGACACGGACACCATCGCGGCCATGGCCGCCGCCCTGGTCGGCGCCCGCTGCGGCGAAGCGGCGATCCCCCCGAGATGGGGCCGGCGGCTGGAGCAGTCGACGCGCGTGTGGACGGTCGCCCGTCAACTGGCGGGCCTCGAACTGCACCGGTAGGTCGGCGCCTCTGGAATCCGCGCAGATCGGCGTCTGGGCGATCGCGATCTGCCTGCTGCTGTTCGTCGGCGGCATCGCGCTGGCCGCCCCCGGGCTCATCGAGGCCATCGGCCGGGCCGCCGGATCGGCACGCGCCGCCGCCACCGCGCTGTACACATTCACGCTGTTCATCGGCGCCAGCCTGGGACCCCAGCTGGCCGCCGCGGCGGACGGGGCCGGCTGCACCGGCGTGTGCCTCGCCTCCGGAACCCTCCGCGCCGTGGGCGCCCTGATCGCCCTCGCCGCCCGCGGCGCCAAGCGCTGACGCCCGTCCGGCGGCCGCCCGGACCTAGTTGGCGAGGTTGACCTCACTGGCCTCGGGCGGAGTGCCGTAGTAGTCCCAGATCCGGTTGAGCTCCATTTGGTAGTAGAGGGTGTGGAGCCCGAACAGGAAGATCAGGATGAAGCCGATCCAGGGATTGCAGGTCTGATTCAGCCCGGCGGCGTACTGCATCTGGGCGATTCGCTTGCCGGTGTTGTAGACCGAGACGAACGGCGGGACGATGATGAGCGGTCCGAAGAGGATCGCGATGACCGATACGCCGGGACTCACCTCGATGCGCCTGTCGAAGTCCCGCGCCTCGCGGTTGATCTTGTACCAGAAGACGAACTGGTAGACGCCGAGTGTGATCAGCGGCCACACCAGCCACACCAGGACGATGTTCCGTCGTTTGCCCGCAGCTCCAGTCATAGAAGGTTCATAACGGTTCCAGGCCGTGCCCGCGTCGATTCGCCGAAATGACACGCCGTTCCTCTTCAGGTGGGCCGGCGGACACCCTATGAGCGTGCGTCGGATTTTGAGCATGCCGAGTCTCGGAACTCGGCAGCGGGCTCGGGCGCGACCTCATAGTTTGAAGGCGTGGTCGCCGCCGCGTGGTCAGCGCGTGGCGCGTAGGGGAAAGGACTGAGCCATGAGCGATTTCGCCTTCGCCGGCAAGAGCTTCGAGTTCCGGATCGACAACGGCGTCGTATTCCGCAACTTCTACTCCTCGGACGGGAAGCGGCTGCGCTATGCCACCCTCGACGGCCCGGCCGAGCGAGTGTCCGAGGAGGTCGAGCTGTTCGCGGCGGAGTTCGCGCCGAACATCTACATGGTGGGGTGGAACGAGATCTCGGGGGCGACCGTCGTGCACGTCATGAACTTCAAGAACCACACCATGTGCGGCTTCTGGTCCTTCCCCGAGGACGACGACCGCTCGGGCGAGATCCACTCAGGCACCTTCGCCGAGGCGAAATGACCGGGCCGACCGGTGCGGTGCGGCGCTAAGCGAGGGTGAATCCCGCCGCCGTCGCGAGTTCTCCGGCCAGGTCTACCGCCTGGTCGGCCGTGATGAGGGTGCCCCGCAGGCTCATGAGGCCAGTGATGCCCGCCAGGGTCGAGCGGCGCATGTCGCAGCCCTTGGCGTTCGCCACCCGGGAGAAATCGGCTCCGGGGAACGAGCAGTCGATGAAGATCGCCTTCGAGAAGTCGCCGAGGAAGCTCGCGTTCTGGAAGCGGCACCGTTCGAAGACCACCGGGCCCTTGGCCTTTCCGATCGAGATTCCCGCGAAGTCGGCGCGGCAGTCGGCGACGTAGACGTCGCTGGCGAGCGCGAACTGCGCCTGCCAGCCGACGAGCTGAGAGCCGGTGATCTCCAGGCGCCGCGCGGTCAGCCGCTCCCAGCGGCCGTTCGAGAGCACCGAGTGGTCCACGGTCACGTCCACGGCCTCGAAGGGGGACAGCACGGTCCCGGACAGGTCGGCATCGCTGATCGAGCTCTGCTCCAGCACGCCGTCGCCGCTGCCGCCCGCCCAGATGTCGCCCTTGAGCACCCGGTCCGAGAGTTCGAAGTCGTAGTCCAACTCGTCTTCGATGGCCTCCAGCGATTCGGCCTCGATGGCCGGCCGTCGCATCGAGCGCTCGTCGTCGATCTTCCTGAACCGCATCGGGCCCCCATATTCGCGTCGTCGTTTCGAACGCAGACTACGGGAGCCCCCTGACAATTTCCCTATTCGGCCGAGCGGCCCCGGCGCCGGACCGCCGCGAGCACCGCCGCGCCGCCGCCGGCGCCGCGCTCGGTCCTATCTGGGCTCAGTCCGGTTGGACCGGCGTCATCCTCACCGGGGCGGGCGCCGTAGCCGCCGCGGCGGCCCTGTCCGCTTGGAGCCGAACCACTTCCAACGTCCGTACGACCCACTAGGGAGGCCTACAATGCCCTTCATCACCGTCACCACTTGGCCCAACCAGACCGACGAGCAGTGCCGCCACCTGATCGAGGAGCTGACGAAGACCACCCACGAGGTCACCGGCGCGCCGCTCGACAAGATCACGGTCGTCATCCAGGAGATTCCGCAGAGCCGGTGGGGCGAAGCGGGGGTCATGGCCACGCACCCTGAATTCCCGACGCTCAGCCGCAAGTACTGACGCGGCTCGAGCCAGAACCGTTAAGGAGCAAGCATGTTGGAGCACGACGACAAGGCGAGCCGGTACGACCGCGGCATGGAGGTCCTGCGGAAGGTCGGGGGCGAGGACGAGCCGTCGGTCGTGGCGAGCCTGGCCGACATCGCACCGGATCTGGCCCGGTTCACCGTCGAGTTCCCCTACGGCGACGTCTACTGCCGCCAGACCTTGACGCTGGAGCAGCGGCAGCTGGCCACGATCGGCGCGCTCACCGCGCTCGGATACGCACTGCCGCAACTGAAGTTCCACATCAACGGCGCGCTCAACGTCGGCTGCACCCGGCGCCACATCGTCGAGGCGATCATGCACGTGGTCGCCTACGCCGGATTCCCGCCGGCCATCAACGCCCTCAACGTGGCGAAGGAGGTCTTCGCCGCTCGCGAGGAGGCGGTGGACGACGCGGAGGAGGAGGCGCGGATCTGGGAGGGTTCGCGTTACGACCGCGGCTGGAAGGCCCTGTCGGAGATCGACGGCGAGGCCGGGGAGGCGGTCATCGAGAGCCTCAAGGACATCGCTCCCGACCTGGCGCGGTACGTCATCGAGTTCGCCTTCGGCGACATCTACATCCGTCCCGGCCTGGACCTGCGATCGCGGGAGATCGTCACCATCGCCGCCTGCACGGCCATGGGCAGCACGCTGCCGCAGTTGAAGGTCCACATCCACGGGCTGCTCAATGTCGGCGGCACCAAGGAGGAAGTGGTGGAGACGATCCTCCAGATGGCCGTGTACGCGGGCTTCCCGGCCGCGATCAACGGGATGAACGCGGCGAAGGAAGTGTTCGCCATCCGCGGCTGACGGAACGAAAGCAGCGCGGGAGGCGATCGCCTCCCGCGTTCTGCTTGCCTACGAACGGAACCGGACGGTCGATGATCGATCGTCCGGATCGTCCCGCTACAGGTACTGGCCGACCTGCTGCATCGGGATCTCCGCCTCGTGCATGGTCGGGTCGGTGCCGCCGCGGCGGGCGTACAGCTCGGCGAGGGTCATCTCCGTGGACACCGGTTCGCCGTCGAGCCAGTCGCTCGACTCCGCGGCCGACAGGGCGCCGACCTCGATCTGCGCCAGGCACCTGCCGGGGCGCACCACCGCCGGGTGGAGCCGGTTCAACGGCTCGTTGGTCGTGATCGCCACCATGATCTCGCGACCCTGCCCGAGCAGGCCGTCCGTCAGATTCAGCAGCCGCGCCAGCGACTGGCCCGACGCCTCCTTCGCCTCGCCGCGGATGAGCTCGTCGCAGTCCTCCAGGACCATCAGCCGCCAGCCGTCGCCGCGGCTCTCCCCGTCGCTGAGGTGCAGGTCCATCTCGGAACCGATGATGACCTCCATCAGGTAAGACGGGTCGGCGAAGAACGCCTCCGGATCCAGGACCGTGTCGACCTGGCACCAGTCCCCCCACTCCTGGGCCAGGGCCCGCAGCGCCGTGGTCTTGCCCGTCCCGGGCGGGCCGTGCAGCAGCACCAGCCGTCCGGCGACCTCCCCGGCCTGCGTCGACATGAGCTTGCCGAGCGCCGCCCCCGACCCGGACGAGTAATTCTGCTCGATTTCAGCCCATCGGGGGGCCGCGATGGATCGCGTGGACCGGTACGGGCCCCGCGCGGAGCGGTACCAGAAGCCCATGTCGACCTTGTCGTCGCCGGGCTCCTCGATCGACCCCGTGCGGTCGGTGACATACGCGGCCACCGCCTCCGCCCGCTCGCGGGTCACCGCGGTGACCACCGCCTGGCCGGTGCCGTCGCGCCATCGCTGCGTCCGCAGCGTCCAGCCCTCGCCCTGCACGAGCTGCAGGAACGAAGCCCCCGAGATCGAACGCAGGAGAATCCCGCCCTCGGGGATCAGGTCGATGTCGTCCGCGACCGAGTCCAGCGTGCGGACCACGGCGTGCGGCTGCTCCCCGGTGACGTAGGCGTCCAGCGCCATGAGGTTGAGCACGTTCGAGGGGTCGTCCGACCCGTCGAGCGTGTAGTGCATATTGCCGAGCACACCGCCACTTCCTTGCAGCAGGTCCATGATGTCGCCGCGTTTTTCGATGATTCCCATTGCGATCCAGAATGCCTTATGGCCCCGACATACCGGATGCGCGGTGGCACGGCCCGCCAGGGGGTTCTTCGGGACAAAAAGCCCCACCCGGTGGGGCGTGAGCTGGAACATTCAGCCATGCTGGGTGCTGTGAGCACCTCGACCGAGACCAGCGAAAACACCGCCGCCACCATACCCGGCGGCAGTGCTCGGACTCCCCTCGGCCCGAACGAGCCGGGTCGCAGCGGATGGCGTGCGCTTGCCGCCTTCGCCGCGGCCATTGCCGGCGCGCTCGCCGCTGTTCTCGCCCTCGAACTGGGCGGCGCGGTCGCCATCGAGGCGCTGCCCGGACTGTCCACCCCGGACACGGCCGTCACCTGGGCCTCCGGCCTCCTCAAATACGCATATGACCTCCTCATGGCCGTCGCCTGCGGCTGCCTCATCGCCGCCGCCTTCTTCCTGCCCGGACGTGAAGGCGACCGCTCCCGCCTCGCCGCCCAATCGTGGCGGTGGCTGCGCGTCGGGGCCCTCGCCACCGGCCTCTGGGCGCTCGTCGCACTCGCCCGCGTCCCCGTCGATTACGCCGACACGTTCACGCTCTCCTTTCCCGATATCACCCTCCCGGGCACCTGGTCGTACCTGACTCAGTCCGAACAGGGCCAGAGCGTCGCCCTTGCCGCGCTCCTCGCCGCCGCCGCGACCGCCGTGGCCGCTCGCTCCTTCACCGTCGTCGGCGCCGCCTGCGCCGCCGTCCTCGCCATCGCCGCCGCCGTCCCCCCGGTCTTCAGCGGGCACTCCGCCGCGAACGGCAACCACCAGATCGCCGTCGACGCGCTCCTCATCCACGTCGTCGCCGCCGCGTTCTGGGCCGGCGGCCTGTTCGCGCTGTTCATCGCCCGCCGCAGCCCGGCCGTCGCCGCCCGCCGCTACTCCGCCACCGCGACCCTCGCCTACCCGGCCATCGCCGCCTCCGGCCTGATCGTGTTCGTCGCCAACGTCGCGATCACCGACCTGTGGGAGAGCGCCTACGGCCGCATCGCGCTGGCCAAGCTCGCCGTCCTCGCCGTCGGCGGCGTCCTCGGCTGGGCGCACCGCCGCCGCACCCTCCCGGCCGTCGAAGCCGGGGATCGCCGGGCGTTCATCCGCCTCGCCGCCGTCGAACTGGCGCTCATGGGCATCGCCTTCGGCCTCGCCTCCTCCCTGTCCGTCACGCCGCCGCCGTCCACCGAACTGCCCGACCCCAATGCCGCGATCCTCGGCTTCGCGACCCCCGGGCCGATGACCTTCTCGTCCGTCGCCCTGGACTGGTATCCGGCCGTCCTAGTGTGCGCGGCGGGTCTGACACTCGTCGGCTTCTACCTCGCCGGGGTCCGCCGCCTCAAACAAAGAGGCGACTCCTGGCCCTGGTACCGCACCGCCCTGTGGATCGCCGGCTGGGCCGTGATCGTCCTGGTCACGTCCACCGGCCTGGGCAAGTACGGCATGGTCCTGTTCAGCGTCCACATGATCCAGCACATGGTCCTGAACATGCTCGCGCCGATCCTGCTCGTCCTCGGCGCGCCCATCACCCTCGCGCTGCGCGCCCTCCGTCCCGACCGCGCCGGCGGCCCCCGCGAATGGATCCTCGCCTTCATCCACTCGCGCTTCTCCCGGTTCGTCTCCCGGCCGCTGATCGCCCTGGTCATCTACCTGACCAGCCTCTACGTCATGTACTTCACCGGCATATTCGAGTGGGCCATGCGGGAGCACTTCGGGCACCTGTTCATCACCGCCCACTTCCTCGCCGCCGGCTGCCTCTTCTTCTGGATCATCATCGGCCCCGACCCCAAGCCGCGCCCGCTCTCCTACCCCGCCAAGGTGCTGCTCTACTTCGTCACCATCGTCTTCCACGCCATCTTCGGACTCACCCTGATGATGGGCACCGACCTCATCGCCGCCGACTGGTACACCCAGCTCGACCTGCCCTGGGTGAGCGACCTCCTCGCCGACCAGCGCGCCGGCGGCGGCATCGCCTGGGCCTTCGGCGAGATTCCCAGCCTCATCATCATCGGCGTCCTCATCGCCCAGTGGTCGCGCTCCGAGGAGCGCGAAGGTCGCCGCCTCGACCGCATGGCCGACCGCGCCAGCGCCTCCGGCCACCCCGAGGACGACCCGCACGAGGCCTACAACGCCTACCTCGCCGGACTCGACCAGGAACGCCGCTGACCCGGGCCCTTCGGCGACCGCCCGAGCCCGAACGTAAGCGGAAGTTAAGGACAAAACCTTGCCGCCCACCGGCGCTAATCCGTAGCGTCAAATCGATGAGCGACGCACACGAACGGTTCGAAACCCTTGCCGTCCACGCCGGCGAACCCCGGCCCGCCCACGGCGGTTCCGCCGTCTTCCCGATCTACCAGGGCACCGTCTACGAGCAGACGGCCACAGGCGGGGTCGGATACCTGCGGTACAGCAACACCCCCTCCCAGGAGTACCTCCAGGACAAACTCGCCGCCCTCGAAGGCGCCGAGGCCTCCATCGCCACGGCCTCAGGCATGGCCGCCATCGCCACCGCCCTCCACTCTGTCCTGGCCGCCGGCGACCACGTCATCGTCGCCGGATCCGTCTACGGCGGCACCCACGCGCTCCTCGCCGACCAGGGCCCCCGCCTCGGATGGACCGCCGACTTCGTAGACTCCACCGACCCGGCCGCCTGGGCCGCCGCGCTCCGGCCCGAGACCAAGGCCATCTACACCGAGTCGATCTCCAACCCGCTCGTCGGCGTCGGCGACCTGGCGGGCATCGCCCGCTTCGCCGCCGAACACGGCCTGACGTCCATCATCGACAACACCTTCCCGACCCCGGTGCTCTTCCGGCCCCACGCGATCGGATACGACCTGGTCTGCCACTCGGCGACCAAGGCCCTCAACGGCCACTCCGACATCGTCGCCGGCGTCGTCACCGGCACCGCCGAACGCATCGACCGGGTGCAGGGATTCCTGACCCTCTACGGCGGCAGCATCGACCCGCACGCCGGATTCCTGCTCGCGCGCGGCATCAAGACCCTCGCGCTGCGGGTGCGGCAGCAGAACGCGAACGCGATGGCGCTGGCGCAGTTCCTGGAGGGGCACGAGCGGGTCGCCGAGGTCCGGTACCCGGGCCTGGCCTCGCACCCCGACCACGAGCGGGCCGCGTCGCTGTTCAACGGGTTCGGATCGATGCTGTCGTTCACGCCCGTCGGCGGCCTGGAGGCGGCCGAGGTGCTGATCAAGGGCCTGCGGCTGCCGTACGCGGCGCCGAGTCTCGGAGGGGTGGAGTCGCTGGTGACGCGCCCGGCGATCAGCAGCCACGCCAAGATGAGCCCGTGCGACCGGGTGCTGGCGGGGATCGGGGAGGACCTGGTCCGGTTCTCGTCCGGAATCGAGGCCACTGAGGACCTGATCGACGACTTCTCGCAGGCACTCGACTTCTGAGCCCCGATGACGCGGGTCACCGCGGCTTCCATAGGGTTGGCCGCAAAGCCTTACGGCCGGTCCGATCCACCGGACGGGCCCGGGCGCGGCGCTCTCTGAGGAGGCTGTGGTGCGACCATCCGACCGAATGCTGCTGATCGAACTGGCCGAGCAGGTCAAGGCGATGAACGAGGGAATCCGGGAAATCCGCGATCAGCAGCACGCGACCGACAAGCGGCTCAAGGCGATCGAGCACGGCTTGGAGCGGACCCGCAAGGTGGTGCGGGGACATTCGCGGACCGCCTACGCGCAGATCGAGGATCTGCTGGCGCTGTACCGGGAGCTGGACCCGGGGGAGGCGCTGCCCCGGATGCGCGGCTGGGCGGCCGGGCCGGAGCTGCTGCGCTTCCTGTGCGACGAGGTCGCCACCCGGGAGCGCCGCCAGGTGGTCGAATGCGGTTCGGGGACGACGACCGTGGTGCTGGCGTATGCGATGCGGGCGCGGGGCGTCGGGGCGGTGACGGCGCTCGAACACGATCCCCACTACGCGGCGGAGACCCGGTGGGAGCTCGCGGAGCGGAACCTGGAGATGTGGGCCGAGGTGGTCGACGCCCCATTGACTGATGTGGACATAGCTGGGGAGCCCTGGCGCTGGTACGACCTGTCCGGGCTCGACGTCAACGCCGTGGACCTGCTGCTGGTGGACGGCCCGCCCGGGGCGACGGGGCCGCAGGCCCGGTATCCGGCGCTGCCGCTGCTCGCCGAGCGCCTGGTGGGGGACGCCACGGTGGTCATGGACGACGCGAACCGATCGGACGAGCGGGCGATCGTGGAACGCTGGACCAACGAGTTCGAGGGCTTCACGGTCCAGTCGCTCCCGCACGAGCGCGGGACGGCGGTATTGCGCCGCAAGGCATGACCGCCCGCCTTGATCCCGTCCGCGCTCGCGCTATTCGCTCCAGTGCGGCAAGGGAACCGGGGCGAAGCGGATCCGCGTCCCCGGCCTCGCCTGGGCGGCCGCCGCCTGCGAGTCCGGTCCGACCACGCCGATGACCGGGTAGCCGCCCGTCGTCGGGTGGTCCGCGCCGAACAGGATCGGCTGGCCGTTCGACGGCACCTGCAACGCGCCCGCCACGATCCCCTCGCTCTCGAGCTCCGCGTCCGGGTCCACGCGCTGCAATGGCGGCCCCTCCAGGCGCAGTCCGATTCGGTTCGAGTGCTCGGTAACGGTCCACACGCCGCGCGCGAGCTCCGCCGCCGCTTCCGCCGTGAACCAGTCCAGTCTCGGTCCCAAATGGAGCTTCATGACGAGCTCGTCGCTGACCCCGGCCCACGGCGCCGGCCACTGCGTCGGCAGCGGCGGGTGCGCCGGGCTCGGCCCCAGTGGGATGGTGTCTCCGTCCTTGAGCGGCGCCGGTCCCAGCCCCGACAGCAGGCACGTCGAGTGCGAGCCGAGGTTCGACTTCGGATGCAGACCACCGGAAAAGGCCAGGTACGAGCGGACCCCGACCTCGGCCGCCCCGGCGTCGAGCACCGACCCCGCGACCAGTTTCACAGGCTGGCCCCACGACTCCGGACGCCCGTCGACGGTCACCGCGCACGGCGCCCCGCCGACCACGACGGTGACGTCCCGCGTCGCCCGCACCGTGCACCCGGTCAAGGTCGTCTCGAGGGTGCAGGCGGCGGTCGCATTGCCCGCCAACTGGTTCGCCAAACGCCATGATGGACGATCGGCCGCGCCTGAACGCGGCACCGCCAGGTGCGCCCAGCCGGGGCGACCCCCGTCCTGGCAGGTCGTCAACGCTCCTGACCGAAGGATCTCGATGTGGCTCATGCCGATTCCCGCCCGTTCATCATTTCCCGCGGCCCCGCCGCGCCCTGCCCGCGCATCAGATCGTCACCGTCACGAAGCGCACCCGCGTGCCCGGCACCAGCAGCGCGGCCGGCTCGCGGTGCTCGTTCCACAGCCGCGTAGGATTGGTCATCGTCGCGATCAGTTGCCACCCGCCGGGGCTCGAACGCGGGTAGACGCCGGTATAGGTCCCGGCCACCGCCACCGAACCGGCGGGCACGGACGTGCGCGGGCTGTCCCTCCGCGGCGTCCGATAGCGCTCGGGCAGGCCTTCCAGATAGGCGAACCCGGGTGTGAAACCGCAGAACGCCGACTCGTAGTCGACGGCGGAGTGAATGCCCGCGACCTCCTCCGGCTCCACGCCCCACAACGCGGCCACCGCCGCCAGGTCCGGTCCGTCGTAGCAGACCGGGATCTCGACGGTCTCGCCGCGCACCTCGGCGTCGTCGTTGAGCGCCCACTCGGGGAAGTCGGCGGCCAGAAGCTCCGGCTCGTCGACCCCGTCGACCAGGACGGTCGTCGCACCCGGCACCAGGTCGGTGGCGTCCAGCAGCCCGTTCACCCGCCGCGCCTGTAGGGCCCGGTAGCAGGCTCGCGCCGCTTCCCCAGTGCCGCAATCGATCAGAACGCCGCGCGGCCCCGACGGCAGCGCTCGCAGCCACCCGGTCGCCGGGCCGGTCTTTGAAGTACTCACGCGAAGGCCTCCACTTTGATGCCTTGTTTGTCCAATGCGGAACGTATGGCCTGAGCGACGGCGACGGCGCCAGCACCGTCACCGTGGACGCAGATCGACTCGGCCGCAACCGGAATCCGCTCACCCCCGACGGCACTCACCCGGCCGTGCTCGGCCAGATCGAGGGCCTGCGCCACTGCCGCTTCATGACCCAGCAGCGCACCCGGCATTCCGCGCGGGACCAGGCGGCCGCTCGGCAGATAGCCCCGGTCGGCGAAGCACTCCCCGATGACCCGCACTCCGGCCGCCTTCGCCGCCGCTTCCAGTTCGGTTCCCGTCTGGCACAGCAGCACTCCCACCCCCGCGAGAAGCGCCCCTTCGACCACGGCGCGCGCTTGCACACCGTCACGTCCTGCTCGATGATAAAGGGCGCCATGAGGTTTGACATACCGGACCGCACTCCCTGCGGCTTCTGCGAAGACCCGCAGCGCCCCGATCTGATAGGCGACCTCGGCCGCCAGCTCGAGTGGCGGCACCTCCATCTCGCGCCGCCCGAAGCCGGCCAGATCGCGGTAGGAGACCTGCGCGCCGATGCTCACCCCCGCGTCGGCGGCGGTCTCGCAGACGCGCATCAAGGTGACCGGGTCGCCGGCGTGAAAACCGCACGCGACATTCGCGCTGGTCACGATGCGCAACAGCGCGTCATCGTCGGTGAGCTCCCAGCGTCCGAAACCCTCCCCCAGGTCCGCGTTGAGGTCCATGTCCCAACCGTAACGGACTTGGCATGTGCCGGAACCCTCGGTATCGTTGTGGCAAGCGCTGTCCAAGTCGCTAACGATGGAGACGCCATGACCATCCCCGCAAACGCCCCGGCCCCCCTCTACACCGATCCGGTGTTCGACGGGCCGACCGATCCCACCCTGGTCTACGACCCCGAGGGCGCCAAGTGGCACCTCTTCTATACGCAGCGGCGCGCGAACCAACCGGACGGCGGCGTCGCGTGGGTGCACGGCACCGACATCGGTCATGCGGTGAGTTCGGACGGTCACGAATGGACCTATACCGGAATCCAGGTCATTCCGGACATCGAAAGCGGGAACACCTGGTGGGCGCCGGAAATCATGATCCACAATGGCGTCTGGCACATGTACGTGACCTATCTCGAAGGCGTGCGCGAAGACTGGTCCGGGCCGGCCGAGATCCGGCATTACACCTCGAACGACCTGGAGCAGTGGAAGTACGAGTCCACTCTCGACCTGGATTCCGAGCGGGCCATCGACGCGACCGTCCACCGAACTCCGGATGGCAAGTGGCGCATGTGGTACAAGGACGAGCGCCGCGAAAGCCACATCTACACGGCCGACTCCGACGACCTCTTCCACTGGGAGACAGCCGGACCCGCGGCAACCGACCAGGGCCAGGAGGGCCCCACCGTCTTCGAACTCGGCGGCGTCTACTGGATGGTGACCGACGGCTGGTCCGGCCTCCTCGTCCGCCGCTCCACCGATCTGCGCTCCTGGCACCGCCAACCGATGCCACTGCTCTCCGGGCCAGGGAAGCGGGCCTTCGACGAAGCCATCGGCCACCACGCGATGGCCCTCCCGCAGGGCCTAGACGAGGGCTACCTCTACTACTTCACCCACCCCGGCGGCGGACGCCGGTCCACGGTGCAAGTTGCCCGCCTCCACGTTCGCGACGGCTGGCTACGATGCGACCGTGACGAACCATTCCCCTACGGGCCCGACCCCTCCCGGACCCCCGCCTTTCGAGGCGGCAGCGCCTGAACCGGCCGCCGATGACAATACCGGCGCCGGATCAGGGTTGAATCTCGCGGACCGTGTCAGTTGGTGCCGTGCGCACCTGGATGCGCAGGACCAGCACAATTGGCCGCAGATCGTAGGCGACCCGCTGACCGTGGAGCCGTTCTCCTGGTACCCGGATGAACTGGTTCAGTTGCATGGCATGTTCGACGGGCTGCAAACCAGTTTGTTGCAGTTCCATCCGTACGAGCGGCAAGTGATGCGATTGAACGAGGGCAAACCGGCCGTGACCCTCGGATTGGGCGCCGTCTACCACGTCTTCACCGTCTCGCTTGAGCTGAAGTCGCTCGAAGTGACCCTGTGGGACGAGACCGACCACGAGACGCCGGAAATGTGGGAGGAAGGCGAGGAACCGGAACCGGTCTTCACTTGCCGAGATCCCCTGATGTTCTTCGACGAGTACATCTTCGGGCCGAAGTACCCCGAGCTGATCGATGACATCCTCGAAGTCGACCCCGACCACCTTGTGAACGACAAGTGGCGCGGCCTCCTGGCGCAGATCAACTGAACCCCCATGTGACCGAACCCGATTGAGGAGTTGCAGCCGCGATGATGGAGCAGAAGATAGCCCGGCTGCGGGAGCTCAACGCCGTCGCTGAGCTGGAGCGGCGCTGCTGGGACGAGGAGTACCCCGAGGAGTACGACGAGCCTCGGTTGGAGCTCGGGGATCCGGTCGAATTGTCCAAGGATTACCCCGGCGGGCTCGCCTCGCTGTACGCGTCGGTCGGCGATGCCTCGTTCGGCGACGTCGGGTTCCTGCGCGAGCCGGATTTCGACTCGGCCAAGGCGGTGGACTCTCTCGGCGAGCCGATCGACGATCATCCCCGACTTCAGATCGGCAATGTCGGCGCTGAGGATGCGATCCTTCTCGATCTGACCTCTGGCAGTGTCATGGTCTACTACTCCTTGTACTTCAAATATCGCTGGGACTCAGGCGTCATGCTCGAGTGCACCGACGTCCCGGAGTTCGTGGACACGGTCGCGCTGGGGCCTCGTTATCGGGAGATCCGCGGACCGCTCTCCAGGACGAAGGAATGGTGGGCCGAAGACCCTTGGTACGTCTATCTTCAGGAAATCGGGATGGCCTAGACCTCCTGGCGCAGCTCAACTGAACCCGATTGAGGAGTTACTGCCCTGATGATGGAGCAGAAGATCGCCCGACTGCTGGAGCTCGACGCCGTCGCTGAGCTGGAGCGGCGCTGGGATGAGGATGACGAGTTCGCCGAGAACTACAACGATTCGCGGTTGGAGCTCGGGGATCCGGTCGAATTGACCGAGAACTATCCGGGCGGGCTCGCCTCTCTGTACGCGTTGGCCGGCGGTTGCCGGTTCGGCGACGTCGTGTTCCGGCGCGAGCCGAGTTTCAGTTCAAGCCCGCCGGTGGGCGGCGACAACGGCGAGCCGATCGACGATCGTGCCCGAATTCAGATCGGCAGAGTCGGCAGTGAGAGCGACACGATCTTCCTCGACATGGCCTCCGGCAGCGTCATGATCTACTGCTACATGTACTTCAAATGGGGTTGGGACTCAGGTGTAATCCTCGAGTGTGCCGACGTCCCGGAGTTCGTGGACACGGTCGCGCTGGGGCCTCGCTATCGCGAGATCTACGGACCGCTCTCCAAGACGAAAGATTGGTTGGTCGAGGACCCTTGGTACATATATCTTCAGGAAATCGGGATGGCCTAGCGAACGTCGGGCGCGATGTCGAGCGGGTCAAGGCCGCCTTTCCTCTGCATCGCGAAACCTCATGGTCGCTTCCCCCAGGGCGAACCGCGCCCGGCGAGAGCGCCGGAGCTCTCGCGACGATCGCGTCGCTGTACGAGATCACCTACGCCCCATGCTGCGGCTCGCTGACGTTCTGGACCCTGGAGCAGATAACTGCTAGCCAAGCCGACGTGGCAGACGACTTGGGGGACTGGGAATTCCGGGAACCCGAGCCGGACCGGTGGGTCCATATTGCTCGGTGTGGGAACGCCTCCGTCTACCTGCACCTCGACGCAGGCACCGTGGCGGTGACCAGCGCGGATGAGATGAAGGCCGGAGGCGACAAGCTGCGTAGGCTCGCCGATGACCTTCCAGAATTCTTCCACCGCTACGTGTTCGGGCCCGAGTACCCGCTGATCGAGATGAACCCGTCTCAGATGACGGTGCATCTGGACGACCAGGACGGCTGGCTCGCACTGCTCGAAACCGCCGGATGCTTCGAACACCAAGCCTTGGTGCAGTTGAAAACCCAGTGGGACCGGCAGCTCTCCCGTCCGACCTACACTCCTCCCAAGGCGTGGATAGAGGCCGAGCCCAGTGATTCGGAGCTCGAATTCAAACGACGGCTCGCCCTCCTCACCAAGGCCGCCGATAGGCTTAAACCGGCCAAGTTCGAGCAGTGGGACCTCGCCCTCATGAGCATCGGCCACTACAAGGGAGCCCCGATGGCGATCAAGCCGCAGCTCCCGCAGGACTTGTGGCGGCTTTATCGAATGCAGTCGATGTCCGCCTATGGGGTGCTTCAGTTCGGCAGCGACGGCATGATCTACGAACGCTCCGATCAGCTCGCGAAGACGTTCAAGTCATGCGGCGTCGACCCCGGCGAAAGCGACCGGTGGCTGGCCATCGCGCTGTATCACGGGAAAGCGACCTTGCTGCTGCACCGCGAAACCGGAGAGGTCGCGGGACTGGAACCGGCGCCCGCGAACCGGCTGCGATCGTTCGGGTCGGACCTGTTCGCCTTCGTCAACGAATTCGGGATCGGCCCCCGCCACGGTGAACTGTGTTTCAGCGAGCGGGATCGCAGGCAGGCAAGGAATGCCCGGCAATGGCTGGAATTCCTCCAAGCGAATGACCTGATCTGATCGAGGAGGACATGTGGAACTGCACGAGAAGGTCGCGAGGGTTCGCGCTCGACTGCCCGAGCTCGACCAGGGGGAGTGGCCGCCCGTACTCGGAGGCCCTGCGGCGCTTGACGTCAGCGCGGAATTCCCCGAAAGTCTGCGCCCCCTCTACGAGGTGTTCGACGGCCTCTCGGCGGAAGTGATCCAGGTCGACCGAACCGGCAGGGTCCTTGAGTCCGTCACGATTGCCGCCGAGTCGGATCTGTTCGACCCGATTCCGGACCTGGTGCAGTTCGGCAATGTCATCTTCGGCTCCATGCTCGGCGTCTCGATGTCGAACGGCGGCGTTCACCTGGTCAGCGAGGCCTCGTTTATGGACGCCTTGGAACAGTTCGAGCTCCTGGAAACCGACCCGATCGCGCCCGACGCCATCGCCTTCGCCGACGCTTTCCTCTTCGGCCCCAGATATTTTGAGCTCATCGACCTGGCCGGGGGATACCCGAATCCCGGGACCCGGCATCGGGACGCATGGCGGCTCGTCCTCGAAGACCTCGGTCTCCTCTAACGTTCCCCGCGCACACACGCGAGCACCCGGCCCCGGCCCGAAGGCCTCGTGGGTCTCATCGGCCACCTCGACCGATTCATTAGATCTCTATTTGTTTGTTTAATCGACAAACATTGACAGCGACGCCAGGGATATAGGAGAATGTCTATGTATCAAGCCAGGTGTCACTCCTGGCACGTTCCGACACGAAATCTGTGCGCCCACGGTGGTCCGCACCGGCCGCGCACAAGAAGGAAAGGTCAGATGAAATCCGTCAAGAACAAGCCGGCCGTTCTCGGCCGGCTGGCCCTGGCCATCCTCGTGATCGCCGGGCTCCTGGGTTTCGCGTCTCCGGCGCAGGCCCAGGTCTTCTCCACTTGCGATAGGTGGGGGGCGTACCAGCAAGACGACTGGTCGATCTACAACAACATCTGGGGCGAGAACTACGGCACGCAGTGCCTGCACGTCAACAGCGTCAACTCGTGGTACGTCGACTCGACCCAGTCCGGTGGCGGCATCAAGTCGTACCCGAACACCGGGGTCAGTCCTCGAACCCCCTTGTCGCAGATGGCGAACGCCGGGTTCACGTACAACACCTCGTCGGCCCCCGCCGCCAGCGGGGACTGGTGGAACTGGACGGCGGACCTCTGGTCCACCGGCAACCAGGACGAGATCATGATCTTCACCAGCTGGCAACCGCAGGGGCCGGCAGGCGGTTGGGGCACGCAGATCGCGAGCAACGTGACGGTCGGCGGCATCCTCTACCAGTCGGTCTGGCAGGCCGATCCCGGCTGGAACGTCCTGCAGTTCATCCCCGCCAACCAGAACGATGAAGGCTACGTGGACGCCCTGGCGACCTGGCAATGGGCCGCGTCGCAAGGCCTCCTGCGCAACACCGACTTCGACACGATGCAGTTCGGCCTCGAGATCACCTCGACCAGCGGTGAGTCGAAGAGGTACTCGCTGAACGAATACCACGCCTGGTGGACCAACACGTCCGGCGGCGGGTCGGGCATCTAACCGCAAGTCCGCGCGACAGACGCCGCGCTCGGCCTGCGCGCAGAGCTGAACGCCGGACTCGAACTGTGGGGCCGGTCGATCCACCACCTTGGATCGACCGGCCCTTTCGGATGCCCTCGGCCGCGCCCTGGGGTTCGGCCCGATCTGATCGAGGCACTTGAACCTGAGGGTCCGTCCCCGCTCCGGCCGGATAGATTTGCGGCATGAGCATCACGCCAGCGCGTTTCGAGGTCTTCGACCAGCGGTTCAGCGTCGCCGGGGACCGCTACCTCGAATGCCTCTTCGAGGACGGCCGGTGGACCGAGGGCCCCGTCTACGTCCCGTCCGGTCGGTACCTGCTCTTCAGTGACATCCCGAACGACCGGATGATGCGCTGGGACGAGACCGACGGCTCGGTCAGCGTCTTCCGTTCCCCCGCCGGCTACACCAATGGCCACACTCTCGACCGCCAGGGCCGCCTGGTGAGCTGCGAGCATGGCGAGCGCCGCGTGACGCGCACCGAGCTCGACGGCTCCACCACCGTCCTGGCCGACCGCTGGAACGGGAAGCGGCTCAACAGCCCCAACGATGTCGTGGTCGCCTCCGACGGCTCGATCTGGTTCACCGACCCGCCCTACGGCATCCTCAGCGACTATGAAGGCCACCGGGCCGAACCGGAGATCGACGGCTGCCATGTGTACCGGATCGACCCGGGTTCAGGGGAAGTCGAGCGCGTCGCGGACGACTTCGAGCGCCCCAACGGCCTCGCCTTCGCACCCGACGAGCGCACCCTCTACATCGCCGACACTGCTCGCGGACACATCAGGGCCTTCAGGGTCGAAGGCCGCAAACTGGTCGGCGGCGAAGTGTTGTGCGAATCACCGGAAGGAAATTTCGACGGCCTCCGCATCGACGTCGAGGGCCGACTGTGGGCCGCTGCGGCCGACGTCTACTGCTTCCACCCCGACGGCACCCTCCTCGCCAAGCTGCCGATTCCCGGGCCGGCGGTGTCCAACGTGGTCTTCGGTGGACCGAAACGCAACCGCCTGTTCATCACCGCGACCAGTGCGGTCTACTCGATTCTCTTGGGCACCAATGGTTCCTGGAGGCTCTGATCGCCACGCCCCATGCGGCGAAGCGCTCCTGACGGCCGGTTTCCTTCCCGGCTGCGAGATATGGTCACTGTGTTTATTATTTCGAGCGGTGACGGGAGCTTCGATGCCCGGACAAGACGAGATAGCACGTCAGCTGGCCGAGTCGAGAGCGGCTCTGGCGCAGGCGACAGCCTCGCCTGAGGACCACCAGGCCCAGCCGGTGACGGCCGAATCGGCGCGGGGCCTCATCAGCGTGACCCTCGGGGCCGACGGCCGGGTCGAGCGGATCAAGGTGGAGCCCAAGGGGTTCAAGGAGGGCTCCGACTTCATCGCCGAGCACGTGCAGCTCGCGATGAATGACGCCCTGGCACAGCGGTCCAAAATGGTCGGCACTGACGAACCGGTTCCCGACCTGGGCTCCATCAACGAGTCCATGGCCGCGATTCAGGACTCCTCCCTGCGCCAGTTTCAGGCCATGAGCGCCTCGATCACCCAGGTCATGGGCAAGCTGGGTCGAAGGCAGGAGGTCCGAATGTTCGGAGAAGAACAGATTGCGCAGCAGCTCGCCGCCACGCGCGAGACTCTGTCGCAGGGTCCCACTTCGGCTGGCGCGCAGACAGAGCCGATCAAGACCGAGGCCGCCGACGGGCGCATCAAGATCACCCTCGGCACCGACGGCCGGTTCGAGCCGATCAAGATGACCCTCAGCGCCCTCAAGGACGGCCCCGAAGCGCTCGTCGAACAGCTCAAGCTGGGCCTGAACGACGCGCTCGACCAGCGGACCGAGATGATCGGCGCCCCCGCGCCCGTCGCAGATCCGGAGGCCATGAACCAGAGACTGGCCGGCCTCCAGGACGCGTCACTGCGCCAGTTCCAGGACATGAGCGCCTCGATCGGCGAGGTCATGAGCAAACTCAACGGAGGCCGATGACCATGCCGGGCTTTGACGTCGACCCCGAGACGATGCGGCGGTCCGCCGACGAACTCGACGCGGCCACTGCGGAGGTCCAGGCGCTGCTCGACAAGTTCACTGGGGCCGTCGAGCAGTTCGCCGACGCCTTCGGTGGCGACACGATCGGTTCGCTTGGCGGCGTTGGGCACCAGCTCTGTATGGATGCTCTGACCGAATCCTTCACCGCCGACATCGAAGACCTGACCGGTCTGGCGCAGGCGGTCCGCGACATGGCGGACGACCACCAAGGAGCCGATGACGAGATCGGCGAGGCCTTCAAGCTGCTCAACCGCAGTATCGGCAAGTCCTGACCACCGGCCCTGTCGCAAGTACCAATCCTAAAAGGAGAGCGCTCTCTTGGGCATGCAACTCCCCGCAGAACTCATCGGCCTCATGGGCGCGCTCGGCTACGACTGGCCCGAGTCCGACGAGGAGAAGATCTTCACCCTGGCCGGCGAGTGGACCGGCATGGCCGACCAGATCGCAGACCGCGTCGAATCGCTCAATGCGGCAGCGATGACCCTGCTGGACAACAACTCCGGCACCCAGATCGACGCGTTCAAGGCCGAATGGGACGGCCCCGAGTCCGCCGTCTTGAACCTCGTCGACACGACCGATCCGAACCACAAGATCAATGTGGGGCTGACCATCATCGCCGGTTTGATCCTGGCGTTGAAGATCCAGGTAATCGTGCAGCTGGCGATCCTGGCCTTCCAGATCGCGTACGCCATCGCCACGGCCCCGGTTACCTTCGGGGCCTCGCTGGTGCAGATCCCGATCTTCAAGACCATCACGGGGGTCATCCTCGACCAGCTCATGGGAATGGCGACAGAGAGGCTGCTCAATGGGTAGCAGGAGTAGGAGCGGATCCCCCGAAGGCGGCGGACCGGCCGCCAAGGTGCTGAAGGACGTGGCCGATAGCTTCTCGCCGCTTTCGCCGAAGCAGCGGGGCAAGGGAGACCAAGGCGACGGCCAGGGCGGCCAGGGCGGCAACCAGGACGACGCGATCCGTCGCTACACGACGGGAAGCGAAGCGCTGAACCGATATCTGCGAACGACGGACAAGTCAAAATACAGCAAGGCAGACCGGGAGAAATTCGACAAGGAAGCAGCGGACGTCTCGGCCGCACTGGAAAAATATCCCCCGGTTCCAGGGAAGTCCTGGCGTGGCGCCCCGGCTGGAGATTGGCTTGACAAGACCAAAAAGGACGGACTGTTCTCCGATCCCGCATTCATGAGCACCTCCACCAGCGAAGGGGCCGCGAGCCGGTTCAAATCCATTGCCACCGGAGCGTTCTCCGGAAACAAGAGCGATGGCGTCATGATCTCCATTGACGGCAAGAACGGACGCGATATCAGCGGAGGCTCAAGTCTTGCCCATCAGAAGGAAGTCCTCTTCGATCAAGGCACGCTCTTCAAGGTGAAGGACAAGAGGAAGGAAGACGACACCACCTATCTCGATCTGGAAGAGCTGACTTAGGGGCGGATGTTCGGCGACCGATGTCGTCAAGGGGGTCGGTGGGGTCGAACGTATAGAAAGGCCGTAAGGCCTTCACAGCTTCACATGGGGGACGTGGCGGTGGCGTCGCGCGGGTACGGTGAGTGGACTCCATTCTCCCTCTCGTGGAGGCGCTTCCTGTGGTTGAACCGGTGTCCATGCTCGGCGGAGCGGCGCTCGGCGTCGCGAAGATCGCGATCACCAAATGGGTCGGCGGTCAGATCGCCGCGGGCATCGACCTCGCGCTGCGCAATCGCCAACTGCGGCAAGGACGTCCCTCGAAGGACCAACAGGTCGAGCTGAGTCAGGTCCTCAAGACCGCGGTGGAGCTGACCGCCGCCGACCTGTACGAAGGCGATAGTGCCGTGCAGCGGCAGTTCGTAAAGCAGGTGTGCCGGGGCAAGCGGCGCGATTGGCCGCTGGTCAACGGTTCAGACCTCGATGACCTGGTCGGTGACGTGGCCGTATGGGTGGCGCAGGTCGATCCCCAGTCAGCGGGCGACGGCGCCTCGATCGACCCCGATTCCCACCCGTACCTGGCATTGCTGTGCGAGCACGCGGTGGCGCAGTTCGGGTTCCGGGCCGAGAACAATGGCATGCGCAACTCGATCCTCTTCCCGCGCTGGAACCGCTTCTGCCGGGACGAACTCCTCCTCGGGGTACCCGCCGCGATGCCCCGGCCCGAACCCGGCCAGACCGTCAACAACACCTTCGGCACGGTCGGCACGCTCGTCCAAGCCAGCACCGTCACGATCAATACCGGTTCCGGGCAAAAGGAATCGGCGCCGTGGCCGCGCAGACTCGGCTCCCTTCCGCCGTTGGCGATCGCCCACCTGGACCGACCGATCGACCGCGACTTGGCCTCCGCGCTCGCGGAGGGCGGCACCGCCCTGGTGTGCCAGATCCTGGCCGGGGGAGGTGGGATCGGCAAGACCCAGGCCGCGGCCGCGTACGCCCACGATCGTTGGCGCCGAGGCGATGTCGACCTGCTGATATGGGTCAACGCCGCCACCCGGGCCTCGATCACCGCCGCCTTCGCACAGGCCGGCGCCGAATACTGCGGGGTCAGTGAAGACGAGGGCGAGCGGGCCGCTGAGCGTTTCCTCGCCTGGCTCGACGGACCTGCCGCGCCGCGATGGCTGATCGTGCTCGACGACGTGAACGAGACCGCCGATGTTCACGGACTCTGGCCTCCCACCAATCCGATGGGGCGGACGATCGTGACCACGCGGTTGCGAGAGTCCGCATTGGATGGAGATGGCCGCGCACGTATCGATGTCGGCCACTACACGCCCGAGCAGGCCCGCCAGTACCTGAGCGACCGTCTCGGCGAGCGTGCCGATCTCCTCGACGGCGCCGACGAGCTGGCCGAGGCGCTTGGCTACCTTCCGCTCGGACTCGCGCAGGCAGCCGCGTACATGCTGGACCAACCGGGCTTCACCTGCCGCCGCTATGTGAGTCTGCTGGCCCAGCATGACCAGCCACTGGCGGGCCTGGCGCCCCGGACGTTCTCCGCCGAGTATCCGCAGTCGCTGGATGCGGCTTTGGTGCTGTCGATTGACCGCGCCGCCGGGTACGAACCCCCGGGCCTGGCCAATGCCTTGTTGCGCTTTGCAAGTCTGCTGGATCCGGCCGGCATCCCCGCCGCCCTGTTCACCAACGAGCAGGTACGACGGCATTTCATCGCGAACACGGCTACCCGCCTCAGACTCGCGAGGTTGAAACCAGTGCCACCACGCATGGTCGAGGACATGCTGGCGCAGTTGCATCGGCTCAACTTGATCGACCATGATGGCACGCTGGTACGCATGCACGCCTTGACGCAACGGGCCTGCCGCGACCGAACCGACCCCCGCAAGCGAGATGCGATAGCTCTGGTTGCCGCGAATGCACTCGTGGACCTGTGGTCCCAGATCGAGAATAACCCGATCTACAGCGCACTGCTGCGGGCGAACACCGCACAGTTGCGGGACCTGACCGAGCCGGTACTGCTGCGGAACGAAGCTCACCCGGTCTTGTTTCGGCAGGGGAAAAGCCTGGGTGAGACTGGGCTGGTCCATGAAGCCGTAGCGCATTTCGAGGCCCTGCACCAGCTATGCGACAGCGATTTCGGCCCCGATCACCCCGACACGCTCGCCACCAGGAACAACCTCGCTTATTGGCGGGGGAAGGCGGGGGATGCGGCTGGAGCCGCCACCGCGACCGAGGCTCTACTCCAAGACCAGGTGCGGGTGTTGGGTCCCGATCACCCCGACACGCTCACCACCAGGAACAACCTCGCCGTTTGGCGGGGGGAGGCGGGGGGTGCGGCTGGAGCCGCCACCGCGTTCGGGGCCCTTCTTGAGGATCGCTTGCGGGTGGTGGGTCCCGATCATCCCGACACGCCCGCCACCAGGAGCAACCTCGCTTATTGGCGGGGGGAGGCGGGGGGTGCGGCTGGAGCCGCCACCGCGTTCGGGGCCCTTCTTGAGGATCGCTTGCGGGTGGTGGGTCCCGATCATCCCGACACGCTCGCCACCAGGAGCAACCTCGCTTATTGGCGGGGGAAGGCTGGGGGTGCGGCTGGAGCCGCCACCGCGACCGAGGCTCTACTCCAAGACCAGGTGCGGGTGTTGGGTCCCGACCATCCCGCCACGAGCATCACCAGGAACAACCTCGCTTATTGGCGGGGGGAGGCGGGGGATGCGGCTGGGGCCGCCACCGAGTTCGGGGCCCTTCTTGAGGATCGCTTGCGGGTGGTGGGTCCCGATCACCCCGACACGCTCGCCACCAGGAACAACCTGGTCTCCTGGCGGGGACAGGCGGGAGATGCGGCTGGAGCCGCCACCGCGACCGAGGCTCTACTCCAAGACCAGGTGCGGGTGTTGGGTCCCGACCATCCCGCCACGTTCATCACCAGGAACAACCTCGCTTATTGGCGGGGGGAGGCGGGGGATGCGGCTGGAGCCGCCACCGCGACCGAGGCTCTACTCCAGGATCAGCTGCGGGTGTTGGGTCCCGACCATCCCGCCACGTTCATCACCAGGACCAACCTCGCTTATTGGCGGGGGGAGGCGGGGGCTGCGGCTGGAGCCGCCACCGAGTTCGGGGCCCTACTCGAGGATCGCTTGCGGGTGCTGGGTCCCGATCACCCCGACACGCTCAACACCCGGAGCAACCTTGCCTACTGGCGGGGGGAGGCGGGGGATGCGGCCGGAGCCGCCACCGCATTCGAAGCACTACTCGAAGATTCCCTGCGGGTGTTGGGTCCCGATCACCCCGCCACGTTCATCACCAGGAACAACCTCGCTTACTGGCGGGAAAGAGCGAACCCAGACTCATAGGCCCCAACCCATTCTGGAACGCCTACAGGGCCGCGTAGAGTGCGAAATTGTGGGTGGGCGTGAGCATGATGAGATCGTTCGGTTGTACGGGCCTTGGCAAGACCACACTCCGGCGGACGCGGCCGCACTCCTCTCGGACTACCCGGGGCTGTGGTGGATCGCGGGCGGCTGGGCGATAGAAGCGTTCACCGGTGTCCCCCGTCAACACGGCGACCTCGATGTCAGTATTCCGCGTTCCGATGCGTCGCTCTTGCACGAATATCTGGCCGATCGCTTCGACGTTTGGGCCGCCGACAGCGACACCCTACGACCGCTCGTCGGCCAAGCGGATACCGCGCTTCCCGCGACCTGCGAGAACCTGTGGCTGCGACGGAGCGGGGCCGATCCCTGGGAGTACGACGTCATCCTGATGGACGCCACCCGCTCGACATGGCACTACAAACGCGACGAGCGCGTGTCCCGTCGAACCGACGAGATCCTCTGGAACACAGGCGGCATCAACTATCTGCGTCCCGAGATCCAACTGCTGCACAAGGCACCAGGACTGCGTCCAAAGGATCAAGAAGACTTCAACGCCTCCCTACCGCTGCTGGACGATGTCGCGCGAACCTGGCTTCGGTCGGCTCTCGAACTCGCACACCCTGGCCATCCCTGGCTGACCGAACTGCATGCCTAAATACCCGACCCTTCGTAAAGAGTGGCGTCGAGAGTCGCCAGTCTTAGCCGGCCGCCGTAACGCTCCGTAACTCCCACGGGCGCTGAGTATTCACCCGACCCTAGTTCGCGGCGCTCCTGGCCGATCAACGCGACCAGCTCGTCAGATTCTTTGCGGGCCAGTCGGAAAGCACCTACACTCCTTCGGTGACTCCGCACCGCTACCACTCCGAGATGGAAGACAGTCACCGCTGGCTTGACTTCCCGATACGCGATGACGACATCGTCATCTGCACCCGCTCCAAACACGGCACCACTTGGATGCAGATGATCTGCGCCCTCCTGGTGTTCCAGACCCCGGACCTTCCTGCGCCGCTCCCAGAACTCTCTCCGTGGCTCGACTGGACGATCGCGCCCAAGGACGCGGTGTTCGCCAAGCTCGAAGCGCAGCGGCACCGCCGGTTCATCAAGACCCACACGCCGCTCGACGGCATCCCGATCCACTCGTCCGCCCGCTACATCGTGGTGGCCCGGCACCCGCTTGACGCGGCCGTCTCGCTCTACCACCAGGGCGGCAACCTCCGCCGAGAACGCATCGCCGAACTCACCGGCGCGCCGGTACCCGAAGCCAAGACGAAGCAGCGCCCGGAACTGCGCGACTGGCTGGTGGGCTGGACGCTCGCGGACCATGACCCGCGCGAGGCCCGCGAAATGCTCCCCGGCGTCATGGCGCACCTGTCCGACGCATGGGCGCGGCGCGCGGAACCGAACCTCCTCCTGGTCCATTACGCGGACCTCTCCGCCGATCTCGAACACGAGATGCGGCGTATCGCCGACTGGCTCGGGATCGAGGTACCCGAGGCGCGCTGGACGGAGCTGGTGGAGGCCGCGAGCTTCGCAAGTATGAAGGCGAAGGCCGAGACGACAGCCCCGGATCCAATGGGACTCTTCCGAAATCGCGACGCTTTCTTCCGCCGAGGCGGATCGGACGCGGCCGCGGAACTGTTGAGCGCTGCGGAACTGACCGCATACGAAGCGCGAGTAGAGGCGCTGGCGCCGAAGGATTTGGCGGACTGGCTCCACCGGCCGTAACTCTGCCGGCGACCCCCATCAGCTGAACGGGTACCCCGGCTCGCGGCTCCCCCTGATACAACCGACCTATGCCCTCCCCCCGCCTATCAAGCTCTTCCCGCCTTCCCTTGTGGCTCCATGTCCTCCTGGTCCTGGCGGTCGCCATAGTGGTGCTGCTTGGACTCTGGACACTGTTCACGAGCGAACTGACCACCCCACTGGCGGCCACTCCCACCGACGCCTTGGTGCTCGAGATCATCCGGTTGATCTTCTACGCCATCGCCGGGATCGGCGGCGTCGTCGCGCTGACCATCGCCTACCGCAAGCAGCGTCTCGGCGAAGCCGCCGAAGCACGCGAGGAATCGAAGTTGTTCGCCGAACAGTTTGCGGCGGCGGCCGATCAGCTCTCCTCCGAGCAGGCCGCGAACCGGCTCGGAGGCGTCTATGCCATGGCCAGTCTCGCCGACGATTGGGACCATGGACGCCAGAAGTGCGTCAACGTGCTCTGCGCCTACCTTCGCATGCCCTACGACCCGCCGCACCTTCCCGAGAACGCCACTGCCGAACAGGCATTGGACTACAAGCACGCGCGGCAGGAGCGTCAGGTTCGGCACGCGATCTTCGACGCGATCGGCGAGCGGCTCCGCACCGAACCAGTCGAAGGCCGCACCTGGCACCACTGCAACTTCGACTTCTCCGGCGCCACGATCGACGGCGGTGACCTCCATAAGGCCGTGTTCGCAGGACCCGTGTCGTTTCGGAAAGCGCAGTTCCCGGAGGGGTTGCTGTTCGCGAGAGGCGCCAAGTTCCTAGACGGCATCCTATTCGGTGGTGTCGTCATCAACGGCGGAGCCATCTCACTGTTCGAGGCCGAGTTCTCGGACCTCGCACAGTTTGCCGACATGGAGGTAACCGCAGGATCGCTCAACTTCTCCGGGGCCATATTCCGTGGCTTCACGACCTTCAGGTACACACGGTTTGCCGGCGGAGAGGTGGGCTTTGGAATGCAGTTTGACATCGACGGCTCACGCTTCGAAGGTGAAGTTCACTTTGAGGAAGCGGCGTTCACCGGCACCGATGTGTCCTTCCGCGGGTCGACGATTGTGGGTGGCACGCTCGACTTCACCTCCGTTGACGACTGGTCGCATCCGCCTCAATTCGACGATCTCCAGGGGCGGACTCCTCCGGGGATTCTGCTTCCAGCCGCTGTCGATGCAGCAGCCCTTCCCTCCCAACCCGGTGGTGGGGACGAGCAGGCTTGAAACTCAGCCCTCTGGGCGCGGTGCGGCGCGAACCAGGCGGCGACCAGCGAGTAGGGCAAGGAATCCAGCCGTCATGCTAACGCGCATTGCGATCTGCGGCTGCATGCCACCAGGCGGGCGGGGATGGCCCGTCGACCTTGGAGGTGGGCTGTTCGGGATGGAGTCCGACGCGTCGCAATGCATCGCCGTCGACTCGGATGTCGAACCAACCGCGCCAATGACCGTCGGGACCTGGGGCGCAGGCCAGATCCACCCGGATTTCAGGTTCTCCGAACGGCATCCAGTCAATGCCGCGCTCGCGCAGTCAAGCGCGCAGGGCCGCCCTCGGGTGGGGACGGCCCGGCAGATTCTCGTAGGCGGCTACAGAGATCCACTCGATGCTCGGCGTGACCATGTGTCCAGCATGCCAGATGGCCGCAACGCCATGACTCCCACGAACGCGGAGCGAAATTACCAACTGAGACAAGCGATTACGTGTGAGCAACTCATCAATGACGGTGACGTGTTCCAGATCTGTGACACCAAGGCCGACGGCCACGGCGTCACCGAACAGCTCATTCCCCGCTCCGGAGTGGACGGCAGCCGCGAGAAACTGCTGCCTTGGGAACGAAGGGATCCCGAGGGCGCTGTCGCGGGCTCACGGCTTGGTCAGGCGAACCTGGTCCACCACTGCTGGTCCTCCTTGCCGTCCTCACAGGTGTCGAGGATCGGCTCGGAATCGTTGACAGGCGAATCGCTGACGGTGAGGCATTTGTCCTCATCCCCGACGGCCTGGATCTGCCAGAAGTCGATGCTCTCGGCCTCATCGGTCTTCAGGTAGGTCAGATTCCAACCGAACTCGGTGTTGCACTCGGTTTCGAAATGGACTGCTCCGCGGGCGTCCCATTCGATGCAGCCGTTGAGTTCGCTGTCCTCGTCGTATTGGTCGACGTGGCGGATCTCGCCGGTGCCGTCATCGGCGGTGGAAATGGTATAGACCTCCATCCCCGAATCAATCCCCGAATCATCCTGGCAGTCGTCGACGAAGGTGTTTGGCGGGATCGTGTCCGGGAAGGCGCGGAGGCAGCCGCCGGTGCCCACATTGACAAGGGTCGACGTGACCGGAAGCTCCCCATCGGTCCTGGCCTCCTCATCGGTCCTTGCCTCCTCTGCGGGGGTCGACTCGCTCACGGTCACTTCCTCGGTTGGCTCCTCCGGGTCGGGATCATCGTTGCACGCGGCGAGGCCGAATACGATGGCGCAGACTCCGGCTGCGGCGGTGAGGCGCACGGGGCGGGATTGCATTATGACTCCAGGTTTGTTGGCAAACATGTGTGTTTCGAACCTACAAACCGCTTTCCATTCCTATGCTGCCCTGTTACTTCGGCAACCATCAGGGCCCGTTCTCATCGTCTTTGCTGCTCTTGATGGTGAGCGTGGCGCTGGCTCGGGCGTTTTGGGTGGTCCGGAATAGGTCGCAGTGAAACTCATGAGTGAGGGCGGAATACCGGCGGGAAACCGGCGGGAATGCAATTCGACCTCGAGCTTCGAATCGGCATCGACTCCCTTTCGAAGAGGTTCGACTCGGAATGGTCGGGAGACCCACGGCCAATCCTCGATCCGCTCACGAAGCTGCGGCGAGGCAGGGCTCTTTCAAGTTGCTGTCCGGGACGGCTCGTGCTGTCTGCCATGCCCCCGATCTCCGCAGGTAGGGTGGGCCCGAACCTGCGGAGAAGGGATTCCGGTTGAGCGACTTGGCGATCGACGAGCGAGGGTTGCGAGACCTCCTGGAGCAGCAGCACCCCGACCTGGCCGGCCTCGAACTCAAGGTCGTGGACGGCGGCTGGACCAACCAGATGTGGCGCCTCGGCCCCGACCTGGCTGTGCGCATTCCCCGCACCGAAGATGCCCCCGAGCTCCTGGAAAGGGAGCACCGCCGGCTCCCCGACCTCGCGTCGCGCCTGCCGCTCCCGATCCCCGTGCCCACTCGACTCGGCCGGCCGTCCGAGCGGTTCCCTCACACCTGGCTCGTCACTACCTGGGTCCACGGCACACCCGCCGACCTCGCACCGATCACCGACCCCGATTCGGCCACCGTGCTCGCCGAATTTCTCACCGCGCTCCACTCCGAAGGTCCGGCTGACGCCCCCGCCAACGACGGCCGCGGCGCGCCCCTCGACACCATGGACGAGCACTTCGAGCATGCACTCGAACGCCTCCCCGAGGTGGACGCCGACCGGGCTCGCGCTGTCTGGCGGGCCGCTCTCGAAGCGCCCCGACAGGACGGGCCCGACGTGTGGCTCCACGGAGACCTGCACCCCGCCAACGTCGTCGTCGAGGACGGCGGCCTCGTAGGCGTGATCGACTTCGGAGAGCTCTTCGTCGGCGACCCCTCCGTCGACCTCGCCGCCGCGTGGATCCTGCTCCCCGACGGCGCCGCCGAGTCGTTCTTCAACGCGTACAAAGCTGCCGCAGAGTCCACAGTGCTGCGCGCCCGCGGCTTGGCGCTCATCAAGGCACTTGTCCTGCTGGAGATCGGCATCGCCGGCGAACGCGGGCAGGCCGGCGGCAAACCGACCTGGAAGCCCGCCGCCGAAGCGGCCCTCTCACGCATCCTGCGTTGATTCCGGGCTGACGCAGGCGCTACATCGCCCCGATCACCAGTGCCATGGCGAGAAACAACACCAGCTGATAGGCGCTGTTGAGGAGGGTCAGCTTCGGAGGTTTCAGCTCGAACGCATTGTGCTGGAGCAGCGTGGACGCCGAGAGCGTCAACCACGCCGCGAAACCGACCAGCAGGGCCAGCCACACTGAATCCTCACCGACGGCCTCCGACGCGATCTCGATGCCGACCGCCAAGCCGAACGCCGTCACGCCGTTCGCGAGGAGGAGCAGGCCCATGTTCCGTCTGCTGGCCCGCTTGGAATCCTCCGGAGCCACACCTGCCAGCGTCGCCCAGACGGTCGTGAAGACCTTGCCGTACCAGATCATCGCGACGACCATGCCGGCCGCGAACGCGAGCACGGCGGCCAGCCAGTTGATTTCCATGGTGCACTCCTCGATCGTCGGAACACCGCGGCGATCCGCGCCTGACCTGGCGGCCGCCTCGGATCAGTTGATAAAATCAACTGCAATGGAAAAAGTCAAGCGCACTCTCGGTCGCTCCTACGGACAGTTCTGCGGCCTCGCCCGGGCTCTGGATGTCGTGGGCGACCGCTGGAATCTCCTGATCGTGCGCGAGTTGCTTCCCGGTCCGATGCGTTTCAACGAACTCATGACATCGCTCGGGGGGATCGCCACCAACCTCCTGACGGAACGACTGCGGACTCTGGAGGCCGAGGGGATCGTCGAACGGCGCCTTGGCGAGGCGGGCGTCCGCTACGCCCTGACCCCGTGGGGTGCGGGGCTTCGCGAGCCGATCGAGGCGTTCGTCAGGTGGAGCGCCCCGCTGATGATGACCGGTCGCGACGGCGGCTCGTTCCAGCCGCGCTGGCTGGCGGTCGCGCTGCCGGCGCTGCTTCGAGAGGTGACGGCGGATCCCGCGCTCGAAATCGGCTTCGAGGTCGAAGGCGCCCTCATGGTTCTGCATGTCGACGAGGACGGCCCGCGTGTGGAAGTGGAGCCCGACCGCCGGCCGGACACGATTCTGAAGGCCGCTCCAGAGATCATCCTCGGGCTTGCGGCCGACGCGCTCACGATCGACCAGGCCCTCGCCGCAGGACACCTCCGAGGCGATATCCAGATCCTCCGCAGCATCCTTCCTCCAGGACGAGCAACCGCTGCAACCACACCCGATCCTCGCTAGCTGCGGCGGCCTCGACGCTCGCACCTGCATCGTCGAGGCCGCATCCTCCGCCCGGGCGGCCGATCGGAACAGTCCTCAGTAGATCCTCGGGCCTGGAATTGCCGATCAGACCGGGAAGTAGGGGACCGTCGCGAGCGGGGGAAGCCGCCGGTATCCCGGATGCTGCTGCCTTGGGACGGTTCGCATCGATATCGGTGCCGGAGTCGGTGCCGTTGCGGCGGGTCGACGCGGCTCGGTGCGGGATCGCGGATTCGATTCGCCCGCAACGGAATACGCGGGACGGACCGGAGCCCGCCCGAAGGCCCGCAGCGATGCGGGATCGCCGACCCCGGACCGGCCGGACCGGTACGGGCGCGGCATCGGGACCAGGCCGAGGGCGAAGACCCACAGGAACCAGCGCAGCAGCCAGAGCAACCGGGCCGGGGCGTCGGGGAGCGGGCGGTAGTGGGCGGCGTGGAGGTCCGCCGAGTGCACGAGGAAGCGCTCGAAGGCGAGTTCTCGGAGTCGGGCCAGATACTCGGCCTCGGTGGGCGGGGCGGGCCTGGGTGCAGGAACTTCGCGGCGGTGGCGGCCGATATAGGCGTTCCCACGGACGGGGGATTGGTGGTTTTCGGGCAGCCTGGATTCAGGTAGGGTCTGGTACGTCAAGGGACTTGTTCCTTTGCCTGATTAGGCCGCCCGGTGGATTTTCTTTGGCGAGATGAGGCCACCGGGCGGCATTACGTTCAATGCCTGATTCGATTGGGTTCGTTCACGTCCGGCCACTGCCGGTCACGTGGGTCCAATGGTGAGTCGAAATCACGCCAGTGTCAACCTTCGTACCGGCGTGTCATGAATCCTGAAGATCAATCACCCGATCGAGTTACCGTGAGGTGCTGGCGGTCCGGATCAGAGCGGTGAACTCGGCGGTGCCAAGTTCGAAGATGGGCGAGTCGTGCCCAAGCTTGCTGTCCCGCACCTGAAAACCCCCGTCGGCGGTCCGGGCCTCGACGCAGTTGTCCGAGTTGGTGCCGGAGCTGCGAGAGCTCTTGCGCCAGGTCTTGCGGCACTCGACGCAGTTCGAGTCGTTCGTGCCGGAGCTGCGGGTGCTCTTACGCCAAGCGGTCGCGCTCTGCATTGAGAAACTCCTCCAGTGGTGTGGCACGGGGCCGGTTAGGCTTTGTGAGGTCATGGTACAACCGCACCCGCTGCTGTTCCTCGATGCACCAGGAGCGATCGTTGATTTCGGTGAAGACGAAATCCGGTCCCGCGCTGAGGCTTCCTTGTGACAAATAGAGGTCGAAATTCCCACCGAGGCTGTGTGGCTGAGCCATCACTCCGATGTTCCAGCCTGGCAGGTTGTTCTTGTATCGCAGGTGCTCAATCTGTTCGCTGCGTTCGGCGGCGGACAGGTGATTCAGCCACAGGAACGCGGCATCCCCGATGATCATGACCATCTCGTACTTGTCGATTCGCGCTTCGATGCCTGTCACCCGGCGCTCCTTGAACGTCCAGCCGAATTCGGATACGTCGTCGGTGGTGCCTTCGATCTCTTGCAGCAGATCGTGATAGGCCCGCTCCTGAACGGTGCCGGGTAGGACAGTCGGCGCCCACTTGATGATGCGGCGATAGTGGCGATCGGCCCGCTCAAGCATGAGGGCGTTGAATCTCGGGTCGGCCTCCAACTCCCGGTGGTCGGCCTTCTTGCTGCGGACGACCTGCTGCATGTACAACATGGCCTCCTCGTCGCCGTTCCCATAGTGGTGGAAGAACTCTCGCACGTCGCCCTTCGAGGGCTGGCCCGCGCCCTTTCTCCAGTTGCTGATGGTCTGGTAGCTGTAGTCGAGCATTGCGCCGACGTCGTGGTCGTCAACGCCGTTGGCCTGCATGAGGTCAGCGAGACCCTGGCAGACATACCAGGTGGGAAGCGACATGCGCGCCATGAGATGTACCCCGCATTCGGTGGGAAATTCCAATGGGTGCCAGCAATGATGACATGTGAGTCACCATTGTGAAACCCCGCATTCGCGACCCCAGGAAATCGAGATAATAACTGTGCCAAGAAATTACTAATAAAATCTTGGAGTAAGCATTCGAGATGTCCTTTCCTCCATAGAACTACTAGCTCGTGTTGCCTTGCTACCTGCGAAAACGTCCCCTAGTTTTGGATGCATCGCGGGTTCGCCATAGCCCGCGATGTGGTGGGGAAGCCCGGCGGCCGTTCTCTCTCGAATGTGACCGCGGCCGCCGGGCACGCTTCTGTCGCAAATACGACAGAATCCGAAGTGGAGGAATGCATGACGAAACTCGCGGCATTGACAAGGGGACGCTTCAGTGATGGCACCCGGGTCTTCACGGTCTACGCATCGAGCGAGGAGGCGCCGGACTCGTTCCAGGTCTGCGCCGATGACAAGGTGGTGGACATCGCTCTGGTCGTCTCGGGCCTGAACACGGGAGAGCTCCAAGCCAGCTGGGGCGACGACTGGCGCACCGCCACCGACGAATGGAAGCGCTGGCTCGAAGACCAGGCCTTCATGGCGTACTACAAAGTCAAGTGGCCCACCGTCATCCGCACCAAAACCGGAAAGCGAACCATCCTCGCGCCACCGAGCACCCCCGGTACAACCAATACCCGCGAGGACCGACAGTCCAGCCCGCCCGCGCACCCCGCACCCTCCGCCGACCCGAAGGTGCGGTATTGCAATGGCTAAAACCGCCACCGACCTCCCACCCGGCGGCCAGCGCCGCATCGGCACCTTCCGCCGCGGTCCGGCCAACTTCACCGTCTGGCAGACCACCGGCCACCCGGCCCCCAACCGCTACCGCATCGACTGCGACGACGGCAACGGCGCCAATGAGGTCTGCACCTTCTCCAACAAACCCGGCGAGTCGACCAGGTGGCGCGGCGCCTGGAACAACGACGAATGGTGCCCCTGGATAGAGGAACAGGCCCGCAACCTCATCAAGCAGCACCAGTGCTGAAGGGCATACCTGTCAGGCGACGGCCCGATCGATCAGGGACTTCTGGTAGTCGATCATGTCGCGGCAGCGCGCGCTGTGGCGTTCGTATTCAAGGGTGATGATCGGATCGGTACAGCTTCGCTGCAGATCAGCCTCGTAGCAGTAGGACAGGATGGCGTAGGTGTTCTTGGCGGCCTGGGTCTCGAACTCCTCTGCGAAGCAAAAGCTGAGTCCGAGCAACAGTCCTTTCACTCCGGTCTCGTCCGCGTCCTCCAGCAGCACATCGAGTTCTGCCGAGTATCCCGCAGGCACTGGTGTGAGGGGCAGGCCCGCTGCAATGGCGGCGCGGCACCGGAGAAGGCAGACTTCGATGAACTCCCGCGCCGCTGCATTCTCGATCAGCGGGTCGAACCGGCTGACGGTCCGTTCGAGCACTCCCACCGCGATACGGAATCGCACGGTCTCCGGCAGCCGTTCAAGCTTCTGCTCGTATCCGCGCGTCTCCGGGTCCCACAGGTACACGGTTGTGGCTCCTTACTCCGAGCTGAGTTCGCTACTGACCGTTTCAAATACCTGAGGGACGTATTCGTCCACGACCCATTGGGCGAGTTCTTCTTCCACGAATGAGAGTTCGCGCCGGGCTTCCAACTCATCACCTTCGAGACCGTAGCTCTGTCCCTGCCGAATACCTGGGTCAGACGGAATTTGAACGTAGACCCAGACCACATAGTTCTCGGTCCGAGCAGCGGCGAAGACGGTTCCGTCTTCGTGTGCAAACGAATGGACAGCCAGGACCTGCCCCTCTACCCACGGTCCTTCGCCCTCGTACGGCTCGTCCATGTAAAAGAATGAGTCATCCCAATCCGGGTCCTGGGATTTCGGCACGTCGTTCCCGTCGTGCCAGAACCTGATGATGTCCTCGTAGTTCTCGAGGACATGCTCTGCATCACCGCCAGGCGCCACCGCAAGTTGATAGCTAGTTGTGGTGTGGTCGCCTTCGGCGGCGGGAACCTCGATACCCGCTTGGCAGGTCATTGAGTTCGGCGAGGTGGCAGAGCCGATTGGCTGGCTCACTGGCCCCATGTTGTAAGCGGTGTAGCCCATCTTCTCCGCGACGATATCTGGGTCCAGGACCTCGCAGATGTCCCAGGAAGTGACAGTGCCTGTCACATCGTTGAAGTCGCCATCGCCCGACGAGTCGCCGCCGATCG
>NZ_STGY01000047.1:0-9095 GCF_004912275.1 Glycomyces buryatensis
CCAGCCCCACCACCCCCGGAGGTGTCCCCGGAGCCTCGGGTACTGGTCGAGCCAGCGCGGTTACCCCGCCCCGCCGCCAGGCAGTGAAGGCGGCGGGGGAAGCGGACCACCACAGGCACCGCAGCCCGACCCACCCGGAAACGGGACACGGGATCGGGCCCCTCCCCATGCCCACCAACGGAAACGAACCCCCACAGGCCAACCCCGGCCGTGGCAGATCCGACCAGGTCGGGGGTCCACCCACTATCGGCACCGACCCACCGATGGCCCCACCCCCGGCAACCGACCCCGGGCACCCTCCACACCACTCCATCGCTGATTCGTTCGAAGTCCAAGCACTATGGACCCGAGAGCCAGCGGACCACCGCCGAACCTGCCGGACCTCTTCTGTCGCTGACTTTCTTGCGGCCCAACCATTGCGAACCCTGCCAGTCAGTAGGCCGCCGTCAGGCCAGGCGAACCTCTGCTGTCGCTGATTCGTTTGAAGCTCACTCCTCCACGGCCCTGCGCACGCATGAGTAGGAAGAGCTTTGCTGGCAACCGAGGTTGGAGTTGTCTAGACACTCTGGGCAGACGCGGCGAGGCTTCCTCGATTTCGTCGCTCAGGTGTGGAAAACTTGGAAAAGCACTGCATCGGTGCGTTCCGACAACTCAATAGACAAGCACGGGCGAGCCGCCCTTCTATCGCCAAACAGTCTGGCGGCTCGCCCCCCTTACACCAGAGAGGTAACCTCCCGTGGCGTATATCAGCCTACGCGAAATCCCGGCTCAGACGGTAGACGGAATCGCCTCCGGCCTCCGGTGGGACGCGATCGTCCCGCCCTGGCGCTACCCGGCCCGCAACAAGGCCGCCTTCCTCGCCAAACTCGACGCATTCCGAGTAACACCGCACCGGCCCGCCAAGCCCGTCAAGCTCCACGCGAAGCCGCGTCCCGCCCCGAAACCCAAGTCGAAGCCGAAGCCGAACCCCGAACCGGAGCCCGACTGCCAAGCGCCGGAAGCCGAACCGCCCCGTCTCGATCGGATGCGGGAAGCGGCCCTGTCCAGATTCCTGGAGAAGTCAGAGGAGTTCTCCCGCGCGCACGAGTCGGAGATGGAACCCGGCCGGTGGGAACGGGCCTGGGCCAAGGTGACCCGCTGGTGCAAGCGCCTGTCCTCCCGAGCGGTCCGCAGCCGCGCCCCCGAATCGCCTGCGCCCCAAGCCGACCGATCCAAACCGCGCCGCGCCGAACCGCCTGTCCCGCCGCGCCGAAACGTTCCGCCCCTGCCGATCCCGCATCAACGGACCGGCCTGACCCCGCCGAGCCCACGTCCGGTGCCGACCTGGCGAATGCGGGCCGCCTCCCAACCGGCCCAGGCCGAACGGCTCGCCCGCGCCGTCGGAGGAGCGCGGCGTGCCAGAAGCGGACCGCCGCCGGAAGACTCGTTCATCGCCAACTGGGAACGCGCCTTCGACGCCCAGCGCGGCTACGGAACGGCGGGCATCGCATGAGCCGCGCCGTCCCCACCCGAAACGCCGATGGCCGCGTCAAACGCGCCCTGCGGTTGCGCTTCCTCGCCTCCGCCTGTATCGAGGATCGCCGACTTCGCTTCGAACCCGTCCCAGGTCAGGCCCGCCTCCGCATCGCCATCTCCGGCAGCCCCATTGAGACCGGGACCGAAGCCGAAGTCCTCGGCTCGGTCACCGGACTCGACACGGGCACGGCGAAACTGACCGTCTCGGCCCCGCTTCACGTCGAATGGGCCACCGATAACCGAGACCAGATCCTCACCGAAGCGGTCCGCGTCTGGGCCGAGATAACCCGCGAATGCGACGGGTGAGAACGACCGGGGCTCGGCGGTCGCGAAGCCGCCGGGCCCCGGTCGCCATCACCCCGAACGCAAAGCACGGCATACCGTTCGGGATTGAACGGTATGCCGCTTGCGCATTTGGCTATTGCGCCATCTGCACTGGAGACCAGTACAGAGAATGGGAGAACCACTCACTCTACCGTGAGCGGTCCTCCCATGCAGTACTCAGTACTACTTGACTCGGCGAGGCCGAGCTACATCATGCCGCCCATGCCGCCCATGTCGGGAGCGCCGCCACCGGCGCCTTCCTTCTCCGGGGCGTCGGCGACGACGGCCTCGGTGGTCAGGAACAGGCCCGCGATGGACGCGGCGTTCTGCAGCGCGGAACGGGTGACCTTGGCCGGGTCCGGGATGCCCATGTCGAGCATGTTCCCGTACTCGCCGGTCGCGGCGTTCAGGCCTTCACCCTTGGGCAGGTTCGCGACCTTCTCGACCACGACGCCGCCCTCGAGGCCGGCGTTCTCGGCGATGGCCCGCAGCGGGGCGCCCAGCGAACGCTTGACGATCTCCACACCGGTGGCCTCGTCGGGCTCGACCGTCTCGATCTTCTCGAACGCGGTGGCACCGGCCTGCACCAGCGCGGTGCCGCCGCCGGGGAGGATGCCCTCTTCGACGGCCGCCTTCGCGTTGCGCACGGCGTCTTCGATGCGGTGCTTGCGCTCCTTGAGCTCGACCTCGGTGGCCGCGCCGACCTTGATGATCGCGACGCCGCCGGCCAGGCGCGCCAGGCGCTCCTGCAGCTTCTCGCGGTCGTAGTCGGAGTCGGAGTTATCGATCTCGGCGCGGATCTGTCCGACCCGGCCCTGGATCTGGTCCTCTTCGCCGCCACCGTCGACGAGGGTGGTCTCGTCCTTGGTGATGACGACCTTGCGGGCGGTGCCCAGCATGTCGAGAGTGGTCGACTCCAGCTTGAGGCCGATCTCCTCGGAGATGACCTGGCCGCCGGTGAGGATGGCGATGTCACCGAGCATGGCCTTGCGGCGGTCGCCGAAGCCGGGGGCCTTGACGGCCACGGACTTGAAGATGCCGCGAACCTTGTTGACCACCAGGGTGGCCAGGGCCTCGGCGTCGACGTCCTCGGCGATGATCAGCAGCGGCTTGCCGGTCTGCGTGACCTTCTCCAGGGTCGGCAGCAGGTCCTTGACCGCCGAGATCTTGTTGTTGACGATGAGGATGTACGGGTCCTCGAGGACGGCTTCCATGCGGTCCTGGTCGGTCACGAAGTAACCGGACAGGTAGCCCTTGTCGAAGCGCATGCCCTCGGTGAGCTCGAGGTCGAGGCCGAAGGTGTTCGACTCCTCGACGGTGATGACGCCTTCCTTGCCGACCTTCTCCATCGCCTCGGCGATGATGGCGCCGACGGTCGAGTCGCCGGCGGAGACGGACGCGGTGTTGGCGATCTGCTCCTCGGTGTCGACCTCGGAGGCGTTGGCCTGAAGCTCGGCGACCACGGCGGTGACGGCCTTCTCGATGCCCTTCTTGATGGCGATCGGGTTGGCGCCGGCGGCAACGGCGCGCAGGCCTTCCTTCACGAGGGCCTGAGCCAGAACGGTCGCGGTCGTCGTGCCGTCGCCGGCTACGTCGTCAGTCTTCTTCGCGACCTCCTTGACCAGCTCGGCGCCGATCTTCTCGTAGGGGTCTTCGAGCTCGATCTCCTTGGCGACGGACACACCGTCGTTGGTGATGGTGGGCGCGCCCCACTTCTTGTCGAGCACAACGTTGCGGCCCTTGGGACCGAGGGTGACCTTGACGGCCTCGGCGAGGATGTTCATACCCCGCTCAAGTCCGCGGCGGGCCTCCTCGTCGAATGCGATCATCTTCGCCATTGCGGATGGCTTCCTTTCGGATAACGTTCGTTGTCGACGGTGAGGCGGCAATCCCGCGACGGAGGGCCAAGGCCCGACCACCTCATCGCACGCTTAGCACTCACAGGCTGAGAGTGCCAAAACCAGGTATAGCACTCTCGACCTTCGAGTGCCAATCCGGGGCGCGGAATGCGTGGCAGAGAGCGCGGCGGGCGGGGCCGGCGGCTCGGCCGCAAAGCGAAGAGCCGGGGCGAGGTGCCCCGGCTCCACTATGTCGACGTCCCGCGAACGGCTACCCGCCGGTCGGTCCCGTTCCCGGGAACGGGTCGGGCGGCGTCTGTCCACGTCCCGGCGGCGGTCCGGGCGGCCGTCCGGGAGGCGGCGTCTGCTGCGGACCGGAAGACGGCGTCTGCGGCGGACCGGAAGACGGTCCCGCGGCGGCGTTCGGACCGGGCGCCTCCCTGGCGGCCTCGGCCGACAGCGACGTGGCCGAAACGGACTCGGTCCGGCCCCGCAGCCACGCGTACGAGCACAGCGCGGCGGCCAGCACCCAGATCATCGGGATCAGCAGCAGCAGCGCCATGACCGCCTCGGTGAGGATGATCAGAACCGACGCCAGCCACGACGCGAAGATCGCCGTCCATACGCCGGCCAGCAGCAGCCCGATGATCGCGATGAGCAGGTTCGCGGCGAACATGACCAGCACGACGATGATGAGCCGGCCCAGCGCCGCCCAGAACTTCGAGTGCGTCAGCTGGAACGACCTGGCGTAAGGGCTGCGGTGCTTCTCGAACGTCGCCGCCGGGATCATCAGGCTCAGCGCGAACGCGATCCACAATCCCGGCAGGACGCACAGGACCAGGCCGACGCCGATCGACAGCCAGGCCAACATCAGCCACAGCCACAGCTTCCAGCCGCGCCGGAACCCGAACCGGAACGCCTCGCCGAGACTGAGGAACCCGCCCGCGGCCTCGGCCGCCGCCGTCCGCGTCGCCGCCAGACCCGAAGAGGCCGTGAGATACAGCAGTGCCAGGCCCAACAGGCCCCCGAAGATGGACGCCGCCGGACCCGGCTGCCACGCCTGGCTCATCTCGGCCCAGTCGGTGCCCTCGAACGAGGCGTCCCGCGAGACCAGGCTCTGGTACGAACCGAACACCCACTTCGGCAGCACCACCCCGACCAGCAGGATCAGCCCGATCGGCCGCCACGAGCGCTGCACCACCCCCAAAGAAGCGTTCCACCAGCCCTCGAACGTGTCCGACACCAGCGGATCGCCGCCCGAGAAACGCCCCGACGGTTCCCCGCCGCCCTGCGTGCTCCAGTAAGGATCGTCAGTCATGTGCGGATCGTAGATCAAATTAAACGGCCATTTGCGACAAACAACCAGACAGCACCCGAACGGACGACCCGCGAATCCGGACATTTCGCGCCGCAGCGCAACCCGAGCGGTTACGTTCTCTCAAGCGGCGCCAGGGGGTCCTCGACCACCCCCTAGCCGCACCGACCAACCCGAGCCCGGGAGCACTGATGTCCCACTACGAGCGAGCCGCCACGCGCGAGCGGAGCACGTTCTTCGGCCACCCGCGGGGCCTGGCGGTCCTGTTCGGCACCGAGATGTGGGAACGGTTCTCCTACTACGGACTCTCGGGCATCCTGCTGCTGTTCCTCCAGGCGCCCGCCGCCCAGAACGGCCTCGGCCTCGACGCGACCACCGCCGTCCCCATCGCCTCGATCTACTCCGGCGCCGTCTACCTCACCGCCCTGCCCGGCGGCTGGCTCGCCGACCGCGTCCTCGGCCCGCGGCGCGGCGTCCTCGTCGGCGGCATCATCATCATGTGCGGCCACCTCAGCATGGCCATCCCCATCGAGGGCCCCTCCACGATCTTCCTCGGGCTGTTCCTCATCATCGTCGGTTCCGGCCTGCTCAAACCGAACATCTCCGTCATGGTCGGCCGCCTCTACGACGGCGACACCGACGCCCGCCGCGACTCCGGCTTCTCCGTGTTCTACATGGGCATCAATATCGGCGCCCTGCTCGGCATCCTCGTGACCCCCTACCTCGCCGGCGACGACCGCTGGCACCTCGGCTTCGGCGCCGCCGCCGTCGGCATGGCCCTCGGCCTGCTCTGGTACGTGCGCGGCTGGCCCCGCCTCAAGGGCACCGGTGTCGGCCCCGGCCGGCCCCTGACCGAGACCGAAAAACGCAAGGTCGGCCGGATCTGCGTCTGGGGCGGCCTCGCCCTCGCCGCCGCCATCGCGATCTGGGCGGCCACCGGGACGCTCACCTTCCAGAGCGTCCCGCGGGTCATCACCGCCGTCGCCATCGTCGCCGCCGTCTGGTACTTCGTCTACATCTTTGGCCAGGCGGGGGACATCACCGAAGCCGAGACGGCCGGCCTGCGCGCCTACGTCGGCCTGTTCATCGCCGCCGTGGTGTTCTGGATGCTCTACCTCCAGATGAACAGCGTCCTCACCGAGTTCGCCTCCAGCTCGGTCGACCTGGGCGCGTGGGGCTTCGACCTCCCCGCCGGCGAAGTGCAGAACTTCAACTCAATCTTCATCCTGATCTTCGCGCCGGTCTTCGGCGCCCTGTGGATCAAGCTCGGCGACGGCTTCGGCGCCACCCGCAAGTTCGCCCTCGGCCTCGCCCTGGTCGGCGCCGCCTACCTGCTGCTCGGCGTGCTCCAGGGCCGCGCCGACGGCGGCGTCCTCATCGGACTCACCTGGATGGCGCTGGTGTACCTGCTGCTGACCTTCGGCGAGCTCTCGCTGTCCCCGGTGGGGCTCAGCGTGACCGTCAAGCTCGCGCCGACGAAGCTCAAGGGCCAGATGATGGGCGTGTGGTTCCTCGCCCCGGCCGTCGGCACGCCACTGGGCGGACAGGCCTACGCGTACATCACCCCGCGCTGGGGCGAGCAGGCGTTCTTCTACATCCTGGCGGCCCTGGCGCTGGCGACCGCGGTGGTCCTGGTCGCGATGGCGCCCAGGCTGAACCGCCTCATGACCCGGACCTGACCGGGTAAGGAACGGAGCGAGAACCGGCATCCGAGCTAATAGCAGCTCCAGCCCATCTCGACCTTGTCGAAGCGGCGTGCGGCGAGGTCTTCACGGCCGATGAACCAGTGGGAGTTGCCGCAGTCGCCCCAGATCAGGTTCGCCTCGTGGTCGGTGTCGATCTGCGCCAACATGATCGGCAGCTCGGACGCCCCGGGGTCGATACCGCCGGGAAGATCCAGCTCCTCCAGTCGCGGCAGCCGCGCGGACGGCGCGAAGTCCGGTTCGTACTGGACTGCTTCGCCATAGCCGCCGATGCGGTGCATGCCGTACGGACGATCGGCCTCCCTGATCTCGGGGTCGTCGATTTCGAGGAAGTAGCTCTCGGGAAGGCGCCGCAAGTAGGTGTGGTGGCGGTCGGGGAAGGTGCCGTCGACCACGGCCGTGACGTCGAGGCGATCGTCGTCTCCGGGCCCGAGGTCTTCGGGGATCGGGCAGCGCACCAGGTCGGTGTCGTCCTCCACGTAGATGACGGTCGGGTAATCGGCCTCGAAATCGAGCATGAACAGGAGCCGGCCCCGGTCTGGCAGGTCCAGTCCGTGTCCGGTCCGGGGCAGCTCCGACAGGAACACGGTCAAATAGAGCTGGAGCGAGTCGCCGTTCGGGTCCTTCGGCCACGGTGTACCCGCCGGGAGTTCGGGATCGCCTCCCAGATAGCCGACGATCCGGTCGCCGTCCTTCGCGTGAGCGAGGCGAATGCTCGGTTGCGCCAGCGCGTCCCACTGGCGCCTGACAATGCTGCGGCGCAGTGCGGCGGCGAGTTCTTTGTGCGGGTTCACGATCCGATAATGCAATGGCGGTGCGACACTCTCGCCGGAGCGGCGCGCGCGGTGGGGGACCTCCGATCGCATCCGGGCAGTTAGCCTGGGGGACGTGCCCACCTCACCGTTCCCGCGCGAAAGGGACGCGCTCTGGCCCGAGCAGCTCACGGCCTGGGAGCGCGCGACGAACATGCCGCTCTTCGTCCTGGCCTTCGCGTTCCTCGCCGCCTACGCGGCCCCGATCCTGTACCCGGACCTGCCCGGCTGGGCTGCGACCGCCTCCCAGCTGGTCAATTACGCGGTGTGGGTGCTCTTCGGCGCCGACTACGCGATCCGCCTGTGGCTGGCCGGGAAGGGGCACCGGGTCCGGTTCGTCTACAAGCACCCGCTCGACCTGATCATGGTGCTGATCCCGCTGGCGCGGCCGCTGCGGGTGGTCCGCATGGTGCTGGTGCTCGTGGAGGTCTTCAGCCGCCACGCTAGGACCTCGCTCCGCATCAAGGCGGGTGTGTACATCACCGGGATCACGGCGATGATCCTGCTCGTCTCCAGCCTGGCGGTGCTGGACGCCGAACGGGAGGTCGAGGGTGCCCAGATCACCGACTTCGGCGACGCGCTGTGGTGGTCGGTCGTCACCGCCTCCACTGTCGGCTACGGCGACCTGGTGCCGCAGACGGGCACCGGGCAGGTCATCGCCGCCATGCTCATGTTCTGCGCGATCGGCCTGGTCGGTCTCGTCAGCGGCTCGCTCGCGTCCTGGTTCGTGGATCGGGTCTCGGCCGCCGAAGAGCAAGCCGAGCGGCGGGAATCGGCCGAACTCTCCCGACGCCTGACCGCTCTCGAACAACAGGTCGCCGAGATCCACACGGCCGTCGTCGGCAATGGTTCCAGTCCGGAGAAAAGCAACGGGGACAAGGACGCCAGTGCGTCCTTGCCCCCGAATCCTGTGGTGCCCAAGCAGCCCGGCTAGGGCAACTCAAGGGCTTGTGGCGGCATGCAACATGCGCACGATGTCTCGCAGCTGATGTTCCTCGGCCTGGCCGATGATCTCAGTGATCGCGCTCGCCGGGGCGGTATGGACGGATACGGGTATTGCGTAAAGGTTCTGGTCGGCCGCGGCGATCTCGATCGCGTGCGGGAAGGAGTCCGCCATGCTCGTCGAGCGCACGACGGTACAGAGGATGACTACTTCGGAGACCTGGTGGAGCATGTCGTTCGTGACGACGATCCCATACCCGCCGGTGTCACCGCGCCGGACGATGTCGCCGCGAGTGGGCGTCAACGCTCGACGCCGTTCTCGCCGGTGGCAGATTCCAAGGAGGCCTGGTAATCGGCGTGGACGGCCGCTGATACCTCGGGCATAGCCAGAACTGCGCCAAGGCCTGCGAACGGGTTGTAGGCATTGGCCAGTCGCTGGACCACGTCGCCGAGGTTCTCGCCGTCCTGTTTGAGGGTTTCCAGCCGGTCACGGACCTGGCTGTCTATGCGAATCGTTGTTTGCATGTATACGAGTATACACCGAGATGGTGAACCTGATGGTCGCTACTGGCGCGAATCGGCCGAACTCTCCCGACGCTTGACGACTCTCGAACAACAGGTCGCCGAGATCCACACGGCCGTCGTC
>NZ_STGY01000047.1:9216-75018 GCF_004912275.1 Glycomyces buryatensis
GGTGTGTCCTTGCCCTCGAATTCTTTGGTGCCCAAGCAGTCCGGCTGATCCGATCAGCTCAGCTTCTTCTGGTACACGGCCTCGTTGTAGATCTTGCGATAGCCGACCGCCTCATTGATGGCGATCATGTGGTGATTGGTCTCGGCGTTCCCGGTCCACACGTAACGCATCTTGGGCCGCCATTCGCGAATGCGGACCTGATTGGCGATCTTGAGGATCGTGCCGAGTTTGTGGCCGCGGAAGCGCGGATCGACGATGGTGTCGCCCTGGAAGCAGTGGTGCTCCCGGCCGCCCTCGATAATGATCTCGGTGAATCCGGCGACGTCGCCGCTCTCCTTGTGTCGCACCGCGACCTGGAGATGGAGTTCGCCCTTTTCGCGGCGCTGGCGCTCCCAGTCGCGAATGCGGTCGGCGTCGATATCGGCCTCTTGCAGGTCCCATTCGCCCAGTGGCATGTCGGTGTACATGCGCCCGTGGAGATAGGCGAAGCCGTCGATGAGGTCGTCCGGGGGCGTGCCCTCGAAGACGACGACCTCGAAGCCCTCGGCGGCCTCCATGGACTGGTTCCAGAGCTGTTGCAGCTCTTCGTCGTCCACCTTGTCGAGGTCGCAGCGCCGGGTGACGGTGGTGAGCGAGTCCGAGTAGCCGTGGTGGGCGGCGAATCCGATGCAGGAGTCGCTGATCGGGGGGCCGTCGGGAATCGGCACCGAGGCCCAGCAGCTCATGGTGGTCCGGCCGGCCTGGGCCGCCTCGGTTTCCATGCGTTGAAGCAGGGCGGTGCCGACGCCGCGGCGCCGGTGTTCGGGCCGGACCTGGACTTCGATGTCCGCCATATGGGTGTTGTCGAGCGTCGACAGGTTCATCGTGGAGGTGCCGATGACCTGACCGCCGAAGACGGCGACCCAGTGGAACTCGTCGCGGTCGCTGTAGCCCTGGACGAGTCCGACGAGCGAGCGCACCGGATGCCAGCCCGCGAGTCCGACGCTGTCGTGTTCATGCACGGCTTGCCCTGCGGACAACCAGGACTGGACCAGTTCGTGGTCCGTTGTGTCCAGTGGGACGATCGTGAAGTCACTCATGCCGCTGAGTCTGCCCAACGCGGGGACCTCGGGCAAGCCGATTTCGCCATGGCATTGGGGGAGAGGGCATTCGGAAGGAATTGGTCGGGAGACCGCAGTTCCTGACACCGGCTGGCGCTGCTCGACACGTTCTAGCCCCAGGACTCGCAGTCAACCGGGTGAGTGGCGACAGGACTTCTGCGGCCTCCCGCAAAGAGAATTGTTACTCATTCAGTGAATTCGGTCAAGACCCGAAGATCGCTTCTTTCTGTCGGGTACCCGACAACAACCTTCCTATCGGTCACAGTGAGTGATAATTTTGCCGGTTAGGCAAGCGCTTCACTGTCATTCCACTCAGGACTTCAGAAGCCCTGCCTCGCGGGCCGCCTTGAGTGAGGGCTTCACGGTGTGCGTCGGCCCCACCAGGGATGAGACCGCGTCCAACGTCTTCAGCCCGTCACCGGTATTGTAGATGACCGTCTCCTTCTCCGAGTCGAGCTGCCCCGACTCAAGAAGCTTACGGAGAGTAGCGACAACGACCCCGCCGGCGGTTTCAGCGAATACTCCCGTGGTGGAGGCCAGGAGCTGAATTCCCTCGCGGATCTCGTCGTCGTCGACCTTCGCCATGCCGCCACCGGTCGAACGGCAGGCCTCGATCGCGTAGGGACCGGCCGCCGGGTCACCGATATTGAGGCTCTTGGCGATCCCGGTCGGCTTGACCGGGGTGATGACGTCGGTGCCCTCGCTGAAGGCGTCGGCGATCGGGCTGCAACCGGCGGACTGGGCGCCGAAGACGCGCACCTCGCCCGGAGCGACGAGGCCGATCTCGGCCGACTCCTCGAAGGCCTTGTGGATCTTGGTGAGCAGTTCACCGGAGGCCATGGGGATGACGACCTGCTCGGGCAGGCGCCAGCCGAGCTGCTCGGCCACCTCGTACCCAAGGGTCTTGGAACCTTCGGCGTAATAGGGGCGGATATTGACGTTCACGAACGCGGTCGACTCGAACTCGTCGGTCTCGGTCAGCTCCGAGCACAGCCGGTTCACGTCGTCGTAGGAGCCGTCGACGGCCACCAGCGTGCCGCCGTAGATCGCCGACTGCACGATCTTGCCCGGCTCCAGGTCCGAGGGGATGAACACGACGGAGGGGACGCCGGCGCGGGCGGCGTGCGCGGCCACCGAGTTGGCCAGGTTGCCGGTCGAGGCGCAGGCGAAGCGGTCGAAGCCGAGCTTGACCGCGGCCGAGACGGCCGTGGAGACCACGCGGTCCTTGAAGGAGTGGGTCGGGTTGGCGCTGTCGTCCTTGACCCAGAGCTTCCTCATGCCGAGCGCCTTGGCGAGGTGCACCGCGTCGATGAGCGGGGTCAGACCCGGGTTGACGCTGACGCGGTCCTCGGGGTGGACGCCGACGGGCAGCAGCGGCGCGTAACGCCAGATGTTCTGCGGGCCGGCTTCGATCTGTTCGCGGGTGACCTTGGCCAGTTCGGCCTGGTCGTAGTCGACTTCGAGCGGGCCGAAGCACTGCCAACAGGCGTGCTGGGCGATCAGGTCGTAGGTGGTGCCGCAGTTGCGACAGACGAGACCTTTCGCCGGACCATCGGCGCCGAGTTTTCTGGTCTGCTCCGCAGACTGCGTGTTTGACATACGAGAAGGCTCCTCCCTCATCTTCCCCGCTCATGCGGGCCGGATTTGGCACCTGCCGCTGCGCCTATGAAAGACGGCTCGGTGGTTGCCGCAACATCGTCGGGCCGGGCCCCTCAGTTGCTCTGGATGAAGTACGAGCCGAATGTTACGGGCAGGTTGAACCCGGCTGCAACTCGCATTCCAGGTTTTAGGACAACTCATGCCCAAGTGATTTGGTGGGAAATGGGCCAGACGGCCATTGAAAACCGGGGCGGGAGAGCGGGACGCCGACCCCCGGGGTCGGGTGTGTCGGATCGGAGCTCCCCCCGGTTCACAACAGTGCCCGCGGGGTACGACAGATGATCCGGCCGCTCGTTTAGGCGGCGTTCCTCGTCGCCATCCAGACCTCTCGGGCGTCCGCCGTACCCGCCACGTCGTGGACTCGCACGCCCCAGGCGCCCGCCTCGAATGCCAGGACCGAGGTGGCGAGTGTGGCGGCCTCCCGCTGTCCGACCGGGCGCGGCTTGCCTCCCTCGTCCGACAGCAGCTTGCCCAGGTACGACTTGCGCGAGGACGCGAACAGCACCGGGAATCCCAGCCCCACGAATTCGTCCAGGCGCGCCGACAACTGCCAGTTGTGCGCGGCGGACTTGGCGAACCCGATCCCCGGGTCCAGGATCAGCTTCGAACGGTCCACTCCGGAGTCCAGCGCCGCCTCGACGCGGTCCTCCAGCTCGGCCTTCACGTCCGCCACCACGTTCTCGTAATGCGCCAGCCGCTGCATGTCCGAGGAGTGCCCCCGCCAGTGCATCAGGATCCACCGCACCTCCCGGTCGGCCACGACCGAGGCCATGTCCGGATCGGCCAGGCCCCCCGAGACGTCATTGACGACGCTCGCGCCCGCATCGATCGCCGCCGCGGCCACCGCCGCCCGCGTCGTGTCGATGGAGACCGTCAGGTCCCGCTCGGCGAGCGCGGCGACCACGTCCACCACGCGGGCGATCTCGGTGGCGGCATCGACCCTCTCGGCACCGGGCCGGGTCGACTCACCGCCCACGTCGATGAGATCGGCGCCCTCGGCGGCCATCTGCTCGCCATGGCCGACCGCGTCGGAGAAGTCGAGGTAGCGTCCGCCGTCGGAGAACGAATCCGGGGTGACGTTGAGGATCCCCATGATCGCGGGCCGGGACGGCGTTTCGTGCGGCAAAGTCACGGACTCGACGTTACCCGCGCCTCCAGGGGAGTCAATTCAGAAGGTTTCACGAAGGAACCCAGGCCACTTTAGGTCCTGGAGGTATTCGGGCGACTGCCCGCGTGCGGTCCCACGTAGCGGGATTGCGAGCGGGTGGGTGACGGTGTTCATATCACCCGTTCGGGTTGTGGAAGGCTGTTCGTACCGTATCCGGTCTTTATCGTTGAACACGTGGGCAAGCAGGTCATACAGGTGAAGCTGGTTCCGACGCCGGAGCAGGCGCAGGCGCTGGCCGCGACGCTGCGCGCGGTGAACGAGGCCGCGAACTGGACTGCAGCCGTGTCCTTCAAACACGGGCTACTGCGGGAGTATGCGCTGCGGCAGCACACCTATGCCGAGTTGAAAGATCGCGGGATCGGCTCGCAGATGGCGCAGTTGGTCATCAAGAAGACTTGCCACGCCTATGCCACGATCGCGGCCCTGATCAAAGCCGGGCGGCTGCAAGGTAAACGCGCGGCGAAGGTGACGGGGAAGCCGGTCGCGTTCCGCGCTGAGGCGGCGCAGGCGTTCGACGACCGGTGTCTTTCGTGGCAGCATGACGCGCGGACGGTGTCGATCTGGACCGTGGCCGGGCGCATGCGCGGTATCGGCTTCACCGGCCATGTCGACCAGCTCAAAGTCCTGGAGCGGCACCGTAAGGGCGAATCGGATCTGGTCTGTCGCGATGGCGCCTGGTATCTGCTCGCGACCGTCGAGTTGGTCGACGCCGAGGCGAACACCGACCCGGTCGATTTCGTCGGGGTGGACATGGGGATCGTCAATATCGCCACCTCTTCGGACGGCGACAACTTTGAGGGTGCCGGGCTGCGGCGTTACCGCAGGCGCATGGCGAAGGTCCGGGCGGAGTTGCAGGCGAAGGCCACCAAGTCGGCGAAGAAGAAGCTCAAGGCCCGTGCGCGCCGCGAGGCGCGGGCGGTCAAAGACCAGAACCATCGCATCGCGAAGCAGCTCGTAGCATCGGCTGAACGCACCGGTCGCGGCATCGGCATCGAGGATCTTGCCGGTATCCGCGACCGGGTACGGCTCACAGCCGCCCAGCGAGGCGAGCTCAACGCGTGGTCCTTCCACCAACTCCAGACCTTCATCGCCTACAAGGCGGCCCGCGCCGGGGTGCCGGTCGTGGTCGTCGATGCGAGGAACACCTCGCGCCGGTGCCCGCTATGCGGGCACACTGCGAAGGCCAACCGGCCTACTCGAGATGTTTTTGCCTGTGTCGGCTGCGGACTCGCTGGGCCCGCCGACCAGGTAGCCGCGGTCAACGTTCGCGACCGCGCACGCAAGACCTGGGCTTTCGTCAATACGCCTAATGTCGCCGATACGCCGCACCCAGCGGCGGACACGAGCGACAAACCACCGGCCTCAATCGGCGGTAGTTGACTTCAAGCGAGGTCCGTGAGGTCCAGCACGTGCCACACGAGCAGTTCCTCGGTTCCGGTCGACCACCACAGATGACGCTCGACGGCCCCGGTCTGCCCGGCGGCGGAGGCGACCAGATAGGTCTCGCCAGTATCGAGATCGAACAGCGTGACCTTGGTGCCGTCGCCGGTGGTCGCGTTCGACTCCTGAAGGGGCTCAAAGCGATCGATGAGACCGGCATCGGCGGACACCGCCGAGGTGAAACCCTCGGCGACGGTCGTGCGATCGGTCCCGTCGCTGCGGACCAGGTCGACGCGGGACCCGTCGTCGGTCGTGACGACCAGTCGGCACCAGCTGGCCGAGCACATCGCGAGCTCGTCCGTCCCGGCGGTGACCTTGACGCCCGCGCCGGTGTCGGTGCGGACCAGCTCGGCGCCGCCGAGCGAGTCGGAACCGGCGCTGGCGAGCCAGGGCCAGGCCGCGGCCTGCCAGGCGCCCCGGTGGCCGACCACTTCGACCTCGCCGCCGGAGGTGGGGATCGAGCGGTGCTCGGTGACGCGTTCGGCGTCGCGGGCGGTGGCGAGCCAGTGGAGTCCTTCGGCGGCGAACTGGAGGTCGTAGGCGCTGCCGGCGGTGATGACGTCGCCGGTGTCGGTGGTCAGCAGTTCCGCTTCGCCGGGCCGCCCGTCCGGGTCGCGCGGGGCCGTCCACAGTTCGGATACGACCTGGCCGGCCTCGTCCGGGGTGGACTGGATCCAGGCGATGGCGTCGTCGCTCGCGGCGGTGGCGGCGATCCCGGGTGAGCCGCCGGGCTCGGCCAGGACCGTCGCGGTGAGTTCCTCGCCGGACTCGACGTAGAGCAGCCGCCCGGCCTCGTCGGTCCCGAGCGCGGTGCCCTCATCGAGGAACGAGAGCGGCGTCCACGCGGCGCCGTCGATCAGGCCGGGCCAGTCGTCGGGTTCCAGATCCCATGCGGCCCAGACGGTCGGCGTCTGGTCGACCGCGGTATTGGCGGTGGAGGGGCGTTCGGGGGAGGGCCAGGCCAGCCAGGCGAGGGCGAGGACCATCGCCGCGGCCAACGTGAGTCGCTGCGCTCCCGCCATCTAATCCCGATCGCGGGACTTGAACAGGTAGAACAGTCCGGCGGCGACCCCGGCGGCGGCCGCCGAGGGCAGCGCGAGCTTCGCGGCGCGGCGGCCCCGGCGGTAGTCCAGGACCGGCCAGCCGTTGTGGCGGGCCTGCCTGGCGAGCCGGGAGTCGGGGTTGACGGCGATGGCCTTGCCGACCTTGCGGAGCATCGGCAGGTCGTTCGCGGAGTCGGAGTAGGCCGTGCACTGGGCCAGGTCGAGACCGCGTTCCTCGGCGAGCTCGGCGATCCCGGTGGCCTTGGCGGGGCCGTGCATCAGGTCGCCGACGAGTTCGCCGGTGTAGCAGCCGTCCTCGATCTCGGCGATGGTGCCGAGCGCGCCGGTCAGCCCGAGCCGGGAGGCGATGACCCCGGCCAGCTCGACGGGGCTCGCGGTGACCAGCCACACCTCCTGGTCGGCGGCGAGGTGCCGCTCGGCGAGACGGCGGACGGGCTCGAGGATGCGCGGGGCGATATCGCGGTCGACCACCTCTTCGCACAGCGAGCGCATCTCGTCGACGGGGAAACCGGCGACGAGGTTGAGCGCGGTGGCGCGGATGGAGGAGATGTGGCCGTGGTGCTCGGTGCCGCGAAGCTTGTAGCGCGCCTGCTTCCAGGCGGCGCCCAGGATGTCGCGGCCGGACAGCACCCCGTGGCGGGCGAGCCCGCGGGCCAGCCAGTAGATGGAGGCGCCGTGCATCAGCGTGTTGTCGACGTCGAAGAAGGCCGCGGAAGGGCCCTCCGCTTGCTCCTCGTCGCCCGGAGCATCGGGTTCGACGACGACGGAGTGGTGCAGGGGGTGGTTGGAGCCGCCGCCTACGCGCGCGGCCGGGGGTCGGGGCGTGGCGGAGGCGTTGATGGAAGCCTCTATCTCAGACACCCTAAAAGCCTACCGGGCCCTGCAAGGCGCCCTGTAACGCCAGGACGCGAGCTTGGTGAATTTCCAGTGTGGGCCGAGTTACTTCTCAGGGTCGGCCCGGTTCGGGCGCTTTTGCGCAGGACGGCCCCGGCGGTTCTGAGCGGGGCCGATATGAGCGGTTCATCCGGTTCGGCCCGCGCGGCGGCGGACCGACCGTCGTCTCCGACAGCAGTGGTGTTGGTCAGGCCGTTCGGTCCGCGTGGCGTGGACCGAACCGAGCGGCGGCGCCCCGATGCCGGGGCGCCGCCGCGCAGAGTCCGGCCTGCCTCGCCGATCGGGCCGAGCCCGGCCAGCGCCAAAGCGTCTGAGCCTGATCGCAAGGCGATCGCTAATTGAACAGGTCGGAGACGACACCGGTCAGTTCACCGAGGACATCGTCGTCGTCCTCGGAGTCGTCGGTTGCTCCGCCCGATGCCGGGTCTGACGGCTGACTTGTGACCGCGTTGTCGACGGGGCTGTTGCCGGCCCCGTCCAGGTTTTGGCCGGTCTCATTGCCGGACTGGGTGCTCTCCTCGCCCGGACTCGAATTCGAACCCGAGCCGGAGGAATCGGTGCCCGATTCAGAGGGCTCCATCGAGACGTCCCCGGGGCCCTGGGATTCGGGCTCGGCCGACTCGACCGTGTCGTGGGTCGCGCAGTTGCCGGGCACGGGACCGAGCGAGTCGGACTCGCCCCCGAGCTCGGTGCAGGGCAGCGCCTCGCGCAGCTCCACCGAGCGGACGGCGGCGTCGTCGATGAGCACGGCGAGCTCATCGACGACGGCGCCGGCGTCCCCGTCGAGGTTGGCGACGAGGTCGTCCAGCACCCACCGGTGCTCGTTGGTGAACTGGTCGATGTAGTCCAGCGGCGAGGGATCGTCGCTCGTGACGGCCAGCTGCCCCAGGAGCGCTACGCCCTCCCGAAGGTTGCCGGCGGCGTCGGTGAGCGCGTCGGCGGCCGCCTCGTCGTCACCGGAGACCTGGGAGGCCTCGGCGATGCGGGTGCGCGCGAACTCCAGGTGGAGCTGGGCGCGCCCGATGTCATTGCCGGCCAGCGCGAGCTGGGCCCGCTCGGCCGAGCGCTTGACGTTGTAGAGCGTCTCGCCCGGCAGGGCGTCGCCGGAGGCCGCGGAGACCCCCGAGACGGCGACGGTCCCGGTCAGCAGCGCCGCGACAATGGCGAGTCGCCGTCCGCCGCGCGGGCGGCGGGGGAACATCTCGTCCAGTACCGGTGCCCGATGGCTCGTGGGCACGGCGGCGCTGGCACGGTGCCGCGCCGTCGCGCCGATGCCCTCTTCCGCGGCGACGGCCATGAGGCGCCGCCGGGTGGCGTCCTGCCAGTCGGCGGACGGCTCGCTGGCCGCCATGAGTTGTGTCCGGAGGTCACCGAGCTGCTCGGTGACCCCCATGAGTTCGTCGGTTTCCGACGACGCCCCCGATGCGTGGGCGCTGTCGCGCAAGTGAGGGTGGGTGGAGACGTCTAGGTCAAGCAGCTGCGCGAATTCCTCCGCGCGCCGACGTTCCATGGGATTGATATTCATCGGGTACACCCCCTCTCACTGCGTGGATTCTGCTCCTGTACCTGTAACAACGCACGAATCGCCCCTGAGGTTACGGCCTGGCCGGGCTCGGGCCCGGCAGTGTGGGTCGTGACATAGGGCCGAGGCCCTGGTTAGACGGGTTGGTGTCGGGTTCCCGACATTCCGAGATTTTTTCGGCGTCTCAGCCGCGGAATCAGCCGCGGAAGCCGTCGGGCAGCAGCCGGGCGAGGGTCCGCACGGCCCGGTACTGCAATGCCTTGACCGCGCCCTCGTTCTTGCCCATGGTGCGGGCGGTCTCGGCGACGGTGAACCCTTGGAGGAACCGCAGGACAATGCATTCCTGCTGGTCGGGGTTGAGCTTCTTGACCGCCGTCAGCAGGGTCGCGTTGGTCAGCTTCTCCAGCGCGGCGGTCTCGGGAGAGGTGGACGGGTCGGTCTCGGCGGTGTCGGCGCCGAGGACGTCGGGTTTGGCGATCTCGAGCCGGTAGCGACCGGACTTGAAGTGGTCGACCACGAGGTTGCGTGCGATGGTCACGAGCCAGGCCCCGAAGGCCCGGCCCTGCCACGAGAAGCTGGAGATGCGCCGCAGCGCGCGCAGGAAGGTCTCTGAGGCGAGGTCCTCGGCGAGCTGGGCGTTGTTGACGCGGAAGTAGATGTAGCGGTAGACGGTCTCGTTGTAGCGGTCGTAGATCTCGCCGAAGGCGCTGGCGTCGCCGTCCTGGGCGCGTGCGACCAGCTGGGCGACCTCCTCGCCGTCGGCCTGGTCCTCGGTGTCCTTCCCGGGCGAGGTGCCAGGCGAGGCACCCGCGACCGGAGTCTGGGAGCCGGCGCCGACCGAATGCTGCTCGGCGGTGCCGGTGTTCAGGCTCATGACGGTCCAGAGCACCTGCCGTAGGTGATCCATGGCGGTCTCGGGCGACGACAGGACGCCGGCAAAGGCGCTGCCGCGCAGGAAGGGGGCGGTGTGTGTTGTGAGCGTCGGTGCAATACCGGGCACTAGTGGCCTCCTCGTGTGAGGGGTCGGGCCGAGTCATGCGATCGGGTCCCGCAGGGACTGACCCGCCTGAGTTTAGGAATCGAGGCGGCCGGAGCGACGGATTTGACGTCGGCGTGTCGCCGACGGTGACGGCTTGGGCACGATTGATGTCGGGCTCTGCACGGCCGGTCGGCGTACCCTTCGATGCGGGGGCGGAATCCCACCATTACCTCCCCAGATGTTCGGCGGTCCGAGGTCACGGACCCGTTCGAGCTCAATAGTGATCGAGGAATGACGGAGGGTGTCGCACAAGCTGTGCGACGTCGATTCCGGACGCGCGATTGGGGAGAGACCAGGGTGAGCAGGCTGACGTTGCTGACTACAAGGGATTGCCATCTGTGCGGTGCGGCGCGCGCCGATCTCGATCGCGTCACCGCGGCCACGGGCCAGGCGTGGGCCGAGGTCGACGTGGCCGACGACCCCGAGATGGCCCGCGAGTACGGCGACCGGCTGCCGGTGGTCCTGCTGGACGGCGCCGAGCACGGCTACTGGGACGTCGACGTGCCGAGGCTGGTGCGCGACCTCGGCGGCGCGTCCTAAGGAGTCAGTCGATCGGGTGACGCGGCGACGCGCCGAATATTTTCAGTTCCGGTCATCGACGGACCTTTCCGGGCAAACTGGGTGACGACGGCGGCTCGTAGGGCAGCGTCGAGTTTCGGTACAGCCGGGCCATGCCCGGTGTTACGGGGGTGTACCGCAACCCGCGCCCGCGAGCCGCCGAGTCCGTGCACGGAGGGTAAGCACCGCCTGTGCGCTCCCTCATTCGAACCGGGTCCTAAGCTGAGGTCTTCCACAGCCCAGTGCGACGAACCTGGAGCTTCATTGACGACGACCGGCGAAGGCACCGAGAGCGAGCTAGTCCCCACACCTGTCACGAAGGCCGCCGATCTCCCGGCGGCCACTGTTCGCCGCCTGCCCGAATACCTCCGGGCCCTCTCGGCGCTCACCGACGCCGGCGTCGAGACGGTCTCCTCCGAGACGCTCGCGGCCACCTGCGGGGTCAATTCGGCGATGCTCCGCAAGGACCTCTCCCAGCTCGGCGCCTCCGGCATGCGCGGCGTCGGCTACAACGCCGCCGCCCTGGCCACCCATATCGCGGGCGTGCTCGGTCTCACCGACGACTCCCGCGTCGCCATCATCGGCCTTGGGCACCTTGGCCAAGCGCTCGCCCGATATCCCGGTTTCTCCAATCGCGGCTTCGACGTCGTTGGCCTTTTCGACGCTGACCAGGGCATCATTGGCAAGGACCTCGACGGAGTCCGGGTGCGCGACGTGGCGCTCCTGGCGGAGGCGGTACGTGACGAAGGCATCAACATAGGGGTGATCGCCACACCTGAAGCGGCCGCGCAACACGTGGCCGATCTGCTCGTAGATGCTGGTGTCACAAGCATTCTCAACTTCGCGCCGTGTGTCTTGGCAGTGCCGGAGGGCGTAGCGGTCCGCAAGGTCGACCTCGCGGTCGAACTGCAGATCCTCTCCTTCCACGAACACCACAAGACCCTAGGGCGTCAAGAGACGGGAACGGTGAAGTGAACCTCCTGGTAGTCGGTATCTCGCACCGCAGTGCGGCGGTCGAGACCCTGGAACGCCTCGCGGTGGACACCGCTGGAGGCACGCGGGTGGCCGAGCAGCTCCTGCGCGGCGGCGACGTGCGCGAGGCGGTGGTGCTGTCGACCTGCAACCGCGTCGAGGTCTACGCGGCGGCCGCCACCTTCCACGGCGGCCTGTCCGCGATCGTCGACGAGCTGCACCGCCTCTGGGGCCTCGGCGAGACCGACGCCGACTTCGACTTCGCCTCCTGCGGGTACGTACGCCACGGCGCCGACGCCGTCGCCCACACCTTCCGCGTCGCCGCCGGACTCGACTCGATGGTCGCCGGCGAACCCCAGATCCTGGGCCAGCTGCGCGACGCCTACGACACCGCCCGCGAGGCCGACCTCGTCGGCCGCCACCTCCACGAGCTGTTCCAGCAGGCGCTGCGCGTCGGCAAGCGGGTCCACGCCGAGACCGACGTCGACGCCGCCGCCCCCTCCGTCGTCACCGCCGCACTCGCCTTGGCGGAGAAGGAACTCGGGCGCCCCATCGCCGAGACCGACGCCGCCGTCGTCGGCGCGGGCGCCATGGGCGGCCTCGCCACCGCGACCCTCGCCCGAGCGGGCACCGCCAGCCTCGCCGTCGCCAACCGCGACGGCGGCAAGGCCCACCGCCTCGCCGTCGAATACGGCGCGACCCCGGCCTCCTACGACGACCTCGCCGAGCTGGCGAGCGGCGTCGACCTGCTGGTATGCGCGACCGCCTCGTCCGCGCCGATCCTCCACGCCACCGACCTCGCGAATCGGCGGGAGAAGCTGGTGGTGTGCGACCTGGCCCTGCCGCGCGACGTCGCCGAGGACGTCGCCGCGCTCGACGGCGTCAGCGTCATCGACATCGCCCAGATCCAGCGCTCCGACGCCACCGGCGCCGGGGCCGAGACCCTCGCCGAGGTCGAGCGCCTCCTCAGCGAGGAGATCGCCGCCTACAACGACGCGCTGCGGGCCGACGCCGTCACCCCGACCGTCGCCGCCCTGCGCTCGGCCGCCGCCGACATCGTCGAGGCCGAGCTCTCCCGCGTCGCCCGCCGCGGCGACTTCACCGACGACCAGCGCGCCGAGGTCGCCCGCACCGTCCACCGCGTCGTCCAGCGCCTCCTCCACGAGCCGACGGTCCGCGTCCGCGAACTCGCCGGCCAGCCCGGCGCCCCCGACTACGCCAAGGCCCTGCGAGACCTCTTCGACCTCGACCCGAACGCCCTCGACGAATCGCACGACACCGCCCTGACGCAAGCTCTCAAGATCAAGCCGGAAGGAAAGTAATACTGTGATTCGCGTCGGCACAAGGGGATCGAAACTCGCGCTCGCACAAAGCCAGATGGTCGCCGACGAGATCGAACGCGTCTCAGGCGAGAAGACCGAACTGGTCGAGATCAAGACCACCGGCGACGGCACCACCGTCCCCGTCGCCCAGCTCGGCGTCGGCGTGTTCGTCAACCAGCTGCGCGACGCACTGGAGAACGGGTCGATCGACATCGCCGTCCACTCCTACAAGGACCTGCCCACGCAGCAGCCCGAACACCTGGTCATCGCCGTGCCGCCCCGCGCCGACGCGCGCGACGTCCTCATCGCCTCCCAGGGCCGCACCCTCGCCGAACTCGGGCCCGGCGCCCGCATCGGCACCGGCTCCCCGCGGCGCATCAGCCAGCTGCTGGCCCTCGGCCGAGACTTCGAATGCGTCCCGATCCGCGGCAATATCGACACTCGTATCGGTCGCGTCGGCGACGACCTCGACGCCGTCGTCATCGCCGCCGCGGGCCTCAAACGGGTGAGCCGAGAGCAGGAGATCACGGAATACCTGGACCCACTAGTGATGCTCCCCGCCCCCGCACAAGGGGCGTTGGCGGTCGAATGCCGCAAAGCGGACAAGACATCTGCGCGCATTTCTAGTATGCTCAACGACCGGTACTCACAAGCCGCGGTCGCCGCCGAACGCGGCCTTCTCGCGCGACTCGAAGCAGGATGCAGCGCACCAGTCGCCGCTCTCGCCGATGTCTCGGAAGGCTCAGCGCCGGGAGAGATCGACTTGTACCTACGGGGGGCGGCATTCGCCGTCGACGGCACCGTAACCGAACGACTCTCGACCACCGCGACCCTCAGGGACGCGGAAGCCGGAGACCTGGCGGCCCAAGCCGCCGAGGTGGGGAAGGCATTGGCCGAGGATTTGCTCGCGGGCGGCGCCGAGCAACTATTGAAGTCAGAACTTTAACGCAGACGATTGTTGATGGAGAGAACATGACCAGTGCCCGTAAGCTGGTGGGCCGCGTGCGATTCGTCGGGACCGGCCCAGGCGATCCGGGACTGCTGACCAAGCGCGCCCTCGACGCCATCCGCGAAGCCGACCGCGTCTACTATGACCGGTCGCTCCCGCAGTCGCTCATCGAGGCCGCCAAGGAACTCACCGGGGACGAGGGCAAGCTCAAACTGATCGAGTCCTCCCCGAGCGACCAGGGCAAGCTCATGGCCGCCGCCGCCCGGGAGGGCGAGAACATCGCCCGCCTGATCGTCGGCGACGCCTACCCGAACCGCCTGGCCAAGATCGAGATCCGGGCCGCCAGCGCCGAGGAAGCGCGCTTCGAGGTCATCCCGGGGATGAGCCACGCGCAGGCCGTCGCGGTCTACGCGGGCATGCCGCCCGGCGAGGTCCGCACCGTCATCGACATCGACGACATCGCGTCGTTGGAGCCGTTCGCGCTGGCCGACGCGGTCAAGCGCGGCAGCCTCACGGTCACCGCCGACGTCTCGGACCTGTCCAGCCTGCGCGACATCCTGCTCGCGGGCGGGGTGTCGGGTGAGACGGCCGTGGCCGTGACCGGCGATGCGACCGGCGAGACCGAGTACACCACCACCTCCTCCGTGGACACGTTCGTGGAGGCGGCGCTCGGCTATGCCGGGCAGGTCGTCCTCACCATCGGTCCCGGTGTCGAGGACCGCCTCGAACTGGCCTGGTGGGAGTCGCGTCCGCTGTACGGCTGGAAGGTGCTCATTCCGCGCACGAAGGAGCAGTCCGGCGTCATGTCGGAGCGCCTGCGCGCCTATGGCGCCATCCCGTGCGAGGTGCCGACGATCGCCGTCGAGCCGCCGCGCACCCCGGCCCAGATGGAGCGGTCCATCAAGGGCCTCGTCGACGGCCGTTACGCGTGGATCGTGTTCACCAGCCAGAACTCGGTGAAGGCGATCTGGGAGAAGTTCAAGGAGCACGGGCTCGACGCCCGCGCCTTCGGTGGCCTGCGCATCGCCTGCATCGGCGAGGCGACGGCGAACGCGGTGCGAGAGTTCGGCATCGAGCCGGAGCTCCTGCCGTCGGGCCAGCAGTCCTCGGAGGGCCTGCTGGAGGTCTTCCCGCCGCACGACCCGATCCTGGACATGGTCGGCCGGGTGCTCTTGCCGCGCGCTGACATTGCCACGGAGACTTTGGTTTCGGGGCTGACCGAGCGCGGCTGGGAGGTCGACGACGTCACGGCGTACCGCACGGTGCGCGCCTCGCCGCCGGCCGCCGAGATCCGCGACGCGATCAAGTCCGGTGGTTTCGACGCGGTGCTGTTCACCTCGTCTTCGACGGTGCGGAACCTGGTCGGCATCGCCGGCAAGCCGCACCAGCGGACCGTAGTGGCCTGCATCGGTCCGGCCACCTCGGACACCGCGATCGAGTTCGGTCTGCGCGTGGACGCCAAGCCGGACAACGCTTCCGTTCCCGACCTGATCGAGTCGCTCGCCGAGTACGCCGTGGAGCTGAAGCAGCGCCTGGCCGAGGGCCCGATCAAGACCCGACGCGGCCAGAAGGTGCAAGGCCCGACCGCGCTCAGGTTCCGCTGACGATTGATTTAGGAGATGGCCGCAGTGCCGAGCCCAGCCGACTTCCCGACGATCCGTCCTCGGAGGCTGCGCCGCACTGCGGCCATTCGCCGTCTGGTGGCCGAGACCCGTGTGCATCCGGCCGATCTGGTCCTGCCCATGTTCGTCAAGGAGGGCCTGACCGAGCCGCATCCGATCGCATCGATGCCCGGGGTGTACCAGCACTCGGTGGACTCGGCGCGCAAGCTCGCGGTCGAGGCCGTGCGGGCCGGGATCGGCGGGCTCATGCCCTTCGGCATCCCCGAGGAGCGAGACGAGATCGGTTCGGGCGCAACCGATCCGGACGGGATCCTCAATGTCGCCACCCGGGCGATCCGCGATGAGGTCGGCGATGATCTGGTCCTCATTCCGGACCTGTGCCTGGACGAGTTCACCGACCACGGCCACTGTGGCGTCCTGAACGCCGACGGGTCGGTCGACAATGACACCACGCTGGAGCGCTACGCCGAGATGGGCGAGTGCCTGGCCGCGGCCGGGGCCGACCTGCTCGGCGCCTCGGGCATGATGGACGGCCAGATCGGTTACGTCCGTAAGGCTTTGGACGAGACCGGGTACACCGACACGGGGCTGCTCGCCTACGCCGCCAAGTTCGCCAGCGCGTTCTACGGCCCGTTCCGCGAGGCGGTCGAGTCGCAGCTGCAAGGCGACCGGCGCACCTATCAGCAGGACACGCCGAACGCGACCGACGCGCTGCGGGAGATCGAGCTGGACGTGGCCGAGGGCGCGGACATCGTCATGGTCAAGCCCGCGCTGCCCTATCTGGACATCGTGCGGGCCGCCGCCGACTACTCGCCGGTTCCCGTTGCGGCCTACCACATCTCGGGCGAGTACGCGCAGATCGTCGCGGCCGCCGAGCGCGGCTGGATCGATCGCGATGCGGCGATCCTGGAGTCGCTGACGTCGATCAAGCGGGCGGGCGCGGGCATCATCGCGACCTACGCCGCGCTCGACGCCGCCCGGCTGCTCTCGTAGTCGTCAGGTCAGGCCGCGTCAGACCGCAGACGCACCGGCCAGGGCGCGTTCGGCGGATGTCGTTGTGGCTGCGGCGAATTCGCGCCGGTACTGCCCCGGCGCCGTACCGTGGGCGCGCTTGAACGCCTTCGCGAAGGCGAACTCTGAGCCGTAGCCGACCTCGCGCGCGACGCTGGCGAGGGTCCCGTCGCCCTCTCTCAGCAGTTTGGCGGCGGCGATCATCCGCCAGCGCGTCAGATAGGCGAGCGGGGCTTCGCCGACCAGGGCGGTGAAGCGGCGGGCGAAGTGCGCCCGGGAGAGTCCCGCGATGCGCCCCAGGTCCTCCACGGTCCATTTGCGGCCGGGGTCGGTCTGTATGGCGCGCAAGGCGTTCAGCATGGCCTCGTCGTGCAGCAGGGCGGCCCAGCCGTCGGCGTCGGGATCCTCGCCGGCCTCGGAGTACCAGGCCCGCATGGTGTAGACGAACAGGGCGTCCAGGAGCGCGGGGAGCATTGCCTCGCGGCCCTGCTCTTCGCTCTCGACCTCGGCGCTGAGCAGGTCGATCGCGGCCCGCAGCTGCGGGTGGCGGCCGAGGCGGGCGGGCACGTGGACCACTTCGGGGAGTTCGTCGAACATCGGGTGCGACCAGCCGGGCGTGAACTTGTAGATCCCGCACAGCACGGTCGCGCGGGCGCCGGGGCCGTCGATGACGGGTTTGTCGGCGGGGCCGGCGATCTCGGTCAGGGGCGTGGTGGGGTTGTCGGCGATGCCGTGGCCGCGGTCGAGGTAGAGCAGCGCGATATCGCCGACGTTCAGCCGCACCGGTTCGCCCTCCCGGGGGATCAGCCAGCACGAACCCTCAAGCACCACATGGAATGCGGCCCCGTCGATTCGCTCGTATTCGCGGCCCCAAGGTGCGTGGCGGACGAACCTGCCCGCGTCGGGGCTGCCGACGCGCAGCGCCGCGATGGTCCCGCTGAGAATGTCCATACCGACAGCATACAACGCCGATGATGATACGAAGAGACATGAATTTGAGTGCTTCGGCCATTGGGAGTCTCATCGAAGCTCCGTAGATTCAAGGCATGAGAACTTTGCTGAACCAAAAGAGTGAACCGGTGCGTTCCTCCTCCACCCAGGCCGTCCCGGCTCGGCGCGGCCTCGCGCTCGGCGTGCTGCTCGTCATGCAGCTCATGGTCATCCTGGACGGCTCCATCGTCACCGTGGCGCTGCCGACCATCCAGTCGGACCTGGGCTTCACCACCTCGCAGCTGGCCTGGGTCGTCAACGCCTACCTGCTCGCCTTCGCCGGACTGCTGCTCCTGTCGGGCCGCCTGGGCGACCTGATCGGATCGCGCAAGGTGTTCCTGGTCGGGCTGGCGCTGTTCACCATCGCCTCGGTGGTCGCGGCGCTCGCCCCCAGCCCCGAGATGCTCATCGCCGGGCGCTTCCTTCAGGGAGTCGGCGGGGCGCTCGCCTCGGCGGTCATCCTCGGCATGATCGTGCGGCTCTACCCCGAGCCGGGGGAGCAGGCCAAGGCGATGGCCCTGTACAGCTTCATCGGCGCCGGTGGCGCGGCGATCGGCCTGATCTCCGGCGGTCTCATCACGCAGTCGATCGGCTGGGAGGGCGTGTTCTGGGTGAACGTGCCGTTCGGTGTGGTGGCCTTCGTCGTCGCGCTGAAGGTCCTCTCCCCCGAAAGCGGCATCGGCTTCAGGCAGGGCGCCGACATCCTGGGCGCGGCCCTGGTGACCGGCGGTCTCTCCCTGGGCGTGTACGCCATCGTGATGATCGCCGACCCGGCGGTCTCGGGCACCCGATCTGCCCTGCTCGGCGTCGTCGCGGCACTGATGATCGTCGCCTTCCTGGTACGCCAGGCAAAGGCGGGGACGCCGCTGCTGCCGCTGCGGATCTTCCGCAACCGCCAGGCCTCGGCGGCCAACGCCATCGTCGTGACGGGCTTCGCGGCCGGGTTCGGCTTCCAGTTCATGCTCGCGCTGTACCTCCAGGGAGTCCTGGGGCTCGACGCGCTCAGCACCGGCCTGGCGTTCCTGCCGGCACCGGCGATGATCGCGGTCGTCTCCCTGTTCTTCGCCGCCCGCCTGGTGGCCCGCTTCGGCCCCCGCCCGATCCTGGTGATCGGATTCGGGGCCCTGGCCACCGGACTGGTCCTGCTGAGCCGGGCGCCGATCGACGGCGACTACTTCGTCGACATCATGCCGATCCTGTTCCTGATGGGCGCTGGCTTCGGCCTGGCCCTGCCGACGGTGGTCATGACCGCGATGGCGGGCGCCGCCCCCGAGGACCAGGGCGCGGCCTCGGGCCTGAACAACACCGCCCAGCAGGCCGGCGGCGCGATCGGCCTGGCGGTCCTGGCCACGGTGGCCGCATCGGCGACCGCCTCCAGCGCCGAGGCCGGAGCCGGAGCGATCGAGGCCCTGCGGGACGGCTACAGCCTGGCCTTCGCGATCGCCGCGGCCTTCGCCCTCCTGGGAGTGCTCATCGCCATCGTCTTCATCCGCAAGCCGGAGGAACAGCCAGTGGAGGAGGAGCAGATCGCAGAGCTGGCAACGGCCGCAGCATAATCCGAGTGTCACAAGGCGAGGGCCGGACGCGGAGCAATCCGCTTCCGGCCCTCGCGCTGTCGGTGTTCGCGACGATCCGGGAATCGAGTGCGCCCCGGCCGAATGCCCTGATTTATCCGAAGCCTCGTGAAATTTCGGGGAGCGTCTTGCTGATGCGCTGTTCGCTGAGATCGGGGAAGTATCGGGCAGCGGCGGAGAAGTCCTTGTCCTCGTGCAGGACGGTCAATCCCATCTGAATCGCGGTCGCGGCGATGAGATAGTCGGTGAGACTGAACATGGTGTGCATGCTGCGCTCGGTCAAGTCCCGGCGAAGCCTGCGCATGTGGCTACCGGTTTTGTCCGGCAACTCCACCCACTCATTGCTTCCCAGTAGTTCGGCCTCGATCATCTTGGCTTGGCGTTTGCCAGAGCCTTGGACGAACTCGAAGATCACCGGTTCGCAGATGCCGAACTCACCCCGGTCTGCGTACTGAATCCATGCCGGATCGACCTGCCCGCGAATGATGCGGATGAGAGCACTGGTGTCGATGAGGTACTCGATCATTCGGCGGGACGGCCGCCCTTGTGAAGGTTGCTGAGCCGCTCGACTTCGTCAAGGTCGATGGTGTTGTCGGCCGCCATTCGACGCAAGTTGTTCCAAGCGGTCTGCGGGCCGGTCTGCTGGGCCTCGCGGTAGTACTCCAGTGCCTCGTTGATCGCCTGTTTCTTGGTATTCGCCCCGGATTTGGCCATGACATCGGCCAGCAGCTCGTCATCGACGTCTACGAGTGTCTTGGTCATGATCGCCTCCACGCCTAGATATCCCATGCGGATTACAGTATATCCTCGGCGGCGGATTTCGGCGAACGTTATGAGGTCTCGGTGTGTCTTCGCTCGGTTCAGCTCAGCGTGGCGCCGATGACGACGGGCTCCGGGTGGAGGCGGATGCCGAAGTTCATCTCTACCTCGTCGGCCACTTCCATTGCGAGCGCGATCAGTTCGGCCGTGGTGGCGCCGCCGCGGTTCGTCAGGGCCAGCGTGTGCTTCGTGGACAATCCCACATTGCCCTTGCGGTAGCCCTTTTCGAAGCCGGCCGCGCCGATGAGCCAGGCCGCCGAGACTTTCACCTGTTCATCCCCGACCGGCCAGTGCGGGGCGTCGCCCACTCGTTCCTTGAGCTCGTGGAACTGGTGGGCACTGATGATCGGGTTTGTGAAGAACGACCCCGAGCTCCAGGTGTCGTGGTCGGCCTCGTCCAGCACCATGCCCTTGCCGCGTCGCAGCTCCAGCACCGTCTTGCGGGCCGCCTCCAGCGGCACCCGATCGCCCACGTCGACCCCGAGCCGCCTGGCCGTCTCGGCGTAGGCGATCGGCTGGGAGCCCGGGCTCGATTCCAGGGTGAAGTCCACGCTCATCACGAAGTAGCGCATATTGTGCTTGAAAACGCTGTGGCGGTAAGCGAACCGGCATTCGGCGGGTGACCAGTCGCGGATCTCGTCGGTCTCGCGGTCCCACACCCGCACCGAGGCGATCGTCTGGGACACCTCCTGGCCGTAGGCGCCCACGTTCTGGATCGGGGTCGCCCCGGCCGAGCCGGGAATGCCCGAAAGGAACTCCACACCCGAGCGCTCATGCTCCACAGTCCAAGCGACGAAGTCGTCCCACACCTGCCCGGCCTGGACACGCACCGTCTGGGGCCCAGACTCCTCGATCCCGCCGCCGCGCAGCAGGACCACCGTGCCGTCGAAGCCGTCGTCGCCGATGACGACGTTGCTGCCGCCGGCGAGCACCAGCGTCGAGCTCTTCGCCGCTCGGAGCGCCTCGACGGCTTCTTCCGAGCTGTGGGTCTCGACCAGTTCGCGGGCCGGACCGCCCAGACGCAGGGTCGTATAACGCCCGAGCGCTTTGTCGGGGATCCGACCCCCTGGGCGGTTCTCGCTGTGATGCGGACTGGCGTGGTTCACGCGGCAAAGCCTAAGCTGTATTGAGGCAACGAGGATCGGCGGTCACCCATGTCCAAGCTGCGCATCACCGACTACCTGACCGAGCTCAAGAACGAGGCCGGCGGCCTCGGCGAGATCGTCGACACCGCCACGGCCGACCGCGTGGTGCCCTCCCGCCCCGACACGACCGTCGCCGGAGTCATAGCCGATCTCGTCCGCCTCTACCGTTGGACCCGAACCGCACTCAACGCCGTTCCAGGGGGACCCGACGTCCCCAGGCCCTCCCCCGTGGACGTCCCCGTCCAGCGCGCCGCCGAGATCTTCGAAGAGGAACTGTTCCTGCTCGAAGCCGCCCTCGAAACCCACCCGCACGACACCCCCGCCTGGACCTGGGCGCCCGTGGACCACCGCGCCGAGTTCTGGCACCGCCGCGTCACCGTCGCCACCGGCCTCGCCCGCTGGGACGTGCAGATGGCCGTAGGCGCCACCGCCCCCGTCCCCGCAGGCCTTGCCGCCGAGGCGATCTCGGAGGTCTTCGAGGCGTTCCTGCCCGCCGGGGAGCGGCGCGAAGCCGAGTCCGAAGCGGCCGGGCTCGCCCAGCTGTTCGCACAGGACGCCGACGCGACCTGGTTCGTGCGCCTGCGCGAAGGCCGCGTCGCCCTGCTCGACCACCCCGATGCCAGGGCCGGTCTCCAGGCCCGCGCCGCCGGCTCGGCCTCGGACATCGCGCTGGCGCTGTGGGGACGGCTGCCGTTCGGGATCTGCGACATCGTCGGAGACGAGGCCCTGCTCCAGGCCCTGCGGGTCGCCTGAGAGCGGTATTTCACCCCGCGTGAGACTGGTAACAGTTCGGCATCCTTTCCCGGGAAACCGGACAAACGTTCGGTCTCCGCTTGGCAAAGGCATTCATCTGCCGCTAGGCTCGCCTCACGCTTCACGGTGGGAACACCGGGTCGCGGACGAACCGCTGCGCAGGGTCGCGCCGCCTTGGTGAGACCCGTCGTTGTAGTTCGTGCACAACACGCCTTTTACAACGGATCGTCTGGCACGTACCTGCCAGTGAAAGGGACCTCATCATGGCCACAGTTACATACCAGGATGCCTCGCGCATCTACCCGGGCACCGACAAGCCCGCCGTCGACAAGCTCAACCTGGAGATCCAAGACGGCGAATTCCTCGTCCTCGTCGGCCCCTCCGGTTGCGGTAAGTCCACCTCCCTGCGCATGCTCGCCGGGCTCGAGGAGATCGACGGCGGCTCGGTCTTCATCAACGAGACCGACGTCTCGAACCTCCCCCCGAAGTCCCGCGACATCGCGATGGTCTTCCAGAACTACGCGCTCTACCCCCACATGTCCGTCTTCGACAACATGGCGTTCGCGCTCAAGCTGCGCCGCATGCCGAAGGCCGAGATCAAGTCGAAGGTGGAGGACGCCGCCAAGCTCCTCGACCTCACCGACTACCTGGGCCGCAAGCCCAAGGCCCTCTCCGGTGGTCAGCGCCAGCGTGTCGCCATGGGCCGCGCCATCGTGCGTGAGCCGCAGGTGTTCCTCATGGACGAGCCGCTGTCGAACCTGGACGCCAAGCTGCGTGTCCAGACCCGTTCGCAGATCGCCTCGCTCCAGAAGCGCCTCGGCATCACCACCGTCTACGTCACCCACGACCAGGTCGAGGCCATGACGATGGGCCACCGCATCGCGGTGCTCAAGGACGGCCTGCTGCAGCAGTGCGACACCCCGCGCGTGCTGTACGAGAAGCCTCAGAACACCTTCGTGGCCGGCTTCATCGGCTCGCCCGCGATGAACATCAAGACGGTCAGCCTGACCGAGGGCGGCGCCCTGTTCGGCGACGTGACCCTCCCGCTCTCGCGCGAGGTCCGCGACGCCGCGACGACCGATGGCGGCGCCAAGGAAGTCACCGTCGGCATCCGTCCCGAGCACTGCAAGATCGGCTCGGAGACCTCCGGCGGCATCCCGATCGAGGTCGACCTCGTCGAGGAGCTGGGCAGCGAGGCCTACGTGTACGGCCACGCGGCCTACAACGGCTCGTCCGAGCGCTTCGTCGTTCGCACCGAGTCCGTGAACGTCCCGCGTCTGGCCGAGACGGTCTACGTGGTCCCGGAACCGGGCCACGAGCACGTCTTCCACACCACCTCCGGTGCCCGCCTGAACTAATCCGGCCCCCGGACCGACCGCGCGACGCTTCGGCGCCGCGCGGTCGGTGTTTTCATGCCCGGCGGCGCGGGGTTACCTTTGACGTATGGCCGCCGTCACTCCCGCGAGGGCACGGGTTGCGGGTGCCGATGAGTTCACCGTCGGGACCGAGTTCCACCGTGCCCTGGACGACGGCCGCATCGAGTGCACCGTCTGCCCGCGCGCCTGCCGCCTGCGTGACGGCCAGCGCGGTTTGTGCTTCGTGCGGGCTCGCGCGGGCGACCAGATCGTCCTGACGTCCTACGGGCGCTCCTCCGGTTTCTGCATCGACCCGATCGAGAAGAAGCCGCTCAACCACTTCCTGCCCGGCACGCCGGTGCTGTCGTTCGGCACCGCCGGCTGCAATCTGGCCTGCCGGTTCTGCCAGAACTGGGACATCTCCAAGTCCCGCGAGATCGACACGCTCTCCTCCTCGGCCTCGCCCCTGGCCCTGGCCGAGAAGGCGAAGTCGTTGGGCTGCAAGTCCATCGCATTCACCTACAACGACCCGACCATCTTCCTCGAATACGCCGCCGACTGCGCCGACGCCGCCCGCGAGGCCGGACTCAAGGCCGTGGCCGTGTCGGCCGGGTACATCAATCCCGCCGCCCGCGCCGAGCTGTACGCTCATATGGACGCCGCCAACATCGATCTCAAGGCGTTCAGTGAAGAGTTCTACAAGAAGATCACCTTCTCGTCCTTGGCGAAGGTCCTCGACACCCTTGAATACCTGGTGCACGAGACCGAGGTGTGGACCGAGATCACGACGCTGCTCATCCCCGGGCACAATGATTCCGACGCCGAGATCGCCGCCGAGTGCGAGTGGATCGCCGGGCATCTCGGAACCGGAGTGCCCTTGCATTTCACGGCATTTCATCCCGATTTCAAGATGCGCGATGTCCCTCCCACTCCGCCTCAGACGCTCCGCAGGGCCCGCGAGATCGCGATCGGGGCGGGGCTGCGATACGTCTACGCCGGCAATGTTCATGACACAGCGAATCAGACGACCTACTGCCCCGACTGTGGTGAAGCTCTCGTGGTGCGCGATTGGTACCGAATAGACCGATATGCGCTGTCGGATACTGGACAATGCGCATTCTGTGGGGCGCGGGTTCCCGGGGTTTTCGAGGGTCCGGCTGGAGACTGGGGTCCTAGGCGGCAACCGATCCGCATCGCCGCGCCGTCACACAAACATCAGGAACCATGACCCGGAAGACCTTGCGATGCCACCGACCAAATCAGACCTCATCCGTCCACCGGCCGTAGCGGGCCGGTTCTACCCGGCCCACGCGAAGCGGCTGCGCGAGTCGATCACCGACTTGCTCGACGCCGTTCCCGTGGGCGACGAACCGCTCGCCGCGGCCTATATCGTCCCGCACGCCGGATACCGCTATTCGGGGCCCGTCGCCGCCCAGGTGTACGCCCGGCTGGCCGCCCACCGCGATCGAATTCGCCGCGTGGTGCTGGTCGGCCCTTCGCACTCCCATCCGCTGCGCGGCCATGCGGCCGCCCCGTACACCGCTTGGCAGACCCCGCTGGGCGACGTGCACGCCGCCGAGACCGGGGTCGTCGGATCCTCGCGGCTGCCGCACGAGTCGGAGCATTCGCTGGAGGTGCAGCTGCCGTTCTTGCAGGTCGCGCTCGGCGACGACATCGAAGTGGTGCCAGTGGCCTGCGGCATGAGCCAGTCGCCGGACACCGCGCGAGTCGTCGCGGCGCTGCTGGCGGAGGGCGGCGAGGGCACGGTCCTGCTGTGCTCGACCGACCTGTCGCACTACAACGACCAGGAGACGGCCCGGCGCATCGACGCCAAGACGGCGGAGGCGATCAAGGGGCTGCGTCCCCGCGAGATCTCCACGTCCCACGCCTGCGGCGTGTTCGCCCTGCGCGGAACCGTGGCCTGGGCCGACGCGACCGGAAGGCGCCCAAGGCAACTCGCCCTGGCCACGTCCGCGGACACCGGAGGGGACCCCGAACGGGTGGTGGGCTACCCGGCCTTCGCCATCGAACTCCCGGCCTCGGTCCCCGCACAGCCGACTCGGGCCGCCGACTAGAACGTCGCACCCGCCGGGCACTATCGAATCGGGGGGGACTTCGTCCCGACACACTCGATCCCGGGTACCGACGGGCGTGTGATGCGCGGCGGTGCGAGGAAAGTCGCATGCTGACTCGTGGTGGCGGCATTTACCCTGTAAGACGTGACCGAGCACGAGCAGACCATTGACAGCGGCCCAGACCTTCCCGAGCAGATGAAGATCCGGCGCGAGAAGCGCGCCGCCCTCCTCGCGGAAGGCAAGCAGCCGTACCCGCTCGGCTACCCGCGCACCCACTCCCTGGCCGAGCTGCGGGAGCAGTTCGCCGAGCTTCCCGAGGGCGAGTCCTCCGGGGTGACCGCCTCCACCACCGGCCGCGTCATCTTCACCCGCACCGCCGGCAAGCTCTGCTTCGCCCGCCTGCGCGACGGCGACGGCACCGAATTCCAGGTCATGGTCTCCCAGGGCAAGGTCGGCAAGGAAGCGCTCGACGAGTGGAAGCGCCTGGTCGACATCGGCGACCACCTCGGCGTCACCGGCGAGGTCGTCACCTCCAAGCGCGGCGAGCTGTCGGTCATGGCCGACTCCTTCGCGATCACCGCCAAGGCCCTCCGCCCGCTTCCGGTGGCGCACAAGCCGCTCGCCGAGGAGACCCGGGTCCGCCAGCGCTACGTCGACCTGATCGTGCGCCCCGAGGCCCGCGCCAACGCGCGCAATCGCTCCGCCGTCGTCCGCTCGATTCGCGAACAACTCGACGAGCGCGACTTCATCGAAGTCGAGACCCCGATGATGCAGGTCCAGCCCGGCGGCGCGACCGCCCGGCCGTTCATGACGCATATGAACGCCTATGACATCGACCTGTACATGCGCATCGCGCCCGAGTTGTATTTGAAACGGTGCGTAGTCGGAGGCATCGATCGCGTATTCGAGATCAACCGGAACTTCCGCAACGAGGGCGCCGACTCGTCGCATTCTCCCGAGTTTGCGATGCTGGAGGCCTATCAGGCCTACGGCGACTACCGCACGATCGGTGAGTTGACCAAGTCGCTCATTCAAGGGGCGGCGCGCTCCGCGTTCGGTTCGGAGACGGTCGAGCTGGCCGACGGGACCTCCTACGACCTGGGCGGGGATTGGAACGAGATCACCCTCTTCGGCTCCCTTTCCGAAGCGCTCGGAGAAACCGTGACCGTCGACACTTCCCTGGACCAGTTGCGGGCCTACGCCGAGAAAGTCGAGCTCGGAGTCGACCCGTTGTGGGGCCACGGGAAACTGGCCGAGGAATTGTTCGAGCACCTGGTGGTCGACGACCTCCACGCTCCCACCTTCGTTTACGACTACCCCGAGGACACCTCGCCGCTCACCCGGGGTCACCGCACGGAGTCGGGACTGGCCGAGAAATGGGATCTTTACGTTCGCGGTTTCGAACTGGCCACCGGCTATTCGGAGCTGGTCGACCCGGTCATCCAGCGCGAGCGCCTGGAGGCGCAGGCCAGACTGGCCGCGAAGGGCGACGTCGAGGCCATGACCGTGGATGAGGATTTCCTGCGCGCGATGGAATACGGAATGCCGCCGAGCGGCGGCATGGGCATGGGAATCGATCGGTTGCTTATGGCGCTCACCGGACTCGGTATCCGAGAGACCATCCTCTTCCCGCTGGTGAAACCCGAATAGTAAGAAATAAACGGCGAGAACGCGGCTTCGAGCGGCGTCTTGAATCAACGCAGTACCTGGACGTTCCGGGTGCTGCGTTGATTCAGTTCTGGCCACCCTCTTTCGCATCTCTAAGGGACTCGTATATGCTCTGGCACTAGTAGCAAAGGCAGTGCCGGTAAGCGTTCGTCGCTTCGGTCGGATCGAGAGGAATTTGCCATGGCGAAGAAGACACAGGTCATCCTGATCGACGATATCGACGGCAGCAAGGCTGAGGAGACCGTCAAATTCGCTATCGACGGACAGGCCTACGAGATCGACCTTTCTGCCACGCATGCCAATGAACTGCGTGAAGCCCTGGCGAAATTCCAGGAGGCTGGGACGCGATTGGGTCGATACACCGTGGGTGTAGTCCGGGGACCGGCGCGCGGCGCTTCCACCCGCCGTATGGCCGTTGACCGTGAGCAGAACAAGGCCATCCGCGAGTGGGCCGAGCGCAACGGCAAGAATGTCTCCCCGCGTGGCCGTATTCCTCAGGCCATCGTCGAGGAGTACAACGAGGCGCACTGAGCGACCGGCGAATTTTTGATCCTCTGAACGCCCGTACCCGGCAGGGTGCGGGCGCTTCGCTTTCGCCTCGCCCGCGGCCCTCACTGAGGACGGCCCGGCCCACCTCCCCGGCCCCGATTTCGCCTAGGGGGTGTCCGGTGAACGGACCCGCGCCCGCGCGGGTGTTTCGTTTGGGCTCGATGTGGAAACTCAATCGAAGGGCCCCGCACCGTTCCATCGGTCCGGTGGTTTCGCGAAGTCTCATAGGCGCAGGGCATGATCGTTATCGAGGGGATTTCCCGGCGGCCCACCGGGGCCTTGGACGGACGGGGTCACGAGCGGACCTGGCATTGCGCTCAGAGCGAACGTTTTCTCTCTGGGAATGGCCTAAGGTGCACGCTTGTTGTCACCCACGTGGCACCCGTTGCCGGACAGCTCGGGAGATAAGGTGTACCCACAGGGTTTTGCAAGCCACGACCAGTATTGACGACAAGTAGCGGCGGACGCGAGGAGCAGAAGCGCATGTTTGAACGGTTTACCGACCGTGCCCGGCGCGTGGTCGTCCTGGCTCAAGAAGAAGCCAGGATGCTCAACCACAACTACATCGGGACGGAACACATCCTGCTCGGCCTCATTCATGAGGGCGAGGGCGTGGCGGCGAAAGCCCTGGAGAGCCTCGGCATCTCCCTCGAAGGCGTCCGTCAGCAGGTCGAAGAGATCATCGGGCAGGGCCAGCAGGCCCCCTCCGGGCACATCCCCTTCACCCCGCGGGCGAAGAAGGTGCTCGAACTGAGCCTGCGTGAGGCACTGCAGTTGGGCCACAACTACATTGGCACCGAACACATTCTGCTCGGCCTGATTCGCGAAGGCGAGGGCGTGGCCGCGCAGGTGCTCATCAAGCTCGGCGCCGACCTGAACCGGGTCCGCCAGCAGGTGCTGCAGCTGCTCTCTGGATACCAGGGCAAGGAGCCCGCCGGCGCGACCGCCGGTGGCACCTCGACCGAGGCCCAGCAGTCCGGCTCGCTCGTTTTGGATCAGTTCGGCCGCAACCTGACTCAGGCCGCCCGGGACGGCAAGCTCGACCCGGTCATCGGCCGTCAGCGCGAGATCGAACGCGTCATGCAGGTCCTCTCCCGCCGCACCAAGAACAACCCGGTGCTCATCGGCGAGCCCGGCGTCGGCAAGACCGCCGCCGTCGAGGGCCTGGCGCAGGCGATCACCAAGGGCGAGGTCCCCGAGACGCTCAAGGACAAGCAGCTGTACACGCTGGACCTCGGTGCCCTCGTGGCCGGCTCCCGCTACCGCGGTGACTTTGAGGAGCGCCTGAAGAAGGTGCTCAAGGAGATCAAGACCCGCGGCGACATCATCCTGTTCATCGACGAGATCCACACGCTCGTCGGTGCCGGTGCCGCCGAGGGCGCGATCGACGCCGCCTCGATCCTCAAGCCGATGCTGGCCCGCGGCGAGCTCCAGACGATCGGTGCGACCACGCTGGACGAGTACCGCAAGTACCTGGAGAAGGACGCCGCTCTCGAGCGCCGCTTCCAGCCGATCCAGGTGGCCGAGCCGAGCCTGGCCCACACCATCGAGATACTCAAGGGCCTGCGGGACCGCTACGAGGCGCACCACCGCGTCTCGATCACCGACGGCGCGCTGGTCCAGGCCGCGACGCTGGCGGACCGGTACATCTCGGACCGCTTCCTGCCGGACAAGGCGATCGACCTGATCGACGAGGCCGGCGCGAGAATGCGCATCCGCCGCATGACCGCACCGCCGGACCTCCGCGAGATCGACGAGGAGATCGCGGAGACCAGGCGCCAGAAGGAGTCGGCGATCGACGCCCAGGACTTCGAGGCCGCCGCGCGCCTGCGCGACGCCGAGAAGCGCCTCCACGACAAGCGCACCAAGCGTGAGCAGGAGTGGAAGGCCGGCGACCTGGACCAGGTCACCGAGGTCGACGAGGAGATGATCTCCGAGGTCCTCGCGAACTGGACCGGTATCCCGGTGTACAAGCTCACCGAGGAGGAGACCTCGCGTCTGCTCCGCATGGAGGACGAGCTGCACAAGCGGATCATCGGCCAGAAGGACGCCGTCAAGGCCGTCAGCCAGGCCATCCGCCGTACCCGCGCCGGTCTGAAGGACCCCAAGCGCCCGTCGGGCTCGTTCATCTTCGCCGGTCCGTCCGGTGTCGGTAAGACCGAGCTGGCCAAGGCCCTCGCGGAGTTCCTGTTCGGCTCGGAGGACTCGCTCATCCAGCTGGACATGTCCGAGTTCCACGACCGCTACACGGTTTCGCGCCTGGTCGGTGCGCCTCCCGGCTACGTCGGTTACGACGAGGGCGGGCAGCTCACCGAGAAGGTCCGCCGCAAGCCCTTCAGCGTGGTCCTGTTCGACGAGATCGAGAAGGCCCACCCGGACGTGTTCAACACGCTCCTGCAGATCCTGGAGGACGGGCGCCTGACCGACGGCCAGGGCCGCATCGTGGACTTCAAGAACACGGTGATCATCCTGACGACGAACCTCGGTTCGCGCGACGTCGGCAAGGCCGTGACGCTGGGCTTCCAGTCCGGCGACGAGGCCGAGAACGACTACGAGCGGATGAAGGAGAAGGTCTCCGACGAGCTGAAGAACCACTTCAGGCCGGAGTTCCTCAACCGCATCGACGACACGATCGTGTTCCCGAAGCTCGCCGAGCCCGAGATCGTCGAGATCGTCGACCTCATGGTCAAGCGCATCGAGGACCAGCTCGCCAACCGCGACATGGCCCTGGAGCTCACCGACAACTCGAAGCTGTACCTGGGGCACAAGGGCTACGACCCGGTGCTCGGGGCGCGGCCGCTGCGTCGGACGATCCAGCGCGAGATCGAGGACACGCTCTCGGAGAAGATCCTCTTCAACGAGTTCACGGCCGGGCAGATCATCCTCGTGGACGTCGAAGGCGACCCGAAGGACGTCGAGAACGCCCACCTGACGTTCCGGGGGGCCGACAAGCCCGCCGGGGTGCCGGACACGCCCCCGGCCGAGCTGGCCGGCGAGCGGGCTCCCAAGAGCCCGGGAGCCGGAACCGGCACGATGCCGCCGAAGAGCCCGGGCGCCGGGCCCCGCGGAGGCATGGCCGGCGAGGGTGGCGCCTGAACCGCAGGCGGATAAGCGAATAGCGTGACGGGACGGGACCTGCGGGTTCCGTCCCGCTCGCTTCCTTGACGAAGACGAGAGGAGCAGCGGCCATGGCAGAGGCAACCGCACTCGAACCGATCTGCGAAGTGGTGGTCACCGGCCCCCGCACCAGTCTCATGCAGCAGATGGCCGAGGACCTGGTGAACGAGCGGCTGGTCGCGTGCGCGCAGCGCGTCGACCCGATCCGTTCGACGTTCCGCTGGAACGGCGGCGTCGACCACCAAGTGGAGGAGCGGGTCTGCTTCCACACCCGCGCCTCGCTGGTGCCGGTGATCGTCCTGCGGGTCAAGGCGCTGCATCCGTACGACGTGCCTTGCGTCCTGGCATTCCCGGTCATGGCGGTCAACCCCGCCTACCACGCATGGGTGATCACCGAGACCGCCGAAGCCGACACGGACCCGACCGGCCCGGCCTGACGGCGGAGGCCCTGCTCGGGACCCGCACGAAAAACGCCGGAGCGTGAGCTCCGGCGTTTTGGCCGTCGACGAGTGGCGGGACCGACTGGTTCTCCGCCGATCGCGACACCCGGCGGATTTTGGGGTAGATGCCGCAGACGATGACTGCGATCGCGGCCGGTCACCACTGCATCGACTGGCAGTCTATTGAGGCCTCGTAGCATTCGCTTATAGGATCACCGCGTGCCCCTCCTGAACAGACGCATGACCCCTGCCCTCATCGCATTCGCTGCCCTCGCGACGATCACCGCAGCCTGTACCCAGGTCGAACCTCCCCGAACCGCTGATCTCTATGAGGTTTTCACCGGTCCGAGACACGACCACTGGTGCGACGAAGGAGATGAGGCGCGCCTCTTGGAGAACGGCGCGGACCTGATGGGCCCGCACTTCTCGATCTCCTTCCTCTGCCACTTCACCGAGACCGGGCAGTCCGAGCTGCTGCCCGACATCCCCCTGCTCGCCGAAGGCACCGAGCTCCTCCTCAACCAGATCGCCCATGCCCATACCTACAGTTCTGAGGTCGGGCCGGGCCCGGTGAACACGTGGATCGAGGCTGGACCTGAACGAATCGACCTCGCCGAACCGCCGATGCACGGAGGTCATCTGGCAGTAGTCGTCCCCACCGGCGAGGACGCGGTGTTGTGGATCGAGGACGAGGGTCGTGCCCAGGGCTTGGACCTGCGAACCGGTGAGCAGATCGATCCGGTGGCCGCCTATTACAACGGCCTGGGCCTGTGGACCGAGAGGACGGACGCGTTCAGATACGTGGACTTGCAGTTCTCGAGCGAGAACGACACATGGACGATGGACTGCGCCTCCAATCTGGCGGAAATCACGCGCTCGGTGTGGTCCGACGATTTCGGTTGGACCCCCGAGGGTTCGGCCCTCATCACGATCGAGTTCTGGTGATGCACCGGCGATGACGTCTATGACAAGACCACTTGGACACTCGACCCCGAGAAGTCGATGGTGGCGTTCACGGGTGAGCAGCAGCCCGTTCAACCGCTCGACTGGAGCACCCACCCGTCCGCGACCGAATCCAACGGTGAGACGCACACCGTGGTGTTCGAGGTCCCCGCTGACGCCCGCGAGATCAAGGTGCTCTTCACGCCGGCCGGCGAACTGATCGAGCACAGCAGTGGGGACATCTACCAACTTCGCGAAATGCCCGAGATCACGCAATGGGAAGTGAGCTTCTAGCCGAGCAGTGTCCCGCACGAGCTCCTGGGTCTCCAACCGCCGATTGGCGCTATGGAAAGGCCCCTCGGCCGGTGAGGCACCTCCTCGCGCGCCAGGAAGATCGGTTGGCATTGCCGCGAACCGCCGAATCCTCGGTCTGTTCATTGGCGGACGGTGGATCTTGTCGGTCCTCGGCGCTACGGTGCTTCCTATGGCGAGGACCGACCAGGCATCCAGGGACATCGCGGCGTCCACCGAGCGGGTCTATGCCGCGTTCGTCGACCCCGACGCGCTCGCGGCGTGGTTGCCGCCCGAGGGGATGAGCGGCCGCTTCGAGCGGTTCGACGCCCGACCGGGCGGGTCGTACCGCCTGGTGCTGACCTACGACGACGCCTCCGGCGCCTCGGGTAAGGCCACCGTCGATTCGGACATTGTCGAGGCTCGTTTCATCGATCTCGTCCCCGGCGAGAAGGTCGTGCAGGAGATCGACTTCGTCTCGGACGATGCCGCCTTCGCCGGCACGATGACCATGACGTGGAGCGTCACCCCGATCAGTGGGGGCTCGCGGGTCGCGATCCGCGCCGACGACGTCCCGCCCGGCATCTCGGCCGAGGACCACGCCGCCGGACTGGCCTCCTCACTCGCGAACCTCGCCGCCTACCTGGAGCGGTAGCCCAGTCCCGTGCGGCCCGGCCTTGTGGCGGGCCGATTTGAGGGCATACAAAAACGCCGGAGCGTGAGCTCCGGCGTTTCTTTTTCCTATTGGCGGAGCTACTGAAGGATTTTTCGAACAGGTTTGCGCAGGTAGACGGTCTGTGCAAGAGGTTGGTTGAAGAGGTCAAACCGGGCAGGGGCATCGATGGGGCCGTAGACGGGGAGAGACGGCGCGGGCTTCCGGCGCCGCGCCCGTTGAGCAAACGACTCACCCCAGCCGACCGACAGGAGCTCATCGAGGAGTTCCTCGCCGGGACCCGTCAGACCGACCTCGCCGAGCAGTACGGCATCGGGCTCTCAAGCGTCCAGGGCAACATTCGCAAGGCTGGTGCACGCCGAGGGTAGGGGGCAGCCTGTCGCTGACTGGCAGGTTGAGCACTTGAACTCCCACGGCTGTTGAGTTTCTGGATCGCCTGGTCGACTTGATCCTTCCTGGGCTCGCATCGGGGCTTTGGCAGAGTTTTCGGTCGGCAACGTCGGTCTGAACCGTTGATGGCTGACCGTCGGGGTACTGCAATACCCTGGGAAGATGTCAAACGGTCAGAAGGCTGCAACGGGTGCGAGTTCGTACTCAACGGGTGGAGGTGGGACGGTCTTGGAGCACCGCTACGGGGCGGTGCTCCTTGCTTCCCTTCTGTTGAGCGACCCGGTGGCGGCCCTGGGCGACGACGTAGTACCGGAGGCGATTCTCTTCCAGGCCAGCTTGTCGAGCCCGGTTGATGACCTTGTGGTGATCGGTCGCGCCCCGGATGGTTCTGAGCGGTGCTTGTCGATTGGGGTTCGCCGGAACCCGGGGCTAACTGCAAGTGATACTGCATCAGCTGAGTTGCTGGTGTCGTATCTGCGCATCGTCACCGAGCATTGGGCAAAGGTCCGTTCAGGGCACTGGAGGCTCGCGCTTGCGGTCGCGGGCTGGAATCCTGCGGCCAAGCAACTGCATGAGCTGGCCCGATTCGCCCGCGAGGCGCCTGACGAGGCATCGTTCCGTGCCGCGGTCAAGCGGCCAGGTAGCACAAACGCGAAGGTCCGCTCGCGGTTGGATGCTGTCGATACCCTCGTCGGCGAGGCAGCGTCCGATCCGAAGGTGACGACTGAGTGCACAGCGGGGGAGCTGACCTGGCGGGTGCTCCACCAACTTTCGGTGCTTGACCTTCGTCTCGAAGGTGTGGACGGATCTGACCGCACCGAGACGGTGCGCCGCCTTCGCGCCATCGTGCCCGACGGGTCGGTGGACAGGGCCGACGCGCTCTTCGCAAGGCTCGAGGAGCTTTCGGATCGTTATGCGCCGGCCGAGGCCCGGGTTGCTGAGACGTCGCTGCGCCGAGACTTGCAGGGCGTAGTGGTCGATCGAAACCCTACGTACGCTGCGGCTTGGAGGGCTCTGGACTCGTTGTCCGAGGACGCTGAAAGCGACGTCCGATTCAGCATGGGCAACAACGCACACCGCCTCGAGCTTCCTCGTACTGCGGTCAGCGAAGCCGTGACGAAAGCGATGGCCACAGCTGGAACTGAAGGTTCAGCCCTCGTGGTCACTGGAGAACCTGATGTTGGTAAGTCGGCCCTGGTCGTCCGTGAAGCACGCCGGATGCGCGAGGCCCAGGTCGCAGTGACTGTTCTCAACCTGCGACATCTGCCCACTAGCTTGGACGAGTTCGAAGCACGGCTGCAAGCTCGCCTCTCTAGTGTTCTGGGTGCCTCCGCCGTCGGCGGGGGACGCTTGTTGGTGATCGATGGCGCCGAGTCGGTCTTGGAAGGCCGCGATCGGATGCTGAAGGCGCTCGCACGAGCGGCTGCGGCTGCCGGTCTTGGTCTGATAGCAGTGACCAGAGCTGATGGAGCCAGCTTGGTCGAGGAAATACTCAGGCAGGTGTTCGGCGGTGAAGCGGTGCCGGACGGGGCGGACCAGGCTCACGTTCGCCAATGCAGCATCCCAGTTCTTGACCCGATCGAGGTCAAGCAGTTGATCGAGCGTTTTCCGGTACTGGGCCGGTGGGCCGATGACGAGCGGGCGCGCTGGCTGTTTGCCAGGCTCGGTCTCGTCGAGATGCTGCTTCGGGCCGGCCCGGACGCCGCCGTGCCCGATGGCGCCGTTTCCGAGGCGCATCTGTTCAACACGGTGTGGGGCCAGCTCGTACGGCAGGGCGAACGGTGGGATCAAGGTCGGCCCTCGCCAGATGCTCGCGACCAGGCATTGAGGACGCTGGCCTCCCGCGAGCTGCTGCCAAACCATCCCACGTCTCCAGATCCAGATGCGCTACCGTCGCTGCGCTCCGACGGGTTGCTTGCGCCCGTCAATCCCGCGAGAACTTGGAATCAGCCTGTGCAGTTCGCGAGTGACCTGGTTCGCGATATGGCCCTGACCTATGTCCTTGCTGGGCAACTGAATCTCCTAGCCGAGGCCGCGGCGCCCCGCTGGTCGATTCGCGCCGCCCGCATCGCTTGCCAGACGCGACTGCTCGAAGCCGCCGACGCGCAGCGAGCGCTCCGAGACCTACAGGCCGAATTCGACCAGATTGCGCCGGGCCACGGTGCTCGATGGTCGGAAGTTCCTCTGGAGGCGGCACTCACACTCGGAACCGCCAAGGAGACCCTCGAAGCAGCTTGGCCCGACCTGACCGCAGCCGAATTCACCGGACTGCGGCAGGTGATTCGATTGGCCATGCAGCGCTATGCCACCGGAGAGGTAGCTGACCCGGTGGTCTTCGCACCCCTCGTTGAACTGCTGTTCCTTCGCGACCACACGCACGAACAGGACCAGTTCGATTGGCAGCTCGAGGAATCTGTTCAGAAGCTGGTCCTGATGTGGCTGCGAGGGCTTGCTACCAGCGACACGGGAGCTTCGATCTCGCTCCGCCAGCGCGTCCGCGACCGCATTCTCGACACCGTAACGGATCAGAAGGACGAGTTCGTGCTGGAAGCGCTGGCGATGCTCGGTCCCGATCTCGACGAACGCGCCCAGGCGCACGTCGAGCGTGCCTGCGCCGAACGGGGCTTTGACCTTTCGGCCGTCGTCGAGAACCCTTGGGCCGTGGTGATGATGGCGAGGTATCACCCTGACCTGCTGCTGGACACCACCGAGTCCTACTACATAGAGCAGTACGATCCGGTCAAAGCTGAAGGCGGATGGTACGACGGCGCCCTTGAGGAGGGTATTCGCGGCCACAGCCGCTACGGCGGCTTCGGTGCTCCGATGGCGGGTCGGTACTTCGGTCCATTCTGGCAGCTGCTTGTAGCCCGTCCGGTGCCCACTCTTGCGATGATCAATCGAATGCTGGACCATGCGGCAGCGATCCGCGTCCGCGGCCATCATCCGGACACCTTGCCGCTCGAGGAGATGCCGGGACTTCCGCTCGACCTTCCCGGCGTCGGCACCCGACACTGTGTAGGCGATGGGCACGTGTGGTCCTGGTATCGCGGGTCGACCGTTGGCCCCTACCCTTGCATGAGCGCACTGCTGGCGGTTGAGCGCTTCGCCGACCAGCTTGTAGCCGAATACAACATGCCACTGCACCTGGTGGCAGAACTGCTGATGCGCGAGTGCCACAACGTAGCCATGCCCGCTTTGGTCGTGGGTCTCTACGTCCGACACCGGACGCAGGCCGGTTCGCTCATCGACGTCTGGCTGCGCCAACCTGCCGTGTGGGAAGCGGAGTTCGAACGATTCGCTCACGAGGGAACCATTCACGTCCAGGGGCCTGATGACGCCAATCTGGTTGGCCGGCAATATCGCCGATCAACCCTGCGAGATGTCGCCTTGGAAGCCACAGTGAAAGCCTCAGCTGCTCGCGATCAGGCTCGGCTCGACGAACTCGCCGCTGTTGCAGACGAGATGGTGCGCCGGGCCCAAGTATTCGTTCCCGAGGATGCCGATGTCGATGAGGCCGAACACTTCCTCGCCACGGTGGAGAACTGGGCAGCCGTCCTCCGCCCAGAGAACCACCGGTACTACAGGGCTGAGGGAGGGATCGTTGTCGAGTGCGAGCCGCCCGAGTCCGTGGCAACCATCCTGCGGCCGGCAACGGAAGCGAGTGCTCGAACCTCCGAGGCATACCGTTTGCAGAACTCCTACGCGACCTCGCTCGATCGTTCTGGGACGGTCGACACCCTGCTCGCTGACATCGCTGTGGCGCAGGCATTCATGCTCGACCCGCCTGACGGCGTCCTGAGCCCAATGGACCCGATCGCGGCCGTGGCAGCTACCGCAGCAGTCGCGAATGTCAGCGGGCGGATCGAGCTTCCGTCCGATGAACTTCGGTGGGCTGTCACGGTGCTCGCTCAAGCAGCCGCGCAGCAGGATCAAGGTAGTCGCTATCACGCCTCCACCACGTATGAGTTCGGTGCTGATCGATCTGCCGCGATCGGGCTTCCCGCACTGCTTGCAGTCGATACCGAGCGGCAGCTCGATACGCACCAGATCGTTGAAGGGATGGAGTGCAGCGCGACCAGCTACTTCGATGAAGTCCGGCTCGTCTTCGCGTACGCGGTCGCACGGGTCTGGTCGGCTCCGTGCAACGAAAGCCCGGAAACTGCGGTGTGTCGCCACAAGGCCGCCTTCGCTGCAATCGAAGCAGGCGTCCGGGACTGCTGCTACGGCAACTGGGACCCCCACACAGGCAGCCGCGCAGATGCCCACCTCAACCGCCCCTACGAGCAGACACTCGCGCAAGTCCCTGCTGAGCGGTTCAACGTCCCCAGGCTGATTCCAGCCCTGATCGCCACCACCAGTGCCGCGGCCAGCGGCAGCTGTATCGCTGGTGAGGCGAGCCAGCTCGCCGAAGCCCTACTCGCCGCACACGCCCGGGCCGCTGACCACTGGACCGAAGTAGGCTACAACAACCGGTCCCACATCCACGCCGTCCGCGTCCTCACCGAACTCGCCATCCAGGGAAATCCGAGTCCCCTACACGCGCATGTCCAACAGTTCTCGGCGAACCCGCACGCCATGCACGGCCTCTTCGAGGCCATGGCCACCTTGTTCACTTACAGCGATGAGCTCCGCGCACACCTGAACCACGTGTGGCCCCCCGCGATGGCGACCGCGCTCGACGCCATCGACGACGAAAACGGCCTGCGCGGCGACTACAACTGGCGCGACTACGCCATTGCAGCTCTCCTACCCGCGCCCCAGATCAAAACCAGCGACACCGATATCGACGCGACCTTGGCCCACGCCCGCGCGAGCTGGATCGATCCCGATGCTCTCGCAGACCTCGTCAACCGCTGGATACCGATCGCGCACGGCGAACCCAAGGCACTTGACGCCCTCGCACAACTCGCGAAATGTGCCTCCCTCACATGGCAACGTACTACCGGCCTCACCTGGGCAGAGCAGCTGGCCCACGACGCTTATCGCAACATCGCCGGCCGTTGTTGGTACCTCACCGATTGGTTGAAACGCATGTATTCCCGCGAGGACATGGCCCCTGACCAGGTCACTAGGTGGAGACGCATCATCGATGGGCTGAACGCAGCGGGTGACCACCAAGCGACAGAGCTGCAACGCCTCGAGGAGTTACGGCCATACCTGAGTCCCGTCCAAGGAACGATCCAGGCGCAACGGCAGCCTGAGATCTTGACAGACCCACTCCTGGCTTCCCCTCGGCGGCTTGAGGCTGCCACCCTTTCGGCCTTCCGATCGCCGGCAGACGCGGTGTGGAGGCATCAGGTCAGCAACCGGACGCTTCGGCGTCCGTTCCGGGGTCTTTGGTGGCGTTTCCAGCAGTGTCGCAGAAGCATTCACCCCGCAGCTCCTGACACGGCTCCGAGGTCTTCCCTGCTGGGGGTGTTTCCGCGACGCAGTCGAGGAGCACGCTTGCGATCAGATGCACCGGGAGCGGATCACGCATCGGGCCCGTGACCGTGATCTTGTATTGCATCCTTCGCGCCATTGTGGCTCCCGCGGGTTGCGTCATTGGGCGGTGAAGGGCTCGGAAGTTTCGACTGTACGTCGCTGTCCGCGTGGATACGGCGCTGGCGCGCCGTGCATGCACGGCGCGCCAGGATACTAGCCTTCGCTAACTTGAACAGCATATATGTTCTGTCTGTCCGTTTGCGGAGGATAGGGGATTCGAACCCCTGAGGGCTTTAACACCCAACCCGCTTTCCAAGCGAGCGCACTAGGCCACTATGCGAATCCTCCGCCGGGAAGCTTACCGGACCATGGCGGGCAACGAACAGCGGGTAAAGAGGGGTGACCTCGGTGACCCCTGGGTGTCTCCCGGCTTGGGGGAGCGGGTTCGGTGAGGTACGCTATTGCCCGTCCCTCATGCGGCGTCATCTTGTGAACCTCCCCAGGGCCGGAAGGCAGCAAGGATAAGCGGGCTCTGGCGGGTGCGTGGGGGACCCAGCCGCCTTAGCTCAGTCGGCAGAGCGATTCACTCGTAATGAATAGGTCAACGGTTCGATTCCGTTAGGCGGCTCCACAGGCACAAGCCTTTCAACGCCCATCTAGCAGGCAATACGCCGCTAGGTGGGCGTTTTGGCGTGTACGGCTGTGTCCGGCTGAGTACGACCGTAGGCGGCTGCTCATGGACCAGCCGTGGACCAGCCGGGGAACGCCAGATTCCCGCCCGCCTGGCGGCTCAGAATTGGCTGCTACCGATAGCGGGCTCTCCTGCTAGCGCTAGCAGCTGAGTTAGCGGCTCAAGTCGCCGCTGAGCTGCCCGCTAGCCGCTAGTACACCGATTCGCGGGATCATCGGATTCGCGCCGCTGAGGGCATCTCAGAGGGTCCCGGGCGCTGCTATTCCCGCCTGTTTCAGCCTGCTGGAGCGCGGATGCCAGGCGGGCACTCCGGCCCCGGTTCAGCGGCTCAGCGGCCGCGGTTTTGCGGCTCAGGTTACGGCTCACGAGACCGATCTGCGGCTCACGGTTCGGCTCAGAGCTGTCCGTTTGATGCCGGACAGTCTGATTACTCGGCTCAGGTGAGCCGCAAGCCGACCCCCCATAGGGGCCGGGTGGCTCGGGTGAGCCGCAACCGCTGGCACCTTCGCTCCGGCGTTGGCCTGAGCAAGGCGGCGCGGTGCCAGCGACAAGCGCGCGCAGCGCGCCTTGACCAAGTAGAGAAAGTTTGGACACAAGCCGGGTCCCTGGGGTCGGTAGAACAAGTGGGTAGAACAGGCCGGTGGATCAAGCCGGTAGAACACGTCGGTAGAAGTTGTTGAACGAGGGCTACTTTAAATCCAACACAACAACTTGAGCTAAGGTAAGGCCGAGTTGTTGTGTTGGGATTATCTGCGGGTAAGCACGACAACTTCAGCGGAACTTGTGAACCACGCTTCGGAAGGCAGCCTCAATCTCATGACACGCGGACGCCCCTCCAGGCAGACGGTCTACGACCGTCTCGAGGAAGCGATAACTGACCTCCGCACGAGACTGGGAGGTCTCCCAACGCCCGTTGAGGCAGAGGCGATTTGGGATGAGCTGTGGCACCAAGAGGCCCACCACTCCACGGCCCTCGAGGGCAACACACTGGTCCTCAACGAGGTGAAGAAGCTGCTCGAGGAGGGGCGCGCCGTTGGGTCCAAGGACCTGAGCGAGTACATGGAGGTCGTCGGCTACGGTGCCGCGGCCAAGTGGGTCTACGGCCAGGCATTGGAGCCAGGGGACTGGACCAACGGGGAGCTGCTGAGCATCCAGGAAGTTCGCAAGGTCCACTACGAGGTGATGACACCAGTCTGGAACGTGGCACCTCATCCTCAGGCGACTCCGAAGGAGACGCCCGGAAACTGGCGAGAGCACGACATCCAGCCTTTCCCTGAAGGGATGACCCCGCCACCGTTTCCCGAGGTCGGCCACCGAATGACCGATTGGGTGGAGGACGTCAAACAGCTCCGAGAGTCAGATGGAGTTCCATTCCCCGAACGTCTGGCCAAGGCGCACAACGACTTTGAGCAAATTCACCCGTTCCTCGACGGCAACGGTCGTACCGGCAGGCTGCTGCTCAATCTGCTCCTTGTGCGGCTCGGCTACCCGCCAGCGATCGTGTTCAAGAACGAGCGCAAGAAGTACCTCAATGCGATGCGCAAGGCGGACAAGGGCGACTGCGGACCCATGGGTGAACTCATCGCTCGAGCTGTCACAAACAATCTCTACCGCTTCGTCGTTCCTGCCGTGGCAGGGCCGTCTCGGCTGGTGCCGCTGGCTAGCCTGGCCGACGAGGATGCGGGCATCACCGTCACGGCACTTCGCGCAGCCGCCGAACGCGGACGACTTCGAGCGCAGAAAACCGATAGCGGGAACTGGCTGAGCTCGAAGAATTGGCTCGCTGACTACGAGAAGAACAAGCACAAGCGCACTATCAAGGTGAAGAAGCCGGACGACCCTATCCCTCAGCTACCCCTATAACGCAGGCGGACACAGAGAGGGCCCGCGACCGGTGGTCGCGGGCCCTTCGATGTCTGCGCTCTAGCCGAGTTCCCTTGCCAGGTGGACCATGACGGGCTCGAACAGGTTCGGAAGCAGCTCTTCCGCCTCTTCGAGCTTGACCCATCGAACCTCGGCGAGTTCCTCTTCGTCACCGACGTACACGTCGGTCTTGTCGACTGGCTTGCAGGCCAGGTAGATCATGGTGCGACCGGTCTTCGGGTGGACACGCCGGCCGATCTCGCGCTCGGCTCCGATTACATCGAGGCCGGTCTCTTCCTTGACCTCGCGCACCGCGGCAAGCGTGGCCGACTCTCCAGGTTCGATCTCGCCTGCGATGAAGGTCCACGGCGGCTTGCCGTCGTTCCGCTTCCCGATCAGGACACCAAGTTCGCTGGTCACGATCGCAGCTACAACCGGCTGCGGCTCGGGAGCGGTGGCTTCATCCGGCATGTGGTCTCCTTCGTCGGGGAATCCGAGCTGGCGACGCAGAAGGTCGAGGTCCCACCGAGCCTGACCTCCTGGAGTCACCCAGCTCGGAGTCACGCGGCCGGACTTCTGCCAACGCCAGAGGGTTGATGGGTCCACGTCAAGCTCACGAGCCGCCTGGCTCGTGGGGACTAGTTTCCGTGGACCTGCCATAGCCGCAAGTATTGCATACTCACTCAACTCTTGCACCTCCTGAATTCCTCGCGCCCAAACTCTTGCATCCATGGAATCTGTGCTGATACCATGAATGCAAGAGTTGAACGAGATTCAAGCTTAGCAAGGTTTACCGCTCGTTCCCTGGACACGAAAAAGCCCCGACGGGCTGCCACCCGTCGAGGCGAACTCCGATGAAGGAGCTTGTACATGCACACCCAGGTTAGCACCCGCGTCGCCGAGCCGACCGAGTTCGTTTCGCCCCTCCACCGCGAAGAGATGCAGCGGGACCGCCTGGCGCGGGATGTCCGCAACGCCGCCGCGCCGATCAAGAACACGGACCGCGCCGTCTCGGTGCTGACCGGTCGCGAGAGCGCCGCGCCGATGTTCGCCGTGGGGCTCCTAGCCGAAGAGCAGGGCCTGTCTTACAACTTCATGACCGCAGAGTTGAAGGGCCTCTTGCGGGTGGCGCTGTACCTGTCGGACTGCAAGGTCGCCGAGCTGCGCGCCGCCGAGGACCCCGAGACGATCACGGCCCTGGCCGCTGCGACGGTCGAGCGCTGCGGCATCGACTTCCTCAAGACCCTCGCCAACCAGGACCCCGAGGACCGCGACGTCTTCCCCAAGACCGGGCGCATGCTCGCCGCCGTTGACGCCGCCTACCGCTGGCAGTGGGAAGCCCTGCTGCCCCGCAAGTAATCCCGAGCCGTGCCGGTACGCCACACCTGGTGTGCCGGTACGGCTTTCGCTCGTACTGGTCCGGCATGACCGATCCGAGCCCGATCACAACCGCATACGAAACAAGGGGCCTCGCCCGGCATGGCTTGGCCCCTCGAAAAGCAGAATGTTGAGGTTCCATGGTAGCACGCGATACCGCGCGGCAACGGCCCACAAGGGAGTCGTTGTCCACCTTCAAGTCCAGCAAGGCCTACTGCGACTGGCGCAGCCGCGTCCAAGCGGTCGGCGGCTGCGCCCGACCGGTCAAGCTCCTGCGCCGCGAGACCACCCGGACGACCCTGCCGCACAGCGGCCTCCAGGTGCGGACCACGGCCGAGGACCGGTCGGTGTGGGTCCGTTGCGGCACCCGCCGCGCCGCCGCTTGCCCGTCCTGCTCGGCTCGGTACGAGCAAGATGCGTTCCACCTCGTGCGGGCCGGACTGGTCGGCGATGAGCCCAAGGGCGTCCCGGCCACTGTCGCGGACCGGCCCACCGTGTTCGTGACGCTCACCGCGCCCTCGTTCGGGCCGGTCCACTCCCGACCCGGCCACCGGCCGTGCGCCTGCCGGGCCTGGCACCGCGAGGCCGACCCCAGGCTCGGCTCGCCGGTCGACCCGGATACCTACGACTACGAGACAGCGGTGCTGTGGAACAACCACGCCGGGGCCCTGTGGGCCGACTTCACCCGCCGCCTGCGCCGCACCCTGGCCCATGCCGGCGGTTTGACGATCCGCGAGTCGACCGAGGTCATGAAGGTGTCCTACGCCAAGGTCGCCGAGTACCAGCGGCGCGGGCAAGTCCACTTCCACGCCGCCGTCCGCATCGACGGTCCGACCGGGCCCGGCTCCCGGCCCCCGGCCTGGGCGACGGTGGCCGTCCTGACTGAGGCGGTCCGGGCCGCCGCGACCGCGACCGAGGTCGACGCGCAGCGGGCCGACCGGTCCGGCCTGATCCTGCGGTGGGGCGGGCAGCTCGACGTCCAGACCATCGCCACCGGTCCGGCCGACCGGTCCGGGCCCGACCCGTCTGCGGAAACCGCACAAGCCGACCGATCCGGTTCTGCGGAAACCGCAGGCGGGTCTGCGGGTGCCGTGACCAGCGGCGGTCCAGGCACGGTCCAGGCGGTCAGTCCAGGCTCGGTCCAGGCGGGCCGGGTCGCCTCCTACATCGCGAAGTACGCCACCAAGTCGACCGGCGTCACTGACGGCATCGACCAGGCCGTCACGAGCGAAGCGGACATCGCCGCGTCCGGCGCGAGCCCGCACGCGCAAGCGATGATGCGCACCGCGCTGCACCTCGCCGAGTCCCCGCACCTGGCGGACCTCCGGCTCGACCGGTGGGCGCACATGCTCGGGTACCGCGGGCACTTCCTCACCAAGTCGCGGGCGTTCTCCACCACCTTCGCGGCCCTGCGCGGCACCCGCGCCGCCTGGCAGATCGCGCAGCACCAGCTCGACATGGGCGGGCCGGATGTCCTGGTGGACGTCGACTGGTCCGTGATCGGGTTCGGCTACCGGACCGCCGAAGAGCACCACGTCGCTGCCCAGATCGCCGAGTCGATCGCCACCCGCGCCAAGGATCGCCGTACCGGTGCCCAAGGCCGCCAACCACTCTCAACCACATCTCAACACACGAGCGGAGCCGCAGCATGACGCACCCAACCTCCCGAGACATCGCCGCACGCCGCCGGAATGCGCGCCAGGCGAACTACCGCTCCCGGCTACTCGGCGTCGCCGAGATGCTCGACATCCTCGGAGTCTCCCGCTCGACCTGGCAGGAGTGGCGCGCCTACGGCAAGACCCCGCGCTGCTACAAGCTCCCGAACGGCCGGGTGGTCTGCCGTGAAGACGAGTTCGACCGCTGGTTGGAAAGCCTGCTCGACAACACGGAGGTGTATGCGTGAACGCCACCAGCTACGAGGTCGTCCTCTACAAGATCCGCGACCGGGGCGAAGCCAGGCCCAAGCGCTACAACTGTCGTTGGCGGGTCGCGCCCAACCCCAAGGCATTCAGCCGGTCGTACGTCACCAAGAGCCAGGCTAAGGCGTTCAACGGAGACCTGCAAGCGGCGATGAACCGCGGGGAGGCGTTCGACCTCGTCAAGGGCCTGCCGCTGTCGATGCTCCGCGCGGAGGAAGCCAGGACCGAGCCGACCTGGCTCGACCTCGCGACCTCCTACGCACTGTTCGCGTGGGGCCGCAACCGCGGAAACAGCCGGTCCGGCACCGCGTCGATGCTCATCGACATCACCGTCGCCTTCCTGCCTGAGATGCCCGCACAGCGGCGCAATCAGGTGCGTCTAGCGCTGCGCCACTGGGCATTCAAGAAGACCGACGCCGAGCCGGACGCGGACACGGCGGCGCTGCTCGCATGGATCCAGGATCGCTGCCCGAAGATCAGCGCGGCGGTCGAGCCTGCCCGGCTCCGGTCCGTCCTCGATCGCCTCACGCTCAAGCTCGACGGGAAACCGGCGTCGGCGGCCACCTTCGCCAAGCGCAAGGTGATCCTGCACGCCGCGCTTGAGTACGCGATCACCGAAGAGCTGTTGACGCACAACCCGCTCGACGCGTCCACACTGCGGTGGGAGACACCCAAGAAACTCAAGGTCGTCAAGGTGGTCAAGCCCCAGCAGATCGGCAACACGCAGCAGGTGGAGCACCTGCTGACGGCCGTGAGCTACGTCGGCGCCGGTCAGGGCCCACGCTTCGTCGCGTTCTTCGCTTGCATGTATCACGCGATGATGAGGCCGGAGGAAGTCGTTGCCCTCCAACGCGATCAGTGCGAACTACCCGAACAGGGCTGGGGACGCCTGGTCTTGGAGGCCGCCGAGCCGGACGTCGGCGCGGACTGGACGGACTCTGGTGAGCGTCACGAGCGCCAGGAGCTCAAACACCGCGGCGTTGGCGAGACCCGGCCCGTCCCGATCCCGCCGCGCCTGGTCGGTCTGCTCCGCGAGCACATCCGGCGCTTCGGCGTCGGCGCGGACGGGAAGCTGTTCCGCACCCTCAACGGCAACCCGATCCAGAGTTCCACCTACCGGCATGTGCTGCTCGCCGCTCGCGATCTCGCCTACGGGCCCGTCGAGCGGGGAAGCCTGCGCCTGCGGAAGGCGTACGACCTCCGGCACTCCGGAATTGTGCTGAGGCTCTATGCCGGCATCCCGCCCAAGCAGGTCGCGATGTGGGCCGGGCACAGCGTGCAGGTGCTCCACCAGAAGTACGACAACGTCCTGGAGGGCTACGACGCGCACTGGCACCAGAAGATCGACGCGGCACTGAATTCCGAACCAGCCTGAACTCAGTGCAGTCTAAAACCCGGAGGATCGCAGTTCGTGCCTATGATGCTAGGCATGGCAAACGAAGTTGACGAGGATAGCCAGGAGGGATTTCATCCCTTCTGGTTCTCCATCGCGCTGGCCGTAGGACTCATCGTACTGGGTGCGGCTTTTGTGATTCCTTCCAATTGGTACAAGCCCGCGGTCTTCGAAAACCTTGCGGTGGGTGTCGGCACTTCCCTGACGCTAGTCGGGGTCCTGAACTTCTTCTCACAAAAGATCAGCAGGAAGGTCGTGGGGGCCGCCAACATTGCCGCAAAGACGGTGGAAGACCGGGTCGAAGAACGTTTCGGTAAACAACTTTCGAATCTACAAGAGCGAATGAATCAAAGGGATCAAGAGCGGGCGGACGAGCAAGACGAAATAATCAACGCGATCGAACAGGAGGCGACGGCTCAGAGTGTCGCCCGCGCCCTACATTTGGCGAATAGGGAGAGGGCCATCCATGATGGACGTATTATAGTACCTGCGGGTCCGGGCCCACGACATAGTCGATTGGAGTTTGCCTGGGGGGCAACGGAAGCTCCGGCGCAGCACGCTGGCAGTGCTCATCGTGAACCCCTCTGGAATCGACCCAAGTTGTTGGTGGGGGTTGACGGGGACTTTGTTGAATGGGATGAAGGCATATCCGATGTTGATGCGGCTGACAATCTAAAACAAAAATTGATTCAGCAAGATAAATGGGATGGACGGCTGGAATGGAATGAGGCGTTCCAGAATCTTCCGAAGGCTCTTAAGGTAGCCCTGAGGGCAAGGCAGAAAAGTATGGGGGCACTGGAGTTGGAAGGAAGGATGAGGGAGCAGTTCAACGAGTACATCTTCTTTACGACGAAGGGCTTTGAAGCTCCACAGGAACACGTTGTGTTCGAGCGAGGATTTTTCGGGAACCAACCCTTTCCAATGAGACCCAACGGGAAGCACCGGGAACGCTTGGCTGCACGTCCTGAGTTCCTCGAGGCGGAGGATTGGAAGTACATCCTTGAAGTCCTGCCAGAACGCCTACCAAAGGGCCCAAGGTGGATCCCCTGGGGTGCTGATGACGCGCACGACTTTCCCTGGTGATGTGACCTGTCGCTGCTGAGCTGCGCGAGAACGCGGCTGCCAGCCAACGGCCTCATGGACCAGCCGTGGACCAGCGCCACGGCTGGTCCACGTTTTCGCAGCTAGGACCGGTCAACCTTGGATTGTCTCGTAATGAATAGGTCGACGGTTCGATTCCGTCAGGCGGCTCCAAAGCCAAAGACCCCGGTCACCCGGGGTCTTTTTCATTGCCGTGAGGACGCGCCGGCGCCGACTGCCCCGCCTGCCCGGGGACCGGGGGATCCGGCCTTCCGCGCGTTCCTGCGAGAGTCTTGTTCCACGGCTGTGCCACACACGAGGCCCGCCGGCCGTTTCAAGGCGTGACGATGGCGAAGTTCTTGTCGCCCGGGTCGAGCACGCCCGCGAGTGCCTTGAGCACGGACGTGTCGCCGCCGATCGTGACGCCCGCCGCCGCGAGGTGCTTCGGGTCGAGGCCGCCGAGAGCGATCGCGGGCAGTCCGCGCCGCGGGGCCGTGATCGTCGCGTCAGGCTCGCCCGACTGCTTCGCCGACGAGTAGGTCAGCACGCCGTTGGCGAGGCGGAGCCGGTAGCGCTCGCCGGTGTCGGTGACTTCGATGTCGATCGCGATCCGGAGGTCCCAGGCCTTGGGTCCGTTGATCTGGATGGCGAGCGCGTCGAAGAACATCGTCGGGGTGAGCGCCCCGATGACGTCGTTCGCCGACGACTCGGTCGGCGTGCCGAACTGGCCGTCGCGCAGCTCGGTCGCGCCCGAGAGGTAGAAGTCGCGCCAGGTCCCGTTCTCGGCGAAGTAGCCGAGCTGCTCGTAGGTGTCGGCCAGGAGCACGCGCGCCTCGGCGTGGTCGGGCTCGGCGAAGACGACATGGTTCACGACCTCGGCGACCCACCGGTAGTCGCCCGCCGCGAAGGACTCGCGGGCCTTGGCGACCACGACGTCCGATCCGCCCATGAACTCGACGTACCGCTTGGCCCGCTCGACCGGCGGGTGCTGCCACAGATTCGACGGATTGCCGTCGAACCAGCCCAGGTAGCGCTGGTAGATCGCCTTGACGTTGTGGCTCACCGAGCCGTAGTAGCCGCGGGTGCACCAGGCCTTCTCGAGCGCCGGCGGCAGCTCGATGGCCTCGGCGATCTCGGGGCCGGTGAGTCCCTGATTGAGCATCCGCAGGGTCTGGTCGTGCACGTAGGCGTACAGGTCCCGTTGCAGCGACAGGAACTCCACCACCCGGTCCGCGCCCCAGGTCGGCCAGTGGTGCGAGGCGAAGACGACCTCGGCCGTGCCGCCGAACAGGTCGATCGACTCGGTCAGGTACTGGGACCAGCCGTGCGGGTCGCGCACGACCGCGCCGCGCAGGGTCAGCAGGTTGTGGAACGTGTGGGTCGCGTCCTCGGAACTGCACAGCGCCTTGTAGCCAGGGAAGTAGATGAGCATCTCGGAGGGCGCCTCGGTGTTCGGCGCCATCTGGAAGACCATGTGGACCCCGTCCACGGTCGCCTCTTGACCGGTGGTGGTGATCTCGTCGGTCGGAGCGATGAGCGTGACCTCGCCGGTGGAGATGGTCTGGCCCAACCCCGCGCCGACCTGGCCGTGCGGGCCGCGGGCGAGGGCCGCGCCGTACATGTAGGCGGCGCGGCGGCTCATCGCGGTGCCCGCGTAGACGTTCTCGGAGACGGCGTGCTCCATGAACCCTTCGGGGGCGAAGATCCGGACCTGCCCGGCGTCGACCTCCTCCTGGGTGGTGAAGCCCTTGACGCCGCCGAAGTGGTCGGCGTGCGAGTGCGTGTAGATGATCGCCTTCACCGGCCGCTGCCCGCGGTGCTCGCGGTACAGCGCCAGCGCGGCCGCGCCGGTCTCCTTCGAGAGCAGCGTGTCGATGACGACGACGCCCTCGTCGCCCTCGATGAACGTGGTGTTCGAGAGGTCGAAGCCGCGGACCTGGTAGATCCCGGGGACCACCTCGAACAGCCCCTGGATCGCATTGAGCCGCGACTGCCGCCACAGGCTCGGGTTCACCGAGTCGGGGGCGTCGCCGTCGAGGAAGTCGTAGGTGTCGTTGTCCCACAGGACGTTACCGTCGGTGCCGGTGACGGCGTTCGGTTCACGACGGGCGATGAGGCCCCGCGTCGCATCCTCGAAGTCCTGCGTGTCGTCGAACGGCAGGTGCTCCAGGAAAGGTGCGGTGCCAGCTCGTGGTGGTCGCTGTCGCGGGTTTGGGTTTCGTGGTCATGGGCGCCATGCTTCCACCGCGTCACGACTCGCGCACGCGAAACGATCATCGGTTCGCCCCGCCGGGCGATGAGGCCGAGGCGAGCCGCCGCCGCTCGCCGATCTCGTAGGCCTCGTGCACGGATTCGAGCAGCGCGCCGCTGTCGCCGACGACCGAGTCGCCGAGTCGCTTTCCCGGGCCGCCGATGTCGAGGCGACGCCGCAGATCGGCGGGCACGCGACCACCGTGTACACCCGCTCCGAAGAGACCCACGTGGAATCGGTGGCCTTGGTCCTGGCGGCGACGGCCGACCCCAGTGCGCCCGACGAGATCTCGGTGTCCCGGCCCTCGGACGCGCTGGCCGCCCAGAACGCTGTGGACACGGCGTTCACCGGGATGCTGCTCGGCCTCGGCGCGGTCGCGCTGCTGGTCGGCGGGGTCGGGGTGGCGAACACGATGGTCATATCGGTGCTGGAGCGGCGCAGCGAGATCGGTCTGCGCAGGTCGCTCGGGGCGACTCGGGGACAGATCCGTTCGCAGTTCCTGACCGAGTCGCTGCTGCTGTCGGCGCTCGGCGGGATCGGCGGGCTGCTCATCGGGACCGCGGTGACGGCGGTGTACGCGGCGTCGCGCGAGTGGCCCGCGGTGGTGCCGGCGTGGGTCTCGGGCGGCGGGCTGGCGGCCACATTGCTTATCGGTGCCCTAGCTGGACTCTATCCGGCGATCCGGGCGTCGCGCCTGTCGCCGACGGAAGCCCTTTCGTCCTCGTAGGCAAGGGAAGAGGCGCCCGCACCGGACTCGGTGCGGGCGCTCTACATCCAGAACGCGCGGGCCCGGTCCTTTCGGACCGGGCCCGCGACCTCATCGAGCGATCGCTACAGGTATTCCTGGAGTACCGGGGTCAGGAGACCTGCGATCTTTTCGTGTCCGGCGTCGGTCGGGTGGACGTTGTCGTGCGTGTCCGTGGCCGGGTCGACCCAGCCGGCGGTGTCGACGAAGTGGACGTTCGCGTCGCCCGCGTCATTGCGGACCTGCACGGCCGACTGCGTCTCGGCCACATAGCGGTTGCGGAAGACGCCCATCGCGAAGATCTGCGCGTCCGGGTAGGCCTCGCGCACCCGCTCCAGCATCACGATGTAGTTCTCGTAGAACTGCTCGGTCGAGACGCCGTGGCCGATGTCGTTGGTGCCCAAGTTGATCACCACGGCCGTGGCCTGGTAGGTGGAGAAGTCCCAGTCGTCGGAGTCGACCCACGTCGAAGAGCGGCGGAACCAGTCCATCATGCCGTAGCAGTCCTGGCTGACCAGGCAGGCGCCGCCCTGGGCGACCTGTGCGTGCCCCGCGCCGAGCTCCTCGGCGACGAGCCACGGGTAGGCGGTGAAGGGGCGGTCCCCGTTCGGCTGCCCGACGGTGATCGAGTCGCCGATGAACTCGATGAAGCCCTCGGGACGCTCGATCTCGGTCGTGGCGGACCCGCTGGCGACGATGAAGCCGCCGAACGCCGGGTCGCCGTTGTAGGAGCCGGCCTTCTCTCGGAAGCCGATGCGGACGGTGTGGTCGCCGCCGGACAGGCCGGTGGCGATGGAGACGTCACCGGAGACGGCCCGCAGCCACTGCTCGGGAGCGCCGTCGATCGAGTAGTACATGTCGATCGTGCCGCGCAGGTGGACGCCGATGGAGGAGCCGGTGAAGCCGGACTCGACGTAGCTGCCGGCCCAGCCCATGGTGCGCCAGTCGCCGTCGGCGGCCCAGCGTCCGTAGTACTGGAGGTTGGGGTCGTCGACCTGGGTGGCGGTGACCTCGTCCGCTTCGGCGGCATTGGCGGAGACGGTGCTGAATGCGGTGAGGCCGCCGGTGACGCAGGCCGCCGCCAGTGCGGCGGCGAGCCACCGCCTGAGGCGATGGCGGTGGGGTGTGAGGGTATCCAACATACTCTCCTTTTGAAATATATGGATATGTAGACCTTGGATAGGATACCGCTTACATGTGAGCGTTACCACCCCTGATTTCCGGAAATTGCCCGATTTCTGCACCCGTAGCCGGTGCCGATACGTCGCGTTACGATCCCGGTGGCGGCGCCTTTCGGGTCCGGGCTTCCGCGGCGGCCGCGCCGTGGGTATGCCCAGGTGTGCCCCCGGCACCAACACCTGTGGTCGAACCGGCGAATGTCGGACCGGGCCCGTATCGTGGCTGTAGCCAGAGCTCTCGGTTAGCAGGAGGAAGACGTGGCACTCGCGCTGTATCGCAAATACCGGCCGCAGACCTTCGCCGAAGTCGTCGGCCAGGAACACGTCACCGAACCGCTCATCAACGCCATCCGGGCCGGCCGCCTCAACCACGCCTACCTGTTCTCCGGCCCGCGCGGCTGCGGCAAGACCTCCTCGGCCCGCATTCTGGCCCGCTCCCTCAACTGCGCCCAGGGGCCCACGCCGGAGCCGTGCGGCGAGTGCAATTCGTGCCGGGCCCTGGCGGCCGACGGCCACGGCTCGGTCGATGTCATCGAGATCGACGCGGCCAGCCACGGTGGCGTGGACGATGCCCGTGAGCTGCGCGAACGTGCCGTCTTCGCGCCGGTGGACTCGCGCTACAAGATCTACATCATCGACGAAGCCCACATGGTGACCGCCGCTGGTTTCAATGCGCTGCTGAAGCTGGTCGAGGAGCCGCCGGACTACGTCCTGTTCATCTTCGCGACGACTGAGCCGGACAAGGTCCTGCCGACGATCCGCTCGCGCACCCACCACTACCCGTTCCGGCTCATCGCCCCGCCGAAGATGCGCGAGCTGTGCCAGCGGTTGTGCGAAGAGGAAGGTGCGAACGTCGCCGACGATGTCTTCCCGCTGGTCGTCCGCTCCGGCGGCGGCTCGGCGCGCGACACGCTCTCGGTGCTCGACCAGCTCATCGCCGGTTCGGGCGACGCGGGAGTCACGTATGAGCGGGCGGCCGCGCTGCTGGGCGTCACCGACGCGGGCCTGCTGGACGAGATGTGCGAGGCGTTCGCCGCCGCCGACGGCGCGGCCGTCATGGAGGTCGTCGAGCGGGTCGCCGAAGGCGGGCTGGACCCGCGGCGGTACGCCGGTGACCTGCTTGAGCGCCTGCGGGACCTCATCATCCTGAACCAGGTCCCGGACGCCGGATCGAGCGGTCTGATCGACGCCCCCGCCGACCAGCTCTCGAAGATGACCAGCCAGGCCACTCGGATGGGGACCTCGACGCTGACGCGGATGGCCGAGGTCGTCGCGGCCGGACTGGCGGGCATGCGCGGGGCGACCGCACCGCGGCTGCTGCTGGAGCTGGCCTGCGTGCGGGCGATCCTGCCCGGCTCCGACGAGTCGATGGCGGGGCTGCTGCAACGCCTCGAGACCCTGGAGCAGCGCGGCGTGAGCGCGATGTCCGCCCCCGCGCGGCCCGCCGCCGCAGCCCCAGCCCCAGCCCCGGTCCGAGCGGCGGAGCCGCCGGCCGTGACCAGGCCCGCGGCCCCGGCGGCCGAGACGTCCGCCGCGCAACCGGTGAGCGCACCGGAACCGGCGTCCGAGACCGCCACCGCACCCGAAGCCGCAGGGCCGCAGCCCGAGTCCGCGAACGAAACGCCGTCTGCCGCTGCGGCACCGGCCGCGGACGACGGCTGGGACACCGCGACAGCGACCGAACCCGCCGCGCCTGAGCCCGCTCCAGCTCCCACCCCCGCGCCCGAACCGGTCGGGGCCGGTGGCGGCGCGAACGCGGCCTCCATTCGGCGGCAATGGGACCGGATCATGATGGCGGTGAAGGACCGGAAGCGGACCACGGCGGCGCTGCTGTCGGACGCCACCGTCGCCGACGCCACCGACAAGGAAGTGGTGCTCGTCTTCAAGCACGCCTTCCATGCCGAGAACCTCCAGAAGGAACCCGCGTACGGCATCGTGGTGGAGGTCTTCAACGAGGTGCTGGGCGGGAGCTGGAAGATCCGCTGCGAGGTGGGTGAGGCCGCGAATCTCCCAAAAGCGGGACCGCCCCCGACGACGGGGGCGCCTTCTAGCCGGGGGGCGGTGGCCGATCGCAGACCTGACGTAGCCGTTCCCGCGGCCAGGCAGGCCGCCGAGCACTTCGAGGAGCCGCCGCCGGCGGACTACGACGAGCCGTCCCCGGACGACCCGGTCGCCCCGGGCGGCTTCGGCACCAGCGAGGAGCAGGCCGTGAAGATGCTCTCGAGCGCGTTCGGCGCCAAGCAGATCCGGTAGTAGCCGGAAATGGCGGAGGCCGAACCCTCATCGACCGAGTGCGAGTGTCGGTGCTGGGGGATACGCTGGTTGCAGGTCAAAGAAGCCTGAATCGATGGCAGGGAATGAGGAGCAGCGGCCAGTGGTTGATTTCATATTCGGTTCTGGCCGTGGAGCAGGGGGCACCGAGTGAAGGTCACCCGCATTGCTTATTCCGACTGCATCAACCAGAGCAAATATATGCATCTTTCCACTCAAGCGCTCAGGCTTGGGGCGGTCCGCGCTCGAGTGTGGCGCGAATTTGGCTCGATCCGAGGAGTCGGGATGCGCGACCGGCACGTCCGTGACCGGTGGATGAAGGACGGTACCGCCGCGACCTTCGGTGTGCTGGCCAACGCCTGGAAAGAGACCGTTCGGGACGCGATGGCCGACATCGCATCAACCCGTGAAGGTGCGAAGCTCAAGGCCCGTAAAGCCATCCACCGGCATACCAGAGACGAAGCCGTGCGCAAACGTCTCTATATCGCCCTGAAATACGACCGGTGGCCCGCCGATCCGTATCTGCGGCGCGTGATGCGCCGCTACATGGGGAGAGGTCGCTCCCGGGTGTCGAACCAGATCATCGTCCGCGCCGACAACTACAAGACCTTCACGCTTTCCGACAGCGGCAACGTGTGGCTCGCCGTACCCGGTTTGGAACGCCATAAGACTGTAAAGATCCCCTTGAATACGACTGTTGCGCCCACGGGGACACTCAGGTTGATTCTGCGGTCAGGCCGAATCGAGGTGCATTATGCGATCGATGCCGCAGCGATGAAGTCTTCGAAGAGGCCGTGCGGGGATGCGACGATCGGGGTCGACAAGGGCTACACCGAGATCCTGACCGACTCCGACGGGCATCGCCACGGCGCCGGGTTCGGTCGGCTTCTGGCCGCCGAGTCCGATCATCTCAAGCTTAAGAACGCTCGTCGCGCAATGATCCGTGCCGTTGCTGACAGCGCCCGCGAGTCCGGGGACATCGCCAAGGCCGAACGGATCGCGCGAAACAACCTCGGCACTGCCAAACGCGATCGGCGTAGAATCCGATTCCGGCAGCAGGTGCGCACTGAGACCTTCGGCGCCGTGCACGCCGTGATTGATAAGGCGAACCAGCTGGTCGCCGAAGACCTCACCCGCGCCTTCGTCTCGCGGAAGCGTATGGGGAAGAACACCAACCGCCGCCTCGCAGCGTGGACCAAGGGAGTCACAGCCGAGGCGCTTGAGAACGTGTCGGAGCGCAGAGGTTCTGTGCTAACCCTGGTCAATGCGGCCTACACCTCGCAAGTCGCCCCCTGCTGCGGCGCCCTCGGGCGCCGTTCGGGGGACCGGCTTGACTGCACTCGATGCGGGGCAGTGTGGGATGCGGACCATGCGGGCGCGATCAACGTCCTGAACAGGAACGCCGACCCCGACATCGGCCTGTGGACTCCGCACCTGCGGGTGAAGCAGATCCTTCAGGAACGCGATCGACAACGGACCAGACTGCCGGTCCAGGACCCCAGCGCTAAGGTGCGGGGAGCGAACTATCCGATCCGGGCAACAACATCCAAGAAATAGGAAGCGGTGATGTGACATGTTCCCAGGTGGCGCAGACATGCAGAACCTGCTCAAGCAGGCCCAGCAGATGCAGGCCGATTACATGGCGCTGCAACAGGAGCTGACCGAGACCGAGGTGACCGCTTCCGCCGGGGGCGGCCTGGTGACCGCGACGGTCACCGGCGACGGTGAGCTCAAGGGCGTCAAGATCGACCCGAAGGCGGTCGACCCCGAGGACGTCGAAACCCTCGAGGACCTGGTGCTCGCGGCGGTCCAGGCGGCTGTGGCGGACTCCAAGCGCATGGCCGCCGAGAAGATGGGCCCGCTGGGCGACGCCCTGGGCGGCATGGGCGGAGGCCTCGGCCTCCCCGGGATGTAAACCGGCCCTACACAAACGCTTCGGCCGCACCGGAATCGGTGGCGCCGAGGCGCTACGAGACCCGCGTTCCCGAGCGAGGCTCGGCCCGCGGGTTCGCAAGTACCACTCGGTTCGCGCGTTCGCGAGTGCCGACCGGTGCGCCGTCGCACGGCACGCCGGAGGTTTGGTATATCCTATAGGATTCACAGCAGGGGGAAGAAGAGTCGTGTACGACGGGGCTTTGGGCGATCTCATCGAAGAACTCGGGCAGTTGCCGGGCATCGGCCCGAAGAGCGCCCAGCGGCTCGCCTTCCACCTGCTCTCCACTGAGAGCGCCGAGGTGGAGCGGCTGATCTCGGCGCTGGAGCGGGTGAAGGCGCAGGTGAAGTTCTGCGAGACGTGCGGGAACGTCACCGAGGCCGAGGAGTGTGCGATCTGCCGCGATCCCCGCCGCAGCGAGGAGCTCATCTGCGTGGTCGAGGAGCCCAAGGACGTCCTCGCGGTCGAGCGGACGGGCGAGTTCCGCGGCCGCTACCACGTGCTCGGCGGCGCGATTAATCCGCTGGAGGGCATCGGCCCGGACGACCTGCGCATCCGCTCCCTCATGACGCGACTCCAAAAGGGAGAGACGAAGGAGCTCATCCTCGCCACCGATCCGAACACGGAGGGTGAGGCCACCGCCACCTACCTGGCGATGCTGGTGAAGCCCATGGGGTTCAAGGTGACCCGGCTGGCCAGCGGCCTCCCCGTCGGCGGCGACCTCGAATACGCCGACGAGGTCACCCTCGGCAGGGCCTTCTCGGGCCGCCGCGACATCGACTGAGCGGCCTCGGAACTCGTTCACCCGATCCCGTCGGTCGCATCGCTCCTACCTGCAAAAAGCGGTGATTCGTCTTGCGCTGCAACACCTGCCACTTCTGTCGCAGGATGCCAGGTTGGTAACGATCTCCTCCGAAACGGTCACGGTTGCGTAACGCTTAACCGTGGCGTAACTCACGCGGTCTTAACATGTGGGTACCTCCGAATACCCAACGACCGACGGGTGAACATTTCATGCGCACGTCTCGAACATCCCCGACCCGACGCGCCATAGGCGCAGCGGCGAGCGCGGCAATCGCGCTGGGCCTCATCGCCGCATGCTCCAGTGAACGAGGCGGTGAGGACCTCAACGAGACCAAGCCGTTCATCTTCGGCAGCCCCGGCGACCCCGCGTCGATGGACCCGGTCTTCGCCTCCGACGGCGAGACCTTCCGCGTCACCCGCCAGGTCTTCGACACGCTCCTTGACCACGACGGCACCGAGATCGTCCCCGGACTGGCCGAGACCTGGGAGCAGAACCCCGAGGGCACCGAGTGGACCTTCAACCTGCGTGAGGGCGTGACCTTCCACGACGGGACCGAGCTCAATGCCGAGGCCGTCTGCCAGAACTTCGACCGCTGGCACAACTTCACCGGCGGCTACCAGTCCCCGAACTACACGTACTACTACTCCAGCTTCTTCGGCGGCTTCGCCGAGAACGACCCCGAAATGGGCATCGAGGCCGAGTCGATCTACGCCGGCTGCGAGGCCGACGGACTCACCGCCACCATCAGCCTCACCGAGTACACCGCGAACTTCCCCGGCGCGTTCACCATGGCCACCACCGGTATCGTCAGCCCGGCCTCGCTGGAGCAGATCACCGACGACGAGGTCGTCACCGCCGACGACCCGCTCCCGCAGTACACCCAGGAGGCGGGCGTCCTCGCCGGCACCGGCCCCTACGAACTGACCGAATGGGACCACGGCGCGCAGTCGGTCACCCTGGAGCGCTACGACGACTTCTGGGGCGAGACCGCCAACGTCAAGACCCTCATCTTCAACACCATCTCCGATGAGAACGCCCGCCGCCAAGCCCTCGAGGCCGGCGACATCCAGGGCTACGACCTGGTCGCCCCCGCCGACGTGCAGCCCCTGCTCGACGCCGGATTCCAGGTACCCGAGCGCGACGTGTTCAACATCCTCTACATGGCTTACCAGCAGCAGACCGCTCCGCTGGACGACCACGACGTCCGCGCGGCGCTCTCCCACGCGATCGACCGCCAGCGCATCGTCGACTCAGTGCTCCCGCCGGGCGGCGAGGTCGCCTCGCAGTTCATCCCGCCGACCATCGACGGCTGGTCCGAGGAAGTGACCACCTACGACTACGACCCGGAACTGGCGACGCAGATGCTGGCCGACGCCGGCCAGGAGGACCTGTCCATCGAGGTCTGCTACCCGACCGACGTCACCCGGCCCTACATGCCGGCGCCGAAGGACATCTTCGACATCATCGCCGCCGACCTGGAAGCGGTCGGCGTGACCGTCGAGGCCACCCCGATCAGCTGGGTCGACTACATCCCGGCCACGCGCAGCGGCGACTGCCCGATGTACCTGCTGGGCTGGACCGGCGACTTCACCGACGCCTACAACTTCCTCGGCACCTGGTTCTCCACCGAGACCACCGAGTGGGGCTTCGACGAGCCGGAGATCTTCGACGGACTCGCCGCGGCCGCCGCCGAACCGGACCCCGAGGTCCGCACCCAGATGTGGGCGGACCTGAACGTCACGATCATGGATCAGCTGCCTGGCCTGCCGATCTCCAGCTCGCCGCCGTCGATCGCGTTCGCCGCGAACGTGGAACCGATGGAGGTCTCGCCGCTCACCCAGGAGGACTTCTCCGAGCTGTCATTCGCCTCCGAGTAGCACGACCGAGTAGTTAGCCGAATATGCTGCGTTACACCGTTAAACGCCTCCTGCAGCTGGCGGTGGCGTTGTTGGGACTCTCACTGCTGCTGTTCGCGTGGTTCAAGGCCCTGCCGGGCGGACCCGAGAACCGCATGCTCCCCGACAACGCCACCGACCAGCAGCGGGAGGCGCTGCGGCAGGCACTGGGCCTGGACGAACCGATCTGGTCCCAATACGGCGAGTTCCTGTCCCGCATGGTCCACCTCGACTTCGGCACGTCGCTGTCGAGCGGGCGGCCCATCGGGACAGAGCTGGCCGAACGCCTGCCCGCCACCATCGAACTGTCGATGTGGGCCATCGTCATCGCCGTCGGCATCGGCATCCCGCTGGGTTACCTGGCCGCGCGCCGCCGCGGCACATGGCTCGACTTCGGCGCCGTCGCCGGCTCCCTCGTCGGCATCTGCATCCCGGTGTTCTTCCTGGCGGCGATGCTAAAGGTCGTGTTCGCGCAGGAGCTGGGCTGGCTGCCGACCACGTTCCGGCTCTCGCCGGGCCTGACCTACACCGAGATCACCGGTCTGCGGGTGCTCGACGGGCTCCTCACCGGCGAGTTCGACGTGGTGTGGGACGCGGCGCGGCACTTGATGCTGCCCGCGATCGCGCTGGCCTCGATCCCGCTCGCCGTCATCGTCCGCATTACCCGTGCCAGCGTGCTCGAGGTGGTGGGCGAGGACTACGTGCGCACCGCTGATGCCAAGGGCCTCAAGCAGACCACGATCCGAGGCCGCCACATCATGAAGAACGCCATGCTCCCTATCGTCACGGTCATCGGTCTGCTGCTGGGCAGTCTGTTCGCGGGCGCGGTGCTCACCGAGAGCGTGTTCGCGTTCGGCGGCATCGGCTCGTTCGTCTACCAGGCCACCACTGAACGCGACTATCCGGCGCTGATGGGCTTCATCCTGGTCATCGCCGTGTCCTATGTGGTGTTGAACTTGATCGTGGACCTGTCGTACGGCTTCCTCGACCCGAGAGTGAGGGTGCGCAAGTGACGATCGCAAAGATCGAGCGCCTCGACCGCCTGATCGAGGCCAGCGTCACCGCCCGCGATGCGGAGTCCGGTTCCCTGTGGCGCCAGTCGCTGCGGCGGATGCGGCGCTCCCCGATGGCCATCTGCGGCGCGGTCATCGTCGGACTGTTCTTCATCGTCGCGCTCCTGGGTCCGTGGATCGCGCCGTACGGTCCGACCGAGCAGACCTGGGGCGGGGAGGTCTTCCTCAACCAGAACATCTTCCCCGGCCCTCGGGCCGAGAACTGGTTCGGGCTCGACCACCTGGGCCGGGACATGTTCTCCCGCATGGTTGTCGGGGCCCGCCAGACGATGCTCGTCGGCGTGGTCGCGACGCTGATCGGTTTCGCCGCCGGCGCCGTCGTCGGCGGTTTCGCGGCGGCGGCGGGCACCTTCGGCGGGCGCTGGGGCGAGCGCTTGGAGGCGGTCATCATGCGGGCCGTCGACGTGGCGCTGTCGATCCCGATGCTGCTGCTGGCGCTCAGCGTCGCGGCGCTGCTGGGCCCGAGCCTGACGACGGTCATGATCGCCGTCGGTGTCGCGCAGATCCCGATCTTCGCGCGGATGCTGCGCGGCTCGATGCTCGCGCAGGCGCACTCGGACTACGTCCTGGCGGCGATCTCCATGGGCGTGCCCAAGGCCCGCATCGTGGTCTCGCACATCCTGCCGAACTCGCTGGGTCCGGTCATCGTGCAGGCGACGCTGGTGCTCGCCACGGCCATCATCGAGGCCGCGGCGCTGTCCTACCTGGGGCTGGGCAACCCTGACCCGGGCACGCCCGAATGGGGGACCATGCTCGCCGACGCGCAGCGGTTCCTCTCGGGCGCTCCGCAACTGGCGATCTACCCCGCCGTCGGGATCATTATCACCGCGCTCGGCTTCACCCTCCTGGGCGAGGCCATGCGCGAATCGCTGGACCCGAGGCTGAGGAGGCAGCAGTAATGGCATTGCTCGAAGTCGAGGACCTGCGCATCGCGTTCGGCTCCTCCACCGTCGTCGACGGCGTCTCCTTCCACGTGGACGAGAGCCAGGTGGTGAGCCTGGTCGGCGAGTCCGGTTGCGGCAAGTCCGTGACGAGCCTGGCGATCATGGGCCTGCTGCCGAAGCTGCGCAAATCGGGGCGCGGGGGAGGAGCGGCCGTGTCCGGCCGGGCCGTCTTCGACGGCGTCGACCTGTTCGGCCTGAGCGCCGACCAGATGCGCAGGCGTCGGGGCGCGGACCTGGCGATGGTCTTCCAGGACCCGCTCTCCAGCCTCAACCCGGTCGTGCCGATCGGCCGCCAGATCACGGAGGTGCTCGAACGCCACCGGGGCCTGCGCGGCGAGGCGGCGCGGAAGGAGGCCGAGAACCTGCTCGACCGCGTCGGCATCCCCGACCCGCGGCGGCGCCTCGGCGAGTACCCGCACCAGCTGTCGGGCGGGATGCGCCAGCGGGTGCTCATCGCGATCGCGGTCGCCTGCGCCCCAAGGCTGCTGATCGCCGACGAGCCGACCACGGCGCTCGACGTCACGATCCAGGCCCAGATCCTCGAACTGCTCAAGGACCTGGTCGACGCCGAGGGCACGGCGCTGCTGATGATCACCCACGACCTCGGTGTGGTAGCCGGCATGTGCAACGTGGTGAACGTCCTCTACTCGGGGCGCGTCGTCGAATCGTCCTCGGCCTCACGGCTCTTCGCCGAGCCGACCCACCCGTACACGGTGGGCCTGCTGGGCTCGATTCCCCGCCTGGACCTGCCGATCCACGAACCGCTCAAGCCGATCCGCGGTTCGATCGCCGACGTCATCCGCTGGGGCGACGGCTGCGCGTTCGCGCCCCGGTGCGACCTCGTCGGCGCCGAATGCGTCGCGGGCGAGCCGATGCTCAAGGGCGAGGCGCACGCCCACCGCTGCGTCAAGGCCGAGGAGATCGCATGAGCGACAACATGACCGAGGATCTCACCGCAGACACTGCCACGGCGCCGCTGCTCGCCATCGAGGATCTGGAGGTCCACTTCCCGATCCGGCGCGGCATCGCCATCGAGCGGACGGTGGGCCACGTGCGGGCCGTCGACGGGGTGAGCCTGAGTATCGGCGCCGGCGACACGTACGGCCTCGTCGGCGAGTCCGGCTGCGGCAAGACGACGCTCGGACGCGCGGTCCTGCGCATCGAAGAGCCCACCGCGGGCAAGATCCGCCTGGGCGACGTCGAAGTGACGAGCCTGCGATCGGAGCCGTTGCGGCGCTTCAGGTCCAAGATGCAGATGGTTTTCCAGGATCCGCTGGGCTCCCTGAACCCCAGGCACAATGTCGAGATGCTGCTGGCCGAACCGCTCAAGGTCCACGGTGTCGGCTCCAAGACCGAGCGGAACAAACTGGCGACGGAGACCCTGGACGCGGTGGGCCTGCCGAGCTCGGTGCTCGACCGCTACCCGCACGAATTCTCCGGCGGCCAGCGCCAACGCCTCGGCATCGCGCGGGCGCTGATGCTGCGCCCGGACCTGATCGTGTGCGACGAGCCGGTGAGCGCCCTGGACGTGTCGATTCAGGCGCAGGTCATGAACCTGCTGGACGAGCTCCAGGACGAATTCGGGCTGACCTACCTGGTCATCGCCCACGACCTGGCGGTGGTGCGGCACCTGTCCGACCAGGTCGGGGTCATGTACCTCGGCAAGCTCGTGGAGGAGGCCGACTCGGAGGCCATCTACGAGCACCCGAGGCACCCGTACACGAAGGCGCTGCTTTCGGCGGTGCCCCAACCGGATCCGGAGATCGAGGCGAACCGGGAGCGCATCATCCTGAAGGGCGATCTCCCAAGCCCGGCGAACCCGCCCTCGGGCTGCCGCTTCAGGACCAGATGTCCATGGGCGCAGGACATCTGCGCCGAGGAGGAACCGGTCTGGAGGGAAGCGGCGACGGGCCACAAGGTGGCGTGCCACTTCGACCTTTAGGTCGAACAGAGGGTAGAGCGACCTTTAGTAATGGTTTCGCCGCGACCTGCCGGACTGCGGCTCGATGACGCGCGAGACACCATGGCGGCGTTCGTCAACCACTTCAATGTGAGGGGCGAACGCCGCGACGGCGTCCGCCACCGATCGCGCACCGCGCGGGTGGAACTCGACGCTGCGGGACAGCAGCATGTGGCCCAGGCGAACCGGTGAACCGTCCTTGCGGTGATCGGCGCTCGTGCGCTGCTTCTCGGTCGGTTCCTTGGCCGTAATGGCGTAGTAGTCGATGGTCTTCTCCAGGCCCAACTGCGTGCGCCAACCCGGGATGAAGAACAGCAGCTTCTCGCGTCGATGCCACAGCACCAACCGCTTCACCTCGTCCCAGGGGGCCTCCGCGGCGGGCGTGTCCTCGCGAATCCTCAGGCTGCGAATCCCCTCGGGATACAACCGGACCCCGTCCGGACCGAACCGTCCGGCCGCTGGCCCGCGCAGCAGGTGATACGCCTTGGTCGCTACCCAGGCGAACGTGAGAAACAGGAGGGCCGCGAGCGGAATGACCGCGACAGTCTCACCCTCGAAGCCGTTCGCGTCCCGGTACTCCACGGTCTCGTCGGAGGAGTCGATGAGTATCCACGGCGTCGCCACCACTCCGGCTGCGGCGGCGGCGAACCACAGCAGGTCGCCGAGCCGCACCCGGTCGGCGACGACGATCTCCGAGGACTTGCCCGGTAGGGGCTTAGGCATGGGCGGTCCAATGCGGTTCGAGGTCCGTAAGAGAGAATAAGTGTATGGCTGAGCAGCAATGGATCGTCATCGGAAGCCGCTCGTTGCAGGTCCTGGTCACGGACCCGAACGCGCCCACCGGGATCGACGACGCCGTCGCCCGCTTCGACGCGACACTGGCAGGCTGGCCGGGCCCCGTCCCGGGCTGGTACGAGACGTTCGAGCGGCGTGGCGTGTGGCTGTACCCGATCATGATCGTCATGGCCGCCGTCGTCCTGTACGGCCTCCCTGATCTCGACATCTGGCTGGTGATCCTGCTCGGCACATCGATCGGACTCATCGTCGCCACCATCGCGCTGTTCCTGGGCGCCTACATCGCCAAGCTCGCCTCTCGCCGCGCCGCCCGGGGCCGGAACGACCGGTACCTCGAAGCGTATGTGCGCCAGTCCGATCTGCTGACGCTCCAACAGGTCGCCTCGATCAGGAAGTACGGTCTGGTCGGCGACATCGAACTGAACCGCCTCGCCTGGCGCGTCTCCGACCTGGAGGACCCGGACGGCGACGCCGCCGTGGACGAGCTCCACGCCCTCTGGAAAGAGGCCGACCCCGAATCGGCCGAGGCCTTCGAAGCCGACGCGGCGGAGGCAGAACGGGACCGGATCGCCCAAGAAGCCACCGAACCCCCAAGCGGTGCCCCAGGTTCACCCCGCTGACCAGAGACGACTATCGATCGCGAGGTCTATGGCCGTGCAACGCATTTCGAGATGCGGGCCGCGGGCTGGGGCATGTTCAACCTCACCGCCGACGTCTACCGTGAACAGGGACCACTGAGGCTGGAGCGCTACAGCAACTTCTAGGCGTCCGCGCACCCTGCCCATGGAGCGGGGCGGGCATTGGAAGCCGGTCCGGACGGTGGGTCGTCTCCCAGGGCTTGGTCGAACACGTCGCGGTGCATGGAGACGAAGGCGAGTTCGCGCCTGCTCCAGGCGATCCGCTCGGCGATCTGGTCGGGCGCAGCGGGGGCGGTGTGCGGTTTGGTCTGGAACTCCGCCCAGAAACGCACGTTGCGGGCCTGACGTTCGAGGACGCAGTCGATCAGGGCCAGGCGCTCGGCCGTCTCCAGTCCATACGCGTCGGCGATGAGCCGGGTCTGCTCCGCCTGGCGGGGGAGCGGGAGGGACTGCTTCGAAGAGATCGACCAGGTCCAGGCCAGGTACCCGACGTCTTCGAGGCGGCTGCCGGGAGCGGCCTCGGCGAAATCGATGAAGGCGGTGGGGGCGTCGTTTTGGAAGACGACATTGTTCGGGCCGGGATCGTGGTGGCACACGACGTCGAGGCGCCCGGCGAGGGCGCTGCCACGGGTCGCGTCGTGCATCGATCGCAGTAGGGAAGCCGCGGACTGAACTTGTTCGTCGGACCAGGATTGGAATTTCGCGGGGATGTCCCCGGGAATGAAGGAAAGGACGTCCGCCCCGTCGACCCGCCCGAGATACCTTGGTGCGCCGCCGAAGTGTTGCCGTTCGAGGAGCCGTAGCAGTGCGGCCATGAAATCCGAGGAAGCGGAGACGGGCCGGCGCACGGTGTCGCCGACGCGGGTGATTCCGGCGGCCATGCGTCCTCCGGTGAGCGGCACGGCATCAGCAGCGGTCGCGTGGTCACCGGTCAGATCTGCGGCATCGTTGGCGGCCCCGGACTGCGAGGCGTGAGTCTCGCGCCGGGAACTCATTGGCCGACGGCGCCGTCGATCTGTTCTCGCAGCAGGTCCGCGTGGCCATTGTGGCGGGCGTACTCCTCCAGCAGGTGCATCAGCACCCAGCGCAGGGAGATCGGGCCTTCCCCGGGCTCGTGCCCGGTGGTGTCCAGGTCCGGCGTCGACGCGATGAACCGGTCCGCGAAGGCGACCTCGGCGCGCCACGCGTCCCAAGCCTGTGCGACCAGGCTGGGATCGGCCGCCACCCCGTTGAATCCGCCGTCCGGATCCGACGGCGTCTCGAACAGCGGCGGCGCTTCCGTTCCGGACATAACCCGGCGGAACCAGAAGCGCTCGGCGTCGGCCAGATGACGCATGAGCCCCAGCAATGACAGGGCGGAGGTTCCAACCGGGCGGTGCGCGAGCTGCTCGGCGTCGAGCCCGCTGCACTTCAATTCCAGGGTTTGGCGTTGCCACCGTAGGAATGCCGTCAGCGTGGTGTGTTCATCGGCGAGTGGAGGCCGTGCCGTCCTGGGATCGCGGGCACGGTCGACGAATGTCTTGATCGGCATGCCGCCACCCTATGGCACTCCTCCGACATTTCCCGGCCTTGAACTCCGGCCGCTACGGGGCGGGTGCAGGCGCCGGGCGGAGGATCCGCCCGCCGAGCGCAGAGGAGACGAGCAACGCAACGCCGGCGAGCACGGCGGCCCAAGCGGCGGCCTGCGCGGCGACCGTAAGTGTGAGTGCGCCGCCGATCACGGCGGTCCCGACGAGGGTCCAGCCGAGTGGCGTGAAGATCGGTGCGTTGAACGCCTTGGCGAACGGCAGGAAGTGCACGCCGACCACCAGCACCACCCAGCAGACCGTGAGATCGGGTTGGTCGATGACGTTATTGATCACCATTGCGCCGACCGGGATGCTCAAGACCTCGGCGATGACACAGATCCAGTAGACCCGCATGGCTTTGGACGTAGGCGGTTCCGCCGCAGATTGGTAGCCCCGGGTTCGGATCTGGGTGTACCAGACCACGAACGCGAATCCAGCAATGCCGATGCAGCGCAACGTAAGTGCGATCGCTCCAGGCAGCTCGCCGGCGTTCACCAGGATGAAGACCAGTCCGCCGATGGCGCCGATCAGGGATCCGATTTTCGCATTCACACTCGAATTAGAGCACGTACGTTCGATTACGGTGGCTCCGGCGGATGCCGCAAGGGCTAAGAGGCACAGACAAAGTCGGAGTGCGCAGACCAACCCGCGTGTGCACTGCCGCAGCCGGAATCCGGGCCCCGCTACAACGTGGTCACCAGGGCGACGTTCATCCGGTGCTCGAAGCGCTGCGCTCAGGTGCCATATAGGGCGCCGATAGCGGTGCATCCACAAAAATCGGGGTTATCCACAGGGATATCTCGACTTGGCCAGAGTTATCCACAGGCTAGAAATTTTTCTTGGAGGGCCTGTGGAGACCATGATGTGCTTGTGTTTTTGACTCCTCTATGTCTGTCAA
>NZ_STGY01000031.1 GCF_004912275.1 Glycomyces buryatensis
CATCCTGAAATTCCCAGTGAAAATGGAAGGCCTCTAGGGCGAATTCAGGAATCGCTGAAAGCCTCCGGTCGTATCCGTCGAACGGCGACGTTCTCCGGCCGGAGGCCTCAACTGCCAGGCGAGACGGCACACGATCTCGGCCATCGTCACTTGTCGTGCAGCCATGGTGCGTAGGACACCCCGATGATCAGCCCTTCCTCACTCAGGACTCGCGCGATCGTCTGACCCCATGGTTCGGTGCGGGCCGGATGCAGCAGTGGAAACCCGTGCTCCTGGAGTTCCCTGCCCGCGTCCGCGACGGCCGCCTCGCCTGCGACCTCAAACTCAATGGATGCCTGCGGGATCGTTCGGTCGGTCGGCCATGCCGTGGTTCCGAAGCACGCCTGAGCGGCCTGCGAGAGCGGCCAAACGCCGAAGTGCTTGCTGCCGGCGATGTTCTCGCTGGAGTAGTACTCGTCTCCCTCGTGCTTGCGCAGCGGGAGCCCCAGCGCGTCGACGAAGAGCTTACGGCTCGCCGGCGGGTCGGCGGCGATTACGGACACGCTGGCGATGAACTGAATCTCCATGGGGTCGCTCCTATGCGAACACCGAACTCGCGAATGTGCCTGCCGAGCAGGCACGGGGCCCTCGTCTGCCGTCACGGTACCCAAACCGAACCCCAGCCGCCGGCATGAACACTCCATAATCGGACATATCGCCTGGTTATCGGAAATCTCTGGAGGCGGCTGTCTGGGTGAGCAGGTCGAGGGCGGTGAGTTTGTCGGCCACGAGCATGGGCATGGTGCCGGGGATGGCGTCTTTGGCGTGTTCGACGGTGCCTCGGATGCGCATGGCCTTCGCGATGGTGGCGGTGTGCTGCCAGCGTTTCCAGAGTCCTTGGGAGCAGACGATGTTGGCGATGCCGGTCTCGTCTTCGAGGCTGAGGAAGGTGACGCCCTTGGCGGTGGAGGGACGTTGGCGGTGGGTGACGATCCCGGCGACTTCGATGCGTTCGCCGTCGGCGATGTGCGGGAGCCGGGCGTGGGGGATGACGCCGTCGGCGTCGAGCGCGGCACGTACCAGCTCCATCGGGTGGGTCTCGACGGAGAGCCCGAGGCCGGTGTAGTCGGCGCGGGCGAGTTCGGCGGCGCTCATGAGTGGGAGGGTCGGGGGCGGGGCAGCCGGGCCGGTTCCGGGGATGGTGTCGGGGCGCTCGTCCACCATTCCGGCGGTCCACAGTGCTTTTCGCCGGTCGGGTTCGAGGCTGTCGAGGGCCCCGGCGATGGCGAGTTTTTCGAGGCGGGTCTGGTCGAGGCCGGTGCGGCGGGCCAGGTCGGGGAGGTCCTGGAAGGGGCCGTTCAGTTCCCGGGCCGCTACGATGTGCTGCGCGGCGGTGGAGCCGAGGCCTTTGACGTTGTCGAGCCCGAGACGGATTCCGGCGGGGGCCAGGACTGGGGGCTCGGGGGTGGCCGTCTCCTCGATGAGGGCGGCCACCTCTTTGCTGGCATTGACGTCCGGGGGCAGGATGCGGATGCCGTGGCGCTGGGCGTCGGCGATGAGGCTGGCCGGAGAGTAGAAGCCCATCGGCTGGCTGGCGAGGAGCCCGGCGTAGAACGCGGCCGGGTAGTGGCACTTCAGCCAGGCCGAGGAGTAGACGAGGTGGGCGAAGCTCATGGCGTGCGATTCGGGGAAGCCGAAGTCGGCGAAGGCCTTCAGCTGCTCGTAGATCTGGTCGGCCCCGGCGCCGGTGATGTCGCGTTCGGCCATGCCCGCGTACAGGCGCGCCTTCAGTTCCTCCATGCGCTCCTCTGAGCGTTTGGCGCCCATGGCTCTTCGCAGTCGGTCGGCCTCGCCGCCGTCGAAGCCGGCGGCGTCGATCGCGATCTGCATGAGCTGCTCTTGGAAGAGTGGAACGCCGAGGGTCCGCTCCAGTGTCTTCTTGAGACGTTCGGGGACCAGGTGCTCCCACGGTTCGCCGTGCCGGCGCCGCAGGTAGGGGTGGACCGAGCCGCCCTGGATCGGGCCGGGACGGATGAGGGCGACCTCGACGACGAGGTCGTAGAAGTTCTCCGGCCGCAGGCGCGGGAGGGTCGCCATCTGGGCCCGCGATTCGACCTGGAAGACCCCGACGGTGTCGGCGCGGCACAGCATCTCGTAGACGTTCGCGTCATCGAGGTCGAGCAGGGCCAGGTCGGTCCGCTCGCCGTGGAAGTCCTCGACCAGGTCGACCATGCGGTGCAGCGCCTCCAGCATGCCCAGCCCGAGCAGGTCGAACTTGACGAGCCCGGCATCGGCGCAGTCCTCTTTGTCCCACTGGAGGACGGTGCGGTCTTTCATGCGGGCCGGTTCGACCGGAACGATCTCGGACACCGGCTGCTCGGTGAGGACCATGCCGCCGGGGTGGATGCCCAGGTGTTGCGGCATGCGCGTCAGTTCGGCCGCGAGCGTTTGGACGTCGGCCGGGAGCCCGGCGGCCTCATCGGGGTCGAGGGCGCTCCAGCGGTGGAGGCGCTTCGACCAGGCGACGGCCTGGTCGTGCCCGTAGCCGAGGGCCTTGGCGGCGTCGCGGACCGCCGAACGGGGACGGTAGGTGACCACATTGGCCACCAGGGCCGCCCGGTCCCGGCCGTACTTGCCGTAGACGTACTGGATGACTTCCTCCCGGCGACCGGATTCGATGTCCAGGTCAATGTCGGGCGGGCCGTCCCGGTCGGCGGAGAGGAACCGCTCGAACAGCATCCCGTACGCCACCGCGTCCACTTTGGTGATGCCAAGGGCGTAGCAGACGGCGCTGTTGGCCGCCGATCCTCTTCCCTGGCAGTAGATGTCGTTGGTACGGCAGAAGTCGACGATGTCGGCGACGATGAGGAAGTAGCCCTCGAACTTCAGCGCCTTGATGATGCGCAGCTCCCGCTCGAGCTGGGTCCAGGCGCCGGGGACGCGCTCGGTGGCGGGTTCGCCGTAGAGCTCCCGCGCTCCCGCGACGACTCGCTGGGCCAGGTAGGAGAAGTCGTCGTAGCGCCGTCCGACGGGGAAGCGCGGGAGCTGCGGGTCCAGCAGCTTCAAGTTGAAGGCGCAATCGGCGGCGATGGCGGCGGACCGCTCGACCGCCTCGGGGAAGTCGGCGAAGCGCAGCAGCATCTCGTCGCCGCTGCGCAGGTGCGCCCCGGCGTTCGCGGGCAGGTACGGGTCGGCCTCGTCGAGGGTCCGCCGGGCTCGGATCGCCGCCAGCGCCGCGGCGGCCCTGGCGCGGCCGGGCGAGGCGTAGTGGACGTTGTTCGTGGCGACGATCGGTGCGCCGCAGCGGCGGGCGACGGCGGCGAGCGCTTCGATCCGCTCGGCGTCGCCGGGCAGATCGTGGCAGGTGAGTTCGACCGCGACGTTGCCCGGGCCGAACCATTCGGCCAGTTCGCGCAGTTCCCGTTCCGCCGCTTCAGGACCGCCCGCGTCCAGGGCGGTATTGAGGGGGCCCTTGCGGCAGCCGGTGAGCACCTGCCAGTGTCCTCCGGCCAGTTCGGCGAGTTTCTCGATCCGGTAGCGGGGCAGGTCCTTCTCCCCGGTGGCGAGTTTGGCCTCGGTGATCGCGCGGGAAAGCCGCCGGTATCCGGCCGGGTCGCGGGCGAGGACGACCAGGTGCCGCCCGCCCGGGTCGGACTGTCCCCTGCGCGCCTTTCGCATCCCGAGGTTCAATTCGGCGCCGAAGACCGTGGGGAGGCTGACCGCGGCTTGGGCGAACTGCGAGACCGCGTAGAGCCCGTCGTGGTCGGTGATCGCGAGCCCGGCCAGGCCCAGCCGGTTCGCTTCGGCCGCCAGCGCGGCGGGGGCGTCGGCGCCGTCGGCGAACGAGTAGTGGGAGTGGCAGTGCAGTTCGGCGTATTCAGTCATACCAGCCGACCGCCTTCCACTGACCGCCTTCGCAGGCCAGGAGCGCGGCGCTGCCGTCGGCGAGTTCGACCTGGAGGCGGGCATAGCGGCGCGACTCCTCGCTCCACCACCGCTCATGCACCGGCCACGGCCCGGCCCACGCGACGACGCGGGTCTGCTTGCCGCCCGAAACCACCAGCGCCGGTGTGGCGGAGAGGTCGCCGCGGGCCGCGACGGTGACCGGTGCTCCGGCCACGTCCAGGACCGTGACGGGCTTGTCGTCGCCGATGAATGCCGGGGGCGGGTCGGGCAGGGCCCCGGGCCACGGCCCCGAGGCCGGGGGCGGCGGGGCTTCGACCTCCCATGCGGTCTCGACCGCGCGCTCGGTCAGGTCGCGGCCGTCAGTGGCCGTGGCGACGCGGACGGCTTCGGGGCCGAGCAGGGTCTGGGTGTGGCGGAGCGCGGCTTCGGCGCGGGCGGTGGTGGCGTTCTTGGCGTCCCATAGGCCTTTTCCGGCTTCGAGGAGCCCGATGAGTCCGCCGGGGGCGAGCGCGAGGACGGCGACGCCGTCCTCGCCTTCCGTGGCGGCGCCCCGGGCCGCGATGCCCCAGCCTTCGAGTTGCCAGCGGACCCGGCGGGCCAGGTCCGCGGTCGATGCGGAGGGGTCGACCTGCCAGGTCCGCTCCCGTATCAGCCCGGAGACGGTGCGGGCGGTGATGGTGAGGCGGGTGCAGGTGAGGTTGCGTTCGTCGAGAACGGTCTTGAGCCGCTCGGCGAGGGGTCGGGCGGCGAAGACGGCCTGCTCGATCGTCCCGTAGGGGTCATCGGGGGTTTCGGCCACGGTGAGGTCGGGGTCTGCCGGGCGCGGCGTGAGCGGGCGTGCGAGCCGCCCGGCCGCGAGGTGCTGGGCGCGGCGTGCGAGGGGTCCGAATCGTTCGGCCACCGCCTGGCCCGGCAGTGCCACGAACGCCCCCAGCGTCTCGATGCCCAAGTGTCGCAAGGTCTCGCACACCTCGGCTTCAACCAGGCCGGTGGCCGTGAGCGCATCGATGGGGTGTCCGGCGAGGAACGCGGCGTCGCCGCCGGCGGGGACGAGGCGGCCCTCGCGAGCGGCCAGCACCGCCGCGAAGAGTCCGTCGGCGACGCCGGTGACGCAGTCCTGGTCGGTGAGCGCGCTGATGGTGTCGATGAGGGTCTCGCAGAAGGCCGCTTCGTCGCCCGCGCCGGGGCGCAGCGGGACGGCGACGGCCCCCGGTTCGAGCACTTCGACGTACGGGGTGAGGAGGTCGAGGGCGTCCAGGACGGGCGCGAAGGCGGCGACGTCGTCCCTGTCCCAGTCCGGCAGCCGCGCCACCAGGGTCCGGGCCATCGCACGGGTCACGGTGGCGCTCACTGGTACTCCCCCAGTCGGTGCTCCCGCAGGTCGACGACGTTCCGGCCCGGTTCGCCGCCGTAGGGCCAGATCCGGGCCCGCCTGCCGCCGCCCGAGCGCCAGCGGGCCGCGACCTCCAGTTCGCAGGCGTTGAGCCTCCCCGCGCCCCAACGCCTCCCGGCGTTCTCGCGCAGGCCCCGCCAGCGGGCGCGGGCCACGTCGAGGCGCGCGTCGGGCCCGGCCACGGGCCGGGTCTCCCACCACACGATCACGGTGCCGCTCCGGCGGGCCCGGGCGGTGAGCCGCCTGGCCTGCGCCGGGGTGAGCCCGTCGCTGGGGACGACCATGGCGGCGACACCCTCGGCAAGGGCCCCGGCTGCGTCGGCGATGCACGGCCCGGAGGCGTCGACGAGCGCGATCCGGCCGAGGTCGACCCCGGCCGCGGCGGCCGCCAGCGGGTATCGGCCCGGCAGCCCGACCACGGCGCACCAGGCCCCGGCCCTGGTCGGCCCGGCCAGCAGCCGCCACAGCAGCGAGGTCGCCCCGCGGCTTGAAGCCGTGATTGCGGTCACGGAATGGAGCCCGCCGAGGGGCAGGAGCGCGGCAATGTCAGGGGTGACCGGCAGAATGTTCCTTGCGGGACCGATCGCCGCGGGCCGGGTGAAGCCGTCCGGTTCGGCGGTCGCCGGGCGCAGCTCCGCCGCCGAACGCAGGCCGAGTTCAGCGGCCAATGCGGCCGCTACGCCTGTCGCCACCAGAACCCCCGTACCGTGTCGAACGTATGTATCAAGATCAACATACAGAACCACGGGGCGAACTCAAGCCAAAACAAGTGTTCGATAAATCTCGTGGGCACGGCATCATGGCGCAAACCAGTCAGCCCCGGCGTATCTGCCGGGTTTGCGTTCGTTGAGCGGATATGAGCCGCGGCTACCCGAGACACCGATCGTGCGGGCCCCGCCCGAGTCGTCACCGATCAGCAGGTACCCGGGCAGGCAGATGCCGTCCTCGAACGTGGCGGCTTGCGCTGAAACTCAATCGACTGCTGAGCCATGGTCGGGATACGGTGTCGAGGCGCATGACACCCCGGCCGCCGAGGCCTCCCGGAGCGCACGTCGGAGCAAGGAGCGGCACAGATGAGACTCGGAGCCGACTACCGCCGGATCTGGTTCGGCAACGCGTCGGCGAACCTGGCCGACGGCATCACGTTCATCGCGCTGCCGCTGCTGGCGACGACGACCACGGACAGCCCGCTCGCGATCGCCGGCCTGGCGGTCGCGTACTCGCTGTCGCGCATCCTCTCGGTGCTCGGCACCGGCGTGCTCATCGACCGCGTTGACCGGCGCCGACTGCTGTACTTCGCGAACTTCTCCCGTGCCGGGATGTTCGCCGCCCTCACGGCCCTCGTGGTCCTGGACGCCGCATCGATCGCGGTGCTGTACGCCGTCTACGCCGTGATCGGCGTCATCGAGACCCTGGCGGACGGCGCTGCGCGCGCCGTCCTACCCCAGGCGGTACCCCCGGAGGGACTCGACAAGGCGAACTCACAGATCGCCGGGACGCAGCTGGTCATCGATGAGTTCGTCGGCCCGCCGCTGGGCGGGCTCCTGTTCGCCATGGCCGCCTTCGCCCCCGTGGGACTCAACGCCGTCGCCTTCCTGGTAGCGGGCTACGCCTTCTGGCGGCTGCGCGGCACCTACGCCATCGCCCGGGACACGACGGACGAGCCTCCCCGCAGCATCCGCGCCGACATCCGCGAAGGCGCCGTGTGGGCCATGCGGCACCGCGTCGTGCGACTGCTCATCGCCCTCGGCGGCATCACCTGTGTCGCCTACATGATCCCGTTCTCCTACCTCGTCCTCTACGCACAAGAGGAGCTGGGCCTCGACGGGACCGGCTACGGCCTGCTGCTCGCGTTCTCCGCCCTGGGAGGACTGCTGGGCAGCTTCATCGCGACCAGGCTGCGCAAGCGGATCGGCTACGGGTGGTCCATGGTCGCGGCACTCGCCACCGGCGCCGCTACTTTCGCCGTCATCTCGCTGACGACGAACATTGTCGTCGTGGCGATCGCGCTGGCCGCCTATATCGGGCACGCGGTCGTCTGGAACATCATGGCCACCTCGATACGCCAGCGGGCCACCCCCACCGCGATGATGGGACGGGTCGGGTCGCTGGACGGCTTTGTCGGCCTGATCGGCCTCGCTCTCGGAGCGGGCGCGGGTGGACTGCTCGCCTCCGGCCTCGGCTACCGGATACCGTTCGCGATCGCCGGCGCGGTCTTCGCCGCCGCCGCGGTGCTCTGCCTCATCTCGATCCGCAGCCTCCGCGAATGGGAGGACAGCGAGGCGCAGGCGGCGATGTCGAGCGCGAGCTAGGCCGTATTTATGAGCCCACGCTCCACAATCAGCGTTTGCGCCGCGACCAGCCCGGGTATTACATCGGTCATCCGCCCCATAGGGAGTCCGAAATGGCTACGTTTCAAGCCCTCTTCTACCTGATCGCGATCGTGCTGCTGGTCATCGCAGCACTGCCGCTTGGATCCCGCCGCACCCGAGGACTGAGCCTCGCGGCCTTGGCCGCCGCCTTCGCCCTTACCGCATTCGCGGCGCCGACGATCGAGGCCGCATTCTGACTCAGACCAGCGCCTGCCGATGTCGCAATTGCGCGAGGAACCTCAGCGGGCGCCATCGGCCGAGGCTCGACGAGTCCCAATCACCCGCGAACTCGATGCCAGTGCCCAATGCGTTCCCCGGTGCGGCGCCCGGCCGTGCCAATGAGGACTGGAAGATGCTCTCGCTTCGGCGTACACCCGACCCCGGGGTCTTGGACCCCCTGCCCACCAGGGCCCTACGCCCCCTGGTAACGGCAGTGAAAACAGAGGACGATGAGTTCATGATCGATACAAGCGCACATTCGCGACGATCCGAGCCCGACGAGTACGCGCACCTCAGGCCGTTGTTAGAAGATCTGGCGCAACTCGAGCCGTACGACCCGAAGCGGTCGGTGATCAGGGACCGCCTCGTCACCGGATATCTGCCGCTGGCCCAGCACATCGCACAGCGGTTCTCCGGCAAGGGCATCGCGAAAGAGGACCTGGTTCAGGTCGCCTCCGTCGGCCTGATCCATGCGATCGACCGGTTCGACCCCCGCAACGGTGCGGCCTTCCTCTCCTTCGCCGTCCCGACGGTCATGGGCGAAGTCAAACGGCATTTCCGCGACTCCGCATGGCCGATGCGGGTGCCGCGCCGCCTCCAGGAGCTGCGCCTGTCGCTCAACCAGGCAAGCGCCGAACTCGCACACCGCCGGAGCCGGCCGCCGACCGACGCCGAGCTGGCCGAGTACCTCGACATCTCAGAACGCGAAGTCCAGGAGGGCTTCGAGGCCCGCCAGGCCTATCTCGCGGTCTCGATCGACGAACCGCCGTCCGGGCACGAGGACCGCGCCCCGCTGTCGGAGACCATGGGCTGCGAGGACGCCGCACTGGAGTCCGTGGAGAACCATGAAACGCTCGTGCTGCTGCTCCAGGACCTGCCGCAACGGGCACGCGTGATCCTCGCCCTGCGATTTTTCGGCGAGATGACCCAATCCCAGATCGCCCGGAAAGTGGGCATCTCCCAGATGCAGGTCTCGCGGTTGCTCAACCACATCCTCAACGACCTCCACCACGAACTCGTAGACGTGCCGGAGCGCTCCGAAGACGTGGTGGGCGGACGTCGGTAGTCCCACACGAGGGAACTCGCCGAATCCGAGGACAGCTCACTACTTGTCCTGATTTAGATCTTTTGCCAGATAGGAGGCGTACGATCTTAGTATGTGGACAGTTCTCTGGATTCTGATCGTCGCCTGGGTGGTGCTCGCGATCATCGGCTTCGCCATTGAAGGTCTGCTCTGGCTGGCCGCCGTCGGCATCACGCTTTTCATCGGCACCATCGTCTTCGGACTCATCCGGCGCCGGGCGGGCCGCAACACGGCCTGACCCGCCGATTCCGACCGCGGCGCTACTTGATGCCGGCGCCGACCTTCTCCCGCCCGCTCGGGACCGCGATCTCGATCGGGCGGGCGCGGGTCGAGCCGGTGCGGGCGTGGGTGGCGTACAGCGTGAGACCGACGAAGGTCAGACCGCCGACCAGGTTGCCGATCACCGTGGGGATCTCGTTCCAGATCAGGTAGTCCCCGATCGAGAAGTCGCCGCCGAGCATGAGGCCCGAGGGGAACAGGAACATGTTCACGATCGAGTGCTCGAAGCCCATGTAGAAGAAGACCATGACGGGCATCCACATGCCGATGACCTTGCCGGGCACCGAGGTCGACATCATCGCGGCCACCACGCCGGTCGAGACCATCCAGTTGCACAGCACGCCGCGGATGAACAGGGTCAGCATGCCGGCAGCGCCGTGCTCGGCGTAGCCGACCGTCCGGCTCTCGCCGATCGTGCCGAGAGCCTGGCCGACCTCGTTGGGATCCACCGCGAATCCGAAGGTGACGACGATCGCCATCATGAGCGCGACGGTCAGCGCGCCCGCGAAGTTGCCGACGAAGACCAGGCCCCAGTTGCGCAGGACCGAGACGAGGCCCACGCCCGGCCGCTTGTCGATCCAGGCGAGCGGCACCAGGGTGAACACCCCGGTGAGCAGGTCGAACCCGAGCAGGTACAGCATGCAGAACCCGACCGGGAACAGGAGGGCCCCGAGCAGGGGCTGGCCCGTGTTCACGGTGACGGTGACCGCGAACGCCGCCGCCAATGCCAGGATGGCACCGGCCATATAGGCTCGGATGACGGTGTCGCGCGTGGACATGAAGACCTTGTCCTCGCCGGCGTCGATCATCTTGGCGGCGAATTCGGCTGGTTTCACATAGGACAAGGGGTCGCTCCTTCATCGGGGGCCGTTCACGGACGTCGGCGGACATCCGTTGGCCTGTCCGACACCTCGGTGGAGTCTGACCAAGCCGAATTGCGGCGAGGTTGCGCCCGGAACAGCGGCATGTCACGCCTGGCGCACAGTTTCAGTCTGGTTTCGTGAACCGGGAGATCGCGGCCCTCTCATCAGCGCGTGTATCGCGGCCATGAAGAGTCAGATTCGTTCCGCTCCAAGGTGGCCTATCACTTCGGCATACCGCTAATTTGGGGGCATTGTCGTCCCCTTTGAAGGAGCGCGCGTTGACTCCCATTATGAGCAAGTCCGAAGCCGCCGACCTGGTCGTCTCCGCCAAGATCCGGCTCGGCCTGTCCTGGCAGCAGATCGCCGACGTCCTCGACGCCCCGCTGGTGTGGGCGACCGCGGCACTGCTCGGCCAGCACCCGATGTCGGACGAGCAGGCCCGCAAGGTGTGCGGCCTCCTCGAACTTGACGAGACCGTCGCCGAAAGCCTGCGACTCCAGCCCGCCCGCGGCGTCGACGAGGAGCTGATGAGCGACCCGACGATCTACCGCTTCGTGGAGGCGATCTCGGTGTACGGCCCGGCCCTCAAGGAGCTCATTCACGAGGAGTTCGGCGACGGCATCATGAGCGCCATCAACTTCAAGGTCGACATCGCCCGCCGCCCCGACCCGGACGGCGACCGCGTGGTGGTGACCTTCGACGGCAAGTTCCTCGACTACCGCTGGTAGCAGCGCGCAGGCCGCAGTGGAGTAGCCGCCTTCCGAGTCCGGAGGGCGGCAATTTCGCACCCTCCGGCAGTACATTTGACTTGTGAACAATACAATTGTATTGTCGTTGGCATGTCTTCTGATTTCACCGCAGGTGAGCGCCCCGAGTCGGACCTGACGGCCCGCGCCAGAGTCAGGGACGCGGCGCTGACGCAGTTCGCCGAGCACGGCTTCAAGGGCGCGACCATGCGCGGCATCGCCGAAGCCGCCGGCGTCTCACTCGGCTTGGTGCAGCACCACTTCGGCTCCAAGGACGCGCTGCGGGAGGCCTGCGACGCGTTCGTCGTCGAGGCGTTCCGCCATCGCCTCACGCGCAGCGCCGCGGACGGAACGCTCGGGGAACCGGGCTTCATGGCAGACCTGTACGAGACCAGCGGCCCCCTGCTCCGCTATCTCGCCCGCGCGCTCGTCGACGACTCGCCCGCGGCGGCAACGGTGTTCGACCAGCTCGCAGCGGGGGCCGAGGCGTTCCTCAGCGAAACCTGGCCGGATCGGTTCCCCGCCGGATCGACCGCCGCCAGGGAGGCGGCGGCGGTCATGGCGGCCATGCACAGCGGCACGGTCGTACTCCACGGCCATCTCGCCCGCCGCTTCGAGTTCGACCCGCTCGATCGCGCCAACACCACCAGGATCGGCAAGGCGATGCTCGACCTCTACGCCGCGATGGGCGAGTTCGCGACCTCCTCGACCGCGGAGCGGATCAGGGAATCCGCGAACGCCTACGACGACCCGAACGGAGAACCCCGATGAAATCGCTGACCATCGACCACCTCACGCCGTTGCAGAAGACGCTGCTCATCACGCTGAACGGCCGCGTCGTGGACGGCGCCAGGTCGCGCCCGCTCCTCGGCGACACCAAGGCGGCCGAACTCGCCGGCGGGATCGACTACGACCTGGGCACGGTGAAGCTCACCTCCGGGGTCCCGGAGGCCGTCGCCATCCGCAGCGCGATGCTCGACCGCGCCGTGGAGTCCTTCGTCCGCGGCCACTCGGGTGCCGTCGTGGTCGAGCTCGGCTGCGGACTGGAGACGCGCCGCTCCCGGCTCACGTCACGGGACGACCCGATCTGGCGCGATGTCGACTGGTACGACGTCGACTTCCCCGAGGTCATCGAGCTGCGCGACGCGCTCATGCCCCCGCCCGACCGCGCCCATTCGGTCGGCGTCTCGCTGCTCGATCCCTCGTGGACCGAGACGATCCCGGCGGACCGGCCCGCCGTCATCGTCGCGGACGGCGTGCTCGGCTTCCTGTCAGAGGAGGAGAACCGGCAAGTGCTGGGCCGCATCACCGACCACTTCGCCGAAGGGCTGCTCGTCTTCAACGCCTACACGAAGTTCACCGCCCGCATGAACGGCCGCTTCACCAAGGTGGTCGGCATGCCGGAGGACTTCCGCGGTTTCGGCATCGCCGATCCCAAGGAGATCGTCGCGCTCAATCCCGCGCTGACCTTCATCGACGAACAGTTCGGCGACGCCGCTCCCGAACGCGACCGGCTGAACCTCGCCTACCGGCTCCTCGCCCGGGTCTTCGCCAAATGGCGAGGGCAAGCGCGCCGCGGCGTCTGGATCGTCCGCTACCGATTCTGAGCGGAGTCGATGGGGCGGCGACATCCTCAATCGAGGGCCAGGCGGGACGCCTCCACTTCACCGGCAGGCCAGACGACGTCAGCGGAGTCGATCAGCCAGACCGCCTCGTCCACAGTCGCCGCGATGAGCCTGCCGACTTCGGCCGCCCACTCCGGTGAACGGCATTCGAGCAGCAGGTTCGCGGCGAACGGCGGCGCGGGCACGGCGGCCGCGGCCCCGCCGGTCGGCGACCAGTCCTCCCACTCGGCCGAAGCCACTTCGACGGCGTAGAGATTCGTCAACGGCGCATCGGTCCCGTCGCAGTGGATCAGGTCGGCGCTCACTCGGAAACGCCCGTCGCCGGCGAGAGCGCGACGTGCCTTGCCGAACAGTTCCGGGTCGTTCGACACCACCAGGAGGAACGCCGTCACGAGCTTGCGCCTCGGCGACGGCTCAGCCGTTTCCGAAGCGTTCGGCCGCGCGCGCCTTCGCCTTGGCCGCTTCGACCTCCCGGTCTCGCGGGGGCGCCGTGGTCACCAGGGAGTCGAGCAATTCCTGGGATGCGGCGGCGACGGCGGCAACCGCTTTGTCGAAGGCTTCCTGGTTGGCCTGCGATGGCCGCGTGGACCCGCTGAGCTTGCGGACGTATTGGAGCGCCGCCGCGGCGACTTCGTCGCTGGTGGCGGGCGGCTCGAGGTTGAACAGGGTTCGAATGCTGCGACACATGCCTCTAGCGTCGCACGACGCCGGCCGCCACCGACACCTGATGCGGCGGGGCGGCGGCGCTCGGCCCCGGGCCTGCGCTCAGTTTCCCGCCCAGACGTGGCGGGGGATGCGGGAGACGAACTGCTCCACCAGCGCCAGCTGCGCGTCGAGCCGGCCGGCGTCGAGCGCGCTCATGCCCATGAGGTAGCACCAGCCGTTGTCTACGACGAAGCCGACGCGGTTGAGGAAGCCCGAGTCCTGGAGCAGCGGTTCGCCCATCATCCACTCGATGGTCTGCGAGTGCAGCACGTCGAGGCTGAACCGGTCGAGCTGGGAGTGGACGAGGAACTTCTCATTGAACCCGTGGTGCTCCAGCTTCATGTCGCGCAGGCCCCGTCCCTCGACCAGCTTGCTCCCCGGCGGTTTCGGCGCGACGGCCAGGAAGGGAGTGGACCCCGGGAGCCGGACGGCCACCACGGTCCGGAAGACCTCGTCGACGTCCTGCATCTTGCGCTGAATGTGGCGACCGACGAGCAAGTGCATGATGAGGCCGACGACGCCGTCGACATCGTCGTCTCCGGGCTCTGGCCGCAGGTGGTACTGGAACACCACGGCCTGCCGGCCTCCGACGCTGCCGTTCATCACGTGCTCGGCCCTGACCCATTCGGGCGCCTTGATGTTCTCGAAGGTGGCCGACACCTGGGCCCAATGAAGGGTGTGGACGCCGCCCTGCTTCTCGGTAGCCGTGGTCATCTCGCCGAGGGGTGGTCGCGAGCTGATGCCGAGTGCCCGGTCGTCCTGGGCCGCATAGGTGAAGCCGTGCCGGCCCGCCCACTGCGGCAGCAGTGCGCCCTGCTGCTTCAGGATCGGCTTATTGGCCCGCTTCTGCCGCGACACCTTCCAGATCGCCGCGATCATCAGGGCGACGAAGCCGCCCACGCACAGGACCGTGAAGACAATGCTGACAAGTTTGTTCGTATCCATTTACTGCGCATCCGTCTCGACTGCGGGGGGGTGGTGACCGTCCGACAGCGTACAAGGAGGTCGCTTCAATCCGACGGGCGCTCGCGGTCGTCGTGGGCCTTGCCCGCCAATGATTCGACCGCTTCGAGCCAGTAGTGGTGGATCTGGTCGAGACCCGGTATGTCCCGGTCACTCGTGAAGCAGACCGTCGTCGTGTCCATATAGGTCAGTAGGAGCGAGGCGAGCGGGATGCCCTCCGGGGCCCACATGACCGGCGCGATCCTCGTGACCGGGTCGCCTTCGAAGGCGAGCGGTGTCCGCAGGGCGACATTGGAGGCCATGGCCGAGGTGTGGCGGGGCGAGCTCGCGATCTCCAGGGACCTGCGCATGAGCGGGGTGGGCATGTGGTCGTAGAGGCGGCGCAGGGCCTCGCGGAGTCGTGGCGACTTCAGCGAGCGGGTCGATCGGGGCGCCGAGCGCAGACGCTCGGCGGCGGTGATGTCGCCGCCGGGCAGGGCGACCTTCATCATCGCGACCCGGTTCCCGGGCGCATCCGCCTCGGCGGGCCGACGGGTGTTCGCCGGGATCAGCAGCGGCACGGCCGAACCGGTGTACGCGGGTCGCTGCCACCGCGCCGACCAGGTATGGAGGGCGTGGGCGAGCGCCGCCAAGTAGGCGTCGTTGCCGGTGCCGCCGCAGGATTCGGCCGCGGCCTTGAGCGCTTCGGTCGGCACCCGGCACCAGTGCTGCTCGCGCCGACTGGAGAAACGGGAGCCGCGTGACGCCCACATGCCGGTGCGCAGCAATGAGTCCGCGGCGGCGCCGCCCGCCCGGATCCGGTCGCCGAGGCCGATCGACGGCCGTGAGTCGAACCCGTGGTAGGGCGCGGAGGACCGCGCCTTTTCGCCCTCCGATCCGAAGAGGACCTCCAGGGTGTGGAGCAGGCCGGAGGCGTCCTGCAGGGCGTGGTGGACGCGCAGGAAGATCACGTACCGGTCAGGGGCATGCCCGTGCAGCAGATGCATTTGCCAGTGCGGCGCGTCCTCGGGCAGCGGCTCGCTGATGAGCTCCCGGACGGCCCGGTCGATCGCGTCCGGATCGGGTGCGAGAGCCTGCTCCACCACGTACGCATCGAGATCGAGGGCCGCCCGGCGCTGCCAGCGCTTCCCGCCCGGGGCCAGGTAACTGGTCAAGGCGGGCAGGGAGGGCAGCCGCTCGGCAAGATGGGCGGCGACGCGCGCCCGGCCCGGAGGCTTTCCCTCGCAGTGGAGCACCATCCCGATGTGCGGCACCGTCTCCGGCGAGCCGGCCGGCGCGGTCCGCAGCGCCAGATCCATCGCCGTGGGCCGGAAGGTGCTTCGGTTGTCGGAATCGGGGTTGGTCATTTCGGCCCTTCGCGGTCGGGAATGCGGCCTGCCGTCACCGAATACGCGATGGAGGTGCCGTGCTGTTCCTGATTATCAGGCGGGTCGGGACGATGTCGGTGCCGAGACGCGGCGTGGCGTGGTCTTGGATCAGCCGCAGCACCTCTTGGGCGCTCCGCCTTCCCACCTCGGCGAAGTCCTGGTGGACGGTGGTCAGGGGCGGGATGAAGTAGGCGGCGTCGGGGATGTCGTCGAAGCCGACGACGCTGATCTCGTCGGGGACGGCCCTGCCTCGTTCTCCGAAGGCGCGCAGCAGACCGAGAGCCATCTGGTCATTGGCGGCGAACACCGCGGTACAGTCCGGTCGGTCTGCCAGCGCCTGCCCGGCGGCATAGCCGGAGGCGGCCGACCAGTCGCCTTCCACCGGCGGCGGAACGGGCCGCCCGGCCGCTTCGAGCGCGTCGCGCCAGGCCTGGGTGCGCCGCCTGCTCGCGTAGGAGGTGCGGAGGCCGGTCACGTGCCACACGGTCTCGTGTCCGAGCTCGAGCAGGTGCTCGACGGCGGATCGGGTGCCGCCGCCCTGGTCGGAGTCGATCACGCGGTAGCGGTCGGCGGCATCGGAGTCGACTACGACGATGTGGACTCCGGGCGGCAGTTGCACGATGGCCGTGTCGAGCAGTTCGGTCTCGATGAAGACGATGACGGCGTCGACCGCCAGCTCGTCCATCCGCGTGAAGGCTCCCATCATATTGTCCTGAGTGGGCACGTCGATGGGGATCAGAGTGATCGCGTAGCCCGCCTTGGCGGCATACGCGGTGATCGCCTCGACCGTGGTGGTCTTGCCGGTGGCCGTCGGCCTGAAGAGGATCACGCCGATGGTCCTGAACTGCCCGTTCCGCAGGGCCCGCGCGGCGCTGTTGGGCCGGTATCCCAACTGCCGCATCGCGCGCTGCACGTTCTCGCGGGTTGAGGGCGTCACGCTCGCGTGGCCGTTGGCGACCCGCGACACCGTCTGGGTCGAGACGCCGGCGGCCTTGGCGACGTCGGTGATCGATACGCCGTTCCTGCGCAGCCCGCCCGCTCTCCCCGGGCTTCCCGGCTCCACATCGGCCATCGCGTCTCCACTTCCGTCACTTGCGAATCGTCGGTTTCCGGGCGGCCTTTGGACCGGACGCTAACACGCGTGAAACCTTGACCGCACATGTGGCGAATGCCATACTACCGCCAGATGTTGACGTCAACATCGCCCCATCTACTCCCTCATCGCCATAAGACTCTCGAGATCGGTCAAACCCATGCCAACCATCAGTCCCACTGCTTCCCCACCGCCCCGCTCCCGTTCCCTCCGCCGCCTCATCGTCGGCGTCATTTCCGCGATTGCCCTGGTGCCCACCGTGATCCTGGCCAGCGCCTCGCCGGCCGCCGCGGACACCAGCCAGTTCCGGGGCGTGAACTGGGCGGTGCTGGGCGACAACTTCGTCGAGGGCCCCCTGGTCCTCGACAAGCTGAGCCAGTCCGACAGCTACGACACCGTCGTGGCCAAGGCCAACGCCCTCTACGACGGCTTCGAGGAGACCCTCGGGGTCAATACGGTCCGGTTGCCCGTCAACACGCACACCGTCGGCACCTCCTGGTGGGACGCGTATTCGGGCACGATCGACGCCGCCACCGACCGGGGCTTCAAGGTCATCCTCGCCTACTGGGAGGACGGCGCGGCCTCCGGCGGCCGCATCACCGACATGAACGCCTTCAACTCCATGTGGGACACGGTGGTCGCCGAGTACGGCTCCAACGACCTGGTCTACTTCGAGCCGATGAACGAGCCCCACGGCTACTCGGCGTCCGATTGGGCCAACGTCGCCGCCGCCTGGCTGAGCGCTCGCCCCTCGGTTCCCAAGGGCCGCATCCTCATCGGCGGCGCCGGTTACAGCCAGGACGTCAAGCCGATCTGCGCCGACTCCCGCCTGGCCGGCACGCTCCTGTCCTATCACCACTACGCCTTCTTCTACGGCGAGAAGGACTACGCCGGGTGGGTGCAGAGCTTCCGGGACGGCCTCGGCAGCTGCGCCTCGCGCTCCGTCCTCACCGAATTCGGCGCGCCGATGAACAACGGCCTCAACTACGCCGACCCGGGCAGCAGCGAGAACTTCGTCCGGTACATCCGCGCCGTCACCGACACCCAGCGCGAGCTGGGCATGGGATCGACCTACTGGCCCGCATTGGGCGGCAAGACCGGCTCGATCGGCTACGACTGGTACTCGATGTACTCGGTCAGCGGCTCCGGCACCGACCTGAGCGTGAGCATCCGCAACCCCTCAGGCGCCGACCGCATCATGCACGGCTGGGGCGACGGCGGCAGCGCCACCGGAGCGGTCACGCTCACCGCGCGGCACTCGGCCAAGTGCGCCGATGTGGTCAGCGCGTCGTCCGCCAACGGCGCCGAGATCGCGCAGTACAACTGCAATGGGCGCGACAACCAGCGCTGGCAGTTCGAGGATCTCGGCAACGGCTATTTCCGGATCATCGCCCGGCACTCTGGCAAATGCCTCGACGTGGACGCCGCCTCGACCGCCAATAGCGCCAGGGTCATCCAGTGGACCTGCAACGGCGGACAGAACCAGCAATGGCAGGTCCAGGACGCCGGGGGCGGCTACGTCTACCTGGTCGCGCGACATTCGGGCAAGTGCCTGGACGTGCCGGGCCGCGCCACCGCCGACGGCACCCGCCTGACCCAGTACACCTGCAACGGCGGGCAGAACCAGCAGTTCGCACGCAGCACCTGAGCGGCGGCGAGTCGGTTGCACGGAGCGTCGCCGGCAGGCGCCGCACACGCAAAACGCTCGGCTGGGGTTTCCCAGCCGAGCGTCTCGCCTAGCTGCACCCATCTAGCAGCTGGTCTGGTGGCGACAACTCGCCCTATTCGCAGGTCCAGGTGACCGCGTTGAAGATCGCCAGGTCGGCATCGTCCTGACCCATGTAGACGTCTCCGGTGATCAGGGTCCCGTCGGCGCTGATCTCCCGCGCGTACTCCTCCATGGTCCTGTCCTCCGGGGGAATGACCCCGGGCAGCTCCACGACCGTGTCACCGGCCTGGTAGGCCGCGATACTGGGCGTGCCCCGCACCATCCCGGCGACGGTGCCGTCGGCGCTGACCGCCAGCTCGCCGTCGAGAGCGGTCAGCTCCGCGGTGCCCTCGGCCAGGTTCCAGCGGACGCCCTGGGGCTGCGTTCCCGAGCCTGGGATGAAGAACTGGCCGGAAGCCCAGTCGCCGTTGATGTCCGCGGCGATGGAGAATCCCTCGCCCGGCACGCCGCCCTCGGGCGCCGGCAGGATGGAGCCGGTACCGTCGGCGTCCCACGTGTACGCCGTCGCGGTGCCGTTCTCGTTGTAGACGGCCCCGATGATCGTGCCGTCGTCGCCGATGTCATGGGCGACGCCCGAGATCTCGCCGTCCGGCAGCGCCAGCTCGACGGGCCCGGAGCCGTCGGCGGGCCACAGGAGCGGGATGCCGCCGTCGAAGGACGCGCCGCTGCCGACGATGTCGCCGCCCTCGTTGATCCCGTGGGCCCGTCCGTCGTCCCCGGGGAGGGGGAGCTCGGTGAGCGCGCCGTCGCTCCAGACGTAGGGGATTTCACGCCCTTCGCCGTTCGCGTATCCGGTGCCGTTCCCCGAGGAGTTGACGTCCCGGATCCGCGGGTGATCGCCGGGCATGGGCACCTCGGTGACCTCACCGTTGGAATACAGGCGCGGGAACGCGCCGAGCCCGTCGGGATAGCTCTGGTCGAGCGGCAGTGCGTAGTAGGCGATGACGGAGCCGTCGTCGCTCATCCCGCTGACGCGCGTGTGGATGAGGTCCTCGGGGATCGGGAGGGCCTCCATGACGCAGGCCTGCGCCGCGTCGGGCGCGGTCTCCTCGGTCGGCTCGTCGGCCGAGGCGATCTGGACCGAGACCACCGCGGTCGCGCCGGCCGCGGCGATCGCGATCGTGGCGAGCAGCGCCTTGCGGGCCTTGAACCTTCGTCGCACCGTCGTTGGCATCGTTTCGGTTTCCCTTCGGGCAGCGGATTCGTCCGGCATCTACCGGTCTGAGCCACGGTACGACGCGGATTCTCCTCCAGGTGGCGGTCCATTTCGGCCCGCAACTCGCGTCCGACACGACAAAACGCCTGGTGAAATGGCATGACTTGCGGATCGCCGGGTGCGCTTCCCCGCATTGGCGGCCGGCAGACTGCCGGTGTCCCGCCGGTTGCCCGCCTCGAAATCGCCGCGATCCGCTGCTGTACTTGACGCATCTTCGATGAGAAAGCGACCATGTTCAGTCCGATCCAAGCCCTCGTGACTCACGCTGCCGGCGGCAATCCGTGATCCTATTGCCCCGCACCGTGCTCTGGGTGCTGCTGATCAACGCCGTCCCGGTGGCGATGCTCGCCCTCATGGGCGCATTGATCTGGTTCAATACCTGGGCGTTCATCGTCGCTCCCGTCACCGCCGTCAAGATCGCGATCGGCGTCGTGCCGACCGTGCTGGTGCTCGGCCGCGGGCTGTGGGTGCTGTTCTCCAAGAACGACAACTCGGTGCACGGCGTGCCGGTGCGCGAGCACGAGCAGCCGGAGCTGTGGGCGCTCGTCCGCAGGCTCGCCGTGGTCGCGGACACCGCGCCCCCGGACGACATCCATCTGGTCGCGGAGGCGAACGCGTCCGTCCGTGAGGACACCCGGCTGCTCGGCCTGCTCTCCGCCCGGCGGCACATGTTCATCGGCGCCCCGCTGGTCGCCGCGATGAGTTCGGCCCAGCTCGCCGCGGTGCTGACCCACGAGCTCGCGCACTACAGCAATCGGGACACCCGCTTCGCCGGCCTGGCCTACCGCAGCCGCAGCGCGTTCACGCGCACGCTGTCCACGATCAATCGGGGCGACCGCCTCCAGCTGGGGCTGCATTTCCTGCTGCGGCGCTACGGCGCGTTCGTGTTCCGCGCTTCGGCGAAGCTGAGCAGGCGCCAGGAGAGCGTGGCGGACGAGGCGGCCGCGGTCGCCGTCGGTTCGGCGGCCACCGCCTCCGCTTTCCGCGAGCTGGCGCCGATCGCCGAGTCGTGGGACGTGTTCGAGAACAACCACCTGGTCATCGGCTGGGACGCAGGCTATCTGCCGGCCGACGTGTTCGCCGGGTACCGCAAATTGCACGTCTCGCTGCACGACGCCCTGCACGGCCTGCGCACCGATCCGCCGGATACGGCGGATCCGTTCGACTCGCACCCGCCGCTGCGCGAACGGATCCTTGCCATCGACGCACTGGGCGCCGTCGGCACGATCCACGTCCCCGCCACGCACGCGCTCGGCCTGCTGCGCGATCCCCTGCGGCTGCTCGACGCGGCGGTGCTGGCCGACCTGACGCCCGAGGCGCAGTCCAAGCGGCGCGCGGACTGGCCGACACTGATCCGCCTCAGCGGCCTCGGCTCGCTGACCGAGAACACCGACCGCGTGCTGGCCACCGCCGCCCGGATCACCGGGGGACCGCCGACACTACGCACGCTGCTGGACGCGCTCGACGCGGGCCACCTGATCGAACTCGGCGCGGATCCGAACCATGCGGCCAATCCGTCGGACGGCCCACGCGTCCTTCGCGAACGATCCAAACTGATCGTCCATAAGGCACTGTTCGGCGCGGTGGCCGCGGCGCTCACCTCGGCGGGCGCACTGCGCTGGACCGAATCGTGGCCGTCGGTCGGCACCATGCGGCTGGACGAGCGGTATCCGGACTCGCTGCCGGACCTGATCGACGCCGCGGTCGCCGACCGCCCCGACACCTCGCGCCTGCGCGCGCTCCTCGATTCGGTAAGAGACTCACCAGGAAGGCCAGGACATCATGGCGCTGTTGCTAGGTAAGAAGACCAAGGTCCTGATGGCCATGCGAAAGGAGGCCAAGCACCGGGGCCTGTCATGGAAGGCCTACCTCGAATCGACGAACGCCGAAGAACTGATCGCCCTGTGCCAGCAGATCGACCCGACCATCGATCCGGCCGAACTGATCGAGGGCCTGCCCTCCGAGCCGCCCGTCGACGTCACCAAATGGGGCCTGCCGCCCAGGCACGCGCTGCGCACCGACCTGATCAGCCCGGTCCCGGTGATCACCACGGCCGTGACGGCGGCGCGGGCGGGCGACTGGCGACCGGCCGCCCACCTGCTCAATCGCAGCTACGGGGACTGGGCGATGCGCGCCGCCGCGGTGCACGCGCTCGCCGAGACCGTGGCGGACGACCGCACCTGGGTGGAGTCGTGGCGCGCGGCCGGCACCGGCGACGACCGGCACATCGCGGCCGTCGACGCGCAGGGTCTGCTCTGGCTGGCCTGGAAGCTGCGCGGCGACAACAACCACGAGAACACCTCGGCCCAGCAGAGCGAGGCGTTCCTCCAGGTATTGCCGCAGGCGGAGGGTGCGGCGTGGAAGGCGACCGAGCTGGCGCCGGACGACCCGACGCCGTGGACCACGCTCATCACGCTCGCCATGGGCCTCGAATTCGACAATGCCAAGTTCGCCGCGATCTGGCGCGAACTGCTGGTCCGAGACCCGCTGCACCGCAGCGGACACGAGTTCGCGGGGCAGTACTGGTCGGGCTACGGCGAGGGCCGGATGCTCTCCTTCGCGTTCCAGGCCGCCGCCGCGTCCCCGTCGCTCGCCTTCCTGGTCGTCCAGGCGGCGGCCGAGGGCGAGGATGAGAACGAGAACGTATGGAAGATGGCCGAGGTCCACCGCGCGCTCGACGCGATGCTGCACTGGCTCGGCACTCCCCAAGGCGGTGGGGGCGTCGACGCGAGCGCCGACCGCCGCTGGGCGGTATACGGTCTGGTGAGCGCCGGCAGGGGCGCCGAGGCGCTGCCGCTGTTCCAGCAGCTGGGCATCGACGCCTCCGGCACGCCGTGGCATTACTGGGGCGACGCCGCGATCGCCAACTTCGACCGATTCCGGCGCAGGGCCTGCGCCGCCACCCTCGCCTGACCGAAGGACGGCCATGGAAGACATCGTCGCCGGCAATCCGGACCGGACCACCCGAAAATCCAAGCCCCCACCCGGATGGACCCTGCCATTGCGCCCGTTCGGATACCTGCTGGTCGGCCTGGTCTGGCTGGCGATCTGGGGGTTCGTCTTCGCCCTGGGCTGGGGGATCTTGATCTACGGTGTCGTATCCGGTGAACTCACGATCGCAGAGATCACCGAACCCGCCATGGCCTCGGTAAGCCACTTCCTGGCGATGGTCTTCATCGTGGCTCCACTGGTCGTCGTGCTGTTGGGCCCGGTCATCCTGTGGTGGCTGCCGAACGTCTCCTGGCCCCTCGCGGCACTGTCCTTCGTGTACATCGGCCGGTCCCTGCGCCCGTCGTACCGCCACGAGAAGCTGTCGTTCACCGCGTTCGGCGATCAGACCACCTTCGGTCCGCCCACGATCTCGAACGTCTCGCTCTCGCTGCAGCCCGTGCGCAATACGGCGCTGACCCGCTTCCTCATGCGCTTCTACGTGGCCGGCTGGGAGCCCAGCGGCATCGGCTTCCTCGCGATGCTGCCCGCGGGGATCGGCTGGCTGCTGCTCTTCCCCGCCATCGCGAAGGACGTCTCGGCGACCACGAACATCGTGTGCGGCGTGCTCGGGGTCGGACTCGTCGCGTGGTCGTTCGCGTGGGCACTGCGGAGCATGTGGACGCCCGCCAAGGACCATCGCCGCGCCGAGTAGGACCGCCCCGACGAGGCCAGGGCAGCGGCGACACGCCCGTCCGTCCGATCTGCTCGGCGAATGAAAAGCGGAGCCCATCTATCATTGCGGCATGCCCGATCGAGGCTCTGCCACCCACATCAGCCTCCGGCCGCTCCGCGTGCAGGCGATGATGACGCAAGAGGAGCTTGCCTTCAAGTCAGGCGTCGGTACCCGCACGATCCGCGACATTGAGACGGGAAGGGTACGGCCGCAACCGAGGACCCTGCGCCTCCTCGCCGAGGCACTGGACCTGGACGAGGCCGATCTGGCGCTCCTGACCGGGGCGCCGGACGCGACCACGTCCGTGCCCCGGGAACTGCCACGGGCGCTCGTCGGGTTCACCGGCCGGGAGCGGCACCTGGACGAACTCCTCGCCGCCGTCGAGGACGGCGCCGCCCTCGTCGCAGTGCACGGCATGGCCGGCGTCGGAAAGACCTCACTGGCGGTCTGGGCAGCGCACGAACTCGCCCCACGATTCCCCGACGGACAGCTGTTCATGGACCTCCGCGGGTTCACCCACCCGGCCGGCCCGCGCCCGCGCCCGGAGTCGGTGCTGACGCGCGTCCTGCGCAACTTCGGCGTCAGCGAGCAGGCCATCCCCATCGACATGGACGAGCTGACCGCCCGGTACCGCAGCGCCATCGCCGACCGCCGCGTCCTCCTGATGTTCGACAATGCGGCCAGCGCGGAGCAGGTGGAAGCCCTGCTGCCGGGCACGCCGGACAGCCTCGTCCTGGTGACCAGCCGACGCGACCTGTCCGCTTTGGCGGGCGCGCATTCGGTGCCGCTCGAACCACCGCCGATTTGCGAGGCCGTCGCGATGCTCAACGCCGCCGTCGCCGACCGGATCACCGAGGAGGAGGCCACCGCCGTGGCCGAGCGCTGCGGGCGCCTTCCCCTCGCGATGGGCCTGGCGGCGGCCCGACTGCGCAGCCGCCCCCTCTGGCAGGCCGAGGACCTCCTGGTTCGCCTCGCCGACGAGGACCGGCTGCTCGACGAGCTCGACATGGGGCACCGCGGCGTCGCCGCGGCGCTGCGCGCCTCCTACCTCGAACTCGACCCCGAACACCGGCGATTGCTGCGACGGCTCGGTCTCGTCCCTGGCGACGAAATCGACGTCCACGCCGCCGCGGCACTGTGCGATGTGGGCGAAGAGCAGGCATCGGCGATGCTGGAGTCCCTGGTGGACGTCCACCTCGCCGAGACCCGGTCGCCGGGTCGGTACCGGCTGCACGACCTGGTGCGGCTGTTCGCGGCCCGGGTGGCGGGAATGGACGAGGCCGAAGCCGACCTGAACGAGGCGCTGCTCCGGCTCGTCGGCGTCTACCTGCACTTCACGTATCAGGCGGCGGCGCGGGTGCATCCGAACAAGCGCCGCTTCACCGAGGGCGCTACCGCGCACGATATCGGCCTCCCCGGCTTCGCGGGCCAGCCCGACGCCCTGTCGTGGTTCCTGGACGAACGAAGCAATCTGGAGGCCGCCGTGGCCGCGGCGGAGGGCGCCGGAGGGCTCGAACAGGCCTGGCATCTGGCCACGGCGTTCAATGCGTTCTTCGTGCACGACCCCGATGTGGGCCCGCACGCGACCGTCAACCAGATCGCGCTCGACATCGCCCGCCGCACCGGGGACCGCCGCAAGGAGGCATTCACCCTCGGGGACGCGGGACGGCAGTTGCTCGCGGCGGGCAGGCACCGGGAGGCGATCGCGTATCTCGAACTGTCGGTGGCGCTCAAGCGGGACCTGGGCGAGTTCGGCGACGCGGCGCTGACGCTGGCCAATATCGGCGTCCTGTACCGGCGGTCGGGGCGGTTCACCGAGGCGGTGGAAGTGCACGAGTCGGCGCTGGCCCAGGCGGAGGCGGCCGCGGACGTGGCGGCGGCGGCGCTCATCAGGACGAACATGGTGGTTCCGCTGCTGCGGCTCGGACGCTTCGCGGAGGCCGAACGCTGTCTCGCGGCCGCCGAACGCCGACTGGACGTCGGCGACGACCACAATCGCAATCGCATCGAGGTCTTCCGCGGGGTGCTGGTCCGCGAGCACGGTGATCCGGAGGCGGCCGTGGCCATGCACACCGCCTGTCTCGGGGCCTACCAGGGGAAGGACGTCACGGCCGACGTGACCGCGACACTCATCGAGCTGGGCGAGGACCTGCTGCGGCTGGACCGGGGTGGCGAGGCCGCCACCCACCTCGAACGGGCCGTCGAATACGCGGTGACGCTGACCGATCCGTCGCTCGAGCGCTCCGCCCGGAACGGCCTCGGACTCGCACGCGCCCTCTCGGGCGGCGTCGAGGAGGCGATCGCCCACCTCGAGCGCGCGGCGGCCCTGGCCGAGTCCCATGAGGACGCCTACGAGCTCGCGCGGGCCCACCACGGCCTCGCCGATGCCCATGGCCTGCTGGGCGACGCCGCCCTGGAGCGAAAGCACCTGCTCAGCGCCGCAGCGGCCTATGACGCCTGCGGCGTGCCCGAGGCCGCGGTGGTCGCCGCACGACTGGACCGGGTCGAGCAGCGGTGAGGATGCGCCCCGGGGAAACCTCGGCCGTATGGGGAACTACCGATTCTCCACTGCCCATTTTGTGCATTCAGTACGCCTCGTTACCTCCTAATTGGGCCAAACCGACCCAGGTGGCGCGTGAGGCTGGGACCCTCGAAGTCCGGATGACGGTACATCGCAATGAGGAGGGCGTCATGCGCGAATTCTGGGCCGAGCTCGTGGGGACCTTCTGCCTGGTCTTCTTCGCCGTCGGGTCGGCGGTCTACGGCATCGAGACCGAATTCGAACCCGAACTCGCGACCGAGTCCGCCGCGGCCTAGCCTTCGCGCGCCGGCCGGGTCACTCGCTTCGGCGGGCGTTGAGCCGGGCGGCCTGGCGGGTCAGGTGGCCGACCTCGGCGATGTTCGTCGCCTTCTGGGCCGCCTCGACATACAGCCGTGCCGCCGTCACCGGGTCGCCGTCGCGCTCGTGGAGGTACGCCGCCACCGCGGTGTAGCGAGGCAGCGTGTCGTCCAGTTTCGCGAGGGCCGCCAGGCCGGCGCGCGGTCCGTCGGCCTCGCCGACGGCCACCGCGCGGTTGAGCCGGACGACCGGGCTGTCGGTCAGGAGAGCGAGCTCGTCGTACCACTCGACGATCTGCACCCAGTCGGTCTCGTCGGCGGCTTGCGCGTCGGCGTGGAGTGCCGCGATGGCGGCCTGGGCCTGGAACTCCCCCAGCCGGTCGCGGGCGAGGGCCGCTTGGAGGACTTCGACGCCCTCGGCGATCAATGCGGTGTCCCAACGGCCTCGGTCCTGTTCGGCGAGCGGGACCAGGCTGCCGTCGGGCGCGGTTCGTGCCTCGAGTCGGGCGTGGTGGAGCAGCATGAGGGCGAGCAGACCCGCCACCTCGGGGTGGTCGATCCGGGCCGCGAGCTCCCGGGTGAGCCGGATGGCCTCGGCGGCGAGGTCGACGTCGCCGGAGTAGCCCTCGTTGAAGACCAGGTAGAGGACGCGCAGCACCGTGGCGACATCGCCGGGCTGGTCGAACCGCACGCCGGACACGGTGCGCTTGGCCCGGCTGATGCGCTGCGCCATGGTCGCCTCGGGCACCAGGTAGGCCTCGGCGATCTGGCGGGTGGTCAACCCGCCGACGGCGCGGAGCGTGAGCGCGACGGCGGAGGAGGGCGTCAGCGACGGGTGGGCGCACAGGAAGTAGAGCTGGAGCGTGTCGTCCACCGCGGGACCGGGCCCCGGCGGGGGCTCCTCGTCGATGCGGTCCTCGCGATTGCGGCGGGCGGTGTCCGCCCGGGCCTGGTCGAGGAATCGGCGCCAGGCCACGGTGACCAGCCAACCCTTGGGATCGCGCGGCGGGTCGTCGGGCCAGACGCGGATCGCCTCGACCAGGGCGTCCTGCACGGCATCCTCGGCCGCCGCGAAGTCGGCTCCGCGGCGGACGAGGATTCCGAGCACGCTCGGTGTGAGGCTCCGGAGCAGCAGCTCGTTCACCTGGGCGTTCACTCCGTGATCGTGGGAGGCTCGCTCAGGAACGGGCGCAGCTCGAGCCACTCGTGGATCGGCTCCCCGCCGGCGCCCGGGGCGGCCGACAGTTCCCCGGCCAGTTCGAGCGCGCGGTCGTAGGTGTCGACGTCGATGATCATCCAGCCCGCGATGAGGTCCTTCGTCTCGGCGAACGGGCCGTCGGTGATCGGCGGGCGGCCCTCGCCGTCGTACCGGACGAACGTCCCCTCGGGGGCGAGCGCCTCGCCGCCGACGTACTCGCCGGTCTCCTCGAGCCGGTTCGCGAAGTCCCGCATGTACTGGATGTGGGCCGAGACCTCCTCGGGCGTCCACTTGTCCATCGGGACGTCGTTGACCGCCGCCGGGTTGCCGCGGTAGTGCTTGAGCAGCAGGTACTTAGCCATCGTATTTCTCCTCGGTGATGATGCGACCCGTTTGGTCGCGCTCACTACTGGGACGGAGCCGGGTACGGGTTCTCGACATCCGCGACCAATTTTTCTCGGATCTTTTTTCGAGCCTAGACGACCGGCCCTGAGCTGGCATTTCTATCCGGACAGGAAAGAACCCCGCCGGCAATCCGCTTGCAGAGCAAGCAGGAGCCGACGGGGGCTTCCCTGAACTGAATGCGAACTAACTCGCGTAGGTTTCGAATTCGGCGATCTTCGGGGTGCCGTTCGAGCTGGTGATCTCGAAGTTGATCTTGGTCAGGGACGTGGCGGAGAAGGTGATGGTGCCGGCCCCGGTGCCGGAGGCGAGGACGGCGCCGTTGCCGTTGTTCACGAGCCGCCAGGAGCCGATACTGCCCGTGGTGCCCGTGGGCTCGCGGATGACGACTTTGGACACCGTGGTGGCGCTGTCCCACTTGATCGAGACGCGCCCCGTGGAGGACGTCGGCGACCAGTAGGTGCTCATATTGCCGTCGCGGACATTGCCGTAGCTGGTTCCACTGGCCTTGCTGGAGCCGTCGGCGTCGGCACTGAGGCTGAGGTTGGTGCCGCCGGGCTGGCCCGGGTCGGTGGGGCTCGTCGTCGGGTCGGTGGGGTTCGCCGTGGGGCTGGTCGGGCCCGTCGACGGGGTCTGCGAGGAGCAGTTGCCGTCCGAGACCTTGAGACCCTTGTTGGCGCCCGCCGTCTCCGCCACGATGGCCGGCACGCATTCGGCGCGGTCGAGGGGGTACGAGTACGGGATGCTGACGGTCGTGGTCGACGTCGGGTTGGGACCGGCGGGGTAGTTGTCGCTGCCCGGGCTGGACCAGGTCACGTTGTCGAAGATATTGCCGCTGACCTGCCAGGTGCCGCGCAGGTCGGTGTAGAAGGTGCCGAGGACGTCCTTGGAGTCCTCGAAGTAGTTGTTGTCCACCTTGACCTTGGCGCCGACGCGGGAGTTGATGCCCGACTCGACGATGCCCGTGAAGTGGTTGTTGTAGGTGTGGGCCGTGCCGGCCCGCAGCAGCGGTACGCGGGAGTTGAGGTTCTGGTACAGGTTGTGGTGGTAGGTGATGAAGCTGTTAGCGGTGTCGCTGTCGCCGGAGCCGACGAGGCCGCCTCGCTCGGAGTTGCGCAGGATGCTGTACGACAGGGTGACGTACTTGGTGTCGTTCTTCATGTCGAAGAGCCCGTCGTAGCCCTCGGACTCGCCGCCCGAGGCCTCCAGGGTCGTGTGATCGACCCAGACATTGCGGACGCCGCTTTCCATGCCGATGGCGTCGCCGCCGTTGGAAGTGGGCGAACCCGACTTCTTGACGTTCTTGACCGTCACGTTCTGGATGATGATGTTGCTGGCTTCGCGAATATGGATGCCCAGCTGGTCGAAGACGGCTCCACTTCCGACTCCGACGAGGGTGACGTTGCTGATCTGCTTGAGTTCGATGACGCCGTCAGCGGTGTTGCAGCTACCGCCGGACACCTTGCTGGTGTTGCCGTGGTTGATGGTTCCTTCAACCTGGATGATGATCGGCGTGCTGGAGCTGGCCCGGTTGCACAGGGCCGCATGGATCTGGGTGCCCGTGGTCGCCCGCACCGTCTGCCCGCCGGCGCCGCCGGTGGTGCCGCCGTTCTGGGTCGCGTACCCGGTGGCGCCCGTGGTCTGCGCCGACGCGCTGTTCATCGACATGGCGACACCGGCGATGACCACGGCTGCCGTGGCCAGGGCGGTGCCGATTTTAAGACTGATCGACCGTCTCATTGGTTGTTACCTCTCTAGAGGGAGATATTGAGGTATTTCAATGAATCTACGGCAAGGGCTTTCAGGTGGTCAATAGAAACGTGCAACCGATTGCAGAGAATTTTCGACCGACCGCAATGGACGGGCCGCAGCGGCCGACCGGCGCCGAGGTGGCGAGGGTTGCGAGATCTCCGCTCGGGCGGTTCCAATTCGGCGAGTTTCGGTTCGAGGAGGTCCACGGTCACGCCGGACGACGCGAAAATCGAGTTGGCGCTTGAGCTTGTCCCCCATAGCCTCAGGTCATGGAGCTACGGTTCGAAATCGAAGCAGAGCGCTGGCGGGCGTTCGAGGGTGCTCGTCTGGCCGGGGAGGCCTGGACATGGCGGCGGCCGGACGGGAAGCGGTTCGTCTCCTTTGGGGACGGCGCGGCGGTGGAGCTGGCGCGGCGGATCGGCCTGGAGCACGGCGAGGCGTTGTACACCGAGGTCGACTCCGCGGATGCGAAGGCGCTGCGGCTGCTCGGTTCGGTGCCGTTCGTCGGGGATCGGACCGAGCACGTGTGGGAGGTGCCGACGCGCACGGGGTTGTCGCAGGCGCCGCTGGAGGAGTTCGAGGTGTCCTCCCCCGAAGCTCTCGGGCATGACCGGGTCCGGGAATTCGATGACCTGCTGCGGCAGGATTCGCCGGGGTTGTGGGGCTGGGAGTGGACGGCGGAGGACTGGGCGGCCGAGCACGATTCGAACTATGACCCGGCGCTGTATCCGATTGCACTGGAACCGAAGACCGGCGAGCTCGCCGGCATGGCACGGGTATGGCTAAATCCGTCGGGGCCGCGCCTGGGCTTGGTCGCGGTGGCGCGCGGCTTCCGCAGGCGGCGGCTGGGTGCGGCGCTCTTGGCGCGGGTCGGATCGCTCTTGGCGGAGCGCGGGTTCGAGACGATGGCAAGCGAATGCGACGCGTCGAACTCGGCCTCGATCGCGCTGCTGTCCGCGGCGGGCGGACGCCGAGTGGGCAGAACCGTGGAGCTGGTCTACCGGCCCTAAGCGTTTGCGGGCGAGGGTTTCCAGGTAGTCCACCGGGAGGACGAACCGGTGTTCCTCCGTCTTGCCGTTCACGGCGAAGAGCTCCCGCAGGCCCGCCCTGAGCTCCTCCCAGCGCCCCGTCGGCTCCACGGCCGAGCGAATCATGATCCAGGCCGGATTGCCGTTGACGATCTCGTCGACGGCCGCGTCCAGGTCGTCCCACACGACGTCGACCGTGCGGACCGTGAAACTCAGCCGCACCGGCAGGTCCGCGAAGAGCTCGGCGACGTTCTCGGGGCGGGACCACCGCTCGACCGGTGAGACCCCGCCGTTCGGCAGGAACCGCCCGGCCAGCGGGGCCATGGCGCCGAACGCCGATTCGGGGGTCCAGGCCAAGACCGCGATGCGGCCGCCCTTGCGGCACAGGCGGACCAGCTCGGTCGCCATCGCCACCGGGTCGGGCGCGAACATGCACCCGAACGCCGAGGCGACGACATCGAAACCGGCGTCGTCGGCCGGGACGGCCGTCATGTCGGCCTGGATCCACTCGACCGCCGCCCCGGCGTTCTCCGCCCGGACGCGGGCCAGGTCCAGCAGTGCTCCGGCCGCATCCAGCGCGGTGACCTTGGCGCCCGCCTCGGCTGCCTCGATCGCGAACGCGCCTGGGCCGCAGGCGAGATCGAGTACTTCGTTTCCGGGCCTGGTGTACGTCTCGGCCAGTCGCACGCTCGCCTCCGCCCAGCGGTCGCCCGCGGCGGCGTAGTCGCCCTTACTCCAGAATTCTCCGGGTTGCATTGCCGTTCCCATCGATAGGTGCTCAGGCGTGTACGTGGGCGGTGTGGTCTGGGAACAGGGCCAGGTCCCATTCCGGGAACGGGTCGGAGGCGAGCGGTTCGGCCGCGGCGTCCTGGAGCACGGTCAGGCAGGCGGTGAGGCGCTTGTGCAGGGCGTCGTGGTCGAGGTCGACGCCGATGAAGACCAGCTCCTGGCCCTGGCCGGCGTTGCGTGACGCGTAGGGCTCGAAGCGGGCCACCGAACCGGCCTGCGACCACAGCCCGAGCGCGCCGGGACGGGACGCGAGCCAGAAGAACCCCTTGGATCGCAGGATCTGCCCGAAGCCGCCGCCGTCCATCTGGGACACGAACTCCCAGAGCCGCTCGGCGTGGAAGGGCCGTTCGGAGCGGAACAGCAGGCTGGAGATCCCGTACTCCTCGGTCTCGGGGACGTGGTCGCCGTTGATCTCCTTGACCCAGCCCGGCGCGCCCTCGGCGCGGGCCAGGTCGAAGCGGCTGGTGCCGACGATCGCGGCGGAGTCGATGCGCCCGAACGTGGTCCGGTGCACCGCCGCTTCGGGGTTCATTCTCCGCAGCGCCGCCTCGATGCGGTCGGCCTCGGCCCCGGTCACCAGGTCGGTCTTGTTGAGCAGGAACACGTCCGCGAACTCGACCTGGTCCACCAAGAGGTCGGTGACGGTCCGGTCGTCGTCCTCATAGGCCGCCAGGCCGCGGGACTCCAGGTCGTCCCCCTGCGCCAGTTCGGCGAGGAAGTTCGGGGCGTCGACCACGGTGACCATGGTGTCGAGCTCGGTCAGGTCCGACAGTGGCCCGGTCTCGGTCTCCCCGAAGGCGAACGTGGCGGCCACCGGCATCGGCTCGGAGATCCCGGTCGACTCGACCAGCAGGTAGTCGAAGGCGCCCTCCCGCGCCAGCCGGGCCACCTCGACCAGCAGGTCCTCGCGCAGCGTGCAGCAGATGCAGCCATTGCTCAGCTCGACAAGGCGCTCCTCGGTGCGCGAGAGCGCGGCGCCGTCGCGCACGAGTTCGGCGTCGATATTGATCTCGCTCATGTCATTGACGATCACCGCGACCCGCATGCCGTCCCGGCGCGCGAGCACGTGGTTGAGCACGGTGGTCTTCCCGGCCCCGAGAAAGCCGGACAGCACGGTGACGGGCAGCTTGCGCAAGGTTCCTCCGCGGAGTGGATACCGATCGATCCACCGACCCTACCATTAATGAAAATGATTGCCGATAAGGCAGAGATGTGATCAGAGCGCCGTCGGGACCCTCGTCGTCAGGAGACCCACGTGGCCGGCTCCCGGGGCACCGACGCCGAACGCCCCGCTTCGCAAGCGGGGCGTTCGTCACGCGATTGCGTCGTCGTCAGCTGGTCAGTCCCAGTTGGCGCATGAAGTCCGCTTCGTCGAAGTAGAGATGATGTTCGGTGATCATGCCGTCTTCGACGGTCGCCACGTCACAGCTGCGGAGCTTGACCTGCTTGCCGGTCGCCTCGATCGTCGCACCGTCAGGCCCTTTCATCGCCCCGGTGTTGGTGCCGATGAAGAATCCCTCGTCGACGGCCTTGCCGTCGCTTTCGAGCTTGCTGATCGCCTCGTAGTGGCCGTCCGGGAAGCCGTCCATCATTCCGTGCCAGTACTCGGATATCTGATCGCGGCCCCGGATCTCCCCCATGTCAGGCGTCGCCAGCACGGCATTCTCAGCGTAGAACTGTGCCGCCGAGTCGACGTCGTGCCTCTCGATCGCGGTCTCGGTCAGCCGGTCCATCATTTCTCTTGCTTGGCCCATGGCCTCCACCTCCTCGACCCGATTATCTAGGCTTCATCGAACTCGTTGGTGCCCTTGGGAGAATCGACGGGTTCACGCTCGCCTCCACGATATTCATGTGCCGAATTGCCCCTGTCGGCCGCGAAGTCCGCTTCCGAGCGAAATGCTCGTCCAGGAAGGAACAGCGCGAACAATGCGCGCAGTGCTTTCAGTTGCTGAACAGACCGAAGGCGCGTCCCTACGGGACTATTCCGATAACGGTGTAACTGGTCGGGAGGGGACC
>NZ_STGY01000046.1 GCF_004912275.1 Glycomyces buryatensis
AACGTCTTCACCCAGTCCTTCGGGCAGGTCTGCGACAACCGTGACCACATCGGTGAAGGTCCCCAGTCGGGCGTCACCGCCGGCGACCTGTCGCTGGGCAACCTCGACATCTCGGACGCCGCGCACTGGCAGATCTGCGGCCAGAACGTCGGCGTCGCGCCGTCGCTCCACCAGCAGTGCCTCAACTACGACCACGTGACCAACGCGGCTCAGTAGCAGTGCCGGGGCGGGCCGGTCTCCGGTCCGCCCCACCCATCAAGTCATCCACTCTGTCTCAGATTCGGCGTCGCTCGGTGACTCGACCAGCAGTGCGTGAACGCCGACCACATGACCAACGCCGCCGACTAGTGGCGTCGGGGCAGGCCGGATCTCGGCCGCCCCACCATTTCAGAAAGGGAATGCATCATGCGCAAGTACACCGCTGCCGCCGCCGTTGCGGCCGCCGGAATCGCCGTCCTCGGAGCGGCCTCGCCCGCGATGGCCGCCGCCTCCGGCGTCGACGCCGGACCGCTGAGCCTGGTCAACATCGATGCTTCGGACGCCGCCCACTGGCAGATCTGCGGCCAGAACATTCTGACCCAGTCGTACGACCAGAACTGCGACAACCGTGACCACATCGGTGAGGACCAGGGCTCCGGCGTGACCGCGGGCGACGTGTCGGCGCTCAACGTCGACGCCTCGGACGCGGCGCACTGGCAGATCTGCGGCCAGAACGTCCTCGTCCAGTCCTTCGACCAGAACTGCGACAACCGCGACCACATCGGTGACGGTGCGGACTCCGGCGTGACCGCGGGCGACGTGTCGGCGGGCAACCTGGACATCTCGGACGCGGCGCACTGGCAGATCTGCGGCCAGAACGTCGGCGTCGCGCCGTCGCTCAACCAGCAGTGCCTGAACGCCGACCACATCCACGACGGTGGCGACATGCCCGACAAGGGCGCCGACCAGGGCGACTACTGATTCTGAGCTCCATGCTCAGAATGCAGTGAGGTCGAATGATCATGCGTTACAGGAACATTGTCGCGGTCGCCGCGGCAGCAGCCGCCGCCTCGGTGATCCCGGGCGGGACGGCTTCGGCTTCCACACCCGACTGGCTCACGCTGGCCAATGTGGAGACCGGCCAGCCGTCGTTGCTGCCCGAGGTCTGCGGAGCGGGGCCGACAGGATCACTGTCGGACCCGGTCTGCGAAGGCCTGCTCGGTACGGACTCCGAAGACGCCGCCGAAACCTTCGGCGAGTCGATTCCAGAGGCTCCGGCCGGCTACAGCTCGCCGTCAGTGGCGAATCTCGACCTGAGGAACTTTGCGAAGTGGCAGGTCTGCGGCGTCGCCGTGGCGTCCACCGCGGAGGACTTCGACTGCGATAACTCGATCACCGGTGAAGCGGAACCGGTGGAGCCCGCTGGAGGGGTTTCACTGGTCAATGCGGATACGACGGGCGCGTTCAACTGGAGCGTCTGCGGCATCTCCGCCTTCCAGGCCGCGCCCGCGACCGACTGCTGACCTGAGCGCGAAAACCTTCATACCCGTAGTACCCGAAATACCCAAACGGCCGGGACTCCCCAGGAGTCCCGGCCGCCCCCTTTGCTCAGAGGGCCCACTGCTCCCCGGCTCGCAGCCGGATCTCGTCGCGGGGGTTCGAGTCGGGCATCGCGAGGAACACCCTCGTATCGGCGGTGGCCTCCAGCATCAGGTCGTCGACCATGCCGTCTCGCCAGCTCAGGTGGCGCACGGTGACGGCGCCCCGGCAGCGGAGCCCGGACACCTCGCCGTCGGGCCAGGCGCTCGGCAGGGCGGGGAGGAGGTCGATGCGCACCGCGCCCTCGTAGGTCCGGTGGGACTGCACCAGCATCTCGGCGATCGCCGCCGTCGTCCCGAAGTTGCCGTCGATCTGGAACGGCGGGTGGGCGCACAACAGCGAGTTGTAGACGCCTCCATCCGAATAATCCACTTCGGACGTCCGGTGGCCGACCGGAGTCAGGAACTCGCCCAGCAGCCGGTGCGCCCGGTCGCCGTCGCCGAGCCTCGCCCACAGGGCCGTCTTCCACGCCAGCGACCAGCCGGTCCCGGCGTCGCCGCGCACCTCAAGGCTCTTTTTCGCCGCCTCGAGCAGTTCCGGTGAATCGGCGAACGACGCACCCGGGTAGACCCCGTACAGGTGCGAGACGTGCCGGTGGTTGACCTCGGCCTCCTCGCGCTCGGCGGCCCACTCCAGCACGCGGCCATCGGATCCGATCTTCGGCCGGGCCAGGCGCGGCAGGGACTCCTTGATCGCCTTCACGACGGCCAGGTCGTCGCCGTGAATGGTCTCGGCGACCACGTCGGCGGCCTCCAGGATGAACTCGAACAGCTCCCGCACCAGCGCGGTGTCCATCCCGGTGGTCTCGTCGATGGCCGAATTGCCTCCGGGTGTGACGAACTCGTTCTCCGGGCTCGATGCCGGGCTGGTGACCAGGCTTCGGTCCGTTCCCTCGCTGAGCCGGTCGAGCGCGAACCTCGCGGCCCCCAGTGCGATCGGGAAGCGGTCGCCCAGGAACTCCTCGTCGCGGGTGAAGCGCCAGTGCTCGGCCAGGTGCATCGCCAGCCACAGGCCCGCCATCGGCCAGGACTGCCAGCAGGCGCGATCGCCCACCGGGGTGGTGAGTCGCCAGAAGTCAGTGTTGTGGTGGCAGCACCAGCCACCCGCGTCGTAGAGCCGCTTCGCGGTGTCGACTCCGGTGCGCGAGAGGTCCTCCACGAGGTCGAAGAGGGGGCGGTGAAACTCGGGCAGTGAGCACGTCTCGGCCGGCCAGTAGTTCATCTCGACATTGATATTGGTGGTGTAGTCGCAGTTCCACTGCGGGCAGATCTGGTCGTTCCAGATGCCCTGAAGGTTCGCGGCCTGGGTGCCGGGTCGCGAGGAGGCGGCCAGGAGGTAGCGACCGAACTGGAAGGCCAGCACCGGAAGCGACTCGTCGGTCTCGCCCGAGGCGCGGCGCCGCAACCGTTCGTCCACAGGGGCCTGTGGATGACCGGCGGCGGTGCCGAGATCGAGGCTGACGCGGTCCATGACCTCGCGGTGGGCCGCGACGTGGTCCTCGCGGATCGCCTTCCAGCCGTTGGCGGCCGCGTGATGGGCCTCGCGCCGCACGGTCTCCAATTCGGCGGAGGTGTCGGTGCCGCTGCGCAGCGCCAGGAAGACCAGGACCTCCCGGCAGCCGGTGAAGCGGTGTCCGGCCTGGTGCGGGGCGAGTTCGCCGTCGCATCGCAACTGGGCGTTGAGGGCCAGGCCCCTGACCCCGTCCGTGGTCGAGTAGTCCGGTTCGCCGCCGGTGACGCTGACCGGCGCGTGCCCGGTGAAGGACAGCTCGTCGTAGTCGGCCGCGCTGGAGCCGTTCTGGTGCGGCCAGTTGAAGGAGAGCGACAGGTCGAACGGCTCTGAGGCGCTCCACCGCATGACGAGCACGCCGAAGCGGTGGGAGACCAGGGACTCGGAGCGGATCCGTCCCTTGTCGACGGTTGCGATGCCGTCGCGCAGGTCGAGCTCGCGCCGCTCGGGCTCGGCGTGCTCGGAGTGCTCGATGACGAGCGTGCCCGCGGGCTGGTACGCCTGCGTTTCGTCGCCCTGCATGCGCGTCATCAGCTGGTCCGCCTCGTAGTGGTCGCCGCGCCTGACCGCCTCGGCCGCCTGGGCGGCGATCCCGTGGGCGCCTTCGGGAACGGCCCAATCGCCGGTACCGGACCAGAATCCGTCCTCATTGAGGGCGATCCGGTCGCCCACGAGCATTGCCCCGATGCGGCCGTTGCCGATCGGCAGGCCCTCGTGCCAGGCGGTGGGGGCGCCATCGTATGCAAGTTTCAACGCATCCGTCATTCCTATATGATTTCATCCCCCCGACCCAGGGGGCCCATCGGCACCACGGGCTCGGCCCGACTCCCCGCACCCGCCTGGCCCCAACTCGGTGTGACGCCAAGGGGTACAAGCGAAGTTTGCGCAGTACGTCCCCCGGTTCGGGTGCGTTTCGAGCCCTCCCGGTGCGCGGTGGCCGCCGCGCGGTCGCGTAGGTTTTTCGTGTGGTGCTGCAACTCGGCGATGCCGTGCCGCGTGAAATCAATGCCCATCTCGAATCCGGCACATTCGGTCTTCCCCATCTTCACGATCGAACACGGAGAACTCATACGTGGAACTCAAGCGATCCTTCAAACTCGCAGGCGCTCTGGGACTGGCGTCCGCCGCCGGTCTGACCGGCGCCCTCGCCCTCGCCGGCCCGGCCTGGGCCGAGGTCGTCAACATCCCGATCAACCCCGGCAACGTGCCGACCCTGGCCGCGGACTGGGAGCAGAGCTGCGACCAGGTCCCGGATGACAAGGCTGCCTGGGAGGACGGCTGGGTATTCGTGCTTCCTGCCGCCTCAGGGGCCGACGGCAACTTCGAGGCCGTGTACGCGACCTATGAGGACGAGCTCGGCATGACGCACGAACTCAGCACCGAGACCGACGGCGGCGTCGTCGACGGCCAGGGCGACAACAAGGCCTACATCCTCGCCCCGGCCGGGTGGACCCTCGTCGACGCGAGCGCCGACGTGAACGATGCCGACGACGGCGCTCAGTTCAACTTGACGCACGCCTGTGCGGCCACTGCCGAGGTCCCGATCGACGAGGACTCGCCCACGATGCCCGAGGAGTCCAGCCCCGCTCCCAGCGAGGGCGAGGAGTCCCCGACCGGTGAGGCCACCGAATCGACCAGCCCGGCCGGCGAGGAGACGCTGCCGACCACCGGTACGCCCCTGACCGTCGCTCTGGTCTCGGCCGCCGTGCTCGCCGTCGGCGGCACCGCGATGGTCCTGCTCATGCGCCGTCGCCGTGCGGCCCAAGACTGGTAGGTCGCAAACCGGTGGGGGCGTTACCGAACCGTTATGCAACCTCGCGGAGTGCCCCCGCGTTTAGCTGGTGTCTCAGAGATGAGGCGCCGAAACTACCGCCCGCTGCTTGACGGTGCGGTTCTATGTCGGGCCCCCGAAATCCTGCCATCGGGGGCCCGACCTTCGACGCCCCGGAACCGCCCCCCTTGGTTCCGGGGCGTCTTTGCGTCCCCCCATCGGTTTCACCTTCGCCACATTCACGCGTGAGGGCATCTCGCCAAATCGGCTCGGGCGCGATACATTACCGGCAGGTTCAGCGCCGAATCCCGTATAACCTGTCCCCGAGGTGCCAGCTGCCCGGCATCCAATGCACCTTCAACAGGAGATGCCCACGTAATGGCAACTGAAACGAAAGACCGCCCCGCGCCCGGCGCGTTCGACCGGTTCTTCCACTTGTCCGAGAACAAGACCAACTGGAAGCGCGAGATCCTCGCCGGTACCACGACATTCCTGGCGATGGCCTACATCCTGGCCGTCAACCCCGGCATTCTCAGCTTCGGCATCGGCGAGGCGCTCGGCAACGGCGACCCCTTCGCCGCCTTCGCGGCCGGAACCGCCCCCGACCCGGGCGCGATCTTCACCGCGACCGCGCTCGCCGCAGCCCTCGGCTGTCTGGTCATGGGCCTGTGGGCTCGGTACCCGATCGCCCTCGCTCCCGGCATGGGGCTGAACGCGTTCTTCGCCTTCAGCGTCGTCGTCGGCATGGGCATCCCATGGCAGACGGCCCTGTCCGGCACCCTCGTCTCCGGCGTCATCTTCTTCGTCCTCGCCATCACCGGCGTGCGTGAGTACATCATCAACTCGATCCCGACGCAGATGAAGCTCGCGACGGGCGCCGGCATCGGCATGTTCATCGCCTTCGTCGGCCTCCAGGGCGGCGGTCTCGTCCAGGCTGACCCCGCCACCTTCGTCACCCTCGGCGACTTCACCGAAGGCCCGGCGCTGCTGACGCTGTTCGGTCTTATCGTCACCTCCGTGTTCATCGCCCTGGGCTGGAAGGGCGGGGTCTTCTACGGCATGATCCTCACTCTCGGTCTGGGCCTGGCCACCGGCGTCATCTCCTGGGACCTCTCCGAGGTCAGCTCCCCGAACCTCGATGCCTTCGGCGCGGCCTTCACCGGCTTCGACAGCTTCACCACCGGGATGATCATGGTCGTCCTGACGATGCTGTTCGTGGACTTCTTCGACACCGCCGGCACCCTTTTTGCGGTCGCCGGCCAGGCCGGGATGCTCAAGGATGGCAAGCTGCCCCGAGCTGGCCGCGCGCTCGCCTCCGACTCGGTCGCCACGATGGGCGGCGCGATCCTCGGTACCTCCACCACCACCTCGTATGTCGAGTCGACGGCCGGTGTCTCGGTCGGCGGCCGCACCGGGCTGACGGCGGTGACTACGGGTGCCTGGTTCCTGTTGTCGCTGGTGGCCTTCCCGGTGTTCGGCGTCGTCGCCAACAACTCCGAGGTGACCGCTCCGGCGCTCATCATCGTCGGCGTCCTGATGGCCAAGCAGCTCGGCGGCATTGCGTGGGACAAGATGGAGTACGCCATCCCGGCGTTCATCACCGTCATCGCCATGCCGCTGACCTACTCGATCTCCAACGGCATCGCGCTCGGCCTGATCTTCTACCCGGTCGTGATGATCGCGCAGCGCCGCTGGAGGGAAGTCCACCCGCTCATGTACGGCCTGCTGGTGGTCTTCATCTGCTACTTCCTGTTCCTCACCGAATAGGGCATCGCAACCGACTTCTCCGAGCAGAGCAAGACCAATCTGTTCTCAGTCGAAGAGGGAATCACCTCTCTCAACCGAATAGAGCATCACCTCCGTCCTCTCCGAGTAGAGCAGGGCGAACCTGAAGGGGACCTGAACCGCGCAAGTCGGCGGTTCAGGTCCCCTTCAGGTTCATCGAGCTATTTTTAATCCAAGGGGTCCCCCGGGACTACCTGCTTTGGCGTGTCTGCGTTACGCCGCCTTGCGAAGTGCTTCCATGAGTTTCAGGCGCGAGCCGGTGTGCAGGACCGAGCGCTTGTAGAGCGTCGCGCCCAGTGCCAGAGCGCCGGCTGCGGCCACCGCGAGCAGCCCCACCGCGAGCACGACCTGCCAGGCCGGGACCTCCTGGATCGCGATCCGCGTCGGCATCGCGATCGCCGAGAACGGCGGGACGATCGACAGGATCTCCGCGAACAGGCTGCCCGGCGCGTTCAGGATGAAGATCGAGCCCACATAGGCGATCGTCAGCGTCGTGGTCAGCGGCGCCAGCACCGAACCGGCGTCCTCCTGACGCGACACCAGCGAACCGATACCCCCGGCGAGCGTCCCATAGAGCGCGAAGGCGAGCACCCACCAGCCGAGCGTCGACAGCGCCGCCGAGGTCGTCCCCGGCGGGAGCTCGGGCAGCATGCCGGTCGCGGCCGAGACGCCGAGGCCGACGGCGACGATCGCGATCAGGTTCACCGCCGAGATGACGCCGAGCCCGATCACCTTGCCGCCCAGCAGCTGCCAAGGCTTGAGGCTGGTCAGCAGGATCTCCACGATCCGGCTCGACTTCTCCTCGACCACGCCCATCGCGATGTACTGCACCGGCATCATGAGCATGAAGAAGATGAGGATCGAGATGATCAGGCCGGTGAAATAGGCTGTCGGGTCGTTCTCCGCGCCGCCCGCCTGTTCGAAGGTGACCGACTCCAGCGGGGCGACACTCAGCGCGTCCTGGATCTGGGCGGCGTCGAGTCCGGCCTCGGTGAGACTCGTTTCGACGGCGGCACTCTGCCAGACCGATTCGAGGACCGTCTGCTCCTCGTTGCCGACGCCGTCCTGGGAGTAGAGCTTGCCGTCGGCGACCGCCGCGTCGACGTCCTCGTCCTGCACGGCCCGTTCGGCCTCGGCCGCGGAGCCGTAGACGGTCACGTCGTAGTCGCCGATAGCCTCCAGCTGCTGCTGCATCGCCGTCGACTCGGAACCGGCGATGCCGATGGCGGTGGTGTCGTCGCCGCCGGAGAGTATCGCCGGCAGCGCGGCGAGCACGCCCACGATGAGGACGGTGATCGCCATGCTGATGAGGTTGGCCTTGGCCAGGCCGCGCACGCGGATCTCGCGGCCCGCCACCAGCATCAGGCCCCGCAGGCGAGGCGTCTCGGGAGTCTGGGCGCTCATCGGGTCACGGCCTCTCGGAAGATCTCGGCGATGGTGGGCTGGTCGTAGGCGAAGTGGGTGACGCGTCCGGCTGCGGCCGCGATGCGCAGCGCCTCCTGGGAGTCGCCGTCCTCCACGAGGTAGTCGTCGCCGTCGCGGGTCACAGTGCCGGGTAGGGCATCGGTGAGGTCCTCGATGGTCTCGACGCGGATGCGCAGCTCCTTGACCTCGCGGGCCTTGAGGTCCTCGACGCCGCCCGCGGCGATGATCTTCCCGGCGCCGATGATGACGACCGAGTCGCACAGCCGCTCAATGAGGTCGAGCTGGTGGCTGGAGAAGATGACGGGCGCGCCGGCGGCGGCGCGGTCCTTGAGGGCGGTGCCCATGACGTCGACCGCGATCGGGTCGAGCCCGGAGAACGGCTCGTCCAGGATGAGCGCCTCGGGGTCGTGGACCAGCGAGACGGCCAGCTGGACGCGCTGCTGGTTGCCCAGCGACAGGTCCTGGACATTGTCGCCGATGCGATCGGTCAGGTTCAACTGTTCGAGCAGGTCGGCGGTGGACCGCTTCGCGGCGGCCTTGTCCAAGCCGTGGAGTTCACCGAAGTAGGCGATCTGCTCGCCGACCTTCATCTTGGGATACAGCCCCCGTTCCGAAGGCATGTAACCGAACCGCTGGCGCTGCTTGGAGCCGAGCGGCGTCCCGTTGTAGACGATCTCGCCGCTGTCGGAGGCGAGCACGCCCATCGCGATGCGCATGGTGGTGGTCTTGCCGGCGCCGTTGGCGCCCACGAACCCGACCACTTCACCGGGCTTGGCCGACAGCGATACCCCGTCGAGGGCGACGACATCGCCGAACCGCTTGTGGAGGTCCTTGATTTCGAGCATGCCATCACTCTATTGAGGCCAGGCCGTCCATACGTCCCTCCCGGGAAGGATTCGGTCCGGACCCGGATCCTTCCCGAGTACTAGTCGCCTTACTCGGCCCCGATGCGGGCGAAGGGCACCGTGAAGGCGTCGAAGTCCTCCTTCGGCGGTGCTGTATCGCAATATTTCGATACATGTCGGATCTTTGGTACGCTCCTGGGAGTGCTCCCACATCGATAAAGTTCGATGTAATTCTTGGCTTGAGGAGGCCACATGCGCATCAGATATCCCCTGGGCATCGCCGCGGCACTCGCGACGGCGTCCCTCTCGGTCGTCTCGATCCCGGCACTCGCGTCGACCACCGCCCCGGCACAGACCGACCCCGAAACCGAACCCGTGCAGGTCGAATGCCCCGAGGGCGCGACCTGCGACGGCTTCGAGGACCAGACCGGCACCACCCCCGGCGGCGAATGGACCGTCGGCGCCGAGAACTGCACCGGCACCGGTACTGCCACAGTGGACACAGAGGTGGTGAACAGCGGCACCAACTCCATCCGCATCGACGGCGGCGCCACCTACTGCAACCACATCTTCGTCGGCCGGGCCCTGCCCGCCGACGCGCAGTGGTTCCGCGTCTACCTCAACCACGACACCCCGCAGCCCGCTACGCACACCACCATGATCGCCATGCAGGACACCAATGACAACGACACCGACCTGCGCTTCGGGGGCCAGAACAGTGCCCTGCAATGGAACCGCGAATCCGACGACGCCACCCTGCCGGCCCAGAGCCCGGCCGGTGTCGCGCTCAGCCAGGAGCTGCCGGTCGACACGTGGACGTGTGTCGAGTTCCAGGTGACCGGAGGCAATCTGTCGACCTGGGTCGACGGGGAGCTGGTGGAGGGCCTGGTCGTCGACGGCGAACCGACCCCCGATGTCGACCAGCAGTGGCTGTCGAACAGTGGATGGAGTCCGACCCTCTCCGACCTGCGGCTGGGCTGGGAGAGCTACGGCGAGGACGCCGACACGCTCTGGTACGACGACGTGGCCTTCGGGCCCGAGCGGCTGGGCTGTTAAGACTGCCGCCAGCGCATTCAGGGGGCATCGCCCTTCGCGGCAGTGGGTCGCCGGACCTGTTCACTCGTTTCGGATGAGGAACGGGCGCAACAGGTCCGGTACGGACTCGTCCGCGAAGTCCAGGATCTCGTGCTGGTCGGCGTCGATCACCGGGTAGTGTCCCTTGCCCGCGGCGGTGGTGGCGTCCAAGGTCATCAGGCCCATCCGCTTCTGGAACACCGACTGGGTGAGGCGCCAGCCGATGATTCCCGAGCGGTCCAGGTGCACCGTCGCGCGCCGGACACTGCCGCGCCGCGAGACCAGGTGGCCGCGACTATGGCCGTGTCCGAGCGACGCATACGCGTCGAACGCCGCCCACACCGCGAAGGCGCAACCCAGGACGACCGCGAGCGCGACGCCCGCGCCGAGCAGCGCCGGGAGCGACCACACCAGATTGACGGTCACCGCCGCGGCCACAAGGACGATCACGGTCGCCGCGGCCCAGCGCAGGCGCCGATGCAGGGCGGCCCGGGGATGGCCGCGCAGCTCGCAATCGATCGGCCCGATCACCGCCTCCGCGGCGGCCCTCGTCGTCGCCATCGGCGCGGCGGGGACGAGCGTGCTCAGGTCGCTGCCCTCCTGATCGGTCTTCAACCCGATCGCGACGACGTCGAGCCGCCCCGCGCCCGCCGTCCGCACCCCCAGCGGTTCGACGAGCTCCACCCCGCGAATGCGCTGCTCCTCCAAGCTCAGTGACCGCGAGATCATCAGGCCGCGCCGCACCCGCAGCGTCCCACCCACTTCGCGGTCGAGCCGGTGGTTCCACCAGGCCTCGCCCTGCAAGATGAGACTGGCGACCGCGCCGAACAGCAGGAGCCCGGCCAGACCCCCGCCGAGCACCGGCCAGGCGCCGTACTCCTCGACCAGGTTCCCGGTGACCTCGACGGGCAGCCCGCCATTGCCGAACCAGTCCGCCACCTGGAAGACCGCTCCGACGGCCGCGCCCGCCAGCACCGGGGTCAGGAACGACAGCGGCGCGTACTTCAGCCAACCCGGTTTCCAAGTGGCGAGCCGCTGCTCGCCGTCGGCGCCGACCTCGACGGCGCTTCGCCGCAGCAGCTCGGCACGCAGCCGGTCGGCTTCGGCCCGTCCGACCGGGGCCAGCGAAAGCGTCCGCTCATTGGCGGAGCCCGAACCCGAGCCGGTCTCCCCGGTGCCGACCTTGACATTGGCGACCCCGAACATCCGCTCCAGCGGATTGGAGGACAGATCGACCGAGCGAATGCGCTCCCTGGCAAGGGAACGGCGCCGTTTGAACCAGATTCCCGAGATCATTTCGACCCGCGCGTCGGTGACGCGGTAGCGGGTCACCCGCAGTCGGATCGCCTCGAAGGCGACCACGACGGCCACGACCACGGCGGCGCAGGGCACGACCCACGCCAGTGCGATCGGCCAGGACGTCCCCGAGGCGATGCCGACCGCGGTCGGGACACCTCCTGCCACAACGACGCCGAGCATGAGGATCGCCGCCACCTTGAGTCCATTGCGATGCAGCCGCAGCCAGGGTTCCTCCGCCACGGCGGTCGCCTCGGTCGCCTCGGTCGCGGCGGGAGCGTGGTCCGTCGGTTCCTCGGTCATGTCGCATCCCCGGGGGTGGCGTCGGTCAACTGGGTCAGCCGCTCGGCCAGCGCCGAGGCCGTTTCCTGGTCGAGCCCTTCGAGTGTCACCGCGCCCGCGGAAGACGCGGTCGTGACGACCACAGTGGACAGACCGAAGGAGTGTTGGAGCGGGCCCTGCGTGGTGTCGACGGTCTGAATACGTGACATCGGGGCGATCCGCCAAGTGCGCCAGAAGTATCCGGTGAGGGTGTACACGGCGGTGTCGGTGACTTCCCAGCGGTGCACGCGATGCCACCAGACCGGCAGCGTCGCGATGGAGGCCAGGCCGATCACGGCGAGAACGGCGGCCGGGCGGGGGCGATCAAGGCCCCGAGGACGGCCAAGGGGACCACCGGCACGGCGGTGGTGAGGGCCAGTTGGGTTCGCCACCAGGGGCGTACGCGGGGATCGAACTGGTTCTGGGGTGGACGCAGCGTCGTCCTCGAAGCGGTCATGTCCGAAGCGTAGTGAATTGCGCCCGATCGGGCTTCCGACTCGGGGTGGAAATCGTCCGGGTACGCGTCGTACCGAGGTACCGGTCGGCGAACCCGGACCGGTTCTACGGAGCGCTCTCCAAGAGCGTCTTGAGGTTCCGGTGACTCGTCGGCGCGCCCTTCTCGGCCGCGCGGCGCACCATCGGGAGGATGGCCGCGCCGATGCCGACGCTCTCGAAGTCGAGCGTGAACGTCACCTTCGACCGGGTCCCGTCGTCGAGCGGTTCCACGGTGATCGTGGCGTGGGGCCGGATGGCTCCGTCGACGCCCTCGGCCGCCCAGTACCGGGGCGGCTCGTTCGCGGTGATCCGCTGGAGCATGCTGCGTTCCGCACCTATGACGCGGCGGACCGTGGCGAACTCCTCCTCGTCGAGCATGTCGACGCGGACCACGTCGCGCTGCCACTCGGGGAAGTGCGTCGGGTCGGCGGCGAAGGCGAACACCTCCTGCGGAGGCCGGTCGATCTCGATCGTGTTGCTCATCGGCGCCATGATGCGCTCCCCTCAAAGGAAGATTCGGGCCACTCTCCAGCCTCTCACCGATCCGCGCGATTGTCGCCTCCCGGCGGAGGGTTTTCAGAATGTCGCCGCCGGGAACCCTGCCCGGATGCGCCTGCCGCCCGAGGCATGCGCCGCGTAGAAAGGAGACCGCCATGAACCAGCTGCCCGCACGGAGGAACGCGATCGGGGCCGATCCGATGAGCCTCATCGACGACTTCACCGCCTACATGAACCGCATGATGGGCCCGTACTTCTCGCCGCTCGACGCGGGCGAGGGGTCCTGGGCGCCCACGGCCGACGTGACGGAGAACGACGAGGTCTACCACGTCGACATCGACCTGCCCGGGGTCGAGAAGCAGGACATAACGGTCGACATCGAGGGCCAGGACCTCACGGTGAGCGGCACGAGCAAGAAGTTCGACCACGTCGAAGGGGGGACGGCGCGGCGGTCGTCGCGGCGCATCGGCGACTTCGAGTACGCGCTGCGCCTGCCGCACGCGATCGACGCGGACAAGGGCTCGGCCGAATTCAAGGACGGCGTGCTGTGCATGACCCTCCCGAAGACCACGTCTGAGGGACACAAGAAGATCGAGGTCAACTAGCGAAAACGCCCGCGGGAACCGATCCCGCGGGCCCAGTGACTGTCCTCGCCTAGCCGATCGCGTACTCGTCGATCGCGGCCAGCTCCTCGCCGGTGAAGTCGAGATTGTCGAGCGCCGCCACATTGTCCTCCAGCTGCCCCACGCTGCTGGCGCCGATGATGAGGCTGGTCATGCGGTCGTCGCGCAGCGCCCAGGCGAGCGCCATCTGCGCCAACGACTGCCCGCGCTTGCCGGCGATCGCATTGAGGGCGGCGACGCGCTCCAGCTTGACCTCGTCGAGCGCGTCCTCGTTGAGGAACTGGCTGGTGCGCATCCGCGAACCCTCGGGGATGCCCTTCAGATACCGGTCGGTCAGGAGGCCCTGCGCCAGGGGACTGAACGCGATGCAGCCGGCGCCGGCCGCTTCGAGCGCGTCGAGGAGCCCGTCGCGCTCGGTCCAGCGATTGAACATCGAGTAGGACGGCTGGTTGATCAGCAGCGGCGTCCCGAGGTCGGCCAGGATCGCCGCCGCGGCGGCGACCTGCTCGGCCCTGTAGTTCGAGATGCCGACGTACAGCGCCTTGCCCGAGCGCACGATCGCATCGAGCGCGCCCATCGTCTCCTCAAGGGGCGTATCGGGATCGGGCCGGTGGTGGTAGAACACGTCGACGTAGTCCAGGCCCATGCGAGTCAGCGACTGGTCGAGCGAGGAGATCAGGTACTTGCGGGAGCCGAAGTCGCCGTACGGTCCGTCCCACATGTGGTAACCGGCCTTGCTGGAGATGACGAGCTCGTCGCGGTACGGCCGCAGGCCGGCTGCCAGGTGCCGGCCGAAGTTCTCCTCGGCCGAGCCGGGCGGCGGCCCGTAGTTGTTGGCCAGGTCGAAGTGCGTCACGCCCAGGTCGAAGGCGCGGCGCAGGATGTCGCGCTGGCCCTCCAGGTGGCGGGCGTCGCCGAAGTTGTGCCACAGGCCCAGCGAGAGCGCGGGCAGCTTCAAGCCGCTGCGCCCCGAACGCCGGTAGACCATGGATTCGTAGCGGTTCGCGGAGGGAACGTAAGTCACGGCAGAAAGCGTATACCGAGCCCTGCCCGCGGACTAGTGCACAAGGTGAACTTCAGCGGTTATCCCGAGGGAAGCCCAGGGCTTCAGCCCTGGGAGGAACTCGGGGCGATTGCCTGCTCGAAGTCCCGCTGCGCGGGACTTCGAGCCGAGCGTGACGGTGTTCATATCACTCGTTCGGGTCAGGAACGGGCGTTCTTGTCGCACACGTGATCTACCGTTGTCGTCGTGGGTATCCAGGTTGTGCAGATGAAACTGCTGCCGACGCCGGAACAGGCGGCGGCGCTGGCCGCGACGCTGCGTGCGGTCAACGACGCCGCGAACTGGACCTCTCAGACCGCTTTCGCTCACGGGGTGCCGCGCGAGTACGCCCTGCGCCAACACACCTATACATCGCTCAAAGCCGAGCGCGGTCTCGGTTCGCAGGTCGCGCAGTTGGTCATCAAGAAGACCTGCCACGCCTATGCCACCATCGCAGGTTTGATCAAGGCTGGTCGGCTGCAAGGCAAACGCGCGGCGAAGGCGACGGCGAAGCCGGTCACTTTCCGGCCCGATGCGGCGCAGGCGTTCGACGACCGGTGCTTGTCCTGGCAGATGGATGCGCGCACGGTTTCGATCTGGACTGTCCAGGGCCGCAAACGGAACATCGCCTTCACCGGTCACCCCGACCAGTTGAAGACCCTGGAGCGCTATCGCCGTGGTGAATCCGACCTGGTCTGCCGCGACGGCTCCTGGTTCCTGATCGCGGCGGTCGACGTGCCCGACGCCGAGGCGAATGCCGACCCGGTCGATTTCCTCGGCGTGGACATGGGCATCGTCAACATCGCCACCACCTCGGATGGCTACAACCACGCCGGGGCGGGGCTGAGGCGGTACCGCAAGCGCATGGCGAAGGTCCGGGCGGAGTTGCAGGCGAAGGCCACGAAGTCGGCGAAGAAGAAGCTCAAGGCCCGTGCGCGCCGGGAGGCGCGGGCGGTCAAAGACCAGAACCATCGGATCGCGAAGCAGCTCGTTACGTCGGCTGAACGCACCGGTCGCGGCATCGGCATGGAAGATCTTGCCGGTATCCGCGACCGGGTACGGCTCACAGCCGCCCAGCGAGGCGAGCTCAACGCGTGGTCCTTCCACCAACTCCAGACCTTCATCGCCTACAAGGCGAAACGCGCCGGAGTACCGGTCGTCGTGGTCGACGCCCGGAACACCTCGCGCAGATGTCCGCGCTGCGGGCACACGACCAAGGCCAACCGGCCTACTAGAGACCATTTCGCTTGTGTCGGTTGCGGACTCGCTGGGCCCGCCGACCAGGTAGCCGCGGTCAACGTTCGTGACCGCGCACGCAAGACTTGGGCTTTTGTCAGTACGCCTAATGTCGCCGACACGCCGCAGCCAGCGGCGGACACGAGCGACAAGCCCCGGAGTTCAGTCCGGGGTAGTTGACGGAAAGCCGTTCGCGCATACCCGGCGCTTGCCTGCAATTCGGGCGCGGCGAGGACCCCCGATTCAATGGTGCCGCCGGGGTGTGACAGTTCAGGCGTGGGGGTCGAACTTGTAGCCCAGACCGCGCACGGTGACCAGGTGGCGGGGTTTGCCCGGTTCCGGTTCGATCTTGGAGCGGAGGCGCTTGACGTGCACGTCGAGGGTCTTGGTGTCGCCGACATAGTTCGCGCCCCAGACGCGGTCTATGAGCTGGCCCCGGGTGAGCACCCGCCCGGCATTGCGCAGCAGCATCTCCAGCAGCTCGAACTCCTTGAGCGGCAACTGGATGTCGGTGCCCTCAACGGTGACGGTGTGGCGGTCGACGTCCATGCGCACCGGTCCGGCCTCCAGGACCGTCACGATCGGGTCGTCGGGCTCGGCCGAGCGGCGCAGCACCGCACGTATGCGGGCGACGAGCTCGCGCGAGGAGTAGGGCTTGGTGATGTAGTCGTCGGCCCCCAGCTCCAGACCCACCACCTTGTCGACCTCGGAGTCGCGGGCGGTGACCATGATGATCGGGACGTTCGAGTTCGCCCGCAGCTCACGGCACACCTCGGTGCCCGACTTCTCCGGAAGCATCAAGTCCAGCAGGACCACGTCCGCTCCGGCGCGCTCGTACTCCTTGATGGCCGCGTCGCCGTCGGCGGCCACCGACACCTCGAAGCCCTCCTTGCGGAGCATGTAGGACAGGGCGTCGGAGAACGATTCCTCGTCTTCGACTACGAGTACGCGGGTCACGGGTCAACCTTCCCTAGCAAACAACGTCTTCAGTTGTTCCGATTTCATCCGAGTCCGGTGCCGCGGTGTCGGACGGAAGGGAACGTGCAGGCAACATCAAGGTAAACACTGACCCGGCTTCCGGCATACTGGACACTTCGACTCGGCCCCCGTGATTCACGGCGGTGTGCTTGACGATCGCCAGTCCCAGGCCGGTTCCGCCCGTCGCACGCGAGCGCGCCGCGTCGATCCGGTAGAACCGTTCGAAGATCCGGTCCAGCTCATCGGCGGCGATGCCGATGCCCTGGTCCCTCACGGCGATGCAGATCGTCTCGGACTTCGCCACCGATCCCTCGGGCCGGCACACCGACACGGTCACTTCGACGGAGGTGCCCTCAGGTGAATACGCGATGGCGTTGCCCACGAGGTTCTTCACCGCCGTCACCAGCTGCGTGTCGTTGCCGAGCACCTCGGCGCCGGTGACGCCCATTGATTTGAGCTCGATGCCCTTCTTCTCGGCGGTGATCCGGGTCTGGTCGAACGCCTCGTTGATGATCCGGTCGACCGACACCGGCTCCGGGTCCGGCAGCTTCTCGGCCCCTTGCAGCCGCGACAGCTCCAAAAGGTCGGTGACCAGGTGGTTCATGCGTGCCGACTCGGTCTGGATGCGGTCGGCGAACCTCGCCGACGCGTCCGGGTCCTCGGCCGCGTCCTTGAGCGCCTCGGCCAGGATCTGCATGGCCCCGACCGGGGTCTTCAGTTCGTGGCTGATGTTCGCGACGAAGTCGCGCCGCACCCGTTCGACGCGGTGCAGCTCGGAGATGTCCTGGAACTCCGCCACGGCCATCCCGTCGGCCAACGGGGTGATGCGGGCGCTCACCGCGCTCGGCTCGCCCATGCTCGGATTGTTCGCCACCTCGAGCTCGGCGAGGCGGAAGCGTCCCGAGCGCCTGGCCTGCGCGAGCAGGGCCCGCAGCGTCAGCGACGTGATCTCGTCCTCGTTCACCAGCCCCAGGGAGCGGGCCGCGTCATTGGCGTACAGGACCCGGTTGTCGTCGTCCACCAGGCACACGCCGGTGCGCAACAGGTCGATCGCGGCCTCCCAAGGCCGCCGGTCGCTGGGCACATTCGCTCCGATCTTGGGCGCGGTGCGCGCCCTGCGGTTGTTTCCCCGCGCGAACGCGGACGCCGCGGCCGCGAGGGCCACGCCGGCCGCCACGCCCGTGATGACCCGTGCCGCGCCCTTGCGCAGGCCTCGGCGTTGAGGAGTCGAATCGTTGTTCGCCACATTCCCAGCCTAAGCGTGAAACGGCCCGGCGTCGAACGCCGGGCCGGACTAGGGGGTGTCTGGTGATCACTCTCCGTTCACCTGCGACGGAAATGTACTGGTGGGGCTACGGAAGACCTCCACGTCCGTGGAGAGTAGGACAGGTGAACCGCGGCATTATTCGATCGGTACTCGGCAATACGCCAGTGGGGCTACTTTTTGCCCTGGGCGGCGACGGCCGCGGCGGCCTCGGCGGCGGCCTCGGGGTCGAGGTACTCGCCACCGGTCACGATCGGCTTGAGCGTTTCTTCGTCCAGCTCGTAGCGCAGCGGCATGCCCGTGGGGATGTTCAGCTTGACGATCGCCTCGTCCGTCATCCCGTCGAGGTGCTTGACCAGGGCCCGCAGCGAGTTGCCGTGCGCGGCGACCAGCACGGTCCGCCCGGCCTTCAGGTCGGGGACGATGCCGTCGTACCAGTACGGGAGCATCCGTTCGAGGACGTCCTTGAGGCACTCGGTGCCCGGGCGGACCTCGGGGGCGAGATCGGCGTAGCGCGGGTCGCCGTCCTGGGAGAACTCCGAGCCGGGCTCGATGGCGGGCGGCGGCACGTCGTACGAGCGGCGCCAGGTCGTGAACTGCTCCTCGCCGAACTCGGCGAGCGTCTCGGCCTTGTTCTTGCCCTGCAGCGCACCGTAGTGGCGCTCGTTGAGACGCCAGGAGCGCTTGACCGGGATCCAGGACCGGCCGGCCTCGGCCAGCGCCAGCTCGGAGGTGTTGATGGCGCGGCGCAGCAGCGAGGTGTGCACGACGTCCGGGAGCAGTCCGGCCTCGTCCAGCAGGCGGCCGCCGCGGCGGGCCTCGTCCTCACCGGAGGCCGACAGCTTGACGTCGACCCAGCCGGTGAAGAGGTTCTTGGCGTTCCATTCGCTTTCGCCGTGGCGAAGCAGCACGAGCGTGTAAGTCATGCCCCTATCCTGCCGTGCCCCCATTCGGAGATGCGACCCGTCAACGAACAGGTGTGTCCGAGGTCGCCCTCTCACAGAAGGCACCGCCCACCGGTGAGAAGCCCCGCGGAGCGGCGAAGCCCGAAGGTGGTTCAGGTTCACTACCCTGCGCCCAGGGCCAAAGGTCAACTCCCTGTTCGGAGGTCCCCATGGGATTCGAAGTCTTCTACAAGCCGGTTCACCGGGACCATCCGATCGTGCCCGAGACCTCCGCGGAGTTGATCGCCGCGATCGAGGCGATGGCCTCGGCCGGCAACCTGGCCTGCGATTTCGCCAGGATCTTCTACCAGGACGAGGAGTTCGTGTCGGCGCTGTGCGTCGGAGCTGACGCGGTTCGAGGTCTCGGCGCGGTGCAGTTCAGCTCATCGGTCGAGGACCTGTACAGCCAGGGCGACGCGACCTCCGAACACGCGGTGTTCTACACGGAGTTCGGTATGACGAGGTTCTTCCCACGCGACTCGGAAGTGCCACTGGATTCGGTGACGGCCGTCCTCAAGGGGTATTTCGAAGCTCCCGGACGCCGCCCGACTGCAATCGAATGGCAGCAGTGGGAGGACAATGAGGAGTAGATCGCAATGCCCATAGAGGATGCCTCGCGAGAGGATCTGGAGGCGACCGCCCGTGTGGTCATCGACCGGTTGCGGGAAGTGGGCGTTCATGCGTTCAGGGAGATCGCGCATGGGGGGTTCGGCGCAGAGCCCGGAGTTGAGGTTCGGATCGATTCGCAGGACGATGCGGGACGCGGGGTTTACCTGGAGTGGAATCTGGGAGCCGAGATCCACAATGCGAGGGTCGAGGCCATGCTGGCGCAGCGGTTTGATGACCCGATCATCTGGGATTCCGGTGCGGAGCAGGCCGCGAAGACCGACGAGGTCGCCGCGATCCTTGAGCGGGCCGGGGTCCGGACGGAAGACCCTGAGAACGATTTTGCCCCGTTCGCTCTGCGGGTCGTCAGCGTCTGATGAGCGACGCGCCGCCGCCGAGGGCCATGGGGTTCTATGCGCTCACGGAGAAGCGCATGGTCAAGGCGGCGGTCTTTCTCCGTGGTGATGAAGGTGTGACCTTGGAAGTGCTCGATGAGCGCTGGGAATCATTGGCGCGCAAGTACTTCACCGAAGGCATCCTGTCGTACCGGCTGGGAGTCATTGTGACGCCGGCTCAGCCTGCGGAGTTCATGGCGGCTCTGACCGAGCCTCGAAATATGACCTACTACGCGTTCCGCCGCGAACAGTAGAAGAGGCGCGCTTCCTGGTTGGGAAGCGCGCCTTGGGCTTGCGGGGTTCGGGAGGCTTGGGTCAGGCCTTGATGGCGGTGACCAGGCCGGTCCAGTCTTCGCGGGTGACGAGCAGGTGTTTGAAGCTGCCGTCGGGGGTCGGGAGTTTGGTGTCGCCGACCGCGACTGCCGATCCGTCAACCGCCGCCGCGACGCAGTTCCCGTTGCCTGAGCTGTCGCTCCGGGTGCTCTTGCGGAACCGCTCTCGTTGCCACCTGGTGGCTTGCCGTTCGGTGCGTTCGATCATCGTGCTCTACTCCTTTTCGGCTTGAAGGGGGTTGCGGGTCTTGAGGCCGGGGAAGCGGGAGAAGTCGCGGTCCATCGTCCACAGCTCGTCCACGCCGTTCTCCAGGCATAGCGCGGCGATACGCGCGTCATGAACCATCGCGCCGGTGACTTTGCCGAGTTCGAGGAGCGGTCGCAGCCGCGGCCAGTAGGTGCCGGTTTCGCTGAACAATGCCAGCGCTGGTGAACTCAGCCAGGAGTCGATCTGGTCGAGTGCCTCGGTGGTGGTAGAGGGCGGGTTGTAGATGCGGGGGCGCGTCACGATCCCGAAGAACTCATGGAGGCACGGCCACGGAATCGCCCACATCCGGTTGCCCTCGGCGAGTTCGCGGATGAGCGGTGCGGCGGTCGAGTGGAATTCGCTGTCGGCCCGGTGGGCGTAGACCAGGATGTTCGTGTCGACGGCGATCACAGGCGGTCGCCGTAGGACAGTTCCCGGATCTCGGCCCAGGAGAGACCTTGGACGTCGGGGTGCAGGCCGTCGCCTCCAACCGAGTGATCGGCCATGACATACCCGGATTTGCCACCCTGCGGCTTGGCCAAGGCCAAGCGAAGGCCTTCCTCGATGAGAGTGCGGAGGGTGGTGCCTTCGGCGCGGGCGCGCTGGCGGGCCTCTTCTAGCAGGGCGTCTGCGATCACGACCGTAGTTTTCATACTTGCAACCATACCTCAGAAACCATACAGCCATACACAATTTCGATCGACATCGGTCGATCACCAGGCGTAGTGGTGAGAGTGGGAATGCGTGTTCGTCTCGTAGTGGTCGGCAGATGGGCAAACGGTAAGGCGCGCTTCCGGGTTGGGAAGCGCGCCTTGGGTTCGCGGGGTTCGGGGGCTTGGGTCAGGCCTTGATGGCGGTGACCAGGCCGGTCCAGTCTTCGCGGGTGACGAGAAGGTGTTTGAAGCTGCCGTCGGAGGTCGGGAGCTTGGTGTCGCCGACCGCTACTGCCGATCCTTCAACCGCCGCTGCGACGCAGTTTCCGTCCGAGGTGCTGTCGCTCCTGCTGCTTTTGCGGAACTTCGCGCGATCCCACCCGGTTGGCTGCTGATCGGTCATCCGAGTCATTACTCCACTTCCTTCAACACCGCCCTCAAGCGGTCGATCGTGTCCTCGTCGCCGAGGCTGTGCTCGTTCCAGAGGGCGTCGTAGGCATCTGCGAACGACTCTACATCCTCACCTTCATCGACCACCCCGCCGATCGGGGTGACTACCTGCATCAACATCGGCCAAGCCTCGCGCATTTCCAGGATTCGGAAGCTGGTGCCGATGGTCGCGACGGTGTGGGCCCAGGACTCGGCGGGGAAGATCCGCACTGACACGTTCGGCAGGTTCGCCAGCTCCAGCACGTACCGAAGCTGCGCGGCGGTGACCTCGCGTCCGGCCTCGTTTTGGCTGAGGATCGATTCGTGGATGAGGAACTTCGCCTCCGGCGCGTCGGCCTTGCGGAGAGTGGCCCCGCGCATCACTCGGGCTTTCAGGAGCTTCGTTGCCTCCTCAGTGTTGTCGCTTTGGGGCCCTTGGGAGATGAGGGCCTTGGCGAACTCCGGGGACTGGATCAGGCCCGGCCAGGTGTCGAGCGCGAATGCCTTGATGGTCTCCGCTTGGCTTTCGGCCCAGAGGAAGTCCGCGAATTCCGAGCTGACATAGGCATCCCACCATCCCCGCTGGGTGACCGACTGTGCGAGCCGGAGCAGTTGCACCCGCTCGTCGATGTCGTCGACTCCGTAGAGGTCGAGCAGGGTTTCGAGGTCGTGGGGCTTGACCGGGTACTGCCCGGTCTCGTAGCGGTTCACGGTCGGCTGTCGCACGCCCATGTAATCGCAGACATCCTTGACCGGCAGATCCTTGTTCTCGCGCAGCTCGCGGAGTTTCCTTCCGAGCCAACGGGCTCGCCACGTAGGTCGCTTCGATGGGGCCATGATCACCGCTCCTCGACATGATGTGCATGAACAGTCAATTCATGGTAGATGGACGTCATACCAAAATCAATAACTCGATCGGGTGAGTCGGTCTTGACTCTGATCTCACATTAATACACAATCTGAGTGTGTCGGCCGTCTCGGTGGTTGGCACACAGGGGTTGTCGGTGGGGGCGATTCCTAAAGGGCGGCCTGCCGGTCTTCGATTGGACCCGGATTCCGGCAGGCCGCTTCCACCACAAGGAAGGAGAACTTCCTCATGACAAAACCCAGCGTACGACAACGCTCCGACTTCTCCGGGGTGGTGAGACTGTGGAGATTCGCGACCTTCGCAAAGTGATCGGGCAGTTCAAGCTCGAACACCGCACCATCGAAGTCCTTTGCCTCGGCGATAGGGAGAGCGCCACCGTCTGGCTGCGCCGCACCTGGCCCGAACCGGTCCTTGAACTCGGCTACGCCACCGAGCTCGACAAACCGATCCAGCGGCTCCACCTGTACCGGGCCGAATGGAACCGGAACCTGCGCAACCTCGTCAAGGACGAGGCCCGAGAGATCTGGGTGGCCAGCCAGCGCGAGCGGGGGTCGGCATGAGTGCGTTCACCACCGCCGCGCGCGCGAAGCTCGGTGAGATCACTGTGGAGGGTCGTCGGATCGAGCTGGTCTGGCTCACCTGGCTCGATTCGGTGCAGGCGTCGTTCACGGCGTTGGAGCCCAACCGGATCGGGACGGTGATCGGTCTGGAGAGTCCTCATGCCCGACTGGTGGTCTGTGAGGCCGAACACCTGGATTGGGTGCGGTCATTCAGTCGATCGGGCTTGATTGTTGTTGCGGCCCTTGAGCACTACCGGCATCGCGAGGTGCTGGTCCGGGGCAGGTCTACTTAGGTCCCGGCGACACGCGATTACAGGGGGTTGACATCATGGCTCCTGGCCGTCAGCATAAAACGGTCAGGAGCTCAATTTCATACACATGGGCATGAAAATGCCGCCCGGTGGCCTACAGCTACCAACTATGTCCACCGGGCGGCGCCAACAGCAGAAAGGAACTTTCCGTGTCCTCCATGACGGTACCGCAGCCGATGCTGCCCGAAAACCGCTCGACACCCTTTCCGGGGAACCGTTCCCGCCACGTCTTCCGCACCGGCCCCTACGACGCCTTCGACCCCGGTCCCTGGCCTTGGCGCCGGTCCGACGGCTACTGCCCGGACCTGCGTACCGGCCGCCACCGTCGGAACGAGTTCCCGGACCCGCTCCCCGCACCGCCCGCAGCGGCAGCGCCGCCCCGTCCGCCCCGCTCCCGGCCCCGCCCGTATCCGGTCGACCCATTCTCGAAGCTCCGCGAAGACGCCTGGGCCGCTTTCCTGGCCGACTCCGAACCCCTCGCCGCAGCCCACAACGCGCCTCGCGCGGCGTCGCGCATAGGCCGCATCAAGGCTGCTTTCCTGCGGGCCGTCCACCGCGTCACCCTGTCCTCCCGGACCTGCACCACCACCTCCTGACCCCGCCGAGACCCGGCCGCAACGAGGCGGCCGTCAACAGAAGGGAAGTTCGAATGGGCATCCGCACGCGATGCGATCCCGCGATCGAACTGATCGAGCAAGTTCCGGGCCTGCCGCAGGCCCTCATCGAGCAGGCGACCGGGCAGCAACTGCCCGAACACGACGAGGTCCAGGTAGAGGAGATCTGGGAGTACACCTTCTACACCCGGGGGGTGGACTCACTCCTGCTGCTCCGCAAGGAAGGAGAACCGGTCCTCGCGGTGATACTCCGGATGGTGCACGACCGGCTTGAGGACCACCGGACCTGGTTCTGGCCGTACCTGGTGCCCTGGGTCCGCGCGTCCTACGGCTGTCCGACGATCATGGTCGCGATCGCCGAATCGCCAGACCTCGCGGAATGGGCGCGACAGCCCATCGACTGGGGAGTCGGCGGTGTGGCCATGCGACCGGTCGCCGTCTGTCTCGGCGAGATCGAATCAGGCGACGACGTCGGACTCGGCCTGCTATTCGCGCTGTCGGATCGCGCGAGCACCACCGACTTGGAGCGCGCGGCAGAAGGCCTTGCGTCCCTGCCGTTCGAGCAGGCCCAGCAGTTCGCCGGACTGGTCGATATCGGGAAACGGGGAGACCTGACCGAATGGCGAAGGCTCACCGAATCCGCCGGATACGTTCGGGATACACAGGACCTTCGCTGGACGCGTTTCAAGGTCTACGAGGCGGACAAGCTTCGTAGCATGGCGCGCTGTGTGCTGCGGGTCCTCACGGTGAAGGGCTTCGAACCCTCCGATCGGGTGCGAACGAGGATTCTCACCACCGAGAGCGAGCGCCAAGCTGACGACTGGCTCGGACAAGCCGCCAACGCTGAAGACCTGGCACAGCACTTCAGCGACGAAGCGCTCTTCCCGTTCCCGCTGAAAGGTAGAGACCGCCATGCCCCCCGGTAAACGGCACGAAGCCATCATCGAACTGTCCAAGAAGGTCCCCGGCCTACTGTCGAACCTGATCGCGCAGGCGACCGGGGAGGAAGTGCCCGCTCACGACGCCGTCCGGCATTCCGGCGAGGCGGCGAATCTCCTCGTTCCGATCGAGCGGCTATCCGACGGGGTCCAGGTGTTCTACCGCGACGAGTCCCCGCAGCTCGCCGCGGTGTTCGAGATGCAGCACGCGACGGAACGAAGGAAGAAGCGAGACTGGCCGTACTTCGTCGCCGCGATGGAGCTCGAACACGACTGCCCGGCCGTCCTGATCGTGGTCACCGTGTCGGCCAAGACCGCCGCGTGGGCCCGCAAGCCGATTGAGTTCGGGTTCGGGCGCTGCGTCATGCGGCCGATCGTCATCTGCCTCGAAGAACTCGAACCGGGCGATGACATGGGGTTCATGCTCCTGTTCGCGCTCCGTGAGAAGGCGAGCAGAGGGGACCTGGAACAGCTCTGGCGCGAGATCAACACCGTTCCCGAAGACCTGGCCAAACTGTATGCTGACATTGTCGGGGTCGGGTTGTTCGGGACTGATTCCTACGAGATCTGGAGTGACCTCATGAAGATCGAAGACATCCGTTACGAGCACCCGTACGCACAGGAACTCATCGCTAAAGGCAAAGCACAAGGTGAAGCGCGCGCGATTCTGGAGGTGCTCTCGTCGCGTGGCTTCGAAGTGTCTGACCGGTTGCGACGGAAGATTACCGGTTGCCAGGACCAGTCCCAGCTGTTGATCTGGCTCAGAGGGGCTGCCGTGACCGACGACGTGGAACGGCTCTTCAGCGAGTAGATTCGCTTTCGAACGCCTTGGGCCCAACCGCATCGCGGTTGGGCCCAAGGCGTTCCGGTCATGAACGGCCGCAGTACCTTCCTGCCCGAAATCCCGGGTCCGTCCGATTGGCACGGTCTCAGACGGTCTCACGCGGTTAGCCGCCGCGTCGGTGGGTATACCTCAAACCGCAGACAATGGACGATCGGCCGCGATCGAGTGAGCGGCGGTCCGATCGATTCGCCGTATACGACCTGAGGAGACGACCATGGTTCTGCACCGCACCCGCTACTACCCGCTGGCCGTGCAGATCCTGGCGGGCATCTGCATGGTCATCGCGGCGATCATCGCCCTGTTCCTGGTCTTGATCCTGCTGAACGCCAACCAGTCGAACCCGCTGGTGACCTTTGTCGGCAACATTGCGGACTGGTTCGCGTGGCTGTTCCACGACATGTTCTCCGCCGACAATGCGAGGATCCAGGCCCTGATCAACTACGGCCTCGCCGCCCTGGTGTATCTCGGGCTGGCCGGCCTGATCCACGCCCTGGGACGCCGCACCGTCGACTGACCGGCGCCGGGCGTCCCCGGCTCGTCAGTCCTCGGGTTTGAGGTGTTCGAAGGCTTCGAGGTTCCGGGTGGACTCGCCCCGGGCGAGGCGCCAGCGCCATTCCTCCTTGATGGACGTGGCGAAGCCGAGTTCGAGGATGACATTGAAGGTGTCGTCGGCGGCTTCGAGGACCGAGCCGAGGACGCGGTCGAGTTCGGTGGGGTTGACGGAGGCGTGGGGGAGCCGCCCGACCAGGTGGATGTCGCCGGACTCGTCGATGGTGAAGGCGATGGCGTAGAGCTTGCCGTTGCGGCGCAGCAACTCCGCCCACACCGCCTCCGTGTTCTCTTCGGGGCGGCGGGAGACGAAGGCCTCGACCCGGAGGGCGTGGTCTTCCCAGATGAGACTGCACGGGGTCGCGAGCTTGCGGCGGCCGGGCAGGGCGAGGTTCACCGCCCTGGGTCCGTCGGCCCGGTATTCGAGGCCGAGTTCGTCGAGGGCGGTGGTGAGGTTCGCGATCACGGTCCCAGCCTATTCAGCAGGCGCTTTGGAGGCGGCCGGTCGCGTGGGATTCGGCGGCTCTTCGGTAGGAGGAGCGGATGCCCGTGGCGGTTTCCCTCCAGGAGAACAGGGCCGCGTGGGTGCGGGCGTTGCCCGCGAGGTCGGCTCTGAGGCTCGTGTCCCCCAGGATCTTTCGCAGGGCGTCGGCCCAGTCGTCGGCCGAGTGGGAGTCGACCAGGAGTCCCGAGCGGCCCTCGGCGACGGCGGTGGGGAGGCCGCCGACCTTCGCGGCGACGACCGGGGTGCCCGTGGCCTGGGCCTCGAGCGCGACCAGGCCGAAGGACTCGTTGTGGCTGGGGACGGCGACGACGTCGGCGGCGCGGTAGACCTGCGCGAGCGCCTCGCCCGAGCGGGGGCTGCGCCATTGGACCGTGTCGCCCAGGCCCAGTTCCCAGGCCAGGCGCGGCAGCCAGTACGGGTCGGTGTTGGAGGGCCCGCCCACGAAGACCGGGACGATCTTCTCGGACAGTTCGGGGTCCTGTTCCCGCAGCCGGGCGAGGCCGCGCAGCAGCACGTCGGGGGCCTTGGCCGGCTGGATGCGGCCGACGAACGCCACGACCAGCGCGCCCTGCGGCAGGTTCAGCGCCTCCCTTGCGGCCGTTCGGTCTCCGGGCCGGAACACGCCCAGATCGACGCCCGGGTGGACGACGGCGATGCGGCCCTCCGGGGCCCCGTAGTGGCCCTGCAGTTCGGCGGCCTCGGCGGCGGTGTTGGCGATGAGGAGGTCGGCCTCGGAGACGACCTGCTCCTCGCCGATGACGCGGGTGTACGGCTCGGGCGAGTCGCCCTCGGCGAGCCCGGCGTTCTTGACCTTCGCGAGGGTGTGGAAGGTCTGCACCAGCGGCACGCCCCACCGTTCGGCGGCGACCCAGCCGGCCTGGCCGGAGAGCCAGTAGTGGGCGTGGATGAGGTCGTAGTGGCCGGGCCGGCGGTGGGCCTCGGCGCGCAGGAGCCCGCCGGTGAAGGCGCACAGCTGAGTCGGCAGATCGTTCTTGGACAGTCCCTCGAAGGGGCCGGCGGGGACGTGGTGGACCAGGACGCCCGGTTCCGCCTCGACGGTGGGGGCCTCGTCGGAACTGGTGGCGCGGGTGAATATCTCGACTTCGACACCGGCGCGCGCGAGTTCGCGGGCGGTGTTGAGGACGTACACGTTCATGCCGCCGGCGTCACCGGTACCGGGCTGGGCGAGCGGTGAGGTGTGGACCGAGACCATCGCGACGCGTCGGATGGCCTGTTCCCGACATCGGGCCCGGAACACGGGGGTCCGCCTGCTGTTCAAATGCTCGTCCTCTCCTCGGTCCTGCGACAAATGCGGCCGCCTGCACGGCACGCCCCTGTCACAACACGCAAAACACTCGCAATACTCCCGTGTCAAGCCGATAACCGACAAGGAACTACGGGGGCGAAGTGACGCGATCGGCAGGACCCGCAGGGAGGTACCGCGTTCGGGTGACTCTGGGGACAAGCCGGAAAATCCTTCGCGACACGGCCCGGAATGTCCCTCGAATCCGGGCAAGTCGTCCATGATGGGGTGACTTGTCATCACGAGGGGGGAGACAACACTATGAGCACGGCCACCGTGCCCGCCGCGAGGCAGCCAACGATGTCACCGGTGTCCAAGTTCGGCGCGCAGCACTCGCTGCGTCGCCTGCCCGTTCAGGAGCGCTCTGCCGCACGCGTCCGCCGGATGCTCGACGCCGCCGCCGACCTGATCGAGGAAGTCGGATACGACCGCCTGTCCACCACCGCCATCGCCCAACGCGCCGACGTCGCCATCGGCAGCGTCTACCAGTTCTTCGGCGATAAGCGCTCACTTGCCGAGGCACTCAGCCAGCGGTACATCGACCTGTACTTCGAACGTCTCGGCGCCCGTTTCGACGCCGAGCCGCCCGAACACTGGCGTGCCGGCGTCGAGAGCGCCATCACCGAGTACGTCCACATGTATCGCACCGCACCCGGATTCCGCGTCCTCCACCTGGCCGACGCCATCGACCCGGGTCAAGCCGACACCGTCACCACCGGCGGCGACGTGATCGCCGCGCAGATCATCGGCGGTCTCGAACAGCGCTTCGGCCACGCCGGAGACGACGAGCTGCGCAAGACCGTCACCGTCGCCGTCGAGACCGGGCAGGCCCTGGTTCGCCTGGCCTTCCGCCGCGACAGCGAAGGCGACGCCTCCGCCATCGAAGAGGCGAAACGAGTGGTCTGCGACTACCTCGCCCGCCGGGTTTCGTAGCGACTCACAACCGCCCGCACCGGGCCGCACGGCCGCACCGGGCCGACTACTCTTCAATGAGTGTCGACCCGGTGCGGTCGTGAACAATCCCAGCGGCGCAGCGACTGACCCGCAGTCGCACCGGAACGCCCTTGGACTCTTGAGGAGCAGCATGGCGAACCCGACGGCCGATCTCCAGGCAGTCCTGCGGATCCGCCCGTTCAGGCGGCTGTGGGCCGTCCTCGGCCTGGCCTCCTTCGGCGACTGGCTCTCCCTGTTCGCCACCGCCGGCTTCGCCCAGTCCCTGTTCGACGACATGGCCGCCAAGGGCTTCGCGTTCTCCGGCACCATCATCCTGCGGCTGTTCCCGTCGCTGGTGTTCGGGCCCATCGCCGGCGTCTTCGCCGACCGGTTCGACCGCCGCAAGACCATGGCCGTGTGCGACCTCGTCCGCTTCGCGCTCATCGCCTCGGTCCCCACCGTCTACATCGCGACCGGCTCGGTCCCGCTGACCGTCACCTGGCTGGCCATCGCCCAGATCTGCATCGAGATCACCGTCCTGGTCTGGACCCCGACGAAGGAGGCGGCGGTCCCCAACCTGCTGCCGCCCGAGAAGTACGAGACCGCCAACCAGCTCAGCCTCGCCACCACCTACGGCATCGCCCCGCCCCTGGCCTTCGGCATCCTCGCCGCCCTCGAACGCGGCTCCGCCATCTGGTCCGACGTCGGCATCTGGGCCCAGCCCATGGTCATCGCCCTCTACATCGACGCGGCCATGTTCCTCACCCTGGCCATCACCGTCTACTTCTTCATCCCCGAGATCTCCGGCCGCTCCGGCGCCCCGCGCGTCAAGGGCGCCAGCGTCTGGTCCGAATTCCTCGAAGGCTGGCGCTACGTGCGCACCACCGAGCGGGTCAAGGGCCTCATCTACGGCATGCTCGGCGCCTTCAGCGGCGCGGGCATCCTCATCGGATCCGGCACCGTCTACGCCGGCACCCTCGGCGCCGGCGACGCGGCCTTCTACATCCTCGCGGTGTTCCTCTTCCTCGGACTCGGCGCCGGCATCGCCGCCGGGCCCCGCCTCATCGGCGAACTCTCCCGGCTGCGCTGGTTCGGCATGAGCATCGTCCTGGCGGGCGCCGGCCTCGCCCTCGACGCGGTCGCCCCGTGGCTGTGGGTCGCCCTGCTCGGCGCGGTCATCATCGGCCTCGGCGCCGGCATGGCCTTCCTCGCCGGGATCACGCTGCTGCAGAAGGAGGTCGGCGACGAGATCCGCGGCCGCATCTTCGGCTTCATCGCCGTCTCGGCGCGCGTCATCCTCATGGTCTCGATGACCATCGCCGCCCCGCTCGTCGGCTGGCAGGCCGCCCGCCAGCTCGACCTCGGCGTCGCCGTCATCAACATCTCCATGAGCCGCATCCTGCTGTTCGCCGCCGCCGCCCTCGTCGTCTGGCTCGGCATCACCGCCTTCCGCAACATGGACGACAAGCCCGGCGTCCCCGTCCTCGCCGACCTCTGGTCCTCCCTGCGCGGACGGCCGCTCTCGGCCGCCGTCCCCACCGACTCCAAGGGCTACTTCGTCGCCTTCGAAGGCGGCGAAGGCGCCGGCAAGTCCACCCAGGCCGTCAAGCTCGCCGCCTGGCTCAAACTCCGCGGCTACGAGGCCGTCCTCACCCGCGAACCCGGCGCCACCGACATCGGCATGCGCATCCGCACGCTCCTGCTCGACACCGGCGGCGACTCCGCCCCCGACCCGCGCGCCGAAGCCCTGCTCTACGCCGCCGACCGGGCCCAGCACGTCGACAAGATCATCCGGCCCGCCCTCGAACGCGGCGCCGTCGTCGTCACCGACCGCTACATCGACTCCTCCATCGCCTACCAGGGATCCGGGCGCAGCCTCGGCAAGGGCGAGATCGCGTGGGTCTCCGCCTGGGCCACCGGCGGACTCAAACCCGACCTGACCGTCCTGCTCGACGTCGAGCCCGAGGACGGACTGCACCGCGCCAAGGCCGGCGGCGAAGGCGACCGGCTCGAACAGGAACAGCTCGAATTCCACCAGAAGGTCCGCCAGACCTTCCTCGACCTCGCCGAGGCCGAACCCAAGCGCTACCTGGTCATTCCGGCCGGCCCCACCGTCGACGAGATCGCCCACACCGTCCGCGAAGCCGTCGCCGAGCGCCTCGACATCCGCACCGAGGCCACCCGCACCGAAACCGCCTGGCCCGGCCTCGACACCGACAACAGCCAGTGGAACAACGTCGCCGAAGAGGCCGGAAGGCCATGAGCGTCCAGGCGGAGGCCGGCGTCTTCGACGAGCTCGTCGGCCAAGACGAAACCCAGCGCGTCCTCGCCGCAGCCGCGATCGGACGCGGCATGACCCACGCGTGGCTCTTCACCGGCCCGCCGGGATCCGGCCGCTCCACCGCCGCCGTCGCCTTCGCCGCCGCCCTCCAATGCGACACCGGCGGCTGCGGCGAATGCCATGCCTGCCGCACCGTCCTGGGCGGCACCCACCCCGACATCACCCGCGTCATCCCCGAAGGACTCTCCCTCGGCGTCGACCAGGTCAGGTCCCTCATCCTCGAAGCCGGACGCACCCCCACCTCCGGGCGCTGGCAGATCCTCATCATCGAAGACGCCGACCGGCTCACCGAGGCCGCCGCGAACGCGCTCCTCAAAGCCGTCGAGGAACCGCCGGCGCGGACCGCGTTCCTGCTGTGCGCGCCCTCGACCAACCCCGCCGAGATCTCCGTGACGATCCGCTCCCGCTGCCGCGTCCTGGTGCTGCGCCAGCCACCGGTCGCCGCCATCGCCGACCTGCTGGTGCGCCGCGACGGACTCCCACGGCGTGAAGCCGAGCTCTACGCCGCCGCCGCGCAGGGTCACGTGGGCCGCGCCCGCCGCCTCGCCACCGACGCCGAGGCCCGCGCCAAACGCCACGACGTCCTCCAGATCCCCAGGCGCCTCACCGGACTCGGGGCGTGCTTCGCCGCCGCCGTCGAACTCATCGAGGCCGCCGAGGCCGAAGCCTCCGGGACCTACACGGACCGGTCGGCCGCCGAGAAGGAAGCACTGGAGACCGCACTCGGCAAGGGCGGCACCGGAAAGGGCGCCACCAAGGCGGCGAGGGGCTCGGCCGCCGCGCTGAAGGAGCTGGAGAAGCGCCAGAAGACCCGCGACACCAGGGCCCAACGGGACTCACTGGACCGGGCGCTGGTCGACCTGGCGGCGTTCTACCGCGACGCGCTGGCGGTGGGCTTCAGCGCGAGGGTCGAGCCGATCCACCCGGACATGGCCGACACGGCCAGAGCGGCCGCGACGAAGCTCAGCGCCGAATCCCTGCTGCGAAGGATCGACGCGATCCTGGAGTGCCGCACGGCGATCGAGCGAAACGTCCGCCCCAGGATCGCCGTCGAGGCCATGATGACGAGGCTCTGGCAAAGCTGACCGTCACACCCGGAAGCACTGTCATACCCGCGGGCCACGATTGAATCGGGGGACTGCCCAACGGCGATTTGTCGGCAATCGCCGCAAATGCGGCCGGCCCCTCCGACTGTCACACCCTGGCGCCATAGTTGATAGTGGGGGGGACCCCACCGGTCCGATTTGAAGGCTGATGCCCCAACTTGTCACTGAGTCCACAGGTGATGAATGAAGGCGTCGTGCGGCTTCGGGAGGTGTCCCGTCCTGGACCAGCGGTACCAGGCCGCTTCCTCCACCACTCGCACGCAGAAGTCCCCATCGATCTCGAACGGCTCTGAGACGCAACGGAAGTCGTCTCGATACCCCTCGTTCGTCCAGTACCAGACCCGCCGCCCGATCAGCACCGGCGAGTCCGAGGCCGGGACCGGCCCGCGGATCGGCGGCTTGTCCGGGTCCGTCAACCGGTCGATCAGGTAGCCCGGCGGCGGGATGATCGGGTCGGGGTTCGGCTCCCGCTGCTGCACCCACACGTCGTCGGCCGGCACCAGTGAAGCGAACGCGTCGCCGTCCCCGTCGACCGCGCGGTAGTAGTCCGCCTCGGTTATCAAGGGCACCAGCATCATGCCGTCCCGCGTGATCGGGTCGTCCGCTCGCAGATCGAATCGCCAGCCCACGCCGGGCACCCCGCACACCACCCGCGCCGAGTGGATATCGAGCACCCGTTTGGCCGGGACCGGCACCAGCACCGGCGGGGGATCTGGCACCTCGAAGGCGTCGTCGGCAAGGCCCACAGCACACTCCCGCATATTCAGACATACCCGCTCACCTTGGAGGGCGTGCGGGAGTCAAGTGGCCTCCGGCTGAAGCCGGGAGGCTTGTACCTCATCCTCCGTCGCCGGCTGCGACGTGGCGGGTAAATCGTAGCCGCTAGGCGGCTGCTCGGGATCCTTGACTAACAGCCCAAGCCATCCGCCCACGTGCACGCACGTTGACGGAGGCTATGACATCGGCCGGTCCAGCGAGACCGCACCCACGACATTCAAAATCATCTCGGTTTCTTCGGTTGGCCCGTTCGGTGTGATGGCACAGCGGGCACTTCTGGCTCGTATGCCGGGCGTCGACCACGACGACCGGCACTCCGGCCCGCTTCGCCTTGTAGGCGATGTACTGCGCCAGTTGGTAGAACGGCCAGTTCGAGATCCTGCCGCGCTGGGACCGGGTGAGCCGTACCCGCTCGCGGATGCCCTCAAGGTCTTCCAGGGCGATCCCGCGGTCGGTGCGTTCGGCCGCCGACACGATCTCTTTCGCTATCTTGTGATTCACGTGGGCAGCATGGCGTGCTTCTTTCCTCGCCTGCTGCTTCAGCTTCTTCTTCGCGGCCTTCGTCGCCTTGGCCTGCAATTCGGCCCGGATCCGCGCCTGACGCCTGCGATACCGCTCCAGGCCCTTCCCCTGATAGTTCACACCGTCCGAGGTCGTGGCGAGGTTGACGATGCCCCGATCCACGCCGATGAAGTCGACCGGCTCGAACTGCTCGGCCTCGGGAATGTCGACCGTCGCGGCCAGGAACAGCTCGCCATCACGCTCGAACAGATCCGACTCCCCCTTGCGGTGCGCGCGCAGGGCTTCGAGGTCCCGTTTTGAGCAGGCGAAGGCGATCCTCTTGCGCCGACCCGCGACCGTGCGGATCGACACCGTCCGCGCTTCCAGGTCCCAGGACAGGCACCGGTCGTCGAACGATTGCGCCGAACCTGGATCGAACACGACCGGTTTCCCGAGTGCCTTCACAGCCTGGTTACCGCGTAGCAGTCCTACCTTCACCTGGGCGTACACGACACTGTAGGCGTCGCGGACTTTCTTGACCGCGTGCTGGGCTAGTTGCGACCCGATCCCGGTAGCCTTGGCCTCAGCGTAGACCCGGCCACGCAGTGCGTACTCCCGCTCCACCTGCCCGGTGTCCTTATCGCGGTGGGCGAACGCGACAGCAGCGATCCGGTTCGCCTCCGTATTGCATATCCGCAGCGTCTCGAGCAGGGCCGCACGCTCCCCTGCGTCCGGGACCAGCTTTACCACCACGACTTGCTTCACACCAGCGACATTAGACCACCGGTACGACACTTTTCGGGCGCGACTCACACGCAAGGTGAAACGCGATCGAAGCCATGCTCGCGAACCGATAGCCGACCGGCGCCAAGTTCACCCAGTTTCGCTGGATGGGGCAGAGAGGAGGCAATCGCCCCGGATCCTCCAGACCGTAAACGGCCTGGGTTCCTGTGGGAAATCAACTGAAGAAAGGATAGGCGGTTGGCACACTCTGGGGACTCACCGCCCCGGCACCTGATCTAGAGTTTCCAATTCAAGCACCGAACACTGCTCACGAACGAGGTAGGAAGCACAATGGACGCTTACGAAGACCCGACCGCCGAAGACCCCGCCGTCGAAGACGACTTCGCCGCTGAGGACGAGAGCTACGCAGCGGACACCGAGGCTGCCGAGTCCTTCGACATGGACGGCGACGGCGTCGACGACACGTTCACCTACGACACCGACGGTGACAACTACGCCGAGACCGTCGAGGCCGACACCGACGGCGACGGCGTCATCGACACGATCGGCACCGACACCAACACCGACGGCTACGTCGACGAGGCCTCCTTCGACATCGACGGTGACGGCACCTTCGAGTCGTCCGCGTTCGACGCCGACGGCGACACCCACATCGACACGATCGAGGCCGACACCGACGGCGACGGCGTCGTCGATGTGACCGCCGCCGACACCGATGGCGACGGCACCTTCGACACCGCCGAGGCCGACACCGACGGCGACGGCGTCATGGACACCGCCTACGTCGACTCCGACGACGACGGCGTCATCGACAGCGAAGCCCCCGTCGAGTCGTCCGGGACCACCGCCTAGAACCGTCTCCCCTCAGGCGACGGGCACTCCCCGTTCCGAATCGCGCACAACCTATGGAAGGCCGGATGCCATGGCATCCGGCCTTCGTTCATATGCGGCTAATACCGGACATCGAGGGGCCGAAGTGAACAGAAGAAAGCCCAGGCGTTGGCACACTCTGGGGATTTACGGTCCCAGCGCCTGCCATAAAGTTCTACTCACAAGGCCGGAACACTTCTCACGAACGAGGACGGAAGAACAATGAGCGAGTACGACGAGACTGCGGTCGAAGAAGACGTCACGACCGACGAGTACACCGAGGAAGAGGCCGTCACGGAGGACTACTCCGCTGACGGGTCCTACACCGAGGTCACCGAGACCTTCGACATGGACGGCGACGGCATCGAGGACAACACCATCGAGGCCGACGGCGTGACCTACGTCGACTCGGACTACGACGGCGAGGCCGACGCGATCGCGACGGACGTCGACGGCGACGGCATCTCCGACGAGATCGCGGTCGACCTCGACGGCGACGGCAACTTCGAGTCCGCGGTCTACGACACCGACGGCGACGGCATGATCGACACCGTCGAGTCCGACACCGACGGCGACGGCTTCATCGACCAGGTCTCGGCCGACACCGACGCCGATGGCCTCATCGACACGGTCGCCTCCGACACCACCGGCGACGGCTACGCCGACACCATCATCTCCGACACCGACGGCAACGGCTACGTCGACGAGGTCAGCATCGACTCGGACGCCGACGGCTACTCCGACACCGTGATGACCGACACCGACGGCGACGGCTTCCTGGACAACGTCCAGACCGAGCAGGGCACCACCGGTGGTACCGAAGGCAACATCCAGTCCGCCACCGGCCAGGTCCTCTAGCACCTCGCTCGTGGAGGCCCGGACTTGGATCGAACTGGGACTCGCAGCAACCCGAAGAGCGAAGGCCCGATGCGCAGGCATCAGGCCTTCGCTTTCGTATGTCCTTTGAACCGGTCGTGTCGCTGAGCCGGTAGTGTCGTTCAGCCCGTCGCGTCGCTCAGCCGGTCGTGCCGCGCAGCAGCGACATCGCCTCGGCGCGGGTGCGGGCGTCGGACTGGAGGATGCCCCGCACCGCCGACGTCACCGTCTTCGCGCCCTGTTTGCGGATGCCGCGCATCGACATGCACATGTGCTCGCATTCGACCACCACGATCACGCCCCGCGCCTCCAGCGACTGGTCCAGCTGGTCGGCGATCTGGCTGGTGAGCCGCTCCTGCACCTGCGGGCGCCGCGAGTACACCTCGACCAGGCGCGCCAGCTTCGAGAGCCCGGCGACCTGCCCCGAGATGCCCGGGATGTAGCCGACGTGGGCGATGCCGGTGAACGGCAGCAGGTGATGCTCGCAGAAGGACTGGACCTCGATCTCGCGTACCAGGATCAGCTCGTTGTGGTCCTCGTCGAAGGAGGTCTTCAGCACGTGCGAGGGGTCGACGCGCAGTCCGGCGAAGAGCTCGGCGTAGGCGCGCGCGACGCGGCGCGGTGTCTCGATGAGCCCGGGCCGGTCGGGGTCCTCCCCGATGGCCTCCAGGATCTCGCGCACCGCGGCCTCGATCCGGGGCAGGTCCACCGAGTCCTCGACGGGGCTGCCGTTGATGCGGCCGTCGATGAGTCGTGCGGCCAGGTTGTCGAGTTCTGCCATTGCCCAAGCTTACGAGCCCGTCCCGACACCTAATCGGGATCAAGCGCCCGTTCCTGGGAATTCCTCTGCTTCTCAGTGGGATTGATCACCGTATGTACGGGAACGGCCCCGCCGGTCGAAACCGGCGAGGCCGTTAAAAACGTGTACTGCGGAAACTAGCTCGGCTCCTCGAGCCGGAGCGCGCCCGGCTCGGGGTCAGTCTCGACCTCGCCGGCCGGCTTGGAGCCGTTGGCGGTGGGGACCGGCGGCTGGCCGAGCTGGCGGCTCGAGGTGCCGTTGAACGGCGCCATGGGCGGGCGCTTGACGACGCGCGTGGCGATCCGCGCCAGGTCCTCGGTGTCGAGCGTCTCCTTCTCGAGCAGCTCCACGACCATCTGGTCGAGCACGTCGCGGTACTCGGTGAGAATCGTGTAGGCCTCGTCGTGGGCGGTCTCGATGAGCGCGCGCACCTCGGCGTCGATGTTGGAGGCGATCTCGTCGGAGTAGTCGCGGGCGTGCCCGTACTCCTTGCCCAGGAACGGCTCCGAGTCGGCCGAGCCGTACTTGACGGCGCCGAGCTTGGCGGACATGCCGTATTCGGTGACCATCGCGCGGGCCACCTTGGTGGCCTTCTCGATGTCGTTGGAGGCGCCCGTGGTCGGGTCGTGGTAGACCAGTTCCTCGGCCGCGCGCCCGCCGAGCGCGTAGGCGAGGGTGTCGATCATCTCCGAGCGCGTCTGGGAGTACTTGTCCTCGACCGGCAGCACCAGCGTGTGGCCGAGCGAGCGCCCGCGCGGGAGGATCGTGAGCTTGTGGACCGGCGCGGCGTGCGGCAGCGCGTGGGCGACCAGCGCGTGTCCGGACTCGTGGTAGGCGGTCATCTTCTTCTCTTCGTCGCCCATGACGCGGCCCTTGCGTTCGGGGCCGGCGATGACGCGGTCGATGGCCTCTTCGAGGGCGTAGTTCGAGATGGCCTTCTCGTTGTGCCGGGCGGTCAGCAGCGCGGCCTCGTTGATGACGTTCTCGAGGTCGGCGCCGGAGAAGCCGGGGGTGCGGCGGGCGATCGTCTCGAACTCGACGTCGGGGACGAACGGCTTGCCCTTGGCGTGCACGGACAGGATCGCCTGGCGCCCTTCCTTGTCGGGGGCGTCGACGGGGATCTGGCGGTCGAAGCGGCCGGGGCGCAGCAGGGCCGGGTCGAGGATGTCGGGGCGGTTGGTCGCGGCGATGAGGATGACGCCGCCGCGGGTGTCGAAGCCGTCCATCTCGACCAGGAGCTGGTTGAGGGTCTGCTCGCGCTCGTCGTGGCCGCCGCCCATGCCGGCGCCGCGGTGGCGGCCGACGGCGTCGATCTCGTCGACGAAGACGATGGCGGGGGCGTTCTCCTTGGCCTGGGTGAACAGGTCGCGGACGCGGCTGGCGCCGACGCCGACGAACATCTCGACGAAGTCGGAGCCGGAGATGGAGTAGAACGGCACGCCGGCCTCGCCGGCGACGGCGCGGGCGAGCAGGGTCTTACCGGTGCCGGGAGGGCCGAACAGGAGGACGCCCTTGGGGATCTTGGCGCCGAGCTCCTGGTACTTCTTGGGGTCTTCGAGGAAGTCCTTGATCTCCTTGAGTTCTTCGACGGCCTCGTCGGAGCCGGCGACGTCGTCGAAGGTGGTCTTCGGGGTGTCCTTGGAGACCATCTTGGCCTTGGACTTGCCGAAGTTCAGGACGCGGGAGCCGCCGCCCTGCATCTGTGACATGAAGAACAGCAAGAGCAGCACGATGAGGACGATCGGCAGCATGCTCAGCAGGAAGGAGACGAACACGGAGGTCTCATTGACCTCGGTGTTGAAGGGGATGTTGCCCTCTTCGAGGCTGGCGCCGACGGTGCCGACCATGTCGGCCGGGACGTACGCCTCGACCTGGTCGCCGTTGGTCAGGTCGAGCTGGATCAGCTGTTCCTTGTCGAGGACGTTGGCCTTCTCGACGTTCCCGGCGCTGATCTCGTCGAGCACCTCGGAGGTGGTGGACTCCGTGTAGTCGGAGCCGCCCGAGAAGAAGGCCCCGATGATGACCGCGATCAGTGCGATGAGCAAGATCCAGATCAACGGCCTCCGGAAAAACCGCTTCCGCTCAGGTGTGGGCTTCCCGGCGTCGACCACTCGTTTCCTCCTGCGTTCGTCGCGATGTCGCGTCTTTGACCGAGTCCGGTCAACTACTCGAAAGTACACGGTGCGAGCCTGCGACGTCCCCTCAGAGGGCCTGTGCGCACTGAGGTCACAGGCATTGGTGGGACTCGGTTTCCGCCCCCGATTCGCCCCGCTGTGATCCGTAATTACTACCACGGGCGGGTTGACTTCGCCCACCCAAGCCGACGGCGGCCCGGGGCAGGTGGCACCCTTGTTACATGACGTCGGAGCTAGCCAGCCCAGCATCAGTGCCTTCCGCAGCAGCGCAGGCCGCGGTGTTCGATCCCGATTCGTGGTACGCCGATCAGATCGAGCGGACCATCATCACCGAGGACGAGCTCCGCTCGAAGGTCGCCGAATTGGCCGACCGGGTGTCGAGCGATTTCGCCGACACCGATGAGCTGCTGCTCGTCGGCGTATTCAAGGGTGCGGTCATGTTCATGGCCGACTTCGCCCGGGCGCTGAGCGTCCCGGTGAAGATGGAGTTCATGGCGCTGTCCTCATACGGGAACGCCACCAGTTCCTCTGGGACGGTGCGGATTCTCAAGGACATCGACTCGGACGTCTCCGGGAAGCACATTGTCGTGGTCGAGGACATCATCGACTCGGGTCTGACCCTGTCGTGGCTGCTCAAGTACCTCGACGGGCTGAATCCGGAGTCGGTGTCGGTGGTCTCGATGCTGCGCAAGCCCGGCGTGCAGCGCGTCGACATCCCGATCAAGTACCTCGGCTTCGACATCCCCAACGAGTTCGTGGTCGGCTACGGCCTGGACTACGCGGAGCGCTACCGGGAGCTGCCATTCATCGGCGTGCTCAAACCCCAGGTCTACCAGCGCTGACGCGCCTATTACCCCGGACGGTCGGCGCTGAGCCGGCCGTCCTTTCTGCATACCTTCACGCCGCCGGGCAGGGACGTCGGGCCCTGTCCGTGCCAGGCGACGACGAGCGCGTCGAGCGCCTCCACATGATGGTGGTTCAAATCGGCGCCGTTCACTCCCAGCTGAAAAATCCACGCCCGCAGCACCCTCCTGCGGACCGGTTCTGACAGCGCCTCGAGCGCTGCGATGGACAGTGCGGGCCCCTCGGCGCAGTCGGCCAGCGCCGCATCCGCGATCGCGTCGAGGTGGTCGGTGTCGGCGCCGACGAGCGAGGCGGTGCGGGCCAGGTTCGCCACGATGTCGCCGCCGAGGGTCTCGGTGAGCACCCCCATCGCCTGCCGGAGCGCGGAGCGGCGGAAGCGGGGGTCCGAATTGTGCGGATCGGCCCAGGGTTTGAGGCCGCGCTCGGCGCAGGCGGCGTGCGCGTCGTCCCGGGAGACGTCCAGCAGCGGCCGCCGGTACCGGCCGCGCACCGGCCGCATGCCGGCGATGCCGCGGGGGCCCGCGCCGCGGGTGAGGGCCAGCAGGACGGTCTCGGCCTGGTCGTCCCTGGTGTGCCCCAATAGGACCGCGGCCGCTCCGTACTGTTCGGCGGCCCGGTCGAGCGCGGCGTAGCGGGCCTCGCGGGCGGCGGCTTCGGGGCCGCCGGAGCCGGCGACGGTGACGGTGACGGCCTCGGCGGGGACCAGTCCGGCCTCCTCGGCCCAGGCGGTCACCTCGGCGGCGCGTTCGGCCGATCCCTCCTGGAGCCCGTGGTCGACGGTGACCAAGCCGGCCTTCAACCCCATGCGGGGGGCGCAGAACTCGAGCGTGTCGGCCAGGGCGAGGGAGTCGGGCCCGCCCGAGCAGGCGACGAGGACGAGCGAGCCGCGGGGGAGATCAGCGAGAGCGCCGGTGACGGCGGCGCGCAGGCGCGCCACCGAGCCGGGCAGTTTAGGCACCGGTGCCGCCGAGCTTGTGCACTTCCGGCCCGCGCCCTTCCAAGCTGGGCTCATGCGGGCTGGGCTCATGCAAGACTCGGGCGCTCCAGCGCTCGGGGTGGTCGATCTCGGCCTCGGTGGGAAGGTGGGACGGGTCTTCCCAGACTCGGTTGAAGCCGCTCACGCCGTGGGCGGCGACGACCTGGTCGACGAAGCGCCGTCCGGCCGCGTACTGCCGGAGCTTGGCATCGAGGCCGAGCAGTTGGCGCAGGAAGCGCTGGATCGGGCTGGGGTTGGCGCGGCGCCGGTCGAAGCGGCGGCGCAGGAGACCGACGTGGTCGATCGAGGTGCGGCCGACGCCGTCCATGACGGATTCGGCGTGTCCCTCCAGGAGGGTCATGAGCGCCTGGATCTTCGAGATGGCCTCGCGCTGCTGCGGACTGGTGACGGCGGCCAGGATGTCGACGCCGGGGAGCTCGCCTTCGGGAGAGCCCGCGGGATCGTTCGAGGAGGCGGCGACGGCGCGCCGCACGGCCCGGCCGAACTGCGCGGTGGAGGACTGCTCGGGTTCGGCGGCGTCGAAGAAGGTGCGGATGAGGCCGTGGAAGTGGCCGGACATCCAGGGGACGGCGGTGAACTGCGTCAGGTGCGCGGCCTCGTGGACGGCGATCCAGAGCCGGAACTCGCGGGTCGGAAGCCGAAGGCGCCGTTCGACCTCGACGACGTTGGGGGCGACGAACAGCAGCCGCCCGTGGTCGGTGGAGAAGGTCTCGAACTGGCCGAGGACGCGGGAGGACAGGAACGCCAGGACCGCCCCGGCCTGGACGCCGGTGACCTTCGCGGCGGCGCTGGCGGACTCGGTCTCGGGTTGGACGGCGCCGAGGTCGGACAGGAGGCGGCGGAATCCGGCGATATTGATGTCGCTCCAGCGGGCGCGGTCGACCACTTCGACGCGGGCCTGGACGGCGGGGGTGAGTCCGGTGTAGTCGGTGACGAGGTCGATCGCGGTGCGCGCGTGGAGATGCAGATCGGCGACGACGTCGATCGCGCCGGCGCGACTGAGCCTGGGGCCGCCGCCGGTGAACGCGCGCGAGCACGAGGCGGCCGTCCGCCAGTCGACGGACGGCAGCATTTGATTCGCTACGGGCGGCGCCATCGCCCAAGCCTATCCGCAGCGCACGCGGCTCGCCACCATCTGCGCGCAAGGTCGGACCCTCGGGGCGATATGGGCTGGTGCAGAGCCGGTCCGGCCCGCCGAGGCCGGTGCGTTCGGCGTTTCGCCGGGAAATCAGGCGGAGTCGGACAAATTCAGGCATTCAAGATCTTGAAAATGAGTGCGGGTGGATGTTACGTTCTTTTCCAGTCCGCAATATTTTGCAGATTTGCAGGCAGGAATTTCAAAGGGAGCAAAGATGCCTCAGCTCAAACCCCGCCGGCGGGCCCTCGCCTGGGCCGCCGGACTCGCGGTCCTCACCGCGTCCGCACTCGCCTTCACCGCCCTGCCCACCGCGGGCGCCGCCGAGAGCTCCGACGCCGAAACCGCCGCCGCGGCGGCCCTCGACGGCGGCGACTCCATCCTCAACATGTTCGAGTGGAACTGGAACTCAATCGCCGCCGAATGCGCCGGCGACCTCGCAGGCTCCGGCTACACCTACGTCCAGACCTCCCCACCCCAGGAGCACATCCTCGGCTCCGACACCACCGCCGGAGAAGAAGACGCCTGGTACATCCACTACCAGCCCGTCAGCTACAAGCTCGACTCCCGCCTCGGCACCCGCGCCGAGTTCGCCGCCATGGTCTCCACCTGCAACGCCAACGGCATCGGCGTAGTCGTCGACGCCGTCATCAACCACATGGCCGCCGGATCCTCCTCGCAGGCCCGCACCGGCTCGGCAGGCAGCGAATACACCCAGTTCAATTACCCCGACGCCGGATACAGCGAGGCCGACTTCCACAACACCGGCGACAACTACTGCGAGATCTCGAACTACACCGACCGCACTGAGGTCCAGGAATGCCACCTGGTGGGCCTCAACGACCTCGACACCGGCTCGGACTACGTCCAGGGCCAGATCGCCGGTTACCTCAACGACCTGACGAGCCTCGGCGTCGCCGGATTCCGCATCGACGCCGCCAAGCACATCGCCGCCACCGAACTCGGCCAGATCATCGACCGCGTCGACGGCGACCCCTACATCGTCCAAGAGGTCATCGGCGCCTCCGGCGAACCGATCACCGAGAACGAATACACCGGCATCGGCGACGTCCAGGTCTTCGACTACTCCTACCAGCTCAAGAACCACATCAACGGCGGCTCCGAAGCCCAGTACCTCACCGACATCGGCACCGACTGGGGCTACGTCAGCGAAGGCGGCGTCTTCGTCACCAACCACGACACCGAGCGCGGCGGCAACACCATGACCTACGCCTACGGCCAGGACTACCTCCTAGCCGAAGCGTTCATGCTCGCCCACACCTACGGCACCCCCGCCTCCTACACCGGCTACGAGTTCTCCTCCTCCCATGAGGCCCCGCCGCTCAACTCGGACGGCACCGTCGCGGACGTCAACTGCGGCTCGGACGCCTTCACCTGCCTCCACCGCTCGCCGTACATGGAGGGCATGGCCGGATTCCGCGCCGCCGTCGGCGACGCCGCACTGAAGAACGTCTGGCAGAGCGGCGACGCCCTCGCCTTCGGCCGCGGCAGCGCCGGACACTTCGTCATGAACGCCACCTCCGGCTCCATCACCCGGACCTTCACCACCGGCCTGGCCGACGGCGACTACGTCGACGTCATCTCCGGCGACACCGTGACCGTCTCGGGCGGGTCCTTCACCGCGACCGTCGGGGCCAAGGCCGCGCTGGCGATCTACACCGGGAACACCTCGGGCGGCGGCGACGGCGGCGGGACGACCTCCGACTGCGTCGAGGTCGCCACCAGCGTCACCGGCACCTCGGGCGGCGACGAGGTCTACCTCGTCGGTTCGATCGCCGAGCTCGGGAACTGGACGCCGATCGCCGCCGGCCACCTGTCGGGCGTCTCGTATCCGACCTGGACCGGCACCGTGTCAGTCCCGGCCGGGACCAGCTTCGAGTACAAGTACGTGATCGTCAGATCAGGCGGGTCCATCACCTGGGAGTCGGGCTCCAACCGGACGGCCACCGTGCCGGAATCGGGATGCCTGAAGCTCAACGAGACCTGGCGATAGCCGGTCGAGTGCATTGAGAAGGCCCCGGCCGCTTGCGCGACCGGGGCCTTTCTATCGGTCGACCGATGGAAATTCCGGACTCAGCAGCCGCACTGGGCGATGACCGCGGTCACCTCGTCCATGGCGTTCTCGACATCGTCCAGGTTCGACCAGCCGTTGCTGATGAGCGAGTACATGAGCAGGCGGCCGTCCTCGGTCGTCAGCGAACCGGTCAGGGAGGCGACCCGGTTGCTCGGCAGCGTCCCGGTCTTGCCCCGGACCGCGCCCATCCCGTCCTCGGCGGTGGCGAAGCGGTCGGCGAGCGACCCGGAGTAGCCGGCCACCGGCAGCGACTCGAACACGGTGCTCGCCTGCGCCTGCGCCGCCGCGACCAGCATCTCGGTGAACGCGCCTGCGGTCAAGCGGTTCGACGGGGACATGCCGGAGCCGTCATTGAGGACCAGCCCGGTCGTGTCCACGCCCAGCTCCTCCAGCATCGCCAGGTGCGCGGTGCCGATCGCCGCCCACGTCATCTCGCCTTCGACGGCCAGCGCGGTCTGGAACGCCACCGCGTCGGCGAGTTCATTGTCGGAGGTGAGGATCAACGAGTCCACCAGGTTCGCCAGCGGCTCGGAGTGGACGGTCGCGAGTTCGGAGGCGCCCTCAGGGGCGGTCCCGGTCACCGTCTTGTCGGCGCCGAGCAGGCCGGCGAACGTCTTCGCGGCCTCTATGGCCGGGTCGGCGTGGTGCTGCGTGTAGTGCTGGGTGTTGTCGATCCGGCCGCCGTCGATCATGATCGGGGCCGCCGGGGCGGTGTAGATGGCCAGGTCGGCCATGGGCACGTCGGCGGCGTTGACGCTGTCGGAGAAGAGACTCGCGTCGAGGATGACGGTGCTCGGGGCGTCGCCGCCGCGCGCTTCCAGGACCGCGTCAGCCAGTTCGGTCAGGCTCGCGCCCTCGCCGTAGTAGCCCTCGCCGTCGACGGTCATGGCGACGTCGCCGCCGGCGACCAGCACGACCGTGTCCTCGTCCGGTCCCTCGACCACGGACGTCTCGATCCGGTAGCCCGCACCGAGGGTCTGGAAGGCGGCGACCGCGGTCACCAGCTTCATGGAGGAGGCCGGGGTCAGGGGCGTGGCGGCGTTCTGCTCGTAGACGACATCGCCGGTCGCGGCGTCGGCGATGACGGCCGACATGTTGTCGCCGAAGCGCGGGTCGGCGAGCAGATCGGGCAGGACCGCATCGAGGTCGGGGAGCGGCGCCTCGGTGTCGTAGGAGGTCAGGACCGATGCCGGCGCGGCGGGCGGGGCGGCCTCGGCGGCGGTGAAGGAGCCGCGCTGCGGGCCGGTCAGCGTGGTGATCTGCCACGTCAGGAGCGAGATTACGGCTACCGTGGCGACGACGGCGATGATCCATGCTGTGCGTGAGGTGGCCCGTTTCGGGGCCTTCGCGACGGGCCGGGCATGTGGCGCAGTACTCGCGGCTTTGGGGTCGGCGTTGTCGCTCAGGGCCATGCACAGAGACTAGGCCATCAATAGCACTGCATTTGAGCCTGGAGGAGGGTCGGCCGATGGAGTTCGACGTGACCGTTGAGATCCCGAAAGGGAGCGCCAACAAGTACGAAATCGACCACGAGACCGGACGGATCCGCCTGGATCGGACTCTGTTCACCGCGACGGTCTACCCGGCCGACTACGGTTTCATCGACGACACGCTGGGCCAGGACGGCGACCCGCTGGACGCATTGGTGCTGGTGGAACCCACATTCCCCGGCTGTGTGATCCGTGCGAGGGCGATCGGCATGTTCCGTATGCGCGACGAGAAGGGCGTGGACGACAAGGTCCTCTGCGTCCCCGCCGAAGACCCCCGCAAGGACCGCTTCAAGGACATTGCGGACGTCCCCGAGTTCGACCGCCTGGAAATCCAGCACTTCTTCACGGTCTACAAGGACCTGGAGCCGGGCAAGAGCGTTGAGGGCGCCACTTGGACCGGCCGGGCCGAGGCCGAGGAGGAGGTTCGCCGCTCCTTCGAGCGTGCGAAGTCCGCCGGGTACAACAGCAATCACTGATCGGACGCGAACGGCCCGGGTGCACCGCACCCGGGCCGTTCGCTTTGCTCTGTGCCGCTTAGGAGTTGATGACGTCGAGCAGCCACGGCTTGGACCGCGTGGCCGGCTCGGTGAGCTCGACCTTCCAGCCCTGCGAGGCGAGGAAGTCGTTCAGGTCGGCCGGGGTCTGCGGCTGGATGCCGCCCGACAGCAGTGCGCGGGCGATATCGCCGCGGGTCGCCTTGGCCATGTGGGTGACGACGCTGCGCTTGCCGTCGGCGTCCTCTTTGAACACGCGGACGGAGACGCCGCGGTTCTTCGGGCCCCACACCTGGGTGTAGGCACCCGAGCGCAGGTCGATGACGAGGTCGTCACGGGAGGACAGGACTTCGGTCACGGCCGGGCGCCACAGCTTCGGCAGCCGCTCGACGCCGGGAAGCTGCGCGGACATGGGGATGCGGTACGGCGGGACGCGGTCGGAGGGGCGCAGCAGGCCCCACAGCGGCGAGGCGATGAGGACCTGCTCGCCGTCGGGCAGGTCGCCCAGGCCGAGCCGGTCGTAGAGCACCCCGGTGTACAGCTCCCATGCCGCCAGCGTCGGCGCGGTCCGCAGCTGGCGGTCGAGCTCGACCCAGTCCCGTTGGCGCGCGGTGAGTTTCAGCGTTTCCGCCGCGGTGTCCTCGTCGGCGCAGAGCTTGACGAGACGGTCGACGAGGAGTTCCCGGACGGGGTTCAGCGCCGGGGAGGAGAGTCGCCCGAGGTCGAGGGGAGGCCCGTCGCCTTGGACGGCCTTCCCTTCTGACGGAGGCAGCAATATGAGCACAGCAGGCGAGTCTACCTGCTCGGAAGCCGGGGTTCACAGCGGCGCGCTGATGGTTTATAGTACGTGTGTTCGATGCAGCGGGAGCGGGTCCCATCCCACCGTGGGGCCACGTGCGACGCGAATCGAAAAGGCGCGGCGGTGGCCACCTCCGCAAACCACCGCCGCGCCGTCCAAGACCGGGCCCCGAAAGCCGGAAGCCCCACCACCTCCGGCTACTGACGGGGCCCGGTCATAACGTCCTCGAGCCGGCAACGGCCCGACGGCCACTGTTTCTGACGGCCACCGCTCCAGGCGGCTTCCGTCCGCGGCGATTTCGGCGCCCGGATTCCTCGACGTGCGGTGGTCTTGCCCACCACCGCCCCACCCCTTCGGGTGAATTCTCGGCGCTCGCGCGAATCCGGCCGGGATTCCCGTCGGACCGGGGTGTCATGATCGCCGCATGCTGTGGCCCCTTTTGGGCGGGTGGGGTACAGGGACGGTATGCTTCCGGGCGGGTCGCTAGCTCAATTGGCAGAGCTGCGGACTTTTAATCCGTAGGTTGTGGGTTCGAGTCCCACGCGACCCACCATACGAACACCAGGTCCGCACCGGCAGGCGCTGCGGTGCCGGGCCTCCGTCGTCGGTCCGTTCCGCTCGTCGGGTCGACCTATCATTGCGCCATGCCCGACCGAGTGTTCGACTCCCGCATCAACCTCCGGCCACTTCGGTTGCGGGCGATGATGTCGCAGGAAGAACTCGCCTCCAAGTCAGGTGTCGGGACGCGCACCATTCGCGATATCGAGGCGGGAAAGGTACGGCCGCAGGCGCGGACGTTGCGGCTGCTGATCGAGGCGCTGGAACTGGACGAGGCCGGTCTGGCACTGCTGACCGGGGCGCCGGACCAGGTTGTGGAGGCGCCTCGGGCCATCGCACCGGTGACGCTCCCCTCCAGCACGGCCGGGTTCACCGGCAGGGGCAACTGGCTGTCGAAGCTGGACGAATCGGCCGATTCGGCCTCGAGCCCGCTCGTCGTCCTGACCGGTGCGGGCGGGGTCGGCAAGACGGTGCTGGCCCTCCACTGGGGGCACCGGTCCGCCGACCGGTTTCCCGGCGGCAGGCTCTATGTGGACCTGCACGGTTTCGCCCCGGGCGCGGCCGCGATGGAGCCGGCCGAGGCCGTCCGGCAGCTGCTCGGCTCGCTGGGAGTGGAACCGAAGCGGATTCCCGCCGACACCGCGGCCCAGCTCGGCCTCTACCGCACCCTCATCGGCCGCGAGCGGCGGCTGCTGATCCTCGACAATGTCCGCGATGCCGCGCAGGTGCGGCCGCTGCTGCCGGACGGCGCCCAGGTTCATACGGTGGTGATCAGCCGCCGCCGACTCGTCGCCCTCGCCGCCTCGCACGGGGCCGAGATCATCGAGATCGGCGGCTTCGACCGGGACGAGGCGGTCGCGCTGCTCGAACGGCGGCTCGGGCCGCAGCGGCTCGCGGCCGAACCCGAGCCGGTGGAGCGGATCCTCGCCGCCTGCGTCGGCCTGCCGCTGGCCCTCGCGATCACCGGCGCCAAGGCGGCGACGCGGCCCGACCTGCCCCTGCGCGCCATCGCCGGCGAACTGGCGACCTCCCGGCTCGATGCCCTCGCGGTCGACGAGGCGTCGGTGGACCTGCGGGCGGTCTTCTCCTGGTCCTACCGCTCCCTCGAGCCCGACGCGGCCAGACTGTTCCGGCTGCTGGCCGTCGTCCCGGGACCCGACTTCACCGCCGCCGCCGTCGTCCGCCTCCACGGCGGCACCGCAGCGGAGGCCGGACGGGCGCTCCGCTCCCTGGTGGAGGCGCACCTGATCGAGTTCGGCCGCCCCGGCCGCCACCGCTTCCACGACCTCATCCGCCTCTACGCCGCCGAACTCCTCGAAGCCGAAGCGCCGCAACCCGATCGCGACGCCGCCCTGGACCGGCTGCTCGACTGGTACCTGCGCGGAGCCGACGGCTGCCGCTCGGCGCTCTACCCCGCGATGGTCGGCCTCCCCCTCCCGGAAGGAGCGGGCGAGCGGTTCGAACCGACGGCCGCGGAGGCCGCGCTCTGGCTGGAGGCCGAGTGGGAGAACCTCATCGCGGCCAACGAGCACGCCGCCACGCACGGACGGCCGCGGTTCACCTGGCTCCTGGCCGACGCGCTGCGCGGGTACGTGTGGCTCCACATGCTCGGCGACGACGGCGCGCGCATGACCAGGGCCGCCCTGGCCGCAGCGACCGACTCCGGCGATCCGCTCGGCCTGGCCTCGGCCTCGATCGCACTGGGCTGCGCGCTGATGCGCTGCAACCGGCTCGAGGAGGCCATCGACCACCTGCGCGACGCCGCCGGCTTCGCGCGCCGGGCCGACTGGCCCGCCGGCGCGGCCTCGGCCGAGGGCAACCTGGCGATCGCCTGCTACCACCAGGGCCGGATGCGCGAGGGACTGGAGCACGCCTACGCCGCGCTGCACGCGTACCGGGCGATCGGCGAGCGGCGCGCCGAATCCACGAACCTGCACTGGCTGGGGCTCTTCCACTCCCTCATGGGCGAACTCGACACGGGCATCGACTACCTCGAACAGGCGCTGAAACTCGCGACGGAGGCGGGCAATGATCCGGTCCGCGTGGTCGTGCTGACGCACCTGGTCGAAATCCAGGTCCACCGCGGGCGCCTCGACATCGCCGCCGCCCACCTGAACCAGGCGGTCGAGCTGGAGCGCGCCAGCGTCAGCATCGACAAGTCCGGGGACCTGCCTGGGGTGACCGCGAGATTCCTGCTGGCCTCGGGCCGGACCGGCGAGGCCCTGGCGCACGCGAAGCGCGGGGTCGAGCGAACGGACGACGCCGACCACCGCAACCGAGCGGCCGACATGGTCACGCTGGCGGCGGCCCGCGACCAGGCGGGCGATCACGAGGAGGCGATCGCCCTCTACGATCGCGTGCTCGCCATGACCGAGCACGACGCCACCGTGTTCCACCGGGTCGAGGGAATGGTGGGCCGGGCGACGGCCCTGCTGCGCGGCGGCGACGCCGCCCGCGCTGAGGACGCGGCGAAGGCGGCGCTCCGGACCACCCGGCGGGCCGGCTACCGGTTCCTGGAAGGCCGGGCGCTCAACCTGCTCGCCGAGATCGACCTGGAGGCGGGCCGGCTCGGTGCCGCGGAACGGGCGGGCCGGGCCCTGCTGATCCACCGGGAGACGGGGTACCGCAGCGGCGAGGCCGTGTCACTGCACCTCCTCGCCGAATGCGCCTCCGCCGAGGGCGATTCCCAGGCCGACCGACGCCTCCGCGACGAGGCCCGAACCGTCCGCGACGACATGGACGCTGCCGCTGCGGTGAACCTGCCAGACCACGGGTAGACCGCCCGGCTCGCACCGCCGGCCCCTCGCACCCGCATTCGCTGGCGTCTCAGCGGTCGATGCGGTGGCGCTCGCCATCTGAACCGGATCGGACGGCCGCGCCGGGCCCGGCGATCACGATGCTCTTCCCGGTCTTCATGGCCCGCTCCTGAATCCGCTGCGGGACCGGCCTTGACGGGCATACCCCTGTGGGGTATAAATATGAGCATGCCAATACCCGATGGGGGTATCGGAACCGAACGGAGGAAGTCGTCATGTCTACTCAGGAGTATCAGGTCACCGGCATGAGCTGCGGACACTGCGAGACCTCGGTCCGCGAAGAGGTCGGCAAGATCGGCCCCATCAAGCAGATCGACGTCAGTGCCGCGACCGGCCGCCTCGTCGTCACCGCCGATGAGACGGTGGACGACTCCGCGGTCCTGGCGGCGGTCGACGAGGCCGGCTACGAGGCGGAGCGGATCGCATGAAGACGCCCGCCCGGCTCGGGCTCTACGGCGGCGGACTGGCGCTGGCCTTCGCCGGCGCGTTTGCCGCCGCGAATCTCACGGTGCCCGAGAGCGCCGTCGAAGCCTGGAACGAATCCACAGAGGATGAAGAGATGGACCACGGAGGAACCGACACCGCCCACGCGGCGGACTCGATCCGGGGACTCGTCGCCGAGCAGGACGGCTACCAGCTCGTCGAGCTCACCGCGCCGGACGAAGTCGGCACAGACGGGGAACTCGAGTTCGAGATCAACGCTCCCGGCGGGGAACCGCTCACCGAATACGCCGTCTCCCACGACAAGGAACTCCACCTCATCGTGGTGCGCACCGACGGCGCCGAGTTCCGCCACGTCCACCCGGTCAGGGACGAGGACGGCACCTGGTCGCTGCCGTGGACGTGGGAGGCGGCCGGGACCTACCGGGTCTACGCCGACTTCGCCCCGGCCGCGGACGAGGACCTGGACGTCACGCTGACGAGCACCGTCGACGTCTCCGGTGACTTCGCCGTCCAGGCGGCGGAGCCCTCGCCCACCGCCGAGGTCGACGGCTTCGAAGTCGCGCTCGACGGCGACCTCAGTGCCGGTTCCACCTCGACGCTGACCTTCGCGGTCACCCGCGACGGGGAACCGGTCACCGAGATCGAGCCCTACCTCGGCGCCTTCGGCCACCTCGTGGCACTCCGCGAAGGCGACCTGGCGTACCTGCACGTCCATCCCGAAGGCGACGAACCCTCCGCCGGCCAGGAGTCCGGTCCCGAGATCGTCTTCGCGGCCGAGGCACCCACCGAGGGCCGCTACCTGCTCTACCTGGACTTCCAGGTCGACGGGCAGGTCCGCACCGCCGCATTCGTCGTCGACACGGCCGCAGCGGCCCCCGAGACCGCCCCCGAGAACCAGGACGAGGACACGGAGGAGAGCGCAGACGAGACCGACGGCGGCCACGAATCCGACGGCCACGGCCACGGCCACTGATCCACCCACCCCGACAGGAAGAAGGAAGGCAATGGCGACACCCGCGATCCGGCAGAGCGCGCCCCTCGACCGCATCGAGCTCGAGATCGGCGGCATGACCTGCGCCTCCTGCGCCATGCGCATCGAAAAGAAGCTCAACAAGCTCGACGGCGTCACCGCCACGGTCAACTACGCCACCGAGAAGGCGCAGATCGACGCCCCCGACGGCACCGACGTGGCCACCCTCATCGGCGTGGTCGAGCAGACCGGCTACACCGCCGCGCTGCCGAGCCCCGCCGCCGAAGCACCCGACGCCGATCAGGACGAGCGGCCGGACGCCGAGCTGACCTCGCTGCGCCAGCGCCTGATCGGGGCGGTGGCCCTGTCGGTCCCGGTCATCGCGATGGCGATGGTCCCCGCCCTCCAGTTCGAATACTGGCAGTGGATCTCCCTGACCCTCGCCGCACCCGTCGTGACGTGGGCGGCCTGGCCGTTCCACAAGGCCGCGTGGACGAACCTGCGCCACGGCGCGGCCACGATGGACACCCTGATATCGGTGGGAACCGCCTCGGCCGTCCTGTGGTCGCTGTACGCGCTGCTGTTCGGCACCGCCGGGACGCCCGGCATGACCCACGCCTTCGAGCTGACCGTGGCCCCGAGCGACGGCGCCTCGAACCTCTACCTCGAAGTCGCCGCGGGCGTGACCATGTTCATCCTCGCGGGACGCTACTTCGAGAAGCGCTCCAAGCGCCGGGCCGGAGCGGCCCTACGCGCGCTGCTCGACATGGGCGCCAAGGAAGTCGCGGTCCTGCGGGCGGGCAAGGAGGTCCGCGTCCCGATCGGCGACCTCGCCGTCGGCGAGGAGTTCGTGGTCCGACCCGGGGAGAAGATCGCGACCGACGGTCTCATCGTCTCCGGTTCGTCCGCCGTGGACGCCTCGATGCTCACCGGCGAATCGGTCCCGGTCGAGGTCGGCGAGGGCGACGCGGTCACCGGCGCCACGGTCAACGTCGGCGGTCGACTGGTCGTGCGCGCCACCAGGATCGGCGAAGGCACGCAGCTGGCGCAGATGGCCAAGCTGGTGGAGGAGGCCCAATCCGGCAAGGCCGAGGTCCAGCGCCTGGCCGACCAGGTCTCCGGGATCTTCGTGCCGATCGTCATCGCGATCGCCGTGGGCACCTTGGGGTTCTGGCTCGGCGCGGGCTTCGGAGCCAGCGCCGCCTTCACGGCCGCCGTCGCGGTCCTCATCATCGCCTGCCCGTGCGCCCTGGGACTCGCCACACCCACCGCGCTGCTGGTCGGAACCGGTCGTGGCGCGCAGATGGGCGTGCTCATCAAGGGCCCCGAGATCCTGGAGTCCACCCGTCGAGTGGACACGATCGTGCTCGACAAGACCGGCACCGTCACCACCGGCAAGATGGCCCTGGTCGACGCCCTCACAGAGGACGGCACCGACCGCGCCGAACTGCTGCGCCTGGCCGGTGCGCTGGAGGACGCCTCGGAGCACCCGATCGCACAGGCCATCGCGAAGGGGGCCGCCGCCGAGGTCGGCGACCTGCCCGAGGTGCACGACTTCGCGAACGCGGAGGGCAAGGGCGTGCAAGGCGTCGTGGACGGCCACGCCGTCCTGGTCGGGCGGGAGTCGCTGCTCGCCGACTGGGAGCTGTCCCTCTCCGCCGCGCTGGCCGAGGCGAAGGCCGAGGCCGAGCGCGAGGGCAAGACCGCCGTCGCGGTGGCCTGGGACGGCGAGACCCGCGGGGTCCTGGTCGTCGCGGACACCGTGGGGCCCACCAGCATTGAGGCGATCGCCCAGTTCAAGGCCCTGGGCCTGACCCCGGTGCTCCTCACCGGAGACAACCGGGCCGTGGCCGAGCGGATCGCCGCCGACGTCGGCATCGAGGAGGTCTTCGCCGAGGTCATGCCGAGCGACAAGGTCGAGACCGTCGCGAGGCTCCAGGCCGAGGGCAAGACCGTGGCGATGGTCGGCGACGGCGTCAACGACGCCGCCGCGCTCGCTAAGGCCGACCTCGGCCTGGCGATGGGCACCGGCACGGATGTCGCGATCGAGGCCGCCGACATCACGCTGGTGCGAGGCGACCTGCGGAGCGCGGCCGACGCGATCCGCCTGTCCCGCAGGACACTCGGCACCATCAAGACGAACCTGTTCTGGGCCTTCGCCTACAACACGGCCGCGATCCCGCTGGCCGCCCTGGGGCTGCTGAACCCGATGCTCGCCGGCGCGGCGATGGCGTTCTCAAGCGTCTTCGTCGTCGGCAACAGCCTGCGCCTGCGTTCCTTCAAGAGCCGGGCACGGGAAGACTCGCCCTCTCCGGACCCGGTGCGCCAGAGCGCACCCCGGCCGGCCAAGGCCTGACCAACCGAAATTCGAGAGGAACGAGACCAATGGCGAACGACCACGAATCCGACCACGCCTAGGACACCGGATAACCATGGATCAGCGCGAAGCATGCGGGCCCGAGCGCGGCCGGTGCGCCGTCTCGGCCCCGGCCATCGTCATCGCGATCGAACTGACGATCCTGTTCCTCAGCGGCCGTCCGAAGATCGCGACGATCCGAGGCGGCCTGCGAATGGCCCTCGGCGGCCGCCCGAAGTAGTCGCTTGAAGACGTCATCTCGAGGTTCTCGCACGGCCGGCCGTGCGAGAACCCCGGGATGCGGCGTCGTACCTGTCGTCGTGAGCTCAGACCTGCTCGAAGTGGAACGACTTGATGTAGCAGTCCCTGGGCTGGCCGATGGCGAAGGCGATGCAGTCGATCAGTGATCGGGACGTCAGCGCGTCGCCGGAGCCTCGCGGGGCCGTTTCCCAAGCGTCCGAGAGCCGGTCGGGGTTCTCGAAGTCGGGCGGGTAGAGCGAGATCACCCGGATGCCCTTGGGGCGCAGCCGCTTCGACAGGATCTCGGTGAAGCCCGCCTGGGCGCTCTTGGCGGCGTAGAAGGCCTCGTGGGCCTCCGAGCGGTGGTGCCCGGCCTCGCCGCAGGCCGACACCATCGTCACGATGTCGGGCTTCTCGGAGGCCGACAGCAGCGGCAGGAAGTGCTTGGTCGTCAGCACCGTTCCGGTCGCCCCGGCGCCGATGACGCCCGAGATCCACTCGTCGTCGGCCGACTCGAAATCCGGGGCCTGGAGGTAGGGCGCGCCATTGTTGACCAGAACGTCGATGCGTTCGGTGCGGGCCGAGACCGCCTCCGCGAAGGCCGCGATCGAGGACGGGTCGAGCAGGTCGCAGGTGAAGGCGTGGGCCCGGCCGCCGCGTTCGGCGATCTCCGCCGCGACCCGCCCGGCGGCTGCGAGGCTGCGGGCGGCGAGGAACACCTCGGCCCCTTGCGCGGCCAACTCGATCGCCAGGCTGCGTCCGAAGTCGCGGCCGGCGCCGGTGATGGCGATGCGGTACTCGTCCAGTCTCATGCGGGCAGCCTGCCACGGCCGTGATCGGTCCGAAGTCCTAGGACGGTCCGAGTCCGCAGTGGCGCTTGTGAGCGGCTTCACCTGCGGCACCGGGGTTTTTACCGCCGGTGCTCGGCGGTTTCCCTCGGTGTAATGAGTTCGGCACACGAGGCCTGCACAGTAGGCGGCGAGGCACGGGGAACCGGCCTCACGCCGCACCGGCGCGGCCCGCTCTCACGCACCACCGCCCGGAAGGAAGTCCGTCATGGAACCGCTTGCGATCATGGCACTCCAGCTCAGCAACATCGAAGCACGCTCGGCCCTGCCCGATGCGCCGGTCGTCGAGGACCGTCCCTCGAGGCTGTCGAAGCTCACCGGGGGCGTCACCTCCGCCCGCCGCAGTCTGATCGGCCGCCACCTGGCCGCGCCGGCCCGCATGCCCCGCCCTGAGGTCGGACGGGCCGCCTAAAATCCTATAGGATACAGGAGATAGGGCCGGGAGTCGCGAGATTCCCGGCCCGCCCCGTTTCACCTGCGCCGCTTAGGAACCGACGACCTCACCGTCGATGTACGCGGTGTCCACCTTGGAGTATATGTCGAGCGGGTCGCCCGACCAGACGCAGAAGTCCGCGTCCTTGCCCGGCTGTAGCGAGCCGATGCGGTCGTCCACGCCCATGATCCTGGCCGGGTTGATCGTCACCGCACGAAGCGCCGTGTCGCGGTCCAGTCCTGCCTTGACCGCGAGCATGACCTGGATGATCAGGTGCTCGATCGGCACCACGGGGTGGTCGGTGGTGATCGCCAGCGTCACCCCGGCAGCGGCCAGCTTCGCGGCGTTCTCGGGCCACCGGTTCTCCGTCTCCACCTTGGACCGCGAGCACAGCAGCGGCCCGAAGATCACCGGGATCTCCCGCTCGGCGATGACGTCGGCCAGCAGGTGCGCCTCCGTGCCGTGGTCCAGCACCAGGTCGTAGCCGAACTCCGCGGCCACCCGCATCGCCGTGGCGATGTCGTCGGCGCGGTGGCAGTGCTGGCGCCACGGGATCTGGCGGTCCAGGACCTTCACCAGGGTCTCCAGCTTCAGGTCGCGGTCGGGCGCGTCGGCGCTGCGGTAGTTCTCGGCCTCCACGAAGGCCTGCCGCAGCACTCCGGCGGTCCCCAGCCGCGTAGAGGGCGTCTTCTTCTGGTCGCCGTAGACCCGCTTCGGGTTCTCGCCCAGCGCCGACTTGACGCCGGCGGGGGAGCGCAGCACCATCTCGTCCACATAGCGGCCCACCGTCTTGATCGCGACGGTCTCGCCGCCGATCACATTGCCCGAACCGGGGTTCACGCATACCGCGAGCACACCGCCGTGGAGCGCCTCGGCGAAGCCCGGCTCGGCCGGATTGATGCCGTCCAGCGCCCGCACGTAAGCGGTGTTGGGGTCGGTCATCTCGTTGGAGTCGTTGCCCGCCCAGCCCTCGGCGACCTCGTGGACGCCCAGGTGCGTGTGGGCGTCGACCAGTCCCGGGACGATCCACTTCCCGGTCGCGTCTGAGACCGGGACGCCTTCGGGCACCGGCAGGTCCGGGCCGCCGACGGCGGCGATGCGGCCGTTCTGGATGACGATGGTGCCGTGCTCGATCGGCTCGGAAGTGATGGGGACGATGGTCGCGCCGCGCAGCGCGAAGGTTGCTTCCGTCATGGCCCCTAGACTAGCCACTCGGCTAGTTCGGTGGGTTCATCCCGCCCAGCGGATGATCTCCTTGGTCACCGTCTCGGAGGCCTCATGCTGGGGGAAGTGGCCGATCTCGTCCATGAGCTTCCACTCGTAGCGCCCGTGCACGTACCGGCCCGAGCCCTGCGCCGTCCGCGGAAGCACGCACGTGTCCAGCGCCCCGTGCAGCTGCAGTGTGGGGACCGGCGTGGGCCGCTGGAGCAGTTTGACGAATCGCCTGCCCGCCAAGCCCATCGACGTCCGAAACGGCCACCGGAAGGCCTCCAGCGCGCAGAACGCCGCCTGCGGGATCTGGATGACGTCCCGGCAGGCGCGCACGTACGTCTGGAAGTCGGACGAGCCTCTCCAGCCCGGGCCCGACCACGCGTACATGAGGTCGGCGACCTTCCTTGCGTCCCAAGCGGTCAGCTTGTGCTCGTAGCGGGGCATCTGGAACGCGAACAGGTGCCGCGAGGCCGTCAGCTGCCCCTTCGGGTCGACCGCGAGCGCGGCCCGCTGGCGCAGCGGGTGCGCCGCCCCGAGGATCACCAGCGAACGGAACTGCTGGGGGTGGAACGCGGCGGCGGCGAAGGCGAGGATGCCGCCGAGGTCGTGACCGACGACAGTCGCGTCGCGCTCGCCCAGGGACCTGACCAGGCCGACCACGTCGGCGGCCATCGTATAGGCGTCGTAGCCTCGCGGCGGCTTGTCGGAGGCGCCGTAGCCGCGCAGGTCGGCGGCGACGACCCGGAAGCCGGCGTCCGCGAGCGCCGGGATCTGGTGCCGCCAGGTCCACCAGAACTCCGGGAATCCGTGCAGCAGCAGGATGAGCGGGCCCTCACCGGCCTCGGCGATGTGGAATCGCGTGCCGTTGGCGTCGACATGCCGGTGGGTCCAGGGGCCCTCTTGGAGGGCGGCGCTGTCGGCGAAAGTCCTGCGGTTCACGAATTGAAGCGTACGAGGTCAGGCGCGGGCGCGGGGACACCGGAGTGCCGGATGTGGGCCGCGGCCCGCGGCTGAGGCTCCACGGTCTAGACCTGTGCGGCAACGCGGCGGACCGTGCGCGAGCGGCGCGACAGCACCGCGGCGCCCACGAGCGCCGAGATCGCCGAGCCGGCCAGCACGCCGGTCTTGACCAGGTCCTGTTGCGCCAGATCGGTGAACGCCAGCTCCGTGATGAGGAGGCTGACGGTGAAACCGCAGCCGCACAGGATCGCGACGCCCGCGATGTCGGGCCACTTCAGGTCGGGTGCCAGGCGCCCCCAGCCGAACTTGTAGGCGGCGAACGCGCCGAGCGTCACGCCGATGGCCTTGCCGAGGAACAGCCCGGCGACGACGGCGAGCGCGACCCGGTCGGTCGCGAACGCGGACAGTGATTCACCGTTGAGGACGACGCCGGCGGAGAAGAACGCGAAGACCGGGACGGCGAAGCCCGCGCTGAACGGCTGGATCTTGTGCTCGGCGGCCACTGCGGGGGACTCGTGCTCGCCCTTGTCGCGCTTGACGCGGGTGGCCAGGCCGAGGGCGACGCCCGCGATGGTGGCGTGGACGTCGGCCTCGAACAGCGCGAACCAGGCGACCAGGCCGAGCGGAATGTAGATCCACAGGCTCCTGACGCGCTTGGCCTGCAGGAACACCCACAGGGCGACGACGGCGACGAAGATGAGCAGGGGCAGCACCTGCGGCTTGGAGTAGAGCGCGGCGATCATGGCGATCGCGCCGAGGTCGTCGGCGATGGCCAAGGTGAGCAGGAAGATCCGCAGGCTCGACGGCAGGTTCTTGGCGCACAGCGCGAGGATCGCGAGGGCGAAGGCGATGTCGGTGGCGACCGGGACGGGCCACACGTCGGCCGCCCCCGGCTCGCCCCAGGCGACGGCGAGCGCGATGCCCGCGGGCACGATGATGCCGCCGGCGGCCGCGATGATCGGGAGCATGGCCTGCTTGATGTCCCGGAGTTCGCCGACTACGAGTTCGCGTTTGAGTTCGAGGCCGACGACGAGGAAGAAGAAGGCGAGCAGGAAGTCCGCGGCCCAGTGCTGGACCGACAGCATGAAGACGCCGTCGATGCCGATGTAGGTGTGGCGGATTTCCTCGTACAGGTGCGACAGCGGCGTATTGGCGACGATGAGCGCGAGCGCGGCGCCGATGAGGAGCAGGATGCCGCCGGTGGTCTCGACGCGCAGGAAGCGCAGGGCCTCCTGCGGGGCGCGGCGGACGCCGCGCACGATCCGCATCTTGCGGCGCGGCATCTGCGGCATCGGCTGCCCGAGCTGCGGCACCTTGGGCATCGGCTGCCCGACCCCGAGCCGCTTCGGCCGCTCGGCCGAGTCGGGAGTCTCAGGTGTCTGGGCAGTCTCGGGCGTCTCTGGAGTCTCTGGGCTGTCAGGTGTCTCGGACATCGCGGCACCTCCTGTGGCCGGGAAAGGCTTGCGGGCCGGTCCCGGGTCGTCTGTGGGCTGGGCGGCCGCGCGGGCGGCACGCCTCCGGTGACGGCGCGTCGTCGCGCCGTCGATCCGGATGCCGGAACCGTATCGGAGCCCGGCGCCGGACGCCAGTCGACGACGGGACGACGCCAGGTCGTCCCGCCGCCGGCGGACTAGTTTCTATACGCGTTCTTGATGCGCTCCGACGGGGTGTCGGAGATCACCGAGTTCAGTCTTCGGCGGCCGCGCTCAGGCCCTCCTTGATGCGGGTCATGACCGTGTTGTCGGCCAGCGTGGTCACGTCGCCGATCTCGCGATTCTCGGCGATGTCGCGCAGCAGGCGCCGCATGATCTTGCCCGAGCGGGTCTTCGGCAGCTCAGCGACGACCATGATCTGGCGGGGCTTGGCGATGGGTCCCAGGGTGTTCGCCACGTGCTGGCGCAGTTCCTGGAGGTGCTCGGGGCTGGACTCGATGTCGCCGCGCAGGATCGTGAACGCCACGATGCCCTGCCCGGTGACCGGGTCGGAGGCGCCCACGACGGCCGCCTCGGCCACCGAATCGTGGCTGACGAGGGCGGACTCGACCTCGGTGGTGGAGATGTTGTGGCCGGAGACGAGCATGACGTCGTCGACGCGGCCGAGCAGCCACAGGTCGCCGTCGTCGTCGCGCTTGGCGCCGTCGCCGGCGAAGTACATGCCATCGAACTTGGACCAGTAGGTGTCGAGGAATCGCTGGTCGTCGCCCCAGATGGTGCGCAGCATCGACGGCCACGGGTCGCGGATGGTGAGGAAGCCGCCGCCGCCGTTGGGCACCGACTTGGCCTCGTCGTCCACGACGTCGACCGTGATGCCCGGGAGCGGGCGCTGGGCCGAGCCGGGCTTGGTGGCGGTGACGCCCGGGAGCGGGGAGACCATGATCGCGCCGGTCTCGGTCTGCCACCAGGTGTCCACAATGGGCGCCTTGCCCTTGCCGACGTGCTCGCGGTACCAGATCCACGCCTCGGGGTTGATCGGCTCGCCGACGCTGCCCAACAGGCGCAGGCTGGAGAGGTCGTACCCGGCCGGGATGTCGTCGCCCCACTTCATGAACGTGCGGATCAGGGTGGGGGCGGTGTAGAGCGAGGTGACCTGGTACTTGTCGATGATCTCCCAGAACCGCCCCTTGTGCGGCGTGTCGGGAGTGCCCTCGTACATCACCTGCGTCGCCCCGTTCGACAAGGGGCCGTAGACGATATAGGAGTGCCCGGTGACCCAGCCGATGTCGGCGGTGCACCAGTACACATCGGACTCCGGCTTGAGGTCGAAGACCGCGTGGTGGGTGTAGGAGGTCTGGGTGAGGTAGCCGCCGGAGGTGTGGAGGATGCCCTTGGGCTTGCCGGTGGTGCCCGAGGTGTAGAGGATGAACAGCGGGTGCTCGGCGTCGAACGGCTGGGCCGCATGTTCATTCGAGGCGGTTCCCACCGTCTCGTGCCACCACAGGTCGCGCTCGTTCCAGTCCACGTCCTGCTCGGTGCGGCGCACCACCAGGACCTTCTCGATCCCGGGGCAGCGCTCGGCGGCGGCGTCCACGGTCGGCTTGAGCGCGTTGGGCTTGCCGCGGCGGAACCCGCCGTCGGCGGTGATGACCAGTTTCGCGCCCGCATCGTCGATACGGCTGGCCAGGGCCTCGACGGAGAAGCCGCCGAAGACCACGGAGTGGGGTGCGCCGATGCGCGCGCACGCCAGCATCGCCACGGCCGCTTCGGGAATCATCGGCATATAGATGACCACGCGGTCGCCGGCCTCGACGCCCAGGTCGGTGAGGGTGTTGGCGGCCCGCTTCACCTCGTCCAGCAGTTCGGCGTAGGTGACGGCGCGGCCGTCGCCCGACTCGCCTTCGAAGTGGATCGCGACCCGCTCGCCCAGCCCTGCGTCGACATGGCGGTCGAGGCAGTTCGCGGCGACGTTCAGCTCGCCGCCGGTGAACCACTTCGCGAACGGGGGGTTGCTCCAGTCCAGGACGGAGTCCCAGTCCTTGGTCCAATCGAGGCGCCTGGCCTGCTGTTCCCAGAAGGCGAGGCGGTCAGCGGCCGCCTCGTCGTAGGCGGCCTCGGTGACGTTCGCCGATGCGGTGAATTCGGGGGCAGGCGGGAACGTGCGGTCCTCCGTGAGGAGGTTGGCGAGAGTCTCTTGCGGGATCTGTCCCACTGGTATTCGCTCCTTACAGATCAGCGCGCCACTGCGCGACTGTGAGGCGGGTCTGTGTCTGGCAACACTACCTGGAAATGTGCGGGTCACAACCGGTGGCCGCCGGTGCGTCGCCGGGTGGTTGGTGAGCGGGCGGCAAGCGGTTGAACGGCGGTTTTGTCGTACCCGGCGCATATCTTTAATGCCAGGGGTCCCCCGGGACTACCTACTTCGGCGTGCCTTTTGGGAGCGCGAAACCGACCGAACGGATCTTGCGATCTGTGCGGGGGCATTTCATCGGATAGCATCTTGTGATTGCCCTTTAGGGGGTGCCTGGTGGACCCGGGCGAGACTGAATCCGGGACCACCAAACACCCCTAACCGCCCTGGTGCCGCGTTTGCGCTTCACCTTCAACCGGTAAGGTTCCGCCCGTGGATCCTCTCGCGCCTCTCCTCGAGCTCTCCGAGGTTGCCGACGCCCTTGAGAACGCCAGAGCAAACGTCGACCGGATGCTGTGGCACGAGGCGCTGCGCGGCGGTGACAGCCATGTGGCGGCGGAAGTGACCCTGCACCAGGCGTCGGCGACGCTCGCGCTGGAGGGCTACGACTGCGATGTCGAGCGCTTGCGCGCGGGGGACTTCACCGATCCGGTCGTTGCGGGAGCGCTGCGCGTGGCCGAGGCCCTGCCTTCGATGGCCGGGGTCTGGTCGGCTTCTCCCCGTTACGTTCTGGCGAAGCTGCACGTGCTCGCCACCCGCGATTTCCCGGACGCCCGCAGCGAGTTCGAGCCCGGCCGCATCGACGTCAGCGGTTCGGCTTCGGCCCGCATCGATGCGATGTGCGCCCTGATCGTCAACCCCACCAAGGAGATCCCCGCGGCGATGAGCGCGGCGGTGGTCCACGGCGAGCTGCTGGCGATCCAGCCGTTCCCGGTGGCGAACAATATCGTGGCCCGGGCCGCGGCGCGGCTCTCCTTGGCCAGCAAGGGACTCGACCCGAAACTGTTGGTCACGATCGACGCCGGGCACCTGGAGCGGCAGCCGGAGTACGCGGGCGCGCAGCGCGCCTGGGCGACCGGCACCCCCGACGGGGTCCGCTCCTGGCTCAAGCACTACGGCAACGCCCTGGAAGCCGGCGCGGCCGAGACGCTGCAGATCTGCACCGAGCTGATGAAGGACGCCAAGTAACGCCGGACTCCCGCGCACGCCGAGACAGGTAGCCGCGGGGGACCCCTTGTCTCAAGTGTATTCCGGGGGTACGACAGTTCCCTTGCCTCGCAACCGAGGGCACGCCGAGACAGGTAGTCCCGGGGGACCCCTTGGATCAAGGGTATTCGCGGGGTGCGACAGAAACGCCGGTCAGGCGTCGCCGTTCAGCTCTGCGCGCAACTTCTGCTTCTCTTCGCGGCGCTGCTTCACGTTCGCGTCGATGTGGTCGACCATCTGCTCGCGCATGGCCTTGAGCAGCACGAACGACAGCAGCATCGAGCCCATCAGCGCAATGGCGAGGGCCAGCAGCACATTCATGAAGAAGGCCAGCGGCAAGGCGATGGCCGCGAACAGTCCCAGCCGGGCCAGGAAGTATTTCGCGATCGGGTTCTTCAGACGGCTCACTGCGGCCGCTCCTCTCCGAAGGTCTTGATTCCAGCGTGCCACAGCACGGCGTACGTCACCGCGGCCATCAGGCCGCCGATCCCGCCGACGGCCATCGGCGCCCACGTCTGCGGCAGCACGACCGCCGCCGCCAGGCCCACGCCCAGCGCCAGCGCGACGCACACCAACATAAGCGCCCAGCGCGAGCCGCCGACATAGCGGCGGAACTGCTCGGTGAACACGAACACCGTCGGCAGCGCCGCGACCCAACCCGAGACCTGGCCGAACTCCCCGCCCGTGGGCATGGAGAACACCAGGTCGATGATCGCCAGCGCGACCAGACCCATCACGAAATAGGCCAGCGCCGTCCCGATCAGCTGCCCGAGCGTCTCGATCGGGGGCTTCGCGGCCTTCTCGGCGCCGGGCGAAGGCTCGGTCGCCACCTAGAACCTCACCGACTGCGGTTCGGCGCGGCGCTCGGCAAGCGTCTGCGGCCCTTCGTATTCGCGCACGATCTCGTAGCGCGTATTGCGCTCGACCGGCTGGAAACCCGCGTCGCGGATGAGTTCGAGCAGGTTCTCGCGGGTCATCTTGTCGGGGGTGCCGTAGTCGTCGGCGTCGTGGGTGATCTTGTACTCCACGACCGAGCCGTCCAGGTCGTCGGCGCCGTAGGACAGCGACAGCTGCGCGACGTCGAGGCCGTGCATGACCCAGAAGCACTTGACGTGGTCGAAGTTGTCGAGCATGAGGCGCGAGACCGCGAAGGTCTTGAGCGACTCGGCCGGGCTGGCCATGGTGGTGCGCGCCTGGAGCAGGTTGCGGACCTTGCCGTCCTTGGCGTCATGGAAGTCGTGCTGGTAGCGCAGCGGGATGAACACGCTGAAGCCGCCGGTCTCGTCCTGCATCTCGCGCAGGCGCATGACGTGGTCGACGCGGTGGCGCGGTTCCTCGATGTGCCCGTAGAGCATGGTCGCGGGGGTGCGCAGGCCCTTCTCATGGGCGAGGCGGTGGATGCGCGACCAGTCCTCCCAGTGGCAGTCGTGGTCGACGATGTGCTGGCGGATCTCCCAGTCGAAGATCTCGGCGCCGCCGCCGGTCAGCGACTCCAGGCCGGCCTCGATGAGCTCGTCGAGGATGTCGGAGGCGTCGAGTCCGGAGATCTTCTCGAACCACTGGACCTCGGTGGCGGTGAACGCCTTGAGGTTGACCTCCGGCAGGGTCTCCTTGAGCGCCTTGAGGACCCGCGGGTAGTACCGCCACGGCAGGGTGGGGTGGAGGCCGTTGACGATGTGCAGTTCGGTGGGCGCGTCGCCCTTCATCTGCTCGGCGAGGGCCACGGCCTGCTCGACGCGCATCGTGTAGGCGTCGGTCTCGCCGGGCTTGCGCTGGAAGGAGCAGTAGGCGCACGAGGCGGAGCAGACATTGGTCAGGTTGAGGTGCCGGTTGACGTTGAACATGGTGCGCTCGCCGTTCTTGGCGGTGCGGACCCCGTGCGCGAGACGCCCCAGCCAGGCGAGGTCGTCGGACTCGTACAGCGCGACGCCGTCCTCGTAGGTCAGCCGCTCGGAGGCCGCGAGCTTCTCCTCGATCGCCGCCTTGAACTTGGCGCCTGCGTCCATGACAACCACTCCTTCCGGTTCCCGCCAGCCTAACGCCGCCCGCGCCGGGGCCCCGGTCCGCACGTCAGCGGTGTGAGTCCCCGCTCGCGGACCCTGAGTTCCGATGGCGGCGTTCGCGGAGCGAGGGAGGGCGAGTCCCCGCTCGCGGACAGTGGATTCGATATAGCGACGGGCGTGAATGCGAGGCTTGCGTCCTTTCGGTATCCTAGGCACGGCATCCCCCACAGAAGGACCCTCATACATGACCGCAATGCGCTTGGTCTCTCGTGTCCTGGTCGCCACCGGGGCCGCAGCAGTCGTCTTCGCCGGTGCGCTTCCCGCGTTCGCCGAACCCGGGGTGACCATCCCCGACGACGGCGCGCGCCCGGCCGGGGGCGAAACCCAGGATGCCCCGGTCACGAACCCGGCGACCGAGGACGGTCCGCTGGCCGACCAGATCAACCGGGCCCAGATCGACCTCGCGCAGCTGGCCGAGGAGACGACCGCCGCCGAGGACGAATGGCTGACGCGCGTCGACCGGCTCGGGGCCGCCCAGACGGACTGGAACGAGGCCGCCGGCGAACTGGACTCCGCCAGGTCGGCGCTCGACGCGGTCGTCGGCGAGGCCTACACGTCGATCTCCGACCTGCCGGCCGCGGAACTGCCCGACATCAGCGGCGCGGCCCCCCTCGGCAATGAATTTGACCTGCCCGGCCTGGCCTCCGCCGTGGAGGATGCCGAGACCGCCGAGACGGTCGCCCACGCCTCCTTCGACGCCGCGAGCCTTTCGGCCACCCGCGCCGAGGACCGCTTCACCGAGCTCGACGAGGCGCTGGCCCAGGCGCAGGCCGATCTGAACAAGCTCATCGAGGACAACCGCGAGGAGCTCGAGGAGATCGAGGAGGACCGCGAGGCCGCTGCCGCGCAGCACTCGAACGACTTCTCCTCCGAGGTCGACGGCTGGGAGGCCGCGCCCGAGGCCCTGAAGGCCGTCGAGTACGCCCTCGCCCAGCTCGGCAAGCCCTACGAGTGGGGCGCCGAGGGCCCGAACACGTTCGACTGCTCCGGCCTGACCCAGTCGGCCTACGCCTCGGCGAACGTCACGCTGCCGCGCGTGGCCCGCGACCAGTTCAACGCGACCCGCGACAAGCCCGTCGACACCGAGAAGCTGCTGCCGGGCGACCTGCTGTTCTGGTGGGACAACCCCGGCGAGTGGCAGTCGGTGTACCACATGGGCATGTACCTCGGGGACGGCAAGATGGTCCAGGCCCCGCGCACGGGCGACGTCGTGAAGATCAGCTCGATCTGGTTCCAGAACTTCGCCGGCGCGCACCGCGTGGTCGACGCGATCCAGACCGATCCCGACGCCGACCCGACGGGTCCCAGCGACAATGACAGCAGCACCGGCGGTGGCGGTGGTGGCGGCGGTGGTGGCGGCGATGAGCCCAGCGAGGACCCCACGTCCAGCAAGCCGATCGACCCGAGCCCGTCGCCGGATCCCGACCCTTCGCCCTCGCCTTCTCCCTCGGAGTCGCCGAGCCCAGATGAGCCGACGACCTCCGACCCCGGGGCCACAGAGGACGACGAGGAGGGTCCTTCTCCGACCGTCAACGAAACCGTCTCGGGCACCCTGTCCCGCGAGACACCGACGGCTGAGAGTTCTGGCGAGTAATGGGAAGGCGAGTACCGGCTGCCACCGCATGATGGCACGATGGTTGCTAGGTCGCCCGCCAAGCACGGTCGCCCGTAGTAACGACGCTCCATCCCCGAGGAGGCTCCCGTGGACGACAACAGCTGTAGCTCGTGCGGCCAGCGCCTGACGTCCAGGCTCCGGCGCTGCTCCCAGTGCGGGGCGCCGCTGCCTCCCCCGATCGGTGGATTTCCGCCCGAGCCGCAGTATCCGCCGCCGTCCTACGGGCCGCCCGCCGGTTCGCCTTATGCGCCGCCGCCGCCTCCTCCTCCGCCGATGAACCAGGGGCAGGCGCAGGTGCCGAACCAGGGCTACGTCGCGCCTCCGGTCCAGGCGTACCAGCCGCCGCCTCCGCCGCTTTCGCCGCAGCAGGGGCAACTGGGCCAGCAGCAGCCGTACGGGTCGGCCCCGGTGCCGCAGCAGCAGCCGTATCAGGGTGGTTCCGCGCCGGTCCCTCCTCAGGCAGCTCAGGCCCCGCAGGTGTACCCGCCGCAGCAGGCCCAATACCAGCAGCATCCGCAGCAGCAGATGCCCGCGCCGCACCCGCAGGGTCAGCCCGGACCGCCGCCGCCGATGCCGCCGGCCTCGGGTTCGGCCTCGGTGCGCCCACCGATGCAGCCGCCTGTGCCTTCTGCCGCAACCCAGGCTCCGCACCAGCCGCCGATGCCGCCGCAGGCCTCCGGTTCGGCCTCGGTCGGGCAGTTCTCGGTGCCGTCGTCGCAGTCGCTCCCGCCGGTGGCGCCGCCCGCGATGCCGTCCGCACCGCCGATGCCGCTGTCGCCGCCCGCGCCGCCGCCGGCGCCGCCCTCACCGCCCGCCGCGAGCGCCGCCTTCAGCGTTCCCTCCGCCGATTCGGCCTTCAGCGTGCCCTCGGCCGAGCCGAGCTTCGCCGCGGCGCCGGTCCCGGTCCCGGTGCAGGTGGCCGAGCCGACGCCGCCGGCCCCCGAGCCCGAACCGGTGCCGGAACCGGCGGTCATCGAGCCCGAACCCGCACCCGAGCCTGCGGCCGCCGCACCGGCTCCCGCCGCCACCCCGACTCCGGTCGAGGTCGTCGCGGACGACGACAGTCCGATGTGGGACGACGACTCCGATCCCGAAGAACTCGATGACGACGTCGAACTCTCCGATGAGGACGAGTCGGCGCTGGCCGGTCTCGGCGACGACGTCCCCGGCGAGTCCCTGCCGCCCGCCCCGCCTTCGGCGTCGACCGAACCGGAGGAGGCGGAGGTCGCAGCGTCGACCACGTCTTCGGAGAACTCAGTGTCGGAGGGCCCAGGGGAGGCCGCGTCTGCGGTGTCCGAGGCGCCTGAGGCGTCCGCCGAACCCGCTGCGGCCGCTGAGCCGGAGGAGCCGCAGGAGTCCGTTCGGCCTGACTGGCCCGAGGCTCCCGCCGAGCTCGCCGAGTCCGTGGCGACTCCCGCCGAGCCCGTGCCGTCGCAGGCCCCCGCCCCGCCGGAGCTCTCCTTCAATTCGGCGGAAGGGTCCGCGCCCGTTTCCGCCGCGTCCGAATCGGAGCCGCCCACTTCAGGGAGCACGGTCGAACCCGCGCCCGTCGAGGACGCCATGACGGCCGGCGCCGCTGCGCCCGCCGGGCCCGAGCCGATCGAGGAGCCGACGCCGCCGCGCCCGGTCCCGCAGCCCGAACCGGTCCCGAACCCGGAGCCGGCCCCGCCGCGGCCCGAGCCCGAACCGGCTCCAGTGCCGCGGCCCGAACCTGCTCCGGTGCCGCAGCCCGAACCGGTCCCGCATCCCGAGCCGGGCCCGCCGACGTCCGATGCCGTGCCGAGCCCGCCGGTGTCGATGGACTCGCCGTTCTCCGACGCCGCCCCGATCGAGCCCGAACCGGTCGAGCCTGAGCTGGTCGAAGAGCCTGTGACCTCGGCCGTCAAGCCGGAGCCGGAACCCGAGCAGACGCCCGACCCCGAGCCGGCGCCCGCCTTGGCCCCCGTGCCTCAGGCCGACTCGATCCCGGCCAAGAAGATCGTGGACGCGCCCGATATCAGCCTCTTCGCGGAGCCCTCGGCCAAGTCGAACCGGGTCGGCGTGAAGCCGCCGACGTCGTGGCCGCCGTCGGACTCCGACGGTGTCTACCGGTCCGGCCGGGCCAGGGTCAAGAACCATGTCGACCGGGGTGAGCTGCCCGAGCACATTCCGCTGCCGCGCCCGACCGTCTACGGCGCCCCGAAGCCCGCCCAGGACCAGCCCGAATCCTTAACACACGCCTCACGTCCGCCGCCCTAACCGGTGTAACTCACTCCAAAAGGTAGAAACCGCCCCGCCGGGTGCCGTCAGCGGCCATGCTGTTGACGGAATCAGGGGGTGGGGACATGGCCGAACGCCGTGTGAAGGTGACAACTGAGGTCGGCATCCAGGCGAAACCCGCCACGGTCTTCGTGGACACGGCCGCCGAATCGAGCTCCGAGGTCAAGGTCGGCAAGCCCGGCACGGACTCGGTCGACGCCAAGTCGATCCTGCTCGTCCTGGTCCTCGACGTGCGGGCCGGCGACGAAATCGTCCTCACCGGCGACGACGAGGCCGTCCTGGACCGCCTCGCCGCCCTCGTCACCAAGGAGCTCGACCCCGGCGGCGCCGAGGTCGTCGACATCGACGACTAGGCAAACGCCGTATTGGTGTTGCGGCCCGTGCCATCACTGACCATCAGCGATACGACGAGGTTTCTTCCGTCGCGGATATCCAGGTCGTAGAGGTTGTATCCCTGGGATCGGGCGGGGAACGGGTCGTCGTACCCCGAGACCCTCGCCTTGATTCCCAGGCCGTCCGCGAGCGTGTCGTATACGTAGAGGTGCTCGTCGTAGGGGTGGAATTCCACCTTCGCGGCGAGTACGCCGTTCTTGTAAGCCGCAATCTTGACGCCGACTCCGCCGCTGTCCTTTTGGAACACCGTGCCATCCCAGGAGTCGGAGATGGTGCAGGGGTAGCTGCTGCTGGGGCAGTTATCGGTAGGAACTGCCTTGACGGTGAAGGTGTACGTGGCGGCGGCCACCGGGTCCGCCGCCGCCGGGGCCGCGAACATCAGCCCCGCCAGGAGGGCGGGAACGATGGCCGCCAGGACCATTCTCTTGATGGACATGAAAGGTGCCTTCTTCCGGTCGATGGAACTTTCCTGAACCGTAGAAGCGCAGCACACGGATTCTGCACGGATTCTGCACGGGCTACGGAGCCACTGCGGGCGGGGGATAACTCACAATCCCCGGACTCCGCAGCGGAGGTGGGCACCGCGCCCGACCGGATACGGTCGAGTTTGTGAACATCGAACGGCGTCCCAGGGTCGGCCACATCGCGTTCCTCAACTGCCTGCCCATCTACTGGGGCCTGGTCCGATCGGGCGCGCTGCTCGACGTCGACCTCCACCGCGCCCCGCCGGACGAGCTCGGCAACCGCCTCGTTGCCGGGGATCTCGACCTGGGGCCGATCAGCCTGGTCGAATACCTCCGCCACGCCGATGACCTCCTGCTCATCCCCGACATCGCCGTGGCCGCCGACGGCCCGGTCCTGAGCGTCAACCTCGTCTCCAAGACCCCGCTCGCAGACCTCCCGGCCTCCCCGAAGATCGCCCTCACCTCCTCCTCGCGCACCGGAGTCCTGCTGGGGCGCATGATCCTCGAACAGCGGTACGGCCGCACCCCCGAATACGCGACCTCCGGGACCGACATGGACTCGGCCCTCGCCGACGCCGACGCCGCCGTCCTCATCGGCGACGAGGCCCTGCGCGCCTACCACGAGCCGCGCGGCAACCACGTCCTCGACCTCGCCGCCGAATGGCGCGACTGGACCGGCCTGCCGATGGTCTTCGCCGTGTGGGCCGTGCGCCGCGACTACGCCGAGTCCCACCCCGGCCTCGTCAAGGACGTCCACGTCGCCTTCTGCGACTCGGTGCGCCGCTGCCGCGAGGAGATCGACGACGTCGTCGCCTCGGCCGCCCGCTGGGAGCCGTTCGAGCCCGAGGCGCTCGCCGAATACTTCAACCGGCTCCAGTTCACATTGAGTGAACGGCATCTCGCCGGACTGCGGGAATTCGCCACCCGCGCGGCCGGTTATACGGAGGTGGTCCCCTTGCCCAAAGATGGACCAGAATTCTTCCCCGCAGGAGAGGGCATGATCGCAGGAGAGGGACAGGAATGAGCGTCGAGCTGAAGCCGAAGCAGCGGCCCCGCCCCGCGTGGCGCAAACTCACCGTCGAACGGGTCCGCCCGCTCACCGGCGACGCCGTCGAGGTCACCCTCGCCGTCCCCGACACCCTCCGCCCGGTCTTCGACTTCAAACCCGGCCAGCACATCACCTTCCAGCGCGTCGAGCCCGACGGCTCCGAGGTGCGCCGCTCCTACTCCCTCGCCTCCACGCCGCGCGAACTCGCCGAGCGCGGCACGCTGCGTCTCGGCATCAAATCCATCCCCGAGGGCACCTTCTCCGGCTACGCCAACCGGCAGCTCCAGCCCGGAGACGTCCTCGAAGTGCTCCCGCCGCTCGGCGTGTTCTGCGCCGACGTCAGCCCCGATCGCCACTACGCGTCCGTCGTCGCCGGCTCGGGCATCACCCCGATCCTGTCGATCACCACGGCCGCGCTCGAAGCGGGCGCGACGGTGACCCTGCTGTACTCCAACCGCACCGAGGCCTCCACGATGTTCGCCCCGGAACTGCGCGAACTCGAAGCGCTGCACGGCGAGCGGCTGCGGCTGCACCACGTCCGGACCCGCTCCGAAGGCGAGAGCGACCTGCTGACCGGGCGCCTGACCCCGGAGAAGCTCCACGAAGTGCTGGGCGCGCTCGTGGACCCGCACGAGATCGATGAATGGTTCCTCTGCGGCCCCTACGAAATGGTCCTCGGCATCAAGGAAGTCCTCGAAGAGACCGGCGACGTCGAAATCCACACCGAGCTGTACTACGTCGACTAGCGAGACCGACCGCTCACCCCGTGCCCGGGAGGGTGCCTCCCAACCGGTTCGGGGGATACGCTTCGGGGCATGGCCGAGATTGACGATGTCCTCGCCCGCGCCGCCGACGGCGGCCGCATCAGCGCCGAGGAAGCAGAGCTGCTCTACACCGAAGCGCCCTTCCACACGCTCGCCGAGGCCGCCGACATATCGCGGCGCCGCATCATCGGCGACAACATCGTCACCTACATCATCGACCGCAATATCAACTACACCAACGTGTGCGTCACGGCCTGCAAGTTCTGCGCCTTCTACCGCGCCCCCAAGCACGAAGAGGGCTGGGACCACTCCATGGAGGAGATCCTGCGCCGCTGCGGCGAGGCCGTCGAACTCGGCGCCACGCAGGTCATGCTCCAGGGCGGCCACCACCCCGAATTCGGCGTCGAGTACTACGAAGCACTGTTCTCCGCCGTCAAGCGCGACTACCCCGACCTGGTGATCCACTCGATCGGCCCGTCCGAGATCGCCCACATGTCGAAGGTCTCCAGCGTCGGCATCGACGAGTCCATCGCCCGCATCAAGGCCGCCGGACTCGACTCGATCGCCGGAGCCGGCGCCGAGATGCTCCCCGAGCGCCCCCGCAAGGCCCTCGCGCCGCTCAAGGAACCGGGCGAGGTCTGGCTGGAGATCATGGAGCAAGCCCACAACCAGGGACTCGAATCCACCGCGACGATGATGATGGGCACCGGCGAGACCGCCCACGAGCGCATCGAGCACCTCCGCATGATCCGCGACGTCCAGGACCGCACCGGCGGCTTCCGCTCCTTCATCCCCTGGACCTACCAGCCGGAGAACAACCACCTCAAGGGCCGCACCCAGGCCACGGCCATCGAGTACCTGCGCCTGCTGTCGACCGCGCGGCTGTTCTTCCACAATGTCAAGCACCTCCAGTCCTCCTGGCTCACGGTGGGTAAGGCCGCCGGCCAGCTCAGCCTCCACATGGGCGTCGACGACTTCGGCTCGATCATGCTGGAGGAGAACGTCATCTCCTCGGCCGGAGCCCGCAACTCCTCGCGGCTCTCCGAGCTGATCGAACTCATCCGCACGGCCGACCGCATTCCGGCCCAGCGCGACACCCTCTACGAGCGCATGTCGATCCACTGGACGCCCGAAGACGACCCCCAGGACGATCGAGTCCGCTCGCACGTCTCCACCATCGTCAAGGAACTCCAGATCAAACCCGCCTAGCTCGGCCCCGAGGATTCGCCGGCGCGCTCCTCGAACCAGGTGCGCATCCAGTCCTCCAGATGTTCCGATGCCTCGAACGGGTCTTCGGCGTCGGCCGGTACCGGCAACCCGGCCTTGCGCCGCACCCCCGCGTCCGAGTCTGCCGCGCCGTCGAACACCAGGAAGAGGTCGGTGTCCCAGACATACTCGAAATCCTCGTAGTCGTCGGTCTCGGTGAGGACCGTCGTGACCTCATGGGGGAGCTCGTACAGCGCCAGGACGGCCCCGGGAACGGCCGGGTCGGGGACCGTCGCCTCCGGTTCCAGCTTGAGCTCGGCGATCAGCCAGTCCCAGCCGAGCCGATTGATCACGATCCGCTGCTCGTGGGTTCCGAGGTCGTAGTCCCCGAGCAGTTGGTCGAGCCGCCACTCGTCGCGCATCACGGCCCTGAGCGACGCCGGCTCGCCGTGGTGGGCATAGAGACTCCATCCGTCCGGGTACTCGAGCGCCGGACCGTCGACCCGATGCGGCCTGCCTCCGCGGTCGGTGTGGATGAACGAGGGCCGATCGGTCAGGATCGCCGCGTTCTCGAAGGGCCACCACAGTCCCGTCTCGGCCGCGACCGCCCGGATCCCGTCCGCGAATCCGGACTGATCGGCGGCGGCGCAGCGTGCGAAGAACTCCAATGGCGCGTACTGGTCGGCACCGAGGCCTCCCGTCACCGCGTGCCGCAGCAGGTCGATCGCCTCATCGTGGACGTCGTCGGAGAACTGATCCAAGAACTGGTCGCCGATCGTTTCCACGTTCTGCGACAGCCAATGCAGGTTCGGCTCAGTCTCGGATCCGGCCGCGGGCGCCGGTTCGGCGGTGTCGAGTTGTTCGCCGATGCGGCGCAGCGAGTCACGGTGCAGATGCCCTTGCGCCTGGTCTTCCTTGAAGTCGTCGACCCGGTCGGCATCGATGACGATCGCCGCCAGTCCCTCGCGGACCCGTTGCAGCGAAGGCGACTTCGCCAGCTTCATTCCGGTTCTCCGTGCCGAAGGATCGAGCGACGATCTCGCCGTCGAGCCGGCTTGCGCGACCGCGTCCCGCATCCGCGTTCCGACGTACTCGCCCGCGTTCGAACGCTCGGTGAGCGGCAGGATCCGCAACATCGCCGCGGCGATGTGTCCGCCGAACGGGGAACCGACCCACAGGACCGTTTCCGGTGCGGGCAATCCCGCGTCGGCATAGGCGCGGTCGACGGCCCGCCGCGCCGCATCGGGATCGGCCGGCCCGGTCGCGAGGGCATGCTTCTCCCAGGCCCCCAGTGTCTCCGCAGCCAAGGACTCCAAATCGATTTCGTTCTTCACTGCGCTCCTTGAGATATGCCAGAGTCGTCACCGTACTGTGAGCCGGCTCGCCGACGATCATTGATGGTGTTGTGGCGCCTGGGGAGGCCTGTATTGGGGGTGGGGGCGCTGGCGGGGACCATCATGTACATGGTCGGGCTGCGCAAAAGGCGGCAGCGACGAAGGCGTGGGAGGGGCGGGTGTCCGTTGGCGGGGCCAGGCTTCCGGGGTTCCGCCGAGGGTTCGGGGCGGGTTTCGGGGGTCGGGCGGGCGGCCTGCCCGGCTGAGTGCGGGATGCGAGGAGCGGAGCGGCGGCCGGCGGCAGTTATGGCGAGAGGTGTTGTGCTGCAACCACTCCACGAGGCGGATGTGACCGGCGTC
>NZ_STGY01000057.1 GCF_004912275.1 Glycomyces buryatensis
GATAACTTTACGTCACAGACCGATCCACTAACGACAAAGAGGCGTGGGTCACATCCACCTCGTGGAGTGGTTGCGGCACAACACCTCTCGCCACGACCGGCACCACCCCGCACCCCGCGGTCGGGCGTGTCCCCCGCCCCAGTTTCGCGCCCGGCCACGCACGCCGTCCACCCGAACCCCGGGTGCCCCGGAACCTCGGAAGCCTGGCACCGCCAACGGACACCCGCCCCGTCCACGCCTTCGTCGCCGATGCCTTAAGCGCAGCCCGACCATGTACGGAATGGTCCCCGCCAGCGCACCAGTTCCCAATGCAGGCCTCCCCGGGCGCAACAACACCCTCAGACCGACTAGGTCTGACCGACAACGAAGGGGTCAATCATCCTCGTGGATGATGAGCCCCTTCGATCGCGCGCAGGTCGCGGCGTTTCGATCGTGGTGCTGAAGCGGCACAGCCGAAAGAGCGCTTGTAGCAGCGAGCGGCCCGGCGGCAGAATCCGCCGGGCCGCTCGCTTTGACGTCCGCTTCAGCCCGCGGCGTTGAGGACGGCGCTGAAATCCTTGGGGGACAGGTCGAACACGGGTGAGTCTGCTCCGAGCTTCGAATCCCGCAGGTGGAATCCGTCTTCAACGCACAGGGCCACCTCGACGCAGCTGGTGTCGTTGTTCGCACCGCTGCGGGTGCTCTTGCGCCATGCCCGCCGGATCTCGACGCAGTCAGTGTTGTTGTTGGCGCCGCTGCGAGAGCTCTTACGCCATACGGTCACGCCTGTCGTCATCTCGGTAGACCTCGATCCGGATCGCCATTTTCCAAAGCCTCTTGCGAAGCTCATCGTAACGCGCGATTCGGTCGGGATCATCGATGCACCAGCTGGTATCGGCGATCTCGGTGTAGACGAACGGCGGGCAGGCCCGCGGCATGTCCTCGGGCTGGTAGATGCTGAAGCCGCTCATCCGGACGGGCACAGGCTCCCGGAGGATCCGGATGGACACCCCCGGCCGCTTCGCCCACTTCCGGAGGTACGCCATCTGCTTCTGATACAGCTCCTCGGAGAATCGCCGCAGGTGGACGAGTGCGGCTTCGCCGATGAGGAATGACATCATCGGCTGATCCGGGCGGTCCTCCAGAGCAATCCGGCGCGCCTCCTTGAAGACCCAGCCGTCTTTGGACTCGTCGTCGCTGGCCTCCGGGTCTGCCGGACGAACGATAAGATCGTGGTACTCCTTGAGCTGGAGCGGCCCCGGAATGAAGGTGGCGTCGAACTTGAAGAAGCTTCCGAAGAACTCCTCGGCCAGCGACATGAACAGCGCGTTGAAGCGCATGTCGGCCTCGACTGGCTTGCCCTCCCTGCGAGCGATGGCGACCTGCACCATGTAGCCGATGATCTCGTCATTCACTCCGCACGCCTTGGCGTACCTCGCAAGCATCTTGAGCGGGATGGTGGCCCTGCCCAGCTCCCAGGCCCGGATGGTGTCTGGGGAATAGAAGAGCTCGTCTGCGATTGCTTGTTGAGTTGCCCCCGAAGCTATCCGGTGCTTTCGCACCATGGTCTTGAGAAACCATCCGCCCGAGTCTTCGAATGCCATACCTGCCCCCAGATTCGTGGATCGGCGTGCGATGGACCATCCACTATCGCACACTCCCATTGATTGCGAAACCCCAGGTAAATCGGTATGAGAGAAGGGAACCCTGAGAAATACGGTACCGAATTCTCATGGTCCTACAGTCACGGTCCAATATGCCGCATGAAGGAAGTGATAAGGGCTGGAAAGGAATGCGTGATGGCGGAAAGCGCTTCATGCCTGCGTAGTTGCAACAGGTTCCAGATTTGCCGCCACTTGAGTTCCAGTTCTGCCGCTACCTGAGTTCCAGATCTGCCGCAAGGAAGCGCCCGCCGCCCCATGGGGCGGCGGGCGCTTCCTTGCGTCCTTCTACTTGGCCGGGGCCTTGGCGTAGACCTCGATCTCGCTCAGGATGATCCAGCCGGCGATGTCGCCGCTGTCGGCGGTCATTGCGACCCGCACCGCTGAGGTCCTTGCATTCACCGGCACATCGATGACCGGCGGATTGTCGATGTCGGTCCCGACGTCGACGCTTTCACCCGCGTTCACCCACTCGCCGTTCGCATCCAGGTACTGCACCTGGAGGGTGTCCGCGTAGGACGGGCGCCCGCCGTCGGCCCAGAAGTGGGACACCACGCGCGTGACGTCCCGCTCGGTCGGCAGTGTGACCGTGATCGTGTCCTCGGTATTGAACCCGCCCGACTTCCAGTTCGACCAGGCCTTGTCGTCTAGGTCGCCATTGAGCAGCGCCTCGTTCGAGTAGCCGGGCTCGGTGAAGGTCGTCTCCACACTCACCCCGTCACCGGTCGCGACATTGGCCTCGATCGGGTCGGTCACCTCGACGTCGATCTGCGCGTCGAGCTCGGTCCCGTCGATGAGCGTGGCCGTCCCCGCCAGCGTGACGGTGCCAAAGTCGTCGTAGGCGCCCTCGGGGGCCTCCTCCCAGACCACCGGCACCACGGCCTCGGTGCCGTTGTCGCCCAGCGCGATCACCGTGTCCGGCAGGTCGGGCGTGAACCCCGGGTAGGTCTTGGCCGCGGCCGGAGCCGTCGCGGAGAAGGTGTCGACACTGACCTTCGCCTCGGCGGCGAAGGTCTCTCCCAGAGGATCGGTCGCCTCACCTTCCACGATCACCTCTCCCAAAGCGTCCCAAGCGGAATCCTCGGGCATCTCCCACTCCACCGGGATCGCCCCGCGCTCGCCGTCGCGGTAGACGCCGGGCACCGTTTCGGGCATGTCGGGGACGTACCCCGGAACGGTGTACGTCTCCACCGCGGCGGCGTTCAGCACCATCTCGTCCGTGAGGGTCCAGAGCTGGTTGCTCGCTGACGTCGGCGTGTAGGTCTGGACGGGGGAGCCGTCGGCGGTGGCCTCGCCCCAGACGTCCAGGACCCTGCCGGTGCCGACATTGACAGGCACGTAATTGCCATTCCCGGTGGTCGACAGGTACCACTGCGCGGCATCCGGCGACTTCTTGCCATCCGGTTCGAGCACGGCCTGATCCCCGGACACCGCCAGGCGGGTTCCGGTGGCGGCGTTGACGATCTCGTACCGATCGCGGTTCGAGTCACCGTCGGACTTCAGGTCGAGCTTCCACAGCTGCTCGGCGCTGGCGGCGTCGTCCGTCGCCAGCGCGATGCCGGTGCCGTCCTCAGACGGGACGATCGACTTGCCGCTCTGGACGCCGTCGAAGCGGTAGACGTGGTCGTCCTGTATCATGGCGGCGTCGTCGGCGACGCCGGAGACGCCCTCGACCACGAAGGTGGTGACGGACTTGCCCGGCACAGTCAGCGTCGCGGAGTCGCCGGTGACGGCGACCGAGTCACCCTCGACCAGGACGCCGTCGGCGCTGGTGACCACCGGAGTGACCGTGGCGCCGTCGATCGAGGCGAACTTCGACAGGTCGAGCGTGACGTCCAGCGCGCCCTCGCTGTTGTTGGTGTACACCACGTTCGCGCCCTCGCCATCGGCCTCGAGCGCGGCCACGGTGGAGGCGTCGTCGACGCCGAGCATGCGGTCGCCCGGCTCGATGTAATGCGTGAAGTTGCGGATCGTGTCGTACTTGGTGTTGGTCTTGACCGGGCAGGTCTCCAGCGTGTCCTCGGCGTCGCAGTCGAAGGAGACGTGGATCGAACCCCAGTTGTGGCCGAGGTCCGCGTTCTCGATCGGCTGCCACAGCACCCAGGCCGACGGCTCGAGCTCGCGAATGTCGTCGGTGATGCGGGAGGCGATGCCCAGGCCGCTCTCCATCGACTCGTAGTCCTGGCCGGAGGTCCAGCTTCCCTCGACCTCGCTCATCCACAGGGGCTTGTCGCTGCCCTTGGCCAGGTCGCGGGCGCTGGTGCGCTGCCCGGTGCCGTAGGTGTGGACGTTCATCTGGTCGACGGCCGCCCGGACTTCTTCGCTGTAGGCGTTCCAGTCGGCGGTGAACTTGCCCGGGTTGGTCTCGTCCGGCGCGGAGATCACCGCATCGGTGTCGGCGCCTGCCAGCCGCGCGGCCAGGGCCAGGATGACCTCCTGCTGCGACTCGGGCCCGGCGTGCGCGCCCTCCTGCCCGCCGCCGGTCGGCTGGACGCCGTCCTCGCCGAGGGTGGTCTTCCAGTAGTCGGTGTTGGGCTCGTTGAGCGGGTCGACGGTGTCGAACTCGATCCCGTGCGACTCTTCGAGCTGCTCCATGACCTCGGTCAGGTAGAGCGCGAACTCGTCCACCGTCTCGGAGCGGATCTGGTCCGCGTTGGGGTCGAATCCGCCCGAGGTGTAACCGGAGTTCGTCTGGAAGTACGGCGGGGAGTTGGAGAAGGCCTCCCAGTGGCTGACTTCGTCCTTGACCTGGTCGACCCACCAGCGCTGGTTCGCGTCGGCGTCCCAGTTCCAGTGGTCGGGGTTCTCGGGGTCCCACCAGTCCTTGTCCTCGTGGGTGGTGCCCTCGGGAGCGTTCCAGAACCCGGGGACCGCGGAGGCCCCGCCCCGCAGGTACTCATTGTCGATATTGGGGGCGTTGCCGCCGCCGATGTTGTACCGGGCGATATTGAGGTTCAGGCCCTCGTCGCCGAACACCATGTCGGCCAGCTGGTTTCGAATCTCATCGGGATAGCCGCCGGTGGCGTTGGCCATCCACACCAAGCTGGTGCCCCAGCCCTCCCATTCGGCGCCTTGGTAGGACGGGTCGATGCCGACGGTGACGGCGCCCTCGGCAGTGGCCGCGTCATCGGTCTGCGCCTGCGCGGTGATCGTGAGCTGAGTGGCCGCCAAGGCGATTCCGGCGGCTCCCGTGACGGCGAGCAGTCGCTGCCACCTGGGTCTGGGGGAGGACATCGTTGTCTCCTTCGGGGGTGGGAATTTGAATTGAGTTTGATCGATGCTCCCACAAATTCGAACCCTTGTGAACACCCTTCGTATAACGGATTGAGAAAGGGTGTCCAACGGACGCGAACAGGCCCGGCCTGGAGCCGGGCCCATTCCCCTGCGCGCCTTGGATCAGCGCTGGGTGTAGATGACGCCGAGCTTGTCGACCTCGGCGCCAGCCCGGCCGTGGAAGCCCGCGATCTGCCAGCCCGACGGGGCCTCGAAGGCGGTGCAGTCCCCGGTTTCGGTGCCCGTCTCGACGGTGCGGCCGGTGCTGGTGGTGAAGCGGGCGGAGAAGATCCGGGTGCGCCCGTCGCGCTGGCCCTGGCACAGCTCGAGCCCGGTCGGATACTCGCCGGATTCGAGGACGAGGCTCGCGGCGGTCCCGCCGCTGCCGCCGTGCGCCAACGCGGTGCCGTCCGCGAGGGTCAGCCCGATCTGGTCGACCCGTTCATTGCCGCGCAGGAGCAGTTCGCTCGCACCCGCCCCGGCGCTGAGGTCGTCGATATCGTTGAAGAAGTCCCCGTGCGGGCCCCCGAACTGGTCGCTCATGACGAAGTCCTCGCTGGTGGACCAGGCGAAGTCGACGGCGATCGGGTAGTGGTCGGACAGGTTCCCTCCGGCCTCGTCCCGGAACTCCGCGTGCTCATTGCGGTAGGAGCTCGCATCCAACCGGACGTGGTCGCCCGAGCGGTAGAGGACCTTGTCGACCACCTCGCACTGCTCGTCCACGGTCTCGTCCTCGCACACCAGCGCCTCGTCGCCCTTGTTCGGGGCGGTCCCGCCGCGCACCTCCTCGACCCACGCGTCCGTCAGGCCGTTCCCGGCCGCGAACTCGGCGATCGTGTCGCCCTCGCGGGTATAGCGGGTATTGGTGTCGCCGTAGACGATCACGGCATTTCCGGCCGAGTGCGTCGCCATGAAATCGCCGACCTGCTCGAGGTTCTTCGCGCGCGCCCCCAGGTCACCGGATTCGGAGCCCGCGTCGGTGTGGAGGTTGTACACGTCGACCCAGGCGCCCTCGGCGAGGCGGGCGCGCATGAAGGTGAAGCCCTTGGGGGTGAGGCAGTCGCCCGATCCCGACGAGCAGTCGTCCCATTCGACCCGCTCGAAGTCCTCGAACGCGATGTCCGAGAGGGTGTTCAACCCGTCGCCGAACGGCACGCCGCCGCTGGTCGAGGTCCGGTACTCGTGGTCGTCCGCCTCGTACAGCGCCGCGTGGTAGTTGAAGTCCTCCTGGACATTGACCAGGTTGTACGGGCCGAGGCGGGAACCGATGATCGGGGTGTTCGTCTCGGGGTCGCCATCGCCCAGGCCCAGGGGGAGCCCGGCGATGTTGTAGCTGAGGACGGACAGCTCTCCGGCGGCCGTCGTCTCGGTCTGGGCTCCCGCCGGGGCGGCGCTGCCGGCGGCGGTGAGCCCGATTCCGGCCGCGCCGAGAACGGCGGTCGACACGAGGGCGGCCAATCGCGCTGGTGATCGCATGGGATGCTCCATATTCGGATATCCGGGAACGTCGAGCCGGGGGCGGCTGCGACGCGATCATCCAAGATTGCCCGAAATAGGAGAAATGTTCAAGACATGCGGCTTAAAGCCCCATTGCGCTCAGGTGACGAATCGGTCCGGGAGCCGGCGCGCCGGATCGCCAGGAGCGAGACGTCGTCGTCCATGCGGGTGGCGAAGCGCGCCACGTCCTCCCACACGAACTCGACCAGCCGGCGCGGCGAGGGCGGGACGACGAGTCCGCGGAGGCGGTCGGCGAGCGGATAGAAGTGCCCGGCCTTGTCTCGGGCCTCGATCACCCCGTCCGAATAGGCCAGCAGGGTCTCCTCGCGCAGAAACCGCATCGAACTCGAACCGTGCCGCTCCCTCGGCTGCAACCGCAGGCCCAGCACCGGCCCCGGCTTGAGGTCGAGTTCCTCGACCCGGTCGCCGCGCAGCAGCAGCGGCGCGGGGTGCCCGCACGACAGCAGCCGCATCTGCCGCGAGTCGGCGGTGAACTCGACCAGCAGAACCGAGGCGAACAGCTCGGGGATGTATCCCTGTTCGGCGTCGATGAGGATCCGCCGCTCCAGGCGGGCGGCCACCCCCTCCAGATCGGACTCGTCCAGGATCGCCTCGTGGAAGGTGGACAGCAGGACCGCCGCGGTACTCACCGCCGGCAGGCCGTGACCCTGCACGTCGCCGAGGATCATGCGGGCCCCGTACGGGCTGGGGCGCACGTCGAACAGGTCGCCGCCGATGCGCGCGCCGCGCTGCGCCGAATGGTAGAGCCCGGCACAATCCAGGTCGCTGACGCGCTCGGGCAGGTCGGGCAGGACCGCCAGCTGGGCGACCTCCGAGACCGACTGCATGGTCACCAGGCGGGCCTCGAAGCGCTGCCGCAGCCACGCGATGCCGACGCTGGTCACGCACACGACCCCCACGGCGACGATGTCGTCGCCGTCGAACTGCTCGGTCAGCGGGATCGGGGCGGCGACCAACAGGAGCGAGAGCACCGCGATGACGCCCGTCCACACCGGACCCAGGACGAAGGCCGACAGCACCGGCACGATGGCGACCGCGATCCCGGCGTGGACCCGGTCGGGGCTTGAGATCTGGAACAGCTCCGAGCCGATCAGCAGCAGGATCGGCAGCAACCGCACCCAGATCGGCAGCCGCGTGCCCGGGATCAGGCGCGCGTCCTCTGGATCCAGCCGTCGCATGGGCCGAGTGTAGGCCGATCACGGGCGTCTACCAGCGCATTAGCGCAGTCCGGTCGGCCTGGATGGACGGTTCACCGGTTTGCGGGATGCCGCCGGTCGAAATCGTTCTTCGCGGCGGGCTAGATGGCGGGGTGCTTCCGGTCGTAGTCGCTCTGCGCGGTGAGCACGTCGGGCATGAAGGAGTAGAGCTCATCGACCAGTGTCTGGAGCCGGTCGGTGATGGTCGCTCCGAGCTCGGTGAGGTTGTACTCGACGCGCACGGGGAAGCCCTCTTCGGCGTGCCGTTCCACGAAGCCGTCGCGTTCGAGCGCGCGCAGGGACTGGGAGAGGGCCTTCTCGTTGATGCCCTCGATGTGGCGGCGGATCTCGCTGAAGCGCAACGAGTCCTCGCGCAGGGCGAGCAGGACGAGCGTGCCCCAGCGGCCGGTGATGTCCCCCAGGACCGGCCGGGAGACGCAGTCCTTGGCCAGCACCAGGAACTCGAGCGCGGACGGCGACTCGGTCCCTGCGGCTTCGGTGGTCATGATGCGATGTTATCCCAACAACAGTGCTTTCGAAAAGTTTGTACTTTCGATTTGAAAGTGCAATGGTAGTCGCACCAACTGTTGAAGGAGCAAGCCAATGATCGTTGTCACCGGTGCTACCGGCCACCTCGGCCAGCACGTCGTCGCAGGTCTGCTGGAGACCGTCCCCGCCGACCAGCTCGCCGTCGTCGTCCGCGACGCGGCCAAGGCCGCCGACCTCGCCGAGCGCGGCGTCGACGTCCGCGTCGCCGACTACAGCCGGCCCGAGACCCTGAAGGGCGTCTTCGGTTCCGGCGACAAGGTCCTCCTGATCTCCGGCAGCGAGGTCGGCCAGCGCCTTCCCCAGCACACCGCCGTCATCGATGCGGCGAAGGAAGCCGGCGTCGGCCTCCTCGCCTACACCTCCGTCCTCGGCGGCCCGGCCGCCGAGTTCCAGCTGGCCGAGGAGCACATCGCCACCGAGCGGTACCTGATCGACTCCGGACTGCCCTATGCGCTGCTGCGCAACGGCTGGTACCACGAGAACTACACCGAGAATCTCGGCCCCGTCCTCGCCGCGGGAGGCGTCCTCACGAGCGTCGGTGAAGGTCGCGTCGCCTCCGCCTCTCGCCCCGACTTCGCCGCGGCCGCCGTCGCCGTTCTCACCGGCGAGGGACACGAGAACCAGGTCTACGAGCTCTCCGGCGACACCGCGTGGAACTTCGAGGAGTACGCCGCCGAGGTCTCGCGCCAGGCCGGCCGGGAGCTGCCCGTCAACCGGGTTCCCGCCGAGACGTACCTGGAGATCCTGGTCGGCTCCGGCCTGCCCGAGGCGTTCGCCGGGATCCTGGTGGATGTGGACGGTGGGATCGAAAGAGGCCTCCTGGCCACCCGGACCGGCGACCTCGCCCGCCTCATCGGCCGCCCCACCACCCCGATCGCCGACGCCATCGCCGCGGGCCTGAAGGCCGCCTGAGCCTGAGCCGCGCAACGTATTCGGCCCGCGAGACGCTCGTTTCGCGGGCCGTGGGTGTTCCGACGGGGGCCTGGTTGTTCTAGGGCCTGTCCTGTGAATCCGGACGGTCGCTATCCGGCCCATTTGCCCGCTCGCTGCGTTGTCAGGGCCTCTGAATACAACACCGGTATTCAGAGGCCCTTCCGCCTTGCGAGCGAACAAATGGACTCGGATATCGCCTCTCCCGGATTCACAGGACAGGCCCTAGGGATCCGGGGAGCGTCAGCGGAAGTCCGCGGCGTGGGCCTCGGCCCACTGGGCGAAGGCGCGAGCAGGGCGGCCGGTGACCACCTCGACGGCGTCCGAGACGATCCGGAACGCCTCGGGCGGGTCGGACTGCCAGCCCAGGACGTAGTCGACCACCGCATCCTCATGGCCCAGGTCACGCATCCGTTCGCGGGCCTGCGCGTCGGTGAGTGCTTCGAACCGGATCGGCCGCCCGGCCGCCTCGGCAAGGATCGCAACGCGCTCGGCCGGATTCAGTGGCTCTGGCCCGGTAAGCGGGTAGGCCTTGCCCTCATGTCCGTCGCTCGTCAACGCGACCGCCGCGACGGCGGCGATGTCGGCTTCGTGCACCTGGGTTTGCCTGATGTGGGCATTGGCCTCGCGCACGACTCCCGAGTTGCGGACCTCCTCGGCCCAGGTGAGCGCGTTGGACATGAACTCGCCGGGCTGCAGCTCCGTCGGCCGCAGACCGGCCGTCTCGAAAGCCTCCTCGACTGGGCCGCGGTACCCGTTCCACAGGAGCGTCACCCGCCGCACGCCCGCCTGCCGGACCAGTTCGGCCAGCTCGGGACCGTTGGGCAGGGTTTCGTTGGAGGGTCCGTAGGTCGTGATGAGGTGGAGGGCGTCCACTCCCTTCAATGCGGCCTCCAGGCTCGCCAGGTCGGTGAAGTCACCGGCCACAGCTTCGACTCCGTCGGGGAGGTCGGCCGAGTCAGGGTCGCGGGTGAGCGCCCGGACCCGGTGCCCGGAGGAGACGAGTTCGTTCACGAGGTGGCGGCCGACGTTGCCGGTCGCCGCGGTTACCAAGATGTTCATGGCCGCAACGCTACGAGCGCACTCGCCCCGCGGCATCGGGCCCGAGTCCCGGGCCGTCTCAGCCGCAGGTCTTAAGACCGCAGTGGAATGGGTGCTCCGGACTCAGTCGACAGGGTCCGCAGCACCCATTCCACTGCGGCTTACCGGAACGCGGCCGCGTTCCGCTCCGCCCACTCGGCGAAGGTCCGGCCCCGGCGGCCGGTGAGGCGCTCGACCTCGCTGCTCGCGGCCCGCTCGATCTCGTTCGGATTGCCGATCACCTCGAGCGTGGCGTCCGCGACCTCGGCCGTCCAGGCCTTGCTGAGCACGTTGAAGGCCTCGGCGCGGGTCTGCTCGATGAACTCCACCGGCTCGCCCAGCGCCTCGCCGATCAGCTTCGCCTGCTGCCGCGGCGAGATCGGCTCAGGCCCGGCCAGCAGGTATCGCTCGCCGAGGTGCCCGTCCTCGCGGAGCGCCACCGCGGCCACGGCCGCGATGTCGGCCGGTGGGGCGTGTGGGTGCTGATCGCCCTGCGCGACAGGCAGATGCGTTTCTTCGAGCTGCGCGAGTCCATCGAGGGCATCAGCGAGAAGATGCTCTCGCAGACCCTGCGCAACCTTGTCCGCGACGGCCTGGTGTGGCGCGAGGTGGAGCCGACCATCCCGCCGAAGGTCACCTACGGCCTGACTCCGGTCGGCCAGGGCACGAGCGATCGGCTGGCGTCCATGTTCGACTGGATCACCGACAACGCCGGCGACATCCGGTCCACCCAGATGGAGTTCGACACCGCGAACTCCTAAGCCCCGCAACTGCATTGGGCTTCGCTCTCTCAGCTGAACGTCCAGCGCTGGGAGGCCTCCTCGCTGTCGCAATCGGCGGTGGCGATCGCGGTGCCCGCGTTCGAGGAAGCGTCCGAGAGGATGCCCAGGCACAGCCCGGCCGCGCTGTTCTCGATGAGGTACTTGCCGCCGCCGGCCGGCTTCAGCTCGAAGAACTGCGTCTCGGTGAACTCACAGCCATAGCCGGCCACGAGGTAGCCGCTCTGGTCGCCGGGCGCGTCGACGCCCATGCAGGCCTGCCAGTCGTCGTTGGAGAAGTCCATGCTCACCGCGTAGACGCCCTCGTCCCAGGCCGACCACTGCAATGACGACGGGTAGGCCGAGCCGCAGTCGCCCAGGACCACCACGGTCCGGGACTCGTTGCCCGGCTCGGGGCCGGTCGACATGCACAGCCCGCTGGCGTCCTGCACGACCTGGTAGTGGCCGTCGGCTGGCAGGCCCTGCTCCGGTTCTTCCTTGGTCTCTTCGGCTTTGGTCGTGGTCGGTTCCTCGGCGGCCGAGGTCGGTTCGTCCTCAGTGGGCTCGGGAGATTCGGTCTCGCTCGGAGACGCGGAAGGGGACGGGGTGAGGACGGGACTGCGGGGTGCGGAGGGGGAGACGTCCCCGGTCTGCGCCACCGAGGTGGACGGGTCCTGGCCGCCTCCGTCGTCGGCGGCCAGGACCGCCCAGGTGACGGCCACGAGCAGCACCATCGCGGCGGTCGCGGCGGTCCCGGCCAGGATGCGGCTGGTGCCCAGTCGCATTCGGAACGCTTCGATCGACTCGCCCAGGCGGGCAGGCAGATCGCGCTGCTGCCGATGGCGGGGGAGCTGCGGGGGTTGGTCGGTCATGGCGAGACGGGTCCTAGGGGACTAGCAGGCTGAAACGCTGATTCGCGTCCTCGGGGTCGCACGCGGCCGTCGCCAGGGCGGCACCGGCCTCGGCGCTGGCGTCCTCCAACAGGCCCAGGCACAGGCCTGTCGCGGCAACTGCGACGGCGTACACGCCGCTTCCCAAGTCGCTCAGGGTGAACGACTGGAGCTCTGAGCCGTCGCAGTCGTAGCCGGAGGTCAGGTATCCGGCCTCGTCGGCGGGGTTGTCCGCGCCGAGGCACGCCTCCCACTGGTCCTCGGCGAAGTCCAGGCCGACGGTGTACCTCCCCTCGCCTTGACCTGCGAAGGCCAGGCTCACCGGGTAGGTTTCGGCGCAGTCGCCCAGGACCATGACGGTCCGCTCCTCATTGCCCGGCTCGGGCCCGGCGGTCACGCACAGGCCGCCGGCCTCCTGGCGCATGAGGTAGTTGCCGTCGGCGGGCAGGCTCGGCGCGGTCTGGGCGTCGTCGCCCGCGGCGGCCTCCTCGGAAGCGCTCGCCTCGGCGGCGCTGCTCTCATCGGTGGCGACCTGCTCGGTGCCCCCGTCCTCGTCACCGCCGCCGGAGGCGACCACGGCGGCGACGACGGCGATGAGCAGGACTCCGGCCACGACGGCGGCCGTGACGGCCACGGCCCGGTTGGCCCCGAACTTGTCCCGCATGCCCTCCCAAGAGGACTGGATCTTGTCGGGCAGATCGCGCTGTGGGCGCTGATCCTGTTGTGTCACAGTCAAAGGTCCTTGTCAGGGTGAGGGGGCTACCTGGAGTGGTTCTCCCCGTAGTCTTCGCGCTGGTCGTCGAGGGTCGACATGTATTCGTTGTAGCGCGCGGTATTGTGCGGGCCCAGGAACGACCGGTAGTCGCGCAGTGCGTTGTCGGCGGTGTACTGCTCGTCCTTGGGCTTCATGGGGTCGTTGCCGATCAGGACCTCGTCGGCCGGGCGCATGACCCAGTTCCCGTCGGCGTCCTTCTTGGTGAGTTCCGGGGCCAGTTCGCGCAGTTCGGCGACGGTGCGGCCGGAGTTCGGGTCCTGCACCAGCGTTTCGACCACGTTGTGGCCGAACTTGAGTTTCATGTCCTCCAAGCTCACGCCGTCGTCGCCCTTCTTGGGCGCGTCGGGTCCCTGGAAGGCCCAGCCGTCGGTCTCGGCCACGTTCGGTCCGTACTTGCCCATCTCGAGGCTCTGCTTGGCCAGCAGCTCCCAGCCGATCTTGGCGCCCCTGACCGGCGGAATGGAGGTGATGACCTCCTTGGCGATCGCGGATCCGGCCCGCATCCAGGCGGCCTGCGACTTGTTCTCCGCCGCCGAGAGCTTGGCGTCGTCCGTGCCGTCGGCGAGGACGTTGTTGTAGCCGGAGTCGAGGAATCCGAGGAGGCGGCCGGTGCGGTTGGCGTAGGCCTCCGCGCCGTCGCCGTCGGTGACGAGCTTGCCCAGGTCCGCGTGGCCGTCGCCGTCGCTCCACTCGGGCAGGTTCGACCCGTCGAGGTAGACCTTGGCGTAGACCGCCTGGCCGAGGGACTGGGCGCCGGACTTCGAGCCCATGGCCAGTTCGAACATGTTGGCGCGGTCCTGCATGGTGATGTATCCGCCGCGGTCGGCGGGGTCGATGGACCACCTCAGGTCGGTGGGGAACTCGACCTTCTCGCCGCCCACCAGGTGCTCGGCATTGGGGTCGGCGAACCAGTCCAGGTAGGGGACGGTGGCGTCGGCCAGGGATTTGGAGATGACCGGGTTGGCCACGCCGAGCGGGGCGTTCTTGAAGCCGTTGATCTCCCCGAAGCCGTCGGTGAAGAACGTGTACGCCGAGTCCTTCCAGTGGCCGCCGACCTCCTCGTTGGTCATGGTGTCGAGGAGTCCGAAGTAGGCTTCGGCGGCGTCGCGCTGGAGGGCGGGGTCGATGTCCCTCGAGGCGGCGGGGATCCAGTCGATGAGCTTCGAGACGGACTTGCCGTCGTCCTCCCACTGGTGGCCGAACATGCCGCGGAGCAGGTGCTCGGTGCTGTCGTCGCCGTAGTCGGGGTGCTGGATGACGCCGGAGAGCAACTGGGCGTTGAGGTTCCGGTCGCGGGTGACGATATCCATGATGTCGCCGACGACGCTGTCGGGGTTCTTCAAGTCGTTGAGGTGGTTCAGGACCGGGTCGTTCTCATGGTCGAAGGTGTCGGCGATCATCCACATCAGACCGGTGGAGAGTTCCCGGCCGGCCTGGAGCCTTCCGAATATCTGCTTGCCGTCGATGTCTTCGGCGCCGCGAACGGAGCCGAGCATGGGGGCTAGGCCCTCCAGGTACATCGTGTAGTCGTTGTAGTTGAAGCGCTTGTCGTTGTTCCCGAAGGTCAGGTACTCGAGGGGCCTGCGCAGGCTGGCGGGCAGGCGGCCCATGCCGCCGCCGAAGTCGGAGTTCGACAGGGTCATGAGGCCCCCGCCCATGGCGCCCAGGACCAGCGCCTGGTCGGCGTCGGAGAAGTCGAGGTCCTTGAGGTGGTCGGCGACGTTGTAGAGCAGGTAGTTGTCGGGCCCGCCGGTGATGTCGCGGACGTCCATCCCCTTGAAGAACGCCTCCAGGAATCCCAGCTCCCCGGGCGCGAGCTGGGTGTCTTCGAGCCCCTGCATGCTCTGGGCGCGCGCCGCCAGAGCGAGCATGAGGTTCAGCTGCTCGCGCAGCTCCGGGGTCAGCTCGTCGCCGTTCTTGAGCATTGCGGCGATCTTCTCGGCCAGCGCCTTGCCGTCCTGCGCGTCCAGCGGCATGGCGGCGTCGGCGCCGAAGATGTTGTAGAGGGCCCAGCCGGCGGCGCCGCCGTTGCCGAGTTCGCGGAGGTTCGCGGGGGTGGGGCCGCCCTTGAGCCAGCGCCCGGTGTCCTCCGCCGCCTGCTCGTAGGCGGCGCGGACGGGGGCGTAGTCGCCCTCGACCTGGGCGAGCTTTGCCTCGCCCTTGGCCTGGATCTCGTTGTCGAGTATGCGGGACTGGACGTCGGCGGGCATGCCGCCGGTGATGGAGCCCTTGGCCACGAGGCCCTCGAGGGTCACCCCGAAGTCCGATCTGACGGCGGCGTTCCAGTCGTCTTGCAGGTCTTCGACGTCGCGAATGTACGTGGAGACGGCTACGGCCCAGCGGTCGGTCACATCGGCGCCCCAGACAGCGCCGCCCATGGCGTCCATGGAGGCGCGTTCGAACTTGCCGCCCTCCCTGGTGATCGGGTCGGCGACGAGCTCCGAGAACTGGGTCGCGGTGCCGTACATCTTCTCGGACACGTCGCTGCCCTGGCCGATGATGCGGGTGCTGTGGGCGCGCAGGAATCCGACCTGCTCGCCCAGTTTCCCCGGGTCGGCCTCGGTGGGGGTGGGTTTGAAACTGGCTTCGGTGAACGCCATCGGGGTGGGTCCTTCCTGGCGGGTCAGCCGATGCCGGGCGGGGTGACCGGCGGGGCGGTGACGCTCTGGTCGGCGGCGTTGGTGATGTCGGTGCCGGTCCCGTCGGAGACGGTGATCGTGGTGGTGCCGCCGACGCTTTTGCCGTGCGCGGCGGTCTGGTTCACGTCGGTCATCCAGGTCTCGCCGAAGGTGTCGTAGCCGTTCTTCACCTCGGGTTCGCCGGCCACGGCCTTGCAGCTCTCCACTATGGCCTTGAGGCGGTCGGCGAGCGATTCGTAGCTCTCCGCAAGTGTCATCGTCTCGACGCCGCCTTTGCTGGCGGCATTGGGGTTCATGCCCAGGTAATCCATTGGTCCTCCGTGGGGGTGGGGCACTGGGGACTGCGATCAGCGTACCGGCGGTGAGTGAAAAATGGAACAACTCCGGGTGAATCCGCACCGATTTCGAAACGGTTGGTGCGGCGCGGTGTCATTGCGACACAAGTGCTTTGGAATTGCGCATGCGATCGAGGATGGACTTTACTTTCGATTCACCGCCGTGTCACCATGAATCGATACCCTGGCCGCCAGGCCCCTTCTCACCCTTTACTTAGGAGGACCCCATGGCCGGAGCCGAATTCGGGCTCAGCGAAGCACCCGCGCTCGCAGTCAGCGCGGGCAACCACGCCACCACCGTCGATGAGATGTTCGGCGATCTCCGCGCGCTCATCGGGGAGATGGAAGCCGACGCGACCGCCCAGGGCGGCAACGCGCTAACGCAGTTCCGCCTCGCCAAGGCCGACTTCGTCGAGGCCTACAACCAGCTCGCCGACAAGTACGGCGTCAGCGCGATGGCGCAGGACGCCACCAGCACCGACGGCACCACCACCGACGAAAGCAACGAGGGCGAGTACTCCGGCGCGCACGGCGCCCTCACCCCGATCAAGCCGATCAGCATCCAGATCTAGAGGGGACCGTCCACATGGCTACATCTCCGTACGAGCTCTACGGCAATGTCGGCGCCCTCCAGGGTCTGGCCGACGTCCAGCACACCTACCGGGGCCGCTTCGACGGCATCCTCGCCCAGATCCAGGGCCACGTCTCCACGGTCCAGGGCAAGTGGGTCGGCGCCGGTACCGCGGGCTTCGCGAGCTTCAACACTGAGTCCGAGGGCGAGTTCACCGAACTCCAGGCGGCGTTCCAACGGCTCGCCACCGCCACCGAGGACTCCGCGTCGAACTGGAAGGGCGCCATCAGTCGCATCGACGGCCGGTGGGGCGGGTGACCGTACCCGCCGATACGGAGCCGGGCCGCACCGCCGAGCCCGGCTCCGACATCGCGCCGCTGGTCATGCGGCGCACCGGCCAGAGCGAACGCTACGTCCTCCAGGCCGCGGCGCTGCGCAGGCGCCAGCTGCGGGCGGCGATCCTGTACGGCTCGTCGCGCAGCTGGCGGCAGCGCCAGAGCCTGTGGCCGGCCGCGCTCATCGGCGTGATCGCGGTGGCGCTCATCGTCGCCGCCATTGCGGTGACCGGCGCCTTCGAGAAGCAGCAGCAGCAAGACCGCGAGGCCGAGAACGAACGGAACGCCTCCATCACGGCTCCCACCAGCTGAAACCCCGTCCAGAAGGTCTACAGTGCCCGGTCGATACAGCACCGTCACCGTCGTCGGCCCCCAGGCCACCCGCGACCTCGCCCTGCCCGACGACCTGCCGGTCGCCGAGCTCCTGCCCCAGATGCTCCACTCCACCGGAACCACCACCGACGAGCCGGTCAACTGGGCCCTGACCACCGCCGACGGCACCACCTTCGATGCCGCGGACACCCTGGGCGACGTGGCCGTCGAGGACGGGGCCGTCCTCCTCATCCGGGACGCCACCGCCGACGCCCTGCCCCGCACGGTCGAGGACGTCCGCGACAGCGTCGAGGACGCCGTGGACGAGACCGGCACCCGCTGGGAGTCCAGCATCGGGCGCCTGCTGGCCGTCGCCACCGCCGCGATCCTCATCGCCGCGGCCGCGTTCAGCCCCGGCGCCACCGTCGCCGTCGTCTTCACCGGCGCCCTCGTCTGCGTCCTGGCCGTCCTCATGTCCTGGTGGTCGGCCCGCCAGCATCCCGTGCTCACCCACCTCGCCCTCATCGGCGGGATGCTGTGGGCCGGGCGGATCGGCGCCGCCGCGACCGACATGCTCGCCCCCGATGGCCACGCCGCCTCCGCCACCCGCGCGGTCGGGGCCCTGGCCGCGGCGCTGCTCATCTGCGTCCTTGCCCGCGCCGGGGCCCGCCTCGCCGGGGGCTACGTCGTCGCCGTCGGCCTCACTCTCGCGGTGGCGGGCGGCGGCTGGGCGCTGTGGGCCCACGCCGGCCTGACCGCCGCGGCCGCCGCCGTCGTCTGCGCGATCGCCGTGCTGTTCTCCCTGGCGCTGGCCCCGCGCATGTCCATGTTCGCCTCCGGGCTCTTCGGCCTCGACCGGGACGTGCGCGGCGGCGAGAACGTCACCGATGCCGGGCTGCGCGAACGGCTCGCGGTGACCGACGCCCGCCTGACCGGCGCCATCTACGGGCTCGCCGCGGCGGGTGCGGCCGCCAGTGTCCTGCTCGCCGCCGACCCCGACCCGTGGTCCCAGGCGACCGGCGCCGGGGTCGCCCTCGCCCTCCTGACCCGCTCGCGGATCTTCGAACTCGTCCGCCACGTCGCCCCGCTTCGACTGGCGGGCATGGGGTCCGGGGCCTGGGCCGCCTGGGTCTGGATCGGACACTCCGAGCCGCTGCTGGCCTGGTTGCCCGCGCTCGCCGTCCTCGCCGGGCTCGCCTACGTCTCCGTCGCCTCGATCGCCCGTTCCTCGGTGTCGGCCGCATGGTGGCGCCGGGTCATCGCGGTCGTCGAGATCATCCTGGTCGCCGCCGTCTTCGCCGCCGCCGGGCATCTGCTCGGCCTGTACGCCATGGTGTCGGGGGCCTGATGGGCACAGAAGTCGTCCGCAGGCCCGCCCGCCGCCCGATGCCGAAGGTGTCGAGCAAGCCCATCGCGCTCGCCTCGCCGCCCGCGCTCGGCGAGGCCCAGTCGCCCATGATGGGCGCGCCGATGCTCATGATGCCGCTCATGACCGGCTCGGGCGCGATGATCATGGTGCTGTCGAACCTCGAACGCCCGCTGTACGCCATGGCGGGCCTGCTCATGCTCGTCGCCAGCGTCGCGATGGGCATCGTGCTGTTCATCGCCATGCGTTCGGGACCCCGGCGCAAGCTTCGGCAGGAGCGCGAGCGCTACCTCGACTACCTCGAGGACGCCCGGCAGACCATCCGCGAAGCCGTTCGGGCCCAACGCGATTTCGCTGCCACCCGCCATCCGCACCCGCACCTGCTGCTCGATCTGTGCCGCGATCCGGCCCGCCGGTGGGAGCGGCGCGGCACCGACGCCGACCTGCTCACGGTGCGGTGCGGCCTCGCCGAGGTGCCCCTGTCGCGCACCCTCTCGCTCAAACTCGACCAGGACAATCCGCTGGTCGCCTACGACCCGGTGTGCCACTCCGGCGCCGAAGAGCTCGTCGAACGCTATGCGGCCCTGGCCGACCAGCCGCTGACCATCCCGGTCGGCGATACCGGCGACGTCTCACTGGTGGGGGAGTATCCGGAGGTGAGGGCCACGGCCCGGGCCATGCTCGCACAGCTCTGCACCCTCTGCGCGCCAGAGGATCTGCGCGTCGCCGTCGTCGCCGACGGCCGCGTCGCCGATCAATGGAGCGGCCTCTCCTGGCTGCCCCACCTGCTCACCGACGTCGGCACCGAACTGCCCGCTCCGCTCATCTGCCCCACCACGACCGCGCTCGCCGACGCGCTGGCGGGCGATCTCGCCACGCGCGCTGCCGAACTGCGCCGCCGCCGCGGTGCCCCGCCCGGCCCCGGATCCACCCACCTGCTGGTCATTGTGGACGGTGAGCATCAGGTGTCGCTGCCTGGACTGGTCGGGGACGGCGACGCCGCCCTCCTCGGCGTCCACCTGTGGACCCTCGTCGCCGAGCAGCGGCAGGAACCCGAGCACACCGCCGCGCGCGTGAGCGTGGACGGCGCCGAGCTGACCATCACCGACATCGTCCGCGACGACGGCCGCGTCGCCGAGACCAGTCGCACCGGCCGTCCCGACACGCTCGGCGTCGCGGACGCGGCCGCCATCGCCCGCGCGCTCAGCCCTTACCGACTCGCCGCCGACGACTCCTCGCATGCCCTGACCGGCGTCCACGGACTCCCGGAGATCCTCGGCGTCGCCGACCCCGCCAACGTCGATTGGCGATCGACCTGGGCGCCCCGCAGCGAATCCGAGCTGCTGCGCGCCCCCTTCGCGGTCGACGCCGACGGCGCCATTGTGGAACTCGACCTCAAGGAGTCGGCCCTGGGCGGCATGGGCCCCCACGGCCTCATCGTCGGCGCCACCGGCTCGGGCAAGTCCGAGGCGCTGCGGACCCTTGTCGCCGCTCTGGCGGTGCGACACCCACCGGACCGGCTCGCGCTGCTCACTGTGGACTTCAAGGGCGGGGCGACGTTCGCCGACTGCGACGCCCTGCCGCACACCGCCGGCGCCATCACCAACCTCGCCGACGACCTCGGGCTGGTCGACCGCTTCGCCGAGGCCCTGTACGGCGAGATGACCCGCCGCCAGCACCTGCTCAAGGACGCCGGAAACCTCCCCAACGTCCACGCCTACGCCAAGGCCCGCGCCGCCGACCCCACGCTCGAACCGCTCCCGCACCTGTTGGTGATCATCGACGAGTTCTCCGAGCTGCTCACCGCCAAGCCCGACTTCTCGGAGCTGTTCGTCGCCGTCGGCCGCATCGGCCGCTCCATCGGCGTCCACCTGCTCCTGGCGACCCAGCGGCTCGAAGCCGCCCACCTGCGCGGACTCGAATCCCACCTGTCCTACCGGATCGGGCTGCGCACCTTCTCCGAGGCCGAGAGCCGCGAGGCCATCGGCGTCCCCGACGCCTACAAGCTCCCGCCCGAACCCGGCTCCGGATACCTCAAAGTGGACACCACGATCTTCACCAGGTTCAAGGCCGCCTTGGTATCCGGCCCCTACACCCCGCCGCGCGACGTCGAAGACCAGCGGCTTCCCGTCCTGCCCTGGCCCCTCCCGCCGCTCGCCTCCGCCCTCGCGCTCGACTTCGGCGAGGACGGCCGGGCCGAGACCGTCGAGGGAGAGGGCAGCGTGCTGCGGGCACTGGTCGAATGCCTCGCGGCGGCCGACGTCGAAGGCGTCCGCCCGGTGTGGCTCCCACCGCTGCCCGAATCGCTCGCCCTGGCGGACGTGCCCGGCGGCACCGACCCCGCCGCGGAACCCGGCACCGTCACCGCCGTCCTCGGCCTGCGCGACGACCCCCGCCGGCAGCACCAGGGCCCCATCGAATGGGAGCTGTCCGGCGCCGACGCCAACCTCATCGTCGTCGGAGCCCCCAGCTCCGGAAAGTCCACATTGCTGCGAACGCTCGTCTCCAGCCTGGCACTGCGCCACGGCCCGGACGCGGTGGCCTGCTACGTCATCGACTACGGCGGCGGCGCCCTCGCAACCCTCGCCGACCTGCCGCACGTCGCGGTCGCCGCCGGCCGCGCCGACCCCGAACTCGTCGGCCGCACCCTCGCCGAGGTCCGCGCCCTCCTCGACGTCCGCGAAGCCGCCATGCAGCGCGCCGGCATCGACTCCGCCGCCGGCCTGCGAACCGCCAGCGCCGAGGGCACCGTGAACCTCCCCGGCGACATCGTCCTCCTCATCGACGGCTGGGGCGCCCTCTACGAGGCCAACGACGACGCCAACGAGATCCTCAGCGAGATCGCCGGACGCGGACCCGCCCTCGGCGTCCACGTCGTCCTCACCGCCGTCAACTCCACGCAGGTCCGTTCCCGGCTCGCCGCGTCCTTCTCCGGCCGGATCGAACTGCGCCTGGCCGACAACTACGACTCCGGCATCGACCGCAAGCTCATCGAACAGCTCCCCAAGGACGTCCCCGGCCGAGTCATCGTCTCCGACAAGCGCTTCGGGCACATCGCCCTGCCCCGCCTCGACGGCGACGGTACCGACGACCTCGCCTCCGGCTTCGCCGACCTCGCCAAGGCCGTGGGCGCGCGCTGGCCCGGGCGGCGCGTCTCGCGGGTTCGCTCCCTCCCGGCGGCCGTGCAGCTGCGCGAGCTCGTGCCGCCGATCGCCGCACCGGAGGCGGGGGACCGGTACGCGATCAAGCCGGTCGTCGGCGTCGGCGAGTCGGACCTCGGCCCAGCCCGGCTCGACTTCACCGCCGACCCGCACCTGGTCGTCTTCGGTGACACCCAGACCGGCAAGTCGACCCTGCTGCGCACCATCATGGGCCAGATCGTGCGGCGCCCCTCCAACGAGACCGGGATCTTCCTGGTCGACTACCGGCGCACCCACCTCGAGGCGGTGCCCGAGGACCACCTCATCACCTACTGCAACACCGCCCCGCACGCCGCCCAGAACGCGAAGGAACTCGCCGAGGCGCTCCAAAAGCGCCTCCCCGGGCCCGACGTCACGCCCCGGCAACTGCGGGAGCGCAACTGGTGGACCGGCCCGGAGATATTCGTGGTCGTGGACGACTACGACCTCGTGGCCAGCGCCTCAACCGGAAACCCCTTGGGTCCCTTGGCCGATCTCGCACCGCAGGGACTGGACCTGGGCCTGCACTTCATCATCGCCCGCCGCACCGGCGGCGCCGGGCGAGCGGTGTACGAGCCCCTGCTGCGCCAGATCGCGGACATGTCGAGCCCCGCACTGCTGTTCTCCGGCGACCGCCTGGAAGGCCGCCTGATCAACGCCACCGCCAGCCGGCAACTCCCGGTCGGGAGAGCCCTGTGGGCCAGAAGGGGCCAAGCACCCGAACTCGTCCAGGTGGCCACGCCCTGAGCGGACCAGAAGAGGCGAGACACCCGAACCCGTCCAGGTTGCCACCTCCTGAGCCAATCCCCAAACCGACTTCAGCTGCCCTTCAGATAGCCCGCGCTAGGCTTCGAACCGGTCGAACCGAACGAGGAGTCCACATGGCACGCACAGCAGTGATCAGCGGTGGCGGCACCGGCTATGCAGTGGCCGAACGCTTCGCCTCGGCAGGCGACAAGGTCGTCATCGTCGGCCGTCGCGAAGCAGTCCTGGAGACCGCCGCCGCCCTCGCCCACTGGCTCGCCGCGCCCGAGGTCGGACACATCACCGCACAGATAATCCAAACCAATGGCGGCGCGCTGGCCGGCCACTGAACGACCGGCGACAAAATGGAATTCTTCTGGTTCGTAGTCCGATTCCTCGCCGTCACCGTCGGTTTCACCGTGCTCCACGGATACGTGTGGTGGCGGCTGTTCCGCGACACCACCCGGCCCGGCTCACGCTGGCGACCGATCGGGGCCATCGGGTTGGGGGTCCTGGCCGCCTTCGGCCTCGCTGCGCGGTTCTTCGTGCCCTCGTCGGTCCCGATGGGTACGCAGGAATTCCTCGGATGGCCCGGCTGGATCTGGTTCGGGATCTTCATGTATCTGCTCGGGTTCCTCGTGGTGGCCGAGCCCCTGCGCTGGTGGCTGCTGCGCCGCCACCGGAACGCAGAGAACGCGGAGACGACTCTGCGTGCCGAACCGCCAATGGCATCCGCGGTGCCCGCCGAACCACCGAAGGCCGGAACGCAATTCGCCCCCGAGCCGGTCGCCGCACTCGCGGGCACCGGGCCGCAGGAGTCCGGCATCGACCCCGCCGCGGAACCGGCGGCCGCCGAATCGAAACCCCCGCCCAGGAAACCCGACCCCGTCACGACCGTTCCACCCGAATCGAACGCAGGCTCCGGACCCACCCGCCGCAGATTCGTCTCCCGTGCCATCGGGCTCGGCGTCGCCGTCGCAGCGACGGCGACCACCGGATACGGCCTGATCGAGGGCTACCGCACCCCCACCCTGAAAGACGTCGCCGTCCCCATCTCCCGCCTGGACCGGACCTTCGACGGGTACCGGATCGCCGTCGTCGGCGACACCCACCTCTCGGCGATCCGCGGGCGCGGCTACTGCGAACGCGTCGTCGACCAGATCAACCGCACCCAACCCGACCTCATCGCCTTCGTCGGCGACCTCGCCAGCGGCGAGGCCGACCAGCTCCGCGATGCCACCGAACCCCTCGCCCGCCTCGCCTCCCGGGACGGCGCCTACTTCGTGGCCGGCAACGCCGAACACTATGTCGGCGCGGACTCCTGGTACGAACGCGTCGAGGAACTGGGCATGATCCCGCTGCCCAACACCCGCGTCGAACTGCCCGGCTTCGACCTCGCCGGCGTCAACGACCTGATCGTGGAGCAACGCCACCTGACAGATGAGGTCGGCCCCGATCTCGAAGCCGCGCTGGCGGATCGGGACCCCGAACGGGCCTCGGTCCTCATGGCCCACCAGCCCGATTTCGTCGTGCGGGCCGTGGACTGGGGCGTCGATCTCCAGCTGTCGGGCCACACGCACGGCGGCCAGATGTGGCCGATCCACATCCTCACCCGGATGCGCGACCTCCAGGTCAGCGGCATGGGCCAGTACGGGGACACGCGGCTGTACGTCACCAACGGGGCGGGCACGAACGGCCCGCCGATGCGGGTTGCCGCGCCGCCGGACATCACGGTGATGACTCTGAGGTCGACGAAGGCGTGATTCGGGCGGGACCTGGTGTCCCGTCCGGTCATCCTGGAGAGGCAGGGGTCCGCTAACGCGAGCCGCCCGCGCTCGCAATCGGCGTGACCGCTTGTGGGACAAGCGCTCCGGTCAGGCGTCGCGGAGGTGGCAGGTGAGCCGGGCCGTGCAGATGCGGCGGTCCTCCTCGTCCGAGACGATGATCTCGTAGGTGGCGGTCGATCGTCCAAGATGGATCGGGGTGGCCACGCCGGTGACCGTGCCGGAGCGGACGGCTCGGTGATGCGTCACGTTGAGGTCTACGCCGACTGCGATCCTGCCGGGTCCGGCGTGCAGCATCGAACCGACCGAACCGAGCGTCTCGGCGATCACCGCCGACGCCCCGCCGTGAAGCAGCCCGTACGGCTGCCGATTGCCCTCGACCTTCATAGTGGCCACGATTCGCTCGGGTTCGGCGTGCGTGACCTTGATGTCCATGCGTTCGCCCAGCTCACCGGCGGAGAAGAGCGTTTCGAGATCGACACCGGCTCCGGAGAACCGTTCGAGGACTTCAGCGGGGAATACGGACATGAGGCGGCTCCAATCGCTCAGGGCCACAGCCTAGGCCAGAATCGGGCGAACCGCGAACCGACCGTCACACCACCCGGGCACTATTGCGAACTGGGGGTCCGTACGGCGAACACGCCCGACCCCGGGTGACGCAGGCACCAGGCCGCCGCACCTCTCGCCGGTCTCAGGCTCGATCGCCGGCGGCCGCCGCGACGCCGAGGCCGATCATGGAAGTCCCGCCGATGTGGGCGAGGATGCGCTTGGGTCGCGGGGCGCTCAGCATATTGCGGGCGGCCGAAGCGGCCAGCGCCCACAGCGAGTCGCACACGCCCGCGAGGATCGCGAAGATGCCGCCGAGGATCAGCATCTGCATGGTGACCGATCCGGCGCCCGGGTTGACGAACTGCGGCAGCAGCGCCACGAAGAACAGGATCGACTTGGGGTTGAGCAGGCCGACCAGGAAACCCTCGAACATCATCGCCGTCGTGCGTCGACGGCCGACCGGTTCGATCTCGGCCTCGTCGGACTCCTGCTTGCGGCCGCGCAGCGCCTTGACACCAAGGTAGATCAGGTAGGCGGCCCCGGCGTACTTGACGATGCCGAAGGCGAGGGCCGACTGCTGGAGCAGTGCGCCCAGCCCGATCGCGGCGAGCACCGCGGCCGTGAACTCACCGGCGCAATTTCCGATCGCCGACAGGACCGCCTGGCGCCGCCCCGCGGCCAGCGCCCTGCCCACGACGTACATGACGCTGGGTCCGGGGATCACGATGAGGACCAGCGCGGTGGCGGTGAAGGCGAGCAGTTGCCCGGTTGAGAACATCAGAGAAACCTACCTCGCGCTTTGCCGCACGCCCATTGGTCAGGCCCGCTCACCAGCGGCTGCGGCGACGCCGAGGCCGATGAGCGAGGTCCCGCCGACGCCATTGAGGATGCGTCCCGCGCGCGGGGCCCGCAGTTTGTCGCGCGCGGCGGAGGCCACCAATACCCATCCGGTGTCGAGCAGCATCGCGATCGCGCCGAATATCGCGCCGAGCAGCAGCATCTGGAGCGTCGCCGATCCGGCGCCCGGATTGACGAACTGCGGCAGCAGCGCCACGAAGAACAAGACGACCTTGGGATTGAGGACCCCGACCAGGAATCCTTCGAAGATCGACATGGCCGTGCGCCCGGCGCCGCGCTGGTCGGCGTCGGGGATGGTCAGTGCGCCCTTGCGGTCGCGGAGCGCCTTGACACCCAGGAAGATCAGGTAGGCCGCGCCCACGTACTTGACGATCGCGAACGCCAGGGCCGACTGCTGGATGACCGCGCCGAGCCCGACCGCCGCGAGAGCGGAGGTGCAGAAGACGCCGAGCGAGTTGCCGATCACGCCGAGGATCGCTTTGCGGCGCCCGTAGGACAGGGCCCGTCCGATGGCGAACATGACGCTGGGTCCGGGGATGAGGATCATGATGGTCGAAGCGGCGAGGAACGCCAGCAGTTGGCCGGTAGTGGGCATGGCGCGAATTCAACCACCGCCCCGCCGCGTCGACAACCCCATTTCCAAGCATCCGAACCCCAAGCGGGCGGGTTGCCTTCGAACGATCCCGACGTGGTGAACCTGGCCGGAACCGTCCGGGTTCGGGCTACATGCGCACGATCTCGAAGTCGTGGAACTTGCCCGAAGCGGAGTCGTAGTGCAGCCGTGCGCCCTCCATGTAGTCGAACAGGTTGCCCCACTCGTCGTAGTCGGCGTCCGGGAACAGGGCTATGAGCGCACATTCGAGGTGCCCGCCATGGCCGATGATCATCCCCGAGTCGCCCGGACTCAACTTCGCGAGCAGCCCGCTCCATTGCCCCGCAAGGGCATACGAGTAATCGCAGACGGCGCTTCCCCGGCGGTGGACCAGCCTCGCCAACCGCGTGAAGGGGGCGCCGACATCGTAAGCGGCCGACTGGGATTCGGCGAGGAAGGCGTTGACGTTCTGGAGTGTGGGCAGCTCGGTGGTGACGGCGAATCCCATGGCGATGGCGGTCTCGCGGGCCCGCGGGGCGACGCTGCTGGCCACGAACTCGAAGGGTCCCATGAGAGTTCCGGCCCACCGCGCGAGCTCGACCCCCTCTTGGGAGAGGTGGACGGCCTCGTCGCCGCTTCGCTTGCTGTGCCGACGGATTTCGAGCATGGGCATGAGGGACTCTTTTCGTCTGTGGCGCCAGCAGGTGCGCATCGAGCGTACGCGGCTGCCCGGCGCGGGGCGAGCGCGGCTGCGCCCTACATTAGGGCCCGTCGCAGGTCGGACGCCATAGCCCCAGGGATATCGACGTATGTCAAACTGAGGTTAGTTTCATGGTTTGTCATAACCAAGAAAATGGAGGAAAACATGACATCGCACAGCGATACATCCGCCTCTCGCGTACCGGATCGCCCCCCGCGCTCCAAGCGCCGCACCGTGGTCGTCCTGACCTCGGTCCTCGGACTCGCCGCGGGTGCGCTCGCGGCAGTGGCGACGTTCCCGGCACAGGCCGCCACCGAGGACCAGGGCGACCACGGTGCGGCGGCGCAGCTGCCGCCCGGCGTCGACGCGCTGGAGGGCTTCGGCGCCGCCACCACCGGAGGCGAGGGCGGCGAGACCGTCACCGCCACTAGCCAGGCCGACCTGGAGACCTACGCGGCGGCCGAGGAGCCGTACGTGATCGTCGTGGACAGCGCACTCGAGATCAGCCCCAAGGGAACCGAGATCCGCGTCGGCTCGAACAAGACCATCATCGGGGCGGGCACCGGCGGCGAGATCGTCGGCGGCGGCTTCTTCCTGGAGGGGTCGAGCAACGTCATCATCCGCAACCTCACCATCCGCGACACCCAGATGCCCGAGGACGACCCCGACGACAAGGAGTTCGACTTCGACGGCATCCAGATGGACGGCGCGACCGGCGTGTGGATCGACCACAACCGGATCGAGCGGATGAACGACGGCCTCATCGACAGCCGCAAGGACACCACGGACCTGACGGTCTCCTGGAACGTCATCGGGGACGGAAACAAGTCCTTCGGCATCGGCTGGACCGAGAACGTCACCGCGCGGATGACCATCCACCACAACTGGATCCACGACACGAGCCAGCGCAACCCCAGTACCGACAATGTGGAGTACGCCCACCTGTACAACAACTACCTGGAGAACATCTCCAGCTACGGCAACCTCTCCCGCGGCGCGACCAGCATGGTCCTGGAGAACTCCTACTTCGAGAACGTGAAGGACCCGTACTACGTCGAGTCCGACGCGGCGCAGCTGCGCGAGAGCGGCAGCATCTGCGTGGACTGCACCGGTAGGCAGGAGACCAATGGCGAGGCCTTCGACCCCGGCGAGTTCTACGAGTACACCCTGGACGCGGCCGAGGACGTCCCGGCGCTGCTGGGCGAGTACGGCGGCCCGCAGGAATGGATCGGCGCCTGACCGGGCGCGATGAATATCCATCGCCCGGTAGAAGACAGCGCGGCTGGATCGAGCGGTCGATGGAGATAGCCGCCGCATGAACGCGTTGCGGGGCGGCCCGGAGGGGGTCCGCCCCGCAACGTCCTCTCTCGCTCAACGAGCCGAGGCGCCGACCAGCTCTTCCGAACGGTCCCACAGCTTCCGGGCCAATTCCTCGTCCCCGGCCACCGGCGACGGGACGGAGGACCTGGACGCCCTCGTCACCGAGGCGTTCAGCGTCTTGAAGCCGCGCTGACCCCCCGAACTACGCGTGCGAGCGGGGGAGATGGCCGATCGGAGTGGTCGCCGGATCGATCAATTCGATCCCGCCCGGCCGCTCCGTCGACGCCAGCAACGCCAAGCCCGCCGGGTCGTCCGGCAGCCCGCCCTCGCTCGACCGGAAGTAATCCTCCAGGAACCCGCGGACCGGCACCGGCGACACCCGGTCCGCCGTTAGCTGGAACTCCCGGTCCAGATGCAGCACCACCAAAAGCATTCCGTAAGCGCGCTCGGCCTTCTTGCCCAACGCCGGCTGGAAGTACGGCAGGTTCAGCACCCTCGCCCCATGCCGCACATAGAACTCGAAACGCCGCCGCGGATCGCCCCACGCCGGCTTGCCCGGGACTGAAGCCGGATGCTCCACTTCGGCCAGGACCGCGCAAGGTCGCGAGCTCTTCGCCCACCGCTCCACGACCGCATCCAGCAGTCGCCCGCCGACCCCACCCGCCCGGCGCGCGGGATCGACGGCCAGATGCGACAGCAGCCAGACCCGATGCGCGGCATCCCAATGCCCCACGGCGACCCCCTCGCGGTTCCCATCGGCATCGACGGAGGCCAGCGCGCTGGCCGTGCCGTCCTCGACTTCGGTGACGAGGTCCGATTCGGGGCCGAGCTCATGGGGCGGGAAGTTGGGCGTCAACAGGTCACGATGGACCGCCGCCAGCTCGGGCGGCTCTACCTCGACAATGCGCAGTCCGGTCACTCGGCCATTGTCACACCGAACCAGGACTTTCACGTCGCACTTGGCCGGAACCTTCTGCGCCTGCGGCCCGTGCGCACCTTCCGTTCCCGCTCGACGCACCCGGACCGTGCCTCGCGCCTCGATGCAGACTCGCTGCCGCTCTCCGAACCCCGCGTTCCGCCTCCACGGCACAAAGCAGGGGCGCCGTCGCGAACGACGGCGCCCCTGCAGGACTGCGCCCCATCAGGGGCCGATGGTCAGCCGGCCGAGCCGGTGACCGTGCTGCCCGAGCGGGTCAGCGTGTAGGACACGGTCTCGCCGCTCCAGAAGTGGAACGTCAGGTTGACCGTGGAGTTGTCGTTGACCTCGGCGAAGAACGCCTCGGGCAGAACGACCTGCCCGGCCTCTTCGTCGGGCAGGAATGCGACGTCGTACTCCTTGTAGGTCGTCCAGTTCTGGGGACCGGCGGCGGTTCCGTCCTCGTAGGCGGCCTCCATGGTGGCCAGTTGGTCGCCGTTGAACTCGGTCGGGATCGCCAGCTCGGCGGTGGTGCCCGAGGCGTCGGCCACCGTCGGTGTGTCGAAGTTGATCACGTGGAGCTTCCACGGGACCCCGCCGGAGAACCGGGCCTCCAGGACGGCCTGCTCACCGAGCGAGCCGTCGCCGGCCAGCGACGCCAGCAGCTCGGCAGAGAGCGTGAGCTCGTCGCCGGAGATGGTGTAGTCGGTGCCCTCGGCCAGAGCCGTGTCCCCGTTGTATAGGCCCTCGAAGGCCTGGCCGTTCGGGTTCAGCGTCACCGTCTGCGCCGCGGGAGTTTCGCCGGTGCGCAGGAAGACCTGGTCGGTCGAGCCGGTGCCGGAGCGTTCGGTCCAGGCGGTGGCGACGTGCGCGAACAGGTCCGGGTCCTGCCATTCGAACGTCTCGCGGTCGAAGTGCTGGCCGTTGTCCCACCACATGGTGGTGATCTGGGATTCGTTCGCGTAGTAGCCGAGGTATTCGAAGAACTTGAGCTTCTCGCCCTGCTCGATGGTGCCGGTGTTCTTGTCGAAGCCGAGCAGGCCCCACTCGCCGAGGATGACCGGGATGCCGTTGTCCACGAAGGTGGCCCTGGTGCGATCGAAGTAGTCGATGATGTCCTGCTGGACTTCCTCGTTGAACGTCGTGTAGCCGGCGATGTTGACGCTGAAGGGCCAGTAGCCGTAGTAGTGGACGGTCGCTGCGATGTTCGGGTCGTCGAGGCCCTGGATGGTCTCCAGCAGCGGGTCGAGGTGCACCTGCTCGGCGCTGGTGTGCAGGGTCGGCAGGATCAGCACTCGGCTGTCGTTGTTGCCGCCCGAGGCGCGGACGATCTCGTGGAACGAGGTGTTGAGCTCGTGGAGGAGCTCGTGGCTCTCGGCGTCCTCGACATCGTCGAACTGCGGCTCGTTGACGCTCTCGAAGACCAGTTCCGGCGGGGCGTCGGCAAAGGTCTCGGCCAGCTGGGTCCAGGTGGCGTTGTACCGGGCCAGCACCTCGTCGTGCTGGGTCGGCATTGTATTGATCCACTGCCACGAGTCGTGGTGGATGTTGATCATGACGTAGAAGCCGTCTTCGAGCGCCCAGTCGACGACCTCTTGGACGCGGGCGAGGTAGTCGGCGTCGATCGTGTAATCGGGGCCTTCGCCCTGGTGCTGGCTCCAGGTGACGGGGATGCGGATGCTCTTGAAGCCCTCGGCCCGGATGGCCTCGAGCTGCTCCTCGGTGACCATCGGGTTGCCCCAGGAGGTCTCGTCGTCACCGGTCGAGTCGAGGGTGTTGCCGAGGTTCCAGCCGGGCTGCATCTCGGCGACGATCTCTTCCGCGGTGAGTTGCTCCGCGTTGCCGTTGCCGTTCCCGTTGCCGTTACCCCGGTCTTCCGGGTCGGCGAAGGCGGTCTGTGCGGCGAAGGCCGCGACGAGCGCGGTCACCGCGACCATGATGGTGATGAGAAGTTTCGGTTTTCTGCGTCTCAAGGGAGATCGCCCTTTCATCACGCCAGGGAGGTGTGCCGGGTATGGATACTCCGTGGCGCATAGAGTTTGGTTGCCGGTGGTCCCGGCACCGGGAACCGGAGCGGGACATTGCGCCCATGTTTCCAGGCAAATCGGGCCATGTCAATAGTTGCGCGTCTATACAAACTAAGTATTCGCTAGTCACGGACACCTTACGGAGAGAAAATGCGGCAGGTCATCGCCGCAGCCGAGATGAGGAACGACACCGGCGGGCTCGGCCCGAACGCAGTATTCTTGCGGCATGGGCGAGGACGTAGATGAGCCGATGGGGCTGCCGACCGCGCTGGTGCGCACCAGGTTCCTGGTCGATGCCGCCTATGCCGACGCCGTCCGCGACTACGGGATCACCTCCCAACAGGCGCAGCTGATGTGTCTGGTCATCGCCGGCCCGCGCGGCATGTGCGATCTCGCCGGGGTCCTGGGACTGGCGAAGTCGAGCCTGACCGGCCTGGTCGACCGCACCGCCAAGCGCGGACTGGTGCACCGCGTGCCCGACCCCTCGGACGGGCGGGCGCAGTTGGTCGCCCTGACCGAGGAGGGCGCCGACGTGGCCGAGCGGATGCACGCCAGCACCGTCCAGCACGTTGACAACCTCGCCTACGGCCTCAGCGAGTCCGAACGCGAGCTGCTGGCGTCCCTGCTGTCCCGAGTGATCACGGACAACGAGGTGCCGAAGGTCTTCGGCGAGGGCGACCGCGCCCAGGCCTCGGCCTGAGCTTCTTATCCGAACACGCGAACGCCCGCCGCATTCGGAGGTTCCGGACGCGACGGGCGTTGTGAAACCCGATCGAATCAGGCGGTGCCGAACAGCTCGGCGAACCTGCCGCTCAGGAGGTCACCGCCCTTCCAGGCGATGACGTCCTCGACCGACAGCAGGCTCGGCCCCTCGGGCGTCGGGAACTGGCCGACGCCGCCGGTGGGGCCGAGCGGAAGCAGCACCGCCGGGATGGGGGAGGGCTGGTACTCCGCCTTCGGCTCCTCCCCGCCGATCTGGCCGATGATGTTCTCGGCCACGACGGCGGCATGGAGCAGCGCGAAACCGGCCATTTTGGCCTCGGCCACGTCGGTCAGGTCGCCGATGGCGTAGATGTGCCGGTGGCCTTCGACATTGAGCCGCGGAGTCACCGACAACTGCCCCTTGTGGTTCAGGGCCCCGATCTCCCGACCCGTGAGGAATCCCGAATTGGTGCGCACCCCGAACGCGCGGAACCAGATGTCGGCCTCGATCGCGTCGCCGCCCACCGAGACGCTGAAGGTCCCGACCCGGCCCGGCTCGATCTGCGGTAGCTGATCGAAGGGCTTGCCAAGGCGTACTTCGACACCGAGTTCATCGAGCTACAAACCACATGCGGAATCCATCCAGTGACGTGGCTCATGACGGGAACCGGTCTCCCGTGAGATTTAGGTGCGGCGCAACCGGAGTGCCAGGAGCGACGGCTTCTGGTTGAGCTTGTCGAAGGCCGCCGGATCGACTTCGCGCAGTGCCTTTGACGGTTGCGGTTCCACCAGGCGCTCCAGCACGAAGCCGGCGCCCAGGAATTCGCCGAGCAGCGACTCGACGGTCATGCGCTGGTAGTGGATCGACAGCTTGCCGCTCGCACTCGGGAGGTCGATCCAGTCCTGGGAGAAGTACGAGCCGCCCGCCCAGCGCCAGTCGGCGCTCGGGTGGGTCGTGGATAGCAGCAGCCGTCCGCCGGGCCTCAGGACGCGGAGGAATTCGGCGAGGAGCTGCTTCCGGTCGTGGATGTGGTGGTACACCAGGGCGCAGACGATCGCGTCGAACGAAGCGTCGGAGGCGAAGTGCAGGGGTGCTTCGAGATCGTGGCGCAGCAGTTCGACGCCTTCGCCGAGCCGCTTTCGGGCGTGCGCGAGGAGCACCTCGCTGCCGTCGACACCGACGACCTCGGCCCCGCGTTCGATTAGTGCGGCAGCGTAATGACCAGGGCCGCAGCCGATATCGAGAACGCGCTGACCGGTCACATCACCGGCCAGTTCGAGCATCGCCGGGCGATCGATGTAGGCGTTCCAGGAGCTCTGTTCAGAATGGGCGGCGAACTCCTCGCCGAGCGGGCCGTGGTAGGCGGTATCAAAGGTCATTCAGCGAGTATTCCGCCGGAGTACCCACGCGCTCAACCGAGTTAAGACCGTTCCGGAGGCCGGACGCCAACGGTAGTGCGCGTCGGGCACGCCCTCCTCGTTCTGGGATCCGTCCCTGATGGACACCGAAACGAATCCGTGACGCTCGTACAACCTGCGGGCACCGGTATTCGGCTCGAACACGTGCAGGTTCAGTTCGTGTGGGCGGCACCGTTTGACCTGCTCGACCAGCGCGGTACCGGCGCCGCGGCCCTGCGCGGCGGGGTCGACATAGAGATGATGGAGCCAATCCTGCTGCAACGCGGCGAAGCCGACCGCCCGCCCGTCCAGCTCGGCGATCCACAGCTCCGAACGGGGGACCATGACCTCCCTGACCCACCATTGCACCTGGTCGTCGGTGTAGAGCTGCGGAAGATAGCGCATCCCGGCGCGGGCGGCCGCGAAGATCTCGTAGACCCGGTCGGCATCCGCGGGCGTTCCTTGCCGGATCGATACCGGCTCATCGTGCGTGGACATGGGGTCAGGCGCCTAGAGGTTGTCGGGCCACAACCGCTGCATCCACGTCATGCCCTCGCTGTCGAGTCCTTCGAACTCGAACTTGCGGTAGAGCTCCTCGGCGTCGTCGGTGGAGAGCATGATCCTGCGCAATCCCATCGCCTCGACGTCCCGCAGGATGTGTGCGACCAGGCGTTTTCCGAGGCCTTCGCCGCGGACCGCCCGGTCGATGTAGACGTCGCCGAGCCAGGCGAAGACGGTGCGGTCGGTGATCAGTCGCGCGAATCCCACCTGGCGTCCCGAATCGTCGTAGACGCCGTAGCAGATGGAGTTCTCGACGGCTTGGACGATGCGCTCCTTCGGGCGGCCGGGCGCCCAGTAGGTGTCGGTCGAGAGGACCTGGTGAACCCAGTCGAGATTGAGGCGCTCCGGGTCGTCTGAGATCACATAGCCGTCAGTCATAGGTGTATTCGTCTTTCCGATCGCGCCTTCGCCATCTGGCCTTCGCCTCGCCGGGCTCGGCCAGTCCGTTGTCCAGCAACAGTTGCCGCATTCGCGCGGCATGGCTATGCCCGATCCCACTGTACAGTTTCCGGGCTTCCTTCAGCGGGTCTCCGGCCTCCGCGGTCCGGCCGAGAAGCAATAGTGTCTCGCCTTGGCCCGCAAGTGCATCGGCGGTGCCGACCGGGTCCATGATGCGCCGGTGCAGTTCGGTGGCGGCACCGAAGTGCCGCAGTGCGTCCGCGGGGCGGCCCTCGGCGAGCGCGAGGTATCCCATCCCGCGCCGAGTCTCACCCTCGACGAGTTGGTCGTGGGTGAGACGGGCGAGTTCGAGTGCGGATTCGTAGTCCCGCGAAGCGTCGGCGAGGTCTCCCCGCATCCGCGCGATCTCGCCCCGGCCCCAGCATGATTCGGCGACGCCGTGCATGTCGCTGTGGTCCTGGAATAGCCGCCCGGCGAGGCGGTAGAGCGCGAACGACTCCTCAAGGTCCGGATCGTCGCGGAGCATGCCGACCTCGGCCAGTCCGAGCAGGCAGTCGGCCTCGCCCCGGTCGAGTCCCAGTTCTATGTAGCCTTTGCGTGCCCGCTTGAGCTGGTCGGTGGCGACGTCCCAGTTCTCGTCCAGGCGCGCCACATGTCCCAGGCCGCAACGGGTGTTGGCCTGGCCTTCGAGGTCGTCCAGCTCCTCGAACAAGTCGAGCGCCTTCCCCAGCTCGCGTTCGGCCTCGGCGTAGCGGTCCAACATGCGGAAGACCCGGCCGCCGAGCGCGCGCCTCGACTCGGCCTCGGCCGGACGGTCACCCAGCGCCACAGCGATATCGACGGCGCTGGACAGGGCCAGTTCCGCGTCGCGCGTGTAGCCGAGGCGCAGTAGGGGAACCCCGGCGAGCCCGCACAGCTCCATGAGAACCCGTAGGGTCGTCACGTCCTGGGAGTCGCTGTGGAAGCGCAGGGCCTCGCGCAGATTGCGGCGCTCGGTGGTGAGCCAGTGCTGGGCCTCGTCGGCGGTCAGGTGCAATCGGTCCGAGTCCGGGTGGAGGTTGCGGCCCTGGGAATCGTCGAAGCGGTCATGGACGGCCCGCATGTGCGCGAGCTGGTGGACCAGCAGACGCAGGCGGGCACCGCGCAGCTCCGTCTCGCCGACGTACGCACTGAGATCGGCGCTGACGAAGGCGACCGTCCGGTCGTGGAAACCGTACGAATCTTCGGGGCCCGGCTTCAACAGCCCGACCTCGGCCAGCGCGGCGAGACGGGCGGCGGCCTCCCCGGACTCGAGCTGATCGAGGGCGGCGAGGGTTGCGGCGGTGAGGCGGAATCCAGGCTGCCCGGCGAGCAGGCAGAGCGAGCGGTGCAGCTCGGGAGTGAGGCCGTCGATGACGAGGCGGTGGGCGATGTCCACCAGATCGTCGGCGGCGGGGTCGGCGCCGAGGATCTCGGGAGGCAGCCCGCCGAGCAGCTGGTCGGGGTCGGAGCTGAGCGAGCGCAGGAGCGGGAGCAGCAGCGGGGTCTGGGAGATCTCCCGGGCCAGGCGGCTCACCAGCGCGGCGTCCCGTCCGTCGAGGGCGGTGGCGTGGGCGGCGATCGCGTCGATCGAGACCGAGGGGATCGCCAGGCGCCGGGCGAGCAGGCCGGGCGGGTTGGCCCGGCTCGTGACGATGAGGACGCAGTGGCCGTCGCCGGGCAGGAACGGTTCGATCTGGTCGGCGTCGCGGGCGTCGTCGAGCACGATGACCTGCACGTTTCGCAGGCCCACCACGGTCTTCCAACGAGCGCGCATTTCGCTCTCGGAGAGCCGGTCGGCACCGGCGACATCGTAGCGGCGCAGCAGATCGGCGAGGATGCGCTGCGGATCGGTCACCGTGGTGGTGCCGTCGAGTTCCTTTGACGCGCCGCGCAGCCGCACGAAGGGCACGGCAAGGCCGGCGCCGTCGTCGAGCCTGCGGGCGAGCTCGGCAGCGAGGGTCGTCTTGCCGGAGCCGGCGGCGCCGTGAATCCACACGATCGTGGCGCCGGCCGCCATGCGGCAGTGGTCGAGCAGTTCCGCGATGTCGCCTTCGCGACCGAGCACCGGCTCGTCGGAGACGGGGAGACCGAAGACGGTTCCAGAGAAGTCCACTTCGGAATTATGGGCGGCGGCTTCGATGTGGGCCCGGCGCACGTCCTGGACGCGGGTATTGAGGTGCTCCAGGGTGCTGCCGGAGTAGCCCTGACGGCCGATCTCCTCCAGGATCGCCTCATGCAATGCTCGGGCGACCTTGGTGGCGGACGGCTGCGGGGCGATGCGTTCCAGCTCGCCCAGGCGCCGGGCGAGGCTGTCTCGCAGGAGGAGGTTGCCGTAGGGGTCGACGAAGTCGTCCTCACGGAGGCCGGCGAGCGCGACCTTGAGATGGGAGGCGAGGTCGCCGCGTTGCGATCCGGCCGTCGCCGCGACCGTATTGACGGCCCTGCGGACGGCGCGCCGAAGGGCCCTGCGGGCACGCAGCCGCGGGAATTCGTCGCGAAACGACAGTCCCATCAGGTCGGAGAGGAAGCCGATGATCTCAAAGAGAAGGCCCACGTTCGCGAACTCCAAGCATTCGAGGGGTGACGCCGGGCGCCTCCACCACGTTACTTCGCGCCCGCAAACCGATCCTCTCGCCATGGCCGCGTGGGCCGGATCCTGCGGATACGATCGGCGGTGAGGGCGGCCTCGAAGGCGAGGTTCGGGACAAGGAGATCGAAACATGGCGAAGGAACTCGGGCGCGACCCCGACCAGGGAAACCCGAAGGTCCGCGCGCCGAAACACGAGGCGGTCGGGATTCCGGCCGTAGTCAACTCGGTGCGCTTCGTCGGCTCCCAAGCCGGAGTCAAACGCGGCCTCCCACTCCTGCGGACGGTCAACCAGGTCGGCGGATTCGACTGCCCCGGCTGCGCCTGGCCCGAACCCGGCCACCGCCACCCGGCCGAATTCTGCGAGAACGGCGCTAAGGCCATCGCGGAGGAAGGCACCCGCCTCACCGCCGGCCCCGAGTTCTTCGCCGCCCACCCCGTCGCCGACCTGGCCGACAAATCCGGATACTGGCTCGGCCGGCAAGGCAGGCTCACCCACCCGATGTACCTCGCCGAAGGGGCCGAGCGCTACGAGGCCGTCAGCTGGGACCGGGCCTTCGACCTGATCGCCGAAGAGCTTGCCGCACTTGGCGACCCGAACGGTGCCGCCTTCTACACCTCGGGACGCACCAGCAATGAGGCCGCATTTCTCTACCAGCTGTTCGCGCGCAGGTTCGGCACGAACAACCTCCCCGACTGCTCCAACATGTGCCACGAATCCTCCGGCTCCGCGCTGAGCGAGACCATCGGAATCGGCAAGGGCAGCGTCAGCCTCGAAGACCTCTGGGCCGCCGATCTCATCATCGTCGCGGGCCAGAACCCCGGCACCAACCACCCCCGCATGCTCACCGCCCTCGAAAAGGCCAAACGGGCCGGCGCTCGCATCGTCACCGTGAACCCGCTCCCCGAAGCCGGCATGCAGCGCTTCAAGAACCCACAGGCCGCCCGCGGCCTCGCGGGACGCGGCACCGAACTGACCGACCTGTTCCTCCAGATCAAGGTCGGCGGCGACCTCGCCCTGTTCAGCGCCGTCAACCGGATGCTGCTGCGCGCCGGCGAAGGCGCGATCGACCGAGACTTCATCGACGAATACACACACGGTTTCGAAGACCTCGCCGCGCACCACAGTGCCGGTGACGACGACGCGGCGCTGGCCGAAGCCGTCCGCCACTCCGGTTTGACAGCGGTCGAAATCGAACGACTCCTCGCCATGGTGCTGGGCGCCGACAAGATCGTGGTCTGCTGGGCGATGGGCCTGACCCAGCACCGGCACGCCGTCCCCACCATTCGTGAGATCGTCAACTTCCTGCTGCTGCGGGGCAATATCGGCAAGCCCGGCGCGGGCGTGTGCCCGGTGCGCGGTCACTCCAACGTCCAGGGCGACAGGACGATGGGCATCTGGGAGCGAATGCCCGATCGCTTCCTCGACGCGCTCGGCACCGAATTCGAGTTCGAGCCGCCGCGGGAGCACGGACACGACACCGTCGACACCATCCGAGCGATGCGCGACGGCGGCGTCAAGGTCTTCTTCGCCATGGGCGGCAACTTCGTCGCCGCCACCCCCGACACTGCCGCCACCGAGGAGGCCATGCGCCGGTGCCGCCTGACCGTCCACGTCTCGACCAAGCTCAACCGCTCGCACGTCATCACCGGCACCCGGGCCCTGATCCTCCCGGCCCTCGGCCGCACCGACCACGACGTCCAAGTCGGTGGCGAGCAGTTCGTGACGGTAGAGGACTCGATGGGCATCGTCCACTCCTCGACGGGCCAGGTCCCGCCGCTGAGCGACCGGATGCGCTCCGAGATCGGCATCATCACCGGCCTGGCACGCAAGGTCTTCGGCGAGAACGACGACGTCCCTTGGGAAGCGCTCGCCGCCGACTACGACCGGATCCGAACCCGGATCGAACGCGTCGTCCCCGGATTCGAGGACTACAACGTCCGGGCCCGCGAACCCGGCGGCTTCGCGCTACCCCACGCCCCCAGGGACGAACGTGTCTTCCCCACGGCCACAGGCAAAGCCAACTTCACCGTCAATGAAGTCACCTCGCCTGAGGTCGGCGAAGGCCGGCTCCTGCTCCAGACGCTCCGCAGCCACGACCAGTTCAACACCACCATCTACGGACTCAACGACCGCTACCGAGGCATCCACCACGGCAGGAGGGTCGTCCTGGTCAACCCCGACGACGCCGTCGAACTCGGCCTCCCAGACGGTGCCCACTGCGACCTCGTCAGCGAATGGTCCGACGGCGACAGACGCGCCCCGCACTTCAAGATCGTCCACTACCCGACCGCCCGCGGCTCCGCGGCCGCGTACTACCCCGAAACGAACGTGCTCGTCCCGCTCGATTCGGTAGCCGACATCAGCAACACCCCCACTTCCAAATCCATTGTGATCCGCTTCGAGCCCGACAGCGGCGCCGCCACCGGCCCCTCCGAGCCGGCCCACAACCAGAAGAGCACCCCGGACCTGAAGGAGAGCTGAAGCAGACCGATGGGACGAGTCACCGCCCGCCGCAAGATCACCCGCATCACCGCCGGCGCCCGCACCGAACGAGTCGACACGCTGGCGGTCGAGGAACCGCTCGAACTTCGCGTGGGCGGCGAATCCCTCATGGTCACCATGCGCACGCCAGGAGACGACTTCGATCTGGCAGCGGGATTCCTGGTCTCCGAAGGCGTGGTGACCGCCGAAGCCGATCTCACCACGATGCGCTTCTGCGCGGGGAAAGACGAGACCGGAGAGAACAGCTACAACCTCCTGGACATCACCCTCGCCCCAGGCGTATCCGCCCCGACGCCATCCGCGAAACGGAACTTCACCACGACCTCCGCCTGCGGCATCTGCGGCAAGGACTCCCTGGACGACGTCCGCACCAAATCCACCTGGGACCTCACCGACGACCTGTCGACCTTCAAAGCCGAAGTCCTGGCAGCCCTTCCGGACCGGCTCCGAGCCGCCCAGAAGGTCTTCGACAAGACCGGGGGCCTCCACGCCGCCGGCCTCTTCAGCGCCGAAGGCGACCTCCTGGCAATCCGCGAAGACGTGGGCCGCCACAACGCGGTGGACAAGGTCGTCGGCTGGGCCCTTCGAACCGGCAGACTCCCACTGCGGCAGACCATCCTGATGGTCTCGGGGAGAGCCTCGTTCGAACTCGCCCAGAAGGCCGTCATGGCGGGAATCCCGGCCCTCGCAGCGGTCTCGGCCCCGTCCTCCCTCGCCGCCGACCTCGCCGAGGAATCGGGCCTCGCCCTCGCCGGCTTCGTCAGAGCCGACACCATGAACCTCTACGCCAACGCGAACCGCGTCATCTAGCGCAGAAGATTCACCCTGGCGTGTCTCCGACGCTTACTACCGGTCGGTAACTAAGCTCTGCGGCAACGGAACTACGAATGGGGGCAATATGGGCAACCAATCGAAGCAGGGCACCTGCCGACCGAAACCCGATACGCGGGTATGGCTGGACGACAACGAGCACGATCGCTGCTCCATGCGGACACCGGCCGACACGAACCGCCCGCAGCGCAGCGACCAGCGCGACCGACTCTCCCGATATCCCGACGGAGAACGCAAGTACCCCAACGCAACACCGCCCCGGCCGCGCCATCCCCGATCCGCCACGTGGGTCACCCAACCGATCCTCCGAACCCGTGGCTGGACCGACACCGCCATCCGCAAATTCCTCCCTACACCCGAATCCCACCGCAGAAACCCGTACCGAAGAGGCCGCAACCGCCCCATGCCACTCTGGAGCCCCGAAACGGTCGCCAGAATCGAAGCCACCGCCGAGTGGCAAGACTGGCTCGAAAAGTCCCTGCACCGCCGCAAAACCACGCTGCGCAAGCTCAAACCAAACCCAGGCCTCGTCCGCCACACCCGAGCAGCCCAATCCGCAATAGACCACTTCCGCCGAATCCGGCGCTGAAAAGAAGTCCCGAGGGTTCCGCCGGGCCGCTCGTCGCCCGCCCGAACCCTCGGGACGTCCTTGAGTCAGCGCCGTCCTACCTGTGAAGGCGCCGCGAGGTGGTCATGGATCTTGCCGAGGTTGACCTCGATCGACTCGACGGCATCGACAGTCAGCCGGTCGACGGTCAGGGGTGGGAACTCGGCGCGCATGCGCTCCACGTGCTCCCAGTCGATCTCATGCCAGTTGGGAATGTTCCGCTTCCGTCCCTCGACCCGCGTCCGGTGCAGCTCAACGTCGCTGCACACGCACTCGATGACGCGCAGCTCGGCGTCATGCTCGGCCGCGAGCCGCCCCCAGCGCTCGGCCGTCCCGTCGTCGATGACGCTGTCGGTGATCGCCGACTGGTCCAGCAGCAGCTGCCGGGCCACCAGTGACTCGACCAAGCCGTTGTAGAGCGCGACGTAGGTCGGCTGATCCATGCCGTCGAACACGCGGTACGGCTTGAGCGCCCCCATCAGCCAGTCGCCGGCGAAAACCGGTGCCCGCGAGACACGCGCGAGCGCTTCTGCCAGGGTCGACTTCCCGGTGCCGGGCAGACCGGCGAACGCGATGATCTGAGGTCGGTCGGCGCTGTCGATGTGCATCAGGAACCTCCAGTGATGTTCTCCGCAATCTCCCACGTGCCTTCGCGTTGGCTGAATCGGCCTCTGGAGATCGCCGAGGTCACCTCTGGCGCAGTATCGTTCTCGGATGGTTTCCGGTTTGTTGTACTGCGCCGATATGTTGCGGCCTCGTCGGGCCGATGAGCATTTTGCGGCCGAGGCGCAGGTTGCGCGTGATCTTGGCGGGGTGGTCGCCCTGATCGACCATGATGCGTTGATACGCGGCGAGACCGATCGGGCGGTCGCCCGGGTTCCGCGCGACCTGGGCGAGGTGTGGTATCGAGGATGGATGATCGGTGCCGAACGGTATGCGGATCTGTTCCGCAGCCTCGACGATCGCGGGGTTCGGTTGATGACCGAGCCGGCCGAGTACCGGGCCGCGCATGAGCTTCCGGGATGGTTCGACAACTTTGCGGACCTCACGCCGAAGAGCGTGTGGATGCCGATGTCGGGAAGCCAGGTTCCCTCCGATGAGGAGCTGGCCGGTTTGGCTGCGGCGCTTCCGGAGGGAGCGGCGATCATCAAGGACTATGTCAAGTCTCGCAAGCATGAGCCCGACGCCTTCTTCATCGAGGACTTGGCCGATCTGGCGGGATTCCAAGCCGTGGTGCGGCGCTTCATCGAGCGGCAGGGATCGGATCTGGCGGGTGGGATCGTGCTGCGGTCGTTCGAGGACTTCGGAGGGGTGGATGGGCCGGCGGCCGAGGCGCGGATCTGGTGGGTCCGTGGGGCTCCGGTGGTGATCGGTCCGCATCCGGACCATGCCGGTGCGGTGGTCGATCCGAAGCTGGACGAGGTCGCCGAGGCGATGGGGGAGTTCAAATCCCCGTTCGTGACCACTGACCTGGTCCAGCGGGCCGACGGCCGGTGGCGGCTGGTCGAGGTCGGCGCCGGGGAGGTCAGCGATTTCCCTCGCGGCACGGAAGTTGAGCCTTTGCTGCGCGCACTGCTTAAGCGCTGATCAGGGAAATCTCGAAGGGGCGCGGGTGATTACGCGGCTCGATCATCGTTGCGATGTGCTCTGATTCGTTATTGTTCGGCGCCTTCGTGAGAGCTCAGCGTGATCGCGGCGTGACGTCGTGGCTCCATGCTGAGAGTTCGGAAATCGATCCGTTTTGGATCCCGACACCCCTTGCGAGGCATATCATGCGACTCCTCAGTATCCCCGCGGCGTTCTTGGCCGCACTCGTCCTCATGGCCGGCTGTTCCGAAAGCGGAGGCGAGGACGGGGGTGTTGCAGCTCAGGGCTTGGGTCAGATGGAGGCAGAAGATAATGCCGCCCCCGAGGAGGAACAGCAACCGCTGGACGTCGCCGAGCAGCGGGACCTGATCTATACCGCGTCCGTCGAGACGGTCGATCCCGATCCGATCAGGGTCGCCGAGGGGGTCTGGGCGGCGGCGGAGTCGTACGACGGCTTCGTGACCTCCGATGCGCGGGAGGGGGCAGACGACTGGACCCGGGTGGAGCTGGTGGTTCGCATCCCGTCCGCGCAGTTCCAGGAGGCCATGGACGAGCTCGTGGCGTTGGCACACGAGGAGGTCACTCGGACAGTCAATACCGAGGACGTCACCGGACAGGCGGTCGACCTTGAGGCCGCCATTGCCACGAAGAGTGCCAGCCTCGAACGGGTTCGAGCGCTGTTGGACGACGCGGAGTCTATTCAGTCCATCTTGGATCTTGAGTCGGAATTGGCCGAGCGCGAGGCCGAGGTCGCCTCGTTGGAGGCGCAGCTGGAGGGGCTCCAGGACAGCGTCGACTACTCCACGATCACGTTCATCGCCAGCACTCCCGAACCCGAGGAGGAAGAGGCGGGCTATGGCGGCCCGGGGAACTTCCTGGAGGGACTGGGCTCCGGTCTGAGCGGATTGCTGACCTTCCTTGTGGCACTGTCCATCGCGCTCGGCGTGGTGTTGCCGTTCGCGCTCTTGGCCGGGGTGGTGCTCGTGGTGATCTGGCGCGTCCGTCGCGCTCGCCGCGCCCGCCGCCCGCAGGAGGCCGAGAGCGTCCAAGCACCCGAATAGGCGTCAGTCGGCGGGACCGGTGAGCCACCCTGCGGTGTCGAGCCGGAACGGGTTCTCCGGGGTGAGCTTGCGGAGATCCGTTTGGAGGGCGTGCATGCGGCCCGGCCCCAGTTCCGCCGACCAGCGATCGCGGAGCTCGTCGAAGTGGCGCGCCGATTGGAGGCAGAGGCACGAGTTCGGGTTGGGGTTGGAGCAGGCCGGGCGGGACGGCGGCGCTCGGCCGCCGTCCCTTCCTGGTTAGTCGAGGTTCGCTTCGGCGTAGGCGTCCATCGCTTCTCGCAGATACCTCGCGAGGCCCATGGCCACCTCGTCGAAGGTCGTGGCGAACGCCGGGTCCTCCGTGTAGAGCGCGCCGAGTCCCTTGTAGGCCTCGGCGGTCGGCTCGGTGCCCCAGAGGCGTTCGATGAAGCGGTAGTGCTCGCCGACGATCGCCTGGACGCCCGCGTTGTCCGCGCCGGCGCCTCCCTCTCGGAGTTCGGCGAGTCGACGGTGGAGGTCCGCGAAGATCGCGGGGATCCGCGTGCGCTCCTCGGGCGTCATGGCTCGAATCGCCTCCTCTCCGGCGTCCACGACCGCGTCGCCCCACCTGCTGCGGGCCTCGGCTTCGTATTGGGCCTGCTTTCCGGCGTCAAGGCCGTCGAACCAGGTTTCGGGTGCCATTTCCTGGCCTCCTTCGAGTTGTCGGATGGTCGCATCGACGGTGGCGGACAGCAGATCAAGGCGCCGTCGCTCCACGTGCAGCTGATCGGCATGGCGCTTGAGCGCCTCGACTTCGGCGAGGCCGCCGTCAAGGATCTCGGCGACGACGTCCAACCCCAGTCCGAGGCGCTTCAGCAATAGGATCTGCTGCAAGCGCAGCAACTCCGGCTCGCCGTAATGGCGGATGCCGCCGTGCCCGGTCGCCGCGGGCTCCAGGAGCCCGATCGCGTCGTAGTGACGCAGGGTTCGCGCGGTCACGCCCGTCATGCGGGCGACCTCGGCGGTTGACCAGGTGCGCATCGCTCTCCTCAACTCATCGGTGCGTTCCGTTCAGGACTCCATCGACGGTATTGGCTGACGCTACGTCAGCCGCAAGTCCGATTTCCTGAGACGGCGGACACATATTCACCCGGTGGGAGTTTTCCAGGGCGGACACCCGTCGGGCGGGAGCGCCTTCGGCTGACCTTCCTGGGGCAATCTGCCGGCGGACGTGTGCCGGGCCGGACCGTCTTGGCGTCCCGGCCCCGGCCAGCGTCATTTCCGAGCCTGCTCGATACCTACGGCAATGCCATGGGCGCCCTGCGATAACGGTTCGGTAAACCGGGGTTGACTTCGCCCGTCTGGATAGCCGATGATCTATCCATCGATCTGATAAATCGATTTAGCAGACGGTTCGACAGCGAGAGCAGGTTCGGTGTGCGCCCGAAGATCAAGGACGTGGCCCGTCTCGCCGGGGTCTCTCCCGGCGTGGTCTCCCTGGTGCTCAACAACTCTGAGGGCGCCCGCGTCTCCGAGCCGACCCGGCTCCGCGTCATCGAGGCCGCCGCCGAGCTGGGGTACACCCCCAATCGGCTGGCCCGCAGCCTGCGCACGCAGCGGACCCACACCCTCGGAATGATCTCCGACCAGATCGTCACCACGCCCTATGCCGGACGCATGATCCAGGGCGTCCAGGACGCGGCCTGGGAGGCCGGATACCTGGTGGAGCTCATCGACACCGCCGGCTCGTCGGCGATGGAGGCTGCGGCCATCGAGGTGATGCTGTCGCGCCAGGTCGACGGGATCCTCTACGCCACCATGTACCACCGCGTAGTCGAGGTGCCGGAGGCATTGCGGGACAGGCCGGTCGTGGTGCTCGACTCCGAAACCGGGACCGACGGGACGGCCGCCGTCGTCCCCGACGAGGTCGAGGGCGGCCGGACCGCCGCCAGGCGGCTGCTCGAAGCCGGTCACCGGTGCATCGGGCACATCACCGAGGCCGAGGACGTCCCCGCCGCGCGGCTCCGCCTGGAGGGCTTCCGGCGCACCTTGACCGAGGCAGATGCGTTCGACGAGAGTCTGATCTGGACGGACCACGCCGACAGTGCCGGCGGCGAGCGCGGCGCGCGCGAACTGCTGTCGCGGCCCGACCGACCCACCGCGCTGTTCTGCTACAACGACCGCATGGCCATGGGCGCCTACCGGGCCGCCCGCAAGCTCGGGCTCGCGATCCCCGGCGACGTGTCCGTGATCGGCTACGACGACCAGGAGCTCGTCGCCGCCGAACTCGAACCCGGCCTGACCACGGTGGCCCTGCCCCACTACGCGATGGGCCGCCGCGCCGCCGCCCTGCTCATCGCCGACATCGAACGCGGCAAGCCGAACCGAGACGACGAGAATCAGGAGGAGACTGCCGCGGGCACCACTTTGGAACCATGCCCGCTGGTGGAACGAGGGTCGGTCGGTCCGCCCGAAGGCGCAGCCACGCCGAAGGGCGGTCCGACCGACATCTGACCGTGTGAGCGGTCGAGACACACCCCGCTGCAACGGGGTGGGAATCAGGAGCAACGATGCTACGTACAAGCCCCTTGCCCGCAATCCTATCGGGCGGGCCCCGAAGGCGATGGCGCCGAGCCGCGATCGCCCTGGTCGCGGCCACTTCTGCCCTCGCCGCGACCCTGACCGTGGCGATTGCCCACGCCGCCGAACCCCAGGTCCCCAACGGCGGCTTCGAGACCGGTGACCTCACCGGCTGGCAGGTCATCGAGGGCGACGCCTTCTCCAGCGCCGGCGTCAGCAACGCCGCCGACTGGGGGTGGGGCTGCTGCTTCGAGCGCGAAGGCCAGTACCACTACTGGGGCTACGCCTCGGGCGGCGACGCCGCCACCGGGCGGATGCGCTCGGAGAGCTTCACCCTCGGCGGGTCCGGCCACCTCTCCTTCAAACTCGGCGGCGGCAACGATCCCGAGAACCTCTACCTCGCCCTCATGCGCGCGAGCGACGACGCAGAGCTGATGCGCACCACCAACACCGGCTTCGCGGACACTGAGCGGCTCGGCGACTTCGCCTGGGACGCCTCGGAATACCTCGGCGAGGACCTCTACCTCATGGCCGTCGACACCGCGACCGGCGGCTTCGGGCACCTCAATCTGGATGTGGTTCAGACCTATCACGAATCCCCGATCATCGACCCGCCGACGGATCCGCCCGCCGAGACCATCGATGCCCACTGGGCGTTCGACGAGGGCTCCGGCACCGATGCGGCCGACAGTGGGGCCAGCGTGACCGACCACGTCGAATACGTCTTCAACGACGCCGCCGACAAACCCGACTCCGATCCGCTGTGGCGAGGCGGTGTCCACGGTGGCGCGCTCCTGTTCGACGGCTACTCGACCACGGTGACCCGCCCCGCCTCGGAAGCGCACGTGCCCGGCTCGACGCTCGCGATCGAGGCCTGGGTGGCCCCGCGCTCCTACGAATGGGGCGACGGCGGCAAGCCCTCGGTCATCGTCAATCAGCAGGACCGGAACGCCAACCGGGGCTACGAACTCGGCATGGGCCGCTTCGGAACCCTCACCTTCGGCATCGGCGACGGCACCGCCTGGCACAGCCTGACGAGCCCGGACGGCGCCGAACTTCCCAAGGACGCCTGGACCCATATCGTCGGCGTCTACGACGGCGACGCCGGAAGCCTCGCGCTCTACCGCAATGGCGAACAGATCGCCGCGACCGAGGTCCCGGCGGGCGGCTTCATCGCCGCCGCGGACGCGGACCTCATCGTCGGAAGGCACAATGACGCCGCTCCGGTCGGGCCCTTCAGTGCCAATATGTTCAACGGCCTGATCGACGAGCTTGACATCACGCGCACCGTCCCGACCGGCGAGGAGATCGCCGCGTCCTACGCCTCCGGCCTCGACGGCGAGGGAAACCCGCCGGAGGCCGAGACCGGCTACGACCGCTCCCGCTACGACGGCGACCGCTACCGGCCGCAATACCACTTCCTGCCGCCCGAACACTGGATGAACGAACCGCACGCGCCGTTCTACTACAACGGCCAGTACCACCTGTTCTACCAGTTCAATCCCCAAGGGCCCTTCTGGCACCAGATCCACTGGGGACATATGGTCTCCGACGACCTGGTCAATTGGGAGGACGCCCCGGTCGCCCTGAGTCCCACCAAGGACTCGGTCTCGCCCGACGGCGTCTGGTCCGGCTCGGCCACCTACGACGAGAACGGCGACCCCGTCCTGTTCTTCACCGCCGGGAACGACTCGGCCGAACTGTTCCAGCAGACCGGCCTGGCCACCCCGACCACCCTCGAAGGGAACCTCCCCGACTGGGAGATGTACCCCGAGATCGTCACCACCCAGACCCCGGATCAACCGGTCGGCGACGGCCTCGAAGTCCAATACGGACACTTCCGCGACCCGTTCGTGTGGCAGGAGGGCGACACCTGGTACCAGCTGGTCGGCTCCGGGGTCCGGCAGGAGGGCGGCGGCGAGGCCGTCGGCGGCACCGCCCTGCTGTACACCTCCACCAACCTCACCGACTGGACCTATGAGGGCCCGCTGTTCGAAGGCGACCTCGCGAACCACCCGCAGGGCAGCGAGATCTGGGAACTGCCGGTGCTGCTGCCGGTCGGACAGGACGCCGAGGGCAACCAGAAGCACATCTTCGCCATCAACGCCCACTGGCCCGACCGCTACGACGAGCGCAACTCCAAGTCCGTCCCCTACTGGGTCGGCACCTGGGACGCCGAGGCCAAGCGGTTCATCCCCGACTCCGAGGAGCCGCAGCTGCTCGACTACGGCGACCACTTCACCGGACCCTCAGGCATGGTGACGCCCGACGGCCGCAGCGTCATGTTCACCATCACCCAGGACGGACGCACCGATCAGGACCACTACGACGCCGGCTGGGCCCACACCATGGGCATGCCGGTCGAACTCGCCCTCAAGGACGACGGTACCGTCGGCGTCTCCCCGCTGGACGAGTTCTCCTCGCTGCGCGGCGGCGCCATCGTGGACGAGCAGGGGCTCGGGCTCGAAGCGGCCAATGCCGTTCTCGAAGCCGCCCAAGGGGACATGACCGACACGCTCGAAGTCGAGATCGAACTGGACGCGGCGTCGGCCTCCTCCCTCGGAGTCGAACTGCGCCGCAGCGGCGACGGCACTGAGGGCACGAGCTTCACGATCGATCGCGATGCCTCGACCTACGCCGTCGACCGGGACCGCTCCAGCCTCGACCCCGACACGGCCAAGGGCGTTCACTCCGGCGAGTTCACCGTCGCGGACGACGGCACGGTCACCTTCCACGCCTTCGTGGACCGCTCGATGCTGGAGGTCTTCGCCGACGACCGGCTCATGACGACCCGGGTCTACCCGACCCTGGCCGACTCGACCAGCCTGCGGATCTTCGCCGACGGCGACGTCACCGTGGGCTCCATGAAGGTGTGGAACCTGTCCTCGATCTACGGCGAGACCGTCCCGTCGCACTTCGAGGACCCCGCACCCGAGACCGACACCGCCGACCTCGCGAACCACGACTTCGAGTCGTGCAGCCTGGAGGGCTGGACCGCCTCGGGCGACGCGTTCACCGACGGGCACGTCACCGACGCGACCAACTGGGGCTGGGGCGGGCCCTTCCGACAGGCCAACGCCTGGGATTCGACCGACCGGTGCCACCTGTGGGGCTTCAACCCCGACTCCGGCGGCGACGGTGCCACCGGCAGCCTGCGGTCGGCGGAATTCACCCTTGGCGGCGACGGGCGCATCGACTTCCTGCTCTCCGGCGGGAAAGACGCCGACAACCTGCGCATCGATCTGGTCGACGCCGCCACCGGTGAGCGCGTCCGGACCCGGACCGGCGCCGACGGCGAGCAGTACCTCCGATACGAGTGGGACGCCGCCGACCTCGTCGGCGGCCGCTACCACATCGAGGTGGTGGACGACGACACCGGCGACTGGGGACACATCAATGTGGATGACGTGAACGTCCCGGTCGCTTCAGGCGGCTGATGGCGGAGTAAGGGGCGCGAACCTCCCGGCCGTGCCCTGACCGATGCCATCTGATTCTTCAATATCCCCGGCGGGACCCGCGAGCTGCTCCGCGGGTCCCGCCGCATTCGGGCGAACGCGTCCGCTACCGCCAGGCGTCGACCAGGTCCTCCGCGGAGTACACGGTCGTCCAAGGGCCGGCCTCACTTCGCACCCTGGAGACGCCGATCAGCGGGGTCTCCTCGGTCGCCCCTGGAACGCGGGCCACGACGGCGGCGAGCGCCGTGAAGTCCTTCCGGGCCAGCCGCACGGACTCGTGCCACTTGACCGACCCGAGGTAGCCGATGCGCTTCGCGATCGGCCTCCGATCGGTGCCGACCAGGTCGATCTCGACATCATTCGAGCGGGTCCAGTAACCCCCGACCTCGACGGTCGCATCCGCGTCGGCCCAATCCTCGCCCGCATCCGGCACCAAGCGCGCCAATGACTCCCGGACCAGTGGCTCCACCGCCCTCCCGCGCCAGGCGGGCCAGCCCGCCAGGATGCGGCGGGCGGCCCGGTCGCCCCGGCCGCGCTGCACCATGCCGAGCGCCGGCTGCAACAAGTACAGCCAGAACCGCAGGTACGAGTCGGTGATGCGGTACCGGGTCTCGCGCGACGGCTTAGTCGACAATGGAGTCTCGGCCGCGACGATGCCCTTCTCGGTCAGCCGCGTGAGGGCCCGGGAGAGGGTCATGCGACTCAGGTCGAGATCGCCCAAAGTGGAGGTGAATGTGCGCTCACCGGATGAGATCGCCGAGAGCACCTGTGGCGCATGGGTATCCGGAGGGAACTCGCCGCTGATGGCGAGTTCTCCAGACGTGATGAACGGGTCGGCCGGGTCGGCCAGCGCGAGTTCCAGGAACCGCTCCAGGCTCGCGCCGCGAGGCCATTGCACGCACAGCCGGGGCATCCCGCCGGTGACGATCCGGGCGTCGATGGCCTGCGCCGGAGGCAGACCGGTCATGTCCTGCACGTCGGCGGCGGTCAGCGGTTCGATGAGCACCGGGTTGCCGCGCTGGTAGAACGGCCGCTCATGCGTGTTGAGCGCCTGCATGATCGACAGATCCGAACCGACGAGCAGGAGGAGCACCGGTTTGCGGGACATGATCCGGTCCCAGACGGTCTGGAGGCTCCCCTCGAATCCGTCGACGTGTTCAGTGAGATAGGGGAGCTCGTCGAGCACGACCACGCTCGGGCGGTCGGAGGGAAGGATCTGCGCGAGCATTCGCAGTGCGTTGTCCCAGGAGGTGGGGGCCTCACCGAAGGATTCGGCATCGGGCAGGTCGGAGGCCAGCACTGCCTGGGTGAGGTTGTGCAGTTCCTGCGAGGCCGAGAGATTGGAGGCGGTGAAGAACACCGAGGGCGCGTCGAGCCGGCGGACGAACTCCTCGATGAGCCGCGACTTGCCCACCCGGCGACGGCCCCGGATGATGAGGCACTGGCCTGGTTGGGCGTCGCGCCCCACGGCGCCGTACCAGCGATTCAGCTGGGCGAGCTCGCGCTGGCGGCCATAGAACTCCATGGTGACGTCGCCTCCAATCAGGGATAGTATGGATTTCGGTACTCTCAATGAGGGTACTCTCTGCAAGAAGAATACCAAAATTTATACTCATTCTTTCATCGCCGTCCCCATCCCGCCCGCGCCCCACGTTCGGGTGACAAGGTCCCTGGGGGTCCCGGTTCTTGTCGTACCTCCGCGGGAGGATCGAGGCTACGGTTCCCCCGGGTCGGTGGGGTATGGGACGGCCGCTGCGCTTACGCACAGTTTGCTTGTCGCACATGGACATAAGGTGCCTATAATGGCGCGGTCCTTCCGGCGGGGACTCTCACCGCCCGCCGGTCTGCTCGATGATCGGAGACTCAGTGTCCTCAAAGGATGTCAAGAAGCGCCGCGTAGTGCGTGGAATCGTCGTCGCGGCCACCGCCGCGCTCGCGACCACCGGTGCGTTCATGGTGGCCTCGTTCGGCTCCTCGGCTTCGGCGGACGTCACCCTGCTCCAGTACACCGCGCTCGGCGACTCTTACGCCTCCGGCGTGGGCGCCGGCGACTACATCGGCGACGACGGCTGCTACCGCTCCGCGAACGCCTACCCCAAGCAGGCCGCGGCCGAGATCGGCGAGAAGCTGAAGTTCAATGCCTGTTCGGGCGCGGTCGTGGCGGACGTGGTGGAGAACCAGCTCATCCACCTCACCGACGAAACCGTCCATGTCACGATCGGCGTGGGCGGCAACGACGCCGGGTTCTCCTCGGTCCTCGGCGCCTGCGCCGGCACCGACACCGCCGCCTGCACGGCCGCGGTCGAGGGCGCTCGGGCCATCATCACCGACACCCTGCCCACCCGCCTGGACGACCTGTACACCCAGGTCGAGACCGAGGCCGACAAGGCGTCGATCGTGGTCGTGGGCAACCCGCGCCTGTTCAACGAGACCTCCTGCGACGACACGCTGGCGATCACCCCCGAGGAGCAGGCGCTGCTGAACGACGCGGCCGACCTGCTGGCCGAGACCACCGCGGCCGTGACCGCCGACCACGGCTTCGAGTTCGCCGACGTGCGCGAGGCCTTCACCGGCCACGAGGTCTGCTCGGCCGACCCGTGGCTGCTGGGCTACACCGGCAACTTCGAGTCCTTCCACCCGAACGCGGCCGGCCAGGACGGCTACACCGACGTCGTGGTGCCCTACCTGAACGACTAAGGCGCGCAATGTGAACCGGCCCGGGGGATGTTCTCCCGGGCCGGTCGCCGTATCGGAGGCCGACAGTTCGAGGTACGACCCGGATTGCCGGGTGTCTATACAATTGCCGGGATCATTCGGTGCGCCCGCCCCGGCCACCGTCGCACTCTTCGATCGGAGATTTCTGTGTTCCAAAGGTCCGTGTTCCCAAGGGACGCAAAGCCGCGCTGGGCGTTGCGGGCCCTCGCCGCCGCGGGCGTCGTCGCGCTCGCCGGTGCCGCCGCGTTCGGGGTGGCCTCGTTCAGCCACCAGGCCACGGCGGACATCACGGCAGAGGAGTACGTCGCCCTCGGCGACTCCTATGTGGCCGGCGCCGGCGCGGGTGACTACATCGACGATGACGCCTGCCGTCGCTCCGAGAACGCCTACCCGAAGCTGGCGGCCGTCGAGCTCGGCGAGGAACTGCGGTTCGACGCCTGCTCGGGCGCTGAGACCATTGATGTGGTCGAGAACCAGCTCACCCACCTCGACGACTCGACGGCGCACGTCTCGATCGGCGTGGGCGGCAATGACATCGGGTTCTCCGCGATCATGAGCGCCTGCTCGGGAACCGACGACGACGCCTGCGCGAGCGCGATCGAGAGCGCCGAAGCCGCGACCACCGACGTGCTGCCCGCCAGCCTGGACGACCTGTACACCCAGGTCGCGGCCGAGGCGGGCAACGCCATGATCGTGGTGGTGGGCTATCCGCATCTGTTCGACGGGACCACCTGCGACGCCACCGTGGGCATCACGCCCGAGGAGCAGGCGGCGCTGAACGACTTGGCGGATCTGCTGAACGCGACCACCGCCGAGGTGGCCGAGGCGCACGGGTTCCCCTTCGCCGACCCGCGCGAGGCCTTTGCCGACCATGCGATCTGCTCCGAGGATCCGTGGCTGCTGGGCCATGTCACCGACGAGGCGTCCTTCCATCCGAACGCCGCCGGTCAGGCCGGCTACGCCGAGGTCGTGCTGGACTACCCGTACGAATAGGCCGTAAGAAGCGGACCGGCCCGGGGCATCGCCCCGGGCCGGTGCTTTTCGGGCGTCATCCAACGCCCGATCGACGTCCCTGCATAACCTGGGCGTGTTCGAAGTGGCCCGCCGAGACACACGGGGAAAGGGAACCGACATGAAGATCCACCTCACGAGCGTGCTCGTAGACGACCAGGAGAAGGCGCTGCGGTTCTACACCGACACGCTGGGGTTCGTGGAGAAGCACGACATCCCGCTGGGCGACGACCGCTGGCTGACCGTGGTGTCCCCGCAGGACCCGGGCGGCACCGAACTGCTGCTCGAACCCAGCGGCCACCCGGCGGCGAAGCCGTTCAAGGACGCCCTGGTCGCCGACGGCATCCCGTTCACCTCGTTCGCCGTGGACGACGTCCACGCCGAGTACCAGCGGCTGCAGGGCCTCGGCGTGCACTTCACCCAGGAACCCACCGAGATGGGACCGGTGACAACCGCGGTGCTCGACGACACCTGCGGCAACCTCATCCAGATCGCCACCCAGCCGAGCTGACCTGCGGATCGGCGTCGGCACAACACGTTGCGGTGCTACTCGGTCGCGTCGGGGGCGTCGGCCTCCAGATCGGCGTACTCGGGGTGCCGCTTGATCCATTTGGAGTAGAACGGGCACACCGGCCGCACTCGCTCGCCGCGCTCCCGCGCCTCGTCCAGCGAGGCCCGCGCCAGCGCCGAGCCCACGCCGGTGCCTTCCGCCTCGCGGAAGACCTCGGTGTGGATGAAGGTGATGACGTCGCCCTGCCGCGTGTACTCGGCGAAGCCCGCGAGCTTGCCGTCAATGTGCGCCTCGTAGCGGTTCCGCTCCGGCGCATCGGTCACTATCACGCTCATCCGGGTCCCCTCCGGGTTCGATTCCAGGCCGCGCGTCGAAGACCGAGTACCGGCCTCGACCCCTTCGCACGTCGTCCAGCATGGTCCCGCCCCGACGGGATGTCCGCGGAACCATCGAACCATCACCCGTCGCAGCAGGTCACGGCCGTCTTGATTTGTCGACACTTGTTAATTAATGGACGTTCGCCTATGGTCTCGAGATGGATTCGCCCCCGCAGTTCCCTCCGCGCGCCAAGGACCGCCGGGTGCGCCGTTCCCGCGCCGCCCTGATGAACGCCGCATACGCGCTGGTCACCGAGCGGGACACCGCAGCCGTCCCCGTCTCGGACATCGCCGAGGCCGCAGGGGTGAGCCGCCAGCTGCTCTACCAGCACTACGGCGACCGCGAGAGCCTCCTGTTGGAGGCCGCGCTGGACCTGGCACGGAGGGAACTGAGCGAGCGATTCGAGGACGACGCCTCCGTGCCGATCGGACGTGACCGGGCGCTGGTCGCCGCCCGCCATTTCGCGGAGCACCGCCGCTTCTATCGGGCGGTGCTGAACAGCGCCAACGGGTTCGCCTTGAATCAGGGGCTGTCGGCGCTGCTGGTTCCGGTGAGTCGGGAGCGGATCGAGCGGTCCTTCGGCGATTCGCTGGACGCGGAGCGGATCGATGAGCTGGCGTTGTTCCTGACGGGCGGGGCGGCCGCGGTCGTCAACCGCTGGCTCACCACCGGCGACGACCCGCTGGACGCGGAGGCCTTCGCCGACCGGCTCCTGGAGCTCGGCGCGATGTTCATCGCCTCGACACGGACCTCCTGACCCGCGCAGTCCCGCCCTGTGACGGCGGTTGGTCCGCGATCTAGCGAAACACCCCCTAACATGCGGCCATGAGCATCTGCGTGTACGGCGCCGGAAGCATCGGCTGCTACATCGGAGGACGCCTGGCCGCGGCCGGTGCGGAGGTCGTCTTCATCGGACGCGAGCGCCTGGCCCGGCAGATCACCGGGCCGGGCCTCACCCTCACCGACTACCGCGGCGCCGAACTGCGCGTCCCCGAGCCCCGCTATGAGACCACCCCGGAGGCGGCCGCCGAGGCGGACCTGGTCCTGGTCGCCGTCAAGTCCGCGGCGACCGCGCAGGCGGGGGAGGAACTGGCCGCCCACCTGCGGCCGGGAACGGTCGTGATCAGCTTTCAGAACGGGCTGAACAATGCCGAGGTGCTGCGCCAGCGGCTTCCCGGCGCGATCGTCCTGGCCGGGATGGCGCCGTTCAACGTGGTCGCCCGGGGAGAGGGCCGCTTCCACTGCGCCAGCTCCGGCGATCTCGAGGTCGAAGCCCACACCTCACTCGATCCGTTCGAGGCGGCCTTCGACCGGGCCGGACTGCCGCTCATCCACCGCGACGACATGCGCCCCGTCCTCGCCGCCAAGCTCCTTCTCAACCTGAACAATGCCGTCAATGCCCTGTCGGGTCTGCCGCTGCGCACCGAACTGTCGCAGCGGCCCTTCCGTCGCTGCCTCGCGCTGGCGCAGCGCGAGGGCCTGGCCGCCTTCGACGCCGTCGGCCTGGTCCCGGCCAGGCTCACGCCGATCCCGCCGCGCTGGACTCCGGTCCTGCTCGGCCTGCCCGATGCGCTCTTCACCCGAGTCGCCGCCCGCACGCTCGAGATCGATCCGCACGCCCGCTCCTCGATGCAGGACGACCTGGAGGCGGGACGGGCCACCGAGGTCGACTACCTCAATGGCGCGATCGTCGCCCTCGCCGCCGAACACGGCCGGACCACGCCCGTCAATGCCCGCCTGACCGAGCTGGTCCACACCGCCGAGGCCGGGGGCCGCCGCGACTGGACCGGCCCCGAACTGCTCGCAGCCCTGCGTCCCTGACCTCCGGGAACGGTGACCGAGCCCACCGCACTGACCGCCCCCGGATCGGAATAGCCCGTTGCCCTGCCTCGTTGAAGAAGATGCAAACGCATGAACTTAGGCCCGCGGAGGCGGGGGAACGAGGCCCACGATGCAATTCGGAATCTTCTCGGTCAGCGACATCACGCGCGACCCCGTGTCGGGCGAGACGCCGAGCGAGGCGGAGCGGATCAAGGCGATCGTCCAGATCGCGAAGAAGACCGAAGAGGTCGGCCTGGACGTGTTCGCCATCGGCGAGCACCACAACCCGCCGTTCTTCTCCTCCTCGCCCACCACGCTGCTGGCCAATATCGCCGCCCTCACAAGTCGGCTGCTGCTGACCACCTCGACCACCCTGATCACCACCAACGACCCCGTCCGCATCGCCGAGGAGTACGCGATGCTCCAGCACCTCGCGGGCGGGCGCATGGACCTCATGCTCGGGCGCGGCAACACCGCGCCGGTCTACCCGTGGTTCGGCCAGGACATCCGCAAGGGCCTGCCGCTGGCGCTGGAGAACTACAACCTCCTGCATCGGCTGTGGCGCGAGGACGTAGTGGACTGGGAGGGCGAGTTCCGCACCGCGCTCCAGGGCTTCACCTCGACGCCGCGCCCGCTGGACGACGTCCCGCCGTTCGTGTGGCACGGCTCCATCCGGACCCCGGAGATCGCCGAGCAGGCCGCCTTCTACGGCAACGGCTTCTTCGCCAACCACATCTTCTGGCCCACCTCGCACTCGCTGCGCCTCATCGAGTTCTACCGCCAGCGCTTCGAGCACTACGGCCACGGCACTCAGAAGCAGGCCGTCGTCGGGCTCGGCGGGCAGACCTACATCGCCAAGAACTCGCAGGACGCGTTCAAGGAGTACCGGCCCTACTTCGACGAGGCCCCCGTGTACGGGCACGGTCCGTCGCTTGAGGACTTCAGCTCCCAGACGCCGCTGTCCGTCGGCAGCCCGCAGGAGGTCATCGAGAAGACCCTGACGTTCCACGACGCCTTCGGCGACTACCAGCGCCAGATGTTCCTCATCGACCATGCCGGACTGCCGCTCAAGGCCGTGCTGAACCAGCTGGACCTGCTCGGCGAGGAGGTCGTTCCGGTGCTGCGCAAGGAACTCGCCTCGCGCCGCGACCCGGAGTCGGCCGACGCGCCCACGCACCAGGGTCTGGTGCGCGCCAAGTACGGCGACGAGCCGGCCCGCCAGCCGCGCCCGAACGCCAACCGCGGCGACAATGTCACGGGCGCCTCGCCCTACCAGGACAGCGACGCCTCGGCCGAGTACCCGAAGCTGGTCTGAGGGGGAGTGACGGCCATGGCCCGCAGTGAAAGCCGACTCGCGAACGACGCGTGGGAAGCGCTGCTCACCGCCCACGCGCGGCTGATGAAGGGCTTCGCCGCCGAGGACATGTGGGATGACATCTCGATGCGCGAGTACGACGTCCTCTACACGCTGTCCAAACACGACGGACCGATCCGGCCGGTCGAACTGGGCCGCGACGTCCTGCTCAGCCAGCCCGCCTTGTCTCGGATGGTCGAGCGCCTGGTCGACCGGGGCCTGGTGGCGCGGGCCGCCGATCCGGTGGACGGGCGCGGCGTCAGGCTCTCGTTGACCGAGGCCGGACGCGGGGCGCAGCGCCGCATCGGCGGGCGGCACGCCGTCGACGTCTCGCGTGCGGTCAAGCGCGCGCTCACCGAATCCGAGATGCACCAGCTAGAGGCGCTCTGCCGCAAGCTCGCCGCCGGCGAGCGACTCATTCAAGACGACCACTTCAAGTCCGAACAGGAGCCACAACGATGAACGACCCCGCAGGCCAGGCCGCCACCGAACGCTTTCGTCTCGTCGTCGTCTCCGGCGGCACCAGCGATCCGTCCTCCACCCGGCTGCTCGCCGACCGGATCGCCTCTCGCACCGGCGAACTCGCCGCCGACCGCGGCGAGAGCGTCGAGGTCGGCGTGATCGACCTGCGCTCGCTCGCCTCCGAGATCGCCACCGCGATCGTCTCGCAGCACATTGGCCCGGGTCTGACCCGCGCGGTCGAGCTGCTGGGCGCCGCCGACGGCATCGTCGCCAGCGCGCCGGTGTACAAGGCCGCGCCGAGCGGGCTGTTCTCCTCGTTCTTCCATGTGCTGGACAACGATCTGCTCATCGCGAAGCCGGTGGTGTTGGCCGCGACGGCCGGGACGGCGCGGCACGCGCTGGTCGTGGACGAGCAGATGCGGTCCCTGTTCGCCTACATGCGCACGCTGACGGCGCCGACGTCGGTCTTCGCCGCCAGCGAGGACTGGAACGACAAGGCGCTCGGAGGGCACGTGGAGCGGGCCGCGATCGAGCTGCTGCTGCTCATGGAGAGCGGCTTCGCCCGCCAGATCCGGGACGAGTCCTGGAAGAGCTACCAGCACGAGTACGGCAGCGCGGGCGGCACCGAGCTCGACATCGATTTGAGTTCGGACCTGATGCGGCTGGCCACCGGCGGAAAGTCGGTGCCCAGGCAGCGCTGACGCAATGCGCGAATCAGCCCGCCCGTCGCCCGCCACCGTCTGAGCCCGAGCGCGGACTGGTCCGCCCGTCGACATCGCTCCTCGGGGAGCGGATCCTCGGGATCTTCGGCAGAGCGTTTCCCGAAGCGGGATGCGTGAACGCGCTCGCAATTCCTGCCGCTTTCCCGCCGGTCCACCGCCTCGCAATCGCTGCCTTCGACTGCTGTACTTGACTTTCGAACACCGCGGCGGCTTCCGTCGCCCGAATGACTGGAGTGAAAATGGCACTGATCAAGGCATTCATGCTCAACGCTTTCGGTGGGAGCGTCAAGCCCGCCAGCTACCCGCTGCCTTACCCGAAGTAACCATGGATCGCAACGGTCGCGGTGCCGACATGCGGACCTCGCCCGCAGCCCCAGACGGTTCGCGGGAGTCGACAACACTTCCCCCAGGACCGGTGCCGCGACCGTTGGGATTGCCCCCCAAAGACTTCGACCGTGACCCGATCGCATGCCTGGCGCGACTGCGAGACGAGTACGGCGACGTGTGCTCCTTCGCCGCGGGCAGGGTCCTGCTCGCCCGTCCCGAGTGGACAAACTGGGCGATGGCCCGCAGCAACAGCGCGACCGTCGCGGATCAGACCGAGGAACCGCGGCAGTTCAGCCGCCCCGACCTCATCCGTGACCACGTCGAGACCTGGATGGCCGCCCGCCGCACTGCGCAGTGGCACCGGCTCGGCCGCGACGTCGCCGAGCGGACGGCCCCGGCCATCCGCCTGCGCCTCCGGGAGTTCATGGACGCCTCGGGGGATTCCCCGGCCAGTCTGACTGATTGCCAGCTCGCCGTGCTCGACGCCGCCGGAAGCGTGTTCGTCCGGGATCTGGAGGGCCCGCTGCGAAGTGTCCTCATCTCCGCCGCGGACCTGCTCCAGCAGGAGAGCATGGCGTCGTTCACGCTGCCGTACTGGCTCTCCTCCCGGGCGCGCCGCCGCCTGCGCGTCAACACCGTCTGGATCGAAGCCCTCGTCGCGCACGTCGGGGAGCGCCGCGCTGCGCGGGATGCCGCTGAACCGCCCTCGGACCTGCTCGACCTGCTCCTCGACGCCCGCGACGACGACCGTCCGGCGTTCACCGATCTCGAAGTCGCGCAGGCGCTGTCGATCAATCTCGGAAACCTCTACACGGTCGGCGGGACCGGCTTGGCGTGGCTGCTGACGGCCTACGGCGAACACGACATCGTCCGGCCCGAGGCGGTCGGCGCCGAAGACTGGGCGCGCGCCGTAGTGAAGGAGACCCTGCGGCTGTATCCGTCGGTTGCGCTCACCAGCCGAATCCTGACGGAGGACGCCAAGTTCGGGGACGTCACGGTCCCCGCGGGCGACTCGGTCTTCCTCAGTCCGCTGCTGCTCCATACCGACCCGCGCTGGTGGCGCGAGGACCCGAGCCGGTTCGATCCGACGCGGTGGCTCGCCGAGGAGGTCCACGACCCGCACGCGTACCTGCCCTACGGCGCGGGCCCGCGGATCTGCACCGGAGTCCACATCTCGAACGCGGTGCTGGAGAGCGCCGCCGACCTGCTCGCGAACCGAGCGGTGACGGGGAATTCGGGCCTCCCCAGGCGTCGGTGGGGTTCGGTCACTCAGCCCCGAAAGCTCCGCGTCCGCATCGGCCGAGACACCAAGACCGGCTAACTCCCGGCCCCCACACTGGGAACGTGGCGGGCGCTCCCCGGTCGGGAACTCCCACCGCGGCCGGGCGCCCGCCGGCACGTTGCCGACGGGCGGTTCTCAGCGTGTCCAGAAGGGTCAGGCGACGTCGCGGCGCTTGATCAGGATCAGCGTCCCCACCAGGAAGACGACCAGGTAGATCCCCAGCAGGCTCGCGGCGGTCGGTCCGGTGAGCGCGTCGAGCACGCCCGGCGTCGCCTCCGATCCGCTCGACGCCGCGCCCAGTGCCCCGGCGAGCGAACCGGCGCTCGACCCGGGCAGCACGTCCGTCACCGCCGAGAAGCCGTCGATCAGGTTGGCCGCGCCGCGCAGCAGGTTCTCCACCGCCAGCGTCCACAGCAGACCCAGCCCGACGCTCAGCGCCGGTCCGCGAGTCAAGGCGCCCAGGAACAGTCCCGCCGCCGCCCACATGCCCAGCACCAGGCCGGTGCCGCCGACCGCGACGCCCAGGTCGCCCCAGTCGGGCCACACGATGTCGCGCGATTCGATGACGGCGATCAGCGACGACATCCCGAGCGTGACCGCGGTGCTGATCGCGATCAGCCCGGCCAGGCACACCCCGATGGCCGCGGCCATGCCGCCCATGGTGGTGAGGCGCCCCGGGCCCTGCGTCAGGGTGGTCTTCCAGGTGCCCCAGTTGTAGGTGCTGCCCACGGCCAGAGCCGCGAAGATCATGACGATCGCGCCGCCGAACATGGGCGTGCCCTGGATCATGATCGTCGGGGCCTCGGGCGGCAGCATCGAGGCCAGCAGCTGGTCGCTGGGGCCGCCCTGGAACGCGTCCGGGTCGTTCGAGCGGTAGGCGATGAACGGGAACGCGTAGGAGAACATCAGCTGGAGGGTGATCCAGATGCCTCCGAGGACCCAGGTCGCGGGCCACAGCAGGATTCGGCGCAGTTCGGCGCGGGTGGTGTTCAGCAGGGCGGTCATCACTTGGCCTCCGTCATCGTCAGGAATACCTCTTCGAGGGAGCGTTCGTTCACCGAGACCGAGTGGACGTCGACGTCCTCGGCCACCAGTTCCCGGATCAGGGCCGGGATGTCGACGCCGCGGGCGTCGGCGGTGAGTGTGGGCCGCCCGTCCTCGTCGTCGGCCAGGTCGGCCCCCGACGCCGTGGCGCCCTTGAGGACCCGCATGGCCCGGTCGATCGGGTCGGCGTGCAGCCGCAGCACCCGGGAGCCGCGCAGCTCGGACACGGTGCCCTCGTAGGCCATCTTGCCGCCGACGATGACGCCGACGCGGTGGCAGAACTGCTGCACCTCGGCCAGGAGGTGGCTGGAGAGCAGGACGGTCTGGCCGTCGTCGCTCAGGCTCTGGATCAGCGAGCGCATCGACGCCATGCCGGCCGGGTCGAGACCGTTGGTGGGCTCGTCGAGGATCAGCAGGTCAGGGCGCCCCAAGAGTGCGGCGGCGACGCCGAGCCGCTGTTTCATGCCCAGCGAGTAGGTGCGGAAGCGGTCCGAGCCGCGCGAGGTGAGTTCGACCCGTTCCAGCGCCTCGTCGGCGTCGCGGCGGCCCAGGCCCCGGTAGCGGGCGATGACCCGCAGGTTCTCCAGGCCCGACAGGTAGGGGAAGAACCCGGGCCCCTCGATGAGGGATCCGGTGCGCCGCAGGGCATCGGGGCTTCCGGGCGCCAGGCCGTGCACGCTCGCGGTACCGCCGGTGGGCCTCACGAGGCCGAGCAGCATTCGCAGGGTGGTGGTCTTCCCGGCGCCGTTGGGCCCGAGGAATCCGTAGACCTCGCCGCGGCGCACGCTCAGGCTCACCTGATCGACGGCGGGGTGGTCGCCGTAGCGTTTCGTCAACCGGTCGGTCGACACGATGTTGTCATCCATGACTACATCGTCCGAGCCGTAGGCCCTGACTGAATCAGCGTGCGAACGTATCTTCGCCTACTCGCTGGGAGGTACCCCGGGGGAGAGGCCCCCGAATCTACTTGACGCCCGGCAAGCGGTTGACGCAGACTTGGCGGCGGTGCGCGCCCGTCCCGGCCCGCTTCGGCAACACCCCGCTGAGAGGACTCCCCGCGTGTCGACCCTGACGACCCCGGACCGAACATCCCCTGCCGCGTACTCCAAGCGGCGACGCGCCCTCGCGATCGGAGCGCTCGCCTTGGGTGCGTTCGGGATCGGGTTGACCGAGTTCGTCGTCGTGGGCCTGCTCGGCCCGCTCGGCGAGGACCTGGACGTCTCCATCTCCACCGCCGGTCTGCTGGTCACCGGCTACGCCGCATCGGTGGCGATCGGCGCGCCGATCATGACCGCCGCCGGCACCCGCCTGCCGCGCAAGACGATGCTCATCGTCCTGATAGGACTGTTCATCGCCGGGAACGTCGTCGCCGCCGCCGCGACCGGCTACGGCATGCTCATGGTCGGACGCGTCGTCTCGGCCCTGTGCCACGGCGCGTTCATGGGCATCGGCCCGATCATGGCCGCGAGCCTCGTCGCCCCCGAACGGCGCTCGCGTGCCATCGCGCTCATGATGACCGGCCTGACATTGTCCACTGTGGTTGGTGTCCCCTTCGGTACCGCGCTGGGGCAGCAGCTCGGATGGCGTGCCGCGTTCTGGGCCATCGCCATCATCGGCACCGCCGCGCTGGCCGCGATCGTCGCGTTCGTGCCCGCCCGCCCGAACGAGCCGGGCGCCGGTCTCCGCGGCGAGCTGGCGGTGTTCCGCCGCCTCCAGGTGTGGCTGGTCCTGACGGTCACCATGCTCGGCTGGGGCGCCGCATACGCCGCGATCACGTTCCTGGAGCCGATCCTGACGCGCGTCTCCGGCTTCGACGCCGCGGCGGTGCCGTGGCTGCTGCTGCTCTTCGGCGCCGGGCTGACCGTCGGCAACCTGCTCGGCGGCCGGCTCGCCGACCACGGGCTCACGCGCGCGATGTACGGGACGATGATCTGCGCGATCATCGCGCTGATCGTCTTCGCCTTCGCCGCGCAGCAGCAGGTCACGGCCGTGATCATGGTGTTCATCCTCGGCGCGGCCAGCTTCGCGATGGTCCCGGTCTTCCAGACGCGCGTGATGGAGCAGGCGAAGGATGCCCCCTCCCTCGCCTCCTCCACCAACGCGTCGGCCTTCAACGTCGGCATCGCCATGTCCGCCTGGCTGGGCGGGCTCGCGATCGACGGCGGCCTGGGGATGATCGCGCCGGTGTGGATCGGCGTCGCCCTCGGCCTCGCGGCCCTGGGCGTCGCCCTCACCTCCGGCGCGATCGAACGCCGCTCCGGTCCTCGGTCCTTACGAGAGGATCGGGTCCAGGGCCTCGAACCAATTGGCGGCCATCTTGACGTAGCCGTCCTCGTCGGGGTGGACGCCGTCGTAGGTGTCGTCCGCCGGGACCCAGCCGGTGTGCTGGTCCACCACGGTGATCGGCGATTCCTCGGTCGTCTGCTCGGCGGCCCAGGCCGGGATCTCGGCATTGAAGTCGATCGCCCGCTGCGGGCAGTCGGTGCAGCCGCCCGACGGGTCCGGTTCGAGCGGGATGATCTGCGCGACCAGGATGATCGCGTCCGGGTTCAGCTCGCGCAGGTCCGCCACGAGGGTCGTGTAGGCGTCGAGGATCTGGGCCGGCGGAATGTTCGACCAGACGTCATTGGTGGCGAAGTGCATCATCAGCACGTCGGGGGTGTTCTGCTCCAGCCAACTGCGCACGTCGCCGTTCGCGACCGACTGCGTGACCTGGAAGCCGCCGTGGCCCTCGTGATCGGGATCGGAACCGGCCGGGTTGCAGGCCTGGGAGAGCGACCCGACGAAGTCGACCTCGTGGCCGGCCTGGGTCAGCAGGTCCCACAGGTTCCCGCGCCAGCAGCCCGGGCTGCCGGTGATGGAGTCGCCCAGCGGCATGATCGACACCGCCTCGGCGGGTGGATCGGTGGGCTCGTCGGTTGGCGGATCGGTCGGGTCCGTGGGCGGGTCGGTCTGGTCGACCTGGCCCTCGCACAGGTCCCCGTTGACCGTGATGTTCGTGGGTTCATCGGTACTGCCGGAACCGATGAAGCCGAAGACCTCGCGGCTCTGCCCGGAGGAGATGCCGGCGTTCCAACCGACGTCGGCGCCGGTGAAGGTACTGCCGCTCTGGTCCCAGTCGACGTTCCACGCGCTGCTGACGGTGGTGTCGGCACCGAAGTCCCAGCTGATCTCCCAGCCGTCGATGGGTTCGTCCGCGGTGATGGCGACATTGGCCTGGAAACCGCCGCTCCACTCGTTGCCGATGATGTAGTCGACCTGGCAGCCCTCTTCGGCGAAGGCCTGGCCCGCCGACAGGATGGTCGCCGTGCTCGCGGCGAGCGCCACGACTGCGGCCCCGGCTATCGCCAGTCGCCCACGTCTACGAGTTATTTGCATAATTCGATGTCCTTTGTCCGGTTGGGCCGCTGCGCGGACCGCTCGTGAGGGTGCGGTAGGGGACCGTCGATGAAGGCGAGCGCACGGAAGTGGGGAACATTGGGGTGAGCGCTCCCACGGATGGTAGCAAGTTCCGTCTTACATAGTCAAGATGATGAATATGTTTTCGTAAGGCCGCTCAACGAATTCGTGGCCGGGCGCCGCTTTCGTTCGCGGGCAATGGAAGGGGCGAGCCGCCGAGCAAATCGCTCGGCGGCTCGTTCGACCGTGAATTAGGAGGCCAGGGCGCGACCGGCCTTGACCGCCGCCTCTTCGGCGTCCTGCTTCACCTGTGCGGCGACGTCCAGGAAGGCGTCCATGGCGGGGTTGACGCCGGCGAGGGTGAACTCGCGCTCGATGACGGTGAGCTCGGCGCCCCAGACCTCGCCGAGAATGCGGGAGATGTAACCGATGTTGTGGTCCCAGCCCTCCTTCGGCGTGCCCGGGCCGTACGCGCCGCCGCGGGTGGTCAGCAGCACGGTGGGCGTGCCCTCGAGAAGCTTCTCGCCGGGCGCGGTGCCGCCGGCGATCGCGAGGTCGATCCAGGTCTTGACGTGCTGCGAGACACCCCAGTTGTACAGCGGCAGGGCCATGACGGCGTGGTCGGCGCCGCGCAGTTCATCGGCCAGTTCGGCGGCGATCGCGAGGGCGGCGAGCCCTTCGGGGCTGCGCTGGTCCTCGGGCGTGTACGCGGCGCCGATGGCGTTCGGCCAGGCCTCGGACGGCAGCGGCTGCTGGGCGAGGTGGCGGGAGACGATGTCCACGCCCGGCTTTGCGGCGGTGAACTCCGCGACGACCTGGTCGGCCAGCTGAGTGCTGGCCGAGTTGGGGCCCTGGATGCTGGAGTCGATGCGCAGCAGTGTCATGGAAGTGAGCTCCTAGTGGATTGTCCGGCGAGGATCCGCCGCCGGGACGGCTACATGAATGTTCAACTCCGACGGTAGCGCGTTTGATTTGAACATTCAAGTCCATGTTCTGTAGACTTCTCTATATGGCCCGCGAAGCATCGACCGACGACGTCCCGTGGCTCACTCCCGCACAGTTGGAGGAGTGGGTCGCACTGGCGACGCTGATCACCACGCTGCCCTCGGCTCTCGACGCGCAGCTCAAGCGGGATGCCGGGCTCAACTCGTTCGAATACCACGTGCTGGTGCGATTGTCCGACTCCCCGCACGGCGTCGTCCCGATGAGTGACCTCGCGGTCATGGCGCAGGGTTCGCCCTCCCGGCTCTCGCATGCCGTCACCCGGCTCGAACGCGCCGGATACGTCGAGCGGATGGCGTGCAAGGAGGCCGACCGGCGCACCGCCGCGGTCCTCACCGAGGCCGGCCGGAAGAAGCTCGAGGAGGCCGCGCCCGGCCACGTCCGCGAGGTGCGGCGCCTGGTCGTCGACGTATTGACGCCGGAGCAGCTCGCGGCGCTCGGCGACGCCGCCCGCGTCATCGTCAAGATGACGGCCCCCGAGGTCGCCGATGTCATCTTCTCCCGGAAGCGTCCGGGTTAGCCTCCGCGGCACCGTCGCCCCCAGGCCAACTTGCTACTCTCGAGTAACCCCAAGTTCAGGGGCTCGAATCCAACGATCGGAGGCGATTCGGTGAACCTCTACGTCCGATTGCTGGTGTTGTGGTGGCGGTCCCGGAGGCAGGAGCGGGTGGGCCTGTGGGACACCACTCGGACGCCGTTCCGGGTGCTGCCGACCGACCTCGACGTGTTCCGCCACATGACCAACAGCAAGTACTTGGCGATCATGGACCTGGGCCGGATGGACCTGATGATGCGCTCCGGATTCTGGAAGAAGCTGAAGGAGCGCGCCTGGTACCCGGTCGTCGCCGGGCAGACCATCACCTATCGCAAGTCGCTGCAGCTGGGCCAGCGCTTCGACGTCGATACGCGGGTTCTCGGCTTCGACGAACGGTGGATCTACATCGAGCAGACCTTCTGCGTCGGGAAGACCGTGTACGCGCAGGCGTATGTGCGCAGCCGCTTCCTCAAGCGCTCCGGGGGCTCGGTGGAGCACGACGAGCTGGAGGAACTCGCCGGCGGAATCCCCGACACCCTCGAAGTGCCCGAATGGCTTCGCAAATGGACGGTCGAGTCCCGCATCGACTCCTAGGGGTTCTTAATCCGGGACCGCGCGCCAGGTCGTGCCGTTCCAAGTGCGCCAGAGGATCCCGGCGATGATCCGGCGATGGTCGGGCTTCGGAGCCGAGGACTGAAAGTGACACCGCTCAGGAAGTCGTCTTCTCCGTTGGCCGCTCTGGCGATCTCCCTGGCCGGCGGTCTGGCCTTGGGGGTGCTGACGCGAACGGACTGCGGCAATGAGCGCTCCGTGTCCGCGCAGGCGAATGCGCCGGAAGCGCATCCGATGTTGCTGCGGCATTGCCGTTTCGGTTTACGCCCGCGCAACGGGGCGCGCGGTGAACTGGTTCTGTCGGGCCGAATCCCTCCCGGCCGCAACGAAAGGACGAAACCTGATGGACACCCTCAAGAAGATAGCGATGTGGACAGGAATTGTCATCACCGGATTGTGTGGTGTTGTGCTGCTTGGCGGTGGCAAGGTGGGATCAGGAACGCTACTGATTGCTACGACCTTCATCATGGTTCTACCGGTCAGGCAGCACAAGCTCCCCCGTTGGGCTCGCGTCGGACTGATCTGTGCCGTTTTCGGTGTCGTGATATGGAATATATCCACCACCGACCTTCCGGATCCCTCGAATGTCATGGTGGCGGCTTGCGGTAATGAAGCCGCTGATACATACACGCCAACCGGGTTCAAGTTCTGGGACCAGGTGACGTACATCTTCAGCGGCTTTCTAGCTCAAGCGGCGCCTTCCTAAAGCTTGTCCCGTTATTGGCGCTGTTGGTCGCTGCGCGGTTTCGACCGGTGGTTGCGACATCTCGGTCTTGACGGTGTTGATTGGCAGGTCAGCGGATCGTCCGGTACCCGGTCTGCTCAGTGAGCAGCGCGCGTGATGGTTCACAGCCGCCGGACGCGCAGCACGGCGGTCCGCATCGGCAGGGTGAACTCGCCGTCGGTGGTCTCCGGTCGGGTCGCCAGGAACGCGCGGATGCGGCCCAGCGTGGCCTCTCGTTCCGGGTTCGGCATGACCAGCATTCCCGCCCTCGTGGCGAGAGTTGCGACGAGCGACTCGGCAGTGCGGCGCTGTCCGTGCGGGAACTCCGCCTGTTCCGGTGAGCCGAACCGAGCGGCCGCGCCGGTCTTCGGTAGGTGCATATCGGCCGTCTCGGCGCGCCAGCTGGCGGGCGTGTCACGCGGGCCGATGGCCGCGCTTCCGCTGACTCGCGCGAGCCCGGCAACCCACTCGACCTGGTCGTCAATGACGTTCCACAGGCCGGCCAGGATCCCGCCGGGTGCCAGGACCCTGGCGATCTCGGAGCCCGCGACGGCCATGTCGAACCAATGCATGGCGTTGCCGGCCAGCACGACATCGACGGAGGCGTCCGGCAGCGGAATCGCCTCGGCACTGCCCGACTGGGCACCGACAGCTGGCAGCGATCGGCGCAGCTCGGACAGCATCGCCGGATCGGGTTCGACGGCAACGACATCGACGCCCAGCCCAATCAGCGTGGCGGTCAGCTTGCCAGTCCCGGCGCCAAGATCGAGCACGCGTGGTCCGGGCGCGGGCTCAAGCGCCCAACGCACTGCGGCCTGCGCGTAGTCCGGACGATGTTCGGCATACGCGCTCGCCGCTACACCGAACGACAAGGAGTGACGCAGCCGTTCATTCTGGTCCATGCGGTCACCCTATAGGATGTCCGATTATTCTTTGTGTCCCAACGGTTCACGAGACTCGCCCTAGTACTCCAGTTGTAAGTTCGGGTTTTCATGCGGCGAAGGCGTGTTGTCGCTGGTAGTGGAGCTGTTTCGCGGTCGGTTGGTGGCGGCGGCGCCAGGTCGACCAGTGGAGCCGGTGCCGCCAGTCGAGGCTGGGCGTGATCACGGTGACCAGGAGGTGGCGGATCTCGTTGCAGGTCAACGGGATCATGCCGGGCTCGCCCGGTTCGGGTTCACGGGCGCGGGTAACGGCGAGGAAGGCTTAGGCGAGCGTCGCGAGGGTGACCCAGCGGTGCCAGGAGGTCCAGGTCCGGACCTGATGCTCATCGAGCGCAGCGAGCTCCTTGGCGCCTTGGAAGGTCTCTTCGATCCTCCAGCGCATCCCGGCGGCAGTGACCAGTGTCTGGAGCTGGACCGGTGTGGGGGTCCAGGTCAAGTAGTAGGCGAGCTCGCCTGTGCGGCGATTCCGGCGGGCCAGTAGATGCGCGTGTCCTTCGCCCTGGTCGGCCAGGTCGATCCAGGCCCAGTCGTAGCGGCGCAGCCCTTTCGCGCCGTCGCCGGCCGAGCGGGTCTGCCAGGCGACTCCTGCCTGTTCGATCGCGTCGGCGGGGGTGGTCTTGCCCGCTGCGACGGCGATCGGGGTGTTGCAGGAGACGGCCAGGACATAGGGCAGGCCGCGCTCTTCGAGCCGGCGGCGCAGTTCAGGGTTGATGCCGTAGGCCTCGTCGCCGACCGCGAAGTCGGCCACGACGCCGGCATCGAGCGCGGCCTCGATCATGTCGTCGGCCAATGCGGGTTTAGTGCGAAAGCCCACCGGCTCGGGCACCCCTGCGAGCCGGCATCGCTCGGGGTCGTCGGTCCAGACCTTCGGCAGGTAGAGGCGGACATCGACCGGCGCGTGCCCGGCCGCGGTCGCCAGGGCGAGGTAGACGGCGATCTGGCAGTTCTCGATCCGGCCCGCCGTCCCCGAGTACTGCCGTTGGACGCCCACGGTCGAGTCGCCTTTCTTGACATCGCCGGTCTCGTCCACGGCCAGCACTCGCAGGTTCGCTCAGCTGCTCAGCTGCTCGGATGCCCAGGCGCGGATCTCGGATCGGACCTGTGCGTCGTCCCAGCTCGCGCGGGAGAGCAGGTGCTGGAACCGCCACGGCCCGGCCTCGCCCGCGTGCTCGGCCAGGGTCCAGCAGTTGCGCCGTTCCAGATGCGCCATCATCGCCGTCGCCAGGCGCTTCGCGTTTCGCCTGGTCTCGATCCGCCGGAATGCCGGGGCGATGCGCGCCCACAGTGCGTCCAGATCCGACCGCCAGCGGCCCACGTCTACACTCGCCTGAGTGGCCGTTGTGCTCTTCAGTTGCGTCACAACAACAATGATCACAGCGGCTGTCCCGCGTCCAACATCGGCATCCTCGCAGCTCACACCATGAATTCTCCCTGGAGCGCTAATCCTGCTGAATGACGCATGAAAGAGGGTCGATCCGATCAGGACGGTTCTTCGGGTCGTCGCATCGAACGGAAGTAGCGGATCCGGACCACCACGATGACCGCGATGGCCGCCACCGCGGCGGCAATCCCGATGCCGATCGCCCAGCGGATCCATGTTGCCGTCGTCTTGCCTGGGACCGTGACGATCTCGGCCTCATCGGACAGCTCGGTCGGTTCCTTCACGGTGAGGATCCAGTCCCCTTCGCGCAGATACCCGTTGTTAGCCTGGAAGTCGGCGAGCCCGCTATCGTAGGTCTCGCCCAGCCAGTCGATCAGCAGCCGCTCGCCTTCGTTGTTCTCGACGACGTAGAGCGTCATCACTTCAAGCACGCCGTCTCGGTCTTTGACGAGGATGCCCCGCTCGTAGACAGCAGCGTTATCGCCTGCGAAATCACGCGCCGCCTGCCCCTGTGAGGATTTGAGCTCGCAGAACGGCGGTTCCTCCCTGCCGCAGCGCCGGTAGCCGAGCAGACTCGACAAGACGGCATCCGGACCACCGATCGACGCGAGCTGGGCCTGCCGGTCCCGGCAGCATGAGTCCGTGGGGAACGGATCGTTGACCACGTCGGCGGATTCGGCATACTCGGCGAAAAGATCCGGCGGCTCCTCTTCGACAGAGCCGCAACCTCCTGCGATGAACCCGAACAGGACGATGAGCGTGAGCAAGGTGGTTCTCATAGGCGGACTCCTCTGAGGGACTTCCGCCGATGATAAGCCTGAGCAGCCGGGACCGGTCCCGCCGCAACCACTCCCGCCTGACACATCCTCTCCAACTCTTCCGCCGACCACCAACGCCGCAAACTCGACGCCATCGGACTTCTGTCTTACTTCGGCGACCGCCTCGTATGCTCGGATCAGTACGGTGCCGCCAAACCCGCCCCGAGCATCGTCCTCACCGACTGCACCTCGCTCGGCCTCCAGACGCACGAGGTGGCCTACATCGGGGACGAGTACGAGCTCGACGCGATAGGAGCTCAGCCAGCGGGCCCCCACGCCTAGCTCAACTGGGCGAACGACAACGCCACCGCCGCAGTCAGCGCCGGCATCCGCGTCATCAATTCGCTCAACGAACTCCCTGCGGCACATGCGGCACAAGCTTCGGACTTACAACTGGAGTACTAGTCCGCGCCGGGCGTCCGGCCGTGGTGAACGGGCGCAATACTGTGCGGATGGCCGTGGACTTCTTCGACGTGGTCGTCGTCGCGCAGACGACGACGCAGCCCGAGTTCGCCGGAAGGCGGGGCGTGGCTCTCGGCGTGACTGACGTCGGCCGGTACTGGGCGGTGTACATCGAGGACATCGGCGAGGCGGTCGTGTTCCCCGAGCTCGAGCTCGAACCCACCGGGGAACGGACGTCGCAGGAGGAGTTCTACAGCGGCGACTCGATCACGGTCGCCGTCGATGAGCAGGGACGGGGCACCGTCACCGCCGTCCACATTGCCGAGGACGACCTGGGACTCCGCGATGCCGAAACCGAAACAGAAGCCGTGGCCGCTGTCGAAGCCGCTTCGGCCGTCCTTTCCCGAGCGCTGCAAGGCGTCAAGCAGTTCGCCGAGGGTCAGGGAATGGATCACTGGGCTCGGTACTTCACCGCCCCGCATGACATCCTCCACGGCCGTAACGATGCCGCGCTGGATGAGATGGGGGATCTGGGGGACTGGATCGACCAGCTTCCCCGCGAGCGCCGCACAACTGAGGCGCTGCGGCTGTACGCGGCTGCGTCCAGAGCGCGAACCGCGTTCGGCGGGATGGGTTCATGGCTCGATCAATGGTTCCCCGACGATGCGGCGCACGAGGATTACCGGCGATTCACCGACGAGCTGTTCACGGCGATCAACGCCGCCCGCAGTGCGGCCCTCAACCCAGGGCTAGAGCCTCCTCAACGCGGTTGAGCCACTCGCCGATCAGCGCATTGAACAGATCCGGCTGCTCGATCTGGGCATTGTGGCCGGCCCGGTCGAGCACCGCGAACGTCGCCCTCGGGTAGTGGTCGAGAAGAGAGTAGGTGTCGGCGTAGCCGGTGGACGAGTCCTGGCGGCCGGTGATGATCACCGAGGGTCCGGGATATGCCGCACCCGCTTCGGGCGACTCGCGCAGTTCCCACCGCTCCCGGATGCGTTCCATCGCCGCGAGATTGGCGGCATCCAGGCCGGGTTCGACCTCGGTTTGGAAGCGGCGCAATGTTTCAGCGGACTGCACGACCGCCATCGGGCCGAATCTGTCGGCCTGGTCCGCGGAGAGACCCGCCATGAGTTCGGGGTCGGGGGCGATGACCTCGTGGGCCGGGACGTGCCGCTTCGCCGGATCGAGCTCCGTGCCGATAGGGCAGATCAGGGCCAGGCCGATCACCTGATCGCGGCGGGCACCTGCGATCGCGCGGGCGAGGTACCCGCCGTACGACTCACCCGCGAGCGCGAACGGCCGGTCCCCGATCTGTTCGTCAATGAAGTTCTCGAGCGCGGCGAGGATGTCGTCTGAAGAGTTGATCGACTCCGGCGCCGGACTGGAGCCCATGCCCGGCAGGTCGGGGTAGAGGCGGCGCCAGCCGGGACGCGCCGAGAAGAGCGGTTCGAGGCAGCCGGTCATGAGGCGGTGATCGGGCGTCCAACCATGGATCGCGAGCAGCGGTACCCCTTCGCCGTATTCGACGAAATGCAATGAGTCGCTTGAAGCCTGAGACATGCGAGAGTTCTACCATCGTCGCGCGAATCGAGGGTGCTCTGTCCACCTCGGCGGTCTCTTGGGTCCACCAAGCCCGATTCATAGGCCCACCCGATTCGGGCGACTCGCTCAGTTTCCGCCGCTCTCGGCTGCGTTCCATCACGGTGAGATTGGCGGCATCCAGGCCGGGCTCGATCTCGGTTTGGAAGCGGCGGTGAGGGTGTGTTGGCTGGAAGTGCGGAGTGCGGAGTGCGGAGTGCGGGGTGCGGGGTGCGGGGTGCGTCGCAGGGCAGGGCTGGTCGTCGGTCGGTGTTCGGGCGGTCAGCGATGGCGAGGTGGCGAGCATGGCGACGGTGCGTCGCAACACCCGGCGGCGCGTCCCTCACGGTTCAGGCAGGCAGCGATGGAGTGGCGGTGGGCTGGGCCGAGGTGCGTTGCCGGGGCTGGGTGGCGTTTCCCTTGCGGTTCAGGCGGTCAACGATGGGGTGATGGAGAGCGGTGGCTCCTGGGTGCGTTGCCGGGGCTGGGCGGCGTCTCCCTTGAGGTTCAGGCTGGCAGCGACGGAGTGGCGGGGAGTCTTGGTCGCGGTGGTCTGCCGGGGCGGGGTTGGTCGTCGGTGGAGGTTCGGGCCCGCAGCGGTGGAGTGGTGGTGGTCCGGTCCTCGGTGCGTGGCCGGGGCCTGCCCGGCATGCGCCTGGTCGGGTCGGTCCTCGGTCGGGGCGGACCTGCGGTCGACTGCGGCCCTTGGCGGAGCGGGGGTCCGGCCCGGGCCGGTGGCCTCCGCCGTCCAAAGTCCCGTGCGGGACTGCCAGCGAAGGTAAGTGCGGGGTGCGGTCGAGCTCGGGTCCGTCATGGTCGTCATGGTCGTCATGGTCGTCTTGCCTCCCTTCCCTTCCCGTGTCCCGCTTCGGGCATCACACATCGGCCTTCGGCTCTCGGCCCTCGGTCTTCGTGCCGCTCGGTCCTGCTCGCCCCCTCTCTCTTCAGGGGCTTCGAGGCCCGGGCCGGTCCGTTCCGGCCCGGTGAAGTCCACCGAGGCGCCTCCCACTCGCCGGTTCGCCCGGGAGCGCGTGAAGCCCGCTGACGGGGCATCCTGCTCACCGGTCCGTTCCGCTGACCGGCCCTGTGCCGGTGGAACGGTGCCGTTCAACGAGCGTCCCGCTGACCGGTCGGTCCGGTCATGTCCTGGTCGCTTCCCTCCCGTGCTCCGTCTGGTGTGCAGGCGGGTTCGGTCCGGGAGGCTCCCGGGGCCTCGGCCTGGCATGCTCCGCATCCCCCTCCGCAGAGAGGGTGTGTTGCGTATGTAGGTCCGGCACGCTCCGCGGGTCATTCCTTGGAGGGCATGCCTCGCCCCTTAGCCCGGCACCGCTCACACTCCCTGCCGTGCAGGTTGGTGCTTCGCGTGTGCCTGGTAGCGCATGACTCCCGCTATGGTCGGCGTTGCATCGTGTGCGCTGGTGTGCCTCGTTCAGGACACGTGCCGCCAAGTCGAGGTGATCCCGACAAGGCCGTCTCCCACCTGCACCGGCCCAAGGAGGGCGCGGTGGACCGCGGGACCCGATAGCACTAGGAGCTGAGAACAACTGCCCCGGTCAATGAGGCCGGTGTTCTCGGAATCAGTCAGAAGGCGTCTCGGCCAGAGGCTTGGCGTAGTCTGCTTACACCTGCTCGACTGCTGTACCAATTCCATATCTCTGTGCGTACCTCAATGATAACTTTACGTCACAGACCGATCCACTAACGACAAAGAGACGCCGGTCACAATCACCTCGTGGAACGGTTGCGGCACAACACGTCTCGCCACGACCGCCATCGGGACCGCACCGCACCGCACGATCGCACCCCCGCACTCCGCCACCCTTCCGCCCTATGCGGCCTGGTTGCCGGGTACGGAGGCCGCGCCCTTCCCCACCGCTGCCGTCGCCGATGCCTTTAGCGCAGCCCGACCATCCACCGACGCCACTCCCGCCAGCGCCCCGGCCCCCAATGCAGGGCTCCCCAAGCGCCCCCACCCCCGAGACTGCACCCCAACGAAATTCAGTTCTCGTGCCGGAAGTTCACTCGAGAGGTTCGTTTCCGGACTCGCCGGATTCGGGTGCGGAGGACTCCGGTGCGGATTCGAAGAATCCGCCCGGGAGGTCATCCATGGTGAGGACGCGGCCGTCCGCGAAGTGGAGCTCGACGGGGCCGAACATCAGGTAGAAGCGGAGGGCGCTGGTGGCGCACTGGTGTTTGCAGAAGTTGCCGCCGACCGTGGGGTAGACGGTGCTGGAGAACGCGCCGAGTCCGGGCGCGTCGTAGCCCGCAGCGATGACGCCGGGGCAGTGCGACAGGTGGGTGCCGAGGTCATCGCCGCATTCAGCGCAGCGGATGGTGAACGACTGAGCTTCACCGAGCGGAGGGAAGTTGGCCTTCCCCGGTGGGTGGGCGACAATGGGTCCAGACACGGTGGTTACCTCCGTTGTCTCTTGAGACCGGGGCGGGCCCCTAGCGACCAAACTGCGGTCCCGCCCCGGTCGGCTTCTGGTTGAGCGCGCGAAATGCCCCATCCCACGAACTCCGTCACCGGAATCCTGAGTTGGCCTTGTCGTGCTTGTTTGATATCGTGGCACATGGAGTCGGACCGCGCAAGCTTGCGCCAGCCGATTGATGGAATTTTTTCTGTCGGCAAGCTGACTACACCCTGGAGGAACCATGGCAAACATCTCCGGCCCTGGCCCGAGTCTTCGATCTCAATGGCTTGGCGACAAGATCCGTGACCTGCGGAAATCCCGGAAGATGTCGCTGAAGGAGGTCGGCGAGTATCTCCAGCGCGATCAAGGAACGATCAGCCGCTACGAGAACGGCGAGCTGCCGGTGCGGCGCGGCGATCTCACGGTGATGCTCGATCTCTTCGGCGTGTCGGACGAGAAGCTTCGCGAGGACCTCGAGAAGATCCGCAAGGACTCGTGGCAGAAGGACTGGTGGGATCAGCACAGGGAAGACCTCGGCAAGGACTTCATCAACCTGCCCTGGCTCGAGAGCCGAGCGAACCACATCTATGCCTACCAGAACATGGTCATTGACGGACTGCTCCAGACTCGGGCGACCGCCGAGGCGCTGATCCGGAATGTCGAGGAGCGCACGGCGACCGAGGATCAGATCGCACGATGGATCAATGTGCGTATGGATCGCCAAAGGATTCTCGGAGGCGACGAACCTACTGCATTCACGGTGATCCTGGAGGAGTACGTAATCGACCGGAAGGTCGGTGGTCGCGAAGTCTGGCGCGAACAGCTTCGCTTTCTGCATGAAGTGGTGCAGCACCCGCACATCGAGGTCCGTGTAATGCCGGTCGAGTCCGCACCGCACTCCGGGCACCAGGGAAGCTTCAACCTCTTCGAGATGCCTGACCCATATCCGCAGGTCGCATATGTCGACACCCTCGCAGGTCCACTGTTCGTCGAGCAACCGACTGTCGAACGCTACAGCGAGGTGTGGAAGGATTTGGCGAAGGGGGCGCTCGGCCCATCGGAATCAAGTCAGCTCATCGCTGATCGGCTGGAGGACAACAAATGACGACTGAACAACGGCTTTCCAGTGCGGAGCTCGCCGGTGTTCACTGGCGCATCAGCAGCCGCAGCGGGAGCAACGGCGGGCAGTGCGTTGAGGCGGGGCCTCTAGCTGATGGCACAGGTCGGGTCGTAGTGCGCCACTCGCACCACCCGGACGGCTCGCTCATTGTCTACACCCGCGCCGAGTGGGTTGCCTTCCTCGCCGGGGCAAAAAACGGCGAGTTCGACTTCACCGAGCAGGGAGCAGCATGAGCACTGAGCAGGAGCTTTCTGGCGAGGAGCTGGCCGGGATTCGCTGGAAGGTCAGCACCCGCAGCCCCGATAACAGCGGGCAGTGTGTTGAGGCGGGGCCTCTGGCTGATGGCTCTGGTCGGGTCGCGGTGCGCCACTCCCAGCACCCCGATGCCGCCGTAATCGTCTACACCCGAGCGGAATGGGACGCCTTCCTCGCCGGGGCCAAAGACGGCGAGTTTGACTTTTCCGCGTAGAGCGCGGAAAACGGGAGGGGAGCGCCGCGACGCGGCGCTCCCCTCCCGTCGTCTCGTTAGAAGCTGCGCCGGCGATCGCCGATCGCGCCCCAGCCATCGTCCTATTCGGAACTGAACGCCGCGTCGAACGCTGCCTTCGGCTTCTCGAAGTTCAAGCCCCGCACGAACTCCACTGCCTCGGCCGCACCCCTCAACCTATCCATGCCGGCGTCCTCCCACTCGACCGAGATCGGGCCGGTATAACCGATCGAATTCAGCACCCGGAAGCAGTCCTCCCACGGCACATCACCATGCCCGGTCGACACGAAGTCCCACCCGCGCCGCGGGTCGCCCCACGGCAGATGCGAAGACAACCGCCCGTTCCTACCATCGAACCGCTTCCGCGTGTCCTTACAGTCCACGTGGTAGATCCGGTCCCTGAAGTCCCACAGGAACGCGGCCGGATCAAGGTCCTGCCACACGAAATGGCTCGGGTCCCAGTTGAGCCCGAACGCGGTCCGGTGGTCCACAGCCTCCAACGCGCGGTGCGTCGACCAGTAGTCATACGCGATCTCGGACGGGTGCACCTCGTGCGCGAAGCGGACCCCGACCTCGTCGAACACGTCCAGGATCGGGTTCCATCTGGCGGCGAAGTCGTCGTACCCGGCCTCGATCACCGCCTCCGACACCGGCGGGAACATCGCCACGTACTTCCACACCGCCGAGCCGGTGAAGCCCACAACGGTGCCGACGCCGAGCCTCGCGGCGGCCCGCGCGGTCGTCTTCATCTCCTCGGCGGCGCGCCGCCGCACCCCCTCGGGATCGCCGTCGCCCCACACGTGCGAAGGCACGATGGCCTGGTGGCGCTGGTCGATCGGGTCGTCGCAGACCGCCTGGCCCACCAGGTGGTTCGAGATCGTCCACAGCCCCAGGCCATGCGATTCGAGGATCGCCTTGCGATCGGCCACATAGTCGTCGTCGGTCGCGGCGCGACCCACGTCGAGGTGGTCGCCCCAGCAGGCGACTTCGAGCCCGTCGTAGCCCCAGCCGGAGGCGAGGCGGCACACCTCCTCGAAGGGCAGGTCGGCCCATTGGCCGGTGAACAGCGTGACGGGTCTAGTCATCGTGGAGACTCCTCAAGTAGTGCAGGCCGTCTACGGCGATCGCGTCCTGGGTCGGCGCAAGCGGCCGCCAGATCGAGGCGGCGGTCGCGATGGTTGCATTGTGCGCTGTGAACGACTCGATCACAAGGGGTCCCGAGTATCCAGCCTGGTCCAGTGCACGCAGGATCGCGGACCAGTCCAGGTGGTCGCGGCCCGGCGCGCCCCGGTCGTTGGCGCTGACCTGGACGTGGCCGATGCGCCCGGCGGCCCGCGCGATCGCGGCCGGAAGGTCGGTCTCCTCGATGTTCATGTGGTAGACGTCAAGGGCCAGCGCGCATCCGGCCAGACCGTCCAATGCGTCCAGACCCTGATCCACGGTGTTGATCAGGCTCGTCTCGTACCGGTTGAGCGGTTCGACCGCGACGGTGACGCCGCGCTGGGCGGCGTACTCGGTCACCGGCGCGAGGTTCTGCCGCAGCTCGCGGTAGGCCGCGGGCCGGTCCTCGATCCGCCAGGTGCGGCCGACCGAGGCGTAGGCGGGACCGGCGATGACCGCCGAGCCCACCGCGGCGGCCGCGTCCACCACGCGACGCAGATAGTCCTGAGTCGACCCAACGACTTCCCTTGGGGCGTCGACCAGTTCGCGGCCCGGCCCCATGACGAGCACGACCGTGGCGTCCAGGCCGAGCTCCTTCAGCAGGTCGGCGGCGCGTCCGGGATCCCAGTCGCCGGGCGACTCGACTGGCAGTTCGATCGCGTCGAACCCCCAGTCGCGCACGCGGACCGCGAGCCGGGCCAGGGCCTCGTCGTCGAGCGGCGAGGCCCAGACCCAGGTGTTGACTCCGATCCGTCGGCTCAACGGTCCGTCCAGGACTCGGGGAATCCGGGCAGGTCCTCGCCGCCGAACTTGGCGTAGTGCAGCGAGGGCATGTCGACATTGCGTTCCAGGTAGTCGGCGAGTTCGGCCTCGGTGATCGGGTCCTGCGGGAGGACCCACTCGGAGGGGACCTGCTCGCCGGCGAGGATCATCGTGGCCGCGAGAACCGGTGTGCGCCACTGGAAGTTGGAGTAGACGGGGGCGATGGCGGTCATGCCGGTCTCCTCCCACTTGCGCATGAACGAGAGCTCGTCCTCCCCGGCCATGACCGGGTAGGGCTTGCCGGCGTCCTCGAACGCCTCGATGGCGGCGACGGCGCCGTCTCCGGCGTCCATCCAGATGCCGTCGACCTCGCCGCGTTGCAGGTACTGGGTGACGATGTCCTTGATCTCGGCGGCGTCGCCCCCGGTGAACTCGTCGCCGAGGACCTCCAGTTCGGAATCGCCGAAGATCTCCTGCGCCGCGGCCCAGCGATGTTCGAGGACGTCGACGCCGGGCAGGATGCGCAGCGCCAGCACCTTCGAGCCGGGCTCGAGGTTGTCCACGAGGAACTCCGCGGCGTCGGCGCCGTAGGCGTAGCCGCCAATCGGGTGGATGAACGTGACGGCGCAGTCGGTGTTGACGCCGCGGTCGAAGACGATCACCGGTACGCCCGAGTCGCAGGCGGCCTCGACGGCGGGCGTCAGCGTCGCCGTGGTCGACGGGGAGATGAGGAGCGCGTCGCAGTCACCGGAATCGATGAACGCCTGGATGTCGGAGATCTGCTGATCGTCGTCGTCCCCGGCGTCCGAGTGCCGGAACTCGCCGATGTCGCCGGCCTCCTTGAGCACGGCCACTTGCTCCTGCATGGTGATCCAGCCGGTGACGCGCCACGGGTTGGAGATCGAGGCGTTGGAGAAGCACACGGTCGCGTCGCCGCCCTCGCGGGCGTACTCGGTCGTGTCGATCCATTCGGGTTCGATGGCCTGGAGCCATGGGGTTTCCGGGTCGCCTTCGGGTTCGATATCGCGTTGGGCCAGCTGCTCGTCGTATTCGGCCTGGACGAACCACTCGTCGCCGGATTCGGCGCTGGTCTCCTCGTCCGGGGTGTCTGCGGGTGTGTCGGTCGTGCAGCCGGTCGCCAGCAGCAGCCCGAGGGCGGCGACCGACGCGGCGGCGAGGCGCGTTGTCTGCATGGTGCGGGACCTTCTTTTCATGAGGGAGTGACGGTGGCGGGTGTGGCAGCGGGCCGGGTCCGCTGCCTGGCGGCGTAGGCGACGGCGGCGATGATGATGGCGCCCTGGACGGTCGGCCGGAGCGTCGCGGGGAGCGCCAGCTGGTTGAAGAGCGTGAACAGGGCCTCGATGGCGAGCGCGCCGGCCATGGCGGCGATGACCGTTCCCCGTCCGCCCCCGAGGACGACGCCGCCGAGGACGACCGCGGTGATGACGGTGAACTCCAGTCCCTCGCCGACCTGGGCGCTGACCCCGGCGAAGCCGCCGATGAGGACCCCGGCGACGGTCGCGGAGAGTCCCGATAGGACGAACGCGGCGGTGCGGACGGTGTCGACGCGGGCGCCCGAGAGTGCGGCGGCCCGGTCATTGTCGCCGGAGGCCATGAGGATGCGGCCGAAGCGGGTCCGCATGAGCACGATCGCGCCCGCGCCGAGCGCGAGCATGATGAGCAGCGCCCACGGGAGCTGGCCGAGGATCGGGACGCCCTCGATGCCGAGGCGCCCGGGCGTGCGGAAGGCCTCGGACAGGCTTCCGGTCGGCGCGCCGCCGGTCCACAACCGGATGGCGCCGTACAGCACCAGCAGCATTCCGAGGGTGGTGATGAACGACTGGACCTTCAGCGCGGTGGTGATGAGGCCGTTGACCAGGCCCACGGCCAGGCCGAAGAAGAGCATCACCGCGAGCACCGGCAGCGTGCGGGACTCCTCGCCGTCGATGAGGCGGGCGGCGATGACGACCTGGGCGCCGACGAGCGCGCCGACGGAGAGGTCGAAGTTGCCCGAGACGATGACGAAGTACTGGCCGGCCGCGAGGATCACCAGGGGTGCGGCCTGCTTGAGGAACGCCATGAGCGACGGGCCCGCGAAGAAGTCGGCGTTCTTGACGAAGATGCCCGCGAGGATGAGTGCGAGCAGGATGAACACGGTCCCCGTCGGATTCGTGAGGCGGCCTGCCAGCGCGCGGAGCCGGGTCATGACGCCCTCCCTTCGAGCGCGAACCGGGGCCTGCGGGCGGTCCGGTCGAGCTGGCGGCGGGCGTAGATCGCGACGGCGGCGATGATGACCGCGCCGCGCAGCACGTCCTTGGCGAACGGGTCGATCTGCATGACGTTGAAGACGGTGTCGAGGACGGCCAGGATCGCCACGCCCGCAACGGTTCCGGCCACGCCGCCCTTGCCGCCGAGCAGGAGCGTGCCCCCCAGGACGACGGCGGCGATCGCGTCGAGTTCGTACAGGTTGGTGTAGGCCTCGGCCGAGCCGGTCCCGAAGCGGGCCGCCAGGAGGAGCCCGGCGACCCCGGCGCACATGGCGCACAGGACATGCGCGGCGATGAGCACCCGCCCCGTACGGATGCCGGACATGCGGGCCACGTCGAGATCGCCTCCCACGGCGTACATGTGGTGGCCCGTGCGGGTCGAGCGCAGGAACCAGATCGCGGCCGCCGCGACCGCGAGCATGACCACTGTGGAGATCGGAATGAACGCGATCCTGGTGTAGCCGAACTGCTGGAACACGGCGGGCACGTCCCCGGCCGGGCCCTTGTACTCGGTATCGAGGTAGCCCTTGAGGATCAGCCCGGTGCCGAGGGTGGCGATGAAGGGGTTGACGCCCAGGACGGTGACGAACACGCCATTGGCCCCACCGATAAGCCCCGACACCAGGAGGACCGCGCCGATGGCGAGCGGGATGCGGCCGACGTCTCCGTCCATGGTGGTCGCGGCGACGAGGCTGGAGAGGGCCGCGACGTAGCCGACCGACAGGTCCAGGGACCGGCACAGGATGACCAGGGTCATGCCGATGGCGAGGAACCCGGTGAGGCTGGTGCGGGTGAACATGTCGACCAGGTTCGCGGTGGCGAAGAGGTTGCCGCCGCCGGTGGCGACGGCCGCGCCGCCGATGACGAGGACCCCGGCGAGGGCCAGGTAGATGAGGACGGTTGAGCTGAGGGTCGTTGAGCTGAGGGCGGCGGGGGAGAGGCGGCGGGTCATGCCGGCCCCGCTTCTGCCGAGCGTCGCCCGGTGGCGTAGGCCATGACGTCCTGTTCGGTTGCGCCGCCGGGGAGTTCGCCCGCAATGCTTCCGTCGTGGAGCACCACGATCCGATCCGCCAGGCCGATGACCTCGATGAGTTCGGAGGCGATGAGGAGGACCGCGAGTCCCTCGGCGGCGAGGGAGCGGATGACCGAGTAGAGCTTGTGCTTGGCGCCCACGTCGATGCCGCGAGTGGGCTCGTCCAATACGATCACGCCCGGCTCGGCGGCGAGCCACTTGGCGACGACGACCTTCTGCTGGTTCCCGCCCGAGAGGAACCGGACCTCCTGGTCATCGCCGCGCGAGACGAGGTCGAGGCTGGAGAGCAGGCCGGGGATCCGGTCGAGGCGGCGCCCGGAGTGGACGCGGGCATTGGCGTCGAGCACCATGCGGGCATTGGCCCGCACCGACTGGCGCAGCGCCAGTCCCTGGGCCTTGCGGTCCTCGGTGACGAGGGCGATTCCGGCGCCGATGGCCTTGCGGGGACCGGTGATCCGGACCGGGCCGCCGTCCAGCTCGATGGTGCCGCGGGTGAAGGGCGCGATCCCGAAGACCGCCTCGGCGATCTCGGTGCGGCCCGAGCCCTGGAGCCCGGCGAGGCCGACGATCTCCCCGGCGCGCACGTCGAGATCGATCCCGTCGATCCAGGCGTTCCCGCCGCCCCGGACCCGCAGCCGGACCTCGCCGGTCTCCGTGCCGGGCAAGCGATCGGGGAAGGCGGCCTCGATGCGCCGCCCGACCATGGCCGTCACCAGCTCGTCGGGAGTGATGTCGGTCGTGTCGACGCACTTGACGAGGCGGCCGTCCTTGAGGACGGTGATGCGGTCGCACAGGTCGAAGATCTCGCGGATCCGGTGGGAGACATAGAGAACCGAGACGCCGCGTTCGCGCAGGCGACCGATGAGCCGGTAAAGCAGCTCCACCTCGGCGTCGGCGAGGGAGGCGGTCGGCTCGTCCATGCAGAGGAGATCCGCGCCCTGGGACAGGGCCTTGGCGATCTCGGTGATCTGCTGGTGCGCCACCGAGAGCGAGCCGGCCTTCGCGGACGGGGACAGGTGCTCGACCCCGAGGTCGGACAGGACCTCGGCGGTCCGCTCCGTCATGGCGCGGCGGTCGATGAGGCCGCGCCGCCTCGGTTCGCGTCCGAGGTGGACGTTCTCGGAGACGGTGAGCTCGGGCAGGAGGTTGAACTCCTGGAAGACCGAGGCGACCCCGGCGTGCTGGGCCTGGAGCGGGTGGCCGAAGGAGACGGCGCGGCCGTCCAGCTCGACGGTGCCGGCGTCGGCGCTGTGGACGCCGGCGAGGATCTTCATCAAGGTGGACTTGCCTGCGCCGTTCTCCCCGACCAGGGCGTGGACCTCCCCCCGTTCAATGGTGAGGTCCACTTCGGAGAGCACGGGGGCGCCGAGGAACGCTTTGCCGATGCCGCGCATGGCGAGCAGCGGGGATCGGGTCATTTCGGCACCTCCACCCAGTCGCGGGTGCGGGCCGAGGCGGCGACGGCTTCGGCCAGGCGGGCGGCCCGCAGTCCGTCGGCGAAGACCGGCAGGCCATCAGGCGCCTGGCCGGTGATGGCGGCGCGGGTGTCGGCGACGAAGCCGTTGAAGCAGTCCTGGTAGCCCTGCGCGTGCCCGGCCGGGACGCCCGCGAGGCGGGCGGCTGCGGGACTGAGCGACTCGGGGTCGCGCATCAGCTCCGCATTGGCCGCCCGGCCGCCGACCCACAGCGTCTCGGGCCGCTCCTGATCGAACGCCACCGACGCCTCGGTTCCCGAGATCTCAAGCAGGAGGCGGTTCTTGCGTCCGGCCGAGACCTGACTGATAACGGTGGAGCCGATCATGCCGCCGTCCGTGGCGAACTGGAGCGTCACGATGTCCTCAGTGGATACCGGGCGTCCGGCGCGGCGGCGATTGGCGGTGGACAGCTGCGCCGAGACGGCCGTGATCCGGTCACCGGTCACGAACTCGAGCAGGTCGCACCAGTGCGAGCCGATATCGCCGAACGCCCGGAGCGCGCCGCCCTTGTCGGCGTCGACCCGCCAGTTGTCATCTCCCGGGTGCAGCAGCCAGTCCTGGAGATAGGACCCGTGCGCGAGGGTGAGGCGGCCGAGCTTCCCGGCGGCGACGCGGGCGCGGGCCTCGCGGGCCATCGGGTGGAAGCGGTAGACGAAGGGGACGGCGGCGACCACGCCGGCCTCGGCGGCGGCCTCCGTCATGGCGCGGGCGGAGTCCACATCGGTGGACAGGGGCTTCTCGCAGACCACGTGCTTCCCGGCCGCTATGGCGGCCAAGGCGATCGGCGCGTGGAGGTGGTTGGGGACGCAGACGTGGACGACGTCGGCCGCGTCGATGAGGGCAGCCATGTCCTCGTAGACCGCTTCGGCCCGAAGGGAAGCGGCGGCTTCGCGGGCCCGTTCGGGGGACGAGCCGCAGATCCCCGCGACCGAGCCCCCCGCGACCGCGATCGCGTGGGAGTGCACCCGCCCCATGAACCCAGTGCCGATGATCGCGGCCCGGTAGGTCTGGGGTCGAGTGTCCGTGACGTAAGCCATACGTCGACGGTAGGGCAGACTTATAACGGAGCACAAGCAAAAGTTGTCTCCTTTATGAAACAGTTATGTCGCCGACGCAATAAAAAGGGTGTGCTTCACTGTAGGAGTGACGGATGGTTCGCCAGTGCAACGCAAGCCGGTAGCCGGGGCCGCGACCGGCGCCGGGACGCTGCTCCAGCTGCTGCGAGACGGCCTACCGCGCACCAGATCCGAACTGTCCGCGATCACCGGCCTGGCCCGTTCCACCGTCACCGGACGCGTCGACGCCCTCCTGGCCGCCGGACTCATCGCGCCCAGCGGGGAGACCGCCTCGACCGGCGGCAGGCCCCCGGCGACCTTCGCGTTCAACCCCGCCGCGCGCATCGTCCTCGGCGCCGACCTCGGCGCCACCCACGCCCGCCTCGCCGTCACCGACCTCGCCGGGAACGTCCTCGCCGCCGTCAATGCCGACCTGGATATCGCCTTGGGCCCAAAAGCCGTGCTCGACTGGACCGTCGAGCACGGCCGCAAACTCCTGGACGAGGTCGACCGGCCCCTCGGCGACCTCCTCGGCATCGGCATCGGACTGCCCGGCCCCGTCGAGCACTCGACCGGCCGCGCCGTGAACCCGCCGATCATGCCCGGCTGGGACGGCTTCGACGTGCCCGCCTACGTGAGCGAAGGACTCCCGGTTCCCGTCCTGGTCGACAACGACGTGAATATCATGGCCCTCGGCGAGCACTTCACCGCCTGGCCCGAATACGAGCACCTGCTCTTCATCAAGGCCGCCACCGGCATCGGCTGCGGCATCATCGCCTCCGGACAGGTCTACAGAGGAGCCCAGGGCGCGGCGGGAGACATGGGGCACATCCAGGTCGCCGGCGCCGGGGACACCCACTGCCGCTGCGGCAACACCGGCTGCCTCGAAGCGGTCGCCTCCGGCGCCGCCATCGCCGCCAAGCTCACCGAGCGCGGCGTGGCGGCGCGCGGCTCGCTCGACGTCGTCGAACTCGCGCGCTCGGGGAACGTCCCGGCCCTGCGGCTCATCCGCCAGGCCGGACGCGACATCGGCGAGGTCCTGGCCGGGGCCGTCAACTTCTTCAACCCGTCGATCATCGTCATCGGCGGCTCCCTCGCGCTGGCGGGCGACCACCTCATCGCGGGCGTCCGCGAGGTGATCTACCAGCGCTCGCTCCCCTTGGCCACCAGGCATCTGCGCATCGCCGCCGCCCGCACCGGGGAGAGCAGCGGCGCGATCGGCGCGGGTGTCATGGTCATCGAGCACGCCCTCGACCCGGCCCGCCTGGACTCGGACTCGTCATTTTTCGGAACGAACGGATAATCATGCAGCGCAATACCCTCGGCACCACGGGCATTGAAGTCAGCCCCCTGTGCGTCGGCACCAGTCCGATCTCCAACATGGCCCACTACGGCTACGCGGTCTCGGATGAGCAGGCGATCGCCATGATCGAGGCGGTCTTCGACAGCGAGGTGAATTTCCTCGACACCTCGAACGGTTACGGCGAGAACGGCCTCGCCGAGAAGCGCGTCGGCGCCGCGATCCGCGAGCACGGGGGACTGCCGGAGGGCTTCATCCTCCAGACCAAGGTGGACCCCGACCCGCAGACGCGCGACTACTCGGGCGCCCGCGTGCGGGCCTCCGTCGAGGAGAGCCTGGAACGCCTCGGGGTCAACCACCTGCCGATCCTGGCCCTGCACGACCCCGAGTTCATGTCCCAGGACGGCTTTGCGGCCGGCGGCGCGCTGGAGGCCCTGGTGGGACTCCGCGACGCGGGCGTGGCCGACCACCTGGCGGTGGCGGCGGGCGACATCGCCGTCATCGGGAAGTACCTGGACACGGGCGAGTTCGACGTGGTCCTCAACCACAACCGCTTCACACTCCTCAACCGTGACGCCCAGGGGCTCTACGAGCGGGCCCGCGCCGACGGCCTCGGCGTGCTGAACGCCGCTCCGTACGGCGGCGGCATGCTCGCCAAAGGCCCTGCGCAGCAACCGAAGTACTGCTACGGCGACCGTGACGAGGCGATCGGCGCCGCAGCCTTCGCCATGGCCGAGGCCTGTGAACGAGCGGGCGTCCCGCTGGCCGCGGCGGCCCTCCAGTTCTCGGTGAACTCCCCGCTGGTCGACTCCACGGTCATCGGCGTCTCCCGCCCCGAGCGCGTCCAGCAGACCCTCGATCTCCTCGATATCGAGATCCCCGCAGCGCTCTGGGAGGAACTCGAATCCCTGGTTCCCAACGCGGAAATCTGATCCGAGAGGGGGACCAGGCCGATCGCCTGCCGGTAACGTGACATGGACAAGCGACCTATGAGGAGGCATCCATGGGCAAGGTGACCTGCGGAATCACGATCTCGGCCGACGGGTTCTCGGCCGGACACAACCAGACCGAGGACCGCCCCTTCGGCGATGACGGCGGCGACGGCTGGGCCAGCCTGCTCCACGCCTGGTTCACCGAAACTCCCGAGGAGAATCGGGCCGAGATCGACCAGATGACCGCCGCGAAGGCATTCATCATGGGACGCAATATGTTCGGTCCCGTACGCGGCGAGTGGGATCGGGAGTGGAACGGCTGGTGGGGCGACGATCCGCCCTACCACGCCCCGGTCTTCGTGCTCACCCACCATCCGCGCGACCCGCAGCCGATGGAGGGCGGCACCACGTTCAACTTCGTCACCGACGGCATCGAGTCGGCACTGACGCAGGCGCGAGAGGCAGCGGGGGATGGTGATGTCGCGATCATGGGCGGGGCGACCACGATCAACCAGTACCTCGCCGCCGGCCTGATCGAGGAGCTGCGGCTGCACATTTCACCGATGACGCTCGGAGCCGGCACGCGACTCTTCGACGGCGTTCCGCAGCTGAAACTGGAGCAGGTGTCAGCGCGGGCGGCACGTCTGGTCACGCACGTGACCTATCGCGTGCTGCCCTGAGCCTTCGCGAACGTCAGAAATGGGTGCGGATGCCGAAGGCCTCGCGCAGCCGCGCCATGTCGGCCAGATCGCGCTCGGCCGGCTCGTAGCCCTGGTGGAAGTAGACCTGCTGCTCGGCCGATAGGCAGGGGACGGCGGCGCCGTCGATGGTGCCGGTGACGAAACACGAAGCGGGATAGGAGAGGCCGGCGTCCCGGATCGCGGCGAGCAACGCCAGCGCGTAGTCGAAGGGCGGTTCCGTCATCAGCGGAGGACGATCTTCGGATACCGCTCCTCGAGCTGCTTCCAATCGCGCCCGTTCACGACCCACTTGCCGACCCACAACCTCGTCACGGTGTGGTCCGGCCGCATGATGCATAGCCGGTCGCCGCCGATCACCCACTGGTCGCCTTCCTCGAGGGTCTTCGCGAGGACGAAGCCATAGCGACCGCGGCGGGCGAGGCCGTCCTCCTGGACGATCAGGGTGGGGAAGAGGAACATGATCGCTGCGTAGAGCGTGAGGGCGCCCGCGATGGCGGCCGCCAGGGAGAAGAAGGCGGGATGCCTGACGTAGACCTCGGGTTCGACCATCACCAGGACGAGGGCGACCAGTAGACCGAGGACGAAGGCGGCGACCGCCACGATCGGCAGCATCCGAAAGGAGAAGCGGAGCTTCATTCGAAAGTCCTTCTATCGAGGGAGGCCCAATCTTCCCCCAATAGCGGGTCGGGCGACAAGCGCCTCTGCGGCGAGTGACTCGGCGACCACGAAAACGGCCCCCGCCGGGGCGGGGGCCGCCGTACCGAAGTTGCCTTCGGCTAGCAGGTGCGCCGGTTGAGGCTCTTCGCGCTCTCGGCATCGTTATCGAGGTAGTACACCAAGTCGCCCTCGTAGCTGTCCGCCGGGATGCAGATCAGGAAGTCCGTGTAGTCGTCGTTGGCGTACAGGTAGACGGCGTAGTTCGACATGTTGGCCACCGAGCTGATCTCGTTGTCGCCGTCCCAGCCGTCGATCTGGTACTTGCCTGCGCCGGTGGGCTTCCAGTTGCTGTACTTGCTGCCGGTGTAGTGGTTGTCCTCGAACATGCACACCCGGCCCTGGTCGCAGTTGATCGCGGCCTGTGCCGGGGAGGCGCTGAGGGTCACGACCGCGGCGGTCGCGGCGAAGCCGAGGGCCGCGATGCGCGCGATGCGCTTCTTGGCGGTGGACTTGGTTCCGAACATGTCGTTCTCCTTCTGGTGCAGGGGTACCGGTGTGCACCCGCAACCTGTGTGACGCGACGGGTGATTGGGAACGTTGTCCGACTTGTTCCATGTCACAAAACGAGCCGATTGCCTTGCCGCCGGCGGTAACCGGACGAACCCGCGCTCACGATGAAGACCGCCAACGGCCCCGACCGGTGGCCCGGCCTCCAAGCCCACTGGCCAGCGCCAAATTGCGGCGCTGGCCAGATTTGCGGGTGTCTCGCTCGGTTCGGTCAGAGCGCGCCGCTGATGTAGCTCGCGATCTCGCCCTTCAGGCTTTCGTAATCGGTTCCCAGGAACTCCTCGGTGGCCGCCGCCGTGTCCCCCTGCTGGTGGTGGACGGCCTGGAACCAGTTCAGGAACGTCTCGATGCCGTATTCGTCGACCATGTACCTGACTCCCAGGTAGGCGCATCCGTACTTGCCCGAGGCGGTATCGGCGGAGTCGGCCGCGGTCTGGGCCTCGATGCCGTCGGAACAGCCGCCGCCGGCGACGAGCACCTTGGTCTGGTCGGTTCGGTGACCGGGCATCTGGTCGCCGTTGGCGATGTACTCGGCGATGCCCTCATACATCCACCAGTTCTCCTCGTTCTCGGCCGCACGCAGGTCCGCGCCCTGGAGCGTGGCGGCGTGGCCGAGTTCGTGGCGGAGAGTGTTCTCCATGGTGGACGAATCGTGGCGGTTGAAGGGAACCATGACGTGGACCGGTCCGGCGACGTCACTCGCCTCGACGTCGGCGACGGTCGCCGGGGCGTTCCCGAGCGCGACCTCGTTCTCGTAGCCGCCGTACCAGGTGTTGAACTCGTCGTCGGTGGCGAGCATGACCAGATAGGAGTCGACGGGGGCCAGCAGCGCGTACTCGTCGGCGTTCTGGGCCGCCGATTCGGCGACGTCGAGATAGTCGGCAGGGTCGATTCCCGCATCGGCGGAAGCGGCGACCGTCACGCGATCACCCACGGCCACTTGGAGTTCGCCCTCCTCCCAGCCCTGGGGGCGGTAGAACCCTGAGTCGACGTCCTGGAACAGGTCGATGGCCATGCCGTCGTCGCCTCGACTCCACATGACGTGGTAGTCGACCTCGGAGTGGGTGCAGTTCTCGGCGTCGGCGGGATTGAGGCAGAAGCTCAGGCCGAGCTGGCTCGAATAGCTCTTGCGAGTGCCGGTGCCGGACTCGGTGACCTCCCCGATGGTGCGGAGTTTGACCGAAGTCGCCTCCAGCGCTTGCAGGTTGTCGAAGTAGAGGGCGCCGCGATCGGCCGCGTCGCCGGAGAACATGGCAGTCCAGGCGTCGCGGTCGTCCTCGGCGAAGGCGGTCTGGAGCTTTAGGAGCTCGGCGGCCAGGGGACCGGTCGGCTCTTCTTGCTCCGATTCCTCGGAGGTGGTGTCATCCGGCGCGGCGTCGACGCCGCCGGCGGGCTCGTCCCGGGTCAGCACAACGGTGGTGGCGCTGGCGGCGATGATGCACCAGGACGCCACGATCACGGTGATCAGGAGTGGTTTCCTGCGGCTCGGACGCGGGGGCTGGGGCGGGGGTTCGAAGTTCAATGGATGTCCTTAAAGGTCTATTCGAGCCAGAGGCGGATGCCGCGGAGCACTTCGAGGCCTGCTTCATAGCGGGCCGTCTCGGGGGAGACCGCGAGGAGTTGGCAACGGGCCGGGGTCACCGGATTGTCCGCGGTCGCGGCGTCCGTCGGCAGGTCGATGTAGAGGTAGGCGCTGCGCGCGTCCCAGTCCACTTCCTCGACGACGCCTTCGGAGTCCTCGGATGAGGTCCAGTGCTTCTCGAACTCGACCAGCAGGGCGTCGCGGCCGTCGATCACATAGTGCGTGTAGGTGGGATCGCCGACCAGCTCGTATTCGTCCCCTTCGGTGTCGAACTCGGCGTCCCGGTCGAGTTCCGCCTGGTACCAGGCCTCCGGGTCTTCGAGCGTGTCCGGGTAGATGTCCGTGTTGTTGCGGGTGTCGCCGCAACTGAGATAGCCCCGGTCGTCGGCCTCGGTGCCTGTACTCCAGTCGACCGCCCGCGACTCCTCCTGGTAGTAGACGTCCCATTCGGAGTCGAGAGTGTTCGGCACCCAGACGAGGTCGTGCCAGGTGACGCCGTAGTAGTCGTCGGAGGGCTCGAACGGGTCGAGGCCCTCGGTCAGGTCGGTCACCTCGACCTCGGGTTCGGTGTCGATGTTCTCGTCACCGGCCGGGGCGTCGCCGTCCGAGGCGGCCCCGACCTCGTCGGTTCCGAAGGGGTTCACCACGATGACGGCGGCGGCGCCGATGGAGAGCACGGCCAGGACGGCCGAGGAGACCGCCGCGATGGTCAGTCCCCGGAATCCCGGCTCGCTCGGGGGAGGAGGCGGCGGAGTCTGAAAGGGCGGTGGCTGAAGCGGGGGACCGGGCGGCTGGAGCGGGGGACCGGGCGGCGGCATTTGGCCTTGCTGCCAAGGCTGCTGCGGCGGAGGGGTCCCGGGGTGAAAAGACATGCCCTGATATTGACACCCCCTCGCTACCCTTATCCGGACGAAGGGAGCGGGTGTGACAAACAAAGACTTTCTCGACCGAAGCTATGAGGTGTTTGCCGAGGTAGAGGAGGAATTCAAGGGCTTCCTCGACGAGGGGCTCGAGCCTCGCGGGCCCGAGATGCTCTACGAGTTGGCAAGCGGACTCGGGATTCGGGGCGGCGGCTCCGCGCTCGACATAGGGTGCGGGGAGGGACGGCATTCGATTGCACTGGCTTCGCGATTCGGCTTGCGGGTCAAAGGCATCGATCCGGTTCCGCGCCACATCGAACTCGCCAGACGGGACCTTTCCGCACGGGCCCAAGCGGATCCGGGCGTGAGCGATGCGGTCTCGTTCGAGAGTGGACGGGCCGAGGCGATTCCGGCGGGCGACGCCTCGGTGGACTTGATCTGGTGCCGGGACGTCCTGGTCCACGTCGAGGAATTGTCCGCGGCATACGCCGAATTCCGGCGGGTGCTCGCTCCCGGCGGGCGAGTGCTCGTCTACCAGATGTTCTGCACCGAACTCATGGAGCCGCGAGAGGCCGACCGGCTGCTGCCGACCATGGGCTGCGTGGAGGCGAACATGCGCCCCGACTACGCCGAGGCCGCGATGCGGACCGCCGGGCTGCGGATCGACGAGTGCATCGTGCTCGGCACCGAGTGGGGCCAATACGGCCAGGAGCACTCGGGGAAGGGCGGCCGCAACCTGCTGCACGCCGCGCGGCTGATCCAGAACCCCGACCGATACATCGAACGATTCGGCCGCGAGAACTACGACATCGCCCTCGGCGACTGCCTGTGGCATGTCTACCGCCTCATCGGCAAACTCAGCGACCGCGTCTACGTGCTCTCGGCCGCCGACCGGGCCTGAACGCACCTTCCTCGAGTGCCTTGGACCGGCGGTGAAGAGCGGATTGAATTGCCTGCGGGGCAGTGAATTCAGGCCCGGAAAGTGTCATACCCGGGCGATAGATTTAGGGTGCCTGATCGGGTTGAGAGCCAGGTCAGGCGCCCTGAACCTGGCGGGCGAACCCGGCCCGGCAGGTGATGCCGCGAGACAGGATGGAGTCTGCCCATGCACCCGCAGCCTATCGAGGGAAGCACCTCCCCGTTCGACCGAATCAGCCGCATCGACGAGCACGGGGAGTACTGGTCGGCCCGAGACCTCATGCCGCTGTTGGACTACCAGCGGTGGGAGGAGTTCGAGCGCATTGTCGCGCGCGCGGCGCTCGCCGCCCACAACTCCGGCCACAATGCCGAAGCCGCATTCGTGCCGATCACCGAGACCTCCGCGAACCGGGAGGACGCTCCGGAGTGGACGCGCGAGAGCTACCGGCTGACCCGCTTCGCCGCCTACCTGGTGGCCATGAACGGCGACCCGAGAAAGCCCGAAGTGGCGGCCGCGCAGACCTACTTCGCCGCCCGGATGCGTGAGGCCAAGGCCCGGCTCCCGTTGCCGCGCCGCGAATTGTCGCCGCGCGCGATCGCCGAGCTCGTCATCCAGGAATCCAATCGGGCCGACGCGGCGGAGGCCGAGGTCGCCGACCTCGCGCTGGACGCGACCGCGTGGCAGGTCTTCGCCTCGGCGGAGGGCGACTACTCGGTGTCGGACGCGGCCAAGCTGCTCGCGCGGGACCCGAGCATCGACATCGGCGAGATCCGCCTGTTCACCCTGCTCGCCGAGGAGGGGTGGATCTACCGCGACCGGGGCGACAACGCTTGGCGGGCATACCAGTCCGCGATCAACGCCCGGCGCCTGACCGAGCGCGCCCAATCCCACCAGCACCCGAGGACGGGGGAGCTCATCCTCGACCCGCCGCAGGTGCGGGTGACGGCCGAGGGCGCCAAGACGCTGTACCGGCTCCTCGCCGACCGGCTCGCCCTCGCGAGCTGAAGTAGCCGGGACTTGCGGTGAAGGCAGTGCACCTGCCTTCACCGCGGGCCCCGATGCGCTCAGTCGAGGACGGCGAACGCCTCGACCTCGACGAGCACGTCCGGCTCGAAGAGGTAGTCGATGCCGATGAGCGACAAAGGCGGCAGCGGCTTCGGCAGGTCCAGTTCGTCGGCGACCCGCTCGAGGCCCGCCATGAAGTCGTCCGCCTTCTCGGGGCTCCAGTCGGTGACGAAGAACCGCAGGCGTACGACGTCGGCGAAGCTCGCACCGGCCCCGGCCAGGCCCAGGGCGGTGTTCCGCATGGCCTGCACGACCTGACCCGTGAGATCGCCGGTCGCAATGTGATTGGCCTCGGCGTCGCGGGCGATCTGACCGGCCACGTGCACCTGGCGGGTGCCCGTGCCGATCGCGACGTGATGGTAGGGAACGGGCTGGAACATGCCGTCGGGGGTCAGCAACTGGACTGCCATGAATGGTCCCTTTCGGTGGAGTTTCACTAGGTATCTCATGTATACCTAGGAGACAAAGGGAACTTCAACTAGACTAGGTTTCATGCCGGAAACCACCCACAGCACCCCCGAACACCCCCAGCTCACCGCTCCGCACCGCGAACTGCTCGACCAGGTCCTCGACAAATGGTCTCTGCTGGTGCTCGACCGACTGTGCGGCCAGGCCCTGCGCTTCAACGAGCTTCGCCGCGAGATCCCCGTCGTGACGCAGAAATCGCTCACCGCGACCCTGCGGCGCCTCGAGCGCAACGGGATGGTCGAACGTGTAGTCACGAGCACGCGGCCCATCGCCGTCGAATACCGCATCACGGCGCTCGGCAACACGCTCCAGGGCCTCATCGACTCGCTTCTGAACTGGTCCACCACCAACCTGCCCGGGGTCCAGCGCGCCCGAGTCCGGTTCGACGACGAGGCGGCAAAATAAAAAATATCGGCGGGCGATGATTCGCGCCGCCGCCTCGCGTCTACACCAATGCAAGCACAGGAACACGAGACCGAGGAGCAACAATGACCGCCAACGAGAACACCCACCACTACCACCTCACCGCCGACGTCGACGCCCCCGTGGCGACGGTGTGGCAGGCCTGGACCAATGACAAGCAGTACGAGGCCTGGAGCCGCTCGGTTCCCGGATCGGTCGCTCAGGACGTCCAGCCGGGCGGCAAATGGCAGGCCTCCGTCGCCCTCCCCGACGGCCAGGAATTCCCGATCACCGGCACGTACCTCAACGTGGTCGAGAACGAGCGCCTGGACATGACCATGGACGTCCCCGGCTCCGAGCCCGAGGTCATGCACCTCGAACTGACCGACCTCGGCGAGGGCCGCACCCGCGTCGCGCTCTCCCAGACCTGCGCCACCCAGGAGGGCCACGACCAGGCCAAGCAGGGCAGCCAGATGCTGCTCGACTGGTGCGCCGAGTACGTCACCGGATCTTGACCACCGCAGCGGCGGCGCTGCCCGGCCCAGCTCGGCCTGGCATCGCCGCCGCACGGATACGGCATCCACCAGTTCACCGGCACTTCACCTGCCGCCATAGGATCAAATGAGTGACCCTCCCTTCGATCCTCGAGGAACGCCCGCATGACGACCATCCACACCCGCCGTCGATGGAAACTCATGTCCCTGATCGCCGCGGGAACGATCCTCCTGCTGGCCCTCGGTGCGCTCGGCGGCGCCGGATGGTACTTCTCCGGCGAGGTCATCGACGTCGACCACGGGCCCAGCGAGTTCCCGCTCTCCGTCACCGCCGTCGACGATGAGACCGTCACCCTCACCCGGGACGAGGACACCGAGAAGGCCGGCACCTGGGGACTGGCGTGGGAGGACGGCCAGGCCGTGATCGGCGACGTCCTCACCTCCGACGACGAGACCGTCACCCGATCCCTCGACACCGTGCTCTTCGGCGACCTCGCCGAGGGCACCCCCGCCCGCATCGACACCTGGGTCTACCGCGACGACCCCAGCGCGATCGGCCTCGATTTCGAGACCGTCGACGTCCCGACCGAACTCGGAGACGCGCCCGCCTGGCTCCTCTCGGGCGAGAACCCCACCTGGGTCATCACCGTCCACGGCCGCAACGCCTCTCCTGCCGAAACGCTCCGCGCCATCGGAACCTACAACGAGCTCGGCTACCCCGTCCTCGCCGTCACCCACCGCAATGACGAGGGCGCCCCCGCCGCGCCGAACGGGGTGCACAGTCTCGGCGAACACGAGAGCGACGACGTCGCCGACGCCGTCCGGTACGCGCTCGACAACGGCGCGGAGGACGTCATCCTGCACGGCTGGTCCATGGGAGGCGCGGTCGCCTCCACCGCCGCGCGCGCCCTCTCAGGTACCGACCAGGTCAAGGGCCTGATCCTCGACTCACCGGTCATGGACTGGAACTCGACGCTCGACATGCAGGCCGACGCCCGCGACGTCATCCCCCCGATCACCTGGGCCGCAAAGCGAATCGTCGAACTCCGCGCCGATATCGACCTCGACGATCTCGACCAGCGGGGCTTCGCCGCCGAGTTCGACATGCCGATCCTGCTGTTCGTCGACACCGCAGACGAGACCGTCGACCACACCGCAACCCTCGAATTCGCCGAACTCCTGGAACCCGACCAGGCCACCGTCGTCACCTCCGCCTCCGGGCACACCTCCACCTGGAACGAGGACCCGGACGCCTACGCCCAGGCCCTGGAGGCCTACCTGACCACGCTCTGACCGGGCTCCAGTCGGTCGACGGATGCCACCCCAGTCATGCCGTCCGTAGCTTGGCTCGTGGAAACACCGCCACATGACTTGGAGGCCTTCATGACCACGGCACAGGCTTGGATCCGCGACCACGCGCAGTCCCTGAACGACAAGCGACCCGTATACGCGGCAGCGAAAGACGCCGTCATCGTCGCCATCGGCGAGAACACCCGCGAGTCGGCCGAGATCGACCGGCACCGCATCGACCTCACGAAGAACCTGGTGGAAGCGGCCGGCTTCCGGATCATCGTGATCCCCGACAGCGCCAACGTCGCCGAACGCATGGACGAGTACGTGCTCGGGAAGCGCTCCGACCTGCACGACGTGGTGCTGTCGGGCTGGCTGCCCAACCGGACCGAAGCGACGGCGGACCTGCTCCAGTGGGCCCGCGGATTCAACGAACAGCAGGTGGAGTCGCCCGTCCGCATCATCGGCAACGGTCCGAGGCAGATCGAACCGCCCGACTACGACCAGATCGCCGCGTATGCCGACCAGGTCGATCCGGCAGCGGCCCGACGCATCCGCGAACACTACGACGTCATCCGCACGGCGCACGAGGTCAACGAGCACATTCAGACGCACCAGGGAATCCACCCCGGACGCCCGTTCGCCGAACTGGCACACGAGGCCCTCGACCTGGTGCGGGGACTCCCCGACGGGGAGTCGAAAGCGGCGACCCTCGCCCTGGCCGAAGCGACCAGGGACTTCCACGGGAACTCGTTCGCGGCCAAGCCCGATCTCGGGGAGTTGTCGCAGGGCATTGCCGACCGGATCGTCACCGCGCATGAGGAGACCGGGCAGAAGGTCATCTACTTCGACGGCTTCGCGCTGACGGGCGTCATGTCCAACGTGGACGTGGCAGTGAACGCGGGGAATCCGTTCGCCACCCCGGGACACCTGCTGCGGGAGCGATACGGGAACGCGTACGTCTCGGTGCTCCTGGCGTTCGGGCACGGGACCATCCGCGACGGCCTGGTCATCCCGGAACCGAGTGAGGGATACGTGGAGCGAGCGCTGGCCGACAGCGGCGCCGGCGAAGTCCTATTGCCCTTCAGGGACAGTGGAGGCGAATGGCCCGATACGGCAAGCAGACTGCGGATCATCGCCGGCGTGTACGACCCGGACGAGGACGACAAGCACGGCATCGACCTCCCGTCCCTGCGGCAGTCGGCGGACTTCCTCGGCTCCATCGAGGTCATCAGCCAGACGCGGCCCTTCGCCATCGCGAGGCCGCTCGCTTAGAGGTCGAGCGCATCACGCCAACCGGAATTTGCCGTTTCCGCAAGAATCTTGGCGTGGGGCCGACCCGAGGGGCAGGCTGGCCAAGGAGGTGGTCGCCTTGGGCGAACAGACAGAGACGAATGAGGAAGCGGACGCCCGGCAGTGGGAGGAGCGGTACCGCGGCCAGGACCGGCTCTTCAGTGGCGAGCCGAACGGCACGCTGGTGGCCGAGGTGTCCGGGATGTCGCCGGGAAGCGCGCTCGACGTGGGCTGCGGCGAGGGCGCGGATGCGCTGTGGCTCGCCGGCCGCGGCTGGCGGACCACCGGGATCGACGTGTCCGAGACCGCGCTGCGGCGCGCGGACGAGTCGGACCCGAACCGCGGCGTGACCTGGACGCGCACCAACGTGCTCGCCACACCGCCGGTCGGCCGCTACGACCTCGTGTCCGTCCACTATTTCCCGCTCCGGCACCCGCGCGACGAGGCCGCAGTGCGCGGACTGCTCGACGCCGTCGCGCCCGGCGGCACGCTGCTGTTCGTCGGCCACGCCTCGGCCGACCTGGTAAAGCACACCGACATCGACCCCGGCGACTACTACCAGCCCGACGACGTGGCGGGACTGCTCGGCGACGGCTGGACCGTCCTCGTCAACGAGACGCGGCCACGCACCCGGCCCGGACCGCCGGGAACCCACCACACCCGCGACGCCGTCCTGCGCGTGGTTCGCGCGCGATGACGCCACCGCGATCGGCGACGGCGGCCGTGGACGCGCCAGGGCCGGCCTTGCCTGTCCGCCGACACCCTGATGGGGGATTACCGATGCGGAGTGCCGTCTGAGGTCAAGCAGAGGACCGGGATCCGTTGGACCAGGTTATTGGCGAAGCCGCCCCGGTTCCAGGGTTGGCTCAGCGGTTGCGTATTGCCATCGGCGTCGGTGGCTCGTGCGCTCAGGTGGTGTTCGCCGGGCTCGGCCGTCCACTCGAATCGCCACCGGGTCCATCCCCAGCGGTGGGTCGTGCCGTCCAGGTCGGTCTCGTGCCGGGTGCGCCCGTCGTCCGTGGTGATCTCGACCGACTCCACCGGTGCCGTACCGGACCAGGCGCGCCCTTCCAGGCTCACGGGACCAGGCCGAACCACTCGTGCCCGGGACATGAAGTCGGGGAAGCCGGGAGGGATCACCAGGGCGCGCGGCGCGATCGCAGTGACCGGCTCGCCGGCCTCCTCTGGTTCCTGTCTGATTCGATAGGCCACTGCCTGTTGGAAACCGGTGAACGGGGTGGCGGTGACGGTGATCTCGTGAAGCCACTTGACGTGCGCCATGCCGTACCAACCGGGGACGATCAGGCGCAGTGGTCGTCCGTGCTGCGGTGGCAGCGGGGCACCGTTCATGGCATAGGCGACTAGGATTTCGGGTTCTTCGCCCGCCGCCACCCCGAGCGGGAGTGCCCGCTGGTAGTCCTGCTCGACGCCCCGCTCCACGCCGTGGTCAGCGCCGGTGAAGACCACGTCGACGGCGCCGTCCTCGATCCCGGCCTCGGCGAGCAGAACGCGCAGCGGCACCCCCGTCCAGTCAGCGGTGCCGACGGCCTCCACCAGCCACGGCTGGCTCACCGGCCGAGGCTCCAGCCTGGCCCGCCCGTTGCCGGCGCACTCCATGGTGACGCGAGTGGTCACGGCCGGAAATGCCCGAAGATCGTCCATTCCCCACCGAAGCGGCCTATGGACATGGCCGCCCATCGTCAACGCCCAGGAGGTGTCCTCGGGGACGTAGGGGATGTCGTAGTGGGTGAGGACGTAGTGAAGTCCCGGCGGGGTGACGTCATAGCGCAGCGCCTCCAGCGGAAGGCCGTGGTTGCGGGTCGCGAGTGCCAGTTCGTCCCGGCCGATGCCTTCCCCTGCCTGGGCCAGCCGAGCAGGCGTGCTCACGTCCTCTAGTTCACGACTCATGCTCGGATTTTAACGTCGGGCGGCATTGCGCGTGTCGAGGTTGACGCCCACGGGAAGATCGGGGTTCCGGCGAACCGGCTCGATCAGCAGGCGCAACGTCTTCGGCTGGGGTCGTACCGACGAACGGAACCGCGTACCGAGATCCCCTGCCGGCACCCCGCGATTGACAGATGTTGATATGACCCATACCATGGCACCACTCTCATTCGGAAGTTTCATGAAATCCTCGAAACTTTCGGAACCCCGTGATCCCTCCTCCTCAATGGAGCTGCAAAGCCATGGAACGTCAACCCCGAGCGCGGCATCGGCGCCTGCGCGCCCTCGCCGCCGGAACCGGAGTACTGCTCCTGTCAGCGGTACTAGCCTTCGCCCAGCCCGCTTCGGCCCAGGACGACGGCACCGAACTCGTCCCGCCGGGCGTAGAACCGGACATCCCCTCACTCCAGGACGTCCTCGCCGACGACTTCCGCATCGGCGCCGCGATCGACGCCCGCGACATCGCCGACCCCTCGGCACAGCTGCTCGGCAAGCACTTCAACCAGATCACCGCCGAGAACCACATGAAGCCCGACGCGATCCAACCGACCGAGGGCGACTTCACCTTCGACGCGGCCGACGAGCTCGTCGACTACGCCGAAGCGAACGGCATGGAGACCTACGGCCACACCATCCTGTGGCACAGCCAGGTCCCCGATTGGTGGTTCCAGTACCCCGAAGGGCACGCCGAAGCCGGCGAACCGCTCGGCAGCTCCGATGAGGACCGCCAGATCATGCTCGACCGCCTCGAAGCGCACGCCGGAGCCCTCGCCGAGCACTACGGCGACCGCATCTGGGCCTGGGACGTGGTCAACGAGGTCATCAGCGACAACAACGCCGAGATCCACCGCCACAGCCGCTGGTACGAGATCTTCGAAGGCCCCGAATACGTCTCGCACGCCTTCCGCATCGCCCGCGAGCAGTTCGACGCCGTCGGCGCCACCGACGTCAAGCTGTTCATCAACGACTACGGCACCGAGAACCCCGGCAAGCGCGACAACCTGTACAACCTGGTCGCGGACATGATCGCCGACGGCGTCCCCGTCGACGGCGTCGGCCACCAGACCCACATCAGTCTCAACACCTCCATCGACCATGTCGAGCAGAGCATCGAGAAGTTCGCCGGACTCGGCGTCCTCCAATCGGTGACCGAACTCGACGTCGCCATCGGCGCCCCCGGCGAGGGCGAGGAGTTCCCGCAGTACGAGGCCCGCCTCATCGAACAGGGCCACTACTACCGCGACCTGTTCGCGATGTACCGCGAACACGCCGACCAGCTCGAATCGGTGACCGTCTGGGGCCTGCACGACGGCCGCTCCTGGCTGCGGAGCCTCACCGAGCCCCGGCCACTGGAGAGCCCCTTGCCCTTCAGCGACCAACTCCGGTCCAAATGGGCCTACTGGGGCATCGTCGACCCCGGCCGCCTCCCCGAAATCCCCGAGGAAGAGGAACCCGACTACGCCCGAGTGCAAGTGCCGCTGGCCGACACGGCACCCGAGATCGACGGGGACAAGGACACGGCCTGGGACGAAGCCTCCACGGTCGCAACCGAAGTCAATGTGGAGGGCGGCGAGGACGGCGCCAAGGCCGAGGTGTCCCTGCTCTGGGACGAGACGGCGCTCTACGCCCTGTTCGAGGTGACCGACCCGCAGCTCGACGAGAGCAGCGCGAACCCCTGGGAGCAGGACTCGGTCGAACTGTTCCTCAACCCCGGCAACGCCAAAGAGGGCGGCTACGGCGTGGCAGACGGCCAGTACCGCGTCAGCTTCACCAACGTGGTCTCCCTGGGAGGCAACGGACCCGACGCGGGCGAGATCACCAGTGCCGCCGCGACCACGAGCACCGGTTACCGGGTGGAGATCGCGATCGCGCTGGCCGGGGAGCATGCCGAGGTCGGTGCCGAGCATGGACTGGAGCTCCAGGTCAACGACGGCACCGATGGGGTCCGCACCGCCGTGCACTCCTGGTACGACCCGACCGGCCAGTCCTGGAGCACCAACGCGAACTGGGGCATCGCCGAGCTGGTCGAGGAGGTTGAGGACGGCAACGGCAACGGCAACGGTGACGGAAAACTGCCGACCACCGGCGCCGGCCTGACCATCGCCATCGCCTCGGCGGCGGTCCTGGCCGCGGCCGGCGTGACGGCCCTCATGCTCGTGCGCCGCCGCGCGGCCGCGAACTGGGGCGAATGAGTGGTGACAGGCCCCGCCTGAACCACAACTGAGGTGACGGGACCGCAGCGACAACGCGGTCCCGTTCGCCCCGTCCTGCCTCAGCCGCTTCGCGATCGTCCCGCCGGACCGTTCCCGCCGCTGTGCACGGTCTCGCGGCAACCCCTGTCGTGCCTCGTCGGAGGTACACTGTCGACACTCATCCCTTGCCGCGAGACAGGAAATCCCCTCATGAGAGCCGTCTTCCAAGATCGGTACGGGTCAGCCGATCTCATCACCGTCCGCGACCTCCCGGACCCGGTCCCCGCAGACGACGAGATCCTGATCCAGGTCCGGGCCTCCTCCCTGAACGGATCGGATCGCGAGAACCTCGCCGGTCGGCCCTTCTACGCGCGCAGCCACGGTCTGCGGCGCCCCCACAACCCCGTGCCGGGATCGGACGTCGCCGGAGTCGTGGCGGCGGTCGGGAGTTCGGTGACAGAGTACGAGCCGGGCGACGAGGTGTTCGGTGAACTGGCCGGCTACCGCGGCGCCCTCGCCGAGTACGTCGCGACCTCGCCGAAGCTCCTCGCCCGCAAGCCGCCCAGTCTGTCCTTCCTGGATGCGGCCGCGATCCCCCAGGCCGGTTGCATCGCGTTGCGGGCCACGCAGGGCGTTCGCCAAGGTGACCGGGTGCTGGTCAATGGCGGGGGCGGAACCGGCGGCGCACTCGTGATCGCACTCGCTAAACACTTCGGCGCCGAGGTCACGGCGGTGGACCGCGCGGACAAGGCGGGCCACCTGCTGCGAGTCGGCGCCGATGAGACGATCGCCTTCGAGGACCAGGACTGGGCCGATCAGCGCGACCGCTACGACCGCATCATCGACCTCGTGGCACACCGCTCGCCTCTTCGCGTCCACCGCGCGCTGCGCCCAGATGGGAGCTACTTCATGGTCGGTGGGCACACTCGGGTGCTGGTCGGGACGCTCACCGCCCGACCGTGGATCCGCTTGACGACCAGGAAACTGGTCAAGGTGCTGGTGGTGTGGCAGTCCCGCGCCGACCTGGAGGCGGTCACCGCCCTGATCGCCGACGCCGCCGCCCTTCCCGTAATCGACCGGATCTACCCCTTGGAGGAGGCGCCCGCGGCGTTCGCGAGGCTCGCCGCCGAGCACCATCAGGGAAAGATCGTCATCGAGGTCTCGTAGCAGTGAGCATGACGTCGGGGGCTTCGTCGGTGTCGCGTCGGCGGGCGGCCAGTGCCAGCAGGAGCAGCATCAGCGGGATCGGCAGCAGGAACGCCTCGCGCAGCCCGATCCCGCTGTCCAACCAGCCGAGCGCGGTCGGTGCGGTGAGGACCGCCGCTCCGGACGCCAGCGACCCGATCGAGGCAGAGTGCCGCGCCGTCAGCCCGGGCGTGGATACCAAGCGCGCCAGCATGACCGGATAGAGCGGGGCGATGCCGACGCTCGCGATCGCGATGCCCGCGGCCACCGTGGCCGCGTCCTGACCGATATAGACGAGCGCCGTCCCGACCATCGTCGTCACCGCGGCGGCCGCCACCGCCCAGGAACGGTCCACGAACCGTGGCGCGATGAACCGGCCCGCGGCCATGCCGATGCCGAACACCGCCCCGAGCGCCGACGCGGTGCCAAGGGCGACACCGGTATCGGCCAGCCGGGCCACCGCCCAGACCACGAAGCAGAATTCGCACCCCACCGCCAGCACGATGCGCAGCCAGCCCAGAAACGACGGCCCGAACGACGGACGCGAACGCGCCGCGGGCCCCTCGCCCGACGAGGCCACCGACCGCCAGGCGAACCCCGCGAGCAGCACCGGGACCGGAAGCAGCAGAGCTAGCCGACCCGGCTGGCCCAGCGATTCGAGCGCCCCGTACGCCAGCGGTGCCGCCACCCCGGCGGCACTGGCCACACCCACGGCGATCGACAGCCGCCGTGCCGCACCGGGACCGCGCAGCAGCGCCGGGGTCGTCAGCGCGACCACCGCACTGCCGAGGCCGACCAGGACCGAGCCGGCCCCGGCGATCGGCAGGGCCGGAGTGAGGGCCATAGCGGTGGCCCCGATGCACATGGCCAGCAGGGCGACCCGAAGTATTCGCCCGGCGCCGAGCCTGAGCACGGCCGGTCCGGCGATGGCGGCGAGCACCAGGCCGATGCCGAACGTGGAGGTCACCCACACCAGCCCGCCGCGCGGCCGACCGAGCTCGGCGGCCAGCCCGGCCAGGTAGGGCCCGAAGCAGGCCACCGAGTAGCCGAGCCCGATCTGGGCGACGGTGACGATGCGGCGCGTCCGCGGATCGGGCTCGGGGGATGACTCCAGTACCGGCGTAGCGGGACTGGTGGTCTCCCCGTCTGCGTCCACATCCAGCAGGACGGTTTCGGGGTTGTTGTAGCTTCGCATGAAGCCCTCCGGGGGAATATTAAACTCGTAAGACGAGAATAATAGGTGGAGGCACCCCGATGCAACCTGAGACCAAGGTCGGCCGGGCCGAGGCCGCCCGATGGAGCGGCGCGCTGGACTTGTTGCGGCTATTGCGGACCGAGCCTGGGATCACCCGGACCGAGGCGGCGCGCGTGCTGCAGCTCACCAGCGGTTCGGCCACGGAGATCTGCGCCCGGCTGCGCGCCCTCGGCCTGCTTTCCGAACGCCCGGCCCGGCCCGGCGGACGCGGCCGCCCCACCTTCACGCTCCACGCCCACCCAGAGGGTCCACTCGCGGTGGCAGTCGACCTCCGGCACGCCGAATGGTGCGTCGCCGTGGGCGATCTGGAGGGGCGACTATCCGATGTGCGCACCGAGGCTCACCGGGACCGGAGCCCGGAGGCCGTGCTCGCCGCGATCGGCGGGGCCGTCAAGCGATTGAGCCGGCGTTACGGCCCACGGGTCCGCGCGGTGTCGGTGTCGGTGATCGCCACCGTCCAGCACCACCGCATCGCTCAGGCCAGCGGCCTGGGCTGGGAGGACGTCGAAGTCGCGCCGCTGATACCGGGCGTTTTGCAGCTGACGGGCAATAACGCCAATCTCGCGGGCCTGGCCGAGGCGCGGCGCGTCCACCCGGACAAGACCCTGCTGTTCCTCACCGTCGAGGCCGGGGTCGGCGGGGTCTTCGTCGACCGCGGCCGGGCGATTACCGGGGCCACTGGGGCGGGCGGCGAATTCGGACACCTGCCCTTCGGTGACCCGTCGGTCACCTGCGGGTGCGGGGCCCAGGGCTGTTGGGAGACGGCCGTGGACGGCAGGTTCCTGGCCCGCCGTCTCGGCCGGGCCGAACCCGACGACCCGGGGGCCTTCCTTGCGTCGGTGCTCGCTGAGGACTCGCCGGAATCGCAAGCGGCCGTGAAGGAGAGCGCCGCCGCGTTCGGGCGTGGAACCGCGGGCCTGGTCAATGCCCTGGACCCCGAGATCATAGCCATCGGCGGAGCCGCCCCGGACCTCCGGCGAACCACCGGGCCGGTCCTCGACGAGGCCTATGGAGCGGCCCTCATGCACTTCCGCCGGAGCGATCCACCAGAGCTCCAGCGCGCCACGCTAGGAGAGGACGCCGCCCTGCTGGGGGCGGCCGACGCCGCCTTCGACGAGATCCTCACCGAATACGGCCTGAACACTTGGTCCGATTCCCATTGAGCAGTATGGGGATCCGAATCGTCTGCTTCACCAGGCCGAACGCCGACCCGAGCCGACTTTGCTCACGCCGTGATCACGCCGTCATGCGATCCCGAACTTCCGCTGTCGTCATAGGCCTGCCGGGACCGCGCAATTTCGTCCGCGTTGTCCCGACTCCACGCTTTCAATTGCCTCAATGGAATCGCGGCACTGCGGCCCAGATCGGTAAGAGAATATTCAACTCGCAATGGAACCTCGGGATAAACCTTGCGATTGACGAGGCCATCGGCTTCTAGCGCGCGCAAGGTCTGCGTGAGCATTTTGCGGCTTATTCCCTTTAGTCGCTGGCGCAATTCGCCGAACCGATGCGTGCGCACCTCCAGGGCGTCGATGATCAGGGCCGTCCACTTGTTCGCGAGCAGGTCGAGCACGCTTCGGCACTGGCACATCTCGTCGTAGAAATCGGTATCGGTACATTCCGGGGTAGCAGATTCAGCGATGTCAGCCATGGTTGCATTTCCTCGTCGATTGTGGCTCTTGTCTCGCGCCGTAATTCGGGGGATGGATGCGTATTCGATTAGCTGCATGGTCACCTCCGGGTGACCAGGTTCCGCGAAAGTTCCCACTGTTCGGCGTGCCCCTAAGCATATACGTTCGAAGCACCAGTCGACCCCACCAAGGAAGCCGGTCGACTGCTTGCAACAACCTTCGCAAGATGGGAATCGCATGAACTCCACAGCGTCAACACCACCCGCGGCCCGTACCTTCACCACCGGTACTCTGCGCCGCGCTGTCATCGAGTACGCGATCGACCTGTGCGCCTGGCAAAGGACGGAGCTGTCCAAACGCCACCGCGCCGATGAAAACTACGTGCAGCGGCGGCCTTTCGCCGTGCACGGCAGCGATGACGTCTCCGGCCTCTGTGCCCGCATCGGGGCCCTCACCACCGGCCTGCTCGACGACTTCCCGGCCGCGGCAAGGGAATTCGTCGAACGCATGACGACGGCGATCCCGACGCTGCGCGATCACCGCGCCGACGAGGCCGTCCTGCGCGAGCAGTTCGGGCGACTGTTCGCATTCCAATACCCGGCCGCGCCGCCCCGGTCCGGCGGCCTCACCGTCGAGCCGGCCGAGGGCGGGATCCGGGTGCGCACCGGCGGCGGGGACTTCCTCGAAGCCATCGCCCGCCACCTGGCCGATGCCCGCGAACACGGACACCGGCCCACCGCCGACGAGACCCTCGCGGTGTACCTGGCCTACACGCTCATCAACGACGGCGACCGGTTGCCGATCCCCGCGAAGCCCTGGGGCAGCCCGGGATTCAGGGACATCCAGACCTACATGTCCGTCACCGACCCCGGCGAAGGCCACCTCCTCGGCACCACCCGCGACGCCACCTACCTCAACGGCGTCATCGTCCATGTCGAACACCTCGAACGCGGCATCACACAGAGCCGCGAGGACGTCGAGCCCTACCGCATCCCCAACCCCCCCCGGGTGATCTCCAGGGTCCGCCTCCACACCGGCACCATCGCGCCCGTCTCCTCCTATGTGGGCCGTCCCATGTTCGAAGGCAGTGTTCGCGATTCGATGCTCAAGACCGTCCACACCACCGCGGCGGCCTGCTCGTCGCTGTTCGGCGACGGTCTCACCGAGTGCAAGCTCGCCATCGAGCGCATGACGGCCACCGAGGCCGTCGAGTTCATGAGCGCCATCGTCGGCAACGTCAGGCGCGATCGCCACCGCCAGGTGCTCTCGGCCGCGTTCAACCTGAACACGCCGATACTCGATGACCGGGTGGAGACCCTGCGCGCCAACGGAGGACGGCCGCAGCTCGCCGCCGACCGCTACTCGATCGGCCTGCTCGGCATCGAACTGGCCGCCGCCGGCGGCTTCGACAAGGTCACCTGGGACGGCACCGCCGACACCTACCCGAGCCGCTGCGTCATCGAGCAGCTCGCGTTCGAGCAGGCCGTCGCGCTCGTCCACCGCGCCCACGAGGCCGGACTGCTCACCTACTTCTCGGCCGGATTCCGCTTCGTGCACCCGGACCGCCACCAGCTGGAACTGATCGCCCAGCTCATCGACGCGGGCCAAATGATGCCCAATGTGGACCGAGTGTTCGGCTTCGGCGAGATCGCAGCGGCCCACCGCTACGGCGAACAGGGCCACGTCCGCGGCAAGCTGCTGGTGGACCTGACCCGGTAAGCGAATACGACGGCATCACCAAATCACCAAGTCGGCCCGGGCCCCTATCGGCCCGGGCCCCTATCGGCCCGGGCCGACGCCGGTTCCACTTCGTCAGGTTTCGCCGAAGGTCCGGCGGTAGGCGCCGGGGGTGGTGCCCAGATGCGCCCGGAAGCGGCGACGCAGGTTGACCGCCGAGGCGAGTCCGACCCGGGTGGCGATGGATTCCACCGGCAGGTCGGTCTGCTCCAGCAATACCCGTGCCGCGTCGAGGCGCTGGCCGAGCAGCCACTGCCCCGGGCTGGTGCCGAGCTGTTCGGTGAATCGCCGGGCGAGGGTCCGGCTGGACAGTCCGGCGTGTTCGGCGAGGCGATCGAGGGTCAGTCGGGTGTCGAGGCGGGAGGCGGCCCACTCCAGCAGCGGCGCCAGCGACTCGTCCGCCCTGACCGGTGCGGGCTGCGCGGCGTACTGGAGCTGGCTGCCCTCCCGGTGCGGCGGCAGCACCATGTTCCGGGCGATCTGCGCGGCGTAGGCCGCGCCGTGATCGGACCGCACCAGATGCAGGCACAGGTCGATGCCCGCGCCGGTTCCGGCGCTGGTCGCCACGTCGCCGTGATCCACGAACAGCACGTCCGGGTCCGCCTGCACCGCAGGGAAGGTGGCGGCGAACCGGTCTGCGTGGCGCCAGTGGGTGGTGGCGCGGCGGCCGTCGAGCAGCCCGGCCTGCGCGAGGACGAACGCCCCCGTACAGATGGCGACGATCCTCGTCCCGCGATCGTGGGCGGCCCGCAGCGCCTCGATGACGGCTGGCGACGCCGACGCACCGTGCGGCTGCCAGCCGGGGACGACCACGGTGTCCGCCTCCCGCAACGCCTCCAGGCCCGCATCGACGAGCATTGCGAAGCCGACGGTGGTCTGCACGGCGCCGGGGCGCACGGCGCAGGTTCGGAAGCTGTAGCGCACCGGCACGTCCGTGTGGACCGTGCCGAAGACTTCAGCGGCGCAGGCGAGTTCGAAAGGCGGCTGGGGCGGGTTGAGTAGGGCCACCACCCGGTGAAGGCTCATGGCAGGAATATACCTGTAGATGTCTTTCCAGACTCTTGGCCGGGAGGTCGATTCCGGTCACCGTTGTCCCATGAGTGAAACCGCAGAAACGAGAGTGTCGAGGACCGAGGTCCAGGTCGACGGCGAGACGGCCAGCTACCTGACCGCAGGGCAGGACGGTCCGGTCGTGCTGCTGCTGCACGGAACGTATTGGAGCCGGGTGTGGCTCCCGGTGATGGGCCGCCTCGCGGAGGCGGGGCTGCGGCCCATCGCGGTCGACCTGCCCGGGCTGGGGCGCTCGGGAGGCGAGCTCACCCTGGAGACGGCCACGGTCCCGGCGCTCGCGGACTGGGTGACGCGGTTCGCCTCCGCGCTGGGGCTCTCCGGGTCGATCGCCGTGGCAGGTCATGACATCGGCGGCGGTGTCGCCCAGCATCTCCTCGTCCACGGTGGAGTGGAGGTGCACGGGCTGGCCTTGGTCAACTCGGTCACCTACGACTCCTGGCCGGTGCCCGGCGTGGCCCGGTTCCGGGATCCGGAGGTCGTCGCGGCGACCACCGCCGAGGAGATGCTCGCAGCCCGCCGACAGGCGGTGGCGACGGCGCTCGCCGGCGCCGCCACCGAACAGCGGATCGCCGACTATCTGGACCCGTGGACCGATGCGCGCGTTCGCCGCTCCTGGATGGCCATGGCCGGCGCGGCCGACAGCCGCTACACCCTCGATCTCGTTCCCGCGCTGCGGCGGTCCCAGGCGCCCAAGCTGCTGATCTGGGGCGAGGACGACGGCTTCCAGAAGGTGGAGTACGCCGAGAAATTCACCTCGGAGATCCCGCACTCGACACTCATGCGCATCCCGGACGCAGGACACATCCCCACGGAGAACGCCCCCGGCCGGATCGCCCGCGCACTCATCGACTTCTTCACGGCGTAGGGGGTCATTCGGACAAGTTGTGGTGCCGACCTCAAGGACGAGGCCGGCTCGGGTTAATGAGGTCAGGCTAACCTAAGGTTCGAGTCGGAAAGCGGTCTTGGCAGCCGCATCGGCCCGGATCAAAGGAACGAATCAGGTGAATATCGGCGCGCGCGCAATCCCCGCTGCTGTAGGGGCATCAATGTTGTTGGCGGTCCTGACCGGTTGCGGCGCATCCGAACCGGTACCAGAGCAGACCACCGTCGCCGGCGAGGGTGCGACGACCTATCCGCTGGTGGTCGAGAACTGCGGCGAGGAGGTCACCTTTGACGCCGCGCCGCAGCAGGTCGTCTCACTCGACCAGGGCTCGACCGAGATCCTCCTGTCGCTCGGCCTGCAAGACCGCATGGTCGGCACGGCGTCCTGGACCGACCCGGTGCGGGAGAACCTGGAGCAGGCCAACGCCGACGTACCCCGCCTGGCCGAGGAAGCCCCGACCTACGAGGTCGTCATGGGCACCGACCCCGACTTCGTGACCGCCTCCTTCGGACGCCACTTCGCCCAAGGCGGCGTGGCCGAGCGAAGCCGGTTCGCCGAGACGGGCATCGAGTCATACCTCTCGCCGACCGACTGTGACAATGGAATGAGCATCAACGGCGGCGGCACCCGCACCAACGCGCTGACCGTCGACGCGCTCTACCAGGAGATCCGCGAACTCGCCCAGATCTTCGACGTTTCGAGCCGCGGCGAGGCGCTCATCGAAGAGCTCGAAGCCCGCCGCCAGGCGGCACTGGAAGACATCGAGGCCTCGGGCCTGTCGGTCGCGTTCTGGTTCTCCGATCTGAAGACGCCCTACATCGCCGGTGGGCTCGGCTCGGCGAACCTGCTGGCCACCGAGGTCGGCGCCGTGAACGTGTTCGCCGACCTCGACGACGACTGGCCGGCGACCACCTGGGAGACCTTCGTCGACCGGGACCCCGACGTCCTCGTCCTGGGGGACCTCAGCCGCGAGCGCTGGCCCGGCGATCAGCTGCAGGAGAAGATCGACTTCCTCCAGACCGACCCGGTCACCGAAAACCTCACGGCGGTCACCGACGAACGGTTCATCGCCCTGCACGGGGCCGAGATGAACCCGTCGATCCAGATGATCGACGGTCTCGAAGCCCTCGCCGAAGGACTCCAGTCCTTCGAAGGAGCGCAGTGATCCTCAGCCCCACGCGGCCGGCGTCCGTCTCGGGGCAGTCGCCCCGGAGCGGAACGCGGCTGCGATTCCTCGGCATCGGCCTCGGCGCATTCACGCTGCTGCTGGTATCGGTCGGCGTGGCGATCACGCTCGGCCCCGCGGACGTGTCACTGGTCAATGTGCGCGACATCCTCCTCAACCACCTTGCGGGCGCGGACATCCCGATCCGGGTGTCGAAGGAGGCGATCGTCTGGGACGACCGCCTGCCGCGCGCCCTGGTGGCCGCGACCTGCGGCGCCGGCCTCGGCGTGTGCGGGGTGATCCTGCAATCGCTGCTGCGCAACCCCCTGGCCGACCCGTACGTCCTGGGCATCTCGTCGGGCGCCTCGACCGGTGCCGTCGTCGTCGCGATCCTCGGAGTCGGCCCGGCCGCCCTCGGCATCCCCGGCGGTGCGTTCATCGGCTCCATCGCCTCCTTCGCCGTCGTGCTGCTGATCGCCCGCCTGGCCGGAGGGAGCGACGACAAGGTGATCCTGGCCGGAATCGCGGTGACCCAGTTGTTCTCCGCACTGACCTCGTTCGTCGTCTTCGCCTTCGCCGATTCGGACGCGACCCGCGGCGTGATGTTCTGGCTGCTCGGCTCGCTCGAAGGCGTGCGGTGGGACGACGTAGCGCTGTGCGGACTCGCCGTTCTCGGCGGGATCGGGTTCTGCCTCTTGCGAGCCCAGGTCCTGGACGCGTTCGCGTTCGGCGACGATGTCGCGTCCTCACTAGGGGTCTCCGTCCGGCGAGAGCGCATCATGTTCATGACCGTCACCGCGCTGCTGACCGCGACACTCGTCAGCGTCGCCGGGGCCATCGGATTCGTCGGTCTCGTGCTTCCGCACGCGGCCCGGTTCTTCACCGGACCGCTCCACGTCCGCCTCGTGCCGGTGACCGCGCTCATCGGGGCGACCTTCATGGTCTGGGTCGACGCGATATCGCGCGTCGCCTTCTCGCCGTCGCCACTGCCCGTCGGCGTCGCCACCGCCCTGATCGGCGTGCCGGTGTTCATCGCCATCATGTTCCGCCGCAGGAGGGCCCAGTGACACTCCAGACCCGCGACGTCACCTGGAATCGCGGCGGCCGGCTCGTCGTCGACGGGATCACCTTGGATCCCCGGCCCGGCGAGACCATCGGCCTGCTCGGCCCCAACGGCTCGGGCAAGTCCTCCCTCATCAGGCTGCTCTCCGGCGCCGTACGGCCCACCGCGGGCCTTGTCACCCTTGACGACACGTCGCTCGCGGCGATCTCCCGCCGAGAGGCCGCGCGCGCGATCGCCACCGTCACCCAACACGCCGACACGGTCGTCGACATCACCGTGTGCGACATCGTCGCCCTCGGCCGAATCCCGCACCGAGGCGTCTTCGGCGGCAGCCGGCAAGCGGACACCGAAGCGGTATCGGACGCGTTGGAGCGCACCGGACTTCAGGGCAAAGCAGGGGAGTTGTGGCATCGCCTCTCCGGCGGCGAGCGGCAGCGCGTCCACATCGCTCGCGCGCTGGCTCAGCAGCCGCGGGAACTCCTGCTCGACGAGCCCACCAACCACCTCGACATCCGCTACCAGCTCGATCTGCTGCAGCTCATCACCGAACTGCCGGTCACCACGGTGGTGGCGCTCCACGACCTCAACCTCGCGGCGATGTTCTGCGACGCGCTCCTGGTCCTCAAGGACGGTCGCGCGGTCGCGGCCGGATCCCCGAACGACGTCCTGACGCCGGAGCTCATCGCTCTCGTCTACGACGTCGATGCCACCGTCACCATCGACGACAAGACGAACCGCCCGCGCATCGTGTTCAACCCCTCGAACCGAAACGACCGACTCAAGGCCTGAAATCCCCACGATGGAACCTGCGTTCGCAGCGTACATCCCTGCGGGCCTTCCCATATCGGCATATTGGTGATTCAATGTATTTGAATACTTAGTCGTCTCAATTAAGTGGCCGCTGGTCGGTGGAGGCGACTCGATCTGCCACCCTCCAGACAAGGAACATCTTCATGGCATCAACCACCCGATTGCGCCGAGGCGCGATCACGGCCCTGGCTGCGATCATCGCGGTCACGGCCGCGCTCGTCGTGCTGGTCGGACCGAAGCCCGCGTACGCCGCGCAGCTGACGCAGATCAGCGACTTCGGCGACAACCCCGGCAACCTCGGGATGTACCTGTACGTGCCCGACAATGTCACCGCGAACCCGGCAATCGTGGTGGGCAATCACTGGTGCGGCGGCTCCGGACCGGACTTCTACAACGGCAGCCAGTTCGACGAGCAGGCGGACCAGCACGGCTTCATCGTCATCTACCCGTCGGTGACCCGCGCCAGCAAGTGCTTCGACGTCGCCTCGCAGGCCTCGCTCAGCGGAACCGGCGGCGATTCGGTCAGCATCAAGTCGATGGTCGACCACGTGCTCGCCAACTACGGGGCCGACCCGAACCGGATCTTCGCCGCGGGCGTCTCCTCGGGCGCGATGATGACCAATGTCCTGCTGGGCGTCTACCCGGAGGTCTTCAAGGCCGGTGCGGCGTTCGCGGGCGTGCCCTTCACCTGCTTCGCGACCGGCAACGACTCGGAGTGGAACTCCGAGTGCTCCGAGGGCAGGATCGACCGTACGCCGCAGCAGTGGGGCGACGCGGTCCGAAACGCCAACCCCGGCTACACCGGGCCCTGGCCGCGGATGCAGCTGTGGCACGGCGTCAATGACGACGTGCTCCGCTACCCGAACTTCCAAGAGCAGATCGACCAGTGGACCAACGTCAACGGCACCGATCAGGTCGCCGACTACACCGATGTCCCGCAGGCGAACTGGACCCGGACTCGCTACGGCGGCACCGGCGGCCAGGCCCTGGTCGAGGCGATCAGCATGGGGGACCAGGGGCACAACATTCCCCATCCGATCACCGAGACGCTGCGCTTCTTCGGCCTGACCACTTCTGCGCAACCGGGCGACTCCGTCGCGATCGTGGGTGCGGCGTCGAACCGGTGCGTGGACGTCCCGAACTCATCGACGAACGGGTCGCAGGCGCAGTTGTGGGACTGCTCGCAGCGCTCCGGCCAGCTGTTCGCCCGCACCTCCGCGGGTGAGCTGAAGGTCGGCGGCAAGTGCCTCGACGCGTCGGGCTGGGGTTCGACCAACGGCACCAAGGCGGTGATCTGGGACTGCTCGGGCGGCGCGAACCAGCGCTGGACCGTGAACTCGAACGGCACCATCACGAACGCTCACAACGGACTCTGCCTCGACGCCAACGGCGCAGGTACCGCCAACGGCACCCAGATCATCCTCTGGACCTGCAACGGCGGCGACAACCAACGCTGGTCCCTCCGATAGGGACCCACCGTTGAGCCGAGGTGCCGGTCTGAACCCGGCACCTCGGTTTCGGAGCGTCCTGTCCTCACCTCTCGCGGCCTCGTGCGCTATATTTGGTCGATCGTCTTGGACGATCGACCAAGGAGTGCTCATGCCCGGTCAGACCAACACAGAACGCGGCCTCCACGTGCGTGCACAACTGCTGGCGGCCGCCCGGGAACTCATCGGCGAACTCGGCTGGAACGCCGTCAGCACCCGGATCCTCGCCGAGAGAGCCGGTGTCCGCCCCGGCCTGGTCCACTACCATTTCGAGTCGCTCCAGGCACTGCTGCGCCAAGCCACGCTCGAAGCGATGCGCCCCATGCTCGGCGACACCGCGGCCCTCCTCGTCGCGGCCCCGAACCCCGCCGACGCCATCGCGGCGATGCTCGCCGAGACCGACCGGTACACCGGCACCGACCCCGCCTCTCTGCTGTTCATAGAGGCCTACCTCGCCGCCACTCGCGACCCCCTCCTGCGCGACCAGATGAACGAACTCATGACTGACTTCCGCGGCGCACTCACCGCGTCACTGGCCCGTTCGGGCCACCCCGCGCCCGAGGAAGCCGCGATCATCACCATGGCCGTCATGGATGGATTTCTTCTCCATAAAGGACTCAATCCGCAATTGTCGGCCACGCGCCTCACGCCGCTCCTGCGCCGGCTCACCGACACCGACAGGGATGGACCAGATCGATGAAAGCCGTCATCTGCGGCGCCGGCATCGCCGGACTCGCACTGGCCAACCGCCTCCACCACCACGGCTGGGAGGTCCACGTCGTCGACCACGCTCCCGGTCCTCGCACCCAGGGATACATGATCGACCTCTCCGGCCCCGGATACGAGGCCCTGACCGCGATGGGACTGCACGACGAGCTCCGCCAGTTCGCCAGCCCCGTCACCGAATTCCGCTACATCGACGGAAGCGGGGGCACCACCGTCCGCCTCGACTACTCGATCTTCGCCAAGGCGCTGAACGGTGAACTCGTCAGCATCATGCGACCCGCCCTCGAACGCATGCTCCGCGAATCCCTCAGCGACTCCGTCGACCTGCGCTACCGCACCACCATCGACCACATCGACGGCAACCGAGCCCGGCTCTCCGACGGCACCGCGATCGACGCCGACCTCATCGTCGGCGCCGATGGCGTCCACTCCCGCGTCCGCTCGCTCGTCTTCGGCTCCGAACAGGACTACCTCCGATACCTGAACATGCACACCGGCGCCTTCGTCTTCACAGACTCCGAGGTGTTCGAACAGGTGTGCGGCCAGTTCGTACTCACCGAGACCCTCAACCGCCAGATGGGCTTCTACGGACTCACCGACAACCGCGTCGCGGCCTTCACCGTGCACCGGACGCCCGATACGACCCTGCCCGCCGACCCGCGCGAAGCCCTGCGACGCGAATACGCGGGCATGGGCGGCCTCGCTGAACGCGCCCTCGCCCAATGCCCGGCACCGGACGAGGTCTACTACGACCAGGTCGCCCAGATCGACCTGCCGCGCTGCAGCGACGGACCGGTGATCCTGATCGGCGACGCCGCCTACGCGGTGTCCCTCATCGCCGGGCAGGGCGCCTCACTCGGCATCGCCGGTGCCTATGTCCTGGCCGAACGGCTGCACCACGCGTCCTCGGTGGCCGAGGGCATCACCGAATATGAAGCCCGCTGGCGCCCGGTCGCGAGCGAGATCCAGCAATCGGCCCGGGACCGCGTCACCGAATGGTTCCTGCCGCGCACCTCGACCAAACTCCTGCTGCGCCGCTGGGGCTTCCGCGCCATGCGACTGCCCGGCCTCGACCGCATCATGGTCGGCTCCCTCTTCCCGAAAAACCACAAGCCGATCTCCGAACTCGCCGCCTGACCGCCGACCTCCACCAGCCGAGACCCTCCGCTCGGCGTTCTTGCGGCCCAAGCAGGCTGAAGCGGGCAGCCCAGACGCGCTCGGCTCCCCGGTATTGATCGGGGACCCTGCTGCCGGTTATGGCAGGACGCGCTCCAGCAGAACGAGGACTCGCGCCGCGTATACGCCGGTCGGGTCCAGGTCGGGCCGAAAGTCCGCGACGCTGACGCCGAGCAGTCGCGGGGACCGTGCGAGGGGCTCCATCACCGCCGCGAGCTGATCCCAGTGGAGGCCGCCCGGTTGCGGGTAGGTCACCGCGGGAAACACGTCGCCGTCCAGCACGTCAAGGTCCAGATGCAGCCACATCTTCCGATCGGGCCCTGCCGGCCAGGCGGCGGCACGCCGCCCCGCGGCCGCCGGGTCGACTGCGATGGTCGCGGCATCGATTCGGCGCAGCTCTGCGGGAACCCGGGCGAGCTCACGAGCCGAACCCGCGTCCAGACCGCTCGTGCGGTGGCCGAGCATGACCACTGCACTCGCCGGAACCATCGGCGCTCTTCCGGCCAGGGCGACAAGCGAATCCGCCCCGATGCCGGTCAGCACCGCCAGTTCCATGTCCGCGGTCTCCCCGGTGTCCGAGGCCGGCCCGTCCGAGTAGTCGGGATGCCCGTCCAGGAACCACAGCCCGACCGGTCCCACCGATCGACGCAGGGCCGTGACGATCCCGAGCAGGATGGAGCAGTCGCCGCCAATCACCAAGGGCCGCAGTCCCGGTAGGTCCTCGAGGGCCCGTTCCAAGTATTCGGCCAGCGCGTGAGCCGCACGCACTGTCTCCGGGAGCGCGAGCACCCCGGTGCGTTCGTCTCGTTCGACGCTGTCGATCGTGCAGGCGGCATCACCCCGATCCCGGCTCACCATGGCGGACAGGCCCGCCGCGCGCAGCACCGCCGGCGCCGCCTGCTCGCCGCGGCCGGACCCCGAGCAGTCCCACGGAGCACCGAGGAGGAACCAATCAGTGGTGATCATGATCGTCGTCCATCAGCAGTGCCGGATGACTCCCGGCGTTTCCCATGCATCGTTCCAACCATTCAACGATAGAAGCGCTTGAGCGGCAGCCGAGAGCTAAAGAATCAAGTTCGGGCGACTCGGACATCCCGAGCATGGCGATGAATACGGTCAGTTTGTCCGCCAGGTAGTCGCGCAGGGGCCGGTCCGCGCGGAAAGCCCACCAGGTCAGCGAACCCTGCCAGTAGGCGGCCAGCGCGTAGCCGATGCCGACCGGGGACGCGGGGAAACCGGCCGACACCACCGGCTACCTCTGATCGGGGCCGCCATGAAGGGCCTGAAGGTGGCCCGTCTGCCTCAGACGAGTTTTCGAGGCGATTGAGAACGGTGCCTACCTGGGGGTTGGGCCTGTGGTGCTTGAGGCGGTACCACATCGGCTCGCTCTCTGCCGAGATCTCCAAGACTTCGCTGATATTCGGACAGACACCGTCGGGCGATGTGAGATGGAGGCGTCGCTCGGTTCGTGGACCGCGAACGGATGGTCCGCCGCGGCGGCGCCTGGAGGATGAACGAATGCGAGTCTGTCTGAAAGTGCAGATCCCGGTCGAGGCCGGCAACAAGGCGATCATGGAAGGAGGCATGCCGAAGCAGCTCAAGTCCGCCATGGACGAGCTGAAGCCCGAGGCGGTCTACTTCTTCCCGCAGGACGGGATGCGGAGCATGATGTTCTTCTTCGATCTGAAGAACACCGCGTCGATTCCGACGCTGGTCGAGCCTCTGTTCGAGGGCCTGAACGCCAAGGTGGATATCACGCCTGCCATGAACTTCGACGACCTCATGTCGGGAATGAAGACATTGCAGAACCACCGGTGACCGGAAACCCCAGGTTGCAGACTCTGGTGGCCCGGCCGCAAAGCGGCCGGGCCACCAGAGTCAACGCCTGCGGTCAGTGGAACATGCCGAGCGCATTCGCCGTTCAGCCGAGCACCGGCTGCCCTCGTCGTCATCCTGGCTGCCGCCGGGTCTGGTCCGCGTGCTGGGGGCCGCTGTCTTCCAACGGGGGAGGACATCACCCTCTTGCGGGGGATGGACATCACCCTCTTGGGGGATCTCCGTCTGTGAGTGCTCGGCGACGATTTTCTTATGCAGTCAACGTTTCGGGCAGATTTGGTGCCGATGTGGGTAAAGATCGCGGTTTGGATGGTTCCACTGTGCTGTGTTCCATCGGTCGCGTGGCGCCTGGTCCATTCCTTGGGCACGCTCGCGCACGATCAGGACACCTGTGGATCCGCGGGAGGCTCTCTCCTCGAGAATATCTATGTGGCGGCGCTGCTGCCGGCGGGACAACTCGGTCTCGCGTTGCTGACGCTTGGACTGATCCGTCCGTGGGGCGAGGTCCTTCCACCATGGTTGCCCGTGCTCGGCGGTCGCCGGGTGCCGGTGGCTCTAGCCGTGGCGACAGCGGCGGCCGGGGCCGTGCTCGTCTTGGTGGGCTATTGGTACAGCGTCGTGGAGGACCTGTGGGGTCCGCTGCTGCTGAGTGAACCCGTGACGGCCATGAATCCAGTCCCGGCCGGATGCCCCAACTCCCTGGGCTGGGACGTATTGCGCTGGTACATCCCCATGGCCTTGTGGCCGCCCCTGCTGTTGGCGGTGACCTGGCATTATCTTCGCCGGCGCACAGGAGTCGGCGGGTCATAGCGATCCGAGCATCAGACTTCCTCGCCGCTGACCGTCGATTGTTTGCGCCATGGGCTTCCGGACAACCAGCGCGGCCCGGTTGGAAGATTCAGTGTCGCAACCCGGAGAAGCGAGCACGGTACCCGGCTGCTGCCGGGTACCACCATGCACAGGCGAGCTCAAAGGGGGTCTTCTACGCGCTTACGAGAATCACCCGCGCGGGGGAGTCGGTTCACTCACGAGGGTGACTGCACAGAGGTCTGGTACGTCGAAGCTGGAGGGGCCGAATGACAGATCGTCAGTCGCGTTCCCCGTGGAGCGCGAGCGGTGGGTTCAGGGACGGAGACCGGTGGAATGCAGGAGAACACGGTTCGCAGCGGGGCCGCGAAGACGCGCAGGGGACGATTGCCGGCCTGGTGGTCGGGCTGGCCGCGGTGGTCCGGCTATGCGGCGGCCGTCTGGTCCCTGGCCTACGGCGCGCTCGGAGCCTACTGGGCATTCGGCGGTGCCGGATTTCCATTCGGGCGCGGGAACGACCAAGAAGCCGAGTACTCGATTCTGGTCGACGCCGATGTGGTGACTGCTGCGCCGGTGATCGCTCTCCTCGGACTGCTCGGCGCGGCCGTCGGAGTCATGATGGCCAAGGCGGTCGGCCGTGGCTTCGTTCGCGCGGCGGTGATGGTCTTCGCATGGGCGGCCGCGGCGACATTGGCCGTGGTGGTCACCGACCTTCGGCTGCTGATGCTGATCACCCGGATCCTGGTCGCTCCGGTGTTCGCCTTCACCGGCGTGCCGGGAGGAGGGAGCGTCGCCGACTTCTTTCCATGGCCGCGACTGCACCTGCTCATCCTGTTGGGAGGCGGCCTGCTGTGGGGCCTGGCCGCGCTCTCCTACCAACGACGTACCGGACAGGCCTGCGCGAACTGCGGCCGCGACGGGACGGTCGCGTGGTGGTCCACCCCGCCCAACGCACTGCGGTGGGGCCGGTGGGCCGTGGCCGTGGCCGCCGGTGTTCCCGCCATCTACGCACTCTCCAGGCTTGCGATGGCCGCAGGGAGCCGGGTGGGTATTCCGCAGGCGTTCTACGACGAGATGGAGGGCTCGGGGGTGATCGTCGGTGACCTGCTGATGGCCTCAATGGCGATCGGCGGCATGGTGCTCACCGTGGGGCTGGTTCGACCGTGGGGTGAAGTCTTCCCGCGATGGATCTGGTTCGCGGCCGGTCGACGAGTGCCGCCGTCATTGGCGCTGATCCCGGCGTCGATCATCACGGTCTTCATCACAGCGGCGGGCGTCAGCGAGGCCCGCTCACTGCTGCTCCACGGCATCGACACCCAGCAGTGGGGCATCACCGGCCCGACGATGCTGTGGCCATTGTGGGGACCCGCGCTCGGCGCCGCGACCTACGCTTACTACCTGCGGCGACGCACCCCATGCCGACACTGCGGACAGGGCGAGCACGCATCATCCCTTCTCAACGCCGCCAACGAGTAGCAGGCCCGACAGGGTCTGGGCAGACTCGACACCACTTCCTGAATTCGGCGATGGGTCGGTCTCCTGCCGGTGATCTCGCAGTGCAAGCGGCACAACACCATTGGATTGAGAAGCTCCGCTGGCGCCGCAAGCCGTCAATGCCAGTCAGGTTGCGGTCAGTCGGTCCTGATCGGGTCGAGATGGCGGGTATCGCCGAGGCGGATGACTTGGCGGCTGCGATGGAAGTCGTCCTCGTGAAGTGTGGTGATGCTGCCGGAGGGCACCTTGAATACCACGTAGCCGAGCGACTCGATCGGCATCTTGATCCAGGATGCAACGACGAACGTCAGGGCGAAGCCGTGGGTGACGATGATCTGATGTTCGCAAGGGCGCTGCAGGATCTCGTCCATGGCTTCGTTGATGCGCTGCGCGAGCGCTGCATTGGATTCGGCGCCGGGCACTCCCAGATCGTGTTCCATCCGGTTCCCGATCGCTGGCGGGGGGACGTACCGCTGGTCCAGCCATGCCTTCGGCTTTGCCTCCGCCTCGCCGAAGGACTTCTCCCGCAGTCGCCGATCAAGGATCGGTTGCACACTGACCCGCTCGGCGATGACCTCGGCCGTCTGCTTGGTGCGCTGCAGGTCCGAGGAGAACAGCTCGACCTCGGCGCCCTCGGGGACCGCCGCTCGCAGTGCCTGGCCGATGGAGCGGGCCGCGCGGATGCCGGCGGGCGTGAGCGGCGAATCATGCCACCCACCGACCACGCTCTCGACGTGGTGCGTCGCTTCAGGGTGGGTGACGACGTGAACAGTGCGCACCAGAGCGGGCCTTCCTTGTAGGCGGGGTCCGCCTGACCCTAGACCGCGGCCATTGCCGACCGGCTTTACCTCAGTCCTACCTACTGACTTCGACACCGAAACGTGTGAGTGCTCGGGTTGTAAGTCTGAGTTTCGTGCGGTGAGGATGTCCTGGAGTTCGTTGAGCGAGTGGATGACGCGGATGTCGGCGTTGACCGCGGTGGTGGCATTGTCGTTCGCTCGGTCGAGCCAGAAGCCGTGGAGCCCCGCTCGGTGCGCCCCGATCGCGTCGGTGTCGTAGTTGTCTCCGATGTAGGCCACCTCGTGTGGTTGGAGGCCGAGCGAGGTGCAGCCGGCGAGGAAGATGCTCGCCGCGGGTTTGGGTGCGCCGTGCTGATCCGAACATATGAGCCGGTCGCCGAAGTAGGAGATGGAGTCCGATGGTGTCGAGTTTGTGGCGTTGATGGTCGGCGGAGGAGTTGGAGACGACGCCCAGGCGAAAGTCGGGCGCGAGTTTCTTGAGTGCTGGCTCGGCGTCGGGGAACGGTGCCCGGGACGCGTGGCGGTGGGCTTGGTACCCGGCGAACCATGCGGAGGCCTCCTGGTCGGAGAGACCGGCTTTCGTGGACGCGCCGATGCGGGTGAGGAGTTCCCGAGTGCGTTCGCGCTGCTGCGCGGCGAAGGTGAGTTCGCCCTTCAGGAAGCGGGCATAGTGCCGCTCCTTGAGCTCCCGCCATAGTCCGAGCGCCGCGGCGCTGTCGGGGAACCGGTCCAGCAGGTCTTGCAGCCGCAGATAGGCAAGCACACTGGCAGCCTCCGATCCCGAGTCGAACAGGGTGTCGTCGACGTCGAAAAGCACACCCTGGATCGGCATGAGGTCGTTCCTTCTGGTCGTGTGTCGGGGACGGACCGGGGCCCGGTTGCTGATCCTGCCACAGGGCCTGCGCTTCGCTCGGCCCTACGACGTTATACGCGCCAGAACCGATTCCGGTTGAAGATCGATGCATCGGCGGGGACGGGACAACCGTGTTACGGTCGAGGTCATCCCCTCATCGGGTCCGATCGCATTCTCTATGAAGCAGGCCCGTTATGGCGCACGACGACTCCGTTCTCATCGCATCCGGACTGCAAGTGCTCAAGCGGCACGCCTCTCGGGGCGAAACGCTCTCCTACGATGATCTGAACCGTGAACTCGGCCGGCCGTACGAGATCGGCGGGGACTTTTCCGGTCATATCGGGAAGCTCTGCGACGACATCACCGTCGCTCATTCCAAGGCGACTGGACTGAAGCTCATGATCTCGGTCGTGGTCCGCGACGGCGAGACGGGGCTGCCCGGCGACGGTTTCTTCGAGCTGGCCGCGAGTCTCGGGCGCCTGGCCTTGACCGATGAGGTCGATGCCAAGCGCGCCTTCGTGGAGGAGCAGGAGCGGAGGGTGTTCATGGTCTTCCGCCCCGCGAAGACGTCGACTTCCGGTTTCGCACCGAACCGCTGAATCCGGCAGTATGGCAAGACACTGAACGGGCCCCGCCGCAACAGCGGCGGGGCCCGTTCTCTTTTCGGGTCAGCGGAGGCCGTAGGAGCGGATGGTGGTGTGGGTGACCTCGGTGCCGACGGTGTCGGTGGCGGTCAGGCGGAGCGAGACGTACGCGGCGTCGTCGGGGTGTTCGAGAGTGGCGGTGTCGCCTTCGAGTTCGGCTTCGGTCCAGGTCCTGCCGTCGTCGTAGGAGACCTCCAGGCCCATCGACTCGGCGCTGTTCTCCATCGAGGCGAGCCCCAGGGTGATCTCCTGGGGTTCACCGCGGTCGGCCCAGCCGCCTTGCACGGCTTCGGATTCCAGGGTGACCACCGGGAGGTCCAGAGCCGCGTCCTCGGCGGTCGCGGAGTCGAACTGCCATTCGAGCGAGGATTGGACGGCGAACGGCGAGGTGTCGGTGCCGCGAGTGGCCTCGGCGGTGAGGGTGTAGCGGCCCTGATCGCCTTCGGGCAGTTCGAAGGCGAAGTCGGCCAGGTCTTCGGTGGTGCCGAGCTCCTCGCTGTCGCGGCTCAGCGTGGCGGTACTGGTCTCGTATCCGACCAGGGTCACGGTCTCGCCGGCGTGGCTCTCGACCGGGGAGACGCGGCCCCAGATCGTGTCCCCTGTGCGGCCGAGCCAGGGGACGCCCGCGGACAGTGGGCCGTCGCCGATGACCCGCTCGGCCGGGCCGGCCGGCAGCGCGGTCTCGCCGCTGAAGCTCGTGAAGCCCTCGGTGAGTTCTTTGTCGGCGTCGAACAGGCCCGCTTCGACGGTCCGGTCCCACTGGATCGGCGCGGCGTTGTAGAGGTTCGTCGCCTGCGACGGGAAGGCGCGGTCGACGCACTGCGCGAACAGGAAGAACTGGTCCTCCCAGACCCGCGGGTAGTCGCATTGGCGCCCTTGGAGTTCGACGCCGAGGTCCTGGTATTCGGTCTGTTCGACCGCCAGGTCGGCGTCGGCGACGGTGTACGCCGGGTCGGCGGGCAGCGAACCGGCCTCGCCGAACGCGAGCGTGTAGGCGTAGGGCTCGGCGGCGTCCGCCGGGCCCGTCAGTACCGGCTGGTAGATGAAGTTGAACTCGAAGTCGGACTCGCCGGGCTGGGGCAGGAGGTAGGCGTCGGAGTCGGCGCCCATGAACTCGAAGGTGCCGTGGCTGCTGGTCTCGGTGGCGGCCTCAATGTAGAGCAGGTGCTCTTCGAGTTCGGCGTCCTCGCGCTCCACCTCGACGCTGACGGGCGCGGCCGCTGCGGCGTCGACGGTCAGTTCGGCGGGCTCCTCGCCGACGGTGACCGGGGTGTAGCCGTATACGGTCTCGCCGCGCTCGGTTTCATTGGCGTCGTTGATGGTCACGGTCATGATCAGGTAGTCGCCCGGTTCGAGCTCGGCGGTGCCGGTGCCGTCCTTGCCGATCGCGATGACGTCGGACTCGTCGGTGCCCTCCTTCATCCAGACGACGAGGGACTCGTCCGGGACGCCGCCGGAGCGGTCGCTGACGCTGACGGTCAGCTCCTGGGCCGCCTCCGATGCCTTGGCCTGCTGGGCGGCCGGGACGAACCCGGCGTAGTCGCGGGTGTCGAGCTCCGCTTCAGCGACGTTCGCCGCGTCGGTGTGCCCGGCGGCGAGGAGCCGGGAGACGTTGTAGCGGCGCGGGTCCTCGTCGCCGGAGCGGATCGCGTCGAGCATGTCGGTGGGGACGACGACCACGTCGTCCGAACCGTCAAGCGCGGTCTGCCCGACGAAGCCGACGTCCTCACGACCGGCCGCCGGTTCGACATCGATGCCGCCGCCGGGCGACAACCGCACCACGTCGCCGGTGGGCAGCTTGAGCGTCCCGGTCGCGGCGGCTTCGGATACGGCCCGGCCCGTTTCGGCCCGGGGGTCGTTTTCGGCCGCGTTGGCGAAGACGCCGCCCCAGGCGGCGGCTCCCCCCAGCGCGGTGACCGCTAGGGCCGCACCGATAATGCTTCGTTTCCGCATCGCACTCCTCCTCTGTGGCGCATGGCCCCGGTCGGGCCGCGCGAACAAGGTACGTCGCAAGGCCCAAAGTTGGTTGCATACCAAAGATCCATCTATTTCCGGCGTTAACCGCAAGCGACTCAAAAGACGCAGGTCGCGCTGCGAATGCGGCTCCCAGCCGATGCTGGACCGCGAGTCAAGTACCGCCTGGTAGTCGCCGCCGAGACTGGAGCGTTTCCCGGAGGGGCTGAACGTGCCGCATGGTGGACTCCCCGCCGATTTCGTCATCGACTTCGGCAAGGTGACACCGCTACTCTTTGGCGAACTCAGCTCATGAAATTTCTGTTCCGCCTAAACTCACAGGCACCAAGATCACCAGGGAGGTCGGTGAGGTGTCATGGAGACCGCAGGCGTTAGGTTCAGCGGAGAAGGCGAGTACCGGACCGGTACGGCCAAGGTCGAGAGATCATACAAGGAACCAGTTCCCTCCGACGCCATGACTTCCGGAGGGAGTGATGACACCCCTGGGCTTGGGCGATGCGAGCTAAGGTTCCATGCTGATGACGAGGTCGAGGATGACCTGGAACCGGAGTTTGCGAGCCTTGATGGACGCTTCGAGGACAATCGCGTGATCGAGTACGAGCGTCTCAATGGGCGCTTGTTCTGGCTGCGAATCGAACAGTGAGTTTGCTTCGCTCCAGAGTTGTCGATCTGCGCCCAGTTGGCCGGGACGTCTGGGCTGGTACGAAGGTGCCACCATCCATCTCGACGATCCGCGGCTCTCCAGCCAGCGGTCGAACCACCAGATCAGGACGGCGGCGGCCGCGCCGCCGAGGAGGAGGCCGGGGCCGCCGGCCGCCTGGCCTTCGAGGGGCGTGACCGCTTCGGTCAGCCCGGAGAACACTGCGAACAGGATCGCCGGGGGGAGGACGAGGATGCCTTTGCCCTGCCGCCTGTCACAGTGGACGTGACGGGCCGTCTACTCGTCCTCGTCTCGTTTCTGCGGGTCCTGCGGCCATCTTCCGCTCCCTTGCCGGTGCCCACCCCGACCAGAGGCCGGGCGCGTTGCGCCCGGCCTCCGTTTTGTTCTGCGGTTCGGTTACTGCTGGGGTTGGCTGTAGGGCCCCGGCTGCTGCGGGGGCTGCGGGGGCTGCGGGGCCCAGCGCATCAGGAAGATGCTGACCGCAAGCAGGAGCGCGGCGAGGATGTAGAGCCAGATGCCTCCTCCGGCCGCGACCTCGAGGTCGGAGGCCTCGGAGTCCTCGATGATGCTGTTGAGGGCCTGGACCGGTTGGAAGGAGGCGGCGATGGTAGTCAGGGCCAGGCCGATGCCGCCGAGCTTGGCGGTCCATTGGAGGCCGGGCTTGATGCCGACGGCAGTCCAGCCGACCAGGACGATCAGGATGAGGGCCGGTGCGAGCCCGGGGAGGCCGCCGACGACGCCCCCGAGGCCCGTGAGCGGGAGGTAGGCCAGGTCCTCTTCGGAGCCGTCGAAGGAGACCTGCGGGATCAGCGACCCTACGGCAAGCAGCGCCATACCGGCTCCGGCGAGGCCGAGTCCGGCCGGGGAGGGGCGGTCAGGCCCGGCGGGGAGCAGCGACGTGAGCGGCTGCTGCTGGGGCTGGCCGGGGTTCGGCGCTGGTTGGTAGGGGTTCTGCTGGGATGGGTTGTCGTACAATGTAAGTCACCTCTGTTTGGTCTATTGGGGACTGAAGCGAATCGTGTCAGGCGGGTTCCCTTCGC
>NZ_STGY01000070.1 GCF_004912275.1 Glycomyces buryatensis
TCGGCTGTTCCGTTCCCCCGCGGGCAAAGACAAATATACACACCCTCGAGGGGGCCCGAATCAGGGGGGTCCCCTGAGGTTTCACGATACCCTTGAGCTGGGGAGATGTAAAGAGCTACGCGAAACTCGGATGTTCGGACGTGGACATGGGCCGTCCTCGCAGACCGTCTCCTGGGTTCAGGTTCGACTGTTAGCCTGCGGGCACAAGTACTCCGTCATCCACGAGGAGAAGGCATGTCAGTCACTCGCAACGCAAGCACCCGTTGGACCGGCGATCTCCAGGACGGCAGCGGCGTCACCAGCTTCGTGTCCTCTGGACTTCCGGACACGCCGGTGACGTGGGCGGCCCGCTCGAACAACCCCGAGGGCAAGACCAGCCCGGAGGAGCTCATCGCAGCTGCGCACACCTCCTGTTTCTCGATGGCTTTCTCGGCCGGGCTGTCGAAGGCCGGCTACACCGCCGAGGAGATCGTCACCGAGGCGGCGGTCGACTTCAAGCCGGGCACCGGGATCACCGGGATCGCCTTGACCGTTCGCGCCACCATTCCCGGGATCGACGCCGACGAATTCGACAAGATCGCCAACGGCGCCAAGGAAGGGTGCCCCGTTAGCCAGGCACTGAAGGCAGTCCCGATCACGCTTGAGGCCACCCTGGGTTAGGGTCAAGCCATTCGTTCGAAAATTTCATATTCATTACACACTGTGCGCGAAAGCATCAGGTGCACCATCCGTGACTTACCGGTCACGGTGTCGGTTCCGGGCCAATATCCCTGCAGCCGACGAGGTGAACGTTGGTTTCGCGCACATCTTCGTAACTGAGCCTGCCTGCCCAGTTGCATACCCAAGCAGAAGAGGAGGTCGAGTTCGTCGTGTCTACTCCCGAGAACATTGGTCGGCGGTTCCGCGCTTACACGATCCGACATTTGGACGAGCTGCTCAAGCGAGCGTCAATGACTGATGAGCAGCGGCTTCGAACCAGGGCGGTGGCTTCGGTACTGCCCTTCCGCACCAATGCCTACGTCGTCGATGAACTCATCGACTGGGACAACGCATCCGAGGACCCGATGTTCCGCCTGGTATTCCCCCAGGAGGACATGCTTCCAAGCGAGGATGTCGACCACATCGCCGACCTCATTCAGAACGAGGCGTCGAAGCAGGAGCTCACCGCCGCGGCCAATGTGGTCCGGTACAAGCTCAACCCGCACCCGGCCGGTCAGATCCAGCTCAACATCAAGGGCAAGGACGAAGCGGTCGAAGGTCTCCAGCACAAGTACAAGGAGACAGTGCTGTTCTTCCCCCAACAGGGGCAGACCTGCCACGCCTACTGCACCTACTGCTTCCGATGGGCGCAGTTCGTGGGTATCGACGAGCTGAAGATGGCGAACAACGACATCGAGCAGCTCACCGGCTACGTCCGGCACCACCCGGAGGTCAGCAGCGTGCTGCTGACCGGCGGCGACCCGATGATCATGGGCGAGCCTGTGCTCCGCCGCTACATCGAGCCGCTACTGGAGATGGACCACGTCGAGTCGATCCGCATCGGTTCGAAGGCACTGGCCTACTGGCCGCAGCGCTTCGTCACCGACCCGGACGCCGAGGCGACGCTGCGCCTGTTCGAGGAAGTCGTGAAGTCGGGCCGAAACCTGGCGTTCATGGCGCACTTCTCGCACCAGAAGGAACTCGAATCGGACCTCGTGCACGAGGCGGTGCGGCGCATCAACAACACCGGGGCTGTCATCCGCACCCAGGCGCCGTTGATCCGAACCATCAACGACGACGCGGAGCAGTGGGCCGGCATGTGGCGGACCCAGCACAAGATGGGGATGATTCCCTATTACATGTTCATCGAGCGTGACACCGGGCCTCAGGAGTACTTCTCGGTGCCGCTCGGGCGCGCCTGGGAGATCTACCGGGACGCCTTCAGCCAGGTCTCGGGCCTGTGCCGGACCGTCCGGGGACCATCGATGTCGGCCACGCCCGGCAAGGTCACCGTCGACGGCATCGTGGACATCAACGGCGAGAAGGTATTCGCGCTGCGGATGCTCCAGGCGCGGGACCCGGAGATCGTGGGTCGCCCGTTCTTCGCCAAGTTCGACGAGAACGCCGTGTGGGTGGACGATCTCAAGCCCGCGTTCGCAGACAAGTTCCCCTTCGAGGCGTAGCCGCGAATCAGTGAGTCAATTGCCTTGGCAGGAATCGACTTCTGAGCCGGGACGGCCAGTGGCCGCCCCGGCTTTTTCGTATTCGGGGTCTGGGGCTAGGCGATGTGGAGGCCGAACCCGGCGGAGCCGGGGCGCTCCAGGCCCGGCTTGAGGCGGACGTTCTCGTCGTAGTCGCGGCCGTTCTGCTTGCGGTAGGCGATCGGCTCGGTCTCGGCGAGGGTGTCGAGCCTGCCGCGAAGCGCCTCGATCGCGGCGGCGTAGCCGTCCTCATCGAGCTGCACCGCGCCATTGACCACGAAGGCCGGCAGGACGTGCATGCCCGCGTAGAAGAGAATGCCGTGGTTGATCGGGAAGAGCAGGTCCTCGATGCTGCCGTTGACTCCCCGGTCGGAGAGGTGGGGCTGGCCAGCGCCGGTGGTCACGGCGATCATGGCGCGCTTGCCTTCGAGCATGCCATTGCCGTAGCGGGGCCAGGTGCGGGTGGTGCCGTAGCCGAAGCCGTTGGTGAAGACGCGGTCGACCCAGCCTTTCATGATGGCGGGCATGGAGAACCACCAAAGAGGGAACTGGAGGATGAGGTTGTCCACCGCCAGCAGTTTCCGCTGTTCCTCGGTGATGTCGTCGGACTGGCTGCCGGATTCGTAGGCCTCGCCCGCGGCGGCGATGAAGTTCTCGCTTTGGGCGGCGCCGAAGTCGTCGTAGTCGGCGGTGGCTTTCCACTTCATGGCGTACAGGTCGCTGACGGTGACGGTGTGGCCGAGGCTTTCGAGGTGGCGAGTCGTCTCGTCGCGGAGGGAGGCGTTGAGCGAGGTGTCGGAGGGGTGGGCGTAAACGATGTGGGTTCTCATGGGAACCATGGTGCGTGGGTTCCGGGAGGGTTGCCAGACGTCTGTTCGACCCTAGGTCGTTCGACCCTAGGACTGACAGTCCTAGGCAGTTGCGCGCGGACGAGGTGATACTTGCCGACGGAGGTGGTCGTCATGGAACCTGAGGCGTCCGGTATTCATCGGCTTGAAGATGTGAGTGATCTGGGCAAGTTCCTGCAGGCGCGGCGGGCTCGGGTGAATCCCGAGGACGTGGGGCTGCGGGAGGATGCGAGGCGTCGCGTGCCGGGGTTGCGGCGTGAGGAGTTGGCGTTGCTGGCCGGGGTGAGCGTGGATTACTACACCCGGTTGGAGCAGGGGCGGGCGAAGCATCCGTCGGATCAGGTGTTGGACGCGGTGGCGCGGGCGCTGGGGTTGGACGGGACGACGCGGGCGCATTTGCATCGTCTGGCGGGGAATGCGCGGCTGAGCCCGTTGCAGGCCGGTGCGGGGGTGCGGCCTTCGTTGCAGGCGATGTTGGAGGCGGTCGAGGCGTTTCCGGCGCTGATCATGAACCATCGGCAGGATGTGTTGGCGTCGAATCGCATGGCGCGTCTGCTATATGGCGGGTTCGGGTGGGATCTGGAGGCCGGGCCGAATTTCGTGCGGCTGCTGTTCGACGATGATTCGCGGGCGCACTTCCCTGACTGGGAGGCTTGCACGCAGGAGAATGCGGCGCAGTTGCGGAAGATGGCGGCGTTGTTCCCTGATGATCCGGCGATGTTGTCGCTGATCGGGGAGCTGTCGGTGGCGCACCGGTACTTCGCGGAGTTGTGGGCGCGGGCCGAGGTGCGGGACTGCAATATCGGGTCGGTGCGGTTCGATCACCCGATGGTGGGGTTGCTGGAGCTGTACAAGGAGCAGTTCCGGGTGGCGGACGGGTCGGGGCAGATGTTGGTGACGTTGACGGCGGCACCGGGGACGGATGACCATGACCGGTTGCGGCTGTTGGGGTCGGACCGGTAGGCCCGACCCCCGCTGCGGTCACTTGATGGTCAGTAGTTCGATGATGGCGAGCCAGTCCTTTCCGCCGCGGCCGGTGGCGGCGAGTTCGTTCAGGAGTTTCAGGTGCGGTTCGAGCAGGTCGGCCCTGATCCCCTGTTCGCGGCTGGCAGTGATCATGGAGGCCTGGGCGGCGCGGGTGAAGTCGGCGGATTGGCCGCCGGTTTCGTAGGTGCGGCCGTCGATGATCTCGGCGAGGCCGCGACCGTGCGGGAGCATGGCGCCGAGCCAGGCCTGGACTTCTTCGGCGGTGTCGTAGGCGCTGACGCCGACGGTGCGCATCATGGCGATGGCTTGGACGTAGCCGGTGAACATGAGGTCCATGGCTGAGAGCAGGGCCATGTCCTTGAGTGAGGCGAGGCCGGCGTCGGTACCTTCGTAGTCGGCGGTGCCGAGGGTTTCGAGGATGGTTCTGGCTATGGCGTAGGCGTTCTCGTCGCCGGAGTAGAGCAGGCGCGAGCCGGGTCCGCCGATCATTTCGGGGACGGCCATGATGGCGCCGTCGAGGTAGGCGATGCCGTGTTCGGCGGCCCAGGCGGCGGTGGCCCTGGATTCGTTGGGTGTGGTGGTGGTCAGGTTGATGACGACCTTTTCTTTGAGTGCGTCCGCGACCGGTTCGAGTTGTTCGCGGACGCTGGCGTGGTCGAGGAGGACGACGAGGACGAAGTCGCCGGTCTTGATCGCTTCCGCGACGGTCGGCGCGGCCCGTGAGCCGGCTTCGACGTGCGGTTCGGTCTTGGCGGCGGTGCGGTTCCAGACGGTGGTGTCGTAGCCGGTTTCGCGGAGGCGGGCGGTGATGGCCGAGCCCATGGCCCCGAGTCCGAGGACGGTGATGCTGGCGTTGGTCATGCTGGGTGCCTTTCTTTGCGGTTCTAAGCGGCTTGGCCGCGGAGGATCTGGTAGGTGGGGACGGGGCGTCCGGCTTCCTCGCTGGCGTCCAGGGCGCGCTGGTAGTAGTCCTGAATGGTGCGGGTGAGGGAAGCGTCGACACCGACTTCTTCGGCGGCGTCGATGACGTGCTGTGCTCCGGCGTGCATCATCTTGAGGTTCGCGACGTCGCCCCAGCCGCCCTGTTTGGCGGCGGCCCCGAAGTAGAGCGTGAAGTCCCGGTTACTTTCAGTGCCGTTGCTGGCGAACTCGATGAACTTGTCGACGTCGGCTCCTCCTGCGTCGATTATCGCCACGGCCTGCTCCAGAGATGTAAGGAACGCGTGGAACTGGGCGAGCCCGGCCTGGTAGTAGAGCTGGGCGAGCCCGTAGTCGGCGCCGAGGTATTCGACGCCGGGGACCAGGGTTTCGAGCAGCGCGCGGTGCGTCTCGTAGTGGGCCTCGGGCCCGCTGACGTAGAGACGCGAGGACGCGTGCTTGAGGTCGTCGCTCTGCGTCATGTAGGCGCCGGTGACGAACTCGCCGCCGCGGGCGGTGACCCACTCGGCGCCCTTGCGGGCCTTCTCCGGGGAGTCCGAGGACAGATTGATGATCGTCTTGCCGGTCAGGTCGGCCGGGCCCTGTTCGAGGACGTCGTACATGGCGTCGTAGTGGATCAGGGAGAGCAGGACGACGTCGTTGGCGGCGATGGCCTCGGCGACGGTGTCGGCGGGCTTCGCGCCGAGTTCGGCGATGGCGTCGAGTTTGGGCCTGGTTCGGTTCCAGGCGGTGACGTCGTACCCGGCGTCCAGGAGGACCTTGACGGTGGCCTGGCCCATCGGGCCGAGACCGATGACCGTAACGGATTTTTCAGCAGACATGTTGTGCCCCTTGGTAAGTAGTGATTTCTAAGTGCGGCTTCTGGATTAATGGTCGGTCAGTCCGGCTAGGGTTGCAAGACCGCACTTTCGGGTGGGGCTACTTACCAAGAGGTTCGAAATATGGTCGGGAGGGGCTTCGTGGACGCAAGGGGTGACGCAGGTCAAATCTGCGGCATGTCAATCGCGATCGATGTGGTCGGCGGGAAGTGGAAAATGCACCTGATGTGGGTGCTCGCCGAGGGACCGGTCAGGTTCGGGCAGATCCGGCGCAAGCTCGATGGGGTGAGCGAGAAGGTGCTCGCGGAGAACCTCAGGCAGCTTGAGGCGAGCGGGGTCGTCCACCGGGAGCTGTACGCGGAGGTGCCGCCCCGCGTGGAGTACTCGCTGACGCCGCTCGGCGTGGAACTGAACAAGGCGCTGGCGCCGTTGGAGATCTGGGGAGACCAAAACCGCGACGCCTTGGCGTCGCGGCCTGGGATTTCGGCGTCGTAGGTGCGCTTGGTTCAGATCGGCGGTGCCTCGCGGCGACGGTATTCGCTGCCGTCTTCGGTGCGGTCGAGGAAGAGCTCGTCGATGAGGTCACGGCGCAGCTGGAGCGGGTCGTCGGATTCGGCGGCGAGCGCCTCGGTGATCTCGCGTTCGGTGTAGACGCGGTCGAACTCGAAGTGGCGTCCGGCGAGGTCGCGCAGCAGCGCCACCCTGGTGCGGCGATTGACGGGCCGGACGCTGATGCGGCCGCCGGAGTAGAGGCCCGCGACCTCGGGCGCGACGCCGGGCGGCGCGTCGGGTGCGGCCTCACGGGCGGCGGCCGCCGCGGCTCGGAAGACCTGGGGTTCGACACGGATCCTGCCGTTCTCGCGGGTCACCAGGCCGGATTCGAACAGCCGGGTGAGCGAGCGTTCGGCGAGCGGGTGGTGCTCCTTCAACTCCCCCACGCTGGCGCCGTGGTCGCCGGCCAGGACGATCTGGGCGAACGTCTGGAGGCGGGCGGGGTCGGCGAGGGCCTTGACGATGGCATGGCTTGGTTCCATCTGTCCCAGACTGCTGCCTTTGCGCCCTTCGGTCAAGGCGATTTCGAACCGGTCAGAGGGTCATGCCCGGCGGAGGCTCTCGCGCCGCTCAGCGAGTGAGCGCGCGGAGGAATTCGAGGTCGATGCCTTCGAGGGTTTCGAGGCGCCTGACTTCGAGGTCTTCGGGGAGCGGGACCTCGGTGACGACCGCCAGTGTGACGGCTCCCGAGGTGAGAGCCGAGAGCGTTCCCGAGGGCGAGTCCTCGATGGCGACGGTGTCGGCGATGTCGACGCCCAGCTTTGCGGCGGCCGTCAGGTACGGCTCGGGGGCGGGTTTGCGGTTGTCGACCTCGTCGCCGCAGAGGGTGAAGTCGAAGTTCTCGTAGCCGAGGGTGCCGGTCAGGAGCACGTGGGCGAGCTCGCGCGGCGTGGAGGTGACCAGCGCGGTCGGGATTCCGGCGGCACGGACCTCGCTGAGGAGTTCACGGGCACCGGGCTTCCAGTCGACGCCCTCGGCGAAGAGCTCGGTCATGCGCGCTCGCAGCCACACGAGGTTCTCGGGGGCGCTTTCGAGCGGCAGGCCGAGGTCTTCGAGGAGCATCAGGACCGAGGCGTCCTCGTTCGTGCCGACCATGCGGTCGCGAACTTCGGGGCGGAGGACTCCGCCGAGACGGGTGGCCAGTTCATCGATTCCGACGTCCCAGCGGCGTTCGGAGTCGAGAAGGGTTCCGTCCATGTCGAAGAGCACGGCTTGCGGAAAGTCAGTCACGCCAGCAACCGTACGGGGGTGACGGATGAGAACGCCCGGTTCACGCGACGGCCGCGAGGAGGCTCACAGGATCCCAGTTGGGTGGTCGCCGATTGTGCAGGCTCCCCGATCGGCGACCACTCACCTGGTCAGGCCAGACCGGCGCGGTGGTGGCGGCGGCACAGGACGGCGTAGCTGTCCATGTCGCCGACCTCGACCACGTCGCCGGAGAAGGCCATGACGCCGCCCGAGACGCGGGCGTTGTGAGTGCCGCGCGCGCCGCACCAGCAGTTGACGCGGACGGGCAGCTCCTCGACCCGGTCGGCGAGCTCGATGAGCCGCTGCGAGGCCGGGAAGAGCCGGCCGAGGAAGTCGGTCTTGAGGCCGAAGGCGTACACGTCGACGCCGAGTCCGTCGACGGCGTCGGCGAGGTGGTTGATCTGCTTGGGCGCGGTCAGGAACTGGACCTCGTCGACCACGACATAGGGCGGGCGCAACTCGGCCAGGTCGTCGTAGAGGTCGAAGTCGGAGGTCACCTCTTTGGCCTTGTGCTCCAAGCCGATCCGGCTGGAGATGACGCCTTCGCCGCTGCGGTCCATGGACGTGTAGAGGACGCCGTGGCCGCCGAGCGAGTGGTGGTACTGGAGGGCGAGGGTGGACTTCCCGGCGTCCATGACGCCGAGATAGGCGACGAGTTCGTGCGACATGACTCCTATGGTGCCGGTTGGTCCGGCAGGGCCGGGTACCGACTCGCGGAGCGGTGCCCGGCGCCGCAACGGCGCCGGGCGGGGGCCGTGGCTATTTCGCGTTGAAGTAGCTGGCTTCGGGGTGGTGCAGGACGATCGCGTCCGTCGACTGCTCCGGATGGAGCTGGTCCCCTTCGGACAGTTCGACGCCGATGCGGTCGGCGCCGAGCAGCTCCACGAGCGTGGCCCGGTCGGCCAGCTCCGGGCAGGCCGGGTAGCCGAAGGAGTAGCGGCAGCCGCGGAAGTCGACGTCGAGGATGCCCTTGAGGTCGCCGGGGTCGGCGTCGCCGACGGTGGATCCCGACGGGAGTTTCCACTCGCGCCGGATGCGGCGGTGCCAGTACTCGGCCAGCGACTCCGTCAGCTGCACGGTGAGTCCGTGGACCTCCAGGTAGTCGCGGTAGGCGTTGGCCTCGAACAGCTTGTTCGTGTACTCGGAGACCTTGGAGCCCAAGGTGACCAGTTGCATGCCGAGGACGTCGAGCTGCTCGCCGTCCTTGGCGCGGAAGAAGTCCGCCAGGCACTGCCGGCGGCCCTGGCGCTGCCGCGGGAAGGTGAAGCGGGCCCGCTCGGCGTGGCCGTTCTCGTCCAGGACCACGAGCGTATTGCCTTCCGCGTAGACCGGAAGATAGCCGTAGACGACCTTGGCCTCGATGACATTGTCCGTGGCGAGCCGGTCGAGCCAGTAGCGCAGGCGGGGGCGGCCCTCGGTCTCGACCAGTTCCTCGTACGAGGGGCCGTCGTCGCCGCGCGTCGGCTTGAGGCCCCACTGGCCGAGGAACGTGGCGCGCTCGTCCAGCATCGAGGCGTACTCGGCCAGCGCGACGCCCTTGACGACCCGCGAGCCGAAGAACGGCGGGATCGGGATCTCGACGTCGGTGGCGACGTTGGATCGCACCGAGGTGTCACCCAGGTCGGGGAGCTTGTCGGCGACGAGCGTGGCCTGCTTGGCGCGTCGTTCCTGGCGTTTGGCGATCTTCGCGGCCTGGGCCTCGTCGATGACGGGTCCGCCCTCGCCGCGCTGGGCGGCCATGACCTTGTCCATGAGGGACAGGCCTTCGAAGGCGTCGCGGGCGTAGTGGACCTGGCCGCCTTCGAACATGCCGCGGAGGTCGTCCTCGACGTAGGCGCGGGTGAGGGCGGCGCCGCCGAGCATGACCGGCCAGCGGCCCTGGAGGCTGCGGGCCATCATCTCGGCGAGGTTGTCCTTCATGATGACGGTGGACTTGACGAGCAGTCCGCTCATGCCGATGACGTCCGCGCCGTGTTCCTCGGCGGCGTCGAGGATGGCGTTGATGGGCTGCTTGATGCCGAGGTTGACGACGGTGTAGCCGTTGTTCGACAGGATGATGTCGACCAGGTTCTTGCCGATGTCGTGGACGTCGCCGCGGACGGTGGCGAGGACGATGGTGCCCTTGTCGGCGGTGTCGGCCTTGTCCATGTGGGGTTCGAGGTGGGCGACGGCGAACTTCATGGCCTCGGCGGACTGGAGGACGAACGGCAGCTGCATCTGGCCGGAGCCGAAGCGGTCGCCGACGGTCTTCATGCCTTCGAGGAGGTGGTCGTTGATGATCTGCAGCGGTGTCTTGCCCTGGGCCATGGCCTCGTCGAGGTCGGTGTCCAGGCCGTTCTTGTCGCCGTCGATGATGCGCTGGGCGAGGCGCTCCTCGAGCGGCAGCGCGGCCAGGGCTTCGGCGCGGGCCTCCTTGGTGCCGGCCAGGCTGACGCCGTCGAAGATCTCGATGATCTTCTGGAGCGGGTCGTAGTCCTCGGTGCGGCGGTCGTAGACCATGTCGAGGGCGACCTGCTTGTGCTCCTCGGGGATCGAGGCCATCGGCAGGATCTTGGAGGAGTGGACGATCGCGCTGGTGAGCCCGGCTTCGACGCATTCGTTGAGGAACACGGAGTTGATGACCTGGCGGGCGGCCGGGTTCACGCCGAAGGAGATATTGGAGATCCCGAGCGTGAAGTTGACGCCCGGGTAGAGGCGGGCGATCTCGCGGATGGCCTCGATGGTCTCGATGCCGTCCTTGCGGGTCTCCTCCTGGCCGGTGGTGATCGGGAAGGTGAGGGTGTCGATGAAGATGTCCTCGACGGCCATGCCCCAGTTGCCGACGAGGTCGTCGATGGTGCGGGAGGCGACGCGGACCTTCCATTCGCGGTCGCGGGCCTGGCCCTCCTCGTCGATGCACATGACGACGACGCCGGCGCCGTGCTCGACGATGACCGGCATGATCCGCGCGTAGCGGGATTCGGGACCGTCGCCGTCCTCGAAGTTGACGGAGTTGACGATGCAGCGGCCGCCGAGGGCTTCCAGGCCCGCCTCGATGACGGGGGCCTCGGTCGAGTCGAGCATGATCGGCAGGGTCGAGGCGGTGGCGAAGCGGGCGGCGAGGACCTTCATGTCCTCGGCGCCGTCGCGGCCGACGTAGTCGACGCAGAGGTCGAGCAGGTGGGAGCCGCCGCCGGCCTGTTCGCGGGCGATCTCGACGCAGCGGTCGTAGTCGGCGGCGAGCATGGCGGTGCGGAAGGCCTTGGAGCCGTTCGCGTTGGTGCGCTCGCCGACGTTGAGGATCGAGATGTCCTGGTCGAACGGGACGTGGTGGTAGGAGGAGGACACCCCGGGTTCGCGGACCGGCGTGCGCGCCATCGGGACGGCGCCGTCGAGGCGCTCGCGGACGGCCCGGATGTGGTCGGGGGTGGTGCCGCAGCAGCCGCCGATGAGGCTGACGCCGTAGTTCTTGACGAAGTCCTCGTGGGCGTCGGCGAGCTCTTCGGGGGTGAGCGGGTATTCGGCTCCATTGGGGCCGAGGGTGGGGAGCCCGGCGTTGGGCATGACCGAGATCGGGACCGGCGAGTGGCGCGAGAGGTAGCGGATGTGCTCGCTCATCTCGGCGGGGCCGGTGGCGCAGTTGAGGCCGATGAGGTCGATATTGAGCGCCGCGAGGCTGGTCAGGGCCGCACCGATCTCGCCGCCGACGAGCATGGTGCCGGTGGTCTCGACGGTGACCTGGGCGATGATCGGGACGGTGGTGCCGAGTTCGGCGTTGGCGCGCTTGGCGCCGATGACGGCGGCCTTGGCCTGGAGGAGGTCCTGGCTGGTCTCGACGAGGATGGCGTCGGCGCCGCCTTCGATGAGGCCGAGGACGCATTCCCGGTAGTGGTCCCGCAGGAGCGCGAAGGGGGCGTGGCCGAGGGTGGGCAGGCGGGTGCCGCCGCCCATGGAGCCGAGCACGAAGCGCGGCTGCTCGTCGGTGGAGTACTCGTCGCATTTCTGGCGGGCGAGGGTGGCTGCGGCGCGGCCGAGCTCGCGGGCGCGTTCGACGATGTCGTATTCGACCAGTCCGCCGTAGTTGGCGTTGAAGCTGTTGGTCTCGACGCAGTCGGCCCCGGCGGCGAGGTAGGCGTCGTGGATGCCCAGGACGATGTCCGGCCGGGTGATGCAGAGGATGTCGGAGAGGCCTTCGTGCCCGTCGTAGTCCTCGAGGGTGGGGTCGAAGGCCTGCAGCATGGTGCCCATGCCCCCGTCGGCGATCACGACGCGACGGGACAGGGTTTCCAGGAACAGGCTTTTCGCAGACACGCTCTCAAGGGTAATGGGGCGTGCCGGGAAGTGAGAAGCCCGTTTCACAGGTTGGGCACCGTGTCGGGCGAAAATCACACCCGACGAATAGGATGCGAGGCATGGAACTTCTCGCCTACCTCCTCGCCATCGCCGTTGGTATCGGCGTTCTGTATGCGACCGTCCGGTTGGCGGTGCGCCATGCGCTGGAGGAGATGTACGGGCGCGGTGAACGGCCTGGCCCGGACGGCCCATAGCGGCGTAGTCTCGAGTCGTAACACCCCCGGTTGCGAAGGGACGCAAATGGACACGTCAATCACTCACCTGTGGACGGAAGTCACCGACCCCGTGAAGCTCCGCGAGATCGTCGGAGAGGTCTCGGCCCAGGCCGCGAACAAGGAACGCCCGGTACTCCATCAGCGCGACCGCGAATGGCTGGCCGCCTCCCCCTACTGCGTGATCGCGACCTCGGACGCCGAGGGCAACTGCGACGCCTCCCCCAAGGGCGACCCCGCCGGAGCACTCGTCCACGTCCTCGATGACTCCACCCTCGCCATCCCCGAGCGCAAGGGCAACCACCGCGTCGACGGATACCACAATGTCCTGACCAACCCCCACGTTGGCATCCTGTCGCTCATTCCCGGCCGCCGCGAGACGCTGCGCATCAACGGGCGCGCCCGCATCGTGTCCGACGCGCCCTTCTTCGAGGACATGATCGTCAAGGGCCACAAGCCGGTCCTGGCCCTGGTGGTCGAGATCGACACGATCTACTTCCACTGCGGCAAGGCGTCCATGCGATCGGGCATCTGGAAGCCCGAGACATGGACGCCCGACGTCCTGCCTTCGCACGCGAAGATGGTCAAGGAGACCCAGCCGATCGAACAGACGCTCGAAGAGCTCATCGACAAGTACGGCCCGAAGTACGAGCGGGGCCTGTACTAGCGGTTCTTCACCTCGGCCTTGAGCCGCTCGACCGCGTCGTCGTCGCAGGTGGCCCAGAACTCCCCCACCACATCCTCCAACTGGTCCATCGACCCGGCGTCGAAGAGTTTGTCCTGGTACTTGGTGATGTCGTAGTCGATGGTGCCCATCGTCCCCAGGTCCAGCGGCATGATCGTCATGCCCCGGAACTCGTCGATCTCCCCGTACGAGGAGAGGATGCCCGCACCGTAGGCCTTGAGCTCGTCGGCCTCGGTCATGACCCCGAATTCGAGGGTGAACCAGAAGACGCGGGAGACGAACTCCAGCGCCTCCTCCGAGTGCACCCGCCGGGCGGCCTCCCCCGCGACGCGGTAGAGCGCGGCGAAGCGGGGCGCGGCCAGCGCGTTGGCGTGCCCGATGACCTCGTGGATGACGTCGGGTTCGGGCGTGTACAGCGGGACCGAGTGGTGGCGGATGTACTGGGTGGCGTGGAATTTGCCTTCGGCGAGGACCCCGTAGAAGTCCCTCAGCGGGACCAGGCCCGCCGCGGGCACGTAGCTGAACCCAGTGAGTGGTTCGAGGGCGCGGGATACCTCGGCGAGTTGCGGGATGCGGTCCCGCGGCAGCATCAGGCGTTCGGCGCCGCCGAGGTAGTCGCGGACGGCCATGTCTCGGTGTTTGACGGCCAGCTCCGCGCTGACCAGCCGCCAGATCTCGTGTTCGGCATCGGTGTAGGCGACGGTCGGCATGGGGTCGCCGGGTTGCCAGTCCAATGCGAGTGCCGCGATGGCATTGCGTCGTTCGCGGTAGTCGGCGTCGGCGAAGCCTGGGTGGTTCTCACCCAGTTCCACGGAGACCGTTCCGTCGGCGTCGGTGTTGACCGGCGCGAAGTACTGACCTTCTTCGAACATAGGAACAGTCCATCAGGTGGGACGGCCCCTGTCAACGAGCTGGTGGGAATGGCAAGCCTTAGCCTGCGTGGCGTCCGGTGAAGCGGATTTTGCGGGGCGTCTCGGTGGGCGCGGATTTGCCGAGGAAGGCGCGGCGCTTGGCCTCGAAGCCGTGGCGGTCGTCGAAGAAGTCGCGGGCCATCTCGGCGAGCTCGATGGTCTGGAAGTACGAGAGCGGCTTCGATTCGGCGCGGCGGCGTTCCTTGGCGGCGAACATGCGTCCGCGCGTGACCGGGTCGTTGTAGCCGAGGGCGACCGCGCGCAGCCAGTTCTGGAACTCGCCCCATTCGCGGGGGCCGACGGCGCCGATCAGGCCGATGCGGGCGGCCTCGCCGACGGAGATGGGGAGCTTTCCCTGGAGGAGTTCTTCGGCCCGCTCGGCGCCGACTCGGTCGGCGACCGACCAGGTGTGCAGCTCGGAGCCGAAGATGCCCATGTCGTAGTAGGGGTTGAGGATGACGCCGTCGCGGGCGACGGTGACGTCGGCGCAGAGGGCGGCCATGACGCCGCCGGCGCCGGCGTTGGCGGAGAAGGCGGCGACGGTGAGCTGGTCGGCGCCGGCGATGGCCACGCACAGCTCGTCGATGGCGTTGATGTTGGCCCAGGCCTCGGCGGCCGGGTTGGGGGCGGCGTCGATGACGCCGAGGTGGATGCCGTTGGAGAAGGCGTGTTCGGTGCCGGTGATGACGAGCACGCGGGTGTCCTCGGTGAGGGCCTTCTCGACCGCGCCGGTGAGGCGGCGGCACTGCTCGGTATGCATGGCGCCGTTGTAGGAGCGCAGGGTCAGGAAGCCGATGTCGCCCTCGCGGCGGTACGCCGATTCGGCGAGGGATTCGGGGACGGTCCGGTAAGGGGCGTCGGCGGCCTCGATGACCATCGTGGCGGGGAGTTTGGGGCCCCGCTTGCCGGTGAGGGTGGCGGCATAGCCGACCCACAGGGTGCCGCTGCCGCAGGCGATCGCGACGGATTCGTCGCAGCGGCCGACGACGGTGCCGGGGGCCGCGCCGGTGCTTTCGGCGCTTGCGGCGGCGTCGAACAGGCACACACCCTGGCCGCCCACCTCGGCGGGAGCTCCGGGTGCGCCGTCGGCGGCGGCGATGCGGCGGGCGATCTCGTCGGCCGGGGCGTTCCAGTCGATCTCGAAGGCCTTGCGGCGCAGCAGGGGCAGCTCGTCGGTGCCGGGGATGTCGCGGGGGTGGTCGTCGACCGGGATGGGGCGGGAGCCGGAGGCGACCTTGCGGACGGTCCGGTTCACGCAGTCCATGGCGGCGTCGGCGACGCGGCTGTTGTACAGCGAGGACTTGGTGATGTCAGCGGGGAGGTCGAATGTCGAAGTGGCCCAGATCGGTCCGGCGTCCATCTCCTCGACCGCCGAGAGTGCGGTGACGCCCCAGCGGGGGCTCTGGCCGAGGATGGCGTGGTCGAGCGAGGACGGCCCGCGGTCGCCCACCGGCCCGGGGTGGACGATGACGGTGGTCCAGCGCTGCCAGACCTCCTCGGGCACCCGGTGCTTGAGGAAGGGGCACAGGATCAGGTCGGGGTTGATCCGCTCGACCGTCCGGGTCATGTCCTCGGGAGAGGCGAACGCCGGCGCCAGCTCGACGCCGACGTCATGCCCCTGCTCCTGAAGGGCGCACCACACACGCTGGGTCAGGCCGTTGAAGGCAGACACCAGTAGCAGGATCTTCAATTGCGACTCCTGGGGGAAACGGGAGTCGGCGACACTCACCCTTGAGCGTATCCGGACTCGACATAGCGCACAATCAGCGTGAGGAGTCTATTCCGAGCAATCCTTCGATTGTGGCGCGGGCCAGGTCCGATGCGGACGGGTCATCGCCACCAGCGGAAAGGGTCTCCGCGGCCCAATCGTCGACGGCTGCGAGCGCTCCGGCGGTGTCGAGATCGTCGGCGAGACGGGAGCGGACGGTGGTGAGCATCGCCCCGGCGGGCGGGGCCAGTTCGCGGCTGACGGCCTCGCGCCAGCGGCCGAGGCGCAGTTCGGCTTCGGCCAGGCGCGCGGCGGTCCACTGTCGATCGGACCGGTAGTGGCCGGCGAGCAGGGCGAGGCGCACGGCCGCCGGGTCGACGCCTTCGGCGCGGAGCTTGGAGACGAACACCAGGTTGCCCAGGGACTTCGACATCTTCTCGCCGTCGAGGCCGATCATGCCGGTGTGGACGTACGAGCGTGCGAAGGGCGCCTCGCCGGTGAGGGATTCGGCGTGGGCCGCGGAGAACGCGTGGTGCGGGTAGATGAGGTCGTTGCCGCCGCCCTGGACGTCGATGGTCGCGCCGAGGTATTCGAGGGCGATGCAGGTGCATTCGATGTGCCAGCCGGGGCGGCCGGGGCCGACGGCGGAGTCCCAGGACGGCTCGTTGTTCCGCGGGGCGTTCCACAGGACCGCGTCGAGCGGGTCGCGCTTGCCCTCGCGCTCGGGGTCGCCGCCCCGCTCGCGGGCGTAGACCGTCATGGTCTCGCGGTCGTAGTTCGACTCCGAGCCGAAGCCGGGGTTGGACTCGACGGCGTAGTAGATGTCACCCGAGGCGTGCCGGTAGGCGGCGCCGGACTCCAGCAGTTGGGCGACGGCCTTGCCGACGGCGGGGATGGATTCGACGGCGCCGATGTAGTGGCGCGGCGGGACGATCGCCAGCGCCTCCATGTCCTCGCGGTACAGGGCCGTCTCGCGCAGTCCCAGTACCTGCCAGTCGGTACCGTCGCGTTCGGCGCGTTCGAAGAGCGGCTCGTCGACGTCGGTGACGTTCTGGACGTAGGAGACGTCGAGTCCCTGGTCGAGCCAGTAGCGGTGCACCAGGTCGAAGATGATCATGGTGGCGGCGTGGCCGAGGTGGGTGGCGTCGTAGGGGGTGATGCCGCAGACGTACATCGAGGCGGTTTCCGCTCCGGGCCGTACCGTTTCGCGCTGACCTGCGGAGGCGGTGTCGTGCAGTCTGAGGGCCGGTCCGTGGCCGGGCAGGGCGGGTACGTGGGGTGCGGTCCAAGATTCCATGACCGCGATCCTATTTCGCAACCGGCCGCACGGCCAGTGATCGTCAGTTGCCGGCGGCGCCGACCACTCCGGTGGTGAGCAGGAGCAGGATGATTCCGCCGAATGCGAAGCGGTACCAGACGAAGATCATGAACGAATGCTTGGTCACGAACTTCATCAGCCACGCGACCGAGGCGTAGGCGACGACGCCGGAGACGACGATGCCGGTGACCAGCGAGGGGATCGGGACGTTGCCGCCGGCGAGCTGGTCCATTTCCAGGAGGCCGGCGCCGGTGAGGGCGGGGATGCCGAGGAGGAAGGAGAAGCGGGCGGCGGATTCGCGGTCGAAGTCGCGCAGGAGCCCGGCGGTCATGGTCGCGCCGGAGCGGGAGACGCCGGGGAAGAGGGAGAGGACCTGGAGGGAGCCGACGAAGATCGCGTCTTTGAGGTTGGCGTGTTGCTCGGTGCGTTGGAGGGTGGCGACGCGTTCGCCGAACCACATGACGAACGTCCAGCCGATCGCGCCGATGGCGACGACCCACAGGTTGAAGATCCGGTCGATGTAGTCGGAGGAGATCAAGCCGACGACCACGATCGGGATGGTGCCGACGATGACGTACCAGCCGTAGCGGTAGTCGTGGCCGCGCTTCTCGCGGTTGAACAGGCCGACGCTGAAGCCCTTGGCGATCCGGACGATGTCCTTCATGAAGAACACCAGGATGGCCATGATCGCGCCGCCCTGGATGATCGCGTTGAAGGCGATCACCGACCGGTCGGCGGGGTCGATGCCCAGCAGCTCGGAGAAGAGCACGAGGTGGCCGGTGGAGGAGATCGGGAGGAACTCGGTGAGGCCCTCCACGATACCCAGAACGACCGCTTGCCAAAGTTCCAAAATCGCACCCCTTTGAGTTTTGCCGTTCGACACTCTAACCGGCAGGCGCCGCCTGGCCGCACCTGGAGCCGACACGCGAGGTTCACTCGATGTACCTTCACTTCCTATGGAACGCCGACCACTTGGACGCAGCGGCATCGAGGTTTCCTCCCTCGGGCTTGGAACGATGATGTGGACCACCGATGAGGCCGGTCTGGAGGATGCCGCGGCTCAAATGCAGACCTTTGTGGAGGCCGGGGGCACGCTGGTGGACACCGCCGACGTGTTCGGGCAGGGCGCCGCGGAGGCCGCGATCGGGCAGATGATCGGCAAGGTGGTGGCGCGCTCGGAGATCCACATCGCCACCAAGGCGGGGGTGCGCACCGATGGGGCCGACCGCAAGCGCGACACCTCGCGCGGGTGGCTGACACGGTGCCTGGAGAACTCGCTGCGGCGGCTTGGCACCGACTACATCGACCTGTGGCTGCTGCACGTCTACGACCCCGACACGCCGCTTGAGGAGACGATGTCGGTGCTCGACGCCGCGGTCTCCAGCGGCAAGGTCCGCTACTTCGGGGTGTCCAATCACACCGGTTGGCAGACGGCGCGGGCCACCTCGTATCAGGGCGCCTGGCCGGGCCGGGTCCCGGTGGTGGCCAGTCAGGTCGAGTACTCGCTGCTCCAGCGCGGCGTCGAGCGCGAGGTCCTGCCGGCGTGCCTGGCGATGGAGCTGGGCGTGCTGGCGTGGTCGCCGCTGGGCCGGGGCGTGCTGACCGGCAAGTACCGGTTCGGGCGGCCCACGGACTCGCGGGCCGCCTCGAAGCAGTGGGGGCGCTTCGCCGGCACGTATCTGGACGAGCGGTCGGCCGGGATCGTGGAGGCCGTCGCCACCGCCGCCGAAGGACTCGGGGTGAGCCCGCTGGAGGTGGCGCTGGCGTGGGTGCGGGACCAGCCGGGCGTGGCGTCGGCGATCGTGGGCGCCCGCAACGCGACGCAGCTGCGGGCGTCCCTGGCCGCCGAGCAGCTGTTCCTGCCCCCGGAGATCCGCCTGGCCCTGGACGACGTCTCGGCGCCGACCGTGGGATATCCCGAGAGCTATTGAGCGCGGGGCGGGGCGGGCCTGGACCCGCCCCGGATTCGTTTCGGGCCTTAGCCCTCGCCCATGGAGGCGATCCACTCGTCTACCCGGCGTTCGGCCTCCTTGCGGGGGATGTCCTCTACGCGGGTCATGATCGCCCAGCGGCGGCCGAACGGGTCGTTGATGGAGGCGAAGCGGTCGCCGGTGAGGAACACCGACGGCTCCTCGCGGACGATCGCGCCGGCCTCGACGGCCTTGGCGAATACCGCGTCGCAGTCGGGCACGTAGAGGACGAGGCTCGCGGTGATCTGCTCGGGATCGGGGACGGCCATGCCCCACTGGGGATTCGGGTCGGCGAGTTGGAGGATCGAATCGCCGATCTGGATCTCGCAGTGCATGACCGAGCCGTCGGGGCCGTCATTGCGGGTCAGGACCTTCGCGTCGAAGACCTGCTCATAGAACTCGATGGCCTTGGCCGCCTCGTTGCACACGATGAACGGGGTGATCGAGTGGTATCCCTCGGGGATCGGATTCACGTTGGCGTCGTGCTTGGGTTCAGTGCTCATGGGGCCAAGTCTGTCGGCCGGGCCGGGGCTCCGCTTGTAAAAAAGCGTCATACCCCCGAATTAGTATCGGACACGTGGAAATACCGACCGCCAGCGACAAGGGCCTGCTGCGGCCACAGGAAGCAGCCGCCCACATTGACCTGCGGCGTTACCCTGCCGAGGGTCCGATCGGCGCCTATGTCGAGCGGTACTGGTCGGTGCGTTGGGACCTGCCCGAGGACGCCTCGTACGAGTCGGTGGTCATCCCCCACCCGTGCGTCAACCTCAGTTTCATGCCGGTCCTGGGCGCCGAGGTCCACGGCCCCGGCACGGCGGTCTCACGGCACCCGCTCACCGGCGCGGGGCGGGTCTTCGGGGCCAAGTTCAGGCCCGGCGGGTTCAGCGCCTTGACCGGCGAGGACGGGACGCATTTCGCGGACTGGTCGGTCTCGGCCGCGGCGGTGTTCGGCCCCGTCGCCGACGAGCTCAACCGGATCGTCATGGGCGGCGGGGATATCGAGGCGACCGGGGCCGTCTCGGCGTTCCTCTCCGAGCGATTGCCGCCGCGGCCCGATCCGCGCTATGTGGATCTGCTGCGTATCGTCGGGACGATGCTCTCGGACCGGGGCATTACCCGGGTCGACCAGGTCGCCGAGCGGTTCGCCATGTCCCCCAAGCGCCTCCAGCGGCTCTTCGGGAGCTATATCGGCCTGGGCCCGAAGTGGCTGATCCGCCGCTACCGGCTCCACGACGCGGCCGACCGGCTCGCCGAGGACCGAGACGTGGACCTGGCCCGCCTCGCCGCTGAACTCGGCTGGACGGACCAGGCGCACTTCACGCACGACTTCAAGGACTTGATCGGGTCTCCTCCGGCCGAGTACGCCGCCGCGTGCGCCTCGGCCGGAAGGGAACTGGTCATGGCGGTGCGATGACCACGCAGGCCCATTACGTTGCGCTGATCGAGCCGGCGTCCATCGCCAGGCGGCGCCCGGTGAAGGACTCGCGCAAGCGCCGGTCGTGGCTGACCAGGACCACAGTGCCGGTGTAGGACTCCAGCGCCGTCTGGAGCTCCTCGGCGAGCACCGGGGACAGGTGGTTCGTCGGCTCGTCCAGCAGCAGCACGTCCACCGGCCTGGTGACCAGGCGGGCAAGTTCGAGGCGGCGGCGCTGGCCTACGGACAGTGCGGCCACCGGGGTCTCGCACTGCTCGGGCGTGAACAGGCCCAGGCGCAGGAGCGCTTCGACATGTTCGTCGATCGTGCCCACTCGGCCCTCGGCGAAGGACCGCAGCACCGACTGCTGCGCCGAGCCCGGTCCGGAGAGCTGCCGCAGGTGGCCGACTGCGCCATTGCGTTCCGCCCCGCCTTCGTCGGGTTCGAGTTCACCCGCGAGGACCCGCATCAGCGTGGTCTTGCCCGCGCCATTGGGTCCGGTCACCAGGACCCGCTCGCCGGGCGCGATCTGGAGATCGGCGACCTTGAGCCGATCGCCGACGCGGACGTCCGTCAGCCGCAGGGCGGCCGATTCGGATTCCGCTCCGGCGACTGCGAGGTCGGCGTTGAACCGCATCGGCTCGGGCGGCGGCGGGACCGGATTCGTGTGCAGCCGTTCGAGCTGCTGCTTCGCGACCTTGATGCGGCTGCTGGCCCCGTGGGTGCGGCCGCGCAGTCGGAAGGCGCCGGTGCCCATGCCGGCCTTCTCCATCTTGCGCGGGATCGCGTCCATGCTCGCGGCATTGCTCTCGACGATGCGGCTCTGCCGCTCTACCTCGATGGTCCAGTGTTCATAGGCCTCCTCGGCTTGCTGGCGTTCGACGGCCTTCGCGGTCAGGTAACCGGTGTAGCCGTTGCCATAGCGGCGCGCCCTGCGGTCGGCCACCTCGATCATGGTGGTGGTGATGGCGTCCAGGAACGCCCGGTCGTGGCTCACGGCCACGACGGTGCCGCGCCAGTCCCGAAGCTGCGCTTCGAGCCAGGTCACGGCCGCGTCGTCGAGGTCGTTCGACGGCTCGTCGAGCAGCAGCAGCGCGGGCCGGGCCGCGAGGGTCGCGGCCAGCATGAGGCGCGAACGCTCGCCGCCCGAGAGCGTCCCGATCGGACGGTCCCGGTCGATTCCGGGCAGTCCCAGGGCGGCACAGGCGAGTTCGACCCGGAGGTCGGCGTCCCAGCCGTCGCGGGCCTCGAAGCGGGCCAGCAAGTCCGCATACGCCTCGGCGGCTGCTTCATCGCCGTCGGCAAGGGCGCGTTGGGATTCGCGCATGGCGGCCTCGATCTCGCGCAGGTCGGCCAGCGCGAGGTCGATGGCGTCGGCGACGGTGCGGTCCGCGGGCAGGTCGAGACTCTGCGGCAGGTAGCCGATGCCACCGGGCGAGGCCACGGTGAGTTCGCCGTTGTCGGGCGCCTCCACCTGGGCCAGGAGCCGCAGCAGGGTCGATTTGCCGGAGCCGTTGTCGCCGACGATGCCGACCTTCTCCCCCGGTTTGACCGTGAGGGAGATCCGGTCGAGGACCACGTGGTCCCCGTATCGCTTGGTGACTTCTACAATGGCTAGTTGGGAATGGCGAAGCACTGGCGCCTCCAGGCGGCCGATCGCGAATAAGGGAATGCGAAGTGGCGGCGCAGTCTCAAGTGGCCTCGAACGGTGCCAAAGCACGGTGAGGCGTTGGAAGTGAAGTGAGAATGCGAGCGCCTGGCCTGTTCGCGGAGCGGTGCTCTACGCGAGGGCCGATCGGCCTCTAAAGAAAAATCATCATTGCGTCAGAGCATAAGGGCGGCGGGGGCGGCCCGTCCAGCCGGTTTCGGCGGCGGATCCGGTGAGGGTGGTCACCGGATCCGCCGCCGTCGCGCCCCGGCCGCATTACACCTGGGAGAGGAAGCGGTCCATGGTGTCGACACCGAACTTGAGTCCGTCGAGCGGGACGCGCTCGTCGATCCCGTGGAAGAGGGCGGTGAAGTCCAGGTCTGCGGGGAGCTTGAGCGGGGCGAAGCCGAAGCAGCGGATGCCGAGCGTCGCGAAGGCCTTGCCGTCAGTGCCGCCGGAGAGCATGTACGGAACCGTCTTGGCGCCGGGGTCGGTGATGCGGATGGCCTCGGCCATCGCGTCGACCAGGGGTCCGTCGAAGGTGGTCTCGTAGCCGGGCTGGCGGATCTCGTAGTCGAATTCGATGCCGTCGCCGGCCAGTTCCCGCAGCTTGGCCTCGAGTTCGTCATTGCGCCCGGGGAGCGAGCGGCAGTCCAGGACGGCCTCGGCGGTGGAAGGGATGACATTGGTCTTGTATCCCGCGTCGAGGCGGGTCGGGTTGGCGGTGTTGCGGAGCGTGGCGCCGATGAGGCGGGAGATCGGTCCGAGCTTGGCGACGGCCTCGTCGGGGTTGTCGGGGTCGAACTCGATGTCGGTGAGCTCGGAGACCGAGTCGAGGAACTGACGCACCGTCGGGGTCATCTCGATCGGGAACTCATGCTGCCCGATATTGGCGACGGCCCTGGACAGGCGGGTGACGGCGTTGTCGTCGTGGAGCATCGAGCCGTGTCCGGGGCGGCCGGTGGCGCGCAGGCGCAGCCAGTCGAGCCCCTTCTCGGCGGTTTGGACCAGGTAGACGCGCAGGTCGTTGGAGAGCGTGACGGAGAATCCGCCGACCTCGCCGACGGCCTCGGTGACGCCCTCGAACACCTCGGGGTGCTCTTCGACCATGAAGCGGGCGCCGTAGTCGGAGCCGGCCTCTTCGTCGGCGGTGAACAGCAGGACCAGGTCGCGCGGCGGGACCTTGCCCTCGCGCCGCCAGCGGCGGACGACCGCGAGGAGCATCGCGTCGAAGTCCTTCATGTCGACGGCGCCACGGCCCCACAGGTAGCCGTCCTTGATCTCGCCGCCGAAGGGGTGGACCGACCACTCGTCGGCCTCGGCCGGGACGACGTCGAGGTGGCCGTGCAGCAGCAGCGCCCCGCGCGAGGGGTCGGCCCCGGGGTAGCGGGCGGCCACGGAAGCGCGGCCGGGCGCGGATTCATAGATCTTGGCCTCGAGCCCGACCTCGGCGAGTTTCTCGGCGACGTACTCGGCAGCCGCGCGTTCGCCCTTGGCGGTGTCGTTGTCGCCGGTGTTGGTGGTGTCGATGCGGATGAGGTCGCGGGCGATCTCGACGACCTCGTCATCCGGGTGGGGCTTCACGGTTTCTGCCATCGTTGATTTCTATCAAGTGCCCCATCAGTCCCCTACGGCGCAGGGCGTACGGCTGTCGCTGTCTTCACTTCGGACCGGTCCGGCCGGTGCCGGGTCATCCCGCCGCGGCGGTCGCGGCGCGGCGACGGGCGCGGAGCTTGGCCTTGCGGCGGGCGGTGATCGGTTCGGCCAGGCGCGGCGCGATGGGGCCGAGCGCAGCGAGGATGAGGACGTAGGCGGCCGTCATGGTGCCGAGCGTCGCGTTGACTCCGGCGGCGACGGCGAGCCCGGCGATGACGATGGAGAACTCCCCGCGCGGCATCAGGACGAGGCCGGCGCGGAGCTTGCCGGTGAAGGCCGAGCCGGAGCGTCCGGCGGCCCACCAGCCGGTGGCGAACTTGGTGGCGATGCAGACGATGGCGAGGAGTATGGCGACCGGCAGGACCGGTGGCAGGTCGGCGGGGACGGTCGAGAGTCCGAAGTTGACGAAGAAGATCGCCGAGAACAGGTTCTTGAGCGGCTCCAGGACCTCTTCGGCCTGGCGGGAGACCTCGCCGGAGAGCGCGATGCCGACGAAGAACGCGCCGACGGCGGCCGAGACGTGGACGAGTTCGGCCAGTCCGGCGACGACCAGGACGATGCCCATGACCTTGAGCATGAGGATCTCGTTGCTCGGGGAGGCCAGGAACCGGGACAGGGTCGCGCCGCCGCGGGAGGCGACGAAGAACGCGGCCGCGACGGCCACGAGCGCCAGCCCGAGTCCCCAGGCCGCCTGCGAGAACGCGAGTCCGGCCAGGAGCGTCGTGACGATCGGCAGGTAGATCGCCATCATGAGGTCCTCGGCCACGAGCAGCGCGAGCACAGTGGGCGTCTCGCGGTTACCGAGCCATCCCAGGTCGCTGAGGACCTTCGCGATGATGCCGGAGGAGGACACGTAGGTGACGCCGCCGAAGACGATCGCACCGACGGGGCCCCAGCCGAGCAGCAGCGCGCAGACCACGCCGGGCGCGGCATTGAGGACGAGGTCGACCAGGGCGGCCAGCCAGGAGGTCTTCATGGTGCCGAGCAGTTCGCGCGGCGTGTATTCGAGGCCGAGGGTGAACAGCAACAGCACCACGCCGACTTCGGCGCCGACCTCCAGGAAGCCGTCGATCGCGTGGAGTTCGTAAATGCCGCCGGCGCCGAAGGCGAGGCCGGCGATCAGGTAGAGCGGGATCGCCGAGACGCTGAATCGGCCGGCGAGGGCCCCGAGCAGGCCGAGCGCTCCGATGAGGAGGCCGAGTTCGAGAAGGAGCTCGACGGTGTTGTGCATTATTCGATGCCGCGCAGGATGCGATCGACGCCGTCGACGGCCTCTTCGGTTCCGATGGTGACCAGGCGGTCGCCGACATGGAGGAGCGAGGAGGGCGTCGGCCCGGTCTCGACCCCGTCGGAGCGGACGATCGCGACGATGGAGGCGCCGGTCCGGGTCCGGGCCCGGGTGTCCCCAAGGGACCGTTCCGCGTAGGGGCTGGTGGCGTCGACGTGGAGCTGGCGCGAGACGAGGTTGTCGATCTCGTGGTGGAGCCGGTTGATCTTCTCGATGATGCGGGCACCACCGAGAAGTTCCCCGAGCGCTCCGGACTCCTCGGCGTCGAGGACGACGCATTCGAGGGCCGAATCGGGGTCGTCGGGGTCGTAGAGGATGAAGTCGCGGCGGCCTTCGCGGTGGGCCACGACCCCGAGTCTCACACCCCGTTTGGTCTCGAATTCGAACCGTACGCCGATGCCTGGCAACTCGGTTCGTTCCACGTCCACTTTTGGTCACTCCCTCGTTGTCGCTGACGCAGAGAACCGTATCTCAAGGCGGACGGGCGCGGCCTCAGGTGGCCAGTACCGGTTCGGCCGACTTGCGAATGAAGTTGAAGACCTGGTCGGGGACGCGGATTCCGTCCTCGGCCTCGTAGAGTTCTCTGACGTCGGCGGCGGTGTCGGGGTCGGCGGTGAGCGAGGCGAGGCGGTCGAAGAGGTCGAGGGGTGCGCCGTCGATCGGGCTCGGCTCGGGCATGGCGCCCCAGACGTCCCACGGCAGGAGCTCCATATTGGCCAGCGCGGCGGTGTCCCGGATGAGGTTCCCGGCGATCCACCACCAGCCGAATTCGTCATCCGTATCGGCCAGGCCGCACCTGTCGGGGTCGAGTTCGCCGGCGCGGAAGGACTCCCAGGCCTGCCCGGCGACGACGAACTTGTCGCGAGGGATGTCGACGGGGTCGAAGTCGAGGTTGAGGGACTCGACCAGGATCGGGTCCATCTGTGCGTCGCCCAGGATCCAGCGGCCCTCGGCGGCGTTCCAGTATTCGGCGACCCAGTGGTCGACATGCCAGCCGGGCTGGAAGTAGGTGCCGAATCCGCAGCGGGCGCGGGCGGGGATGCCGTGGGCGCGGAGGGCGGCGACGGTGATGAGGGTGAAGTGGCGGCAGCTGCCGCCGAGCCGGTCGGCGGGTTCGCGCCGCTCGGCCAGGGGGCGGCCGTCGGCGAGCAGTCGTCCGAGAATGTGTTCGGTCGACCTGAGGTGGCCGGTCTCGGTGTATCCGGGTTCTCGGTCGAGGCCGTAGAGCCCGGGGAGGAACTCGTGGATCAATAGGCCGGGGACGGCTTCGAACAGCGCGGGGACGTCGCCGGGGAGGGTTTCGAGGGAGGCCTGGTGCCCTCCGGCGGCGGTTAGTGGCCCGGGTCGGGTGTAGTAGGCGAGAGAGTCGTTGGCGCTCATGGCGTTCCTTTCGTCGGTGCTCTCTCGAACCTAGGTAATTTCAGTCCTAATTCTCCAGATTGGATTCGCACAAATGTACGGGCCGACATTTGTAGGGATTTTGACCGGCGCTGATGGGGTCTAGAAGTACTCGCTCATCAGTCGGCCGACCCATTCCGGTTGGCGCACATCGGTGGGGCGCAGCTCCTCCATGACCGGCTTGAGGTCGAGCACCGGGGTGCCGTCGACCGCGTCGAGGCCGGTGACGGTCAGTTCGCGGCCCCGGACGGCCACGATGGGGCAGGCGGTGACGCCGATCCGGTTGGGGCGCCTCGGTCCTCGGCTGGAGAAGACGCCGACCGCGGGCATGTCGTCGCGGCCCCTGGAACGGAGGGGGGTCCACTCCGTCGGCTCCGTGAACTGGTCGAACACGAATAGGACCTCGACGTGGGAGAAATCCTCCAGGCCCTGCATGCAGTCGTCGCCGAATCGCGCGTCCACCTCGATCACGCTGCGCACACCTCCCCAGTGGTCGGTGTCCTGAACGTCCGTGCGGTCAGTGCGAACCGTGCCGATCGGCTTGACGGTGAATGACGGGTGCTCGTTCATCGGATGCTTCCTCTCACCGGGTCTATTGCGAGGGCGGGCGCCGATCCCGGAGGCCGGAAGGAATCGCCGGGATCGGCGCCCGCACTACAACTGACGCCGCTTCCGACGTGTTCGGTTGCTTTGCAAGGGTTTTCAGTCGATGCGAATGGTCAGCTGCCGCTTCGAGTACGTGGCCGTGGCGGTATAGCCGTCGATGCCGAGCTCGACCGTGTCGAACTCGCCCTCGATCTTCTGCGCCGCGATCACGGGGAACTCGACACCGGGTGCCGGGGGCCGCTGCGGGTCGAGGCCGATGCGCAGCACGCTGCCGGTTTCGAGGTGGACGGTGCCCGCCACGGTGAGAGCGGGCTCGTCGCTGTTTGCGACGATGGCGTCCAGGACGGCGCCGGACTGGGTGTAGTCGCCGCCGACCTCGACGGGGACCTCGACGGCCAAGGCGCCGCCCTTGATATTGACATCGCCGGTTCCGAGCGCGGTCGCCGAGGCGGCGCGGATGGTGCCGGCCTCCAGGTAGACCTCGCCGGTGAAGGCATTGTCGCCGCTGAGGGTCAGCGAGCCCGAACCTGACTTGTGGAGTTTGCCGGAGCCGCCGATGTCATTGCGCCAGGCGTCGGCGGCGCAGAACCCACCGAGGTCGGCGTCCATGACGACCCGGACGTCGCCGTCGAAGCGGCCGTAGCCGTCGGCGGCGGTGAAGAGGTCGAGCCGCCCCCACTGCTCGGGGCCGTCGAGCAGGGCGTAGCCCGAGGGCAGGGCAGTGGTCCGCAGGACCTGTCGGCGCTGTTCACCGTCCAGATAGGGCAGCCGGGTCTCCAGCAGCACCTCGGCCCCCTTGGGAACGGTCAGGTCCTCGCTTTGGCCACTGCGCTCCAGGACGTAGGTGAGGCGCTCGGTGATGCGGGCGCGGCCCGCGTCCCGATCGGCGAAGGGGTCGGTGTCGGGTCCCTCGCGGTGGGCGTAGGAGAACAGCCCGTCTGCGTCGGTGCCGGTCTGGGCGCCCAGATAGGCGACGGCCTGTTCGCGGGCGGCGGCCTTGAGCTCGGAGTTATCGCCGTCGTAAAGGATCGCGGCCGCCAGCGCGGTGGCGAGGATGCGTCCGCCGATGACGTCGACCGGTGAGTGCATGCCCGCGAGGATACGGGTGTGCCCGACGTCGGCGGCGCGCACCAGCAGCTCTTGGAAACGCTCGGGGATCGCGTAGGCGAGGGCGATCGAGGCGAGCCAGGCCGCATTGGTGTGGCCGGAGGGGTAGCCGCCGTCGGTCTCGGGTTCGTCGGAGCGCTGGCGCAGCAGTTGGACCGCGGCGCTGACCTCGGTCTCGTAGACGGGGACGCCGAGGATCGGGAGGCCTTCAGTCTCGACCACCTCGCTGTCGGGATTGAGCCGCCAGGGGCGCGGGTACTGGTAGGTGTACTTGCCGGGGTTGGACGAGGAGTAGTTGCCGCGCACGGTGTTCACCAGCTCTACGACCTTGCCCAGGTCGGAGTCGGTGGCGCCCGCGCCGGTGGCGGACCCGGCGGGGGCGTCGGCGGGCACGGAGTCGCTGATCTTGCCGTCGGGCAGGCCGTCGGGGGCGCCGGTGATCGAGGTGACGGCCTTGGCTCCGGCCTTGTAGACCGCTTCGAGCGGCCCGAGTCCGGCCAGGGCGCTGTAGCTCTGGTGCTGGCGGTCGTGGATGTACGACGCTTTGGACTCGGCCGGGGTGCGGGCGGTCGTGATGTCGGCGCAGTAGGCCAGGTTGTCGGCGAGGACCTTGGTGTCGACCACGATGCCGTTGTCCCAGGAGGAACCTGTCTGCCAGATCGCCTCGATGCCGGAGAGGATGCGGACGGCGGCATTGGTGTCGATGGAGAGGTTGTCGGTGGTGTTGGTCTTGTAGTCGTCCACGAATGCCGTGCCGGACCATTGGGCCGGGGGCGCATCGCGCGTTGCGGGTGCGGCGAAGGCGGTTTCGGGGAGAGCGGTGGACGCGGCGGCGCCGACGGCGAGGGCGGCCGAGCCGATGAGAAGGCTGCGGCGGTCGACCGTGTGCTGCTGATGGGTCATGTGGTCACTTCCAGAGGCTGTTACCGGTATCGGCATTGACTGTTCTTGGGGAAGTTGAACGCGTGGTGGCCTGAGGGTGAATCGCATTGGCCGGTCGGCGGTCCAGCGAGGCTCTGGATAGGATTCCCGGCATGCCCTCCCCCTTCATCGACTCCGACGGTGACGTGCTCACTTACCCCACTCCGCCGCCGCGCCGCGTGCCGGGGTTCGTGGCGTTCCTGCTCTGGTTCATCGCTTTGGCCGCTACCTCGAACATCGGACAGTTCGCGGGTTCCTACCTGTACCAGCAGTCCGAGTTGGCGACATGGCAGGCCGTCCTCGTCGGCTGGGTGCTCGGAATCGCGGTCGGCACGACCCTGTTCAGCGGCGTGGCCTGGGCACGCGCGCCCCGCGGCGGATGGTGGGTCGCCTTCAAGCTGCCGCTGGTCATCAGGGTGTTCCTGCGGGTCGTGGTCTATCTCGGCGTACCGGCCCTGTCGTTCGTGTCGTTCCTCGTTCTCCCTCCGGAGTTGGAATCGGACCTGTTCGTCCTCGTCTTCATCGGCGGGCTGGTCGTCACGCTGGTCATCGGTGCGCCGCTGGTCGAGAGGGCGTCCCGGCCGGTCGACGGAGCCGAACCCATGTGGGATCGGTTCCGCCCCAGGGGCGCGGTGCGGCGCGACGTCTTGACGCCTGAGCAGGTCGCGGAGGTGACCGGGCGGTCCGTGCAGGAGGTGATCCGGCTCGACGCCGACCACCCGAAGATCTGGTCGCTTTCTCGCCTCTACCACGGACTGCGGGTCCGGTACGTCCTCGATGATGAGTCCACCGTGGAGGTCACGCATCTGTACCTGAGCGGCACCGTCCACGGCAACAGCTCCATGCGTTCGCAGATGCGCGAGCTCGGAATCACCCCGCAGAAGCGGATCAAGAAACTGGGCAAGTCCCACCGACTCGACCCGATCACGAGCCTCGGCGAGGAGGCCTACGCCTGCACCCCGAACGACGGCGGCACCGAGTGGCTGCTCATCCGCCTCCGCGAGTTCGAGGTGCTGGAGCTCCGCACCTCCGCGGGATACGGCCGCTTCACGCGATTGAGCCTGGCGGAGGCCGCGCTCGCCGCGGACGCCGCTGCCGCCGAGTCGGAATGAACGAATCCCGGTGGGCGCCTTGGCCCACCGGGATCGAGATGCAATCTAGAGCTCGGAGTCGGAGACCGCGTTCTCCTCGACTTCGAGGGTGACCGCGTCGCTGGCCGCCAGGCCCGCCGAGTTCACCTGGTCGAAGAACTTGCGGCCCATGCGAGCGTGCGCCTGGACGACCGGGTGGGTGGCGCCGTAGTTGTCCCAGTGCTTCTCGGACTGCGACATGAACGAGTAGACGAGGGCGGGCGCGCCCGCGGCGTTGTAGACGATCCCGGACTCATTGCGTTCGGCGTCGTCGGCGCCGTATTTCATGGCGATGCGGGAGCGCTCGGCCGAGGACATGTTGCGGCGGAAGCCGTCGTGGTAGCCGCTGAGGCCCTTGAGGACATTGAGGAAGAAGCGGGTGCCGTCGGCCGACAGGAGCTCACCGAGGGCGAGCCGGTGGAGCATGTCGTTGGTCTCGGCGGTGGTGGTGTCCCCCAGCCACATCCGGGCCGGGTTGGCCGGGTTGGGGATCACGCGCGTGTCAGTGAATCCCTTGGCCTCGAGCACTTCATTGATCTCGGCGGGCGGGCAGACCAGGCCGCACAGACGCACCGCTGTGTTGTCGGAGGTCAGGAGCAGGGCGACCAGGATGTTGGCGACGGTGATCTCGTCGCCGTAGGCGGTCTGGTGGAAGTAGAAGCCCGAACCGGTGAGGATGATGTCCGCGTTCAGGGTGACCCGGTCGTCCAGGTTCAGCTCGCCCCGGTCGATCTTGTCGAGGACACCGAGTGCAATGCCGAGTTTGTTCATGCTCGCGGCGGTCTGGACGCTCGTCGAGTTGTGGTCGACCGCGACGGTGGGTGCGGCGGTGCCGTTGAGCAGGGTGACCGTGCCCTGCCAGGTGCCTCCGGCCTTGGCGATCTCGGAGTTGAACACGTCCCGGATCCGGGCCGCGCAGTCGCGAGCCGACGCCGAGGTGGTCTCCGCCTGCGCGGTTCCGGCGGTGCCGAGAACGGCTCCGGCCGCGGTGAGCCCTGCCCCGAGCTTGACTACATCACGTCGCTGCATAGTTGCCTTCCGTTGAGTCGCACCAAATTCGGTATCGCAGGCGTAGACGCTTGTGGGCATCCGATCGGTTGCCCGACCCGGGTCGGACCGCATCACATTCCGGAGAGCAGCCGTTCGGCGGCGTCGCGGTGGCCGTTCGCGGCGAGGAGGCCGGCCGGGGCCAGGACGTAGTCGGTGTCGATCACGATCCCGGCGTCCTTCGGGGGGCGGATGCCGCCGGAGGTGTCGGCGCAGACGGCCTCGCGGAGCCACTCCCCCGCTTCGGGATCGCGGCGCAGGATCCCGCCGGAGCCGATGACGAGGCCGATGCCCGCGAGATCCTTGCCGCCGCGCAGCGGTTCGGTGGGGCCCCCGACCCGTTCACCTCGGGCATGGCGGCGCACGGCGACGCGGGCGGCCAGCGCGCTCAGTTCCGCGTCTACGGCACGGTCGGGCTCGCTGTCGGACCCCAGTTCCGGGTGTTCGGTGCGGTGGCTCGCGGCATCGCTGAGGGGCCGGCCGGTGGGCAGGTCTTCGTCCGCTGCGGCCTCGACAATCCCGGTGGCGGTGTGGCGGACCCCCAGATCTCCTTCGACGGTCCTGGAGCGCCAGGCTGTCCCGGCGACCTCGGCCCGGGGCCCCTGGAGTTCGGCGTCCGGGGTGAGCACGGAGTACACGTCGGTGGTCGCTCCTCCCACATCGATCACCAGGAGGTCCGTCTCGAGGGTGTCGGCGAGGAGTTCGACGCCGGTGAGCACCGCGTCGGGGGTGGCGGCCTTGACCATGCGGGTGAAGTCGGCGCTGGCCGACAGCTGCTTTCCGGCGATGACGTGGCGCAGGAAGACCTCGCGGAGTGCGGACCGGGCGGGCAGTGGGTCGAGGGTGCCGATGCGCGGCAGCACGTTCCCGACGCCGGTCACGTCGATCCCCGCTCCGGCGAGCAATCCGGTTATGTCCTCGGCGGCATTCGCATTGCCCGCCAGCACGACCGGGGCGCGCAGTCCGGAGTCGGCGAGTGCCTCGGCGTGGTCGCGCAGGACGGTCGCGTCCCCGCCGTCGGTGCCTCCGGCCAGGAGGATCACGTCGGGACGGGCGGCGGCGAGGCCCGCGAGGTCGCCCGCGTCGAGGCGCCCGGCGCACACGCTCACGACTCGAGCGCCGGCGCTGAGTCCTGCGCGGTAGGCGGCGCGGGCGGTCACCAGCGGCTCATTGCCGATGACGCCCAGACGCAGGCCGCCTCCGGCCGAGGAGCACACCAGGGTCTCGGATGCCGTTCCGCCGCTTGGCATTGCGTCCGCGGCGGCCCGTTCCAGTCCGTGCATGACGTCGGTGGCGAGCGTGGTCGGGTGCGAGGCGGTGCCGAGGAGCGCGCCCGTATCCGCGTCGACGGCGGCGGCCTTGGTGTAGGTCGAGCCGACGTCGACGCAGACGACGATGCGGCTCACGGAACTACAACGGTGCCGGTGGCGGTGGTCGCGGTGATGGGCTCGTCCAGGACGTTCGCCGCCGATTCGCCCTTGTCGGGGTCGGCGCGGCACACCACGACCAGGGTGAACTCGACGGTGCGGCTGCGCGTCCCTGTTCGGGTGATCGTCCCGGTCGCCTCGACCACGTCGCCGGCGCGGATCGGGGCCTTGAACTGGACGTCGGAATAGGAGGCGAAGAGGCCTTCGTCGCCGTCGGTCAGGATGCACAGTTCGGTGGCGACGTCGCCGAACATGCCGAGCGCGTACGCCCCGTCGACCAGGTCGCCGCCGTAGTGGGCGTGGCTGTAGGGGATGTAGCGGCGGTGGGTGACGGCGGTGCCGTCGTGGCCTGCGCTCATGCTGCTTCCTTCGAGGTGACGAGCCGGTGGACGAGGTAGGAGGCGACGTCCGAGGGGGTGGTGCCGCGGGTGAAGATGCGGTCGACGCCGAGTTCGTCGGCGGCGTGCTCGTCGAAGCGGGGGCCGCCGATGACGAGCAGTGGCCGCTTTCCCGGCGGCAGTGCCTCGCGGAAGGCCGCCGACATCTCGCGGGTGTTGTGGAGGTGGGCGTCCTTCTGGGTCACGACCTGTGAGACCAGGACGGCGTCGGCGCCCTCGTCTACCGCGCGGTTGACCAGGTCCGGAACGGCGACCTGGGCTCCGAGGTTGACCACCCGCAGTTCACGGTAGTACTCCAGGCCCTTCTCCCCCGCGACGCCCTTGATATTGAGGATGGCGTCGATGCCGACGGTGTGGGCGTCGGTGCCGATGCAGGCGCCGACGACGCAGAGCTTGCGGCCGAGCCCGGCCTTGATGGCCTCGTTGACCTCCTTGGGGCCGAGGATCGGGTAGTCGCGCTCGACCACTTTGACCTCGTCCAGGTTGACCAGGTGGGTCGCGGCACCGTAGACGACGAAGAAGGTGTGGCCGGTGCCGATGGGTTTGGCGTGCACGAGCATCGCACCGTCGAGGCCCATTTTGGAGGCGAGCTGGAGGGCGGCGCCCTCGGCGCGCTTGTCGTGGGCGACGGGCAGGGTGAACGACAGCTGCACCATGCCGTCGCCGGTGGTGTCGCCGTAGGGGCGCACGATCTGGCTCATGACCGAGTTCCTTCGCCGTTGAGGAGTTCGACGGCGGGGTTGTAGTAGTCGGCGGCGCGCTTCGCGACGCCTTCGAGGCCCCGGCCGCCGTCGGCGGGGCGCTTCATGATGCCGAAGGTGCCGTCGGCGATGGCGTTCAGCAGTCCGTCGGCTTCGATGCGTTCCAGCAGGTCGACGGCCTCGCCGAGGACCTGGTTCGCGCGATTGGCGATGAACCCGTCCGGCGGGGGCCGGAAGTCCTCGGTCAGGCCCCCGGCCGCGCTCAGGACGTAGCGCACGTTCTGGAGGGCGATGTCCCGATCGGACAGCCAGGGGGTGACGACCGCTTCGGTCATCATGCCCACCAGTAGGATCGACTGACCGGTCATGACCCCGGCGAGATTGAAGAACCCGTCCAGGAGGTTGCCGCGGAAGACGTCACCGGTCATGTGCTTGGTCGGCGGCATCCACTTCAGCGGCGCGTCGGGGAACAGCTGGCGGGCCAGCAGCGCGTGCGCGAGTTCCATCCGGAACGACTCGGGCACTTCGGGATTGATCTCGAAGGCGTGCCCCAGGCCCAGCAGCTCGTCGGGCAGACCCGCCTCGTGGGCGAAGTACTCGTTGAGCAGCTGCGAGACGGTGACGGTGTGGGCGGCCTCGACCGCGTCGGCGGTGGTGAGGTAGTTGTCCTCGCCGGTGTTGATGATGATCCCAGCGCGGGCGTGGATCTGCCGCGAGAACCGTTGGTCTACAAAGGTGCGAATGGGGTTGATGTCGCGGAACAGGATGCCGTACATGCAGTCGTTGAGCATCATGTCGAGCCGGTTCATCCCGGCCAGCGCGGCGATCTCGGGCATGCAGAGCCCCGAGGCGTAGTTGCAGAGCCTGACGTAGCGGCCGATCTCGGCGGAGGTCTCGTCGAGCGCGGCGCGCATGAGGCGGAAGTTCTCGCCGGTGGCGTAGGTCCCGGCGAAGCCCTCGCGTGTGGCGCCCTCGGGGACGTAGTCCAGCAGGGACTGGCCCGTGGAGCGGATGACGGCGATGATGTCGGCCCCGGCCTTGGCGGCGGACTGGGCCTGCGGGATGTCCTCGTAGATGTCGCCGGTGGCGACGATGAGGTAGATCCAGGGCCGCTGCGGCGGGTCGCCGATGTCGCGGACCATTTGCGACCGGTGCCCCCGCTGGGCGTCGATCCGGTCGAAGCCCGCTTGGACGGCGGCAAGCGAGCGCTCGCGGGCGGCGTCCCTCGCCTTGCCCTGGGGCGCTTCGAAGGTGACGGCGCCGGCGGCGCTGGCGTGGGCGAGCCGGGTCAGGTCGGGGTAGTCGCCCTGGTTCAGGGCGTGGAAGATCGAGGCGGCGATGCCGGATTCGATGCCGACCTGTTCGGCGACGGCGTCGGCGAGGCGGTTGACCCACGGGATGCCCTCGGGGTCGGCGCCGGTGAGTCCGGCCAGGCGCAGAGTGGCGCGTTCGACGGAGACGGTGGTGTGGCTGCGGGCCAGGTCGACCACGGGGCGGCCGGCGCGGCCCGCGAGGCCCCGGGCACGCATGACCAGGTCGGGGTCGAGCGGCAGGAGCGGCTTGGCGGTCATGCGCGGGCCTCCGTGCGCTCGGCGAACAGGTTCTCGAGTTCGGGGTGGGCGGCCACGAGCTGGAGCGCGTAGTCGGCGTGACCTGGGACGTAGCCGTTGCCGATGAGCATTTCGACGTCGGCGGCGAGGCCTTCGGCGCCGAGGGCGGCGGACGGGAATGAGGTCGCCATGGAGAAGAAGACGACGGTGCCGCCGGTGGTGGTGGACAGGATCGCGCCGTGTTCGCAGCCGGGGACGTCGACGCAGACGACCGTGACGTCGGCGCCCCTGCCGCCCAGGGCGTCGGTGACGGCTCCGGAGAGGGCGATCGGATCGGTGGCGTCGGCGACGGCGATGCGGGCGGCCAGGCCGGTCTGCTCCAGGCGGGCGGCTTCGGCCTCGTCTCGGACGATGCCGAGCGTGGTCGCCGCGCGGGCGTCCCGGGCGGCGGCCAGCGACAGCGATCCGGATTTCCCGGCGGCGCCGAGGACGGCGACGGTCGTCTGCGAGGGCGCCCGGCGGGCGACGACGCGCCTGACCAGGGCGGGCGCTCCGCACACGTCGAAGACGGCGAGGGCGAGCGCCTCGGGAAGGTGCTCGGGGAGGACGGCGGCGATGGAGCGCGCGAAGAGGATGGCGTGTCCCGAGGCGGGGACCTGTTCGCCGAGGCCGTTCCAGCGGGCGAGGCCGTCGGTGATGGCGAGCGGGGTGAGGGTGAGGGAGACGAGGGTGGCGATCTTCTGGCCGGGTTTGAGCCCGAGCGGGGAGCGGGGGCCGACTTCGTCGACGGTGCCGATGAGCATTCCGCCGGAGCCGGTGGCCGGATTGTGCATCTTGCCGCGCCGCTCGATGATGCCGAGGACTTCGGCCCGAATGGCGGCCCCGTCCCCGCCGTGGGCGGCGTGAAGCTGCCGGTAGGAGGCGGCGTCGAGGTTGAGCCGCTCGACGCTGACGCGCGCTTCGGAGTCGGCGATCTGGGGGTTGGTGTCGAGTTTGTCCGCTGCTTGTGGCAGCACCCCGGTGGGGCTGACGACTCGGTGCGATCCGACTGGTGAGTCCGTCGACATCGTTGCCGCCCTTCATATAGAGAGGAATATTTGGAATCTCAATATGCGAGACCTAGCGAACAACTGTAACTGAAGGTTATCCTCGTCACAAGATGGCTATCCGCTGTCTGTACGGCTTCCCCGGCCAACATACCGGGCATGGAGGTGCAAACGTGACCGACCAACCGATCGGTGAGAAACTACCCGCCGCGATCGAACAGCCCTACCAGTACCGGCGACGGACTCTGGTCGAACCCGACTGGACCCGTTTCCCCGGCTGGACCGGCGCCACCGCCGAGGACTGGGCCTCCGCGCAGTGGCAGCGCGCGCACTGCGTCAAGAACGTGAAACAGCTGCGGGAGGTGGTCGGCGACCGGCTGCACGAGTCGTTCTACGAGGACCTGGCCTCCGACATGGAGCGGGCGGCGACGATGTCGATGCTGCTCCCGCCGCAGATGCTCAACACGATGGTGCCCGACATCGAGGACACCACGCCGGGCTCGTGGACGGACGCGTTCTACGCCGACCCGGTCCGCCGCTACATGCTGCCCGTGCTCTCCGACCGCCGCACCGACTGGCCGTCGCACCCCTTCGCCACCCGCGATTCCCTGCACGAGCACGACATGTGGGCCGTCGAGGGCCTGACCCACCGCTACCCGACCAAGGTGCTCGCCGAGCTGCTCTCCACCTGCCCCCAGTACTGCGGGCACTGCACCCGCATGGACCTGGTCGGCAACTCCACCCCCACCGTCGACAAGCGCAAGCTCTCGCTGAAGCCGGTCGACCGTCAGACCGCGATCCTCGACTACCTCGACGCCCACCCCGGGGTGCGGGACGTGGTCGTCTCCGGCGGCGACGTCGCGAACCTGCCGTGGAAGAACCTGGAACGCTTCCTGGACCGGCTGCTCGACATCGAGACCATCCGCGACATCCGCCTGGCCACCAAGGCGCTCATGGGACTCCCGCAGCACTGGTTGCAGGACGAGATCGTCGAGGGCATGGCGCGCGTCGCCAAGCGCGCGGCCGGTCAGGGCGTCAACCTGGCGATCCACACCCACATCAACCACGCCAACTCGGTGACCCCGGCGGTGGCGAAAGCGGCCGCGGCCATGCTCGACGCCGGTGTGCGGGACGTCCGCAACCAGGGTGTGCTCATGCGCGGCATCAACGACACCCAGGCCGACCTGCTCGACCTGTGCTTCGCCATGCAGGGCGAGGCGAACATCCTGCCGTACTACTTCTACATGTGCGACATGATCCCTAACGCCGAGCACTGGCGCACCTCCGTCGCGCAGGCGCAGGACCTCCAGACCGCGATCATGGGCTACCTGCCCGGCTACGCGACCCCGCGGATCATCTGCGACGTGCCGATGGTCGGCAAGCGGTGGGTCCACCAGCTGTCCGAGTACGACCGGGAGCTGGGGATCTCGTACTGGACCAAGAACTACCGGACCTCGATCGAGGCCGACGATCCCGACGCGCTCACCCGGCGCTATCCGTTCTACGACCCGATCGACACGCTTCCCAAGGCGGGTCAGGGGTGGTGGGCGAACATGCATCCGCCGGCTCGAGTGGCCGAGGACGGCAATGCGGCGGCGGCGAAGTCGCGCGAAGCCGTGGCGCGCCACGACGAGGCGGCAATCGACACGGGGGTCTGACCATGGGCGGCACCCTCATCACCGTTGCCCCCACCGGGGCCGAGGCCGACAAGGCGAAGGTCCCGGAGCTGCCGGTGACACTGGATGAACTGGTGGAGACGGCGGTGGCCTGCGAGCGCGCGGGCGCGGCCGTCATCCACGTCCACATTCGCGGCGACGACGCCAAGCCGACCCTCGACCAGGGCAGGCTCCGCGACACCGTGGCGACTCTTCGCGAGGCGACCGGCCTGGTCGTGCAGCTATCGTCGGGCGGGGCGGTGACCGATCCCGAGTCGGATCGGCTGGCCGTGCTCGACGCGGAACCGGACATGGCCTCCTGCACGATGGGCACGGTGAACTTCGGCGACGACGTGTTCATGAACCGCTGGGGGTTCATCGTCGAGCTGCATCGGCGCATGCAGGATCGGGCCGTGGTCCCCGAATACGAGCTGTTCGACCTGGGCCACCTGCCCTCGCTGGCGCGGCTGCTGGACGAGCACGGCCTGCCGTTCGGCGGGCACGTCCACGTGGACTTCGTGCTCGGAGTGCCGGGCGGAGCGGCGGGCGACGCGGCGACTGTCACGGCCTTCGCCGAGGGAGTCCGGCGCTACCTGCCGGAGGGAACCACGTTCTCGGCCACCGGGATTGGACGAACGACCCTGCCGGTGATGTTCGCGTCCCTGGCGTCCGGCGGTCACCTGCGGGTCGGCATGGAGGACACCGTCCAGTTCGCCCGGCGCACGCCGGTCAAGGACAATGCGCAGCTGGTGAAGCGGGCGGCCGAGGCGGCGAAGCTGGCGCAGCGGCCGCCGATGTCCACAGCGGAGGCCCGCAAGCTTCTGGGCATCCGCGACACCGGAGTCGCATAGGCTGGATTCATGGCACAGAGCGAAGCGGACCGGCAGGGCGAGGCGCAACCGACCGTCACGACCGAATACTCCACCAAGGGCGCCTACGTCACCGGCGAGGAGTTCAACCGGGACACGCACTACATCGAGGACCGGGTCGTGGCCGATGTCGAGGCCGTCCGGGCCGCGCCGATCGCGGAGTCCTCGAAGATCGGGGACCCGCGGATGGCCGGTCTCACCGCGGACGCGCGGGCCTGGCCGGTCGAGCCGGGCCGGTACCGGCTCGTGGCGGCGCGGGCCTGTCCGTGGGCGCATCGCTCGATCATCATTCGTCGTCTGCTGGGTCTGGAAGGGGTCATCTCGCTGGCCACTCCGGGCCCGGTGCACGACGTCCGCTCCTGGACGTTCGACCTGAGTCCGGACGGCCGGGACCCGGTGCTCGGCACGGAGCGGTTGCAGGAGAACTACTTCAAGCGCTTCCCCGAGTATCCGCGCGGCATCACCGTGCCTGCCCTGGTGGACATTCCCTCCGGCGGGGTGGTCACCAACAACTATCCGCAGCTGACGTTCGACTTCTCCACCCAGTGGGCCGAATATCACCGGGAAGGGGCGCCGGATCTCCTCCCGTCGGACCTGATCGACGACATGCTCCCGGTCGTCAAGCGGATCTACACCGAGATCAACAACGGGGTGTACCGGGCGGGGTTCGCCGGTTCACAGCGGGCTTACGACCTGGCCTACGAGCGGCTGTTCGGGGCGCTCGACTGGCTGGAGGAGCGCCTGGCGGACCGTCGATTCGTGATGGGCGACCACCTCACCGAGGCCGACGTCCGGCTCTTCACCACGTTGCTGCGCTTCGACCCGGTCTACCACGGCCACTTCAAGTGCAACCGCAATAAACTCACCGAGATGCCGAACCTGTGGGCCTACGCGCGGGACCTGTTCCAGACCCCCGGCTTCGGCGACACGGCGGACTTCGACCAGATCAAGCGGCACTACTACGTCGTGCACGAGGACATCAACCCGACGCAGCTGGTCCCGGAAGGCCCCGACCTGGAGAACTGGCTCTCCGAGCACGGACGCGAAAAGCTGGGCGGAACGCCGTTCGGGAACGGGACGGCCCCCGGACCGGTTGCGGCAGCAGAGCAACCGCCGGGAGCGAACCCGCTCTACGGGTGACGGTCGGATTCAGGTTCGGGCACTTGTCGAGGAAGTGACTGCGCAGGACCACCCGAAGCCGCCGAACGCTCTTGCCCAAGGCGGTCGGCATAGACGTCGATGAGCGTTTCGAAGTAGCGGTAGAGCTCATCCCCCACCTGCGCCTGGCGATGCTCGATGTACCCCCTGCAGGTGTCGAAGCAGCGCTTCATCGTGCCACCGCGAAGTTCCAGGAGAAGCCGAACATCGATGATGCCGCGGGCACCCAACATCGAAAGGAACTCGTAGTAGTCCAAAATGGTGATGGCGTGCAGCGATTCATCGGGCGTGACGTCGGCGTCTACCGGCCGTCCGGCAGCGATGCGCTCAGCCATCCACATGTCGGCGGCCGCCAGCGTTTCCGTGCTCTGGAAGTTCGTTATCAGGTCGACCGTGTGCTGCCTCCGCTGCGACTGCCGCACCTGCAATACGGTCGTGGCACCGAACACCACTGCCACCATTACTGATGCGGCAGTGTCATTGATGTCGTTGCGAAACATGAGCAGTGCGCTTCCACCGACGACCAGGATGGCGACCAGGCCGGCCTGTATTCCGGTGCGCAGCCAGGGATTTGACTGGTGCCAACGAATCCTGATCCGGCGAAGGGTGCCGGTGCTGTCTAAGGGTCCTTCTGGGAATTAGTTGATGTCTGGTGGCTAT
>NZ_STGY01000083.1:0-306073 GCF_004912275.1 Glycomyces buryatensis
ACCGAAAGGCCCCACCGAAAGGCGGGGCCTTTCGCATACCCTCGCAACAGCACTTTAAGCCCCGCCTCCCGGCGGGGCTTTCGTCATGCCGCGAGCTTCCTGCCGGCATGGAACAGGGCCGCAACCGAAACGGTTGCGGCCCCTACGCTTACGGAAACACCCACCTCACTTCAGGAGGATGACGACAGGAGTTCTCTGAGCTTGTAGACGCCGGCTCCTACGCCGAAGATGGCCCCTGCTACCAGGAATGTCATCAGCGACAGGGTTACTAGTAGGATCGCGATTCCAACTGCTCCAAGGACACTGAAGAAAGTGCTCACTAGGCCTCCTCCGTTGCAGGCTCGTGTGGGTAAGTTTCCCTCCTTGCATTGTTGCACATCGATGGATAGCTCGTTATGCGCGTCACAAGTTAGGTAGGTCACATTCGTGTATGATTCTCCGGTTTCTCGGCTGCCGGCTGCGCCATTGCCGGCTTCGGCCCAGGCGCGGTTGGTGGCGGTCGGGCGAGGCCCGATCAACCTGCACCGGTCGCTCGCGCACGCGCCCGCGATGCTTGCGCCCATGCTCGACCTGATCCACGCCGTCAGGTATGAATCCGCAGTGGCACGGGTATACCGGGAGATATTGATCTGCCGGATCGCGCAGATAGAAGGGTCGGATTACGAACTGGCCCATCATCTTCCGATGGCGCGCGATGCGGGAGTCGATGCGAGACAACTGGAACAGCTCGACCATTGGGCCGAGGCCGACTGCTTCAGCGCCGCCGAGCGGGCGGTGCTCTCCTATGCCGAGCACCTGGGTACAGGGGTGCCCTGGGACGCGGCCGGGCTCGATGATCACTTCTCACCGGCTGAACAGACCGAGTTGACGGTGGCGGGTGCGACCTACGTGGCCGTAGCGAGAATTCTTCGATCGCTGGAGGTGCGCATCGACGATCATCTTCGCTGATGACGGCCCCGTTAGCCGGGTCGAGGGATGTGTCAAATCGCCTGCCGGAATGGAGTTCTCGGCTTAGGATTTCGACACATTCGGTGTCGATTCCGAGCCGACAACGGGGGAACTGATGACATCAGGCAGCGAAGGTCTGCTCACCGGAAATATCGAACCGAAGCGGGGCGCCGTACTGTCGGTGGCGGTCGCTGCGGCGCTCGGTGGGTTCCTCTTCGGATACGACACCGCCGTCATCAACGGAACCTTGGACGCGCTCGACAAGCAATTTGGGATCTCCGCCATCGAGGGCGGCGTCGTGGTGTCCTCGGCACTGCTGGGTTGCGCCGTCGGCGCCTGGTTCGCCGGAGCGCTCGCGAACCACATCGGCCGCACCAAGGTCATGATGCTGGCCGCGACCATCTTCTTCATCACCTCGCTCGGAAGTGCACTGTCGACCGGTCCGATCGACCTGACCATGTGGCGCGTGCTCGGTGGTCTCGCCATCGGCGCAGCGAGCGTCATCGCTCCGGCCTACATCGCTGAGATGGCACCGGCTGATCGCCGCGGCCGGCTGGGTTCGTTGCAGCAGTTCGCGATCGTCACCGGTATCTTCGCGGCACTGCTGGTCAACTACACCATCCAGGCCGTCTCCGGCGGTGCCAGCGCGCAAGCGCCCTGGGGCGGTTCGGCCTGGCGGTGGATGTTCGCGACCGCGGCCATCCCGGCGTTCATCTACTTCATCGTCGCCCTGCAGATCCCGGAGTCGCCGCGCTACCTCGTGGCGAAGCAGCAGATCGAGAAGGCCACGGCGGTCCTCAAGAAGTACGTGGGCGGCGACGTCGACTTCCGCGTTCACGAGATCCAGGACTCGCTTCGCAGCGACAAGCCGATGCGGATCGCGGATGTCCGCGGTCCGCGTTTCGGGCTGCTGCCGATCGTATGGGTCGGCATCTTCCTGTCGGTGTTCCAACAGTTCGTCGGCATCAACGTCATCTTCTACTACTCCACTACCCTGTGGCAGTCGGTCGGATTCAGCGAAGGCGACGCGTTCCTCACCAGCGTCATCAACTCGGTCGTCAATATCGCCGGTACGATCGTCGCGATCCTGCTCATCGACCGGGTCGGACGCAAGAAGCTGCTGCTGTCGGGCTCGACGGTGATGTTCTTGATGCTCGGCACCATGGCAGTCATCTTCGCGACCGCGCCGGTCAACGCCGACAATGAGCCCATCCTGAGCGACAGCATGGGTGTCGTGGCGCTCCTCGCCGCCAACCTGTACGTGCTCGGCTTCGCCTTCACCTGGGGTCCGGCCGTATGGGTGCTGCTGGGGGAGATGTTCCCCAACCGCATTCGGGCCTCTGCGCTCGGCGTGGCCGCGGCGGCGCAGTGGATCGGGAACTGGCTCATCACCGTCACCTTCCCGCAGCTGTCGGAAATCGGCCTCGGCTTGGCGTACGGCCTGTACGCGGCCTTCGCCTTCATCTCGTTCTTCTTCGTCTACCGGGCCGTGCCGGAGACCAAGAACATCGAGCTGGAGGACATGGACGAACTGCAGGGCTACGAGTCGGCCCGGGTCAAGTAGCTCGACCTGAAGACGGAAGAAGGGGGCGGCCCGCCCGGGCCGCCCCCTTCTTCCGCGGTCTACTCGTACGCGATGGCGCCGAGGATGTTCACCTTCGATGCGCGGATCGCCGGGGCGATGGCCGCCAGCAGGCCCACCACGACCGCCGCGACGAGGTAGCCGGCGATCAGGAGGGTCGGGAGGGCGAACACGTCGACCCCGGTGTCGGCCAGCGCCCGCTGCAACGCCCAGCCGATCAGCACGCCCACGCCGATGCCGAGCAGCGCACCGAACAGGGCGATGGTGACGCTCTCCACCGTGACCATGCGGACCGTCTGGCCCCTGGTCATACCGATCGCCCGCAGCATTCCGAGTTCCCGGGTCCGTTCGAGGACCGACAGGATCAGCGTGTTGATCACGCCGATCACCGCGACGATCATCGCCAGGCCCAGCAGCAGCTGGATCGCGATAAGAACGAAGTCGTAGATCACCGTCACCTGGGCGGTGAACTCCTCCTGGTTCTGGACGGTGACCTCCGGCTCGTCGGCCAGCAGGTCGTCGACCGAGGTCGAGACCGCCTCGACGTCGGCGCCGTCGGCGACGTCGACCAGGGCCGAAGTCGGCCTCGTCGTGTAGAACTCGTCGGTGTAGGCCGTGGTGACGTACCAGCCGTCGGAGTTCTCATTGTCGGCCACGATGGCGGCCACCGTGAACTCGTGCGGCTCCTCGCCGCGGGTGAACGTCGCCGTGACCGTGTCGCCGATCCCGACGCCGACCTCCTTGGCCGCCGAGGCGTTCATGGCGATCTCGTCATCGGACATATCGTCGAGCGATCCCTGCTCGACGGTGCCCCCGTACAGGCCGACGCCGCTCGGAATGTCGGAGGTGGCGTAGACGAACTGCTCGGTGCCGTTGATGTCGGCCGGGTCGTAGTACAACTCGACCGCCGCATCGACGTCTTCGACTTCGCGGATGTCCTCCATCAACGCCGGGTCGAACGACGGCGCGATTGCTGCGGTGATCGGGCCGGACACGATCAGTTCGGCCTCGATCGAGCCCTCGAAGTAATCCTCGATGCTGGCCTTGACGCTGCTCATAAGGGTGCCCGTGGCGGTCACCAAAGTCACGCCGATCATGAGCGCGGCGGCGGTGACGGCGGTGCGCCTGGGGTTGCGGGAGGCATTGCGCCGCCCCAGTTTCCCGGCGAAGTTCCATGACCACAGCAGTCCCAGCACGGCCACCAGCGGCCGTGAGAGCCAGGCTGTCAGGAGCGTCATGCCGACGAACACCAGCCCGGCTCCGACGGCGGTGACTTCGACGCTCTTGTCGATGGTCTCGGTGAGGCCCAAGACCATCAGTCCCGCGCCGATGAAGGCGAGGATGCCGCCGGTGATGCTCATCGCGGTGATCGGCTTGTCGGCCTTGACCGCCTCGCGCATCGCCTCGACCGGCGGGACCCGAGAGGCCCGTACGGCCGGGATCAGCGCCGACAGGACCGTCACCCCGATGCCGACCGCCAGCGCGGCGACCACGGCCGTGATGGGGATCGACAGTGAGACGGAGGCGGTGTCCAGCAGGTAGGTGGAGGCCGCACTGGTGAGCGCCCAGCCTCCGCCGACGCCGAGGGCGGCGCCGATGACGGCGGCGAAGGCGCCCAGGATGAGCGCTTCGAGAAGTACCGAGCCGGTGATCTGACCGCGTCCGGCGCCGATGGCGCGCATCATCGCGATCTCCTTGAGCCGCCCCGCGATGACGATCGTGAAGGTGTTGGCGATGAGGAAGACCGAGACGAACACGGCGACCAGCGCGAAGCCGAGCAGGAAGTACGAGATGTACGCCGCCGTCTCGGCGGTCTCGGCGTTGGCTTCTTCGTTGTACTCCTTCCAGGTGATCGCCTGGGACTCCTCACCGATGACTCCCTCGACTGCGGCGAGCAGTTGGGTGTCGCTGACGCCGTCCTCGGCGTGGACGGCGACGGTGGTGTACTCGTCCTGGCCGTCGAAGACGAGGTGTTGGGCCTCGGCAGTGGTGAAAGCGAGTTCCGTGCCGCCGTCGAGCGTGTCGCGTTCACCCGGATAGCCGTAGACGCCGACGATCTCGTAGGCGGTCTTGTCGCTGGTGAGCGAGTAGGCGGTGACGTCGTCTCCGAGGCCGAGGCCGGCGTCGGACACGAACTTGGCCGAGACGGCCACCTCGTTGTCGGCGGTGGGCTCGCGGCCTTCGCGCAGCTCGCGGTCGATCGACTCGTCTTCCCAGTTGACGGCGTTGGTCGGGGCGAGGCCGCCGACGACCTTTCCGTTCGAGCCGAGAGCGTTGATCATCCAAGTGACGGTGGTGGTCGTGTCGGCCACGCCGTCGACGGCCCCGACCGCCGCGAGCGTGTCGGCGGGGACGCCCTCGCGGACCATTCGGTCGCCCTGGGTCTCCGGTTCGACGGGTTGGACGAGGACCTCCACGCCGGCGTATCGGTCGGCGTTGAGATCGTTGGCGGTCGCTTGGATAGAGGAGGTCAGGACCAGGGCGGCGGCGATGAAGGCCGAACCGAGGATGATGGCAAGACTGGTGAGGGCGAGGCGGGCCTTGCGGCTGGCCATGCCCTTCAGGGAGGCGCGCAGCATCGCTATGCGGCCCCACTGTGGTTGAGGCCGGTGAACTGGCCGCTCGCGTTGTCGGCGTTCATGTCCAGCGCGAGTTTCTCGAAACCGCGCATCTTGTCGATGACGGCGTCGGCGGTGGGGTCGGTCAGCTCGTCCACGATCCGGCCATCGGCCAGGAAGACGACGCGGTCGGCGTGGGCGGCGGCGTTCGGGTCGTGCGTGACCATGACGATCGTCTGGCCGAAGTCGTCGACGCTGGTGCGCAGGAACTTCAGCACCTCGGTACCCGAGCGGGTGTCGAGGTTGCCGGTCGGCTCGTCGGCGAAGACGACCTCCGGCCGCGTTGCGAGCGCGCGGGCGCAGGCGACGCGCTGCTGCTGGCCGCCGGAGAGCTCGGTCGGCTTGTGGTCGAGCCGGTCGGCCAGATCCAGTGTGTCGATGATGCGGGAGACCCACGCCGGGTCGGCCTTGGAGCCCGCGATGGAGGCCGGGAGCGTGATGTTCTCCAGGGCCGTGAGGGTCGGGAGCAGGTTGAACTGCTGGAAGATGAAGCCGATCTTGTCGCGGCGCAGCCTCGTGAGGGCCTTGTCGCCCAGTCCGGTCAGGGAGGTATCGCCGATCGAGACGGTGCCGCGGTCGGTGGTGTCGAGCCCGGCCAGGCAGTGCATGAGGGTTGACTTGCCGGAGCCGGAGGGGCCCATGATCGCGGTGAACTCACCGGAGGCGAACTCAACGGAGACGTCGCGGAGCGCGAGGACCTGGGCTTCACCGGAACCATAGGCGCGCCACAGGCCGGAGGCGGTGACGGCGGAGCGGGTCCGGATCGGGGCGGGGGGATTGGCTAGAGGCACGGTTCGGCCTTTCAGGTCGAGAGTTCCTTGGTGGTACCGACAAGGCTATGGATTTCGGCCGGATTCCACTTCGGTCCGCGGGCCGGACTTCGGCTCCTTCGCAAGGGGGAGAGAGCCGCCCGCCCTCGGCCGAAAGACCTAGGGCGGGCGTGACTCGCGGCGAGGCGAGGGCAAGACGGTGGGGGCGGTGCCTTGCTCGCACCGCCCCCGATTCTTCCTGGTTTCCCTTACTGGATAAAGCTATTCGTACGCGATCGCCCCGAGCACGTTGAGCTTCGCGGCGCGGGCCGCCGGAGCGATCGCTGCGAGCAGACCCACGATGACCGCGGCCACGAGGTACGTCACGATGAGGCCCCACGGCAGCGCGAACTGGTCCAGGCCCTCCCCTTCGAGTGCCTGCTGGACCGTCCAGCCGAGCCCGATGCCGACCGCGATGCCGAGCACCGCGCCGAACAGGCAGATGATGACGCTCTCGACGGTGATCATGCGCCTGGCCTGGCCCCGCGTCATGCCGACCGCGCGCAGCAGTCCCAGTTCACGGGTGCGTTCCAGGACCGATAGGACCAGGGTGTTCACCACGCCGATGACGGCGATGATCATCGCCAGCGCCAGCAGGATCTGTACTGCGCCGAGGATGGTGTCGAGCGAGCCGGTCTGCTGGTCGACGAACTCGGCGTTGTTGGTGACGTTCACTTCCGGCTCGTCGGTCAGGACCTGGGCGACGTCGTCTTCGACGGCACCCACGTCGGCACCGGGTTCGACCACGATGTACGCCTGGAGCGGTTTGGGGATGGCGAAGTGCTCGATGTAGTCCGGAGAGACCCACCAGCCATTGGTGATCAGGTAGTCCTCGAGGACGGCGCCGATGGTGAACGTGGCGGTCTCGCCGTCGAAGAAGCCGACCTCGACGGTGTCGCCCAGCTCGAGGCCCCGGTCCTCGGCCGTGGTCTCGTCGACGACGATCGAGTTCGCGTCCAGGTCAGACAGTGAACCCTCGGTGACTGCGGTGCCGAAGACGCCCATGCTCTCCTCCAGGTTCTCGCTGGAGGAGAGCATGGCGTCCTGGTCGTCGACGCTGGTGCCCCTGTAGTCCTGGTAGTGGTCGGCGACCCGCTGCACATTGGGCACCTCTCGCAGCTCGGTGAGGGTGTCACGCGAGAACGAGGGGGTGTTGGCCCCGGCCTGGAGTCCGGAGACGACCAGGTCCGATTCGAGGCTGGTGTCCAACACATCGCTGGTGGTGGCCTTGATGCTCGAGACGAGTGTGGCGATCCCGGTGATGAGCGCGACGGCGATCATCAGGGCGGCGGCGGTGATTGCCGTGCGCCTGGGGTTGCGGGCGGCGTTGAGCCGGCCGAGCTTCCCGGCGAACGTGAAGGACAGGACCGCGCCGAGCACCGACACGAGCGGAAGCGACAGGATCGGCGTGAGCAGGGTGATGCCCACGAACGTGATGCCGACGCCGACGAGCATGCCGGTGAGGGTGTTGTCGCCGAGGTTGTCGGTCAGGCCCAACGCGAGGAGGGCCCCGCCGACGACGGTGACGATCGCGCCGACGATGGTGATGGTGCGCAATGGCTTCGGCGGGTTGACCGCTTCGCGCATGGCGGCCACTGGCGGCACACCCGAGGCCTTGACGGCCGGGACGAGCGCCGACAGGAGCGTGACGCCGATGCCGACGACCAGGGCCCACAGCGTGGTCGCCGGGACCAGGAGCGTCACCGGCAGGCCGTCCATCATGTACGCGCTGACCGCCTGCGAGAGACCCCAGCCGAGCAGCACGCCCAGCCCCAGGCCGACGATCGAGGCGACGGTGCCGATGAGGAGCGCCTCGGTGAGGACCGAGCGGACGACCTGTCCGCGTCCGGCACCTATGGCGCGTAGCAGCGCCAGCTCCCTTTGCCGTTGGGCGACGATGATGGTGAAGGTGTTGACGATCAGGAAGACCGAGACGAAGACGGCCACGAGTCCGAAGCCGAGGAAGATGTAGCCCATGAAGTCGGCGACGACGGCGAAGCCTTCGGCGGCTTCGTCGCTGGCCTCTTGACCTGTCTGGACCCGGTAGTCGCCGGTGCCGATGGCCGATTCGACGTCGTCGGTGGTGGCGGTGCCGTAGACGTACACCGAGGAGTAGAGGTCCTCACCGCCGGTGAGGAGCCGTTGGGCCTCAGCCGTGGTGAAACCCATCTGGGTCTCGCCGGCCGTGGAGTCGCGCCCGCCGGCCAGTCCGAAGACGCCGACGATCGTGTATTCGGCGCGGTCGGCGGTGTAGGAGTAGGCGGTGACGGTGTCGCCGAGGTCGAGACCGGAGTCGGCCAGGAACTTGGTGGAGACGGCGACCTCATCGTCAGCAGCGGGCCCGCTGCCCTCCCGCATCTCGATGAAGTCGTCCTCGTCGCTGCCTTCGGTCCAGTTGAACGCGATGGTCGGGGCGAAGGTGCCGACGAGTTTCCCGGTCGAGCCGATGGCGTTGATCTCGCCTTCGACCGCGCCATCGGCACGGTCGACGCCGTCGGTGCCTTGGATCTGAGACAGGACGTCGCCGGGGATGGACGGGATAGCGACTCCGGGCGGACCGGAGGCCCCGCCGTTCTCACCGTCGCCGGAGGCAACGACGATGTCGACGTCGGAATAGGCATCGGAGATGACGCCGGAGACGGACTTGTCCATCGTGGCGGTCAGGATCATCGCGGCGGCGACGAACATGGTGCCGAGCAGTACGGCGATGCTGGTGAGGGCGAGGCGGGCCTTGCGGCTGGCCATGCCCTTGAGCGTGGCGCGCAGCATGGATCAGGATTCCTTGACCTGGGCGGCGGCGACGAGTTCCTCGAAGTGCTTCATCTTGTCGATGACGCTGTCGGCGGTGGGGTCGTCCATGTCCTCGACGACCTGGCCGTCGGCCAGGAAGACGACGCGGTCGGCGTAGGCGGCGGCGTTCGGGTCGTGCGTGACCATGACGATGGTCTGGTCGAACTCGTCCACCGAGGTCCGCAGGAAGCTCAGGACCTCGGCGCCGGAGCGGGTGTCGAGGTTGCCGGTGGGCTCGTCGGCGAAGACGACCTCGGGCCGGGAGGCGAGCGCGCGGGCGCAGGCGACGCGCTGCTGCTGGCCGCCGGAGAGTTCGGTCGGCTTGTGGTCGAGCCGGTCGGCCAGGTCGAGGGTGTCGATGATGCGCTTGACCCAGGCCGGGTCGGCCTTGGAGCCGGCGATCGCCGCGGGCAAGGTGATGTTCTCCTCGGCCGTCAGCGTGGGGAGCAGGTTGAACTGCTGGAAGATGAAGCCGATCTTGTCGCGGCGCAGCTTCGTGAGTGCTTTGTCGCCGAGGCCGGTCAGGGCGGTGTCTCCGATCGAGACGGTGCCGCGGTCGGTGGTGTCCAGGCCTGCGAGGCAGTGCATGAGCGTGGATTTGCCGGAGCCGGAGGGGCCCATGATGGCGGTGAAGGCGCCGGAGGCGAACTCGACGGAGACGTCGCGGAGCGCGACTACTTGCGCCTCGCCGGAACCGTAGGCCTTCCAGAGGCCCTTGGCTGCAACGGCATTGGTCTTGACGGGGGTGCTAGTGGACACGACGCTCTCGCTTTCGGTGATGGTGTCGGTGTTCCGAAGGATTGAGTTAATGACATCGATGCATCAGATTGTGACATCATATCTGATGTCATTTAGCATCGCGGTCCATGTGTTCGCGGGTGGTTCGCGAACTCATGGGTCGACTCTATGGGTTCGGGGCGGCTCGGGCATCCGCTTTGAGAACGGTCTTCGGCTCCGACCAAGGGCGTAGGAAGCGGTACCGGAGTACTACGCCCAGCGGACGGTTTTCATTGGCCGGGGCGGACCAGACCGCTCTCGTAGGCGAGGACGACGGCCTGGACGCGGTCGCGCACGCCGAGCTTGGTCAACAGGTGCCCCACGTGGGTCTTGACAGTGGTCTCACCTACGTGGAGGGTGTCGGCGATCTCGGCATTGGTCAGGCCCTTCGCCAGCAGCATCAGTACCTCCCGCTCCCGGGAGGTCAGTGACTCGAGCAGGGCCGGGGCGCGGTCGTTGTCGGCGCCCCGGTTCGCGGCGAAGCGGCCCAGCAGGGTCGAGAGAATGTGCGGTGCGACCACGGCGCCGCCGGCGTGGACGGTGCGGATCGCCTCGACCAGATCGGCGGCGGGGGCGTCCTTGGTGAGGAACCCGGCCGCGCCCGCGCGCAGTGCCCCGACGACGTATTCGTCAAGGTCGAATGTGGTCAATACCAGCACTCGGGTACGAAGTGACGCCTCGACGATGTCAGCGGTGGCCGCGACGCCGTCGCGGCGGGGCATGCGGATGTCCATGAGTACGACGTCCGGCACGAGCCGCCGGGTCAGTTCGAAGGCCTCGACCCCGTCGCCGGCCTCGCCGATGATGTCGATGTCGCTCTCGGCGCCGAGCACCATCTTGAATCCGGCTCGCAGCAGCTGCTGGTCGTCGGCCAGGAGCACGCGGATCGGTCGCTCGGTCATCGCTTGACTCCTTGGAGGTGGGCGTTCTTGGGGAAGTGCGCTTCGACGAGGTAGCCCCCGCCGGGTCCGGGACCGGCCACGAGGGTGCCGCCGTACAGCGTCGCCCTCTCGCGCATGCCGATCAGTCCGTGTCCGCCGGAGAAGCCGTTCACGACCGGCGCACCCCGTCCCGAGTCTCCAATGGAGACCCGGAATTCGTCCTCACCGTAGTCGACCACGACTCCGGACCTCGCCTTCGGCCCGGCGTGCTTGATGGTGTTGGTCAGCGCCTCTTGGACGATTCGGTAGACCGCCAGGCTCACTCCGGTCGGCAGCGGGTATTCCTTGCCGCGGACGCTGTATCTCACCGGCAGGCCCGCTTCTTTGGTCTGCGCGACCAGGGCCCGGATCGAATCGACGGTCGGCTGGGGTTCGAGCTCGGCGCCCGAGGTCTCCTCTCCCCCCTTGCGCAGCACGGCGAGCAGGTCGCGCATTTCGCGCAGGGCGGTGCGGGCGGTCTGATTGACCGTCGTCAGGGCGTCCTCAGCCGCGTCGGGATCGGTGCGCAGGACGCGCTTCGCCCCTTCGGACATGACGCCGATGACCGAGATGTGGTGGGCCACAACGTCATGCAGCTCGCGGGCGATGCGCCGCTGCTCCTCGGCGACGGCCTGGGCGGCCAGTGCCTCCTGCGTCTGCTCGGCCACGCGTGCCCGGTCGGTCAGTTCCTCGACCTTCATCCTCCGGTTTCGCATCACGAGGCCGACCCAGAACGCGGTGACGGCCATCGCGGTGTTGAGGAACGTCAGCAGCGATGCGGAACCGGCCTGGCCGTCCTGCACCGGCCAGTAGTAGAACAGGACCGAGGCGGTGACGGGGATCCACAGCACCGCGGAGGCCGTCACGGCGCGCAGCAGGGGACGATGTGCGGCCGCCGAATAGGTCAGCACCAGCCATCCGACGCCGTTGTCGCCGATGATCCACGGATTGTCGATCGCCATCGCCAGCACCAGCAGCCCGACGGCGAGGAGCATCGAGCCCCACAGCCATTTGCGGCGCAGGGCGATCGGCGACAGGCCGAGCCCCAGCATGGCGACCTGCGGCCAGCCGAATTCGACGCCGTTGTCTGCGGCGGCGCTGATCACCAGGAGCGTGGAGGCGTACGTGGCCCACAGCGCGGCGGCGAACAGAGTATCGGCCGAGAGCGGGTGCCCATGGAACCAGCCGTGGAGACGGCGAAACGAGGAGGCGGCTTGCACGCTCCAACCGTAATGGCTCTTCACTTTCGAATCATCGAACGCGAGAACGACTCACGCCTCCGCCTCAGGGAGGAGATCAGTCTGTCGGAGGCATCTCGAGTCCGGGCAGGACCGTCGGCAACGGGTAGCTCGGCGGCTCGCCCCCGAACTCGGGGCACAGCTTCTGGTGGGCGCACCAGCCGCACAGCTTCGACTTCTGCGGCCGGAACTCGCCGGTCGCGATCGCCTCGCGCATCGTCGCCCACAGCGTCCGCAGCGTCTTCTCGAAGGACTCAAGTTCGACGGCATTGGGGGAGTAGTCCAGCACCTGGGCATTGCCGAGGTACATCAGGCGCAGCAGCGTCGGGACCGTGCCCCGCGTCCGCCACCACACCAGCGCGTAGAACTTCATCTGGAACAGCGCCTTGTCGGCGAACCGGTCCGGCGGGCGCTTGCCGGTCTTGTAGTCGACCAGGCGCACCAGCCCGTCGACATTGACGTCGGCGCGGTCGATGAAGCCCTTGAGCTGCGTGCCGTCGTCCAGCGTGGTCGTCACCAGGCACTCGGTGCGGTGCGGCTGGAGCCGGGTCGGGTCCTCCATGTTGAAGTACGTCTCGACCAGGCCGCGCACGTTCCGCAGCCAATCCGACTCGTCGCTCAAGCCGTCGAACAGCTCCGCATAATCCCCAGAGGTCTGGAGCTTCGCCCACTCGGGCTCGATCAGCGCCAGCGCCTCCGCCGGGGTGCGCTTGCCCGCCTCGACCTCGTAGAGCCGCTCCAGCACCGCGTGGACCAGCGTCCCCTGCACCTGCGCCTTCGTCGGCGGCTCTGGCAGGCGGTCGACCGCTCTGAACCGGTAGAGCAGCGGACACTGCTTGAAATCGGCAGCGCGCGACGGCGACAGCTGCGTGGGACGGGTGGCCTGCGGCATCCTCCGAGTCTATGCCGGGGGTACGACACTCCCCGCCCCGTCCTGGCGCGCGGCGCGGAAGGCATGCGTGTCATAGGGCATCGCGAACGTCTCGCGCCCGGCCAGCTGAGGATGGGTGTCGACGAGCTCGCCTACGGCGTTGAGGATCTCGCGCCGGCGTTCCTCACCGGCGGTGAGGAAGTACGAGCGGGACTGGACGAGTCGCAGCAGCCGTGCCCGGTCCAGGATCTTCTCGTGCCGGAACACGCGGCGCTCGGGGTCGGCGAAGAACGGCGCGAAGTAGCCCGGCTCGGTGGGGCCGGTGGCGGCGAGCTCGCCCTGCGAGGATCCGATGATCTCCGAGAGTGCGGCGATCCAGTCGACGCTCTCGTCGCGGATGTTCCAGATGGGCGCGAGGATCCCGCCGGGGCGCAGCACGCGCGCGAACTCGGGCAGGGCCCGGTCGAAGTCGAACCAGTGGAAGGACTGGCCGCCGCAGATCGCGTCGGCCGAGTCGTCGGGCAGCGGGAGGGCTTCGGCCGAGCCCTGGTGCGAGGCGGCCAGGCCGGGGGAGAGGGAGACGAGCTTGGCGAGCATCTGCTCGTCGTGGTCGACGGCGGTGACGCGGTGGCCCAGCGCGATCAGGCCGCGCGTGAGCAGTCCGGTCCCGGCGCCGAGGTCGACGACGTCCTTCGGCTCGCCGAGCATCCATTCGAGCGCCGCGGCGGGGTAGTCGGGCCGGATGTCGTTGTAGAGGTCGGCCGCCTGTCCGAAGGAGCGGGCGTGCTCACCCGGATTCGAGGTGTCGGAAGCTTCGATCATTCCTAAACAGTACACGCGTTATGTTTGAGGTCGAGGGAGGCGCGGCGGTGATGCGACTCCGAATCCGTCCCGACCATTCGCGCCGCCAGACCCGCCGCGTTCGGGGCGCGTAGCATTGCCGCCGATGTCGACCACAAACACCCTGGCCTTCCGGCGCTCGGGATTCACCCTCTGCCGCGTCAAGGGAATCCCCATCGTCATCGGATACACCTGGCTGCTCCTGGCGGTCATGGTCGTCGCCGTCTACGCGCCGGTCGTGCGCCGCTCGGTACCCGGCATCGGCGAAGGCGCCTCCTTCGTCGTCGCGGCCCTCTTCGCCCTCACCCTCCTGCTCTCGGTGTTCCTGCATGAGCTGGGCCACGCCCTCATCAGCCTGCGCGCCGGCATCGGCGTCCGCCAGATCAACCTCGACGCCCTCGGCGGCTTCACCGAGATGGACCGCGAGGCCCCCCGCCCCCGCACCGCCGCCGCCATCGCACTCGCCGGCCCCGCCGTCTCGGCCGTCCTCGGCGCCGCCGGACTCGCCGGACTCGCCGTCACCGAACTCGGCTCCCTCGCCTGGCAGCTGAGCTTCCAGGTATGCGTGGCCAACCTCCTCGTAGCCGTCTACAACCTCCTGCCCGGACTCCCGCTCGACGGCGGCAAAGCCGTCCAGGCGGCCATCTGGGCAGCCACCGGCGACCGGTGGACCGGATACCGCATCGCCGGGTGGTCGGGACGCGTCGTCGCCATCGCGACCGTCGGCGCCGGACTGTGGCTGTTCTCCAACGAATGGTTCTCCTGGATCGGCCTGCTCCTGCTGCTCATGGTCGCCTTCGAACTGTGGCGCGGCGCGGGCTCGGCGATCCGAGCCGGCCGCATGGGCCCCAAGGTCAAGCGCCTGGACGCGGCCGCGCTGGCCCGCCCGGCCGCGTTCGTGAACGCCGGCGCGACCCTCGGCGAGGCGCTGGCGGCCGCGGGCGACAAGCCGATCGTGGTCGTCGCCGAACAACCCGTCGGGGTGCTCGACCGCAAGGCCGCCGCGGCGGTCCCGGCCGGCAAGGTCGACTCGATGCCGCTGGACGGGCTGATCCGCCGCGGCCTGCCCGCCCTCGACGCCCGGCTGCGGGGCCAGGCGCTGGTGGACGCGATCGGCCGCAGCGGCGCCGACGAGTACTACGTGATCGAGGAGGGCCGCCTGACAGGGCTGCTCTACACCTCAGACGTGGTCAAAGCCCTCCGTTAAGATGCTTCGGGCCTACCGAAGGAGAATGAAAACCGTGGATGACCTGCTCAAAGTCGGCGATCGCGTCCAACTCACCGACGCGAAGGGCCGCAAGGCCACGATCACCCTCGCCGAGGGCGGTGCCTACCACACCCACCGCGGCCAGATCCAGCACGACGACCTCATCGGGCGCCCCGACGGGGTCACCGTGACCTCCGCCGGCGGCACCGCCTACCTGGCGCTGCGCCCGCTGCTGCCCGACTACGGCATGTCGATGCGGCGCGGGGCCCAGGTCATCTACCCCAAGGACATCGCGCAGATCATCACGTTCGGCGACATCTACCCGGGGGCGCGGGTCGTCGAGGCCGGGGCCGGCTCCGGGGCGCTGACCAACTGGCTGCTGCGCTCGGTCGGGCCCGAGGGCCACGTGTACTCCTGGGAGATGCGCGAGGACTTCGCCGAGATCGCCCGCCAGAACGTGGCCGGCTGGTACGGCGAGGAGCCGAAGAACTGGACGTTGACCGTGGGAGACGTGGCCGAGGCCGACCTCGACCCGGTCGACCGGGTGGTCCTGGACATGCTCTCGCCGTGGGAGGCACTCGACACTGTGGAGCGCGTGCTGCGGCCCGGCGGCGTCTTCATGGGCTATGTCGCAACCACCACGCAGATGTCGGAACTCGTTGAGGCCCTTCGGGACCGGCGCACCTTCACCGAACCGGAGGCGTGGGAGACGATGCTGCGCGGTTGGCACCTGGAGGGTCTGGCGGTGCGCCCGGACCACCGGATGGTCGCCCACACCGCATTCCTGGTGTGCGCGCGCAAACTCGCGCCCGGCACGGTGGCGCCCACGCGAAAGTACAAGCCCTCCAAGGGGCAGCAGGCCCTGCGGGAGCGCAATGCCCGTCAGGCCGCGCAGGCGGCGCCTGAGGCGGCCGAGGGCTCCATGGCGCCCGAGGATCAGGATCCCGAGTCGGATTCCTGACCCCGGACCGTCCTAATCGGTTTCGGCCCCCGGTCCGGCGACGGGGGTCTTGTCGGCCTGGTCCCGGACGTAGATGCACTCGCCCGGGCAGTCGTGGGCTGCATTCACAATGTCCAGTCGCAGGCGCTCCGGCACCGCCGTTTGCGAACCCTCCGTGGTCAAAAGGTCACCCTTGAGGTTCTTGACATAAGCCAGTCCATCGATGTCGAACTCGAAGACTTCGGGGGCGTACTGGACGCACAAACCATCGCCTGTACAGGCGTCCTGGTCGATCGACACTTCCAGTTCACGTTCCTCAGCCATGTCCCCCACATTAATTGCCGACAAGAAGCTGGCGCAATGTCGGTGTCGAGTCTTACTATTGGCGTCCCCAGCCAGCTACGGTTGGAGTAGGACCCTCACTCGGGAGGTGTGACCCGTGGCACGAAGCAACGATGACCGTCGACAGGGACTGGGCCAGGGCTCAGAGCACGACGACGAACTGTCAGGACAGGTCGAAGAGCTCCAAGAAGAACTGGCCGCGGCTCGCCGCCGACTCACCGAAACGCCCCGACACGTCCACATTCTGGAAGAGCGGCTCGCTGCCGCCCAATCCCAGATCGATCGTCTGTCGGAACAGAACGAACGGCTCGTGGCGACCTTGAAGGAGGCGCGTGAGCAGATAGTTTCGCTGAAAGAGGAAATCGACCGGCTTGCGCAACCGCCGTCCGGATACGGCGTGTTCCTGGGAGCCCGTGAGGACGGCACCGTCGACGTCTTCACGTCAGGGAGGAAGTTCCGCGTCTCGCTCGCGCCGTCGATTGACGCCGACGAGCTCGAACGCGGTCAGGAAGTCCTGCTCAACGACGCTATGAACGTGGTCGAGGTGCTCGACTACGAGCGCATCGGCGAAGTGGTGACACTCAAGGAGCTCATCGAACCCGATGACGGCGGCCCGCCCGACCGGGCGCTGGTCACCAGCCACGCCGACGAGGAGCGCGTGGTGCTCCTGTCGGACGCGCTGATGAACGCGCCCCTGCGAGCGGGCGACTCGGTCATGATCGAGCCGCGCGCCGGGTACGCCTACGAGCGGATTCAGAAGAGCGAGGTCGAGGAGCTCGTCCTCGAAGAGGTCCCCGACGTCGACTACTACGACATCGGTGGCCTCGACGGGCAGATCGAGATGATCCGCGACGCCGTCGAGCTGCCGTTCCTGCACGCGGACCTGTTCCGCGAGCACCAGCTGCGCGCCCCCAAGGGCGTGCTGCTGTACGGCCCGCCCGGCTGCGGCAAGACCTTGATCGCCAAGGCCGTCGCCAACTCGCTTGCCAAGAAGGTCGCCGAGGTGACCGGACAGCCGGCGGGGAAGAGCTACTTCCTCAATATCAAGGGCCCCGAGCTGCTGAACAAGTACGTCGGCGAGACCGAGCGGCACATTCGCCTGGTCTTCCAGCGGGCGCGCGAGAAGGCATCAGAGGGCATGCCGGTCATCGTGTTCTTCGACGAGATGGACTCCATCTTCCGCACCCGCGGATCCGGGGTCTCCTCCGACGTGGAGAACACGATCGTCCCCCAGCTGCTGTCGGAGATCGACGGCGTCGAGGGACTGGAGAACGTCATCGTCATCGGCGCCTCGAACCGCGAGGACATGATCGACCCGGCGATCCTGCGGCCCGGCCGTCTGGACGTTAAGATCAAGATTGAGCGTCCCGACGCCGAGTCGGCGAAGGACATCTTCTCGAAGTACATCACCACCGAACTGCCGCTGCACAACGATGACCTCGCTGAGCACGACAAGGACCGCGACGCCACCACGGCATCGATGATCCAGGCGGTGGTCGAGCGGATGTACTCCGAGGTCGAGGAGAACCGGTTCCTGGAGGTCACCTACGCCGACGGCGACAAGGAAGTCCTCTACTTCAAGGACTTCAACTCCGGCGCCATGATCGAGAACATCGTGGCGCGGGCGAAGAAGATGGCCATCAAGGACTTCCTGACCCACCAGTCAAAGGGTCTGCGTCTCGGCCACCTCATCGACGCCACCGTCGATGAGTTCCGCGAGAACGAGGACCTGCCGAACACCACCAACCCCGACGACTGGGCGCGCATCTCCGGTAAGAAGGGTGAGCGGATCGTCTACATCCGCACGCTCGTCTCCGGCAAGGGCTCCGACTCCGGCCGCAGCATCGACACAGTGTCGAACACCGGCCAGTACCTGTAACGCGACGGGCGGAAGGCACCGGACGCGGCGGTCAAGACGACGCCGCAGGTGCCGGAATCCAAGGCCGCGAGCGGGTACCGCTTGGAGTCGGTTCCGAAAGACGGGAGGTACTGCTATCGACAGGACCAACGATCGACAAGAACTGAAACCAACCGAGTGAGGAACGATCGGCCGGCGGGCAACCGTCGGTCGATCGCGTTCAACTGCGCCCCAAGCCGAAGCGCCCACCCGCCTGGGGCGCTGCCGCGCGAGGCTCCACTCGGGGATCCGGCCCGATAAATCGAAACGGAAGCGCCGCACAGGAGCGGATGCGGGCCGAGGCGGACTAGGCTCGGTGGTATGACCGTTCGCCGCATTATGGGCACCGAGATCGAATACGGGATCAGCGTGCCCGGCCAGCCGGGGGCCAACCCGATGGTGACCTCCTCCCAGATCGTCAACGCCTACGCCGCCCGTCCCGAACTGTCGAAGGGCGGTCGGGCCAGGTGGGACTACGAGGAGGAGACGCCCCTGCGCGACGCGCGCGGCTTCACCTACACCGGGGCCCTCTACGACCCGGCGGAGAACCTCGCCGACGAGGACACCGGCCTGGCCAACGTCATCCTCACCAACGGAGCGCGGCTGTACGTCGACCACGCCCACCCCGAGTACTCCACGCCCGAGGTCACCAACCCCCGCGAGATCGTGCTGTTCGACAAGGCCGGCGAGATGACGATGGCGGAGGCCGCCCACCGGGCCGCCCACACGCCCGGCATCGGCCCGATCAACCTGTATAAGAACAACACCGACAACAAGGGCGCTTCCTATGGGGCGCACGAGAACTACCTGATGAGCCGGCAGACCCCCTTTGCCGAGATCGTCTCCCACTTCACCCCGTTCCTGGTCACCCGCCAGGTCTACTGCGGGGCCGGGCGCATCGGCATCGGCCAGGACGCGTCCGAGAAGGGCTTCCAGATCTCCCAGCGGGCCGACTTCTTCGAAGTCGAAGTGGGCCTTGAGACCACGTTGAAGCGTCCGATCATAAACACCCGCGACGAGCCCCACTCCGACGCCGAGCGCTACCGGCGCCTCCACGTCATCATCGGCGACGCGAACCTCGCCGAGTACGCGACGTTCCTCAAGGTCGGCACCGCCGCGATCGTGCTGGACATGATCGAGCACGGCGCCTTCGACGGCTCGTTGGCCATCAGTGAACCGGTCGCCGAGCTGCGCGCGGTCAGCCATGACCCGTCGTTGCGGCACAAGATCGAGCTGCGCAACGGCAAGCGGGTGACGGCCGTCGAATTGCAACAGTCGATTCTGGAACAGGCCGAGACCTACTGCGGAGCCGACTGCGACCCCGACACCCGCGAGATCCTCGACCTGTGGGCGAAGGTGCTCGACGCGCTGGCCCGCGACCCGTTCGAGCTGGCCGACATGCTCGACTGGCCCGCGAAGCTCGCGCTGCTCAACCGCTACCGCGAGCGCGAGGACCTCGACTGGGGTTCGTCCAAGCTCCAGGCGATCGACCTGCAGTACCACGATGTGCGGCCCGAGAAGGGCCTGTACCACCGCCTGGTGTCGCGCGGGAAGATGCAGCGGCTGCTGACCGACACTCAGATCATCGACGCGATGACCGAGCCGCCCACCGATACCCGGGCGTTCTTCCGCGGCCGCTGCCTGGCCCGCTATCCGTCCGAAGTCGTCGCCGCCTCATGGGATTCGGTGATCTTCGACGTGGGCGCCGATTCGCTGGTGCGAGTGCCCATGATGGAGCCCGAAAAAGGCACGAAGGCTCATGTGGGAGACCTGTTCGACCGCTGCGCGGCCGCGAAGGACCTTCTGGACATCATTACCGCCGAGTAAAATATTCGATCCAGACACCTGTTCGCCGCGGGCGTAATCCGGTCGCTGCGCTGGGTGCTGGACCGGTGGCGCGCGGTGGCGACCCCGTGCAGGGGAATATTACGTGTTGGTACAGCGTCGTATCTGGCGTGCTGTCGTACCTTCGCGGTACGGTTTAGGCACCATCGGTCGAAGGTAGAAGGGAGTTGCGATGGCAGCAAAGGACTCCGGCGGGCAGTCGCAGTCGCAGCGGTCACGGCAGGACGCGGATGCCGAGACCACCGAGGCCGCTGTCGACCCCGAGATTGCCGAGCGCCACGAAGAGATCACCGAGGAAGTAGACGACCTGCTCGACGAGATCGACGAGGTCCTGGAGACGAACTCCGAGGAATTCGTTCGCTCGTTTGTGCAAAAGGGCGGCCAGTAGACGGCACCCTGCCAATGGAAATAGGGTTACCTGGTGCGCATCGCGCACCAGGTGCTCTATACCATCGACGGCCCTGCGGCCCTTGCCGGTCGCGAATGCGAGCCGCGCTATTGAATAGAGAAATAGGGAGGTCAGTCGTGACAGGTGAAGGATTCCCAGGCAAGCTACCGAACGCGTTTATGACGACCGGAACCTCCTCGTTCTCGGAGTTCCTGTCCAGCGCCGCCCCCGAGCTCCTGCCGGGCCGACGCCCCCTGCCGCCGGGGGATTACGCCGAGATCAGTTCCCATGCCACCACCATCGTGGCCATACGCAGCGCCGAAGGCGTCGTCATGGCAGGCGACCGCCGGGCCACCATGGGCAACTACATCTCCAGCCGCGATATCGAGAAGGTCTTCGCCGCCGACCAGTACTCGCTGGTGGGCATCGCCGGAACCGCCGGCCTCGGCATCGAGCTGATCAAGCTCTACCAGGTCGAACTCGAACACTACGAGAAGATCGAGGGCGCGCAGCTCACCTTGAACGGCAAGGCGAACCGCCTCGCCACCATGCTGCGCGGCAACCTCGGCATCGCCCTGCAGGGCCTGGCCGTGGTGCCTCTCTTCGCCGGCTTCGACACCGACGCCGACTCGGTGGAGGAAGCGGGCAAGATCTTCAGCTTCGACGTCGTCGGAGGCATCTACGCCGAGCGGGACTTCGACTCGATCGGCTCGGGCTCCATCTTCGCCAAGAGCTCGCTCAAGAAGCGGTACCGGCGCGGCATGGGCAGCGACGACTGCGTCAAGATCGCCGTCGAGGCCCTCTACGACGCCGCCGACGACGACTCGGCCACCGGCGGACCCGATCCCACCCGCGACCTCTACCCGGTGGTCATGACCGCCACCGCGGACGGCTCCCGCCGCATCGACGAGTCCGAAGTCGCGGAAGTGGCGCGCAGCGTCATCGCGGCCCGCACCGAAAACCCTTACGGTTAGCCAGAGAGGAGCACGGACTCATGGGAATGCAGTTCTACACCAGTCCCGAACAGATCATGCGGGACCGGGCCGAATACGCCCGCAAGAACATCTCCAGGGGCCGCAACGTCGTGGTGCTCTCCTGCGCCGACGGAGTCCTGTTCGTCGCCGAGAACATCTCCTCGGCCCTGCACAAGCTCTCTGAGCTCTATGACCGCATCGGCTTCGCCGCGGTCGGGCGCTACAACGAGCTGGAGAACCTGCGCACCGCCGGTGTCCGGATGGCCGACCTGCGCGGCTACTCCTACGACCGGCGCGATGTCACCGCCGGGAGCCTGGCCAAGGCCTTCGCCCAGACCCTCGGCGCGATCTTCTCCGAGCAGACCAAGCCGTTCGAGGTCGAGATCTGCGTCGCCGGAGTCGGGCCCAACCCCGAAGCCGACGAGCTCTACCGGCTCACCTTCGACGGCTCGATCCTCGACGAACCCGGATACCTGGCGATGGGCGGCCAGGCCGAAGACCTGGTCGAGGTCCTCAAGGCCGACCACGACTACAACCTCCCGCTGGCCGATGCGTTCGCCCTGGCGCTCAGCGCCCTGTCGCACGGCGGCTCCAACGGTGAGCGGCGCGAGCTGAGCAGGGACGTCCTCGAAGTGGCGCTCCTCGAGCGCGCCCGCCCCGGACGGTCCTTCCGCCGTATAGAAGGACTCGCGCTGGAGGCCCTGCTCCCGGCCGTGGAAGCCGAACCCGAAGCCGAAACCGACGAGGCGGACGAGTCCGACGACTCCTCCGAGACCACCGAATCCTGACGACCTAGCCACCACGGGGCCGCGCCGGGCGGCGCGACTTCGTGGAACCGACGCAACATGGGGGCGTCCGGTGGCCGACGGACCGCACCTCGCGGACCGACGGCCACCGGAACTCCGGCAAGGACCGCATTGAAACGGGGGAGCGGGGTACCCGGCATTTTCGGACTCCGCCTCTTCGCGAAACCGTCCCACTCAAATGGACAGTTGCCGGCCCGGCCGGAGGCCCGCTAGATATCCATAGTGCCCGTCGCGGTCCGGAACCGTTTGATCGCGAGGGGTGTTCTCCTCAAACGAATCGGGGTAGGGTTTCGACATGGACAGGCGCATTTTCGGACTTGAGACCGAATACGGGGTCACCTGCACGTTCCGGGGACAGCGGCGCCTGTCTCCCGACGAGGTGGCCCGCTACCTCTTCAGGCGCGTCGTCAGCTGGGGACGCTCCTCCAACGTCTTCCTGCGCAACGGCGCCCGCCTCTACCTGGACGTGGGAAGCCACCCTGAGTACGCCACTCCCGAGTGCGACTCGGTCGAGGATCTCGTCAAGCACGACCGCGCCGGAGAGCGTATCCTCGAAGGACTCATGATCGACGCCGAGAAGCGCCTTCATGACGAGGGCATTGCCGGCGACATCTACCTGTTCAAGAACAACACCGACTCGGCCGGGAACTCATACGGCTGCCACGAGAACTATTGCGTGAGCCGCCACGGCGAATTCGGCCGCCTCGCCGAAGTCCTCATTCCGTTCCTGGTCACCCGCCAGCTCATCTGCGGCGCCGGCAAGGTCCTCCAGACCCCCCGCGGCGCCCGCTACTGCCTCTCGCAGCGCGCCGAGCACATCTGGGAGGGCGTCTCCTCGGCCACCACCCGGTCCCGCCCCATCATCAACACCCGCGACGAGCCCCACGCCGACGCCGAGCGCTACCGCCGACTCCACGTCATCGTCGGCGACTCCAACATCAACGAGATCACCACGATGCTCAAGATCGGCTCGGCCGACCTGGTGCTGCGGATGATCGAGACCGGCGTGACCATGCGCGACCTGACCCTGGAGAACCCGATCCGGGCCATCCGCGAGATCAGCCACGACACCACCGGCAAGCGCCTGGTCCGCCTCGCCTCCGGTCGCGAGGCCTCCGCCCTGGACATCCAGCGCGAATACCTCGAAAAGGCCAGGGACTTCGTCGACCAGCGCGGCGCCGACGCCACCACCAAGCGCGTCCTCGAACTGTGGGAGCGGGTCCTCCAGGCCGTCGAGACCGGCGACCTCGACTCCGTGTCCCGCGAGATCGACTGGGTCGCCAAGCTCAAGCTCATCGAGCGCTACCGCGAGAAGCGGGGCCTGGCGCTGTCCAGCCCGCGCGTCGCCCAGCTCGACCTGGCCTACCACGACATCCGCCGCGGCCGAGGCCTGCACCACCTGATGGAGGCCCGCGGCGAGGCCGAGCGCCTCACCCACGACGTCGAGGTCTTCGAGGCCAAAGAGGTCCCGCCGCAGACCACCCGCGCCCGCCTGCGGGGCGAGTTCATCCGCAAGGCCCAGGAGAAGCGCCGCGACTTCACCGTCGACTGGGTCCACCTCAAGCTCAATGACCAGGCCCAGCGGACGGTCCTCTGCAAGGACCCGTTCCGCTCCCGCGACGAGCGCGTCGACAAGCTCATCGCCAGCATGTGAGGAACCCGTGAGCGAGCAAGACCACGCCGGACGGGGCGGGCAGGATCGGCAGGAAAGCCGGTTCGCCCGCTTCGACCCGGTTGCCGCCTACGAACGGCGCACCACCCGCATCCGCGAGGAGATCGCCCGCAATCGGCGAGGCGAGTACAGGGTCCCGACCTGGGCCCTCGCGCTCGCGCTGGCGGGCGTCGTCGGCGTATGGATCCTCGTGCTGTTCGTGCTGTAGCGAATCGAACGACGCCCCGCCCGCGCATTCGCGTAGGCGGGGCGGTTCGCGTTCGGGCGCACGCCGGAAGCAGGATGCGCGGCAGGGAAAGGGCCCCGGTTTTCGACACTAGCGCGTCGATCCTGAAGGCACGCTGAAGCGTCGGCGTTCGGAACGTCCCCCAGTTCCGACCCTAGCGCCGGGGAGCTGAAGGTATGCTGAAGCGGCCGTGTTCAGAAGGGCCCCCGGTTCCGACGCTAACGCGGTGATGCTGAAGGCACGCTGAAGGCACGCTGAAGCGGTCGCGTTCGGAATGTCCCCCGTTTCGAGGCTAACGCGGGGAGCTGAAGGGCGGCTGAAGACTGATTGGTCGCGTGCTCAGGTTTGCGGCGACTCTGCCAGGAGGATTGCCGCATGGCGGCCCGCCACGGCTTCGGCCACGAAGTAGACGCGGTCGCGGTCCAGGCCCCGACCCATGGTCGACAGGCGGACCGGGAGCTCCTCCATCGCCGCGATCAGGCCCGCCGAGTCGACGGCGATTAGTCGGTGCCGATCGGGCAGTTCGGCCAGTTGGGACTTGATCTTGTCCTCGAGATCCGCGGGCAGCTCGTCCGGGACGGGAATGTCGGCTCCGGCCAGCGCGACCTTCCCGTAGGCCGTCATCGAATGGTGCGAGATGCCGCGGTGGCGTTCGCGTACGTCGCCCTCGGAGATCCGCAGCGAGGCCACGGGGCGTCCGCCGAGCACGGCGGCGGCGTTGACCGCCTCACCGGCGGCGGTGCCGGAGAAGCCCCACACGGTTCCGGTGCCGAGATTGCCCGGACCCTGGGCGACGATCGCGATGTCCGCGCCGCCGACGACCTTTGCCGCAATGAGTGCATTGTGGATATTGGTCGCCTCCAGGTCCCCACCGAAGCACTGCCCGGCGGTGACCGTGCAGCACAGCCGATCCGAGAGCTGGTCCATCTGGCGGGAGAACCACGCCGGGAGCGAGCCGCCGTCGGTCATGACATACGCGACCTTGGCCTCGGGCCAGGTGGCGTGGATGCCGGCCAGGATCGGCGCGAGGGCCGAGTGCAGGTCGGCCACGACGACCGGCATGCCCTCCAGACTCTCGCAGGTTTCGACCGCGGCGCGGTGGGGCGAGTCGTCCTCGTCCACGGCCAAGCGCATCGCCTGCATCGGCGTGTAGCGGGCCTTGACGATGTGCCCCGGCTCGTCGACGTCGGCCGGAAGCCGGTCGGGAACGGCGATGACCAGCGCGTAGCCGCCGGTACCGAGTCCCTTCGCGATGGCGTTGCAGTTGAGCAGCACCCGCTCGCCCGGTTCCGGGACGCCGACCAGGGCGTCATAGGCGAGCCCCTTGCAGGAAAAGGCGTCCTCGCCCTCGCGGGCCTCGACGTCGACTTCCAATTCGGTGCAGCCACTCCAGGAGCCGCGAACGGCGCGAACGGTACCGTATCGCCATCTGATCACGAACGGACACTATCAAAGGACCGTAGGACGGCGGCCGCGATGGCAGGTGCCGGGGCCGAAGGCATAGGCTGGGCGCGTGTCCAACGATCGCACTGAACGCCTGGTGAACCTGGTCTTGTGCCTGCTGTCGTCGCGACGCTTCCAGACGGCGACCAAGATCGCCCGGACCGTCCCCGGCTACGAGCACGACCTCAACGACAAGCGCGCGCATGAGGCCTTCCAGCGCAAGTTCGAGCGCGACAAGGCCGAGCTGCGCCGCATCGGCGTGCCCCTCCAATCGGGCACCGACGCCTACTTCGACTCAGAGCCCGGCTACCGCATCGCCCGGTCCGACTTCGAGCTCCCGCAGATCGAGTTCACCGACGCCGAGGCCGCCGCGGTGGCCGCCGCCGCGCGGTTGTGGCAGCAGCCCGAGCTCCAGTCCGGCTCCGAGCAGGCGCTGCGCAAGCTGCGCGCCGCCGGCATCGACGTCGAGTCCCATGCGGCCACCGGCCCGGTCAAGACCATGCCCGGGACCGAGGCGGCGCTGTCGCCGCTGCTGGAGGCCGTCTCGCTGCGCCGCGCGGTCACCTTCGACTACCTGGGCGCGCACGACGAGACGGCGCAGAAACGCCGCCTCCAGCCGTGGGGCTGTGCGGCCTGGCGCGGCCGCTGGTACGTGGCCGGATACGACCTCGACCGGGCCGCTCAGCGCGTCTTCCGGCTCTCCCGCATCACCGCGAAGGTCCGCCTGACCGGACCCGAGGACGCCTACGAGATCCCCGCCGACGTCGACGTGCTCGCCTTCGCCTCCGAGTCCGAGGCGCACCAGCTGCCCTCGCGCGCCAAGGTCGTGGTGCGGCCCCGCCGGGCCTGGGGCATCCGCCGCCGCGCCGACCAGATCGGCCCGCGTACCGCCGAGGGCGACGAGGCCTGCTTCTCGTACACCGACACCGCCTACACCGCGTCCTGGCTGGCCTCCTTCGGCGACGACGTCCTGGTGCTGGAGCCGCCCGAGCTGGTCAAGGAGACCGTCGCGTGCCTGCAGAACCTCGCCGACGAAGAGCCGGCCGTCGCCGCACCGCAAACGGGAGTCAACGCCGATGAGCTCTAACACCCGCCTGGCCCGCCTGCTCAATCTCGTGCCCTACCTGGTGGCCCGCCCCGAGGGCGTGCCGATCGCCGAGCTGGCGGCCGACTTCGACGTCAGCGTCGCCCAGCTCCGCACCGACCTGACGGCGCTGTGGATGTGCGGCCTGCCGGGCTACGGCCCCGGCGACCTCATCGACCTGTCCTTCGACGGCGACCACGTCCGCATCCTGTTCGCCGCCGGCATGGACCGGCCCGTGCGCCTTGCCGGCCACGAGGCGCTCGCCCTGTCGGTCGCCCTCCGGGTCCTGGGGGACACCCCGGGCGTGGGGGACCGGGCCGCGATCGCCTCCGCGCTCGACAAGCTCGCCGCCGCCGCAGGCGTCGAGGCCGCCGGGGTGGACGTGCGGGGCACCGTCGTGGAGGACGGCGTCGAACGCTACGCCGACCTGGTCGAATCGGGCCGCGCCGCCCGCATCACCTACTACTCGGCCCACCGCGACACCACCTCCGAACGGGTCATCGACCCCATTGAGGTCGTCGCCGCCGACGGCCACGCCTACCTGCGAGCCTGGTGCCGCACCGCCGGCGAGGTCCGTCAGTTCCGCATCGACCGGATCGACGCCTGCTCCGAGCTGGACGAGCCCTCCGAGCCGCTGCGGCTGAGCAACGGCTCCGCACCCACCGCGTTCCTGGAGGCCGAGCTGCCGCTCATCGAGCTGCGCGTCGGGCCCGGCGGCAAGTGGATCACCGACTCCTACCCGTGCGAGGAGGTCACCGGCGAGGCCCACGGCTACCGCCGCGTCAAGCTGCGCGCCCGCGACCTGGACTGGGCGCGGCGCTTCGTGCTCAGCCTCGGCGGCGAGGCGGAGGTCATCGCTCCCGAACAACTGCGCGAATCGGTCCGGCAGTCCGCGCGGGCCGCACTCGCCCGGTATGCGACCGCTTCCGCCTGACACCGACGCCCCGTCCCGTGGCTCGATGAGTGGTCGCCGATTGTGCAGGAGCATTGCCCGACCTCCCCGATCGGCGACCACTCATCTAGACTGTCGCCATGATCTGGGCGATATCGGGCGTGCTCGCACTTGCCGGACTGGTGTTCCTGGCCGTGGCCGCACTGCGGCTGCGCGCGGGCCTGAGCCAGCTGCGAAACGGCCTCGACCGTGTGAACGACCGGATGGAACAGGCGCAGGAACTGCAAGAACGCCTGAACCAGACCGCTGCCGCCGCTCAGAAAGTCACCGGGAGCTTCCCCGGTAAGTGACGGAGGACCGTCGCCGGCGCCACATTCTGATAAAGATCGGCGTTCCCGAAGCCTCCAGTGTTGACGGAAGTGCCGGCAGTCGGTAATGCTTGTCCGGCTTAACCGCGTGTTGGACCACCGGCCTCACAGCTGCCCGGGCGAGGCCTCAAGGCTCCCTGGCAGACGTCGGGCGAGGGGCATACGATGGTTAACGTCACCGACATATATCCGGAGGGACCGAACAATGGGTGCATTGAAGCCCTGGCACATCATCATTCTCGTCGTTGTCATCCTGTTGCTGTTCGGCTCGAGGAAGCTTCCGGACATGGCCCGGGGTCTGGGTCGCTCTATGCGCATCCTGAAGTCTGAGACTGAGCAGATGAAGAAGGAAGGCTCGAACCCCGAGGCCGACGGCGACGACCGCGCTGAGCCCAAGCACTCGCGCGAGCCGCTGGACCCGCCGAAGCCGGTATCCACTGACGACATTATCGATGGCGAATCCGTTGACGCGGACCGCAAGAAGACCCGGTAGGCGGTCTTAGAGCAGCATACTCAGATGGCTACCGAACCTCGGCGCGAGAGGAAACGCAGGAGTAAATTCCAGCGCGCCGCCGATGGCTCCATGACGCTCATGGAGCACATCCAAGACCTGCGCAGCCGGTTGCTCGTCGCGGTGCTCGTCATCCTGGTGGGCACTGCTGTCGCCTTCTATTTTGCTGAGACGGTCATCAATTTCCTGGCCGATCCGTACTGCTCCTCGCTCGCATCGGCCGACGAGAGCGGCGACGGAGCGAAGTGCGAGGCCGTGCTCAACTCGCCGATCTCCCACATCACGCTGTCGCTGAAGATCTCCCTGTACATGGCGTTGGTCGCCACGGCTCCGGTCTGGCTCTACCAGCTGTGGGCATTCATCGCGCCCGGCCTGCATCGCAGCGAGCGGCGCTACGCCTACCTGTTCATCGGGATCGCCGCGCCGCTGTTCCTGGCCGGCGCGGTCCTGGCCTACTTCGTGGTCTCCCACGGCATGGAGTTCATCATGCTGCTGGCGAGCCAGGACTTCGTCATCCTGTTGAACCTTGAGGACTACCTCAACTTCTTCCTCTCGGTGATGATGGTCTTCGGAATCGGCTTCGAGTTCCCGCTGATCATGTTGATGCTCAACGTTATCGGACTCGTCAACGCCAAGCAGATGCTCGGCTGGTGGCGGATCGTGGTGCTGATCAGCTTCATCTTCACCGCGGTCTTCACGCCCACCCCCGACCCGTTCGGGATGACGGCGCTGGCGATCTGCATGCTGATCCTCTACCTGGGGGCGTGCGGTATCGCCTATCTCAACGACAAGCGACGTGGCGTCACCTACGACGAGAACCTCGACGACGACGAGGCCGGCGATATCGGCGATGCCGCGGATGTCGGCGCGGCGAGCGCGGTTGAGACCGACCTGGTCGACGACGAGGACCCGGTGCGGCGCAACCGCCTCGGACGGCGAGTCGACGGATTCGACGACATCACCTGATGGCGCGAAGTCCGATGAGGACTGAATAGGGTGAATTACTTGCTGCGGGCCGGGTCTAGCACCCGGTCCGCACGAGTTTGAGGACCGCGTCCAGGCCCACGGCCCGGCCGGCCTCGGCGTGCGGCAGCAGGTAGCAGCGCGCCCCGATCCGGGACGCCCCGGCGTCGGCGATCGAGTCGCCCACCATGAGGACCCGGCCCGGCTCCACGTCGAGCGCGTGGCAGGCGGCGTAGAAGATCTTCTCGTCGGGCTTGCAGTAGCCGACCTCGTAGGACAGCACCCACGCGTCGATGAACCGGTCGATGCCCAGATACCGCAGTACCGGACGGGCGTCGAAGCCGATATTGCTGACCAGCGCGATCGGGTACCCTTGCGCCTTGAGCGACACCAGCGTCGCGAGGGTGTCCGCGTAGGACACCCACCCCTGCGGGGACGCCAGCCGGTCGTACAGCGCCTCGGCGAGGCCTTCGAAGACGCCGTGGGCCTGCGCGGCGAGCGCCGTGAACGCCTCCCGGTGGGCCTCTTCGTCCAGGTCCCGGTCGGCCCAGGCGTCGGCGAAGTTCGGGCGCACGCGCGGTTCCATGCCCGACCCGAGCCAGCCCTGCGCGCCGATGGCATCGGCCAGCGCGGTCACGGCGAGGGGGGAGAGTCGCTTACCGCAGGCCTCGGCCGCGAGCGAGACGGACCGGGTGAGCGGTTCGAGCTGCGCCAAGGTGCCGTGGAAATCGAACAGGACCGCGTCGACCCCGCCGCGGCCCTCCTCGTATTCGCCTGGTGAGGAATCCTGGTGCACAAACGGAAGATACCCGGCCGTGTAGGCGTCGTCACAACCGGGTGACGGCCCCGAGCGCGCCAGTGTGGTTGTCGGGCCCTGGCACTAGTCTTGGGGACATGGTGCATTCCTCCGGCGACGTGCAGGCCGACGAACGATCCCCGGCCGAGCGCCACACCGCCGCACAGGCCCGGCGCAAATGGCCCGAACTCACGTCGTTCGCCGAGGACTACCCCTTCGCCCTCGACGACTTCCAGATCCGGGCCTGCCGTGTCCTCGAGGACGGCCACGGGGTGCTCGTGTGCGCCCCGACCGGCGCCGGCAAGACCGTGGTGGGGGAGTTCGCCGTCCACCTGGCGCTCGCCGAGGACGCCAAGTGCTTCTACACCACCCCCATCAAGGCCCTGTCGAACCAGAAGTTCAACGACCTGGTCGATGCGCACGGGGCCGAGAACGTCGGTCTCCTGACCGGCGACACGGTCATCAACGGCGAGGCCCCGATCGTGGTCATGACCACCGAGGTCCTGCGCAACATGATCTACGCCGGCTCGCCCACCCTGGGCGGGCTGCGCTACGTCGTCATGGACGAGGTCCACTACCTCGCCGACCGCTTCCGCGGCGCGGTGTGGGAGGAGATCATCATCGAGCTGCCCGAGCGGGTGCGCGTGGTGAGCCTCTCGGCCACCGTCTCCAACGCCGAGGAGTTCGGCGACTGGCTCAAGAGCGTGCGCGGCTCGACCGAGGTGGTCGTCTCCGAGACCCGCCCGGTGCCGCTGTGGCAGCACATGATGGTCGGCGGGGTCCTGCTCGACCTGTTCGAGCCCGACGGCGACTACGTCAACAAGGAACTGCTCAAGAAAGACGCCCGGGCGCGGGAGCGATCCGAACGCTCCGGCGGCGGGCGCCGGCGCGGCAGGCCCTACGTCGACCGCGGCAGAGTGGTGTCCCGACTGGACTCGGCGGCGCTGCTGCCGGCCATCTACTTCATCTTCTCGCGCGCCGGATGCGATGCGGCCGTGGACGAATGCGTGCGCGCCGGGCTGCGGCTGACCGACGGCGCCGATCGCGACGCCATCATCGACCACGCGACCGCCGCCTGCGCCCACATCGACCCCCGCGACCTCGAGGCGGTCGGCTTCGACCGGTGGCTCGACGGCCTCGCCGCCGGTTTCGCCGCCCACCACGCCGGCCTGCTGCCGGTGTTCAAGGAGGTCGTGGAGAAGCTGTTCGAACGCGGCCTGCTCAAGGTCGTCTTCGCCACCGAGACGCTCGCGCTGGGCATCAACATGCCCGCGCGCTCGGTCGTGCTCGAACGCCTCATCAAGTACGACGGCACCGACCACGTCATGCTCACCCCCGGCCAGTACACGCAGCTGACCGGCCGAGCCGGGCGCCGCGGCATCGACGTCGAAGGCCACGCGGTCACCGTGTGGGCTGACGACATCCGTCCCAAGGAGGTCGCCGGACTCGCTTCCAAGCGCACCTACCCGCTGAACTCCTCGTTCGCGCCCTCCTACAACATGTCCGTCAACCTCATCAACGCCGCGGGCGTCGCCCGCGCCGAGGAGGTCCTGGCCTCCTCGTTCGCGCAGTTCCAGTCCGACACCGAGGCCGTCCACCTGGCCGAGCAGGCCCGGGCGCTCTCGCGCAAGGCCGCCGAATCGGCCGGGGCCGCCAAGTGCGACAAGGGCGACTTCCTGGCCTACTTCGAAGTGACGCAACGGCTCTCACAGGCCGAACGCGGCGCCCAGAAACGCCGCAAGGGCTCCCTGCGCGACGCCGCCCGCACCTCACTGGAAAAACTGCGCGGCGGTGACGTCGTGTGGATCTCGCGCGGCAAGCGCTCCGGGTGGGCCGTGTTCCTGCGGGCCAGCGGGCGCGGGCGCCACGACCTGCGCTGGGCCGTCGTCACCGACGACGGCTGGACCGGCAGCCTCGACTCCACCGCCTTCGACGGCGGCGTCGAGGTCGTCACGCGGGTGCGATTGCCCAAGCACTTCAATCGCAAGGACGTGAAGCACCGCAATGACCTCGCCGCCCAGCTGCGCGAGGCCACCCGCGACCGGTCCCGTCCCACGCGCCGCGGCGGCGCCGCCGAGACCCCCGAGATCGCGCGCCTGCGCGAGGAAGTCCGCGACAACCCGTGCCGGGACTGCCCCGACGCCGGGCAGCATACTGTTCACGCCTCGCGGTGGCTGCGCCTCAAACGCGAAGTCGAACACCTCAAGAGCCGTGCCGGACAACGGGAGCACTCGCTGGCGCGCCAGTTCACCGCCGTCCGCGAGGTCCTCTCCGAGTTCGGCTACCTCGAAGGCGAGACCGTCACCGACTCGGGGCGACTGCTGCGCAACATCTTCTGCGAGACCGACCTCCTCGTCGCCCAATGCCTGCGAGACGGCATCTGGGAAGGCCTGGAGGCGCCCGCGCTGGCGGCGATCGCCTCGACGGTCATCTACGAGTCCCGCTTCGAAGAGGACGAGTACTTCGTGGCGATCCCCGGCCCCATCACCGACGCGGTCGCCGCCACCGGGCGGCGCTGGGAGGCGATCCGGCGGGCCGAGAACTCCCGTGGCCTGTCGCTGATCTCCAAGCCGCAGCTCGGGCTCGCCTGGCCGATGTATCGCTGGAGCCGCGGCGAGGAATTGTCGAAGGCTCTCGCGGCCGCGGACGGCCCGTGGCCGATGCCCGGCGGCGACTTCGTGCGCTGGGCCCGCCGCACCGCCGACCTGCTGCACCAGATGGGCACGGCCGCGCGCGTGATCGGCACCAAGGGATCGAACAAGCTCGCCGACGAGGCCTTCGACGCGGTCGACGCGATCCGCCGCGGTGTCGTCGCCGACGTCTGAGCCAGGGAGTTCGTTGCACCGCAGTCGCGTTTACGCCGTCATCCTCGACACCCCTCAGGACGAGGCGGCCGCCGCATTCGGCGCGGGGGCCGAGATCGTCGCGGCCGGTAGCGAGAACCTGGGATTAGACGATCGCCTCGCCGAAGCGCTTCAGCGCCGAGCCGATGCCCCACTCGGCCGTGATCGCCGCGACCTTCGCCGGTTCGGTCGGCGCCGTCGGCAGTTCGGCGTCGATCGGCGGAAGGTCGACGTCGTCGGCGACCGTGGAGACCTTGAGCGCCCGGTCCAGGTAATCGGCCGCGTCCTCGATCGCCTTGCGCTGGCGTTCGGGGACGTCGGTGTCGTCCTCGGCCGCCGCAGCGCGGATACCCGAGATGCCGCCGTAGGTGTTCACCAGGCTCACCGCCGTCTTCGCGCCGATGCCCTTGACGCCGGGCAGCCCGTCGGAAGGGTCGCCGCGGAGGATCGCGAAGTCCACGTAGTGGCCGGGGTCGACGCCGAACTTGGTCGCGACCGCCGCCGCATCGAACACCTCGGCTTTGGATATCCCGCGTGCGAGGTATACGACCTTTCGGTCCAGCTCGTCGTCGACGAGCTGGAACAGGTCCCGGTCGCCGGTCACGACCAGCACCGGCTCGGCGGTGCGCGCGGCTAGAGTGGCGATCACGTCGTCGGCCTCGTATTCGGGGTGCGACGCCGTCGCCACCCCGAGCGCCGGCAGCAGCGCCTCAATGGCCGCGACCTGCGCGTCCAGACCTTCCGGGGTGTCCTCCGCGCCATCCTCGGTGGCCCGTTCGGCCTTATAGGTCGGCAGCAGATCCAGGCGCCACTGGGGGCGCCAGTTGCCCTCCAGGCAGCAGACCATCCCGGTGGGGGAGAAGCGGCGCGAGAGCGTCGCCAGACCGTCGAAGAATCCCCGGATCGCCCCCGACCGGGCGCCGCTGGGGGATTTGATCGATGAGGGCAGGCCGTAGTGCGCCCGGTACCAGAGCGAGGCCGCGTCGATGAGCATGAGCATGCCCACCACTGTCTCATGGGGGCCCGACTTCCGACGTGAACGGCGATTCCGCCCGTCCCACAGTGCGAAACCTGACACATTATGAGCCAGGTGCCATGACGGCGGCCAGGCCCGCCCTGAAAAGATCGGCACGCGAACGCAACGACATAAAGGAGCAATACGGTGAACACCACTGCCCGCCGTGCCGCCGCCGCCCTTGCCCTGATCGGGACCGGGCTGGCAGCCACGGCATGTTCGTCCGGCGCAGACGAGGACACCCTCACCGTCTGCACGAACGTTCCCTTCGAGCCCTTCGAATTCCAAGAGGACGGCGAGTACGTCGGCTTCGACATCGACCTGATGAATCTCCTCGGCGAGCAACTGGACAAAACCGTCAAGATCGTCGAGATCGACTTCTCCTCGATCGAATCTGGCTCCGCGCTCAACGCCGGCACCTGCGACATCGCCGCCGCCGGCCTCTCTATAACCGAAGAACGTGAAGCGGCCATGGGCATGTCCGAGGCCTACTACCGCGCCGACCAGGCCCTCGTCGCCGCCGACGGCGGCGACGTCGCCTCCCTCGACAACCTGTCCGGAGTCCAGGTCGCCGTCCAGTCCGGCACCACCGGCGAGTCCTACGCCGAATCCGTGTCCGAGCAGTACGGCTTCGAGGTCCGCGCCTTCGACAACATGGGCGACATCCAGTCGGCCCTCACCACCGGCAGCGTCGCCGCCTCCATCGCCGACCTGGCCACCTGGAAGACCATGATCGCTAAGACCGAGGGCCTGGCGGTCATCCAGACCATCGAGACCGAGGAGCACTACGGCTTCGCCGTCCAGAAGGACGACACCGAACTGCTCGACGAGGTCAACACCATGCTCAGCACGGCCTTCGAGGACGGCACCTACGCCGAGATCTACGAGAAGTGGATCGGCGAGCCCTACACCGAGGAACCCGCCGAATAGTGAAATCGCCGAAAACCTCCACCCTGACGGTGCGGCAGCGGCGGCGCTGGGCCCGGACGATCCAGTTCGCCGTCGCGCTCGCCGTCCTCGCCCTCTTGGCCGCGCTGGCAGACTGGGGCCGGATCGCCGACTCCTTCTTCCAGGTCGACATCGCGGCAGCGATGTTCCCGGCCGCGTGGACCGCGTTCGGCAACACCGTCCTCTACACGATCTTCGCGTTCATCTTCGGCATGGTCGTCGCCGTCCCGGTCGCGCTCATGCGCGTCTCGTCGTTCTTCCTGTACCGGTGGGTGGCCACGGCCTACGTCGAGACCTTCCGGGGCCTGCCGGCCCTGCTGGTGCTGTTCGGGGTCGGCTTCGGCGTCCCCCTGGCCTTCCCCGGCATCCAGTACCCCGGCGGCGTGTACGGCCAGGTCGCCCTCGGCCTGGGCCTGACCTCCTCGGCCTACATCGCCGAGAGCATCCGCGCCGGCATCCAGGCCGTCCCCAAGGGACAGGTCGAGGCGGCCCGCACGCTCGGCATGAGCCACACCCGCACCATGATCTCGATCGTGCTGCCCCAGGCGCTGCGCATCGTCATCCCGCCGCTCACCAACGAGCTGGTCATGCTCACCAAGGACTCCTCCCTGGTGTCCGTCCTCGGCGTCACGGCCGGCACCTTGGAACTGACCAAGTTCGCCCGCGACGAGATGTCGGACACCGCCAACGCCACCCCGCTCATCGTCGGCGGCCTGCTCTACCTGCTCCTGACCGTCCCGCTGTCGGCCCTGGCCCGCCGCCTCGAAACCAAGGAGGACCGCAAATGAGCACCGGCGAATCGCCCGAGACGACTGCCCTGGTCACCATTCGCGACCTGCACAAGTCCTTCGGCGACAACGAGGTCCTGCGCGGCATCGACCTCGACATCAACGAGGGCGAAGTGGTGTGCATCATCGGCGCCTCCGGCTCGGGCAAGTCCACGTTGCTGCGGTGCGTCAACCTCCTGGAAGTGCCCACCTCGGGCACCATCGAGGCCGCCGGCCACGACATGACCCACCCCGACGCCGACCTGGACGCCGCCCGGGCCGACATCGGCATGGTCTTCCAGCAGTTCAACCTCTTCAGCCACCTGTCCATCCTCGACAACGTCACCATCGCGCAGCGCCGGGTGTACAAGACGAGCAAGCCCGAGGCCGAGGCCGAAGCCCGCCGCCGCCTCGCCGAAGTCGGCATCGAAGGCAAGGAGCGGTCCAAGCCCTCCCAGCTCTCCGGCGGCCAGCAGCAGCGCGTCGCCATCGCCCGCGCCCTGGCCGTGAACCCCAAACTCATGTTGTTCGACGAGCCCACCAGCGCCCTCGACCCCGAGCTGGTCGGCGAGGTCCTGTCGGTCATGAAGGGCTTGGCCGCCGAGGGCATGACCATGCTCGTGGTCACCCACGAGATGGGCTTCGCCCGCGAGGTCGCGGACCGGGTGGTGTTCATCGACGGCGGCGTCATCGTCGAGGAGGGCACCCCGGCCGAAGTGCTCACCAACCCCAAGACCGAACGGGCACAGAGCTTCCTCCACCGCGTCCTCCACCCGGTCGACTGAGAGAATGGAGGTATGAGCCTCCAAAAGACGCTGTGGCGCGGCGGTCGCGTACTGAGCCCCACCAGTCCACACGCGACCGCCCTGCTGACCGAAGGCGACCGGATCACCTGGGTCGGCGAGGGCGATGACGCGCCGGCCGCCGACCGCACCGTCGACCTGGCCGGGGCCCTCACCACCCCGGCGTTCGTCGACTCGCACGTCCACCTCGGCGGCACCGGCGCCTCCCTGACCGGCCTGCACCTGGCCGGCCTCGGCTCGGCCGCCGAATTGCTCGACCGGGTCGCCGCGCACGCCCTCGACCTGCCCAGCGGAGCGATCGTCCTCGCCCACGGCTGGGACGAGACCACCTGGGGCGACCCGTCCCTGCCCCTGTCGGCCGAGGTCGAGAAGGCCGCCGCCGGGCGCCTGGTGTACCTCTCGCGGACCTGCGGGCACACCGGCATTGCCGGGCCAAGACTCCTGGCCGAACGGCCCGACCTGGCCGCTCTGGACGGCTTCGACGCGTCCGGGCTTCTCACCCGAGGCGCCCACCGCTCGGCCCGCGCCGGCGTGGCCGCCGCCGTCCCGATCTCCCAGCGCCTGGACGCCGTCCGCGCCGCCCTGGAGCACGCCGCGAGCCTGGGCATCGCCGCGGTCGCCGAGCACACCATCCCCGTCGCCGACGATCCCGCCACCGAGGACGAATTCACCGGCCTGATCGCGCTCGGTGCCAGGCCCGACCTGCCGGCGGTATACGGCTGGTGGGGCGAGCTCGGCGCGGCCGAAAGGGCCCGCGACCTCGGCGCTCACGGCTGCGGCGGCGACCTGTCCATCGACGGCTCCCTCGGGGCGCACACCGCCTTCCTCTCCGAGCCCTACCGCGACCGGCCCGCCGAGACCGGCGCCCGGTACTTCACCGCCGAGCAGGTCCGCGAGCACCTCTCCGCCTGCCACCGCACCGGGCTCCCGGCGGCGTTCCACGCCATCGGCGACGCGGCCATCCAGGTCGTCCTGGACGGCCTCGACCTGGTCGAGCCGCTGCTCGGCCTCGACGCTATCCGTCACGCCCGCCACCGCATCGAGCACGCCGAACTTCTCAACCCCGCCCTGACGGCCCGCATGGTCCACCACGGCGTCCACGCCTCGGTCCAGCCCTCCTTCGACGCCGCCTGGGGCGGCAGCGGCGGCATGTACGCGGCCCGGCTCGGCATCGACCGCGCACTGGCGGCGAATCCGCTCTCGCGCATGGCCGGCGTCGGCGTCCCGCTCGCGTTCGGTTCCGACTCCCCGGTCACCCCGCTCGACCCGTGGGGCGGCGTGGCCGCCGCCGTCGGCCATCACAACCCGTCGTTGTCGCTGACCCCCACGGCCGCCTTCAGCGCCGCGACCAGAGGCGGATGGCGCGCGCTCGGCGTGGACGACTCCGGAGCCCTCGCCCCGGGCATGCGAGCCGATTTCACAGTGTGGGAGCTCACCGACGGCCGTATCCCCGAGCTGAGTGATCTGCACACGCCCGCTCCCATGTGCTCCATGACCATCGCCGGAGGACACCTCGTGTACCAGCGCAGTTGACCTGCGCCGGAGCCGAAAGGGCCCCATACGCGAGAAAAATTGCCGGACCAAAAATGCGACCCGGTTGACGAAGGCGGCGCTGTTTGGCTTACGGTGGTCTGGTCCTCGGCGGACGACCACGACCGGAAGTCCGCCGAACGTCGGGGGCGACTCGACTTGCTTTGCTCCCACGCAGACTGGACAAGGTGGCAGCGCGGCCGCACTGCTACCGGCGGCCAGGTCCAGATCGCGGGGGTCGGCGGAGGAAGGCGAGCCGGTCGCCGGTGGTGGACCCGCAGCAGACGTAGGTGATCCCTAGACAACAACTCGCAGTTGATCAGCCAGATGGTTGCGAGTTGGTCCGAAGATCGCCAGCTGACGCCGCAGGGGACACCGGCCGTACAGGGACTGGGAGAAACCCGTGCGAGGGGCGTAGCCAGACACAGCTACGCCCCTTTGCCGTGCGGGCAGTACGCTTAGACCTCACTTGAAACATGAGCGAGGAGCGCCTCCTTTGATCACCGTCACCGACGACGCGACCGATACCGCGGACGAGGCCCGTCCCACCAGGTCACGCCGTCGCCTCAGCCTGATGGTCGACTCGCCGCTCGGGCTCCGCCTGAGCCTGCCCGCCGCGCTCGGAGTCGCCGCCGCCTCCGGTGGTCTGGCCGTGTTCGCCTTCCCGCCCTACGGCTGGTGGCCGCTCGCGGTGCTCTCCGTCGCCGGATTCGGCGTCGCCGTCCACCGCCGCCGCGCCCGAGGCGGCTTCGGCATCGGCTTCGTCTACGGCATGGCGTTCTTCCTCCCGCTCATCTCCTGGACCTCCACCCAGGTCGGCCAGTGGCCGTGGGTCATCCTCTCGGCGCTCGAAGCGCTCGGCCCGGCCGTCCTCGGCTGCGGGCTCGCGATCTGCTCGCGCCTGATCGACCGCCACCGGTGGATCTGGGCGCCGCTCACCGGCGTCGCCTGGGTCGCCCAGGAGGCGCTGCGCGACCGCCAGCCCTTCGGCGGCTTCCCGTGGGGCCGCTTGGCCTTCAGCCAGGCCGAGGCGCCCACCGCCGCGGCCGCCTGGCTCGGCGGCGCGCCCCTCGTCAGCTTCCTCGTCGCCCTCGCCGGCGGCTGTCTGCTCGCGGCCGCCTGGCGCCGCCCGAACTGGCGCAAGAGCGCCGCATTCGTCGCCGCCGCCGCGATCACCGTCATCGCCCCCAGCGCCCTCCCGATCGGCTCGACCGCCCCGAGCGGCGAGGAGATCAACGTCGCCCTCGTCCAAGGCAACGTCCCCCGCCTCGGTCTCGACTTCAACGAGCAGCGACGCGCCGTCCTCGACAACCACGTCGAGGCCACCCTCGAACTCGCCGACGCCGTCAACGAGGGCACCGTCGAGCGGCCCGACATCGTCGTGTGGCCCGAGAACGCCTCCGACGTCGATCCCGTCCACAACCAGGACGCTTACGACCTCATCAGCTCCGCAGCGGCCGCGATCGGCGTTCCGATCGTCCTGGGCGGCATCGTCGAGAGCGAAGACGGCGGCGATCCCGCCAATATGACCATCGTCTGGGACCCCGAAGCAGGCCCGGTGTTCATGTACTCCAAGCGCCACCCCGTGCCCTTCGCCGAATACGTCCCCTACCAGGACTTCTTCTCGACCATCGCCGGATGGATCGACCCGCGCATGTCCGAGGGCCTCGACATGGTCGCCGGATTCGAGCAGGGCGACAACCCCGGCATCGTCGAAGTCGACGACATCACCCTTTCGGGGCTCATCTGCTTCGAGATCGCCTTCGACGCCGAAGTGGCCAACTCGGTTCGCGATGGCGCCCAACTGATCAGCGTCGGCACCAACAACGCCACCTTCGACGTCGCCGAGGCCACCCAGCAGCTCGCCCAGGTCCAGCTCCGCTCCATCGAGCACGGCCGCGACGGCCTGATGGTCTCCACCGTCGGCGTCTCCGCCTTCACCGACCACACGGGAACCGCTTCACAGGCGACCGAGTTCAACACGGCCGCCGTGATCCAATCGGACCTGACGTTGTCGGAACAGTCCACTCCGGCCACCCAGGTCGGTATTCTGCCCGAAGTGGTCCTCACCACCGCAGCGTTGGCCGCCTTGATCGCAGGTATCGTCATCAATGTCCGACACCGCCGCAGCGGCAGCCGACCGGCAGACGAAGCCACTCCCGCTCCGGCGGAGTCGCAAACCTAGGAAGCACCGCCATGAGCTCCACACCGGACCGGACTCCCACCGGCAGCGACACCGGCCCGGCGCTCGTCGCCATCCCCACCTACAACGAGCGCGACAATCTCGGGCCCACCGTCGAGGCGGCCCTGGCCAGCCGCCCGGACATCGACATCCTCGTCGTGGACGACAACTCGCCCGACGGCACCGGCGACCTCGCCGACGAGATCGCCTCCCGCGAAGACCGCGTCCACGTCCTCCACCGGGCCGAGAAGCAGGGACTGGGCGCGGCCTACCTCGCCGCCTTCGCCTGGGCCGCCGAGCGCGGCTACCGCACCGTCATCGAGATGGACGCCGACGGCTCCCACGACCCGGCCGACCTGCCCCGCCTCCTCGCCGGACTGGAAGAGGCCGACCTGGCGATCGGCTCGCGCTACGTCCCCGGCGGCTCGGTCTCCAACTGGCCCTTCCACCGGCTCCTCCTCTCGCGCGGCGCCGGCGCCTACACCCGCCTCATGCTGGGCCTCGACGTCCAAGACGTCACCGCCGGCTACCGCGCCTACCGCCTCGACGCGCTCTCCAAGCTCGAACTCGACACGGTCACGTCCGTCGGCTACTGCTTCCAGATCGACCTGACCTGGCGCGCCGTCAAGGCCGGCCTGACCATCCGCGAAATCCCCATCACCTTCACCGAGCGGCGCTCCGGCGCGTCCAAAATGAACCTGTCGATCTCGCTCGAAGCACTGCGCAACCTCACCCGCTGGGGCATGGCCCACCGCACACGGCGGCTGCGACAAGCCTTGCGGCGTGGCAGAATCGAAGCGTGACCTACAGCCGAGAGCCGCAATCCCCGCCGCCGCGGCAGCGGGCCCCGTACCCGGTCCGGCTCGCGCTGGCCGCCTGGGTGATTCTGGAGGCTGCCGCGTTCTTCGGGCTGGTCTACCTGATCGGCGTCCTCTACACGCTGATGATCTTCATCGGCACCAGCTTCATCGGCATCGCGCTGGTGCAGTACGTGGGCGGCAAGTCCTTCCAAGAGGCCCGCGACTACCTCAACTCGGGCGGCGACCCGTCCAAGGAGCCCGCCAAGCACGGCTACGCGCTGGGCGGCGCGGTGTGCCTCATCGTTCCCGGCTTCGTGACCGACCTGATCGGCCTGCTGCTGCTCTCCCCGCCGACGAGGCTGCTGTTCCGCGGCCTGGGACGCTGGATCGCCGCCAAGACCCCGCAGGTGAACTTCGGCGCCAACTGGGGCGCACGCAGCGGCAGCGTCATCGACGGCGAGGTCATCGACGACACCGAGCCGCGAGGCGACGGGGGAGCTGACCCCGGGCGCGGCCGCCCCTCAGGGGACGACAAGCACCCGGGAGACGACAAGAGGCCCCGGCCAATCGAATGACCGGGGCCCGATAAGACGTTGCGTCAGCGCTCGCCGCGGCGGGCGCGCATCTCCTGAAGACGCTCGTCGAGGATGTCCTCAAGCTCCTCCATCGAGCGACGCTCCAGCAGCATGTCCCAGTGGGTACGCGGCGGCTTGACCTTCTTGGTCTCGGGCTCCTCGCCATCGACCAGCTTCGCCGTCGAACCGTCCAGGCGGCACTCCCACGTCAGCGGGATCTCCGCTTCGACGGCGAAGGGCACCTCGAAGCGGTGTCCCTGCGGGCACACATAATCGCGGGTCTGACGCGGGGCCAGCTCCGTGTTGCGGTCCGATTCGTAGCTGACGGCGCCGAGACGAGAACCTCTCAGCATTCTGTCACCCATGTGTTCCCCTGCACTTTCTTGAGCACTTGCTCGGAAAAACGCTGCTGACCCGCAAATCTATGGCTTGCGAGCTTCGTCGTGGCGGTCGGCGACCCCAGCGATCACGCCGAATCACGGGGTATCGCACTCATGCAACGCCGCGGCTGGCTCGATGCTTCCCGTGCGAACGTACGGCCCGCAAGCTTCGCCGTGGAGTCGACCCCCAAGTGTGGCCCGGCCTGGCCCGGCCTGCCACCCGACGTCCCCTTGAAGTGTGACACAACACCGTCTCAATTCGGCCGCTGTGAGCGCGCACAGTGGGTCAAATCCGCTGCGGCGGCGTGTTTCCCACCTCTTCGATCGCCCGCCGCATCGGCACCAGCGCAAACAGCGCCAGCCCCACCGCGAAGAACGCCACCAACCCGATCACGCCCCACCGCATATTCCCGGTCAACTGCACGACCAGGCCGAACATGAGCGGCCCGATCCACGACGTGCCGCGATCGGCGATCTGATACACCCCGAAATACGCCGCCTCGCGGCCGGCGGGAATCAGCTGGCTGAACAGCGACCGCGAGAGCGCCTGCGTGCCGCCCATGACGCAGCCCAGCAGCACTCCCAGACCCAGGAACGCCAACACGTTGCCCTCCGGCAGGAAGTACGCGGCGATGACGACCCCGCACCAGCCGACCAGCCCGCCCATCACCGTCCGGTACGCCCCGATGCGGTCGGCGATCCGCCGCATCCCCAGCGCCCCGCCGAAGTTCACGAACTGCACCAGCAGGATCGCCAGCACCAGCGCGCTGGCCTCCAGGCCGAGCTCCTGGTCCCCGTAGGTGCCCACCATTGCCAGGACCGTCGAGATCCCGTCCGAGTACAGCAGGAACGCCGCCAGGAACAGCAGCGTCTTCGGGTAGCGCCGCATCTCGGCCAGGGTCGTGCCCAGCGAGCGCACCAGCGACACCGTCGTGTCGATCACCGGAGGCCGGTCCTCCAGCCGCACCAGCGTGAACCAGGTGAACCCGGCCCACCACAGGCCCGTCGCCGCCAGCCCGTACTGCACCGCCGTCAGCTCCGAGATCCCGAGCGGCCCGGCGGCATTGATCGACACCAGGTTGATCGCCAGGAAGATCGCGCCCGACAGGTACCCGTAGGCCCAACCGGTCGAGGAGATCTTGTCCCGCTCGTCGGGCCCGGCCAACTGCGGCAGGAACGAGTCGTAGACGACCTGTGAGCACCCGTAGCAGACGTTCGCCCCCAGAATCAGCCCCGCCGAGAGCAGATAGTTCCCCGAACCGGCGCCGATGAACACGAACGCGAAGATCAGCGCCGAGCCGGCGAACGCGAAGCCGCCGAGCATCCGTCGCTTGTGGAAACTGCGATCGGCGACCGCGCCGATCAGCGGCAACGCCACAACGGTGATGAGCACCGAAGCCGAAGTCGTATACGCCCACAGCGAACCGATGGGCACCGCCGAGCCGAGCACGCCCACGCGCACCGAGTCGCAATCGGACTCGCACCCGACGGCCGAGGACGCCAACTGCGTCAGGAAGACGGTGCCCAAAACCGTCATAACGGAGGTAATAAACGGCTGACCAGCCCAGTCGTAGGCATACCAGCCGATCCGTTCGCGCCGGGTCGAGCGCGGGACTGTTTCATTGAGCACGCGCATCATCTTGCCAGCGGTGTGCAAACGGCCGCCGACGCGAGCGTGAACGGCCGACAGGGTCGCATCGGCGGAGAGCGCGACCAGTATGGTGTGGAAGCAGACAAGGAGTTCTCACATGCACGTGCTTGGAATCGATTTCGGAACCTCGAACACCGTCGCCGTGCTGCGCTCGGCCGATGGACGCGTACGCCCACTGCTGTTCGACGGCGCACCGATCCTGCCCTCGGCGGTGTACTACAACTCCGACGGGCGAATGCTCGTCGGCCGCGACGCCGAGCGCAACGCCCGCATGGATCCTGCCCGCTTCGAGCCCAATCCGAAGCGCCGCATCGACGACGGCTCGGTCTTCCTGGGCACGTCCGAGATCCCGGTGCCCCAGGTGATCGCCTACGTCCTCCAGCAAGTCGCCCTGGAGGCCCAGCGCCAGGCCGGGCAGATGCCCTCCCAGGTGCGGCTCACCCACCCCGCCCGGTGGGGCGAGCGACGCCGCTCGATCCTCATTGACGCGGCCCGCCTGGCCGGTCTGCCCGCGCCTCAGTTGATCCCCGAGCCCGTCGCCGCGGCATCCTATTTCACCTCCGTGCTCGGCACGGCCGTCCCGCCCGGGCGATCGCTGGCGATCTACGACCTCGGCGGCGGCACCTTTGACGCGACCGTGGTGCGCCGCACCCAGACCGGCTTCGAGGTCCTGGCGGAGGAGGGCGTCGGCGACGTCGGCGGCCTCGACTTCGACCACGGCATCGTCGAGCACCTCGGCAAGACCTACGGCGCCTCCCACCCCGACGACTGGAAGCGCCTGCTGAGCCCCGCCGACGACCGGGACCGCCGCTACCGGCGCATGCTCTACGAGGACGTCCGCGGCGCCAAGGAGACGCTCTCGCGCACCGCGAGCGCCGACATCCACCTGCCCGCCCTCGAGGTCGACGCCCACCTCACGCGCGCCGAGTTCGAGGAGATCGCCCGCCCGCCGCTGGAGCGCACCGTCGACTGCCTCTCGCGGGCCATCGCCGCCGCGCGTTTGAACCCGAATGACCTGGTGGGCATCTTCCTCGTCGGCGGTTCCTCGCGAATCCCGATGATCTCGCAGCTCATCCACTCCAAGGTGGGTGTGCCGCCGCAGACGTTCGAGCAGCCGGAGACCGTGGTCGTGGAGGGCGCGGTGCGCGCCTCGACCGGTCCTTCCCCCGACCAGCAGCAGTCGGCGCCGCCACTCGGCCAGACGTCCGGCGGCCCGGTCTCGCCCTCGGCCCACATGTCCGGGCCCCGGGCGCCGGTGCAGGCGCCGCAGATGCTGCCCCCGCAGACGCAGATGGCGCAGCAGCAGATGCAGCCGCAGGCGCCGATGGTCCAGCAGCAACAGCAACAGCAGCCGGGGAACCGCTCGACGATGCAGGAGCCGGCGGTGCTGGTGACCGGCGCGGCCGTGGTGATCCTGTTCGTCATCTTCTTCGTATTGCTGGCAGCGATCCTGTGATCGCGAGGCGCAGGCGGCCGGGCCGCCTGCGCCCGATCCCTTCCACGTTGGGGAAACCGCGCGGCTTAGGGGCTGCGCTGTGCCACGTAGCCGGAGCGGCGGTTGAGGTCGGCGATCTGGTGGTCGAGCCAGTCGATCTCGTTGAGGTTCACCGACCGGTGGATCTGCATGAGGCCCTTGCGGAAGGGCGATTCGAGCTGGTCGGACGGGATGGGCCGCCCGTCGCCGTCGAAGAACAGCTGCGTCGGCTTGTCGAGGAATTCGCGCCGGCGCGCGAGTACGAGCGCCTGCTCCCTGGGGTTCTCCAAGTGATGGAGGAACGCCAGGAGCACGTACCACTTGTTGTCGTCGGTGATGAAGCCCGGCTCCGGATTGCGCAGCCAGCGGCGCAGCTGGTCGGTGCCGTCCTGGGTGATCTCCAGCATGTGGCGCGGTGCGGCGACCGACCCGGGTGCGGTGCGGCGCGTGAGGCAGCCGGCGTCTTCGAGTTTCTTGATGGTGGGGTAGAGCGTGCCGTCGGCGATGGGCCGGACGTGCCCGGCCAGTGCTGCGACGCGGTTCTTCAGATCGTAGCCGTGGAGCGGGAAGTCCCGCAGGAATCCGAGTATGGCCATCTTCAGCATGCGTCCATTCTGGCATAACAAACAAGATATATCGATCCAGAGGTAAAGAACCTCTTTGCGGCCCAAGGAAATCTGATTCGGAGATAAGGAGCGCACCGGATCCGGTGGTCATGCGGGTATGTCGGGGAAGAACTTCCAGGCGTGGATGTCAGCGCACTCGTTGCCGAGGCCGACATCGGTTGCGACCGTTCCCAGCTCTTCCACCTGGGTTTCCTGCAGGTCCACTGTGAGGACGAAGAGCATGTCGGCTTCCGGGCCGCCTTGCCAGTTGGTGATGTTGTCGAGGGTCTCGATCAGCTCATCGAGGGGGGTGAGCCATTCGTCGGGTGTACCGTCCCCGTCGACCGTCTCCAGCTCCTCTGCCTGCCGACGGACCTCCTCCAAGGCGGCGAGCCGGTCCGGAAGGATCGCCATGGCGTCTTCGGCGCCCTCGTCATAGGGCCTCCAGGGGAAAGCGACGTCGACCCGGTTGTAGCACCGGGCGGCGGGGAGGAGTTCCGAAAATGCAATAAGAGATATATCGAATCCAAGGTAGTGAACCTCTCTCCTGGGCAAGCTTGCCCAGAAGCGGAAAGAAGGAGCACGGGCTTCGCCCGCGCACTCACCAACAAACACCTGCGCCCCGAAATCCCTGGCGGACAAGGGTTTTCGGGGCGTCTGTCGAACGGTGGGTCAGATGACGCCGAAGAATTTGAGGGCGAGGTAGGCGGCGGCGCCGAGGAAGGCGATGACGGCCAGGAGGACCAGCCAGCCGGCGGCGGCTTCGAAGATGCCGGGGTGGCCCGAGTCGCCGGTGGCCTCGGCGACCACGCCCCAGGCTTCGTCGCCGACGATGCGCATGGGGGCGATGGCCTTTGCGGGCGGGTACCAGGCGCGGGACTGGATCGCGGAGGCGGTGCGGTTGGCGGGTTGGAGGCGGCCACGGCGGTTGTACAGGAATATGGCCACTTCGGACTCGTCGGCGAGGGTGGCCACGGATGCCGGGGTGGGCATGGCGGTGTAGAGGCAGCGGCGCCGGTCGGGGGAGCCGGTGCCGATGATCATGGTGACGTCCGCGGTGGTGGCGGTTTCGCTGGGGGCCTTGACGGCGGCCACGGTCCGAGGCGATTCGACGGCGGCGGCCCACTGGGGGCTGTCCAGCGGCTCGGCCTCGATGCGGTCCAGGTGCTTCAGGTGCGCTCGGAGGAGGCTGAGGAGCGCATAGGACTGCGGGGGAACATCGGGCACCAAGTTCATGGAGGCAGTGTCACATATGAACGTCGGACGCGTCACTCGCGCGGCAGAGCTGTTCCGCGCGAGACAGGTTCATCGGAGTAGAAGACCTCGATTTCGGCGCCGAGTTGGATGAGGCGCTCGGCCAGCTGCTCGTAGCCGCGGTGGATGACGTTGACGTGTCGCAGTACCGAGGTTCCCTTGGCGCGCAGCATGGCCAGCAGCAGGACTACGGCAGGGCGCAGCGCGGGCGGGCAGACGACCTCGGCGCCCGACCAGCGGACCGGTCCGTCCACATAGATCCGGTGGGGATCGAGGAGGCGGACCCGGGCGCCGAGCCGGTTCAACTCGGTGAGATAGATCGCGCGGTTCTCGTAGACCCAGTCGTGAATGAGGGTCGACCCCTCGGCGCAGGAGGCGATGAGTGCGAAGAACGGCAGGTTGTCGATATTGAGGCCCGGGAAGGGCATCGGGTGGATCTTGTCGATCGGGGCGTGCAGTCGCGAGGGGTAGACCGTCAGGTCGACCAGGCGGGTGCGGCCGTTCGCTGCCAGGTATTCCTCGTCAGTCGAGTAGCGCAGGCCCATCTCCTCGGCGCAGGCGAGTTCGATCTCGACGAATTCGATCGGGACCCGGCACACGGTGATCTCCGATTCGGTGACGATCGCCGCCGAGATGAGGCTCCAGGCCTCGATCGGGTCTTCGGAGGGCGCGTAGTCGACGGCGACGTCGATGTCCCGCTTGCCGTGGACGGTGATCGTGGTCGTCCCGACCCCGTCGATGCGCACCCCGCACTGCTCCAGGTAGAAGCACAGGTCCTGGACCATGTAGTTGCAGGAGGCATTGCGGATCGTGGTCGGCTCGGGGTGCCGGGCGGCGGCCATGATCGCGTTCTCGGTGACGGTGTCCCCGCGTTCGGTCAGCACGATCGAGGTGGTGTCGCCGGGCTCCTTGACCGAGGCGTGGTAGCACCCGTGCGAGGTCTCGACCGACAGCCCGAAGCGTCGCAGCGCCACCATGTGCGGCTCGACGGTCCGGTCACCGAGGTCGCAGCCGCCGGCGAAGGGCAGTTCGAACTCGGGGTAGTCGTGCAGGAGCGGGCCGAGGAACATGATGATCGATCGGGTGCGGCGGGCCGCGTCGGCGTCGATGCGCGACAGGTCCAGGCGGTCGGGCGGCGTCAGCTCCAGGTCGCCGTCCTCGCCGAGCCAGCGGTACTGCACGCCCATGCTCGCCAGGACCCGCAGGATCCGGTTGACCTCCTCGATGCGGGCCACCCGCCGCAGCGTGGTGGTGCCCTTGTTCAGCAGGCTCGCGCACAGCAGCGCGACGCCGGCGTTCTTGGAGGTCTTGACGTCGATGGACCCCGAGAGCTTGGTGCCGCCGCGCACCCGCAGGTGGACCGGCGCCGTCGCGGGCGGGGGACCTTGCACGCTTTCGAACATGGCGCCAGACTAACGGAGCTCCCCGCCCGGCAGGGCCGTTCGAGCCCGACGATTCCGGCCCACCGAGGAATGTCTTGGGGCCATTGCGGGCTCAGCCCCGATCCGGGACCTCTTCGACCTCCTCGGCCGGAGCGATGCCCTCGGCCTCGCGCACGAACTCGTCGAGCAGCTCCATGACCGCCGCGACCGCCGGGCGCCGCTGGCCCCCGCGCAGCGTGACCGCCCGGAAATGCCGGAACGGCGTGAACGGACCGCTGACGGGCACCCGTACCAAATCCAGGTGCGGCGGCAAGTCGACCAGGCGGGGGATGAGCGCCACACCCATCTGGTGCGCCACCATGATCGCGATGACCGTCCATTCGCGAGCCTCACCGACGACGGTAGGCCGGAACCCCGCGTTCGAGCAGGCCGTCAGCACGTGGCGGCGGTGTATCGACCCGGGCACGCCCAGGACCCACGGTTCGCGCTCGAGCTCCCGCAGGTCCACCTCCTTGTGCGAGCCGTACGAATTGGCACTCGGCACGACCAGGTCGAACGGGTCGTTGAACACCGTCTGCGAATCGAAGCGAATGTCCTCCGGCGGCGGATTGTCCGGGGTGGCCTCCACCAGCGCCAGGTCGGCCTCGCCCGCGAAGAGCAGGTCGAAGCTCTCCGAGGCCTCGGTCTCCCGCAGGCGCAGTTCCAGGGCCGGGAAGCGGTCGCGGGCCCGGTCGACCAGCGGCGCCAGCAGCGTCGCGATCGCGGTCGGGAAGCCGCACAACCGCAACAGCCCCGAGGGTTCGCCCTCAGTCGCCTGGAGTTCGGCCTCGGCCAGGCGCCACATGGCCTCGATCGCGTCGATGTGAGCAAGCAGTACCTGGGCGGCCGAGGACAGCCGGACCCGGCGGCCCACCGGCTCCAGCAATGGCACACCGAGCTCTTTGGACAGTAGACGGATCTGCTGTGAGGCGGCGGAAGTCGACATATGCAGGGACTTCGCCGCCCCCGAGACGGTCCCGTGGTGGGCGATAGCCCGCAGCACATGCAGACGACGCAAGTCGATCACGGACGCACCCCCGATGATTAAGCCTTCACTTCACGATGAGTTTCGCAAACTCGCGCGGCGCCGGTGTTGTCCCCCGCTGGAATGAGGTCCTACGCTCGATATAGCGCGGGCGAACCGTGCACAATCCTTATTTTTTCCCGGAACCCTGTGAGGAGGAACGGCCATGCAACGCTGCCCATTTTGTGGTTGGCCCGATGACGATCCCGTGACTACCGTATCGGTGCATCCCACGCCGTCGGGCGTGACCATGTGGACCCGGTGCGTCTGCGGGTCGCTCCAGACCAGGGTGCTGCGCGGTTCACGCGCGGTGATCTGCGCCCGGAGCCGTCCGGCCGACCAGGCCGCCCCCACGGTCTAGGCCGCTTCACACCTCTCTCCCCACGTGAGTGCTCGTCGAGCACTTCGCGCGAACAACCCTGCCTCCTGAAAATACCTGCGTTCCCAAAGAAAAGGTCATGGAGTTCTCCGACTTCCGTCTCGCGCTGCAGCTCATCGGAGCTGTCCTCTCCATCGTCCAGTACCTGCTGGTCCAGACCAACCGGCTCAAGGCCACCGAGCCGGTGGCGCTGCTGATGCTCGTCGGTGCCAGCGGCACGCTGCTGGGTTCGGCCGTCATGGGCCTCGACTGGGGCCTGATCCTGCTCCAGACCGCCTGGCTCGTGATCATCTTCGGCACGCTCTTCGTGCACTGGCGGGCCGCGCTGGCCGCCGCGGCCTCGGCGGAGGCCGAGCCGGCCGCCGCCGTGTTCGAGCCGCTCGTCGCCCAGTCCGCCTTGGCCGAATTCGCCGAGCCGGAGTTCGCTGAGCCGGTCTACCGCGATTCCGTCTACGCCGAAGCGGCTCACAGTGAGCCCGTCTACGTCGAGCCGGCCTCCTCACCGCCGGTGTACGTCGAACCGCACATCACCGGCGAGCTCGAACTGGTCGGTGCCGCCAGCTAACCTTCTGTTGTGACAATCCGAGTGTTGATCGCGGACGATCAGGAGATGGTGCGGGCGGGGTTTCGCGCCATCATCGACGCCCAGCCCGATATGGAAGTCGTGGCGGACGCCGCCGACGGGGTCGCGGCGGTCGCCGCGGCTCGCAAGCTCCGCCCCGACGTGTGCCTGTTCGACATTCGCATGCCGCGTCTCGACGGCCTCGAGGCCACCCGGACGCTGCTGGCCGGTGCGAACGGCACCGGCCCCAGGATCGTGGTGGTGACGACCTTCGATACCGACGAGTACGTCTACGGTGCGCTGCGGTCGGGTGCGACCGGATTTCTGCTCAAAGACTCCGGCCCGACCCTGCTGGTCGAGGCGGTGCGTGCGGCCGCGAGCGGCGAGTCACTGGTTTCGCCGTCGGTGACGGTGCGGCTGCTGGAGCGGTTGACCGAGCCGGTGGCGGCGGGGCCGGGCGCGAAGGACATCCTGACCGAGCGCGAACTCGACGTCGTCGAACTCGTCGCGCGCGGCAAGACCAATGCCGAGATCGCCGAGACTCTCTTCGTGTCCGTCTCCACGGTCAAGACGCACCTGGAGGCCATCCGCGCCAAGCTCCAGCGCCGCAACCGCGTGGAGATTGCGGCGTGGGCCTGGGAGCACGGTGTCGTAGGCTGACGCATCGTGCACACCATCGCGGCCGCCGAGCTCACGTCCGAGACGATTGTCAACAAGTCCCGGTTCGTGTGCACTCTCTACCGGGTGGCGACCGATGGCGAGGCCCGTGAGCGGATCGCCGGGCACCGCAAGGCGCACTGGGATGCCAGCCACAACTGCACCGCCTACGTCCTCGATGACGGGGCGATCGCGCGGTCGGCCGACAACGGCGAGCCGGCCGGGACCGCCGGAGCTCCGATGCTGGAGGTATTGCGCGGTCGCGACATGACCGACGTTCTCGCGGTCGTGACACGGTATTTCGGCGGGGTCAAGCTCGGTGCCGGCGGGCTGCTGCGCGCTTACGGCGGCGCGGTCTCGCACGCGTTGGACTCGGCGCGGCTGGTCGCGCTGGCGACCTGGCCGCGGCTGCGGGTCGCGGTCGACTACGGTCTGGCCGGGAGCCTGGAGGGTCTGCTGCGTTCGCGCGAGGACGTGCGGCTGCTGGAAGTGGACTTCGGTCCGCGGGTCGCCTTCGACCTGGCGTGCGCGGATGCGGTGGCGTTCGAGGCGTGGCTGGCCGGTCAGACGGCCGGGGCCGCGGTGGTCGAGGACGCCGGGGAGCTGCGCGTCGAGCTCCCGTCAGTTTGAGTTATCAGGATGTACAGAAAGGTAAGTCGATGTCGAACCACGAAAATGTGAACGGTCACCGTAATCCCTTCATCGAGGAGCGGGCCGATCCGCAGATTCTGCGGCACGAGGACGGGCGCTACTACTTCACCGGGACCGTCCCGGCCTACGACCGGATCATTCTGCGCGGCGCCGACACTCTTGACGGCCTGCGCGAGGCCGAGGAGCGCACGATCTGGACCGTCCACGAAGCGGGCCCGATGGGTTCGCACATCTGGGCCCCGGAGATCCACTTCGTCGACGGCGCCTGGTACGTCTACTTCGCCGCCGGGGATGCCGGGTCCGAGACCGCCGACGTGTGGCGCATCCGGATGTACGTCCTGGAGAACCGGGGCGCCAACCCGCTCGAAGGCGAATGGACCGAGAAGGGCCAGATCACCACCCCGATCGACTCGTTCTCCCTGGACGCCACCACCTTCGCCGTGAATGGCAAGCGGTACTTGTGCTGGGCCCAGCACAACCCCGAACTGGCCGACTCCAACACCAGCCTCTTCCTGGCCGAGCTCGAGAACCCCTGGACCATCACCGGGACCCCCGTCGAGCTCACCCGCCCCGAACTCGACTGGGAGACCATCGGCTTCGCCGTCAACGAGGGCCCCTACGCGATCGAACGCGACGGCAAGGTCTTCGTCACCTACTCGGCCTCGGCCACCGGCGCCGAATACTGCGTCGGCCTCCTCAGCGCCGACGCCGGTGCCGACCTGCTGGACGCCGCCTCCTGGACCAAGAGCCCGGTCCCGGTGTTCACCACCAGCGAGGCCAATGGGATCTACGGGCCCGGCCACAATGCCTTCACCGTCGACGAGGACGGCGCCGATATCCTCGTCTTCCACGCCCGCTCCTACGAGAAGATCGAGGGCGACCCGCTCGACAACCCCGACCGGCACTGCCGCATCCAGCCGTTCGGCTTCGAGGGCGGCGTCCCGGTCTTCGGCGAACCGCTCCCCGAGGCGTAAAGAGGCCGACCTTGAGTTCCGAGTCCAACCGGATCGTCGCGTTCAGCACCCAACTGCGCGAGGTCCATCATCGCCTGAGGGCCGCGATGGACCTCGCACGCAGCTCGATCGACGGCGATATCGAGGTGCCCGAGGGGCAGGACCTGCTCGTGTTCTACCGCGGATTCTGCGCCGCGATCAGCGGCCATCACAGCAGCGAGGACAAAGGCTTGTTCCCGCACGCGGAGACCCCGAAGGCAGTCGCGCCCATGGCAAGCCACCGCGCCCGCGGCAATATCGCCATCACCATGTCTTAACCGACACGGCCTAGTCAGAGGTGTCGCGGCGCAGCCGCTTGACCTGCGAACGCCGGCGCTTGCCCTCCAGGCGTCGGCGCTGCGACCCCTTGGTCGGCTTCGTGGCCCGCCGCTTCGGCGGGGGCGCCGCGATCGCCTTGCGCAGCAACTCACCCAGACGCTCGGAGGCGGCCTGCCGATTGCGCAGCTGCGACCGAAACTCCGAAGCCGCGATCACGATCGACCCGTCAACGAGACGATCGGCCAGGCGCGTCAGCGCCCGTTCCCGCAGCGCTTCCGGAAGCGACCTGGTCCCGGCCAGGTCGAATACGAGCTCCACCCGCGAATCGGTGGTGTTGACGCCCTGCCCGCCGGGCCCGGACGAACGCGAGAACCGCCAATGCAGCTCGGCGTCGGGAATGGTGATGTCGGTGGCGACATACACGGGCATGGCGGTCTCCTCTCAGGTGTCGAGCGCGGTCCGCGCCCAGGCGGTGATCATCTCGAAGATCGGTCGGCGGCGGGCCAGGACGGCGTCGTCGCCTGAATCGGTGTCGTAGCTGACGCTGCCGGTGGACTGGCCGGAGGCGAGGCGACTCAGCATCATCGGGGCGAGCCAAGCGTACTTGGCCGCTCCGGAAGCGGCGATGGCCTTCCGCGTGGCGGCCTCATCCCGGTACCCGCCCGCGGCGAGCCCTGCGAGGTAGGCGTCGGTGAGGGCGGATTCGACCTCGGGGAGGAGCCCGACGGGTTGAAGCCCGTCGAGGAAGGTGTCGGCGATGAGATTGGCGATGTCCTCGCCGATGGCGCCGGAACCGAAAAAGGACCAGTCGAGCAGGACCGGCTCGTCGCCCCGAGTGGCGAGGTTCATGGGCCACACGTCGAGATGGCAGAGCGTCTGCGGAAGCGACTCGACGAGGTCGAACAGGTCGGTGCGCCGCTCCCAGACCGAGCGAAGCCCCGAACGCAGCTCGTCCGGCCAGTGTTCGGCGGCTTTCGGTGCGTCCCAGTCGATATCGCGGTAGTCGTGGCGGCCGGCGTACTGGCGCAGCCACTGCCGCGAATGCCAAGGTTGGGACGCGGTTCCGACATGGCGGGCCTGGGCGAGACCAAGCTGTTCGGCGAAGTCCGCGAGCCGGTCAACGGACCAATCCTGCCCGGGAGTGCCGTCCGCGTCCTCGAGCCACAGCTCCAGGGCGCCGTCCGCGCGGGGACCGGCGGCGAGCAGGCGCGGCGCGCTGATTGTGGTGCCCTCGCCGTATGCGGTGGTCGCGCCGGTCGAGTAGGCGAGATATTCGCGCTTCCAGTAGTTCCAGTGACGGGGGTCGTCGGAGGCGGCCCATTGACCGTCGGATTCGCTTGGGGGCGTGGCGACCTTGAGGATCGCGGTGCCGCCGGAGCCGGAGACGCGCCAGATGCCTCCGGTGGCCTCGTTGGCGGCGTTGTGGGTCAGGGCCTGCCATGCGGTGGGAGTGCCGATGGGGGAGTGGCGCGGGTCGGTGAGCACCGGGCGATTGTCTCAGGTGTCGAGGAGCGCGGCCATCCAGTTGCGCCCGGTGCCCTCGTTGAAGCCGTGGTCGTATTTCGGGTCGTCACTGGTGCAGCGCTCCAACGTGGCATCGCAGGAACGGACGTCCACGACGAGGACGGTCCGCAGCGGTTGCGGCTCGCTGTAGCTGGCGTTGTAGCGGAACACCGTGCTCAGCGGGATGGGCCGGTGGTCTTGGAAGGGGTCGAAGGCGCTGGCGTCGAGCATCATTTCTCTGTTCGCGGGGTGGCAGGCGGCGCTGTAGAGGCGGTGTTCTTCGGGATAGGCCGATTCGCGATCGCGGGTGTATTCGATGTGCCCTTGGTGTTCGGCGGGATCGGTGTAGCGATCTGAGAGATGGATGTCATCGAGCTGAGCGACGAGCCCCGGGTTCGGGCATTGCCCGTCGTGCAGGGCGGCGCCCTGGATCGAGCCCGGGTGCGGCCCCCAGAGACCGGACTCAAAGGAGTTGCCGGTGTCCAGACCGAAACCGAAGTAGTCGACCTGGGTCGCAGAGTTGAAGGCGGCGGGATCGAGGTTCGCGGTCTGGGTGATGTACAACGAGTCAGGCGCCCACTGGTCGTCGTCATCGGACTCTTTGCCGAGGAATTCCGCCATATCGATCGGCCGGTGCTGGTCGGATCGGATGCACCAGTCCGCGGTGGTGGTCTCGCCGTCCCCGGTGACACGGGCGTTGAGGCAGTTGGGTCCGCCCTCGGTGGTCGAGTCGGCGGCGACGCCGAGACGGAATCCGGTCCCGAAGGCGTCTTCGTAGACCTCCAAGCGGATGTGGGTGATCGTCAGCGGTGCGGCCCAGTCGAATTCGAGCGTGTGATCGGAATTGGGGACGGTGAACGCAGCGGTGCGGGCTTCATTATCGAGGTCGTCTTCGTGCCACTCGTAGGTCCGGCTGGAGTCGGGATAGGTGGCGCCCCGGTAGGCGTCGTAAATGTGCCGCCAGTCGGTGTTCCAGGCGATGAGGACGCCGACGGCAATGAGGATGACGGCCCAGCGGGCGCGCAGGGACACAGGTAGCGAACCTGCCGAGGGGAGCAGAGGGGTCACCGCGCGAGGGTACCAACCCTCGGGTACTCGTTGTGTCCCTTGCCTAGTCGGTGAAGTCCTCTATCGACATGACCACGGAGCCGGTCTCGTCCGAGGCGTCCAGGTCGACGGTGAAGGTCATCGCCCAGTCGCGGTCCTCGGCCGGGTCGTCGATGACCTGGCGGACGTTCCAGGTGCGCCCAGTCTTCTCGATGTCGAGGAACGCGTCCGAGCGGGACTTCGTGGTGGTCCCGATGTCGTCGTGGGCCTCGAAGTAGCGCTCCAGGGAGGCGTCCCACTTCGATGCGGGCCAGCCGGTCTCGAGCGCCGTCAAAGCATCCACGCGGTCGTTCGCGGCCAGTTCGACGTGCCGGAAGACGGTGTTGCGCACGGCGATCTTGAAGGCGCGTTCATTGTCGGTGAAGGCCCGGTTGGGGCGGCCGACGTCGATGTCGTCGTCCTCGGCGGGGTTGGTCAGCTGCTCCCACTCGTTGATGAGCGAGGAGTCGGTCTGGCGAATGGTCTCGCCCAGCCAGGTGGTGAGGTCGTCAAGTTCCTCGCCGCCGATGTCCTCGGGGAGGGTCTGGATCAGGGCCTTGTAGGCACTGGAGAGGTACCGCAGCAGCAGGCCTTCGGCGCGCGGGAGGCTGTAGAGGGCGATGTACTCGCCGAAGCTCATGTGGCCCTCCCAGATCTCGCGCAGGATCGACTTGGGCTCGAGCGAGTAGTCCGCGGCCCACGGGTGCGAGATCCGATAGGCGTCGAAGGCCTCCTCGAGCAGCTCGGCGAGCGGCTTGGGGTAGTCGATCTCCTCGTCGTCGAGCTGGTTCATGCGGTCGTAGTAGTCCAGGCCCTCGGCCTTCATCGCATTGATCGCCTCGCCCTTGGCCTTGCTGCGCTGGGCGGCCAGGATCTGGCCCGGCCCCTCCAGGGTGGCCTCGACAATGGAGACGACCTCCATCGCGTACTCCTCGCCGTCGGTGTCCAGCAGCTCCAACGCCGCCAGCGCGAATGGGGCGAGTGGTTGGTTGAGGGCGAAGTGGTCGGGGAGGTCGACGGTGAGGCGGACGTGGCCGTCGGCGAGTTCGATGATGCCGGCGTCGCGGAGGGTGCGTGCGATGGTGAGGGCGGTGCGGGCCATTTTGAGTTGGGTGGTGCGGTCGGCGTGTGAGTCTTCGATGAGGGTTCGGATGTGGTTGAAGGTGTTGCCGGGGCGGGCGAGGAGGTTGATGAGCATGGCGTGGCTCATGTGCATGCGGCTGGTGAGTGCTTCGGGTTCGGCGGTGGAGAGGCCGGTGAAGGTTTCTTCGGACCAGCCGACGAAGCCTTCGGGGGCCTTCTTCTTGGCCATTTTCTTGCGTTTTTTGGGGTCGAGTCCGAATTTCGCTTCGGCTTTGGTGTTTTCGATGACGTGTTCGGGGGCTTGGCAGACGACGTAGCCCTGGGTGTCGAATCCGGCTCGTCCGGCGCGGCCGGCGATTTGGTGGAATTCGCGGGCGCGGAGGCGGCGGGTGCGGCGTCCGTCGTATTTGGCGAGTCCGGTGAAGACGACGGTGCGGATGGGGACGTTGATGCCGACGCCGAGGGTGTCGGTGCCGCAGATGATTTTGAGGAGGCCTTGTTGGGCGAGGCGTTCGACGAGCCTGCGGTATTTGGGGAGCATGCCGGCGTGGTGGACGCCGATGCCGGCTCGGACGAGGCGGGAGAGGGTTTGGCCGAATTTGGTGGTGAAGCGGAATCCGCCGAGGGCGGTGCCGATGGCGGTTTTGGCGTCTTTGTCGATGAGTTTGAGGCTGGCGAGGGCTTGGGCGGTTTCGAGGGCGGCGGCTTGGGTGAAGTGGACGATGTAGGCAGGTGCGCGGTCGTGGTTGACGAGGTTTTCGACGGTTTCGTGGAGGGGGGTGGCGCGCCATTCGTAGTCGAGGGGTACGGGGCGGGTGGCGCCTGCGATGAGGGTGGTGTCGCGTCGGGTGCGGCGGGTGAGGTCTTTTTCGAAGAAGGTGGTGTCGCCGAGGGTGGCTGACATGAGGGTGAATTGGGCGCGGTTCAGTTCGAGGAGGGGGACTTGCCAGGCCCAGCCGCGGTCGGGTTCTGAGTAGAAGTGGAATTCGTCTGCTACGACGGAGTCGCAGTCGAGGTCGGCGCCTTCGCGGAGGGCGAGGTTGGCGAGGATTTCGGCGGTGCAGCAGATGAGGGGGGCGTCGGGGTTGACGGCGGCGTCGCCGGTGAGCATGCCGACGTTGTCGGTGCCGAATTGTTCGCACAGTTCGAAGAACTTCTCGGACACGAGGGCTTTGATGGGGGCGGTGTAGAAGGAGGTGCGCTGGTTTGCGAGGGCGTTGAAGTGGGCTGCGGCGGCGATGAGGGATTTGCCGGAGCCGGTGGGGGTGGCGACGATGACGTTTTCGCCGGAGCAGATGGCGAGGAGGGCCTCTTCTTGGTGTTCGTATAGGACGATGCCGGAGTCCTCGGCCCAGGAGGCGAACGCGGTGTAGACGTCGTCGGGTTCGGGGGAGGAGGACTTGGGCAGGTAGTCGATGAGGCTCACAACGGTCAATGGTGCCTGGTCGCTGTGGGAATGTCGAGCCGGGTCACTTGTCGTAGGTCACGAGGACGGGTGCGTGGTCGGACCAGCGGGTGTCGTGGGAGGGTGCGCGTTCGACGCGGGCGCTGGTGGCGGCGGCGGCGAGGTTGGGGGTGGCGACGTGGAGGTCGATGCGCCATCCGGTGTCGTTGTCGAAGGCGCGGCCGCGGTAGGACCACCAGGAGTAGGGGCCTTCGGTGTCGGGGTGGAGGTGGCGGACGACGTCGACGAAGCCGCGGACGGTGTAGAGCTCGGTGAGCCAGGCGCGTTCTTCGGGGAGGAATCCGGCGGATTTTTTGTTGCCGCGCCAGTTTTTGAGGTCGATTTCGTTGTGGGCGATGTTCCAGTCGCCGCAGACGAGGAGTTCTCTTCCGGCGTCGGTGCATCGTTTGGCGGCGGCGGCGAGGTAGTCGGCGAAGGCGGCCATGAACCGTTCCTTCTCTTCTTGGCGGGGTGTGGCGGTTTCGCCTGAGGGGAGGTAGAGGCTGGCGACGGTCAGGCCGGGGAGGTCGACTTCGGCGTAGCGGCCGGCGGTGTCGAATTCGTCGGAGCCGAATCCGATGCGGGTGGCTTCGGGGGGTTCGCGGGTGAGGACGGCGACGCCGGCGCGGCCTTTGGCGGTGAGGGAGGGGGCGAGGTGCCAGTGCCAGTTGCCGGCGGAGCGGACTTCGGCGGGGATTTGGGTGTCGTCGGCGCGGACCTCTTGGAGGAGGATGACGTCGGCTTCGGTGGTTTCGAGCCAGGGCACGATGCCTTTTTTGGCGGCGGCGCGGATCCCGTTGACGTTGGCGGTGGCGATGGTGCGCATCGGCCCACCCTATCGCTCGGCGTGGCGGTGGCGATGGAAGTGATGGGGCGGATGTGGCGGAGATTGGCCGGTGCGGGATGGCCGGGGGGCTTTGGGGTGAGGCCATAGACTACGTCCCATGACTGAGGCGGCGGTGCGGCGGCGGACTGGGCGATTGACGCGGGCGGTGTTCGCCGCGGGGGTGGTATTGGTGGGCGTCTTCGCCGCTGGCGCTCCTGCCGGGGCGGCCGATGAACCCGAGGATCAGGCTGGGGGGATTCTCCTCGTCGGCGTCCCGGGCCTGGCGTGGACCGACATCGATGAGTCGAATACGCCGAACATGTGGGATCTGGCCGGTAGTGGCGCTTCGGGGTCGATGAGTGTGCGCACCATCGGGTCGTGGACGTGCCCTGAGGCCGGGTGGGCGAGTCTGGGTGCGGGGGAGCGGGCCGGGGGCCTGGCGCCGCGTGACGCCCAGTGCGCGGCGCAGTCGCAGATTCCCGCGCCGGTCGAATCCGGGGGTGGGTGGACGGTCGAGCGCTATCCCGGTCTGGTGGAGGCGAACTCGGCGTTCAATTATGGGGCCCGCCTGGGTTCGCTCTCCGAAGCGGTCGGCATGTACGCGGAGGATCAGCGGGTCGCCGCCGAAGAGGCCGAGATCGCCGGGGAGGAGGTGCCCCCGGTGCGCGACGGCACGTGTGTGGCCGCGATCGGGAACGGCGCGGCGCTGGCCGCGGCCGACCCTGAAGGCAATCTCACCTACTGGGGTGCGGACCTCGAGCGTCTGCCCGAGGCCATGAACACGTGCGACGTCGTCATTGTCGACCCCGGCATCATCGTCGGTGACTCGGATGGCAATGCGCCCGATACCGCCACCGACTACGACGCGATCGGTGAGGACGACACCGACGTCGGCACGGACGAGACCGCCACGCCCGCGCCCGAGGACGCCGGGGAGATCGCTCCCGAACCGGACCCCGTCCGCGCACGTGCGGCCGCGGCGGCCGATGAGGCGGTGGGTGCGGTGACCGAGGTGATGCCCGAGGATTGGCAGCTGGTCGTCGCGGGGCTCGCCGACGCCTCGGCGCCTTCCTCGCTCCATCCCGTCCTGTATTCGGGGTACGGCGTCGAAACCGGTGAAGCGACCTCGGCCACGACCGGCCGGGCCGGCTATGTGCAGCTGGTCGACCTCGGCCCGACCGCGCTGGCCGCGATCGGCGGCGACGTCCCTGCGTCGATGTCGGGGCGGCCGATCGATGTCTTGGCCGATGAGGGCCGCACCGCCGCAGAGGCGGTCCGAGCGGGCACCGATGAGACGGCCGCGTCCACGGCCGTCGCAGAAGTGGGGTGGAAGTTCTATGCCGCGCTGGCCGCGGCCGGGTCGATCGCGATCGGTGCGGCGGTGTGGCTGCTGGTCGGATCGGCGAAGTGGCGGCGCACGTGCCGCAGTGTCTGCGTGTTCGTCGCGGCGGTGCCTTTGGCCGGTGTCGCGGCCGGGATTCCGCCCTGGTGGCGCGCCGGGAATGCCGAGCTCGTGTTCTGGGCGATCATCGTCGGTGTCGCCGGTCTCGTCTGTGCCCTGACGTGGCTGCCGGGCCTGCGTTCGGGGCCGCGGCCGGCGCTGCTGGTCGCGGGGGCCACGGCCGGTTTGATCGCGATCGACCAGGTGTCGGGCGCAACCTGGCCGCTGCACACCCCCATGGGGTATACGGCGCAGGCCGGGGCCCGGTTCACCGGCCTGGGCAACTACACCTCCGCCGTGTTCGCCGCCGCCGTCATCCTCCTGATGTGCCTCATCCCGTGGCGGGGCCGCGCCAGATACATCGGCCCGGTCCTGCTGGCGGTGTGCGCCGTCGTCATCGTCGGCGCTCCCACCCTCGGGCGCGACATGGGCGGCATTCCCACGATCGCCGCTGCCGCCGTCCTGGCCTGCCTCAAGCTCTGGGGCCGGCGGCTGTCGATCGGTGCGATCGCCGCCGCGTGCGGGGCGGCCGCCGCGCTGTTCATCATCGCCGGCGTCCTGGACTACCTGCGGCCCGAGGCCGACCAGACCCACCTGGGCCGATTCGTCGGCACCGTCCTCGAAGGCTCGGCCGGCGAGATCCTGCTGCGCAAGGCCGCGGCCGCGCTCGGCACCATCGGATCACCCTTGACGTGGCTGTGCGTCGCCGCCGTCTGCGGGGCCATCGTCATCTGGAAGCGACGCGGCCCGATCTCCTCGGACGTCACCGCCGCGGCCGTCATCGGATTGACCACCGCCGCCGTCATCGGCTTCGCCATTAACGACTCCGGCGTCGCCGTCCCGGCCTTCACCATCACCGTCGGCTTCGGCCTCCTCGCCGTCGCCGTCGGGCCGAAGCCCGAAAACGCAGCCCGCACACACAGTGACGACCCCACAGTGGAACCTGCGACGCCGGCCGCGCCCTGAGACGGGCCGGAGACACTAACGCACCGTGGCGGGTATCGTGAGGCCCATGCGCGTGGCCACCTGGAACATCAACTCGCTCAAAGCCCGCCTGGAGCGTCTCCTGCTCTGGCTGGAATCGACCGAGCCCGACGTGGTGTGCCTCCAGGAACTCAAGTGCGCCGAAGCCGACGTCCCCGCCGAAGCACTCGCCGCGGCCGGATACGAAATCGCCGCGGCCGGCGACGGCCGCTGGAACGGCGTCGCCATCCTCTCCCGCGTCGGACTGGCCGACGTCCAGCGCGGCCTGGACTCGCAGCCCGCCTATGACGGCCAGGTCGAGTCGCGTGCGATCGCGGCGACCTGCGGCGGCGTCCGTGTCTGGTCCGTCTACGTCCCCAACGGACGCGAGGTCGACCACCCGCACTTCGCCTACAAGCTCGCGTTCTTCGACGCCCTCGCCGAGACCGTGAAGGCCGGCGCCGCGGGCAAGGTGCCGTTCGCGGTACTGGGCGACTTCAACGTCTGCCCGAGTGACGACGACATCTGGTCGGTCGAGGAATGGGCCGGCACCACCCACATCACCAAACCCGAACGCGACGCGCTCACCGCCGTCGAATCGATCGGCCTCGCCGACGTCTTCCCCCGCGCTCTCAAACACGAGTGGCCGTTCTCGTACTGGGACTACCGCAACCTGGACTTCCCCAAGAACCGCGGCCTGCGCATCGACCTCGCCCTCGCCAACCCCGCATTCAAGACCGCCGTGGCCGACGCCTACGTCGACCGCAACGAACGCAAAGGCAAAGGCGCCTCCGACCACGCACCCCTCGTCATCGACCTCGACCTGTAACAACCACGACCCGAAACTGACCTACCCACCACCACCCGACCCTGAGTAAACACTGACCTACCCACCCGACTCACACTCCTCTGGAAGGCGACCGCTCCCGTGCGAGCCAACATCCTCCCCATCGCGTGCATCGCCGCGCTCCTAGTCCTCCTGCCGGCGCCCGCAGCGGCCGAACCGGACGAGGAGACCCTCGAATCCGACCTCGCCGACGCCATCAGCGCCGTCGCCGACGCCGAAGACGAAGTCGATGCCACCGAAGCACGCGGAGACGAACTGGCCGCCCAGATCGAGGACACCGAAGCCGAACTCGCCGCCCTGCAAACCGAGCTCAACGAATACGCCATCTACCTCTACACCGAGGGCGAACTGCAGACCACGGCCGCGACCCTCGCCGCCGACAACCCCGATGAAATGGTCGCCGCCCTCACCTTCACCGGCTACCTCGCCGACCAGCGGGCCGCCGTCGTGGCCGACGCCGGCGAACTGCTCGCCCAGCTCGAAGCCGAGCAAGACGCCCACGCCGACGAGGTCCAAGCCGCCGAGGCCGCCCTCGAAGAGGCCGAGGAAGCCGCCGACGACCTCGAGGAGAAACTGGAGGAACTCCAGGCCGAGAACGCCGCCGGGCCCGGATCCGACGGCGGCGCCCCCGCCGCCGACCCCGTCCCCCGCAACTCCGACGGATCACTCCCGTCCGAATCGTGCTCCGAGGACGATCCCACCACCAGCGGGTGCCTGACCCCTCGCACCCTTCACGTCTACAACGAGACCAAGGAAGCCGGCTTCGACCGCTACGTGTCCTGCTACCGCGGTAGCGGCGGCGGCGAACACCCGCTCGGCAGGGCCTGCGACTTCGCCGCGGCCTCCGGCGGCTTCGAAGACGTCGACGCCGGGGGCGACGACAAGGCCTACGGCGACCAGCTCGCCGCCTGGTACGTCAACAACGCCGACGCCCTCGGCATCGAATACGTCATCTGGTACCGCGAGTTCTGGTCGCCCTCAAGCGGCTGGAAGTCCTACTCCGGCGCCAACGGCACCCCCGCCGCCGACCACACCAACCACGTCCACGTCTCCGTCCGATAGAAAGGCACGCCGTGACCAACCTCCGACAGCAGTACCTGGACGCCGCGGGCACCGCCACCGGGCTCCTCGCCGCGGACGAAGTCGCCGCCGCCTGGACCGCGGACTCCGCACTCGAAGGCTTCACCGTCGCAGGCCTGGCCGGACACCTCGCCGCCCAGATCTGGGGCGCCGCGGCCGCACTCGAGGGCGACTACACCGGCAAGGACACCATCACCCTGATGGAGCACTTCGGCCGCGCCAAGTGGATCAAGACCGACCTCGACAACGAGGCCAACACCAAGGTCCGCGACGGCGGCCGCCGCCTGGCCGAACCCGGCCCCGAAGCGCTCCTCGAAGGCACCCGCGAACGCCTCGCCCGCTTCGAGACCGCCCTGCCCGCCCTCACCGGGCAGGAGCAGGCCGGCACCGACTACTGGGCGTACGCGATGAGCCTGGACGAATACCTCATCACCCGCATCATGGAACTGGTCGTCCACACCGACGACCTCGCCCACTCCGTCGGCATCGCCACCCCCAGCTTCGACTCCGAACCGTTCGACACCGCCATCCGGATGCTCGCCCGCCTCTCGGTCAAACGCCACGGCCAGGCCGCGCTCGTCAGGGCCCTCGCCCGCGCCGAAAGGGCCCCCGCCGACATCACCGGACTCTAGCGGCTCTTCAACACTCACAAACCGCCAGAACAGATCGACATTCATATTCGGGTAGGGTTCCGGTGATGGTCTTGCCAGCACCGGTCGCCCGACGCCGCGCCCTCTGGGCCGCCCTGTGCCTCCTGGCCACCTTCGCCGGACTCATCGGTGCCGTCGCCGCCCTCGCCTGGGCCCTCGAAGACGACAACACCCCCGACCTCCAGACCATCACCGAGGCCACCCACCTCACCTACCCCGACTCCACCGACGTCGTCGAAGCCGACATCGCCGCCCTCCACGCACCCGCCCCCGGCGCGAGCGCCGAAGTCACCGTCGACATCCCCGCCGACGACTTCGGCACCTTCATCGCCGACAACGGCATGGACCCGCCGCTCGTCTCCGGTACGACCCCCGCCGGCACCGCCTCGGGCCTCCTCGCTTCCGACTGCACCGACGAAGTCTGCTACTCCGGCACCGTCATCCTCGACGAAGAGACCGTCACCGTCCGCCTGCGCATCACCCTCATCTAGGTCCTACTCAAAGGCTCAAGACGGGCGAACAGGTCGACCTCGCCGCGCTCCAAGGCCAGCAGCCGCTCCTTGCGCCACAGCCCGCCCGCATAACCGGTGAGCTTGCCGTTCGCGCCGATCACCCGGTGGCAGGGGACGATGATCGCGATCGGGTTCGACCCGTTCGCCAACCCCACCGCCCGTACCGCCTTCCGGTTCCCGATCCGCTCGGCGATGTCCATATACGACACGGTCTGGCCGAAGGGGATCTCACTGAGCGCGGCCCAGACCCGACGTTGGAAGTCGGTGCCGGCCGCGGCCAGCGGCAGGTCGAAATCGTGCAGCTGCCCGGCGAAGTACGCCTCCAACTGCTCGGTCGCCGCCGCCAGCAACGGCGTCGACTCCCTGGGCCCCCACTCCGGTTCGGAACCGGTCACCCCGAATTCCACATAGGTGAGACCCTGGTCGTTCGCCACTACCGCCAACGTCCCGATCGGGGACTCCAGCGTCACATGCGTCGTGCTGTCCATCACTGCACCATCATTCCTTCATTGTCGTCGGGGATTCGATTCGTCGGATGTTCACTGGCGGCCCACAAGTACTGGACCGCATAGGATCGCCAGGGCCGCCACGCCTCGGCGCGGGCGGCGAGTGCCTTCGGTGAGGCAGGGAGACCGAGCGCCTTCGCACCGCGGATGACCCCCAGGTCGGCGACCGGAAACGCGTCCGGGTCGCCCAAGGCCCGCATGGCGATCATCTCGATCGTCCACGGCCCCACCCCAGGCACCGCCACCAGCTGCGCCCGGGCCGCCTCCCAATCCGCGCCCGGACCGACATCGACCCGCCCCTCGGCCAGCGCACCGGCCAGGGCGAGGACGGTGGCCTTGCGGCGGTTCGGCATCGGCAGGTCATCGGGATCGGCTTCGGCCAGCGCCGCCGAGGTCGGGAACAGGCGCGTCAGGCCCCCTTCGGGGTCGTCCACGGCTTCGCCGTACTTCTCGGACAGCCTGGTGGCGATGGTGGCCGCGGCGGCGGTGGAGACCTGCTGGCCGATGACGGCCCGCAGTGCGTACTCCTCGCCGTCGGCTTTGCGTGGCACCCGCCTGCCCGGTGTCTTGCGGGCCAGGGGGCCCAGGAGCGGGTCGGCTTCGAGGGTCTGCTGGGCCGCGACGGGGTCAGCGTCCAGGTCCAGGGCGCGGCGGCAGCGGGCGACGGCGGCGGTGACGTCGCGCAGGTCGGCCAGTCGCAGGCGGCATTCGATGTAGCCGGGGCCCGGTTTGAGGGCGGCGGTGCCGGGTCCGTGCGGCAGGCGCAGGGTTCGGCGGTAGGCGCCGTCGGCCCATTCTTCGACGCCTCGGGCGGCGGCGGCCGCGAAGTGTCCGAACAGGTTCGAGGCCTCGAACGGTTCGCGGTAGGCCAGGCGCAGTACGATCGCGCCGCCCGCCGATGTCTCCGTGTTCGCTCCTTTGCGGCGTGCGGCCTTGTGGCGAAGTGTGGTGGGGGAGCAGGCGAAGACGTCGGCGACGACGCGGTTGAACGCGCGGATCGAGGCGAAGCCGGCGGCGAAGGCGATCCGGCCCATCTCCAGGTCCGTGGATTCGATCAGGGTCCGGGCGGTGTGGGCGCGGCCGGCGCGTGCGAGTGCAGCGGGGCCGGCGCCGACTTCGGCGATGAGGAGGCGCTCGAGTTGCCGCAGTGAGTATCCGAGGCGCCTGGCCAGGCCGGCGGCGCCGTCGCGGTCGACCACGCCTTCGCCGATGAGTCGCATGGCCCGGGCGCAGACGTCGGTACGGTAGTCCCATTCGGGGGAGCCGGGGGCGGCGTCGGGGCGGCAGCGTTTGCAGGCGCGGTATCCGGCCTCCTGCGCGGCGGCCGGGGAGGCGTAGAAGCGCATGTGCTCGGGTTTGGGTTTGACCGCCGGGCAGGAGGGGCGGCAGTAGATGCGTGTGGAGGTCACGGCCAGGAACACCCAGCCGTCGAAGCGGGCGTCGCGTCCGGCGACAGCGGCGCGGAGCTGTTCGATGTTGCCTTGTTCGAGGAGACCTGTCATGTCCTCAAGAGTGCCCGCCGCCCGTGACAGAAGCTAGCCAGAATTCGACATTACGCTTCGGGGAGTTGGAGGCGGTCGACCGCCTCGCGGCTGCGGCGGGCCGGGCGCCGGTCGTAGCGGGCCGTGGTGGCCGGGGAGGCGTGGCCGACCAGGGACTGGGTGATGGCCAGGTCGACGCCGGCGTCGAGGAGTTCGCCGATGAACGTGCGGCGGAAGTCGTGGGGGGTGTGGCGGCGCTGGCCGGCCTCGACGAGGCGTTTGGTGAGCAGGTCGGCGATGGCCTGCCCGGTCATGCGCGACAGCTGCGTCCCGGATTTGCGGAGGCGGCCGGCCTTGTTGATCGGGCAGAACAGGGCCCCGGGGCCGTTGCCGCGGACGCCCATCCACCGTTCCAGGCGCTCTTGGGCGGCCTCGGTGAGGTAGACGGAGCGTTCCTTGTTGCCCTTGCCGACGATGCGGATCGAGCGTTCGGTCTTGTCGTAGTCGACCAGGCGCATCGAGGCGATCTCGGAGCGGCGGCATCCGGTCGAATAGAGCGCGGCGAGGACGGCGGCGTCGCGGGCGCCGGCGGGGGAGGAGTCCATGTCGCAGGCGTACAGGGCCGCGCCGAGCGATTCGGCGTCCACTTGCGAACCGACCGGGAGGCGCTGGGCTTTCACCGGTGTCAGGTCGCAGGCGCGCTGGTAGTCCTCGGCGGCCATCAGATCGAGGCGCCACGCTTCCTTGAGGACGCGCCGCAGTGCCGCGAGGTGCTTGTTGACGTAGGCGCCCGACCAGCCGCGGTCGATCATCGCCGCCCGCAGCCGGGACGTGTGCTCATAGCGCAGCAGGTGCCACGGCTGCCCCTCACCGGTCACGTTCTCGTCGTCGGCCAGGAGAGCGGCGATGCGGTCGAGGCATCCGCGCATGGTCCGCCGCGACTCGGCCGAGCCCAGCGAGTCCAGGTAGGCCCGGTACGGATCGGCCGCCGGCGATACGACGACGGCACGGTTCGCGTCCCACCCGGCGGCGGCCAACTCAGCAGATGACATGCACCCCACCCTAGTCGAGGCCGACTTCAATGTGGCCGTCACTCGCCGTTCGCCATGTCCCGCAACCGTTTCAGCGTCCGCAGGTTCCGGCCGGTCATCGCGGCCTCGCCGATCGGCTTCCAGAAACCGCGCTGGCCCAGGCGCGAGGTCCCCTGCCCGGTCGGGTAGTACACCCACACCTCGCGGCCGGCCGCCACTACCTCCTCCGGGCAGTCCTCGGGCACTTCCAGGACCGGGGGCGCGGCGTCGAGGAACATCACGATCACCTTCGACTCGTCCAATCCGCGTCCGGCGAACGGATCGGCGTCGAGCAGCGCCTCGATTTCGGCGGCGGTGCGGACCATCACCGGCACCGTGAACCCGAACCGCTCGGCGACCGCTTCGCCGATCGCCGCGGCCACCTCGCCTGGACGACCGGGCGCGTCGAAGACGGCATTGCCCGACTGGATGTACGTCGCCACCGCACCGAACCCGAGGCCGCCCAGCAGGTCCCGAAACTCACTCATCGGCAGTTTCCGGTGCCCGCCGACATTGACCCCGCGCAACAGCGCCGCCATTCGCGTCACGATCGGACCCCGCTTTCGCCTCGCCGCCGATACCACCGGCAACGGTAGTCGCCGGGCGGGCAGGGCGAGAGGCGTGGCAGGATCCGGGCCATGGGGAATGCGTTCACGACCACCGTCTTGCAACTGCACACCGGCCGAGAAGAAGCCGCGGTGGACCTGACCGGCCATTGCGAGACGTTCCTGGCCGAAGCCGGGGCCGGCGACGGCCTGCTGAACGTATTCGTCCCGCACGCCACCGCCGGCATCGCCATCATCGAGACCGGCGCCGGATCCGACGACGACCTCCTCGCCGCGCTGGCCGACCTGCTCCCCGCCGACGACCGCTGGTCCCACCGCCACGGCTCGCCCGGCCACGGCAGGGACCACGTCCTGCCCGGCCTGGTCGCCCCGCACGCCACGATCCCCGTCTCAGGCGGCCGCCCGGCCCTGGGCACCTGGCAGTCGATCGTCCTCATCGACACCAACCGCGACAACCCCGACCGGACCGTCCGCCTCTCCTTCCTCGGCTAAGCGGCCTCGGTCAGCCGCTGCCACTGCTCGGACTCGAGCCGCAACTCCAAACCATCGGCGGCCTCGTTCAACTGCGCGAGCGACGACACTCCGACCAGGGGAATGATCGGCGATTCGTGACCGCACAGCCACGCCAGCACCACCTGGTTGCGCGACGCCCCGGTCTCGGCGGCCACCGCGTCCAGCACCTCCAGCCGCGCGTCCGTCCCGGGGTGGCGGTAGTGCTCCGGCAGCGGCTTACCCGGGTTGGTGTAAGCGCCCGACAGCAGCGAGGAATACGCGAGGAGCGCCGTGCCCGCCGTGTTACCCACGTAGTCGATGTCGCCGGGCTCGACGTGCACGTGGCCGCCCTCGGGCAGCCGCACGCCAGGCCTCGGTTGCAGGTAGGAGTAGCGGTTCTGCATCGCCGTATACGCCGCCGCCCCCGTCGCGGCCGCGACCTGCCGGGCCCGCTCCACCCGCCAGGCCACATGGTTCGAAGCGCCCACGATCCGCGCCTTCCCCGCTTTCACCGCCGCATCGAATCCCGCGACCGTGTCCTCCAATTCGGTGCCGCGGTCGTCGCGGTGCGACCAGTACAGGTCGATGTAGTCGGTGCCGAGCCGCTCCAAACTCTCCTCCAGCGAGGCCGCAATCCGCTCGGACGTCAGCGGCTCCGACGCCTCCAGGCCCCCACCGGGGAAGGACGGACGCCGCCCCACCTTCGTCGCCAGCACCAGATCCTCGCGGCCGCCCCGGTCGGCCAGCCAGGACCCGAGCAGGTGCTCCGACTCGTCACCGGTGCCGTCCGGCAGCCAGAACATGTAGCAGTTCGCGGTGTCGATGAAATTCCCGCCCAGCTCCACGAACCGGTCGAGGATCGCGTACGACGTCTCCTTGTCCTGCACCCCACCGAGCGCCATCGCGCCCAGACACATGCGCGACACCGCAATACCCTCGGTGCCCAATGCCATCCGCTCCATCGCGGACCTCCTTCGATCGTTGCTTGATTCAGACGCTAAGACCTGGAGTGGACTCCAACGCAAACCCGCAGGCCCGGCGCCGGCAGCGGTGACTATCCTCGATAACCGTGGCTACCGAACTGACCGCCGCGGGCCGCTACTCCATCGGCGAGACCGCCCGCCGCACCGGATTCACCATGGACACCCTCCGCTACTACGAACGAGTCGGCCTCATCGACGGCGTCGAACGGGGCCCCACCGGCCAACGGCGCTTCTCCGAGGACCACCTCGGCTGGCTCGACATCCTCAAATGCCTGCGCGACACCGGCATGCCCATCGAGCAGATGTGCCGCTTCGCCGAACTCGTCCGCACCGGAGACGAGACCATCCCCGCCCGCATCACCCTCCTGACCGCACACGAGCAAGCCGTCGCCAAGCGCATCGCCGACCTCGAATCCCAACGCGCCCACATCAACGGCAAGATCGACTACTACAAATCAGTGGCCGCCGGCGAATAGCCACCCCCATACTCCTCGGCATGGACCAGAGCCCGAACGCCATCGCCGAACACCTCGCACACGACCTCGCCGCGGACACCATCGGCATCGCCCTGACCGGATCGATCGCGACCGGCACCGACCACCCCGACTCCGACATCGACCTCATCGCCATCGCGCAGGCCGGCCGCGACGACCAAACCCAGTCGCTCGCCGGCCGCCTGGTCACCATCACCTGGACTACCCTCGAGGACGCGAACGGCGCCTTCGACCAGCCATGGTCGGCCGGCCAAGCCGTCCCCGGCTGGAGGGACGCCCGAATCCTCCACGACCCGACCGGCGCCCTCGCCGCACTCAAAGACCGGGCCCGGAACTGGCAATGGGACGACATCGCCGCGGCGGCCGACCGGTGGGCCGGGGCCACCCTCGTCGGCCTCGCCGAAGAGGTCCACAAGGTCCACGGCATGCTCGCCACCGGCGCACCCCGGGCCGCCGCCGCCAACCGCGACCTGATCGCCCTGCAACTGCCCGGCGCCCTGGCCGCGGCCGACCGGATCCTCTACGGCTCGGAGAACCGCCTGTGGGACTTGGTATGCCAGGCCGAAGGCGAGGCATGGGCCCGCGCCTGGGACACCGCCACCGGCATCAAGACCGCGTCATTCGAGGACAGCTGCCGGGCCGCCCTGACCCTCTACCGGCTCGCCGCCGACCGCCTCAAAGGCCACCTGGAAGCGAGCGAACGCCCCATCGTCGAAGTCGCCTGCAACCTCACCGGCAGACCCCAGTCGTGAAGCGCTACATCCTCACCGGCGCACCCGGTCCCCGCCCAGATACGCTTCGGGCCGGCGCTGCCCGGCCGCGCGCGAGACGCCGATCCGCGCCGCGACCCTCGGCTAGAGCGGTTCCCGGCCGATGAGGCCACGCGCGTAGTTGACCGTCGAACGCTGATAACGCGGCAGATGCGGCGCCAAAGCGACCAACGCGACCGACAGGCCCTCCCGCTCGCGCCCCAGCTTCGCCAACGTCAGCGCCTCACACATCGCCAAAGCATCGTCGTACGCATCCGACCCGTTCGCCCGCTCGACACCCAGCATCGCCAAAGCCCGCTCAGGATGCCCGGTCTCACGCAGCGACGAGGCCATCTGAATCACCACCCGGCGGCGCCGCACCCCGTCGAGCCCGGCCGCGATCGCCCGCTCGTAGTAACCGACGGCCTGTTCGGTGAAACCGGTCGAATCGTGCGCGCCCCCGATCTCGAACAGCGCCACCGGATCATCCGGGCCGCGCTCGGCGGCCAACTCCTTCATCGCGGCCACGAATTCCTCGCGCCCCATGGCATCCAGCCGCGCCCACAGCGCATCAAGACGCGCTTGCCAATCCGCATCAGTCACAGAGGCGAACCTATCTCGCCGAAATGCCGTCGGGGAGTGCGCCCAGACCCGCCAGCAACTCCAAGCGCTCCGAGGCCGACAGCACCCGGTAGGCGGTTGCGTCAAGGCGGTCGGTCTCCGCCTCGACCCGGTCCCGCACCGGCCCCGGGCCGAGTCCGACGACCTCGCCGGCACTCAATCCGGCCGCGCGCCAAGCCGCCCGGTGCGCGTCCGCGCGATGATGGCGAAGCGCCCCCAACTGCGAGGCCAGCACCGCCGCCGGGCCGGCATCGTCCGCGGCGAATACCGGCGTGAGACCCGAGAACGCCGGACCGCCGCTGCCCTGGCCCGCTTCCAGGACCCGGGCGGTCAAAGCGGACAACCGCTCCAGGCCGCCCAGACCCGGCATGGTCTCGATCGGCCGCGCACCCCACAGCCGCTCGGCCCCGGCGCCGACCGCCTCATCGACCGCCAGCGCCAATTGCCGGCCCGGCGCCGTCAATTGCCAAACGCCATCAACGAGTTCGGCGATACCGCGGGCGAGCTCAGCTTCAGTGTCGAAGCCGCTGTAGGTCTTCCACGCCGCGACCGCCTCGGCCGGCACCGGATGGTCCAGCAGCGCGTAATAGCAATTGACCTCGATGCCCGGATTCAGGCCCCGCTGCTCGTACAGCGCCCGAACCCGCGCGTGCGACGCGCCTCGCAGCCCGACGTACACCCGGTCGATAACCGGCCGGATCACTCCCGCGAATTCCACCGGAGGCTCCTCTCACCTTGTGGACCAATAGGATGCGTTCATGGTCGCATCCCGTTCACTGGCCGCCCTCGCCGACGAGTCCGGCCGTCTGGCCGCCGCCCTGCCCGCACTCACCGTGGCCCAGTGGGCCGCCCCCACCCGGTGCGAGCCGTGGGACTGCGCGGCGCTGCTGGCCCACACCAGCCAGGCCGTCGAACGGCTCTTCGCGATGCTCGACGCCGAGCCACCGGCCGAGGCCACCGTGGACGCCGCGGGGTACTACCGGCCCGACGAGCGCTTCGCGCCCGAGATCGACCGCGTCCGCGTCGAAGGTTCGATGCGCGAGGGCCGCATCGGCGGGCCCGCGCTGGCCGCCCGCTTCAACGAGATGTGGCCCGAGGCGGTCCGGCGATGCGAGGCCGAGGGGCCGGGGCGGCTCGTGACGACCCGCCACGGCGACCCGATGACCCTCGAGGACTTCCTGACTACGCGCGTGGTCGAAGTGGCCGTCCACGGCATGGACCTGGCCGACGCGGCCGGTATCGAACGCTGGACGGGTCCGGCCGCGGCCGAGGTGGTCACCGATCTCCTGCTGCCGGTTGGCGGGCTTGACCGGCTCGGCTGGGACGGGGTCGGTTTCATCGCCAAGGCCACCGGGCGCGACGCGCTCACCGGGGGCGAACGCGAGCAGGTCCAAGCGGCCGGCATCACCTGGCTGACCCTCGGCTAACACGCTGCGGCGTACTCCAGCAGCGCCGCCTGCTCGGCCTCGTCGACGCTGAGGTCCCATTCGGTCTTGACCTGGGTCCACGCCCAGATATAGGCGCACCAGACCGTTTCGTCGGTCGGCATCCAATCGGCCGGGTCCTTATCGGACTTCGACCGGTTCGAGGAGGCGGTGACCGCGACCAGATGCCACGGCTGCTCCAGCGAATTGGCGTACGCCTGGCGGTCCTCGGTGGTCCAGTCGCCCGCGCCCGAACCCCAGGCCTCCTTGAGCGGCACGAAGTGGTCGATGTCCAGATCCCCGGATTCGGTGACGGTCTCGCCGTCGTACATCGACATCCATTCGCCGCTCATGGTCTCGCCGCAGTCGCCCGCGGTGAGGTTCCCGGACAGGTCCTGGGCGACCAGGACGTCATCGCGGGCGTCGCAGCCGTTGTCGTCATCGTCCCTCCAGTGGGGGAACAGCGACCGGTCATAGCCCGCATCGGCCTCTTCGGCGACGGTGAGGGCCTCGATTTGGGCCGCCAGGTCGGCGCCGTCGATCTCGGTGACGAACGGCGGCATATCCGTCGTCGCCATCCCGTCCGAGGACGGCGGCGACTCCTCGGCCCCCAGTCCTCCGGGTGCCTTGCAAGCGGCCAAGGGCAATAGGCAGGCCAAGGCGAGCACACTGGCGCGAACAACGGAGCGCATAAGCAGGGGTCCTAACTGACCGGGGAGGCGACCGGGACGCGGGCGTACACCCCGGATGGGGGCAACGTAACACACTCGTGTCGGGGCGGGAAGGTCCAAAACCGGCGGGGTGACGCACCTGAGCGGCCGGAAAAACTTCGGCACCGCCTGGCCCATCGCCTGGAAATCGTCACACCCCGGGTCCACCATGAGAAGGACCGAACTATCCGCGATCCAGGCAAGGAGGCCCGGAGCAATGGGTTATCTCGTCCTCATCGGCACACGCAAAGGCCTGTTCACCGCCACCAGCGACAACCGCACCGACTGGGAGGTGAAGGGCCCGGTCATTCTCGACAAGGACGGATTCACCGCCGTCGCCGAGATCTACTCGGTCGCCGCCGACGCCGCCACCGGCCGCATCCTCATCGGCGCCGACACGTTCTTCGGCCCCTCCATCTGGCGCTCAGGCGACTACGCCCGGACCTGGTCCGAACCCGAGAAAGCCCCGATGGCCTTCCCCCAGGACCTGCCCTACCGGCCGCTGGACTTCTCCGAGGCCGCCGGGATCGACCAGCCCGAATCCGACCAGAACAACACCGTCAAACGCATCTGGCAGCTGGCCTTCGGGCCAGGCGAGCGGGTGTGGGCCGGAGTCGAACCCACCAGCCTGTGGGTCAGCGACGACGGCGGCCAGACCTTCGCCTTCAACCAGCCCCTATGGGACCACCCCGAGCACACCACTTGGGCCTCCGGCGCCGGCGGACCCGCCGTCCACACCATCGTCCCCGACCCGGCCGACCCCGAGGCGCTCACCATCGCCATCTCCTCGGGCGGGATCTACCAGACCGACGACGACGGCCAGAGCTGGACGGGCATCACCAAGGGCATCACCGCCGACTACAGCCCCGAGGACGCCCCCGAATCCGGGCAGTGCATCCACAAGGTCACTCGCGGCACCGACAGCACCCTGTTCGTCCAGAGCCACGGACCGGCCTACCGCTCCACCCGCCCCGACGGCGGCTGGACCAATATCTCCGGTGACCTGCCGACGAACTTCGGCTTCGCGATGATCGCCCACCCGACCCTGGACGGCAACGTCATCGCCTGGCCGTGCACCGAATCGATGGAACGCACCCCGCCAGGCCGCCAGGTCGGACCCTGGCGCACCACCGACTCCGGCGAGACGTGGAACGCCTGGACCGACGGCCTGCCCACCGACCCCTACTTCGGCGGGGTCCTGCGCGACGGCGCCTGCACCGACGCCGCCGCCGACCCCGGCTGGTACTTCGGCACCCGCTGCGGCGACATCTGGACCGCCACCGACTCCGGCGGCACCTGGAACAGCATCGCCGCGCACCTGCCCGACGTGCTGTGCGTCCGAGCGATCGAGACCCCGTAATGGACACCGAGATTAAGATCCCCGCCGCGCTCGCCAGCGAATGCGGCGGTGCCCGCAAAGTCACCGTCCACACCGGGCCCGAACCGGACCTCGCGGCCCTCCTCGACGCACTCGCGGCCGACTACCCGCGCCTGGGGCGGCGCCTGCGGGACGAGGCCGGACAGCTGCGGCGCTACGTCAATATCTTCCTCGACGACGAGGAATGCCGCCGCGTCGGCGGATTGACCGCACCCACCACCGGCCGCATCGTCCAGATCCTGCCCTCCATCGCCGGAGGCTGACCTCGAGCGACAAAAAGGGGCGCCCCGCCAACCAGGCAAGGCGCCCAACAAAAACTGCCGCGGCTACGACTGGCCGTTGACCGCCAGGACGTCCACGACGAACACCAGCGTCTCGTTCGGGGCGATCACGCCGCCGGCGCCGGCCGAACCGTAACCGAGGGCCGGCGGGATCACCAGCAGCCGCCGGTCGCCCACGTGCGCGCCCAGCAGGCCGTCGTTCCAGCCCTGGATCACCGGCGCCGACCCCAGCGGGGTCACGTCGAACGGCTGCGCGCCCCGATCCCACGAAGCGTCGAACCCGGCTCCAGTCGACCACGACCAGCCCGCGTACTGCACGCTCACCGCGTCGCCGGCCTTCGCCTCGGTGCCCTCACCGTCGACCACATTCTGAGCGAACAGCTCAGCGGGCGGGTCGCAATCGGGGACCTTCACCGCGGGCTTGAGGGCCGTATCGGTCGACACTTCGACCTCGCAGCCCTCGCTGATCTCCACTGCCGTCATTTCCAGCTCCGTTTCAGTTTCAGCCTCGGCGCTCGCACCGGCGCTCTCGGACTCGGACTCGGTCTCATCGGCGGCTCCGGCATCGGCGCCGGTGCCGCACCCGGCCAGCGCGCCCGCCGCAAAGCAGGCCGCGACCAACGGGGTCCACACTCGTCTCATCAAACGGCTCTCAGCCACCGAGGGAACCTACCACCTCAGGGGGTGGCTGGTGGTGCCGGAAGGTCTGGCTCCGGCCCCACCCGGCACCACCAGCCACCCCTAGCCCGCGCGCCGTCCGGCCCGGGGCCGGACGGCCTATGCTGGTTCGGGCCGATCGCAGGGGAGCAGCCAGAATGAACGAGATTGCCGACGGGAACGACGCGGCGACCAGGCGGGGCCTGGGTGTGCGGGTCACCGGTCGCCTGCGCGAGTTGACCGTGCAGTTGTCGCTGCTCAACCACCAGGTCGCCGCCCGCGCCGGCATTCAGGACGTTGATCTGGACTGCCTCGACATCGTCTCCCGTGAAGGGCCTCTGACGCCGAGTGCGTTGGCGCGCAAGGCGGGGCTCCACCCGGCCACCACCACCGGCGTCATCGACCGGCTGGAGAAGGCCGGGTGGGTGCGGCGCGAGCGGGTGCCGACCGACCGGCGGGCCGTCCACATCACGTTCATACCCGATCGGGCCGGGGAGATCCTCGGCCTCTATGCCCCGATGGCCACCGCCATCGGCGAGATCTGCCAGGACTACAGCCCGGCCGAGCTCGAGGCGATCGGCTCGTTCCTGGAGCGGGCGACCGGGGCCGGCCTGGAGGCGACGGCGATCGTCTCCGAACGAGGCTAGTTCGCCACGCCCAGCACCCGGCGGCTCGATGCCGGGTCGGCCAGGGCCGCCAGCATCGCATGGGCGACGTCGGCGCGGGCGATCTTGATGCCGCCGCGGGGCATGGCGCCCTCGACGGTCCGGTAGGCGCCGGTGGCGGGCTTGTCGGTCAGCTGCGGCGGACGCACGATCGTCCAATCCAGTCCCGAGTCCATGATCAGGTCCTCCATGGCCGCCAGGTCCTCATAGTGCTCGCGCAGGACACGTTTGACGATCGCCATTCCGAGTTTGTCGAGGGCGCTGGCGTTCGGCTCCGTTCTCGGCTTGTCCGGCCGGGCGGGGGAGGGAAAAGTGCCGATCGGGGCGGCCGACAGGGCGACCAGTCGCGCGCAACCGGTGGCCTGCATCGCCTCGATGAGGGCGCCGGTGCCGCGGGTGGCGACGCCGGCCTCGGCCTTGGAGGTGGCCCCGAGCGCCGAGACGACCGCGTCGGCCCCGGCCAGTGCCTCGGCCAGAGCGGCCGGGTCCGGGTTCGACAGGTCGGCCTGGACCGCGGGGGTTCCGGCGGGGAGTTTGCCCGGACTGCGCACGAGCGCGGTGACGTCGTGTCCGGCCGAGAGCGCCCCGGAGAGTACGAGCCTGCCGGTCGCGCCGGTGGCGGCGGCGATGGTGAGTTTCATGGTGTGCTCCTCGCAAAAGTGGTACGAGAATCATAACATCGGGGATTCGTATTAAGGTTGGTCGCGATGTCGGCTACGACACCTCGGGCAGCTGATCGAGGACTCGGTTGTGCACCCGCTGGAAGATCAGCGACGTCTCGAACCGGTCCACCTCCGGGCGCGTGGCCAGCCGGTCGACCAGGAATGCGTGCAGGCGTTCGGGACTCTGCACCGCCACGTGCAGCACGATGTCGCCGTCACCGGAGACCACGAACAGCGTCAGCACCTCCGGCCATGACGAGACCGTCCCCTTGAGGGCCTCATAGGAGGGCCGCGAGTGCTTGCGCAGCCGCACCGTCACCAGCGCCTGCACCTCGCGCCGCAGCGCGTCCAGATCCACATCGGCGTGGAAGCCCCGGATCACCCCGTGTTTGCGCAGCAGCCGCACCCGCTCCAAACAGGTCGAGGGCGCCACGCCGATCCGGCGGGCCAGCTCCCGGTTCGACAACCGCGCATCCGACTGCAACAAACGTACGATCGCCGCATCAAGTTCGTCCATGCACCGATTATGAACCAAATATCGATCGAACGTTCGGCGGGTGCCCTGGAGTGCCGACCGCATGCTTAAGCTTTCGAGCTATGGACACGCAAACGGCCGCTCCCTCCCGCGGCAGACTCGGCATCGGCCGCGGCACCGCACTCTACCTCGGTGCGATCCTCGGACCAGGCGTCCTCGTCCTCCCACAACTGGCCTCCGCCGCCGCCGGCCCCGCCTCCCTCCTCGCCTGGATCGGCCTGCTCCTGCTGTCGATCCCCGTCGCCATCACCCTCGCCTCCCTCGCCGCCCGCCACCCCGACGCCGGCGGCGTCGCCACCTTCACCCGCCTCGCCTTCGGACCCGACGCCGCGGCCATCGTCGGCTGGTGGTTCTACGCGGTCATCCCCATCGGCGCCGTCGCCGCCTCCTTCATCGGCACCGAATACCTCGCCGGCATCGTCGAGATGGACCGAACCGCCTCACTGGCCTGCGCCGCCGCCTTTATCGCCATCGCCTTCGCCACCAACCACGCCGGCCTGCGCCTCTCCGGCGGCGCCCAACTGATCCTCATGGGACTCCTCCTGGCACTCCTGGCCGCCGCCATCGCCACCGCCCTGCCCCACCTCCAATGGGCCAACTTCACCCCCTTCGCCCCCCACGGCGCCGCCGGCGTCCTCTCGGCCGCCGCCGTCCTCTTCTTCGCCTTCGCCGGATGGGAAGCCGCCACCCACCTGGCCGGCGAATTCACTGACCCCGCCCGCCAACTCCACCGCGTCACCGCCCTCGCCCTCATCATCGTCACCGCCGTCTACCTCGGCCTCGCCACCGCCACCACCGGCGTCCTCGGCCCAGCCGCCGCACGTTCCCCGGTCCCGCTCACCGACCTCCTCGCCTACGGCTTCGGCTCCGCCGCCGCCCCCATCACCGCCATCGTCGCCACCGTCCTCACCCTGGGCGCCATGAACACCTTCATGGCCGGCGCCTCCCGCCTGGGCGCCGCCCTCGCCCGCGACGGCGCCATGCCCCGCCCCCTGGCCAAAGGCGGCAGCCCCGGCGCCGTACCCCACCGCAGCCTCGCCGTCCTCGCCACACTCTCGGCTACGTCCTTCGCCGCCACCCTCTACTGGGACCTCGACCTCGACCAGACCATGCGCGCCACCTCCGCCTGCCTCGCCGCCGTCACCGTCCTCGCCTGCGCCAGCGCCATCAAACTCCTCCACGGCAACGCCGCCAAAACCACCGCGATCATCGCCACCGCCTTCACCGGAATCGTCCTCATCGGACTCGGGCCCTACCTGCTCGTGCCCGCCATCGTCGGCGCCATCGCCCTCGCATATCTGCGCACCCGCGGGCCTGGCAGACGCGAGCCGGCCCCCGCTACCCTTCAAGGAGGCACCACCGACACACCTCCGGCGATCCAAGGAGCCCCATGACCACCGGCCCCGCCCCCCGCACCCACCCACTGCGGCGCGCGCTGGCCCTGTGGGGCGCCGTCATCGCCGCGATGTGGCTGCTCTTGATCGCCGACTGGATGATCCCGGCGCAATTGACGCAGTGGGGCATCACCCCGCGCGAGAGTTCGGGGATCCTCCCGGGGTTCATCGCCGCGCCGTTCCTGCACGCCGGCACCGAGCACCTCGTGTCCAACATGGTGCCGCTCGCCGTCATGGGCATCATCGCCGCGCTGCGGGACTGGCGGTCGTTCTGGATCGCCTTGGGCGCCATCGTCATCGTCTCAGACCTCGGCGTCTGGTTCATCTCGCCGGCCGGATCGGTCACCGTCGGCGCCTCCGGCGTCGTCTTCGGGCTCTTCGGCTACCTGCTGGGCCGCGGCATCTTCCACCGCAGGCTCGGCGACCTGCTCATCGCCGTCGCCTTGATCCTCGTCTACGGGTCGATGGTGTGGGGCATCTTCCCCAGCCAGCCCCACATCTCCTGGCAGGGCCACATGTTCGGCTTCATCGGCGGCGCCGGTGCCGCCTACGCCCTGCGCGGCACCAGGAACACCTCGAAGGCGAACGTCCCCGCGCAGGCGGGCCAGTAGCGGACATGGGCGCCGCGAACGGATTCGCCTACCGCCACCGCAGCGACGGCACGGTCGTCATCACCCACCGCGGCAAGGCCGCCGCCACCCTCCGCGGCGGGCGGGCCGAGAAGTTCCTCGCCGAGATCGCGGCCGGAGACGATCAACTGGTCATGGCCCGGTGGACCGGCGCCTACAAGTTCGGCAATGAACGCGCCGCCAGAAACCACCCCAGAAACCAGGGCCGCTAACGGCCCAGACCGAGAAGGCCAGGCGAGACGAGCTGTCTCACCTGGCCTTTCGCCTTGCCTCGCACCAGGTGCTTGACAAAGGCCATCCACAAAGCGCTATAGTGCTAACATCCTAGTGAAATAGAGTTACCGGTGATCGACTTCTACCTCGAACCACGCTCGGGCGTCGCCCCCTACATGCAACTGGTCCACCAAGTCCAACAGGCACTGCGGCTCGGCATGCTCACCACCGGGGACCAGCTCCCCACCGTCAAGCAGGTCGTCGCCAAGATCGCCATCAACCCCAACACCGTCCTCAAGGCCTACCGCGAACTCGAACGCCAGGGCCTCGTCGCACCCAAACCCGGCCGCGGCACCTTCGTCACCGCCACGCTCGCCGGCGAAGACCTCACCGCGCAAGCAGCGCTCGCCGGCGAACTCGCCGCCTGGATCACCAAGGCCCGCGGCGCCGGACTCGACGACGAGGCCATCGAAGCGGTCTTCACCACCACACTCCGAAAGGCACAGCAGGAGCAGCCATGAACACCCCAGTCCTGACCGCGCACGCGCTGACCAAGCGCTACGGCACACATCCGGCCCTCACCGAGGCCACACTCGACATCCCCGCCGGCCGCATCGTCGGCCTCGTCGGCCCCAACGGCGCCGGTAAATCCACCCTCCTGGCCCTCGCCGCCGGACTCATCCGACCCACCAGCGGCCACATCGAAGTTCTCGGCCGCAAACCCGCCGCCGACGCGGAGCAACTCGCCAGGGTCGGCTTCGTCGCCCAGGACACCCCCGTCTACGCCGGCCTGTCCGTCGCCGACCACCTGAAACTGGGGGAGCACCTCAACCCCACCTGGGACAAGCAGTTCGCCGCAGACCGCATCAAGCAGATCGGCCTCGACCCCGCCAAGCAGGCCGGCCGCCTCTCCGGCGGCCAGAGAGCCCAACTCGCCCTCACCATCGCCGCCGCCAAACGCCCCGAACTGCTCATCTTCGACGAACCCGTCGCCGCGCTCGACCCCTTGGCCCGCAGAGCCTTCCTCCAGAACCTCATGGAATTCGTCGCCGAGATCGACGTCTCCGTGATCTTGTCCTCGCACCTCATCTCGGACGTCGAACGCGTCTGCGACCACCTGATCATCCTGGCCGAATCCCGCGTTCAAGTCGCCGGCGAGATCGACGACCTCACCGCAGGCCACTATCGCCTCGTCGCACCCCGCGGCACCCTCACCGACCTCCCCGACGGCGTCGACCTCATCGCCGCCGACCACACCGACCGCCAGACCACCCTCATCGTCCACAACACCAACCCCACCCCCCTGGCGATCTCCGGAGCCGAACCCATCGGCCTCGAAGACATGGTCCTCACCTACCTCCACCGCGCCGAAGGCACCACCGCCCCGACTCTCGAGGAGACCCGCGCATGATCTGGCTGACCTGGCGCCAAATGCGCGCCCAAACCCTGTGGACCGCAGGCCTTGTCGCCGCCGTCGCCGCCTACCTCCTCTACCTCGGCACCGACATCCGAGGCGCCTACCGCACCGACATCACCGACTGCACCGCCAGGTGCGACGACGCCGCGCACGCCTTCGGCGACCAGTTCGGCTCCAGCCTGCTCATGATCGGCCTGCTCCTGCTCGCCGGACCCGCCCTCATCGGCGCCTTCTGGGGCGCGCCCCTCATCACCCGCGAACTCGAAAACGGCACCCACCGCCTCGTATGGAACCAATCGGTCACCCGAAAACGCTGGCTCGCAGTGAAACTGGTGGTAGTCGGGGGAGTGGCCGTCCTGTTCACCGGCGTGCTCAGCCTGCTGCTGACCTGGGCTGCCAGCCCCTACGACAAGCTCATCGACAGCCGCTTCGAACCGCTCACGTTCGCGGCGAGGGACCTCGCCCCGTTCGGATACGCCCTCCTGGCCTTCACCCTCGGCCTCGTGGTCGGCGTGCTCGCCCGCAAGACCCTGGTGGCCATGGCCGTGACGCTCCTGGTGTTCGTCGCCTTCCAGCTCCTGATGGCGAACGTACTCCGGCCGCACTTCGCCGAGCCCGTCACCGAGACCATCGCGTGGGCCGATGCCAACACCGTCGGCCAGATCGACTCGTTCGGCACCGGACCGCAAGGCACCGGCATCCAGGAGTACGACATCTCCGGCGCTTGGGTGATGTCCGACTACATCGTCGTCCACAAAGGCGACGGCACCGAATTCACGGAGACCGACCTCGACGCCTGCGACGTCCAAGGCGACAATCCTGACGACTGCATGATCGCGCATGACGCAACGTTCGACGTCACCTACCAGCCCGCCGACCGCTACTGGACCTTCCAACGGATCGAACTCGCCACCGCCGTCGGCCTCGCAGCCCTGCTCGCCGGGATCGCGTTCTGGCGCATCCCCCGCGGCCTGAACTGACCGGCACCACAAAGGAAACCCACAACGGCGGGCGAGGCCGAGAGGCCTCGCCCGCCGCGACGTCCAAGTAGCTCACGTGCCGCTGATGTTCACCATCCACGCGATGCCGAACCGGTCGGTCAGCATGCCGAACTCGTCGCCCCACATCTGCTTCTCCAGCGGCATCACAACGTTCCCGCCCGCACTCAGGCCGCCGAAGTACCCGCGCAGCCGGTCCACGTCCTCGCCGCTGAGACTGATCGAGATGTTCTGACCGGGGTTGTACGGCATCCCCGGAGGCGTGTCCGAAGCCATGATCGTGTAGCCCGCGTCCGTCGCCAGCAGGGCGTGCATGATCTGGTCCGCCGGTGCGTCGGGCATCGCGGACTCGCCGTACGTGTTGATCTCCAGCTTGCCGCCGAACACGCTCTGATAGAACTCCATCGCCTCCCGCGCGTTGCCGCTGAACGACACGTACGGATTGAGGATCGACCCCATCACAGACTCCTTTCATCGTCGAATGGATTCACCGCCATCGTCGCAGGGACCACCGGCACAATCAGCGAAATCGCGCCCAGGCCCGTGCCACAATCCACCCGGCCCTATTCGAGCAGGTGAAGTGCCCCGGCAGAACCGTCAGGGACCACCAGATCGACCGTGCCGGCGCCCGGCACCGGCCCGATACCGACATGCACCGTCGCCGGATCGAGCGCCAAACCCGTACCGAGCGCCTTCAGCCGCGCCTCCTTGCGCACCCACGCCCGAGCGAACGCCTCCGGCCGCTCGGCCCGAGCCAGCGCAGCGAGATCGGCCCCTTCGGCACCGTCGAGGCAGCCGAGCAGGTCGCCCATCACCGCGAAATCGGGGACCGGTTCGACATCGACGCCCACCGGCGCGGCCGCGAAGGCGGCCAGGGCATAGCCGCCCCCGTGCGAGAGCGAGAAATGCAGCCGCGGATCGCTCTTGACCGCGGGACGCCCGTGCGGGCCCCCGCACAGCGGACACGACTCCCTGTAGAACCCCAGCGCCTGCGGCCCAGTGCCCAGATAGGAGGACAGGAGGAGCCGGAGCATGACGTGGGCGGCCTCGTACCGGGACCGGTCGGCGCCGCGGACGAACGAGGCGGCCCTCGACCGCTCGACCGCTCCGAGCACCGCGGTATCGCCAGGGGCGGCCCGGGCGTCGGCGATGAACACATCGACCCGACCCTCCCCCGGGTACGGGAGCGCGCCGGCCGCCCTGCCGTCGAATGGCACCGGAATCTGCTTGCCGCCCATGGCCACAACCTATCGAAGGCCGCTGGCGGCGTCCACTCAAGACGGGCCGGCGGTGTAGGTTCGGGACATGACCGACGTTGTGTCCCTTGCCGAAGCGCAACGATCCCTGGGCGATGAGTCGCTGCGGTTCCCCTTGTGGCCGCCGATGCTCGAAGGCTGCCCCGAAACCAGCACCGGCGAGGTCGCCTATCCGATCGAAGTGGACTACGACTACGACCGGCTCGAACCCGGGTTCCTCGACGGGCGGGGCGACGGCGGCCTGGACCGGTGGGCGTCCCTGCTGCCGCCGCTGCATGCGCCCGGCCTCGGCGAAGGCCGCACCCCGCTGGTGCCGATCGGTCGGGACGTGTACATCAAGGACGAGTCGCAGAACCCGACCTGGAGCCACAAGGACCGCCTCAACCGCTGCGCCGCCAGCGCCGCCGTCGGTGCCGGAGCCCGCGGCATCGCCGTGTCCTCGTCGGGCAACCACGGCGCCTCGGCCGCCGCCTACGCCGCCCGCGCCGGACTCGACTGCATCGTCCTCACCGCCACCGACACCCCTCCCGCCGTCCTGGAGTTCATGGGCGCCTACGGGGCACACGTGTTCGCCGCGCCCGACCACGCCCGCAGGCCGCTCCTGCGGGCCATCGTCGAGCACACCGGATTCCACCCCGTCTCCAGCACCACGGTCACCCACACCGGGCACCCCTTCGGCGTCGAGGGCTACAAGACCATCGCCTACGAGATCGCCGCCGACATCGGAGCGCCCGCCGCGGTGTACATGCCCACCGGCTACGGCGAGCTCCTCTTCGGCGTCTGGAAGGGCTTCACCGAACTGCACCGCCTCGGACTGACCGACCGCGTCCCCGAACTCGTCGCCTGCGAACCGGCCGCCGCCGGACCCTTGACCGCCGCCATCGAACAGGGCCTGCCGGCCGCCCGGGTCCAGCCTGGGCCGTCGGACGCCTACGCCATCACCTGCGCCGTCGGCGGCTACCGCGCCACCCTCGCCGCCACCAGCGCCGGCCGCTCCATGCGCGTGAGCGACAAACAGATGCGCGCCGCCCAAGACCAGCTGCGGCGCCAAGGCCTGTGGGTCGAACTCTCCGCCGCGGCGGGACTGGCCGGACTCAACGCCGGCGCCGCCCCCGGCGGCCCCGTCGTCTGCATCTCCACCTCCTCGGGCTTCAAAGACCGACCCGCCGGGCCGAGACCCGGCGGCGCCACCGAAGACACCTGGGAGGGGCTCCAGCAACGACTCGTCCAAGCCGGAGTGATCTGACCGGGGTGTCACAGTCGCGGCGTACCGTCACGACATGGCAGCCACCATCGATCTGACCTTGGACTGCGCCGACGCCCAGCGCCTCGCCGCGTTCTGGAAGACCGCCCTGGGCTACATCGACGAACCCCCGCCCGCGCCCTTCAAGACCCGCGAGGAATGGCTGGCCCAGTTCGAGCCGGCCGAGGACGAATCCGACGATGACGGCGCCTGGCTGTGCGACCCAGGCGGCGTCGGGCCGCGCCTGTCCATCCTCAAGGTCCCCGAACCCAAGACGGTGAAGAACCGCCTCCACATCGACATTCGAGTGCCGGTCGACGGCAGCCGTGCACGTCAATGGGCTCAGCTCAAGGCCGAAGCCGAACGCCTCGTGGCGGCGGGCGGGACAATCCTGGAGGAGTTCGAGGGCCACCACCTGCTCATGGCCGACCCCGAAGGCAACGAGTTCTGCATCGCCAAGACCGCGACGTGAGGGCCCATATCGCCTAGGGCACCATGGAAACCATGCAACTGGACACCCCCAGCACCGCGCTGCTCCTGATCGACCTCATGCCCCGCATCATCGCCCGCGACACCCACCCCAGGACCGGCACCGAAGTCCTCGGGGCATGCCTGGCGCTGGCCGGGGCCGCCCGTCGCGCCGGGGGCCTGGTGGTGTGGGTCAGGGTCGAGCGGCCCGGCGTCGACCAGCAGCCGCCCGGCAGCGACCTGGCCGCCGAATGCGACCCGGGGCCCGGCAAGCCGGTAGTCGTCAAGCGGGCCTGGAACGCCTTTCACGAGACCGAACTGCGCGAGACCCTGGTGGAGCGGGGAATCGAGACGGTCGTGGTCGCCGGGCTCGTCACGACCTTCGGCGTCGAGTCGGCCGCCCAATGCGCCTCAGACTACGGCTACCGGGTGGTGCTGCCGACCGACGCGATGGCGGCCCTCAGCGCCGAGGCGCACACCTTCGCCGAGGACCTCGTGTTCGGGTCCATCGGGACGGTGTGCGCCTCGGGCGACCTGACCTGGGCCTTATGAGCCGGTGGTGGCCTTTGTCGGTAGGTCGGTCTGACCACGCCGGACAGGAACGCGCCGATCAATGCCCCGGAGTTGGCGATGCCGAGGACGACGCCGAGGGTGCCGGCGCCGGCGTGGAGTTGTTCGACAACGAGCCAGGGGATGACGACGCGGATCATGCCGACCGTGGCGTTGAACAGCGCGAAACTGACCGTGAGCGAGACGAGTACCCCGTCGCTGCGGAACAGGTTGAACACGGGTTTCCACCCGAAGCTCTCGCGCAGGCTCATGCTGGTGTTGCCCTCGGGGGCGGCCAGCGGCGCCTTGATCGCGATGACGCAGCCGGCGAAGGCGAGATAGGTGAGGGCGTCGAGCAGCAGGACCGTCGGCGCATCGAAAAGTCCGATGAGGACACCACCGATGGCGGGGCCGGCCATGCCCGCCGCGCCGTAGGCGATCGACTCCAACGCGGTCGCCGAACGCAGCGCCCGCTTCTCGACCAGTTCGGGGACGAGCGTCGGCACCACCGCGAGCGGCACGATCTTGAGCAGGCCGTATTTGACGGCTGCGACGTACAGGTGCCACAGGGCCAGCTCACCGGCGAACGCGATCAACGGGATCGCGCCGATGATCGCGGCCCGCAGCAGTGAGTCGGCCACCAGCATGAAACGGCGGGACAGGCGGTCCATGAGCGGCCCGATGATGGTGCCGCCGATGAGGATCGGCAGCGTGTAGCACACGGCCATGATGGCGACCGAGCCCGCGTCGCCAATGGTGATGGCCAGCCAGGCCAGCGCGGTCCAGGTGGCACCGTCGCCGATGAGGCTGATCACCGAACCGGACCACAGTAGCTCGCCGCCGCGCGCCGCCTCCCCGAAGTCGTCGACCTCCAAATCGACGTCGCCGTGGGGGACAAGGTCGCGCAGTACCGGTCATCGAGAGACCGGGTCGCCTCGATCATCCTGCGCGCCGGCGACATCGAAGTCCTCGCCCAAGCCGAGAAGACGGTCGCCAGTACGCTCCGCATCAAGACAGCACCGGCGTAGACAAGGAGCAGACACCATGAAGCGCATCGGCATCATCGGAGTGGGCGAGATCGGCCGCGCCATCGTCATGGGCCTGCGCGACGGGGGAGACGAGACACCGGAAGTGTTCCTTTCACCGCGAGGAGCCAGCACGGCCGCCGAGCTCTCCTCGCGCTACGAGGACGTGCGAGTCTGCGCCGATAACCAGGAGGTCGTGGACCGCTCCGAGATCGTGATCATCGCCGTACGCCGCGGCGACCGCCGCGACGCATTGGCCGGCCTGCGGGTGGACGGCGACAAGCTGGTGATCAACGTGATGGCCGGCGTCGCCAATGCCGAGCTGCGCCAGATCCTCGCCACCGATGTCCCGCTGGTGCGGGCCATCCCGCTGCCCTCCGTTCGCGAGCGCCGCTCCGTGACGGTGACGTTCCCGTCCCACCCGGAGTCGGACGCGCTGTTCGACTACCTGGGCGGGGCGCTCCCGATCGCCGACGAGGCCTCCTTCAACGTCTTCTCGACCTTGACGGGGACGCTGACCACCCACTACTCGTATCTCGCGGCGCTCACGTCATGGGCCGCAGGCAAAGGCATCCCCGAGGCCGACGCCGACCGCTACATCCGCGGGCTCTTCCAGGGCGTCGGCCGCGCCCTCGGCGACGAGGCCCGCTCCCTCAACCAACTCGCCGCCGACCACGAGACCCCGAACGGAAACAACGAACGCATCCGCACCACCTGGTTCGGCCCGTCCAATGTCGAAGCTCTGAACCGGGCCCTTGACGACCTCCTCGCCGACCTGTGAGACGCAGGGGCACTCACCGTGAGCCGCTTCGGCTTCAGGTCGAACCCGCCGAACCGCTTCGGGACGCACCGGCGAGGTCGAACCGCATGATGGGCAGCGACCTGCCGGGGATCGACGCACTGGGGATCGCGCCGGTGCGGACCGCGCCGTTCCCCGCGTAGAACGGCTCCGCATTCGGGTCCGCGTCGAGCGTGACCGCCTCGGCTCCGAACGCCTCGGCCGCGGCCAGCGCGTGTTCGAGCAGGGCCTTGCCCACGCCGGTGCCGATGGCGTCCGGGTCGACGAACAGCGATTCGAGCTTGCTGACCGGGACGAGCGCGACCAGACGGTAGAAGCCCAGCACCCGCTGCGCCCGTTCGGCGACGACGAGGCCTCCCGAGGCGCACACCTGCGGCGAGTAGGTCAGTTCCGCCCGGACCGAGTCGAGGAATTCCTGGCTGTAACCCCAATACCCCTTGGACCGCAACGCCAAGGCCGAAATACTCGGCGCCTCATCTGCCCGGCCGGGACGAAACGTGATCTCCACGGAGAGAACGCTACCCGCCGGGCCGCGGCTTCGAAATCGGATTCGGTCCCGATGCGAGGCCGCCAGCGCACCAGTCTCGATTCCCGCAAGCTAAGGGAGGCCCGGAGCGTCGACCACCCATGACGGTCGACGCTCCGGAGTGACGGGGGAGTTATTCGCAGAAGACCCGGATGGAGGTGTCGGCATCGTCGATATCCACAATGACCTCGTCAAGGTGGTCGATGAGCTCCTCGAGCTGCTGCGGCTTGAGCTCGTTGAGGTCGATCGGGAATCCCGACTTGTCCAGCTCCTCGTTGGCCAGGGTGATCGCCCGCGGGGGGATGAGGCTGGTGAGCCGGACCCCGGCTCGCAGCAGCTGCAGGGGGACCTGGACATTGATCCGGTCCTGGCCACCGCTGCCGTCGGCCGAGTTCAGCACGACGCGCAGGTACTTCGGCTTGGCCTTCGAACGGGCGCCGATTCCCAGCGAGGACTCGGGCTGTTCGCGCTCGACGGCATTGATCAGCCGCTCGGCCTCGTCGGCGGTGATCTTGCCTTCGGCCAGCATTTCCAGAATCTGGCGGCGTTGCTCACTCATGGCTTCTGTTTCCTCTCCGATTTACCTGATGCGGACGTGCAGGGCCGTGCGGCCCTCTTCGAACTCGAACCGCGTGCCCGGCAGCGCCCACAGCACCCGCCCGATGCCGCGCAGCGCACCCAGCGGGCGCACGTCGAACATGAAGCAAGCGACCACCCCGCCCACTACCGCGAGCAGCAGCAACGGCGACAGCAGCAGCGCCACCGGCACGACGGGGATGAACAACCGCCGCCACCGCCCGTCGGCCCGGCGCCGACGGACTGTCACCAGCTGCGGAATCATCGGAGCCGCTCCAATTCGGCCAGTGCCTCTTCGGCGGAGATCTCGCCCAGCCGCAGACGGTCGACGACATCGGCGTTGGTGGGCGGCGGGTCGGTGTCGACGAAGTCGAGGACCTCGGCGATGCGGTTCAAGCGGGACTTGATCGTCGGATAGCTGACCCCGAAGATCCGCTCCATGTCCTTGATCGAACCGTGCGCCAAGACGAATGCGGAAACGAACACCTGGTCGTCGACGCTGAGCTGAAACAGTTGCGGCGGCTCGAACTGACCCTCGACCGCGACACCGCTGTCGACGAGGCGGACCCGCTCGACCACGAACTCCCGCCCCTGCGTCAGGTCCGTCAGATCCTGCCAATCCATGCTCGGCTCCTTCATGCTCGACAACGTTCCCGTCTTTCAGTTGTATCTTAAGATTCTTAAGTTTACAACGACCAAACCTTAATTTTCTTAATATCGACTTCAATATTCGCACGCCGTGCACCCTATAGTTCGCGATCAGACACAAACCGGCCAGGTCCGGCGGCGGCCACACTCATCGGTCGGGCCGGCCGCGCCATCTCGTCCGAACGCGGCCCGGCATCCGCAGCGACACCAGAACGCCCCGATCGGCCAAGAGGCGCACGGCGGCGTGCCACTCGGCCGATCCGCGATTTGGGCACCCGTCGACCCCACAACCCGAGAACGCCCAAATAATACATAACTTGCGGGAACGGCACTTCTCGTGAGTTATGTATAGGCGTAGAGCGAAGTTGTTTTTCTAGTTTTTAAATATTAAAAACGGAAATAAATAATGGTAGGGTGTGCCCGTGACAAAAACAGTGACGTTGTGCAAGCGGTGCGGGAACCCGATCCCTCAGCAGGCCGGCCGGGGGCGCCCGCGGCTGTACTGCGCGGAAGGCGATTGCGCCGCTCAAGCGAAACGGCAGCGCGAGCTGCGCCGGGCCACCCCAGGACTCGAAGGCGCGCTCGCACGCGCCGAGGAGCTGTACGAGCAGATCGACCAGTCCATGACAGCCGCCCTGGCGCCGCTCGCCGAGGCGCTCCGGGCCGAGACCGATCCGGCCCAGGTCGAGGCACGCCTGGCCGAAGTCCGCTCAGAAGCCGCCGGCGCGGTCGCCGCCGCCAGGGCCGAACGCAACGAGGTGACCGGCCGGTCCGAATCACTCGCGGAGGAACTGGCCGCGGCGCGAATCGAGATCGAACGGCTCGCCTCCTCGGCCGAGGAGGCGCAGGTCCGTGCCAAGGAGGCCGTGACGGCTCGGGTGGCGGCGGTCAAGGCCGCCGAGCAGACCAGGGCCGAGGCCGACGCGCAGATATTGTCCGCGCGCGAGGAAGTCGAAGCGGCCACGGCCGCACGGGAAGACGCTGAAGCGTCGGCACAGGCCGCGCTCGGCGAGGCGAAGACCGCACGCGAGGACAGCGACGCGGCCCGCAATGCGCAGGCCGCCGCCGACGAGGCGGCCACCGCCGCACGCGGCGAGGCCGACCGGGCCCGGGCCCGGGCCGAGCAGATCGCCACCGAAGCCGAGGCCGCCGTCCGCGCCGGCCAGGAGGCACTCGCCAGGGCCGATGCCCGTGCCGCGGCGCTGGCCGGTGAGCGTGACGCTGAGCGCTCCCGGGTGGAAACGCTCCTCGGTGACCTTGCCATTGCTCGCAGGGACGCCGAAAAGGCCGTCGGTGAAGCCGAAGCCGCCCGACAGGCGTTGGCGGCCAGCGCCGACCAGGTTTCGGCGCTGGCATCCGATCAGCGCGTCCTTGAGTCGAAATTGGAGGCCGCCAGCACGGACGTCCAGGGGTTGCGCGGTGAGGTGGAGTCGTGGCGCCGGCGAGCTCTGGCGGCCGAGGTGCGTTTGGAGCGGCCGACCGAGGCGGATTAGTGCTGCTACTCCCCCGCGCTGGCGAGGGAGGTTTGTCCTGTTTGGTGACTTGGGCCTCGGTGGGGTTCGCTGCCGGGGCCCGTTTTGGTGCGGGTCGGTCGCGGCCGCTGCGGGCTGGGTGCCTTGTGGGTTAGCGGAAGCTGTTGGCGGTGGCTTCGAGTTTGGTTCGGTAGTCGGTCCACCATTGCTGGTCGGCCGGTGGCAGGTTGTCGTTGCCCCTGGCCATGCCGACGTCGCCGTCGATGGTTTCGCGCACGATGTCGGCGTGGCCGGCGTGGCGGTGGGTTTCGGCGATGGTGTGGATGAGGATCCGGTGGAGGGTGACGGTCCGGCTTTCGGGTCTCCACCAGGGGACGGTGCCGGTCGCTTCGAGGTCGAGGGCGGCGATGGTGGCGTCGGAGTTGGCCCAGACGCCGTGGTAGACGTCGGTGATGAACTCGGTGGACTCGTCGGCGGTGGCCCACATGTCGGTGTTGTCTTCGGCTTCTTCGTAGGTCCAGGGCAGGTCGGCCATGGGGCGGTCGAAGACGGTGCCGAGGTATTCGCATTCGGTCCAGGCGACGTGTTTGACCAGGCCGAGGAGGTTGGTGCCGGTGGGGGTGAGGGGCCTGCGTCGGTCGTATTCGGACAGGCCGTCGAGTTTCCACAGCAGGGCGTCGCGGCCTTCTTGGAGGTAGCGCTGGAGGGTGTCCTTGGGTACGTTGGTCATGGGGGCGAGTGTGTCATGCGGGTGTGACGGGAGTCAGGTGGTTTTGGGTCGGGCTTTGACGTGGATCTTCTCCCCCTGGGGGCCGAAGATGGCGAGGAATTCGACGGGTTCGGTGCCGGGGTTGGAGAAGCCGTGTGGGACGCGGGTGTCGAATTCGGCGGCTTCGCCGGGGCCGAGGGTGAGGTCGTGGGATCCGAGGGCGAGGCGCAGTTTCCCGGAGAGGATGTAGAGCCATTCGTAGCCTTCGTGGGTGCGCTGTGCGGGTTTGTCGGGGCCGTCGGGTGGGCGGATCTGTTTGTAGGCCTGGAGTCCGGCGAAGCCTTGGGTGAGTGGGATGAAGGTCTGGCCGTGGCGTTGGAATGGGCGCATGTGGACTCTGGGGTCGCCGGTGGTGGGGGCGCCGACGAGGTCGTCGAGTTGGACGCGGTGGGCGGCGGCGATCGGGAGGAGAAGTTCGAGGGTGGGTTTGCGTTTGCCCGATTCGAGGCGGGAGAGGGTGGACAGGGAGATGCCGGTGGTCTCGGCCAGTTCGGTGAGGGTGGTCCCCTGCCTGCGGCGGAGGTCTTTGAGCCGGGCGCCGACGCCGGTGAGGACCGAGTCGAGCTCATTGTCGTCCATGGATCCAATATTGCCATATCGGCAAGAAATTTGCTCCTGTTTCGGGATTCGGTGCAGCATCGGATCAGACGATGTTCGTAGGAGGAATCATGCAGGAGCAGCATTTCGAGGTCGTGGTGATCGGCGGCGGGGCGGCCGGTTTGAGCGGGGCGGTGACATTGGCGCGGGCCAGGCGCACGGTGCTGGTGATCGATGCGGGCGCGCCGCGCAATGCCCCGGCCGAGGGGGTGCATTCGTACCTGACGCGGGACGGCATGCCTCCCGGTGAGTTCACGGCGGCGGGCCGGGCCGAGGTTCGCGGCTACGGCGGCGAAGTCTGGGAGGACGGCGTCGACACCGTCAAAAGGGACGGTGACCGGTTCGCGGTGCGTCTCGATGGCGGCCGGGCCGTGTCGGCCGACCGGCTGCTGGTCGCCACCGGCGCGGTCGACCATCTCCCCCAGATTCCCGGGCTGGCCGAGCGCTGGGGCCGCGAGGTCCTGCACTGCCCGTACTGCCACGGCTGGGAGGTCCAGGACCGGCGGATCGCGATCCTGGCGACGGACCCGGCCGTGGCGATGCACCAGGCGCTGCTGTGGCGGCAGTGGAGCGATGCGGTGACGGTCCTGCGGCACACCGCCGGAGCGTTCGCCGCCGATGACGAAGAGCGCCTTGCCGCGCGCGGCATCGACCTGGTCGAAGGCGAGGTGACCGCGGTGGAGGTCGAGGACGACCGTCTCGCGGCCGTGGTGCTCGCTTCGGGTCGGCGCGTGGCGTGCGCGGCGCTGGTGGTCGGCACCGCCCCCGACGCTGCGGCGCCGTTCCTGGCGGATCTGGGTCTGGAGGCGGTCGAGGCGCGCCCGGGTGAGCCCGCGTTCGGCACGAAGGTCGAGACCGATCCGACGGGGAAGACGTCGGTGCCGGGGGTGTGGGTGGCCGGGAACGTGGCGAACCCGATGGCGCAGGTCGTCGCCTCGGCCGCCGGCGGCACCATGGCGGGAGCGATGATCAATATGGACCTGGTCGAGGCCGAGACGGCCCGGGCCGTCAGCGCGAGGCGCCGGGAGTTGACCCTCTAGAGGTCGATGGGTTCGGCCTCGAAGACGTGAATGTCGGCGGGGCGGGCGCGGAGCGCTTCCAGCGCCGCGCTCGCCCCGACGTGGTGGGGCGCATCGATGTGGGCCTTGAGGGATGCCAGGTCGGTCCAGCGTTCGACGAACACGAATTTGTCCGGGTCGTCGGAGTCGGCCCACACCGAGTACTCGAGGCATCCGGCGTCGCCGGCGAGCGTCGCCTCCCGCATCGCTTGCAGGCCGGCCCGGTAGGCCTCGCGATGCTCGGTCTGGGCGTAGACGTAGGCGTGTACCACGATCATGGCCCCACCGTAGCCGGACCCGATACTCGATTGCACCGGCGCGGCCCGAGCGTTATGGTGCGGGCGATGACTTCTCATGATGGGCCGAAGCGTTACGGCCACGTTGACTTCAACTCCCCTATCGCCCCGTGGCGGGCCGACCGGCTCGTGCACGACCTGGCCGCCGCTTCCCCGGCGACGATCGCCGACATCGGTTGCGGCTGGGGCGAACTGCTGCTTCGCCTGGCCGCTGCGGTCCCGGCGGCCAGCGCGGTCGGGATCGACGGCGATACCGAGCTGTTGGACCGGGGTCGGGCGAATGCCGAGGCGCGTGGTCTGGCGGAGCGGGTGCGGTTCGTGGAGTATCTCGGTGAGGACTGGACGGAGCCGGCGGATCTGGTGGTGTGCAGCGGGGCTGCGCATGCGTTCGGCGGGACGGCCCCGGCGCTGGCCGGGTTGGCGAAGCTGGTGAATCCGGGCGGGCGGTTGCTGTTCGGGGACGCGTTCTGGGAGCGGATTCCGACCGAGGCGGAGCTGGCGACGATGTGGCCGGGGACGACGGTCGAGGAGATGCTGCCTTTGCCGGAGTTGGTCGATGCCGGGATCGGTGCGGGCCTGCGGCCGTTGCAGGTGACGTCGGTCGAGCGTGGTGAGTGGGAGTATTTCGAGTCGGGGTTCTTGGCCGACAAGGAGACTTGGCTGCTGGAGCACCCGGATGATGAACGGGCCGAACAGATCCGTGAGGGCGTCGACGAGCACCGGAACTGGTGGCTGCGGGGGCACCGGGGTCTGGTCGGGTACGCGTATGTGACGTTCGGTCGCCCGGTTCGCTGACGTTTGATGCCCGACGCCCGCCACCCCGAAGGTGGCGGGCGTTTTGCGTTGTCATTGGGCAGCGATGAGGCAGGCGGCGCTGAACAGGACTTGTTCGGCGGTGCGGATGGGTGCCTAGTGCGTCACTCCCCCGCCGGAGTGCGCCTCTCGCGCCAAGCGGCCACGGTCGCTTCGGCGTCGACCAGGCCGAACCGCAGCGGCGGTCCGTCGGTCGGGGCGATCAGTGCTTTGCGGATGCGGACGTTGAACTCGTCGATCGCTTCGCGCACGTCCGCCTCTGCGGCCAGCGCATCGAGCCGGTCCGGGAGGTCCTCGAGTTCCTTGCCGAGGCGCAGCGCCGGCGGCAGGGCCTCGGCGCCGATGTTCTCCCGCGTCGTCTTCTGCCGCAGCCACCAGTCCGGGCTCGTATCGCCCAGGTTCAACGGCTTGCCGGCGCCCGGCAGGTTCCGAAACTCGCCCCGTGCCTCGGCGTCTTGGATCTGACGGTCCACGCCGCGGGCCTGCCTGTCGCTCATAGCGCCTCCCTCTTGCGGTAGGAGGCAACGATATCGCGCTCAAGCCGACTGGACGACCAGCGCGACCGCCGCGAACTGCGCGATGTAGGCCGCGAGGGTGAAGGAGTGGAAGACCTCGTGGAACCCGAACCAGCTCGGGCTCGGATCGGGGCGCTTGAGTCCGTAGATGACGCCGCCGGCGGTGTACAGCACGCCGCCGCCGATGATCAGCACCGTCGCTAGCACCCCGGCGCCGTCGGCCAGTTGCGGCATGACGAACACCGCCGCCCAACCCAGCACGATGTACAGGGCCGTGTAGAGCCAGCGCGGCGCGCCGACCCAGAGCGTGCGGAAGACGACGCCGGCGATAGCGCCGGTCCAGATGATCGTCAGCAGCCAGGCCCGGGCGGCCCCGCCGAGGGCGAGCACGGCGACGGGCGTGTAGGTGCCGGCGATGATGAGATAGATATTGGCGTGGTCGATGCGCTTGAGCCAGGCCGTTGCCGCAGGGCTCAGGCGTGAGCGGTGGTAGAGGGCCGAGACGCCGAACAGGGCCGCCGAGGTCGCGACGTAGATCGCGGCGGCGAGGCGTGCCGCTTGGGTCGGGCCGGTGGCGACCAGGATGAGTCCGGCGGCGATGGCGATGGGGAAGGCGGCGAGGTGGATCCAGCCCCGCAGGCGGGGCTTGGGTGCGGCTTCCTGGTTCATGCGTCAACGCTACGCCCGAACGTTACCGGCCGGTAGTGTCGCTGGTCCCCCTGTCCGAGGTGGGCGTAGGCCCCCGAAGCGCCCCGTCAATCCCCTTCGGACCGTTAGGCTCCGGCAGTGGAGATCATCATCGGTCAGGACCTGGCGATCGACCTCGTCATCGTGGCCTTCGCCGCCGTCTTGGCCCCGCTCGCCTCGGACCGCCTCGAACGGTGGGTCCGGCTGCCGTCGGTGGTCGTGGAGATCCTCATCGGCATCGCCATCGGCCCCTACATGCTCGGTTTGGTCGAGCCCGGCATCGTCCTCGCCTCCATCTCGGACCTGGGCATGGCGCTGCTGTTCTTCCTGGCCGGCTACGAGATCGACTTCCGCGCCATCCGCGGCAAACCCATCGCCCTGGCAGTCGCCGGCTGGATCGTCTCCTTCGCCGCGGCCTTCCTGCTCGTTCGGACCGTCGACGCCCCCATGGCCGCCCTGATCATCGCGATCGGGATCTCCTCGACCGCGCTGGGCACGATCCTGCCCATCGCCCGCGACGCCGGACTGCTGTCGGACAAGGTCGGCCCCTCCCTCATGGCCACCGGCGCCGTCGGCGAATTCGCCCCGATCATGCTGTTGGCCCTGCTGTTCTCAGAAGGCAGCCACGACGGCAAGACCACCCTCGTCATCGGCCTCGCCGGCCTGGCCGTCGCCGCCGCGTTCTGGGGCTCCATGCGCCACTCCGAACGCGTCTCGCGGATGCTGTCGGCCACCCTCGGCACCAGCGTCCAATTCGCGATCCGCCTGTGCGTCCTGGTCCTCCTCGCCGCCGTCCTCCTCGCTGTCGAACTGGGCGTCGACATCGCCTTGGGCGCCTTCGCCGCCGGCGTCTGCATGCACGTCCTGCTGTCGGCCCTGGACGAGCGGGAGGCCGAGCAGGTCCAATCGAAACTCGACGGCATCGGCTTCGGCTGGCTCGTCCCGGTGTTCTTCATCTACACCGGCATCGGCTTCGAGCTCGGCGAACTGCTCTCCAGCCCCGCCGCGCTGGCGCTCATCCCGGTGTTCCTCGGCCTGTTCGCCCTCGTCCGCGGCGTCGTCACCTGGGCCGTCTTCGCCCGATTGCTGAATCGGGCGCAGCGGGCCACGCTCGCTCCACTCGCGGCCACGCAGCTGCCCATCGTGGTCATCGCCGCGGGCGTCGCGGCCGATCGCGGACTGATCGACGAGTCGGTCGAGGCGGCCATGGTCGGCGCCGCCATGCTCTCGGTCCTGCTCTTCCCGCTGATCGCGCTGCGGGCCGCCCGCCGCTCCGCCCCGGAGAAGGCCTCGGAGGTGGCGGCCGCGTAGCGGTCTTCAGCGTCTCGCCGTAGCGGCGAATACGCTCCGAATCGGATGTGCCGGCGCGACCGGTGGCGCGAATGTGAAGGCATGAAACTCAACCGCAGCGCCTACCGAGGCGCCATCATCGTCCACGTGGCCTCCTCGCTCGCCTGGCTCGGGCTCGCGCTCTGCCTGCTGGCCCTGGGCATCACCACCCTCACCACCACCGACCCCGGGATGCAGTACGCCGCCGGGCGAGCCGCCGCGATGCTGGCGACGACCATCGCCGTGCCGATCGGCGCGCTCGCACTGGCCTCCGGTGTGCTGCTCATGCTCGGCACCAGGTGGACGGTCCGCTACCGGTGGGTCCTGGTGAAGCTGCTGGCCACCGCCGTCATCTACACGCTCACGGTGTTCCTGCTCGGCCCCGGCCTCGCCGAGACCGCCGAGGGGCTGGACCCGGGCCGCCTGGCCCTGCTCGACCAGGGCGTCGTCATGGGCCCCATCGTCTCCTCCTCGACCTTCATCGCCCTGACGGCGATCTCCTACATCAAGCCGTGGGGCCGCATCGGCGCCGCTACGCCTAAGCCGGCACCCCGGCGGCGGCGAGCGCTCGCCGATAGTGCCCGATGATCGCATCGCCCTCGGCCTCCCACGTGCGGCTCTGGACCTTGAGGTGCCCCTTGCGGCCCCACTCGCGGAGCAGGCCCCGCTGGCCGGCCAGATCGGCGACGGCAGCGGCGAGGCCGATGCGGTCGCCGGGGGCGAAGTGGACGCCGTCGACGCCGGGGTCGACCAGTTCGGCCGCGCCTCCGGCCTCGACGCAGGCGACCGGCACGGCCGAGGCATGGGCTTCCTGGATGGTCTGCCCGAACGTCTCGAACGGTCCGGTGTGGACGAACAGGTCGAGGGTGGCGTACAGGCGCGAGAGGTCTTCTCCGGCGAGGGATCCGAGGAAGGCCGCCTGCGGCAGGATGCGCTCGAGCCAGCGGCGCCGGGGCCCGTCGCCGGCGACCACGACGCGCACCCCCGGCAGGTTGGCGACGCCCGCGAGGTCGTGGATCTGCTTCTCGCGGGCCAGACGCCCGACGTAGCCGACCAGGAGTTCCCCGTTCGGCGTGAGCGCGTCGTGGAGGCCACGGTCGCGCCAGGAGGGGTGGAAGCGGGTGGTGTCGACGCCGTGCCCGACGACGGCGACGCCGCCGATCCCCTGAGCCGCCAGGGCTCTGGCGGTGTGGTCGGTCAGGGCGAGATTGACCTGGGCGCGGGAGTGGATGCGCCGCAACCGTGCCCACACCAGCTGTTCGAACGCGGTCAGATGGTAGGCGCGGGTGTAGGCCGGCAGATCGGTCTGCCAGACCGCGACGGTCGGAACGTCGCGGCGGTCGGCCCATTCACCGGCCCGGGCGGTGTATCCAAAGGGGCTGGCGAGGTGGACGATGTCGGGCCGGTAGTGCTCCAGCGCGTTCTCCAGGGCCCGCCCGGCCAGGCCGGCGCGAAAGCCCCGGTAGCCGGGGACGGCGATGGAGGGGACGTGGACGACCGGCCAGTCGAAGGACGGGGCCGGGCCCGGTCCGGGGTCGGGGGCGATGACCACCGGTTCCAGGCCGCGGGCGGCCAGGTGCTCGGCGTGTCGGGCGACGGCGCGGGCGACGCCGTTGACCTGTGGCGGGAAGGATTCGGTGACGAGGGCGACTCTCATGGCCCCGAGCGTATGTGCGCTGGTGGGCGGGCAGGGGAATGCCGGATGGACCGATGGCGAAGACCAGCGGATGTTCCTGCGTCCCACTGGGCCGGGGCGGTGTCGTACCCGGCGGGTAGGTATTGGAGGATGCAACGCAATGTCTCAGCTCAGGTGACCGGAAAGGAGCCCCCGATGTCATTGTCGAGTGCCGACATCACCCATTTGGAATCGGTGTTGGCGCAAGGGAAGAAACCGAAGGTGATGTTCACCGACGCCGCCGGGCAGGTGGCCGGGAAGGCCGGGAAGGTCGTGGCGCTGGAGGAGGCCCGCGAGGGCGACTTCGTGCTGGTGGCCTTCGGGTCGGACCAGTTGCCGTTCGCCCCTGGCGAACTGCGTCTGCCCAAACCCGGCGAGGGATCCCGTGCCCGCGCCCCGCGCCAGAGGGCCGCGGCCGAAGAGCCCGCACCCAAGGCCCCGTCGGGGCCGGGTCTGCTGCCCGATGACGAACCGGCGCCCAAAAGCGCCCCTGCCAGGAAGAAGCCCAGCGTGTCCGACGCGAACACTGAAACCGCCATCGAGGCCGCCCCGGTCCGCAAGAAGGCGCCCCGTGCCCGGCCGGCGAAGGACCGCCACCCCGAGTTGACCATCACCCTCACCTATGAGGACGGGGAATGGGCCGCGGCCGCCGCCAAGGGCGCGCGCACGATCGTCAAGGGCGCCAAGGTCTCCCACTCCGCCGCGCTGGCGATGTGCGCGGCCTCGGAATCGCCCGACATCGACGTGCTGGTGTCCGAAGTGGTCGAGAAGATTCGGTCGGAGGCGGCCGAGGAGGCCGCGCGGCTGCGCCGCCAACTGGAGGAGGCCGAGGCGAAACTCGCCGAGCTCGGTTGAGGAGGCCACCCACCTCGGGTCAGTCGCGGGCGTGCTTGATGTAGAGCATGACCGCCTCGCGTGTGGTCTTGACGCCCAGGGCCCCGCGGGCGGCCGCGATGCGCCGGTTCGCCGTGCGCAGTGACACGAATTCCGCTTCGGCGGCGGCCGCGATGGTGGAGCCGCCGGCGAGCCGGGCGAGCAGGGCCCGCTGTTCGGCATCGAGATCGAGGCCGTCGGCGGGCGCTTCTTTGCCCGGAGTGACCCCCAGCGGCCCGACGCGACGCAGGTCGGCGGCCAGCGCCAAGGCGATCTGCCCGGCCGCGACGGCGACGATGCCGGCCCCGCGGGCGGCGGCCAGGACCGCTTGGGAGGCGGTGTGGTCGTCGGTGACGGCGCCGTGGGCGAGCAGGCGCCGTTCGGCCAGGTCCCAGGCGGGCTCCAGCAGCGCGAAGCCGCGGTGGGCCTTCCATCCGGCCGCGGCGCAGCGCCGCACGATCGCGTCGGCGTCGGCGGCGCCGCTGACCACGTGCAGCGGCACGGTCTGGTCGTTCATCGCTCACCTCCGGCGCCGTCGAGCAGTACGGCCGCTTCGGTGCGGGTCTTGGCGCCGAGTTTGCGCATGCCGGAGCGGATGTGGGTCTCGACGGTCTCGGCGGTGATGCCGAGGATCTCGGCGATGCGCCGGGAGGGGTGGCCGGCGGCGACGTGGCGCAGCACCTCGGTTTCGCGGTCGGTCAGTCCGCCGCCGCCGCGGGCCGAGCGGCGGTCGCGTCGCACGTCGTGGCGGCGCAGCGAGCGGCGGGCGCGCCCGGCCAAGACGCGCAGTCCGTGGTCTTCGGCGACCTGTTCGGCCGCTTCGAGTGCGGCGATGGCGTCCTTGGGGTCGGCCGAGTGCGCGGCGAGGGCGAGGAGGCAGCGGACCTGTTCGCGGGCGGCCAGCCCGTCCCAGGCGCCTGCGGCCTCGGCGAAGGCCTCGTCGCGGGCGAGGTCCCAGGCGGCGAGGGTGGCCTGCACCGGGCTCGGCCAGGCGTCGGTGGAGGGGATGGGTTCGGTGCCGGTGTCGTAGGCGATCCAGCGGCCGGTGATGTGGGCGAGGCCGCCGACGAGGCCGGCGGTGTGGTCGGGTGCCTCGGGGCCGGGTTGGCCGTCGAGCCAGGCGGTCTCGTGTTCGAGCCAGGCGACGAGCCCGCTGAGGGCGGCCGGCGGGTCGGACAGGCGGGCCAGGCGGGCCCGGGCGGCGCCGAGGGCGCCGGTGTCGGCTTCGGCCAGGGCGATGGCGGCGACGACGAGGGTGTCGGCGACGGCCGGGAGGGTGTGGTCGGCCAGGTTCTGGGCGGTGGCGATGACATTGTCCAGGCCCGTCCCCGACAGCACCAGGCACCAGGCGGCGGCGGCGAGGAAGCGGGTCTGCCAGGAGTAGGCGCCGGCGGCCCCGGCGCGCAGGGCCGCTTCGCGGGCGGCGGTCTCGGCTTCTGCGAGGCGGGCGGCGTCGGCGAGGGCGATCACGCGGGTCCAGGCGCACCAGGATGCGGTGGTCGTATCGCCGGCGGCGCGGGCGAGGACTTCGGCGGCTTCGAGGGCGGCGGGGTCGTCGCCGGCGAGGGCGGCGGCGAGCCCGGGGTGGTCGATGCGCTCGCCCCAGACCGACCGCAGCTGCGCGGTGACCGCGGCCTTCTGGGCCGAGGGCGTGGTGAGCAGCAGCAGCTGGTCCCGTTCGGCGCACGGCTCGGCTTCGATGAGCGCGATGGACGCCGACGGGGAGTCGCCGATGGACAGCAGCGCCCAGGTGCGGGCGAGCGCGGCCTCGGCGCCTCTGGTGTGCTCGAGGGCGGCGAGGGCGGCGCGGGGACGCCCGGCGCCGATCGCGGCCCTGGCGGCGCGGGTGGCGTGGACGGAGTCGAGGCTGGCGGCCAACAGGAGCGCTTCGGCCTCAGTGGACGGGGTGGCGCCTTCGGCCGCGGCCAGCGCGAGCGCCAGCGCGGCCGCATCGAGGCCGGCGGCCTGGGCGTGTCGGGCGGCTTCGACGCCGCCGGTGGCCTCGGCCAGGCGCGCGTGCATCGCGGTGCGGGCCTGGGGCGCCAGGAGGCCGGCGGCGATCTCGGCCATCCACGGGCTGGCCGGCCTGAGGTGGGGGCCGTCGGTGTGGGCGAGGCCGGCTTCGGTGAGGATGGCGGCGCCGTCGCCGAGGAGCGAGGGGTGGGCGGGGCGGCCGAGGAGGCCGAGGGCGGCCAGGGCGGTGCGGCCGGCCCTGGGGAGGTCGGCGATGGCCGCCGCTGCCGCCGCGGCGGGCTCGGAGGGCGCACTGCCGTCCATATAGGCGCCGGAGGAGCCGTCTTCGGCGCCGCGGGCGAGGGCGGCGAGCGCGAGCGGGTTGCGTCCGGCCCGCTCGCACAGGGCGGCGACGCGGTGAGCCGGCAGGGCCGGGGCCGCTTCGGCCACAATCGCTTTCGCTTCGGCATCGGTCAGGGCGGGGACGTCGATGACGTGGGCGGCACCGCGCAGGCGCTCGAACGCCTCGACCGGGAGACGGTTGGGGGTGCGGACGGCGGCGGCGATGGGCAGGCGCTGGGCGAGGATGGGGAGGACGGCGAGCGTGGCGGCGTCGCACCATTGCAGGTCGTCGATGATGAGCAGTCCGCCGCGGGTGCGGGAGTAGACCGCCTCGGCCAGCAGCGGCAGGTCGTCGGCGGGCATGCGGGCGCGGGTGGCCCTTTCGAGTGCGAGGGCGGGGGTGCCCGAGAGCATGGACAGGCCGCCGCCGGCGTGGACGGGACGTTTGGACGCCCCCGCGAGGCGCTGGAGCAGCCGGGTGCGTCCGCATCCGGGCGGGCCGGACAGAATCACCAGTCCGGGTCCGGCCAGGGCTGCGGCCATGGCGCGCACGGTGTCGTCTCGCGTCGCAGGCCGGGCCGGAGCCTGCGCGGGGGCGGCGGGCGCCGGGGGTTGCACGCCGGGGGTGAGCGACGACGGGGCGGCCAAGGGGGCTCCTTACGCTGTGGCACGAATGGGGGAGGCAGGGTGTCCCTGCGGGTTTGTATTGTCGAATGCGTCGACGGTTCGCCGACGCCTCTCATGATATTGCGGAAGCTTCGTTGCCGCAGACCGGCGTCGACCGGCCGCGGCCATTGACCGGATCGTTGCAGTCGGAGAGGGCGGGATACGCGGATTATGGTGGCAGGGCAGCTGACCACGAGTGTGGCGGGCATGTGCGATGACCTGGCAGGCAAGGTCTCCGCATCGACTCGCCCGGTGGTCGAGGAGGTGGCGGCCCGTCTGGCCCAGCCGCTGCGCGTCGCCGTCGCCGGACGTCTCAAAGCCGGCAAGTCCACACTGGTGAACGCGTTGATCGGGCGCCGGGTGGCCCCGACCGCGGCCGGTGAATGCACCCGCGTGGTCACCCAGTTCCGTTACGGCCCGGCCGATCGGGTCGACGTGATCGCCCGCGACGGCAAGAAGCACGCCGTGCCGCTCGATGCTTCGGGCATGATCCCGACGACGCTGCCGATCCCCGCCGACGACGCGGCCATGATCGACGTTCAGCTCTCCTCGGACCGGTTGCGCGACTTGATCGTGGTCGACACGCCCGGCCTCCAGTCGGTCAACACCGACATCTCCGACGCCGCCCGCGAGATGCTGTTCGCCGCGCCCATCGCCGACGACGTCGACGACGACTCCCGCGAGGCCGTCGCCGGAGCCGAGGCGATCATCTACGTGGTGACCCAGCAGGTCCGCGCCGACGACATCGAAGCGCTCGAAGCGTTCGCGAAGGCCTCGCAGCAGCTGGCCTCCTCCCCCATGAACTCGCTCGCCCTGTACAACAAGGCCGACAAACTCGCCCCCGGGCCCGGTCAGGACCCGTGGCCGGTGGCCGGGCCGATCGCCGCCGAGCAGTCGGCGATCCTGCACCGCGCCGTCTGCGACGTCGTCCCCGTCGTCGGCCTCCTCGCCGAGACCGCCGAGGCCGGACTGTTGACGGCCGCCGACTGCGAGGCCCTGCGCACCCTCGCCGGCCTCGACGAGGACAAAAGGGCCCTCATGCTCGCCTCCGCCGGCCTGTTCGTCTCCACCGAAGGCCCGGTCGACCAGGCCCAGCGGCAGCGCCTGCTCGAACGCCTCGACCTGTACGGCATCCACTTCGCCATCGCGCACCTGCAGTCCAACCCGCACCTGGCCACCGGTGAACTCGTCAGGCTCCTGTTCGCCGCCTCCGGTTTCCCGCGCCTGCGCACGACCTTGCACCAGATCTTCGGGGTGCGGGCCGACGTCATCAAGGCCGGCTGGGCGCTCGGGCGCCTCGACGCCGCGGCCGCCTCCGGCCCTCCCGCCGACCGCGACCTGCTCCGCGGCGCGGTCGAATCGGTCGTCGCCCGCCCCGAATACCACCGCCTGCCGCTGCTCGAAGCGGCCGCGCAGGTCACCACCGGGCAAGTCGCCCTGCCTCCCGACATGGAGGCCGAAGTCGCCCGCCTGGCCCTCACCGACGAGGCCGGCGTCGTCCTCGGCCGTGAAGGCGCCACCCGTCCCGAACTGCGCAAGGCCGCGATCGAAGCGGCCAGCCGGTGGCGGGCCTTCGCCAACGGCGGCGCCACACCGGCGCAGGCCAGAGTGGCGAACGTGGTGCATCGTGGGTTCCATCTACTGGCACAACGCCTCGGCTGAATACGGTTCTAAGGAGAACATTGTGACGAATCGACTCGGCGGGCCCCTGGTCGGGGCACTGGTCGGCCTTGCCGTGGCCGGCCTGGGCGCCGTGTTCCTCACCGGCGGTTTCGATCCGGTGACGCTGGCCGTCGCGGCCGGCTCGGTCGTCATCGCCGCCGCCGTCGCCGCCCTCTCAGGCCGGTCGATCACCGCACCCCTGGCGCAAACCCCGGTCATGGCGCCGCCCGCCTCGGCGCCACCGGCGATGGGCCCCGGCTCGGGACCGATCCCGGTCGCCCAACTCGCCGACGGCGCCCGCGGCGCCCAAGCCCTCACCGACCGCACCGCCCTCGTCGAGGCCTGCATCTGGATGCGGGACCGCGCCACGTCCCCAGCGTTGGCGCAGCACCTCGACCAGGCCTTCGGGAGAGTCGGCGTCGCCCCCGTCGACGCCACCGGGCAACGCTTCGACCCGGCCGTCCACGAAGCCGGCTCGACCGTCGCCGCCCGCTCCGCCGCCGAAGACGGCCTCGTCGCCCGCACCGAGATCCCCGGCTACACCGACCGCGGCCGCCTCCTGCGCCACCCGGTCGTGGCCGTCTACCGCGGGCAGGTGCGCGCATGACCACCGAAGCGCCCGCCGCCGCACCCGCGAAGAAAGCCGCCGCGAAACCCAACCCGGCCGCGCAGATCCACAAACTGTGCGCCAAGGCCGCCAAGGCCGGCACCGCCTCCCTCCGCTCCGTCGACGCCAAAGCGGCGGCCGAAGTGGACGAGGTCGCGCGCTGGCAGCCCGACAAGCCCGTCGCCGTGATCGTCGGCGAGACCAAGCGCGGCAAGTCCTCTTTGGTGAACGCCTTGTTGGGGACGCCGGGCTTGTCGCCGGTCGACGCCGCCGTCGCCACCACCGCCTATCTGGAGTTCGCCCACGCCGAGCAGGCGTCAGTCCGCGCCTGGCAGCCGGGAGCGGCCGACCCGATGCTGCTGGGCACCGGCGACCTGCGCAACTGGGCGACACGCCTGGGCACGCTGCCGCCGGGGATGCTCCCGCCCAAGCGAATGCTCGTCGGCCAGCCCGCGCCGCTGCTCAAACACTTGTCGATCGTGGACACGCCCGGGACGGGCGGTCTCGACCCCGACCACGCCCAGATCGCCCTCGAAGCGGTCTCCCGGGCGACGTGCCTGATCATGGTCACCGACTCGTCCTCGCCGATGGCCAAGACCGAACTGGACTTTCTGTCCGAGGCCTCCCGCCGCGTCAACTTCGTCGTCTTCGCTTTGACCAAGACCGACACGTATCCGGGGTGGCGGACGGTCCTGGAGGAGAACCGGGCCCTGATCGAGGCCCACGCGCCGCGGTTCCGCCACGCCCCGCACTTCCCGGTCTCGGCGATGCTCGCCGAGCACGCCCTCGCCTCTTCTGGCCCCACCCGCCAGGCCCTGGCCAAGGAGTCCGGGATCGGCAAGCTGCAGCGGGCGCTGGTGCGCGTCGGCTCGGCCGGGAAGGCCCTGGTCGCGGCGAACGTCGTGCGGGCCGCCCGCACCGAGTTCGCCCGGCTCGCCAAGTCCGCGCAGGAGGACATGAAGGCCTACGACCCCGACCCGGCCGCGGCCGACCGCATCAAGGAAGAGAAGAAGCAGGTCCTGTCGACCAAACGGTCCGAGACCAAGAAGGCGAACCTGGCGCTCAGGGTAGAGACCCAGCGCGCCAAGATCGAATCGCAAGGCCGGCTCCGCACCCACCTGCAGGAACTTGAGGAAGCGCTCCTCGACGAGGTCGAGAAGGCCTCCAAATCCGACCTGGAGGCGATGCCCGAACGCGTCGAGATCGCCCTGCAGGCCATCGCCGCCCGCCTCTCGGGCGAGTTGCACCACCGGTTCGTGCTCCTGGCCGAACGCGTGCTCCGGCAGGTGTTCAACGAGGAGGAGCTGAACCAGGCCACCGGCCAGATCAACGCCGGACTGCGCGCGGCCGCGTCGGGCCGGGCCCGCCGCGACGCCAACGCCGACGGGGCGATGCTCGTCGCCTCCTCCGCCGGTGTGGCCATGATGGCCGGACGGGCGGTGTCGATCGGCGCCGGCGCCATCGGCCTGGGCGCCCTTGGCGGCATCGGCGCGCTCGCACTGTCGTTCACCGGCATCGGCGTCGGCATCGGCGCCGCCGCGTTCCTGCTGTACCGCCGCAAGATCGCCGGCGACCGCCAGGCCGCCAAGCAGTGGATCCAACGGGTGATCGCCGAAGCCCGCGCCAACCTCAACGAGGAGATCGGCTTCCGCTTCACCGAGGTCGAGTTCGTGTTCAACACGACCCTCGATGACGCCCTGGAGCGGCGCGGCACCGAATACGATGCCCGCATCTCCGCGGCCGAATCGGCCGCGAAGGCCGACCAGGCCGCCCGGGCCAAGAAGCAGGCCGCGCTCAAGCAGCGCCGCGACTCGATGGCTCAGAAGGTCAAACAGCTGGACGAAGTGCTGGCGAAGGCCCGCACGCTCGTGCCGGGCGAGGAGGACACCGATGGATGAGTTCGATCAGTTCGACGCGGGCGACGGCGACGACTTCGACCCCGGCGGCGCCCTCGACGGAACCGACGAGGGACCGAGCGACTTCGGCGGCTTCGACGAAGGCGACGGCGACGGCGGCGATGACCTGTTCGCCTTCGACGACGCCACCGACGAAACCGACCTCGACGACGGGCTCGAAGCGGGCCTCGACATCGAGGCCGACCTCGACGAGAACGTCGAAGAGCCCGAGGCCGAGAACGCGGGCGCCGAACCGGCGTATGCGGCAACGTATGAGGACATGCTCGTCGCCGACGCCGACAACCCGGCCTCGTTCCCGCCCGAGCTCGACATCGACGTGCCCGAACCGGTCGACGGCTACCCGTGGGTCGACCTGGATGCGCTCGGCACGGCCGAGGACCAGCCGTGGATGAACACCGTCGACGCCTCCGAGTACGCCATCGACGACATCGACGACCCGGCCGCGCAAGCCCTCGCCCGCTTCTGGCAAGGATGAATGTAAGCGAAGTGTAAGCGCCGCACCGGGCGGTACAGGGCGCGGCGGCGCCATGATGGAGAGGTGGAGACACCGAAGAGCCATCCCGCATCGCCTCGCGCCTGGGCCGGGGCCGGCATCGCCGCGAGCCTCGCCGGCATCGCCGCCGCCCACCTGATCGCCGCGGTCACCGAGCCGCGCGCCGCACCCCTGTCGGCCATCAGCGACGTCGTCATCGCCGCCATGCCGCCGGCGGTCACGGCGTGGGCGATCGAGACGTTCGGAACCGCCGACAAACCCCTCCTCCTCGCCGGTCTCGCCGCCGGCCTGATCGCCGTCGCCGCCCTCGCCGGGCTGGCGTGGCGAAAGCGCCCGCCGGCCGCGGCCGCGATCATCGCCGTCCTCGCGCTGGCCGGCGCCGGTGCCGCGGCCACCCGGCCGGGCTTGAGCCTGGCCGCGGCGCTGCCTTCGCTGCTCGCCGGAGCGATCGCCCTATCGGTGCTGGCGTGGTGGTCCGGTCGGGGCCGGACTGCGACAGTGACCGGACGCCGCTGGTTCCTCGCGGCGGTCGCCGGTGTCGGCGCCGCCGCTTTGGCCGGGTCGCTGCTGGTGCGGCGGTTCGGCCCGGCTTCGGCCGAGGCCGACCGTGACGCGCTGACCCTGCCCGATGCCGACGTCCCGGCCCCCGATCCGGGCGCGGCCGATCTGGACGTGGGGGGCCTGTCGCCGTGGCAGACGCCGAACGCGGACTTCTACCGCATCGACACGGCCATCACCACACCCGCGGTCGATGTGGACACCTGGTCGCTCACGGTGCGCGGCATGGTCGACACCGAGCGCACCTACTCCTTCGACGATCTGTTGGGCCGCGAGCTGATCGAGCGGGACATCACCTTGTGCTGCGTGTCCAACCCGGTCGGCGGCGAACTGGTCGGCAATGCCCGCTGGCTGGGCGTGTCCCTGGCCGATCTGTTGGCCGAGTCGGGCCCCGACCCGGCCGCGGACCAGCTCGTGTCCCGATCGGTCGACGGTTTCACCGCCGGTTCGCCCACCGATCTGGTCTTCGACGGCCGCGACGCGCTCGTCGCGGTCGGGATGAACGGCGTGCCGCTGCCGGTCGACCACGGCTGGCCGGCCCGGTTGATCATCCCCGGCCTGTACGGGTACGTCTCGGCGACGAAATGGGTCACCGAACTGGAGTTGACGACGTTCGGCGCCTACGACCCGTACTGGATCCAGCGCGGCTGGGACGGCCCGGGGCCGATCAAGACCGCCTCGCGCATCGACACGCCCCGTTCGAAGGCCGACTCGGGGACGGTGACGGTCGCGGGTGTCGCCTGGGCGCAGCATCGGGGCATCAGCGCCGTCCATCTTCAGATCGATGATGGCGAATGGACCGAATGCGAGTTGTCCGAAGTGCCCTCCGGTGACACCTGGCGGCAATGGCGATTCGATTGGGAAGCCGATTCGGGCGACCATTCGCTGACGGTGCGTGCGACCGACGGGGACGGGAACATCCAGACCAGTGACGTCACGGGGGTCAAACCCAACGGCGCCACCGGCCTCCACAGTATTGCGATCACCGTGGCGTGAAATTCTCGGACCGCGCGGCACCAAAAAGGGCGAAGCGGCGGTAGATTGGCTCCATTACCGTCGACCGCGACGCCCGATCCCCCCTCGGCGGGCGCCGCTTAGTCCCCGAACGACCTACCGGGAGCCGAGTGGTGAACGAACCAGACCACTACCGCGTCCTCGGGGTGAGCCCACAGGCTCCGAGGTCCGAGATCCAAGCGGCCTACCGGGCCCGCCTGCGTCAGACCCACCCCGACCGAGGCGGCGACCAAGCCGAATTCCATAAAGTACAGACGGCGTGGGAGATCCTCTCCCACCCCGGACACAGGCGCGAATACGATCTGCTGCGTTTCGGCAAGCGGGCCGCCCGCCGCTACGGGCGCGAGGCCTCGCGCCCGTCCCACCGCAAAGTCCGCAGCTGGAACGTCGGACCCCAAAGGGCCCCCGCACCCTCGCCCGCGCCGGACCTACCGGGCGCGCTCGTCTCGGTTCCCTGGCATGCGCGGCTTCGCCGCGCCCGGCCCATCGCCCGGCCCTCACTGTGGATCGAGCTGACCATCCTGGCCGCCCTCGCCGCCGTCTGGGTGATCGCCGGACTCGCGTTCTGCGCCGCCGCCCTGGCCACGAACGCGCCCCTGCCGATCCGGGCCCTGTCGATCCCACTGGTCCTCGCCGGCGCCATCATCGTGCTCGGCCAGGTCACACGCTTCCGCTCCCGCCGCGACGAGACCGAACCGCCCGTCCCGGCCGGACGCCTCATCGCCGCCGGACTGTTCGCGGCCGCCGCAATCTGGACGGCCGGCCCCGGCTCCGCGATGGGCTGGTGGCTCGCCGTCTTCGCTTTGAGCGGATCGGCCCTGATGTGGCCGGCGCGGCGCGCCCGCTGGGCCGCCACGCTCCGCCGCTCGGTCGGTGCCGCCCTGCGCGACTACAACGCATTCGGCCCCGCCGGGACCCGCCCGCGCGCCGACCGCCCCACCGGGAAGCTCCTGCGCGAGGTCCTGTCGAACCTGCCGGCCTCCCGCCTGTTCGTCGCCCTGCCCGCTCACGACGAATCGCGCATCCCCCACGCGATCGTGTGCGGCGACCGCATCGCCGTCCTGTGCGCACCGGTCGGACGCGAGACCGGCGACGTCGACGCGGCCTGTCTGCCCGACGCCGTCACGGCCCTCGCGAAGGCCGTGCCCGACGCCCACGTCCAAGGCTGGGTGCTGTGGCCGACCCTGCCCGAGACCCCCCGCGCCGGCGAACACGCGGCCGTCCACGACGCCGCCGTCACCCAAGCCGCGGCCGACATCGGCCTGTGGCTCGCCGCCGGCGGCTCCTATTACGACCTGCCCGTCCTCCAGTCCCTGCGGCTGCGCCTGGCCGCCGTCCCGGTCCAGCGAACCGGGCTCCCCACGCCCGCCGTCAGGGCCTGAGAAGCGTTGCGGCCCAGCCGCTCCCGCAAGCGTTGCATGCGGGAGCGGTGAGCAAACGCACCTGGAGCACACACGCGAACACCAGTACAGTGCTAGGCGATGAACCACACCCACGTCCGCACGGCTGACGCCATCGTCGCCGCCCGCTTGGCCGCGGCGGCCCGAAACGAACCGCTGCCCGCCTCAGGCAGCGCGCCCGGCACCGGCGCCTCGGCCGTCGAGATCGCCGCCGCGATCAGCGCCGGATCACCGCACGCCGACCGGTTCCGATCCGAAATCGAGACGGCCGTGCACGGGATGGCGCTCGCGCTTGCGGCCGCCCGCCCCCACCCGAACGACCTGTGGGCGGCCGCCGCCGCGGCCCACTACGACCGGACCGTCTGGTTCGAGCAGGCCGTCATCACCGGACACCCCACGCACCCGCTCTCGCGCACCAGAGGCGGCCTCACCGACGACGAGATCCGCGCCTACGCACCCGAACACGCGCCCCGCTTCGACCTGGCCCTCTACCGGATTCCCGGCCTCGACGAGAGCACCTTCTGGCTCTCGTTCTGCGGCAAGACCGAGCAGCTGCCGGTCCACCCCTGGCAGGCCACCCGATACGGACTGACCGACCCCGACCGGGTGTTCACCGGCGCCGCACCCCTGATGAGCCTGCGGACGGTCTCGGCCGGCGACCTCCACATCAAACTGGCCGTGGACCTGCAACTGACCTCGGCGATCCGCCACGTCTCACCCGCAGCCGTCCACAACGGCCGCATCCTCTCGCGAGAACTCCCGGCCCTCGCCGCGAAGTACGGCATCACCGTCGTCCGCGAACGATCCGCCATCGCCCCGGGCCCGGACGGGCAGGGGCAGTCGCATCTGGCGGCGATCGTCCGCCCCGCCCCGCACCTGCTGACCAAAGACCATGTCGTCCCCCTCGCCGCGCTGGCCGAGTCCGCCTCGGCCAGCGGACTCGGCCACCGGACGCCCGATCGCCGCCGCCCTCGCCGGAGACGACCTCGACCGCTGGTGGCAGGCACTGGTGCCGGTATTGATGGCCCCGCTGCGGCTGCTCGACCGCACCGGGATCGCCCTGGAAGCCCACGGCCAGAACAGCCTCGTGATCTGCAAAGGCGACCGCCCGGATTCGCTGATGTACCGCGACTTCGGCGGCATCCGTCTCCCCCGCACCGGCTGGCCCCAACTCGCCGGAGACCTGCAAACCGACGACGGCCCAGAGCGGACCCGCAAACTCATCGCAGCGCTGTTCCCGACGACATTGACCGCTCTGGTCGACGCACTCGCGACCTGGACCGGCACCGACCCGGGCCAGTGGTGGGCGCCGGTCGCCGACGCCGCGCGGCAGGCCTGCGCCCCGGGGGACCTCGCCGACGCCGTCCTCAAAGCGGACTGGCCGCTCAAGGCCACCACGGCGATGCGCCTGGCCGACAACCCCACCAAAGACATCTGGGTGACCGCCCCCAACCCCCTAGCCCCGCTATGAACCTGACCGCGAAGACCCTCGCCGCCGCCTGGAGGGAAAACCTCGCCGGCATCCGCGACACCGAGCAGTCCTTCGCCTTCGCCAGCAATGAAGGACCCTTCAGCCAGCTCGATGTCACCACCGCACCCGACCTGACCCCCGTAGCAGTCCTTGAAGCGATCCTGGGCGCCCCGGCCCCCGAACATCTCGCCGCCGAACTCGCCAGCGCCGAAACCGGCCTGGCCATCGCGGGCCCCCGCGCCTCGGCCCGCTCCCGGCACCTGGCCGCACTCGCACAACGCACCGGCGCTTCCAGCCTCGCCCGCCTCATCGCCGCCTGCACGGCCGCATCCGACCGCACCGCCAGGCTGCTGGAGACACTTGCGACCGAAGGCCACCAACTCCACCCGTGCGCGCGCACCAGGATCGGCTGGGACATCCCCGATTTCGAACGCTTCGACCTGGAGGCGACCCGGCCGGTCCACATTCGCCTCATCGCCGACACCGCAGGCGTCCTCGCCACCTCCGGCGCCGACCTGCGCACCCACCCCATGCTCGCCGGCCTCGACCTGGCCGCCCCCGTCGTCCCGGTCCATCCCTGGCAACTCGAACACCGCATCCTCCCGACGCACCAGGACCTGTTCACTTCCGGGCGGCTGCGGCTGCTGGAGGAGACGATCCCGGCCTGGCCCACCGCCGCGATCCGCACCCTCGCCGGACACACCGCCCCCGGCTACCTCAAACTCGCCCTCGGCATCCACATCACCTCCACCAGGCGCGACATCTCCCCCACCACCGCCCTCCTCGGCCCGGCCCTCGCCACCTACCTCGACCGCCTCCACGCATGCGGCACCGAAACCGAGCATCGGATCCTCGCCGACACCTCCGGGGTGTGGCTGCCGGGTTCACGCGACCTGACCGCGCTCGCCCGATCCTCACTCGCCGATGTCACCCCCGCCGGCGCCGTCTGCGTCCCATCGACCGCGCTGGCGGCGACCTCGCCGGTCACCGGGATCAGTCTCGCCGCGGAGTACGCCGACTGGTCGGGCAATGCGGACGCCTGGATCCGCGATTACACGGCACTGTTCACCGGGCCGGTGTTGGGCAAGGCCCGCTTGGGGATCGGGCTGGAAGCGCATCTGCAGAACAGCCTCATGGCGTTCCGCGGCCCGGTCCCGGTTCGGCCGATCACCCGCGACCTGGGCGGCGCCCGCATCCACACCCCCACCGTCCCGTTCGATCTGACCCTGCCCCCGGACTCGCCCGTCGCCGCACGCGATATGGATCAGGTCCGCTCCAAAGTCGCCTACACGCTCTTTCAGAACCATCTCGCCGCGCTCGCAGGCGTCCTCGAACGCGACCTGGGCCTGGATACGGCCGCGTACTGGGCGGACCTGGCCGACCTCATCGCCGGCCTCGACCTGCCCGCGGCCGACCGCGACTACTACCTGGCCGACCAGGTCCCCACCAAGGCCCTGCTGACGATGCGCCTGCACCCGGGCCGCGAAATCGAGACCACCGTGGACAATCCACTCGCGAAAGGCCGCCCGTGACCGACCTGCACGACGCCCTGGCCGCCCTCCGGTCCCCGGCCAGCGCCTGGATCTACTCCCCCACCAGGTTCCGTGAACGCCTGGCACGGCTCCGTGAAGCCTTGGCGCCGTCCACGATCCTGTACGCGATGAAGGCCTGCGCCGATCCCGCGATCCTCGCCGCCGCCACCGAGGCCGCCGACGGTATCGAATGCGCCTCCACCGGAGAACTCAACGCCGCCGCAGGGGCAGGGGCGCGGCGCCTGGCATTCTCCGGTCCGGCCAAAACGGCCGCCGACTTCGCCGCAGCGGCCGCCCCACCGGTGCCGGTAGTCGTTCACGCCGAAAGCGTCCGCCAGCTCGACGGCCTCGCCGCGGCCGGCTTCACCGGCCCGGTCGCCCTGCGCGTCAACCGCGGACCGGCACTGCCGGGCACGCATCAGATGACCGGCACCCCTACGCCCTTCGGCATTGACCCCGTCGACGTTGCCGCCGCGCTCGACCGCGCCCGCGCCCTCGGCCTCGATGTGGCCGGCTTCCACCTCCACGCCGTCTCCAACTGTCTCGACGCCGCCGCCTACATCGGGCACGTCCGCTCCGCGCTCGCCTGGTCGCGTCAGACCGCCAGATCCAACCGCCTGGACCTGCGGTACGTCAATGTCGGCGGCGGTCTCGGCGCCGACCCCAGAGGCGAGACCATCGACTTGGGCGCTCTGGCGGCCGGTCTCGAGGGCCTCGACACCACCGGCATCGAGCTCGTCTTCGAGCCCGGACGCTACCTCGCGCAGGCCGCCGGCTGGTACGTGGCCGACGTGGTCGACGTCAAAACCGTTGCCGGGCAGGTGTTCGCGATCATCCGCGGCGGCACCCACCACTTCCGCCTCCCCGCCGCGTGGGGCTACTCCCATCCCTTCACGGTCCTGCGCGGTCCCGGCCGTCCCGAGGCATCGAACACGCAAGTGCGCGTCTGCGGCGAACTGTGCACGCCCCGCGATGTCCTCAACACCGGGCAGAACGTCGACACGATCGCCACCGGCGACCGGCTCCTGTTCGCCAATGCCGGCGCCTATGGCTGGGAAATCTCCCACGATCGCTTCCTCGATCACGCCCGCCCGACACGCATCGTCATCGACTGACCCCCGGCCCCCGGTCGCTCATCTCCGGCACGGGATTACCATGAGGAACCCGGCACTGCCACACCGTCACCATCGCCCGCCGGGCCACTCCGACCCCTGCCGCCGAGGAGTCCGCAAATGCCCAACAAGCGTCACGCCCGGAGAACCCACCGGGACGCGGCGCGGCTGGCGCAGGCCGGCAATCACGGCCCCGCGCTGGCCATCTTCGCTCTCACTGCCGCCGAATATCGTGCCTGGCTCACCATTCACCCTGACGACACCGGCGTCATCGCCGATCTGGCCGACCTCCTCGCCCTCACTGCCCGCTCCGACGCCGCCACCGGCTCCCACACTGCCGCCGAAGCCGCTCTGGCCGAATCCCTCGATCTCCTCACCGGTCTCGACACCCCGCCCCACCTCCTCACCGCCCTGCAGCTCGATCTCGCCGAGGCACACTTGCGCTGTGGACGGCTCATCTCCGCGGTCACTCTTGCCGACTCGGCCATCAGGTCCTTCGATGACAACACCCGCCCCACCGACGCCGCCTTCATCGACCTCGCCTGCGCGCTCGCCCGCAATGCCCGGATCCTCGCCGTCGCGGCCGACCCCGACCTGGCCGTCGGTGCCGCCGACCAGGCCGCCCGCATGCTCATGGCCGGCCCCGGACCCGGACTCGACGGCGCCGAGGCTCGCACCCGCCTCCGCAGCGTCCTCGCATTGGCCGTCGGGCTTCACACCGGCGCGGGACGCCATCGCCTGGCCGCAGCGGCCGCCGACCGCCTCGCCCGGCACTTCCCCGACGAAGGCACCTCCGACCCCGCCCCGGCCGCGCTGACACTGCGCGCGGCCCTCCACACCGCCGGACGCCTCGGCGTCTACGCCGACGCGCCCCTGATCGAGCGACTCTGCCCCGACCCTGCCGCACCTGACGCTCCACCCGCCGTCAGCGCCCGGTGCGACCCCGCCCTGGCCGCGATCACGCTCCACGCCACGGCCGGTGCCGTCGCTTCACTCCGCTTCTCCCACGCCGGCCTGTCATGGCGCCTGGCCACCGAAGTCCATTACCTCCTGGATGCGGCCGACCGCCAAGGCGAGCGGGGCCTGCGACTGAACTTCCGCGACCACGGCCCGGTATGGCTCGCCATGCTCCTGGACCTCACCGACGCCGTCGGCCCCACCGGACCCCTCGCCGAAGACCTGGCAGTCGTCCTGGACGACCTCGTCGCACGACTCGTCTCCCGCCACGCCGCCGACGACCGGAACGGCCTCATAGCCCGTGCCCGTCAATACATCGCGACGCACCCGCCCGGACACGGCTTAGTACCAGCCGCCACGATCGCGGCCCTCCGCTTGTTCAAAGACGGACCCGCGCATACCGCGTCATCGCGGCACTGAGATTGGCCGCCAAGCCGGGACTATTCCGATAACGGTGTAACTGGTCCGGAGGGGACCTACGGTGACCACCGTGAACATCGAAGCGAAGAAGTCTCAGCAGGTCAAGGCTGATAAGCCTAGCAAGCAGGCCGCGCAGCGGCCTGATCCGCGGCGCAAGCCGCGCCCTGCCACGGCCGCCTCGGCGGTCGTGGACGAGGAGCTGATGGCGCTCTTGCGGGAGCGAGCCGAGGCAGGGGAGACGCGAGTCATAGTCTGGGGCCGTGACTCGGGTGGGGTGAGGCTCGTTGGTTCGGGTGGGAGCGGATACCTGCACACGCAGGCAGCTGTCCGGCGGCGCGCGCACTGCCGCCGGCCCTCGGTGAAGGTCTCCCCGCTCACGCGGGGTTGCAAATGCACCAGTGGCCCCCGGCGAAGCCGGGGGCCACACTTGTTCCTCACCGAGGTGAGGATGAGCCGACGGGCGAATGCAGCGCGGCCTGTCCTAATGAGGTGTTCCCTGCTCACGCGGGGATGAGAACGATGCGGCCCCCGGCTATGCCGGGGGCCGCGTTTCGGTTGTGGCGCTAGGCGGCGCGGACGGCGGCCTTGCGGAAGTCTCGGTTGAGCTGTCCGATGACGTCGAGACCGATTTCCTTCGGGCACGCGGCCGAGCATTCGCCTGCGTTGGTGCAGCCGCCGAAGCCGGAGGCGTCGTGTTCGGCGACCATGCCGAGCACGCGCGTGTGCCGTTCGGGCTGGCCCTGCGGCATGAGGCCCAGGTGGGCGACCTTGGCGGCCATGAAGAGCATGCCGGACCCGTTGGGGCAGGCCGCCACACAGGCGCCGCAGCCGATGCACGCCGCGGCGGTGAAGGCCGCGTCGGCGTCCTGCTTCGGCACCGGCACCGAGTGGGCCTCGGGGGCGGTCCCGGTCGGCGCGGAGATGTAGCCGCCGGCCTGGATGATGCGGTCGAAGGCGGTGCGGTCGACGACGAGGTCGCGCACGACGGGGAAGGCCCCGGCGCGCCACGGCTCGATGTCGATGAGGTCGCCGTCTTTGAATTTGCGCATGTGGAGCTGGCAGGTCGTGGTCGCGGCCTGCGGGCCGTGCGGCTGGCCGTCGATGACCAGGGAGCAGGCCCCGCAGATGCCTTCACGGCAGTCGTGGTCGAACGCGACCGGGTCTTCGCCTTCGGCGATGAGCTGCTCGTTGAGCACGTCGAGCATTTCCAGGAACGAGGCGTCCTCGGAGATGTCGTCGAGGACGTAGGTGACCATGCGGCCTTCGGCGTCGGCGCTGGGCTGGCGCCAGATTCGCAAGCTGAATTTCACTTGTAGCTCCGTTGGGTGGGCTTGACGTATTCGAATTCGAGCGCTTCGCGGTGCAGGACAGGCGCTTCGGTGGCGTACTCCCAGGCGGCGACGTAGGAGAAGTTCTCGTCGTCGCGCTTGGCTTCGCCGTCGTCGGTCTGGGATTCGGCGCGGAAGTGCCCGCCGCACGATTCGGTGCGGTGGAGCGCGTCGATGCACATCAGCTCGGCGAGTTCGAAGAAGTCGGCGACCCGGCCGGCCTTCTCCAGCTGCTGGTTGAGTTCCTCGGCCTTGCCGGTGACCTTGACCCGCTTCCAGAACTCGTCCTTGAGGTCCCGCACCAGGCCGATGGCCTTGGTCAGGCCCTCCTCGGACCGTTCCATGCCGCAGTACTCCCACATGATCTTGCCCAGTTCGCGGTGGAAGGAGTCGACCGTGCGGTCGCCGTCGTTGCCGAGGAAGAACGCGATGCGCTCGTCCACGGCCTTGCGGGCGGCGACGACTTCCTCATGGGTGTCGGGGACGGGCTCGAAGGGGCCGTCGGCGAGGTAGTCGGAGATGGTGTTGGGCAAAACGAAGTAGCCGTCCGACAGGCCCTGCATGAGCGCCGAGGCGCCGAGGCGGTTGGCGCCGTGGTCGGAGAAGTTCGCTTCGCCGGTGACGAACAGGCCCGGGATGTTCGAGGACAGGTCGTAGTCGACCCACAGTCCGCCCATGGTGTAGTGCACCGCCGGGTAGATGCGCATGGGCCGCTCGTACGGGTTCTCGCCGGTGATCCGTTCGTACATGTCAAACAGGTTGCCGTATTTGGCTTTCACCGCGGGCTCGCCGAGGCGGCCGATGGCGTCGGCGAAGTCGAGGTAGACACCGAGCCCGCCGGGGCCGACGCCGCGCCCTTCATCGCACACGGCCTTGGCGGCACGGGAAGCGATGTCGCGGGGCACGAGGTTCCCGAACGCCGGGTAGCGGCGCTCGAGGTAGTAGTCGCGGTCGGCTTCGGGAATGTCGGCCGGTTCACGGTCGTCGCCCCGCTCCTTCGGCACCCAGACGCGGCCGTCATTGCGCAGCGACTCGGACATGAGGGTGAGCTTGGACTGGTGTTCCCCCGACTGCGGAATGCAGGTCGGGTGGATCTGCGTGTAGCAGGGGTTGGCGAAGTACGCGCCCTGGCGGTGGGCCCGCCAAGAGGCGGTGACGTTGCAGCCCTTGGCATTGGTCGACAGGAAGAACACGTTGCCGTAGCCGCCGGTCGCGAGCACGACCGCGTCGGCCATCTCAGTGGAGATGTCGCCAGTGACCATGTCGCGCACGACAATGCCGCGGGCCTTGCCCTCGACGACCACCAGTTCGAGCATTTCGTGGCGGGTGTGCAACTCGACGGCGCCGGCGCCGACCTGGCGCTCCAGCGCCTGGTAGGCGCCCAGCAGCAGCTGCTGGCCGGTCTGGCCGCGGGCGTAGAACGTCCGGCTCACCTGGGCGCCGCCGAAGGACCGGTTGTCCAGCAGGCCACCGTACTCACGGGCGAACGGGACACCCTGGGCCACGCACTGGTCGATGATCTCGGTCGAGACCTCGGCGAGGCGGTGCACATTCGACTCGCGGCTGCGGAAGTCGCCGCCCTTGACGGTGTCGTAGAACAGCCGGTGCACGCTGTCGCCGTCATTGCGGTAGTTCTTGGCGGCATTGATCCCGCCCTGCGCGGCAATGGAGTGGGCGCGGCGCGGCGAGTCCTGGAAGCAGTAGTTCGAGACCCGGTAGCCGAGCTCGCCGAGCGTGGCGGCCGCGGAGGCGCCGGCGAGGCCGGTGCCGACGACGATGACGCGGAGCTTGCGCCGGTTCGACGGGTTGACCAGTCTCCCGGAGAAGCGCCGCTGCTCCCAGCGTTCGGCGATCGGCCCGGCCGGGGCCTTGGCGTCGGCGACGGCCTCGCCGACAGTGAAGAATTCGCTTGCTTGATTCATGTTCAGCTCACCAGTCCGAAGGTGACGGCCAGGGGCACGATCGCGAACCCGGCGACGACGATGACGGCCAGACCCAACGCGATCGCCTGCGTGCGACCTCGCCAGGCGGTGTTCGGCCCGGCAATGGTCTGCACGGCCGACCAGACGCCATGGCGCAGGTGGAATCCGAGGGCGACCAGAGCCAGGAGATAGAAGACGGTGACCGGCCAGCGCGAAGGGTCGAACGTCGCCACCACGGCGCCATAGGCGTCGGGGACGTCCTTGACGGGATTGACGGTGCGCCAGGTCAGGTCGAGCAGGTGCCAGATCACGAAGAGGACGATGACGACCGCACCCCAGCGCATCGTGGCCACGGCATGACGCGACTCGCCCTTGGCGGGCTTCTTCGAGGCGTAGCGCACGGGCCGGGCGTGAATGGCGCGGTGGGTGAGGACGATCGCGGACCAGATGTGGGCGGCGACGGCGGCAATGAGGCCGATCCGCATCACCCACAGGAGCGATTCGTGAGGCAGCAGGGGCTCGCCGAACGTCCGCAGACCGTGGGCGTAGGCGTTCATCTCCTCGCGGCCCTCGAAGACGTGGAGGTTGCCGGCCATGTGGGCGATGATGAACCCCACCAACAGGATGCCGGAGACGGCCATGACGATCTTCAGGCCGATGGATGAGCGCAATCGGCTCTGGGGCTTGGGTGGCGCGGCTTTGCGCGGCTGCACTGCGGTAGACACGGTGCCCAACGCTAGACGCGATACGCATCACGAGTCCAATGCATGGCCAAGCGACTTTCCATGCCGATACGTTATGAACATGCGCCCGCAGCAGCTCACCGCATTCATCACCGTCGCAGAAACACGGCATTTCACCCAAGCAGCCGAAAACCTCGGTGTGACGCAACCATCACTGAGCAAGCAGATCGCCGCACTCGAAACAGAACTCGGCGCCACCCTCCTCACACGCACCCGCGGCCGAATCGAACTCACCGACACCGGACGGACACTGCTACCCCACGCACGACGCATCACCGCCGCCCACGAAGCCGCACACACCGACATCGACGACGTCCTCGCCATACGCGCCGGACGACTACGACTCGGCGCCACCCCATCACTATGCTCCTGGCTCATCGCACCCCTACTGATCCGCTACCGCGAAGCCCACCCGGGCGTACGGGTCTCGATCACCGAGGACGGCTCCGGGCCACTGACCGAGCGGCTCGCCGCCGGCGACCTCGACCTGGCCTTCACCATCGGCGAACGAGGCCCCGGCACCGGCCTGACAGTCACCCCGCTCCTGCGCGAAGCCCTCGCCGTCGCCTCCGCGGCACACCTGCCGCCACTGACCCGCCAGGCCTACATCGGACTCCCACAACTCAGAGAACAAGCATTCGTCCTACCCGCACACGGCTACGACCTGCGCAACATCACCATCGAAGCATGCCGCGCAGCCGGATTCACCCCGATCGTGAGCGTCGACGGCGGCGCCACCGACGGCGTCGCCTCACTCGTCGAAGCCGGACTCGGCATCGCACTCCTACCGGCAATGATCGCCGCCGCCACCCCAGGCCTCCGCGCCACACCGATCGCCCCACCCGGAGCCAGCCGCACCATCACCCTCGCCTCCCGCGCCGAAACACCACTGACAAAAGCCGCCAGCGCCTTCGCCGACATCCTCGACACACACCTCAGAGACCTCCACGCATGGGGACGCCTCCCCGAAGGCATGCGAGCGCTCTAAAAGCCCGAAACCACAAGCAACCACACCGCGCTGGCAGGCCTAGCCGTCCTTGAAGGCGTCGCGGTCGAACATGGCCGCGATCTGCCGGGCCGAGGGGGTGCCGATGTCGGGGTCGGCGCCGTGGGCGAGCAGGACGGTCACGACCTCACCGAAGTCCTTGAAGACCGCGCCGGCCAATGGCGACTGGTCGCGGTCGTTGCGTTTGTCGACTTCGGCGCCTCGGCCGAGCAGGGCCCGGACGGTGTCGGCGTGCCCGTGATAGGCCGCGAGCATGAGCAACGAATCGCCCGACCCGTTCACCAAATCGATGGGGACTCCGCCGTCCACAAACGCCAGAAGACGGTCGGTCTCGCCTTGCCGAGCCAGATCGAAGGCCGCATCGGCGATCTGTTGGAAATCCGCATCATCACTCACATCAGGAGTCTGACACAGGGCCTCGGCCGCTTTTGTCCGATCCGCACAGCAGACCACAACCCGACACCACCCGGTCCGCCCTGGTCATCGGGCGCGCATTCACCCCCGAGGTATCAAGCAGGGTATTGACATCGCTATGAGCAGGCGGGAAAGATTGACCTCAGGTTCGCCAGAGGTGCTGACATCAACTCGGGGCTGGGCCTGTATCGGTGGGAACAGCAAAACGGTGAGGACCCGGGGCATGAGCGAGCCGAAAATCCTAGGACAGTTCCAATTGGAGCATCGCACCATTCAAGTCAGCGGGGACGACAGCAGCACTGGCACTGCCTGGCTCCGCCGTGTCCACCCCGATCCGCCCATGGCGCTCGGATGCGTGGTCGAACTCGATTCCACCACGCCCCGGCTGCGGCTCTACCGCGCCGAATGGCCCGACGACCTGCGCGAGGCCGCGAAGGAGCAGACGATCGCGATCTGGAAGACCTCACGCATCCGTTAGGGCCCGAACGACACCGGCGGCTTTCGCCTCGGCTTCGGCCACTTCCGCGCCCGGGTCCGAGCGCCACGTGATGCCGCCGCCGGCCCATACGTGGACCCGTTCGGCGTCGAAGGCGACCGTCCGGATCGACACGCCCAGGCGCAACCGGCCGCCCGAAAAGTAGCCGAAGCCGCCCATGGCGGGGCCGCGCCCGACCGGCTCCAGCGCGGCGACGATGTCGAGCATCGCCAGTTTCGGGGTGCCGGTGACCGAACCGGGCGGGCACATCGCCCGCAGCAGCTCGTCCATGCCCGTATCGGAGGCGAGCCGGCAAGAGACCTGGGATTCGGCCTCCCACAGGTCGGCCCAACGTCGCAGCCGGAACAGCTTGGGGACGGTCACGGTGCCGGGGACGGCGACGCGAGCGAGGTCGTTGCGCTCGAGATCGACGATCATGACGTGTTCGGCGCGTTCCTTCACCGAAGCGGCCAGCTCCGCCAGGCCCGCATCGGTTGCCGGCGCGGTGCCCTTGATGGGATAGGTGGACGCCGTGGTGCCGTCCGATTCGAGGAAACACTCACCCGAACCGGTTGCGACCATCCAGTCCTCGCCCGCCAGAACCCCGCCCCACGCCGCGCCCTCGATACCGCACACCGCCGCAGCCGCCCGGGCCGCATCGCCGTGCCACGGCGCACTGCGGTGCCCCACGACGCAAGCCTGATAGACCTCACCGCGCCCGATGGCCTCCTGCACCGCCATCACCGCCTTGGCGTGATCGGCCCCCGACCACGACCGGCTCCAGGCCCCCACACCGAACTCCCCGGGCGGGGCAGGGGCGCGTTCGGGGCCGTGGCGGAAGGCCACCAGCGCTACATCCGGGACGGCCGCTATCGGGGTGTGCGCTCCGGTGGCGCCGCCGACCATGACCGCACCGGCCGCCGCCGAAACGAGTACGGCAACGCCGCAGATCGAACCGTCAGTGTCGGTATGCGGCTCCGCGTACAGGGCACAGAAGTCCGCCACGAGCTCGGCCGGGTCACCGCCGTCGCCCAGACGCCATTCGAACCGGTCGACCTCCACCAACCGCCCCCGGCACCCTGCGGGCATTCCCGGAGGGGCCGCCGCGACCGTCCCGAATCTCACCCCATCGACCGGATCTGATCCAGCACCCCGCCGTCGGCGGGCGCCTCGATATACCAGCCCTGCGTCGCCTCCGCGATCCGCGTCAGATTGTCCGCATCCGCGGCATCGAAACCGACCGTGACCACCGAAACCGGCTCCGACAGCGAACCCGACGCATCAGCCAGGTCGTCCACCGTCTCATCGATCGACGGCGAACTCACCGAATCCGTCCCACCAGCAGTCAACACGACCACAACGTTATCCGCACCCTCGACCGCATGCTCGGCCATGAACGTGTACGCATCCGTCACCGCCTTGAACAGCGGCGACCCGCCCTCGTACAACGCCTGGTCCCCCAGGTTCGAAATCGCCGACGCCATCTCCGATCTATTGTCATCCGACAACTCCGCCAGCGGCGCCAATGACTCCCAATTGTCCTCGGTCGCCCCGTCGCCGAACGCCCACAGCCCCGCCTGCGACGTCGACGCCAATTGCTCCACGGTCGCCGCCACCGTCGCCAGCTCCGCCCCTGCGACGTCGCCGCCCGCAGTCCCGTCCGTGGACCGGTCGACCACGAACAGCACATTGAGGTCGCGACGCAGTGCCTGCCAGGCCCGCACCGCCTCATGCACGGTCTCGCCGCTGATGGACGCCGCGGCCGCGTCATCGACCGGGCTCAGATCAGCGCCGGCCAGTTCCTCCTGCGCCTCGGCGGACTCCAGGAAAGCGCCGAACTGCGTAGCGACCTTCCCGTCGCCCGGCGAGACCCAACCGGTCCCGTCGAGTACCTGGTAGGTGGAGACGGCATTGAACCCGCTGCCGGCGGGTGTAATCGGGATCAGAGGGTCCTCTTCCAAGCCCGCATCCAGATTGATGTCCTCGACCTGGAAGTCGAGCGTGGTGAAGGCCTTTCCGGTCAGGGCCGGGTCCTCGGAGGCGAGGATCTCGTCAACCAGCGTCTCGGCGTTCTCGGCGGACATGCCGGCGTCGATGGCCTCACCGAAACGGCTCATCGCACTCGGATCGATCCCGCCCTCACCGTCACCCACGGCATTGAGCATCGTCACCAGGCCCTCGGTCGAGGTGCGCGGGTTCGCCGCGGCCATGGTCAAGTCCCCCGCGGCGGCAGCGTCGAGCACGTCGCTCCACGACGGCGGCTCCCCACCGACCCAACCCAGACTCTCGGCCGTCGACTCCGCGACCGCCAACACCGGTTTCGACTCACCCAGCACCACCGGATCGGCCTGGAAATACCCGGCCGTGACTTCACTGCCGCCGACCCAGTCGATCCACGCCTGCGAATCGGTCGCCCACGCGATCGGCTCCGTGTCGAGCGTCTTCTCGTTCCACTGCCCCGTCAGGCCGCGCGAGGCATCGGACGACGAAACCTCCGAGACACTGACGCCCACGCACTGGCCGTCGACCTTCGGGTCCTGCGACTCCCACTCCCGTGCCAGATCATCCAGCGCCCCGGCCAGACTCGGCGACGCGGCCACGGTCACCCGCCACACATCCGAACCGCACCCCGAACGGATCAATGTCACGAATCCGGCCGTCAACGCCGACGCGACCAGCACGCACACCAGCGTGATCATGATCCACGGCGCAATGGGCAGCCGCGACCCGCCCTTCTTGCGTCGCCGACCCAGCCGGTGGGACTTCACGGCGCGCGCGGTACCGAAAACCATCTGCTCACTCCTGGGGGATGCGTCGGCAGCCAGTGTAGAGCCCGTCCACGCCCACGCAGACGAGCCCTACTCACCGGTCATCCGAACCAGAGCGAACCTCAACCGGTATAGGCGTCCAACGGCGGGCACGTGCACGCCAGGTTCCGATCCCCCCAGGCATTGTCGATCCGGCCCACCGGCGGCCAGTACTTCGCCGTTGACACTCCGGCAGGCCAGGCCGCCTCGGTGCGGGAATACGCCCGGTCCCACTCGTCGCCCGTCACCACCGCGGCGGTGTGCGGCGCCAGGCGAAGCGCCGACTCCTCCACCGGCAGGACACCAGCCCCGACCTGGTCGATCTCCGCCCGGATCGCGATCATCGCCTCGCAGAACCGGTCCAATTCGGCCAGGTCCTCGGACTCCGTCGGCTCGACCATGAGCGTCCCGGCCACCGGGAACGACATCGTCGGGGCGTGGAAGCCGTAGTCGATGAGCCGCTTCGCCACATCCTCGACCGTCACGCCCGTCCGCTGGGTGAGCTCGCGCAGGTCGAGGATGCACTCGTGCGCGACCAGGCCCTGCTCTCCCGCGTACAGCACCGGATACGACTCGCGAAGGCGCGCGGCAATGTAGTTCGCCGCCAGCACGGCGGACGCGGTCGCCGCGGTGACGCCGTCGGGCCCCATCATCCGCAGGTACATCCACGGAATCTGGAGGATGCCGGCACTACCCCAGCGGGCCTGGGAGACCGGCCCGACCGCGCCCGGCGCCTCGGCCATGGGGTCGGAAGGCAGATACGGCGCCAGGTGCTCGGCCACGGCCACCGGACCCACGCCCGGACCGCCACCGCCGTGCGGAATACAGAACGTCTTGTGCAGATTCAGGTGCGAGACGTCCGCCCCGAACCGGCCCGGCTTCGCCCATCCCAGCAATGCGTTCAGGTTCGCCCCGTCGACGTACACCTGCCCGCCCGCGTCATGGACCTTCCCGCACACCTCCACGATGGACTCCTCGTACACGCCGTGCGTCGACGGATACGTGACCATCAGCGCCGCCAGGGAATCGGCATTGGCCGCGATCTTCGCGTCCAAGTCCGCCAAGTCGACATTGCCGGCCTCATCGCAGGCGACGACCACCACGCGCATGCCGGCCAGGACCGCCGACGCCGCATTCGTGCCATGCGCCGACGCCGGAATCAGGCACACATCACGGCCCGCCTCCCCGCGATCGGACTGCCACGCCTGGATGGCCAGCAGCCCCGCCAACTCACCCTGGGAACCCGCATTGGGCTGCACCGAAACGGCCGCATAGCCGCACACGTCCGCCAGCCAGCCCTCGAGCTGCTCGATCAAACGCCGCCAACCCGCGGTCTGTTCCCGGGGAGCGAGCGGGTGCACATCCGCGAACTCCGGCCACGTGATCGGCTCCATCTCCGCCGCCGCATTCAACTTCATCGTGCACGACCCCAACGGAATCATGCCCCGATCAAGTCCATAATCCACATCGGCGAGACGCTTCAGATAACGCATCATCGCCGTCTCCGAATGATGCGAAGAGAACACCGGATGCGTCAAGATCGCGTCCTCACGCCGCAGCGACACCGGAATCGCCGCAGCGGTCGCGCCGGCGAGCCGCGCCCCGAAGGCGTCGCAGACGATTCGCAGGTCCGCCTCGGTCGTGGTCTCGTCGCACGCGACGGCCACCGTGTCGGCGTCCACCCGCCGCAGGTTGATCCCGATGGCCGCGGCCTCGGCGACGACCGTGTCGGCATGGCCCGGCATCCGGGCCACCACCGTGTCGAAGCACGAATCCCCCGCCACGTCGATCCCGGACCCGCGCAGCGAGGCCGCGAGCCGGGCCGCCTTCTCCGCGGTGTCCTCGGCGATCCGGCGCAGCCCCTCGGGGCCGTGCCACACCGCGTACGACGCCGCCATGACCGCCGGAAGCACCTGGGCGGTACAGATATTGCTCGTCGCACGCTCCCGCCGGATGTGCTGCTCCCGCGCCTGCAACGCGAGCCGCAGCGCCGGAGCCCCGGACGAGTCGCGCGAGACGCCGACCAGCCGGCCGGGCAGCTGGCGCTTGAGCTCCTCACGGACCGACATGTACCCCGCGTGCGGACCGCCGAAGCCCATCGGCATGCCGAGCCGCTGGGTCGAACCGACCACGATGTCCGCACCGAACTCCCCCGGCGCGCGCAACAGCACGAGCGCCAGGACGTCGGCCGCCACCGCGACCTTCGCGCCGCGCTCATGCGCGGCCGCCATGGCCTCGGACCAGTCGAGGATCGCGCCGTCAACGCCTGGGTACTGCAACAACATCCCGAACATCGACTCGGGCAGATTCGTCTCGTCCCCGCAGTCGGTGACGACCAGATCGATGCCGAGCGGCTCGGCCCGAGTCCGCAGCACCGCGAGGGTCTGCGGCAGCACCCGCGAATCCACCACGAACACATCGGAGGCCCCGCGCGAGGCGGCCCGGCGCGCCAGCAGCATCGCCTCGGCCGCCGCACTCGCCTCGTCGAGCAGGCTCGCGCCCGCCACCGGCAGCCCCGTCAGGTCCGCGATCACGGTCTGGAAATTCAGCAGCGCCTCAAGCCGGCCCTGGCTGATCTCGGCCTGATACGGCGTATAAGCGGTGTACCAAGAGGGGTTCTCCAGGACACCCCGACGGATCACCGCCGGGGTGTGGGTGCCGTGGTAGCCCAGGCCGATCATCGAACGCATCGGCCGATTGGACTCGGCGATCGCACGCAGCTCGGCCTGCGCCTCGGTCTCCGACACCGCCGCGGGCAGCGCGAGCGAATCGGACGAGCGGATCAGCGCGGGCATACAGGCGTCCATGAGCGCCTCGATACTGGGTTGGCCCACGGCCTTGAGCATCGCGTCGCGGTCGGCGGCGCTGGTGCCGATGTGGCGGGAAGAGAAGGAACGGTCGGACACGGGTCCTCCGGTGACAGGTCGACGGCAGTTGCGGTCCCCTCGTCTGTCACCGGCGCGCCGGCTTCAGAGCGGCCAATCCCGGGCGGTCCTGGTACCTGAGAGTTTGAAGCGAGGGACTTGCCCCTTCGGTGCCGTGTAGCGCATGAGGCCCACGATCTCTCCCGCCCGGTTTTCCGGCTCTGCCGCCATCGTATGTCAGGATGCCGATTGCCGTCTTCCGGGCACCTCGCTCATGTGAGCCGCCGCGTCGGGCACGTGCAACTGCGTCGGTGCCTTGACCGGCGCCTCCCCCGGGAGAGCCGACAGGCGGCCCATCACCTCGGTGACCGTGGCGCGAACCGCGATCCCGAACACGCCCTGGCCCCCGCGCAGCAGGTCGATGACCTCGCCGGCCGAGCGGCACTCGTAGACGGTCGTCCCATCGGACATGAGTGTGATCTCCGCCAGGTCCTTGACGCCGCGGCTGCGCAGCGCCTCGACGGCCTTGCGGATGTTCTGGAGCGAGACCCCGGCGTCCAGGAGGCGCTTGATGACCTTCAGGACGATGATGTCCCGGAAGGAGTAGAGGCGGTTCGACCCCGACCCCGAGGCCCGGCGGACGCTCGGCTCGACCAGGCCGGTGCGGGCCCAGTAATCGAGTTGGCGGTAGGTGATGCCCACGACCCGGCACGCGGCCGTGCCGCGCCAACCCCGGATCTGGCTGGGCGGGACCGTGGTTCGAGCGGTCGATTCACTGTGGGCATCCATCGCATCCTCCGCGCCGTGAGGCTGTCTACGAAGGTGAGACTAACGCCGGGAGCCACCACAATGGCTGGAACAAGAGAATTGCTCGACAGTGTTGCGGCAGGTAGAGAGCCGCAGGTCAGATCAGTGGTGTTCGCCGAAGTCCTCGGGGCTGATCTCTTCGAGGAACTCGCGGAACTTCTCCACTTCGTCCTCCTGTGTGTCCGGAAGGACCACCCCGGCCTCGTCCAGGACCTCGTCGGCGCACCAGATCGGGGAATCGGTGCGCAGCGCGAGCGCGATCGCGTCCGAGGAGCGCGAAGACACCCGAAGATCGTCGTTCAAGACGAGCTCGGCGAAGTAGACCGTCTCGCGCAGCTCGGTGATCTCCACCGACGACAGCGTCGCGTCCAGTGCTTCGAGCAGATCGCGCATGAGGTCATGGGTGAGCGGGCGGGACAGCTGCACATCCTGCTGCTGGTAGGCGATCGCCGCCGCCTCGACCGTGCCGATCCATATCGGCAGGTACCGATTGCCATCGGCCTCTTTCAAGAGGACTACCGGTTGGTTGCTCGGGAGTTCCACGCGGACCCCGACTACGGTCATCATCCGCACCGGTTCGCCTCCAACAGCTGCCGTCACCACTGATGCCGGACCCGCCACGGGTGATCCCGAGGCGGGTCCCTCTGTGTCTCAGCCTACTCGCAATACACCGACACTCGAAGCGAGTGAACGGCACTGCGCCGGTGCACGGCGGCGCCTCGAACGCGGCCGCTCAGGCGGCGGCGGGCTTGGGGCCGCTGATGAACACCAGGCGGAACTTGCCGATCTGCACTTCGTCGCCGTTGCCGAGCGTCGCGGTCTCCACGCGCTCACGGTTCACATAAGTGCCATTGAGACTGCCGACGTCGCGGACGGTGAAACCGACCGCGTCACGATGAAACTCGGCGTGGCGCCGGGAGACAGTCACGTCGTCAAGGAAGATATCTGAATCGGGATGACGTCCGGAGGTCGTCACCTCGGTGTTCAACAGGAAACGGGCGCCGGCATTGGGTCCACGGCGGACTACCAGCAGCGCGGTTCCCGCCGGCAGTGAATCTGCCAGTCGTGCCGAATTCAGCTCCGCGTCGACCTCGCCGCTCTCCTGCAAGGCGGAGAGGTTCATCGTGGCCGTCACATCCGGCGGAGGGAACTCATCATTCGAACGCGTCATGGATTGCCACCTTCTACAAGTCTGGACCCTCTGGTCACTCCGTAGTTAGCTTCGCATACGCATCGGCGTTGAGCAAAGCAGTGAGCGAGCCGGAATCCTCGACCTCGATGTCGAACATCCAGCCTGCCTGATAGGGGTCGTCGTTCACCAATTCCGGGGTTTTCGCCAATTTGTCATTGCATGCGAAAATCTTACCGGTCACAGGAGCGTACACGTCAGAGACGCTCTTGGTCGACTCCACTTCGCCGACCACCTGCTCCGTCCTCACCTCGGCGCCTACCTCCGGGAGCTGGACGAACACGACGTCGCCGAGTGCGCTCTGAGCGAAGTCGGTAATACCGATACGGACGATATTCCCCTCCCTCTGCTCGACCCACTCATGCTCCGCCGTATAGCGCAGTTCCTCCGGAATCACCTGGTGCTCCCCTCTGAGAAGCCCGCCGATCGGCGGGTCGGACGCACATGACCGTATCGCCTACTGAGAGGGCGCCGACGGCGGGGCGTGCCTTGCGTGATGAAGGCTGCCGATACCGGTGCTATTCAGGCGGTCACATGCTCGCGGGCGTGCTTGCCGCGGATCAGGCCGGTCGCCTGCCTCAAGTAGACCACCGCGGCCAGCCAGTACAGGCCCAGACCCCACCACGCCAGGGCCCAACCCAGCGGCTTGGCCCAGGAGTCGCTGTCGGCCACCAGGCCGGCGATGACGAGCACCGGGAAGGACATGAACACCACCGTGGTCGCGCACTTGCCGAGGAAGTGCACTTGCGGCGGCGCGAATCCGTGCCAGCGGAGCACCAGCACCATGGACACCAGGACGGCTTCGCGCAGCAGCACCGCCAGAGTGAACAGCCACGGCAGCAGGCCGACGTACGTCAACGACAGCAGCGCGGTGAGGATGTAGAGCCGGTCAACGAACGGATCCAGCAGGCGCCCGAGCTTCGAGACCTGGTTCATGCGCCGGGCCATCTGCCCGTCGACCCAGTCGGTGCCGCCGCCGACGGCGAGCACCACCGCGGCCTGCCAGTAGTACTCCGTGGCCATCAGGAGATAGCAGAACAGCGGAATCCCCAGCAGGCGGACAGCGGTGACCAGGTTGGGCCACGTCCATACGCCCCAGCCGGCGGGTGGCGCTGCTGACTTGCTCAAGGCGGTCCTCTCGGTGGCTCGATCGAGCCTTCTCGGTCTCCTCTCGCCCGCGAGGTTCGCGGACGCGGTGCGGTTCGACGTCGGTTCGGTGGGTGTACAGCGATTCTAGCCTCAGGGGTACGACACTGTATTCCCAAAATGACGGGCTGTTGATCGGTAGCTGACGGGCGGAGCCCGACTTTTTGAAGAGTTGGGGCTGGCAACGGGCCGTCTATAGAGGAGGTTGTAAACCTCGAAGTCAATATATCTTTAGTTAAAAACGTGATAGGAAACAACCCGGACCGATGTACCGGTCCGGGTTGTGGTTGTCCCTCAGGGCTATTGCGGGGGCGCACCCGGGATGTCCATACGCTGTTCCGGCTTGCGGAAGAACGCATTGGCGGAGGGCACTGCCAGCAGGATGATCACCAGGAGCGAGCCGAGGGTCGCCAGCAGGACGACGGCCCAGTCGACTGCGACGCTCCAGGCGGGGAAGGCCGCGAAGGCGGCGTCGACCAGGGCACCGGCATCGAGGGCCTCCAGGTTCTCCTCGCCGGAGTTGTCGAACGTCCACTGGAGGAACGGCCCCAGGAACAGCTGCCCGGCGAAGGCGAAACCGCCGCAGACGAGCACCAGCGGCTGGATGACCCAGGTGATGATGCGGGCCGGGCGCTTGCCGGCGCCGTTGAGGAGTCCCAGGGTGAGCAGGCCGAGGGCCACCACGAGGGTGGTGTACATGCCCGCGCCGCCGCCGAAGTCGTTCTGCGAGTCGTCGGGCAGGTCGGCTATCTCCAGACCCTGGCTGGCCAGCTCGGCCTCGAAGGCCGCTTCGGCGTCGGCGCCGTAGACCGCGCCGACGATCGCCGAGACGACCAATGCGACGGCGAGGAGGATCTGGAGCCACACGGCGACCGTGACGGAGCCGGGGCGAGGCGGTCTGGTTGGGGGTTGAAGCGATTGGGACATGGCTACCTCCAGGGAATGGATGCCTCTCACGCTAGCAAGCATCGACCACCTTCGCTGGAAGGAATACCGTCCTACTTGAGCATGAGTCGCACCTACTCCCCTGGCAGGGCAACGCTCTCGCTCCGGCTCATCCCTCCGTCCGGTGCAAGCGGCGCCGGCGGACCGCCACCGCCGCGCCGACCACGCACCCGCTCATCGGCATGAACAGGATCGGCAGCGCCCACATGCACGCAAGCAGGACCGCCAAGCCCCCCAACAGGATGCCGGTGCCGCTCAGATCGCGCCTGGTGTCGTCCACGGCGACTGCGAACAGGCCCCGCCAGTTCTCGCCGGGCTCCCACGCGGCCGCCGCCCGCAGCAGCACCGTCGCCGCGAGCGCGGTGACCATCAGCGTCAGCAGGGCCATCTGGCTTCGGCCCGGGACGCCCTCCTGCGCGAGCACCGCCAGGTCGAGGGCCAGCAGTGCGGCGCAGCCGATGACGGCCGCCCCGGCCCGCCAGCCCTCCCTGACCGCGGTGCGCAGATCGCCGACGAAGTCGCCGAGGGACGAGGGAGTGCCGTCGACGAACGCCGACAGGTGTCTCGCGGACGCGGCCAGCGCGGCCGGGACCGTCACGATCGGCAGCGCCGCGACGGTGAACCACACGCCGGTCAGCAGGCACTCGGCGAAGAGCGCGAACTGGGTCGACCATTGGCCGGGCGTGCGGCGGCCCCGGCTGCGGACTTTGCGTCGGCGCACTGTCTGCTCCCTCGTCACCATGGTCTAGCCCTTGACGCCCGAGGTGGCGATGCCCTTGATGAGGAACTTCTGGAAGACCAGGAAGAACAGCACCACGGGGACCAGCGACAGGAGCGTCATGGCCATCATGCCGCCGTAGTTCGAGATGCCCTCGGAGTTGTTGTAGGACTGGAGGAGTCGGGGCAGCGGGAACTTGTCGATCTCGTGCAGGTAGATCAGCGGGCCCATGAAGTCGTTCCACGACCAGATGAAGGTGAAGATCGCGGAGGTGACGATCGCGGGCCGCATGAGCGGCAGCATGATCGAGAAGAAGATCCGGAAGTGTCCGGCGCCGTCGATCTTCGCGGCCTGGTCCAGTTCTCGGGGGATGCCGCGCAGGAACTGGATGTAGAGGAACACGAAGAACGCGTCCAGGGCCAGGAACTTCCCGATGACCAGCGGGGTGATGGTGTTGACCATGTTCAGTTCGCTGAAGATGAGGTACTGCGGGATGAGCATGACCTGGCCGGGCAGCAGGAGCGTGGAGATCACGACGGCGAACATGGCTTTGCGGCCGGGGAACTCCAGGCGGCCCAGGGCGTATGCGGTGATCGAGCAGGACATCACGATGCCGATGACCGACAGGGAGGCGATGACGGTGGAGTTCCAGAAGAACCGCCACAGCGGGATGCCGGTGAGGCCCCCGAAGGCGCTCCTGAAGTTGTCCCAGGTGACGGGGTCGGGGATCAGCGAGGTGTCGGTGATGATGTCGGTCGTGCCCTTGAGGGACGCGGCGATCACCCACACGGCCGGGTAGAGGACGACGGCGAGCACGGCCAGAAGGGACAGGTGCCAGACGGCCGACCTGACGCGTTCGGAGGTGGTGCGTTCGCGCCTTGGTATGACGCGGCCGTCCGCGAGTTTGATGCTCACTTGTTGTCCTCCCCTGCGTAGTAGACGAGCTGTCCGGCGGCGCGGAACATGATCAGCGTGACGATGCCGACCGCAAGCACCAGGACCCAGGCCCAGGCCGAGGCGTAACCCATGCGGAAGTCGGTGAACGCGAGCGTGTAGATGCGCACCGTGTAGAACAGCGTCGACCATGCGGGGGCGCCGGAGTCGCCGCCGATGATGTAGGCGGGGCCGAACAGCTGGAAGGCGTGGACGGTCTCCATGAGCACGTTGAAGAAGATGACCGGCGAGAGCATTGGGATGGTGATGTTCTTGAACTTCTCCCATTTGCTGGCGCCGTCGACGTCGGCCGCTTCGTAGAGCTCCTGGGGGACCTGCATGAGGCCGGCCAGGAAGATGACCATCGGCGCGCCGAAGGTCCACACGCTCAGCAGGACGAGCATGACGATCGACACCGACGGGTTGCCGATGAATCCGCCGCCGTCCCAGCCGAACATGCTCATGAACTTGTCCTGGGGGCCGTTCTGGGAGAACAGGGCCTTCCAGACGATGGCGATGCCGACGCTCATGGCGATGAGCGAGGGCATGTAGAACGCGGCCCGGTAGAAGCCCATGCCGCGGCGGTTCTGGGCCAGGAGCATCGCGACCGCGAGGGACGCGACGAGCTTGATCGGCACGGCGAGCACCACGTACAGCAGGGTGACCTTGACGGCGCGGGCGAACATCGGATCGTCGAAGATCGCGGTGTAGTTCGCCAGGCCGACGAAGTCGCCGCCGCGGATGAGGTGGTAGTCGGTGAAGGACAGGTAGAGCGACCACAGCATCGGACCGATGGTGAGCACCGCGGTGCCGATGAGCCAGGGGGCCATGAAGGTGTAACCGGCGAGGCGCTCGCCGCCGCGGAGGGCCGAGGCGCGGCGCTTGGCCGCACCTCGGCTCGTCCGCGTCGGTGGCGCTCCGGTCGCACCGCCCGCGCCCTTAGCGGGCGGGGCGGTGGTGGGTGGAGACGCTGACACGGTTGGTTTCCTCGTCCGTCGTGGTGGTCTACTGCTCGGCCGCGAGCAGGGTCTCGGCCTCGGTGAAGAACTGGCCCGCGGCCTCGTCCGGGGTCATCTCGCCGAAGCGGACCTGCTCGTAGATCTCACCGAACTTGACCTCGATGGCGCCGGTGGCGGCCGGCGGGGCCGGGGGCGGGCTGGTCAGGTACTGCTCGACGCTCGTCTCGTAGTCGAGGACGGCCTGCGAGTACGGGTCCAGCTCGACGTTCTCCAGGCCGACGTTGGTGGCCGGGATGCCGCGGTTGGTGCCGAGGATCGCAATGGCCTCCGGGTCGGTCATGAAGAAGTCGATCAGTTTGGCGCCCTGCTCGCTGTACTCCGAGGTGCCGGAGATGACCAGCTGCATGGACGGTTTGAGGTAGAGGCCCAGGTTCTCCGGGTCGTCCGAGGGGGGCGCGGCGAGGCCCACGGTGCCGCCGAGTTCTTCGACGCCCGGTGCGTGCCAGGCCAGGAAGTTGTCCCAGCCGATCTCGGAGGCGATGGCGCCCATGGCGAGGCCGTCGACCTCCCATTCGATGGTGGTCTCGATCGGGGGGAGCGCGCCCGAGTCGTGGAGCGGCTTGCACTTGGACCACCAGTCGGTCAGCTGGGCCTGGTCGAAGGCGAGGGCCGAACCGTCTTCGGCGAAGAAGGTGCCGCCCTGCTGGCGCAGCCACAGCTCCATGAAGTGGTACTGACCGGCGTAGTCGCCACCGCCCCATTCGCCGTCGCCGCCGAGCTTCTCGGTCAGCGCGGTCATGGCGGCGTGGTAGTCCTCCCACGTGTCGCCCGCGGCCGGGGCCGCGATGCCGTGCTGCTCGAACAGGTCGGTGCGGTAGAGCAGGCCGAGCGTGTTGCCGGCCGCGGGGACCGCGACGAGTTCATCGTTGACGTAGCAGGTGTCGAGGTAGCCCTCGCGGTAGTCGGACGTTTCGACCACGCCGTCGAGGGGCAGGAGCAGGCTGCTGTCGGCGAACTGGAGCAGCCGCGAGTAGTCCATCTGGAAGACGTCGGGCAGGTCCTGGGACGCCATGCGGGTGGTCATGCCCTCCCAGTACACCGGGAAGTCCGCGAAGTTGGTCTTGACCTTGATGCCCTCGTTCTTCTCCTGGAAGAGGTCGATGGCCTCCTGGGTGATCTCGGCGCGAACCGCGTCGCCCCACCATTCGAAGCTGATGGTGATGGGGTCGTCGGCGGTGCCGGCGGGCCCGTCGTCACCGCACGCGGCGGTGGCGCCGAGCGTCGCGGCAGCGGCGGCTCCGGTGAGGAGGGTCCGGCGCCGGGCGCGGATGGGATTGCGAATCATCGTTGATGCTCTCCTTGTTACAGAGGGGTCCCGCAGTCGCGGGCCTTCAGGATCTCTTCAGTTGGCTTCAGGTGCTATTCAGTTGCTCCGGTGTTCCATTGAGTTGGTCCGCTAGAGGCGGCCGGAGGGGTCAAGGGAGTCGAGCCGCGGCCTGTTCCCAAGGGCCCGTGGAGCCTTGGGGCAGGTAGCGGCGGGGCCGGGCGGAGGCGCGGGCGGCCGTCCGCCGGGCCTCGGTGCCGGGGGCGATCAGGCCGGTCGCCTGGGCCTGGACGAGGGCGTTGCCGAGGGCGGTGGCCTCGTCGGGGCCGGCGAGGACGACTCGGCCGGTGGCGTCGGCGGTGAGCTGGCACAGCAGCTCGTTGTTGGAGCCGCCGCCGACGATGTGGACGACGTCGACCTCCTGGCCGGTCAGGGCCTCGAGGCTGGCGATGGCGCGGCGGTGTGCCAGCGCGAGGGAGTCGAGGATGCAGGAGGTGATGTCGATGTAAGAGTCCGGGACTCGCTGGCCGGTGCGCTCGCAGTAGGCGCGAATGCGCGCGGGCATGTCGCCGGGTTCGGCGAAGGCCGGGTCGTCGGGGTCGACGACGGAGCGCAGGCGCTCGGTCTCGGCGGCGGCCTTGATGAGGTCGGCGAGGTCGATGTCGAGGCATTGGCGCTGCCAGGTGCTGCGGGACTCGTTGAGGAGCCAGAGTCCGGCGATGTTGCGCAGGAAGCGGATCGTGCCGTCGGCGCCGCGTTCGTTGGTGAATCCGGCGTCGAGTGCCTCGGGGGTGAGGATCGGTTCGGTGCGTTCGCAGCCGACGAGGGACCAGGTGCCGCAGGAGATGTAGGCGGCGTGGTCGGTCTCGTAGGGGACGGCGGCGACGGCGGCGGCGGTGTCGTGGCTGGCGGTGGCGATGACGCGGGTGTCGCTGTCGAGGCGGGTCCGGGCCGCGGCGGCGTCGGTGAGGTGGCCGAGGACGGTGCCGGTGGGGGTGATGTCGCCGAGCAGGTCGGGTTCGATGCCGGCGAGGGCGCACAGCTCGGCGGACCAGGTGCCGGTGGCCTGGTCGACCATGCCGGTGGTGGAGGCGTTGGTGGCCTCGCAGGCGCGGTTGCCGGTGAGCCAGTAGGCGATGAGGTCGGGTATGAGGAGGGCCCGGTCGGCCGCCGCGAGGGTCGCGGGGCGTTCGGCGGCGAGTTGGAAGAGGGTGTTGAACGGTTGGGGTTGGATGCCGGTGGTGGCGAACAGGTCGCCGGCGCCGGTGCGGGCGAGGACGGCTTCCTTCGCCTGGGCGTTCCTGGCGTCGCGGTAGGCGACCGGGGTGGAGAGGAGGTGGCCGTCAGCGTCGATGAGGCCGTAGTCGACGGCCCAGGAGTCGACGCCGATGGCGCGGACCTCGCCGAGTTCGCCGAGTCCTTCGAGGATGCTCGACCACAGTCCGAGCAGGTCCCAGTGGAGGCGTCCGGCGAGTTCGACGGCGCGGTTGGGGAATCGGGCGACCTCGCGCAGGGCGATGCGGTCGTCGGCGACGGTGGCGGCCATGACCCGGCCCGAGGAGGCTCCGAGGTCGACAGCGACGAGCACGTTATTCATGGGCGCCCGCCTCAACGGTGCGGTATTCGGGTCCGGAGCGCGCGACGCGCACGGCCGGCGCGTCGCATGCGCGCCGGACCAGGAAGCCGCGAGCGCGGCCGTCCGGGACGGCTGCGCGAGTGCGCGGCGCTCGCGCGGCCGGCGGTAGCGGTGTCGGGTGCGGACTCATCGGAGGAACCCCTGGGGATTGCCCGAGTCGACGGGGATGTGGACGCCGGTGGTGAGGCCGAGGTCGGGGCCGACGAGGGCGTAGACGGCGTCAGCGACGGAGGCGGGCAGCACCTCTTTCTTCAGGAGGGTGCGTCCGGCGTAGTACTGGCCGAGCTCTTCTTCCTTGACGCCGTAGACCGCGGCGCGTTCGGCGCCCCAGCCTCCGGCGAAGATGCCCGAGCCGCGCACGACCCCGTCGGGGTTGACGCCGTTGACGCGGATGCCGTGCTCCCCCAGTTCGGCGGCGAGGAGCCGCACCTGGTGGGCCTGGTCGGCCTTGGCCGCGGAGTAGGCGATGTTCTTGGGGCCGGCGAAGACCGAGTTCTTGGAGGCGATGTAAACGATGTCGCCGCCGAGTCCCTGGGCGATCATGTGGCGGGCGCTCTCTCGGGCGACGAGGAAGGAGCCCTTGGCCATGACGTCGTGCTGGAGGTCCCAGTCGGCGGCGGTGGTCTCGGTCAGCGGCTTGGACAGCGACAGGCCGGCATTGTTGACGACCAGGTCGATCCCGCCGAAGGCCAAGGCGGCCTTGCCGATCGCAGCGGCGACGGCGGTTTCGTCGGTGACGTTGCAGGCGACTGAGGCGGCGACGTCGGCGTTGCCGACCTCGGCGGCCGCGGCCCCGGCCTTGTCAGCATCGAGGTCGGCGATGACGACGCAGGCGCCCTCGGAGGCGAGACGGGTGGCGATGGCCTTGCCGATGCCGCCGGCGGCGCCGGTCACGAACGCGACGCGCCCGGCCAGGGGCTTGGGTTTGGGCAGCCGCTGGAGCTTGGCCTCTTCGAGTGCCCAGTACTCGATGCGGAACTTCTCGGACTCGGCGATCGGCTGGTACGTCGAGATCGCCTCGGCGCCGCGCATCACGTTGATGGCGTTGACATAGAACTCGCCCGCGACGCGTGCGGTCTTCTTGTCGGCGCCGAAGGAGAACATGCCGACGCCGGGGACGAGCACGATGGCCGGGTCCGCGCCCCGCATTGCGGGCGATGCCGTCTCGGCGTAGCGCTCGTAGTAGGCGCGGTAGTCCTCTCTATATGCGGCGTGGCGCTCCTTGAGGTGTTCGATGACCTCGTCCAGGGGCGCGTCGGCGGCGGTCTCCAGGACCAGCGGCCGGACCTTCGTGCGCAGGAAGTGGTCCGGGCAGGAGGTGCCGAGCGCGGCGAGTTCGGGCATCCGCTCGGTGCCGAGGAAGGCCAGGACCTCCTCGGCGTCCGTGAAGTGGCCGACCTGGCGACGATCGTGGGAGACCAGGCCGCGGACGATCGGGGCCAGGGCGGCGGCCCGCTCGGCGCGGACGGACGGCTCCAGCGCGCCCCACTTCGCGACCGGCGCGCCGAAGGGCGCGGGGGTCCCGTGCTCGGCGAGGTACGCCTCGCAGCCGCGGATGATCTCCAGGGAGTTCGCTTCGCACTCCTCGGAAGTCGCGCCCCAGGCGGTGATGCCGTGTCCGCCGAGGATGCAGCCGATCGCCTGCGGGTTCTCGCGTTTGATCTGTGCGATGTCCAGGCCCAGCTGGAATCCCGGGCGACGCCATGGAACCCACGCGACCCGGTCGCCGAAGCACTCCTTGGTCAGCGCGGGGCCGTCGGCGGCGGTGGCGAAGGCGATGCCGGAGTCGGGGTGGAGGTGGTCGACGTGCGCCGCGTCGACCAGTCCGTGCATGGCCGTGTCGATGGAGGGAGCCGCTCCTCCCCTGCCGTGCAGGCAGTAGTCGAAGCGGGCGACCATTTCGTCCTCGGCCAGGGCGCCGGGGTAGGTGCCGACCATCGAACGCAGCCGGTCGAGTCGCAGCACGGCGAGTCCTTCGGGCCTCAGGGTGCCGAGGTCGCCGCCGGAGCCCTTGACCCACAACAGGTCGACGGCATCCCCGGTGACCGGGTCGGTCTCGGTGCCCTTCGCGGAGGTGTTGCCACCGGCGAAGTTGGTATTGCGCTTGTCGGCGCCGAGGCGGTTGGAGCGGTCAATGAGGTCGGCGACGGGATTCGATGTCATGCTGCGTCTACTCCGATTCGGGGCTGGCGGTCGGACTGGATGGCTCGGGGCGGCGGGCCCGCTCAGGCGCCCCAGCCGGCGGCTTGGCCGCCCTGGCGGTTGCTCTTGATGTCGTCGGCGTACCCGGAGGCGGCGTAGGCGGCCATCGGGTCGGGGTCGAGGCCCTGTTCGACACGCAGGTCGGACAGCAGGGCGCGCACGTCGGTGTTGTAGGCGTCCATCAGCACGGCGTTGGCGCCCAGCACGTCTCCCGAAGTCTGGGCGGCTTCGAGGGCGGCCCGGTCGACCAGCAGCGCCTTGGCGGTGGCCTCCTGGACGTTCATGACCGAGCGGATGACCGCGGGGATCTTCGGCTCGATGTTGTGGCACTGGTCGAGCATGTAGGCGATGCCCGAGGACGGGCCGATCGCCTCGCGCAGCGCCAGCTCGTGCAGGATTCTGAACAGCTGGAACGGGTCGGCCGAGCCGACCATGAGGTCGTCGTCGGCGTAGAAGCGCGAGTTGAAGTCGAAGCCGCCGAGCCGGCCCTGGCGGAGCAGGAACGCGACGATGAACTCGATGTTCGTGCCGGGGGCGTGGTGGCCGGTGTCGATGACGACCTGCGCCTTGGGGCCGAGCTCGGTGCAGTGCGCGTACGCGGTGCCCCAGTCGGGGACGTCGGTGTGGTAAAAGGACGGCTCGAACAGCTTGTACTCCAGCAGGAGCCGCTGGTCCTCCCCGAGCCGGCCGTACACCTCGGACAGGACCTCGGCGAGGCGGTCCTGGCGGTCGGCGATCGAGTCCTGGCCGGGGTAGTTGGTGCCGTCGGCGAACCACAGTTTCAGGTCGGCAGACCCCGTCGCGTCCATGATGTCGACGCATTCGAGCAGGTGGTCGGTGGCCTTGCGGCGCACCCCGGGGTCGGGGTGGCAGACGCTGCCGAGCATGAAGTCGTCGTCCTGGAACGTGTTCGAGTTGATCGTCCCGATGCGCACGCCCTGCTCGGCGGCGTGCGCGGCCAGGGCGGCGTAGTCCTCGACCTTGTCCCAGGGAATGTGGAGGGCGACCGAACCTGCCGTGCCGGTGAAGCGGTGCACCTGGGCGGCGTCGGCCAGCTTCTCGAACGGGTCGCGCGGCACCCCCTGCTGGGCGAAGACCTTGAACCTGGTGCCGGAGTTCCCGAAGGCCCACGAGGGGGTCTCGATGTTCTGGCTCGCCAGAACCTGTTTCGCCGACTCGATCCGTTCACTCACTTCGAGGCTCCTTCGCCGTCTACCGCCGCCAGTTGGTCCTCCAGGTGGAAGACCTCAGCGATCACATTGAACGATTCATCCGCCGCGGCCCCGCCGGTGTTCTCGAAGAACGGGGCCATCTCGGCCTGCCAGCGGGCGTTGACCTCTCGCTCGGCCATGCCGTCGAGAGCGGCCTGGTAGTCCTCGGTTTCGAAGTAGCCCACCAGGAGTCCGTCATCGTCCAAAAAGAGCGAGTAGTTGCTCCATCCGGTCTCGGCCAGGGCCCGAAGCATGTCGGGCCACACCGCCGCGTGGCGGCGGCGGTATTCGTCGAGGCGTTCGGGTCGCACCCGGAGGGTGAAGCACACACGCTGTGTCACGGGGGTTCCTCCCAGCGGTAGCGGCCGCGGTGTTGCGGCCACGTTTTTGAATCGTTTCATCGGGGGTTTTCGTTAACATAGATGGCGTTATCCAGGCCTGTCAAGTGCTCGCCCGGTAAAAATTCGGGCACCCTTCGGGTTATGCTCCACTGGCTGTCCGTCTTGGGTTGAAACGACTCAACACGCCTCGCGGCCGGTCGGGATCTCACCCCGTCCAACGTAGGGCAAGGCGGACGAGGCAAACCGGGTGGATGCGGATTCGGCCCCCTTCGCCCACCCGCCGAAGGCGCCCGCCCGGCGACGCTTGCGAACCGGGTGCGGAACCTGCATAGACTCATGAGGTGACGATGACCACAACCAGCATGAAAGACGTCGCGCGCGCCGCGGGCGTGTCGGTCGGGACGGTTTCGAACGTGCTCAACCGGCCCGAGGCCGTCGCCGAGGAGACCCGCCGCCGGGTCCAGACCGCGATCGCCAAACTCGGGTACGTCCGCAACGACTCGGCCCGGCAGTTGCGGGCCGGACGCAGCCGCAACGTCGCGATCGTCGTGCTCGACGTGGCGAACCCGTTCTTCACCGACGTCGTGCGCGGGGCCGAACCGCTGGTCGACTCGGCCGGCGGGGTCGTAACCGTGTGCGACTCGGGCGAGGACGTGCACCGCGAGCAGCGCCACCTGGAGATCCTGGAAGAGCAGCGGGTGCTCGGGCTGCTCATCACCCCCGTCGACGGCTCCTCGTCGGAGCGGCTGGAACGCCTGACGGCCCATGACATCCCGGTGGTCCTGGTCGACCGCGGCGCCGGCCAGCACCCGCACTGCTCGGTGGCCGTGGACGACGTCTACGGCGGGCGCACGGCCGCCGCCCACCTGGTCGAGCGCGGCCACACCTCGATCGCGTTCATCGGCGGCCCGATCGCGATCCCCCAGGTCGGCGACCGCCTGGCCGGCTGCCGCGCGGTCTGCGAGGAGGCCGGGATCCATCTGGAGGCGTTCACCTCCGTGAGTCTGAACGTGGCCGGTGGACGCGAGGCGATCGAGCAGATGCTGGGCCTGCCCGAGGTGCCCACGGCGGTCTTCTGCGCCAACGACCTGGTCGCCCTCGGGGCGCTCCAGGGGCTGACCATGCACGGCGTCAAGGTGCCCGAGGAGTGCGCGATCATCGGCTATGACGACATCGACTTCGCCGCCGCGGCGGCCGTCCCGCTCTCCTCGGTCCGCCAGCCCCGCTCCCAGTTGGGCCGCACCGCCGCCCAGCTGCTGTTCGACGAGATCGCCGAGGGCGAGGACCACACCCACCGCAACGTGGTGTTCCAGCCCGAACTGGTGGCCCGTGCGTCGACGGCCGCGGCCCTGTAGGATATCGCTGACCTTTACCGATAAAGTCGGCTGTCACCCGGTGATCCACGCTCCGGATGCGGTCACGATTCCCCTGAGAGGCAGCAATGGCGCAGCACCACCAAGCCCGCATCGAGTTCGATCCCCGATTCACCGTCGCCGAGGTGCCCGATCGGCTGTTCGGCTCCTTCGTCGAGCACCTGGGCCGATGTGTCTACACCGGCATCTACGAGCCCGGCCACCCGACCGCCGACGCCGACGGCCTCCGCCAGGACGTGCTGGAATTGGTGCGCGAACTGGGCCCGACCATGATCCGCTACCCCGGCGGCAACTTCGTCTCCGGCTTCCGCTGGGAGGACTCGGTCGGCCCCAAGGAGGAGCGCCCCCGCCGCCTCGACCTGGCTTGGGGCGTCACCGAGACCAACCAGTTCGGGCTCAGCGAGTTCATGAAGTTCTGCCGCGCCACCGGCGTCGAGCCGAACATGGCCGTCAACCTCGGCACCCGCGGCATCGAAGCGGCGCTCGACCTCATGGAGTACGCCAACCACCCCTCCGGCACGGCCCTGTCCGACCTGCGCCGCTCGCACGGCGACGAGGACCCCTACGGCATCAAGCTGTGGTGCCTGGGCAATGAGATGGACGGGCCCTGGCAGGTCGGCCAGCGCACCGCCACCGAGTACGGCCGCATCGCCGACCAGACGGCGCGCGCGATGCGCATGATCGACTCCTCGCTCGACCTGGTCGCGTGCGGCTCCTCCTCGCGCGGCATGCCGACCTTCGGCGAGTGGGAGGCCGAGGTGCTGTCCAACTGCTACGACTCGGTCGACTTCATCTCCGCGCACGCCTACTACCACCCCGGTGACGGCGACATCCCCAGCTTCATGGCCAGCGCGCAGGACATGGAGCTGTTCATCGACGGCGTCATCGCCACCGCCGACGCCGTGGGCGCGAAGCTCAAGAGCGACAAGAAGATCAACATCTCCTTCGACGAGTGGAACGTCTGGTACCAGCTGGAGTGGGAGAAGTCGGAGCACGCCAAGTGGGTCGAGGCCCCGCGGCAGCTGGAGGACCACTACTCGGCGATGGACGCGGTGGTGTTCGGGTCGCTCCTGATCACCCTGCTGCGCCGCGCCGACCGCGTCACGGCCGCATGCCTGGCGCAGCTGGTCAACGTCATCGGCCCGATCATGACCGAGCCTGACGGACCCGCGTGGCGCCAGACCACGTTCTTCCCCTTCGCCGAGGCCAGCAAGTTCGGCCGGGGCAAGGTGCTGCGCGTCAACGCCGACTCGCCGGGGTTCGCGACCGACAAGTACGGCGAGGTCTCCTCGCTGCACTCGGTCGCGGTCGCGAACGAGGACGGCTCGGTGACGGTCTTCGCGGTCAACCGCGACCTGAACACCCCGATGACCCTCGAGGTCGATGCGGGCCTGGCTTCAATCGGCTCGGTCACCTGCTCGACGCTGACCGACGAGGACCCGAACGCGAAGAACACCCTGGAGAACCAGACCCGGGTCACCCCGGTCGAGAACCAGACCGTGGCGGTCGAGGGCGGCAAGATCACGGTCGAGCTGCCCGCGATGAGCTGGAACACCATCCGCATCGCCTGAGGTGACGACACGCGGGGGTCGGAGCGCTGTGCGGTCCGGCCCCCGCACGCATTGCAGAAGCAACTCGATTCGGGCCGACCGAACCCGGCACCCGCGATCGTGTCTACGGTGAGGACATGCGAGGTGTCAGCGACCGCGTCGGGCTGGCCCTGTTCGTCGGGGTGTCGATCTTCGCCGGGGGCAATGCGGTCGGCATCAGGTTCAGCAACCGGGAGCTGGACCCGCTCTGGGGCGCTTCTTTGCGGTTCGGAGCCGCCGCGCTGCTGCTCATGGCGCTCATGTCCGCCCGCAGGCTCCCGATGCCGCACGGACGCGCACTCGCGGGTGCGATCGCGTTCGGGCTGCTCAACTTCGGCGTCACCTTCTCCCTGGCCTATTACGCCCTGGTCTATATCCACGCCGGGCTCGGCCAGACGATCCTGTCGATGGTGCCCCTGGTGACCCTGCTGCTGTCGGTGGGCCAGCGCCAGGAACAGTTCCGACCGGCGCTGTTGGTCGGCGTCCTCTTCGCGGCCGCCGGAGTCGCCGTGATCTCCCAGGCGCCGCTGCGCGAGGCGGTACCGCTGCTGGCGCTGCTCGCGGTCTTGGGCGCGGTCATGGCCTTCGCCGAGGCGGCCGTGCTCGCCCACCGGCTCCCCCGAATCCATCCGATCACCTTGAACGCCGTGGGCATGACCGCCGCGGCAATCGCGCTGTTCGCGGCCTCGTTCACCGTCGGCGACCGGTGGGAGCTCCCCCGGCTCGCCGAGACCTGGTGGGCGCTGGCCTACCTGGTCTTCGCCGGTTCGGTCCTGACGTTCGTGTTCTATGTGCTGCTCATCGGCCGCTGGGGCGCCTCGCGGACCTCATACGTGTTCGTGGTGATCCCGGTCGTGACGATCATGCTTTCGGCCTGGCTCGACGATGAGCCGCTCACCTGGTCGCTGCTGCTGGGCGCGCCGCTGATCCTCTTCGGCGTCTATCTCGGCGCGCTCAGGCCTCCGAGACGTCGCGACGCGCCGACTCCGACGGTCCGCTGAGCCGGGACGTCCGGAGACGTCCCGGCTGCGCTTCGAGCCCTTCCGTGTTTACTGTGTGAACTCCGAGATCAGGTCGTGGAGCGCCGCGGCACTGCTTCGGTCGCCTTGGACGGCGAGGGCGTCGGGGCCGGTGCGCCGCCACAGCCACATCAGGGCCTCGCTCGGGCTGCCGGAGACGGTCGCCTGCGCATCGTCGGCGACGCCGTCTTCGACCGCGACCCGTTCGGGGCTGATCCGCACGGTCCAGGAGCACTCGCCGGTGTCGATCGCTACGACCAGGTCGCTGTTGGCGGTGAGGGTCTCGGCCACGTACTCATGGAAGGCGATGGAGCCCCATTCGAGCATGACGGTCACCATCTCGTCGATCCCGTCGCGGGCCAGGGCGGGATCGACCGTCCCGATCGGCTCCCCCGCGGCCAGTTCGGCATCGGCGCGGTGGACCGCGGTCTCCTGCGCCATGCGGCGGATCCAGAATCCGACGGACTGGTCGGGGCCGTACCAGGTGAAGGACAAGGTCTCGGGCCCGCGGGCGTCGAACTCGGCGAGCAGCTCGGCCAGCGCGGCGTCGAAGCGTGCGACGGCAGCGCCCTCGCGGACGGGCATGTCCTCGTCGGCGGGTTCACGCAGGAGCCGCATGCACTGGATCTTGTGGTCGTAAACCTCGGTGACGTGGTCGAGCAGGTCGGTAGCGGTCCATTCGGGGCACGAGGGCACCTTGGCGTCGGGTTCGGCGCGGAGCGCAGCGGCCCTGAGAGCGGCGGCCTCGGTGACCAGGTGGGATTGGAGTAGGGAGTGATCCATGTCCGCGATGGTGCCACGGACCTCCGACATCCGATCGAGTCGGCCTCGGAGGTGGGCCGCCGCCCTCAGGTCAGGCCGCTCGATCGGGCCGCCACGCGGGGTTTCGGCCGGTGATGCCGATGAGCCGGTCCAGGGGCGCGGCATCGGGATCGACCTCGAAGACCGGGCCGTAGATGCCCGCCCGGGCGGCCTCATCGTCGGCGTCCTGGCCATCGAATTCCAGCAGCAGCTCGACCGCCTCGGGCGGTAGTGCGTAGTGCTGTCCGGTGGCGCGGGAGAGGTCCCAGCCGTGGATGGCGACCTCGTTGTACGCCACCAAGCCCATGATCTCGGCGGGCAGGGTGACACCGCCCGCGGTGGTCTCGCCGGTCCATGCCTCGGGGTCGCTCCAGGCCGCGGCGAGGGTGTCCAGGCGGTCTGAGAGGGTCGTTCGCCACTGCGGGTCGAGGTCCGACGTCGGCAGGCCCGGCGGAGTGTCGGTGTGGGGCCCGCGTTCCTTCCGCGCGGCGCTGGTGAACGCCTGGGTCAGTCCGAGCAGGTGGTTCAGCAGCGCGCCGAGCGTGAACTCCTGGCAGGGCGTGGGGTCGGACAGCCGCTGGTCGTCGACGCCCTTCAGCAGAGCTGCTACCTGTTCGGTGGCGGGACGGAATTCGATCGCGGTCTCATTCATGAATGCACGCTCCTATAGGCGGGAATGGCTCACCTACAGAGACGAGCCCCGGCACTGGAATTCATCGAACCGTACCGTCGTTGTCGGCGTCGAGACCGGCCTCGTAGGCGATGATCGCCGCCTGCACCCGGTTGTCGATGCCGAGGGCGGTGAAGAGCGCGCTCAGATACTGCTTGACCGTGCCTTCGGACAGATGCAGGGCCCTCGCGATCTGGGCGTTGGACTGTCCCTTCCCGATTCCAGCGAGCAGATCGCGCTGCCGAGGTGTGAGGGCTTCGACCCGGGAACGGGCCCGGGCGGCGCGATCGGAGCGTCCGCCGGTCTGCTGGCGTAGCAGCCAGCGCCCGACCCGTGGAGAGAACGCGGCACCGCCGGCCGCCAGCGCGCGCACGCCCGCGATCAAGTGGTGGGGGTCGTCGGATTTGAGGAAGAATCCGAGAGCGCCGAGTCTGACGGCCTCGGCGATGTACGTCTCGTCGGAGAAGGTGGTCAGCATCGCGACCGGCACGGCCGGGCTCTCGCGGCCGAGCTGTTCGAGCACGCGGATGCCGTCGAGTCGGGGCATCTGGATGTCGAGGAGGATCACCTCCAGCAGGTGCCGGCGGGCCAGGTCGAGGGCCTCGACCCCGTCGGAGGCCTCAGCGGTGACCTCGATGCCGGGGGCGGTGGCGAGGATGCCGGCGATTCCCGCGCGGACGAGCCGGTCGTCGTCGGCCAGCAGCACTCGCACTGGGGAGTCCTGTTGGGGCTCTGGGAGTTCGGGGAGCGATGCGGTCATGAGGGCGGGATCGTATCAGTGGAGACGACCCGGTCGTCCGCGAAGCAGACCCGGTAGACGTCGACGCGTTCGAAGAAGCTGACGGAGGCTTCGTAGTAGTTGCAGGTCGCGCCTGGAGGTTCGGGAAGGACCGCGTCCGGCTCATCGAGCATGTCCACCGCGGGGAGCACCCGTTCCGTCGCTTCCCGGGTGTCGCCGACTTCGATGGCCGCGAAGCTCTCGGCGGGCAGTGTCGAGCCGACATTGTGGTACACGAAGTATCCGGCCACCACCAGAGCCGAGACGACGAGCCCCGCGGCCGGAACCATCCACGCCAGCCTCGTCGCCAGGTGACCGTGCCGTTTGGCGCCCGCGGCCTCTTCGACGAGCACATCGATGCGCGAGGGCTGGGGTCGTGTCGCGGTCGGCGACGGCATCGACGAACACGGCAGCCGCAGGATCAGGGTGAAGTCCTCACCGTCCTCCGCTTCGAGACTGCCGCCGAGGATGGCGGCCCGGTGCCGCAGCGCGACGAGGCCATGGCCGCTCGGACCGGCTGCAGGACGCGGCGAAGCCGCCGCGTTGCGCATCTCCAGCACCACCTCGTCGCCGACGGCGTCGACGGCGATCCGCACCTCGGCGTCCGGCGCGTGCTTGGCGGCGTTGGTGAGCCCTTCCTGGAGCGCCCGGAGCAGCGCGGCACGGGTGTAGTCATTGGCGGCGGACTCGACGGCGGGCGCGATCGTGCTTCGCACCGAGACGCCGGAGGCCCGCGCGCGCTCGATCACGTCTTCGATGCCAAGTCCGCTCAGGGATGCCGTGACGGCGGACGTCCGTCCCGTCAGCAGCCCGACCGTCTCGCCCAACTCGTCCGCCGCGGCGGCCGCGTTCGCCCTGATGCTCTCCATCTCGGCCCTCGCCCGCGGCGGCAGCTCCTCATCGAGGGAGAGGCGGGCGGCCTGGACGGCGATCAGAGTCAACCGGTGCCCCAGGCCGTCGTGCATCTCGCCGGCCATCGCCTCGCGCTCCAATGCCACGGCCCGCTCGACGCGCGCATCGTGCTCCCGTGCCTCGGCGAAGGCCAGGTCCCAGCCGCGCTGGAGGAAGCTCCGCCGGGCTCGCACCGCGGTCATGATCAAGATGACGACGAGGAAACCGAAGGCATAGACGATGCCGAAGAAGAAACCGGCCAAGGCGTTCGACCACGACTGATGTCCGAGCACGGTCATGGTCCCGAGCATCGCCGCCGCGGCGATCACCACGAGCGGCCAGGGCGGCTTCAGGAAGCCGACGGCCAAGCCCACGACGATCATATTGATCGCCAGGCCCACTTCGTTGAACTGCACCGACCAGAACAGGACGGCACCGAGGAGGACACCCGCGACGGCGGCGACCGCCCAGGTCGCCGCACGCGCGAGCCGGGGCCGCGAAGACGCATCATTGTCGAACACCTCTCCAAGATAGGGAGGCGGAATCGAATGCGGCACTCGCTTTCGTTAGTGCTTCGCCTCGCCTTCAGCACTGCCTGACGGTGCCCGACCCCGCTTAGCGTTGCCGCATGCTCGACCAATTCACCCAGTTCCTCGACGCCGCAGGCGAACACGGCCCCGCAGTGCTCGCGTTCGTCTTCGTCGTATCGGCAGTCGAGGCGGTCTTCGGTCTCGGCGCGCTCGTACCCGCCGAGACCGCCCTCGTCCTCGCCGCCATCGTCCTCGCCGAAAGTCCACTGCTGTTCGCCGCCGTGTTCGCCGCCGCCGCGGGAGCCTTCATCGGCGACCACTTCGGCTTCGCCATCGGCAGAAGACTCGGCACGAGAATCGCCGACACCCGCGCCGTGCGCAGGATCGGCATGGAGCGGTGGCATCAAGCCGGCCGCTTCGTCGAACGACGCGGCGTCGGCGTCATCGTCGTCGCCCGTCTGCTGCCGGGCATCCGCACGCTGGTCGCCGCGGCGGCCGGCGCATCACAGATCCGTTACCGACGCTTCGCGCCCGCCACGGGCATCGCCGCCCTCGTGTGGTCGCTGCTGTGGGTCCTCGGCGGTGCCACTCTCGGACCGGCGTTCCTCCAAATCGCCGAACGGGCGACGCTCCCGGTGTTGACCGCGGTCGCAGCGGTCGTGGCCGCGGTCATCGTCCTGCGTCTGATGCGCAGGCGCACCAAGGGGACGGCGACGCGATGAGCCTCGGCCTGCCGATCGTGGCCCTCCTGCTGGCCGCACTGGTCATCGCCGACTTCTTCGTGCCGATGATCCCGAGCGCCACCGCCGTCGCGACCCTCGCCGGCTTCCTCGTCGGCGATGAGCTCCTGATCGCGAGCCTGATCGCCTGGGCCGCGCTCGCCTCCTGGCTCGGCGACGTGCTGGGCTACCACGCCCTCCGTCATACCAGGGCCAGGATGCGAAAGCCGATCCTCAACTCCGCCAGGATCACCCGCCTCGAAATCAAGCTGCGCGAAACACTGCGGCACCGGCCGCGCCGGACGACGGTCATCGCCAGATTCCTGCCCGCGGGCAGGACGGCGCTGGCCTGGGCGGCCGTGGCCGCGCCGAACTACCGGCACTCGAACATGGCGGCGATGGCGGGAGTCGCGTGGGCTTCGTACATGGTCGGCGTCGGTCTGCTCATCGGCTGGATCTTCGGGGCGGGGCTCTTCTCCGCGGCCACGACGGTGACGTCGGTCGTCGCCTTGTCGGTGGCCTTGGGCTGGTGGTTCAAGGGAACCCGGTCGGGCCCGCGCAAGGCCGACGGGCCGGCGTGGGTGCGGCTTCGCGGCGGGACGCGCGAGGCGTCCCGCCGGTCGTCCCCGGTCACGCCGCCTGGTGGGCCCTCCAGCCTCCGGCGGCGGTGATGTCGGTGCCGAAGGGCACCGTGGTGACGAACCCGGTGGCCAGGGTGCCGTCGTCCAGTTCGACCTTGCCGAGCGTCATCGGCTCGGGCAGTGCGGTCAGGAAGCGGCCCAGCGCGGTCGGGCTCAGCAGCCAGCGCTCGCCGGGCAGGGAGACGCCTCTGGCCGTCCTGACCACGACCGGCTTGGGCGGCTCGATCTTCAGCGCGTACATGCGGTAGGCCGGGGCGGTCGCGACCTCGCCGGCGAGGCGGGCGCCCAGGTCGGTGAGCTGGCCGTTGAGGGGCATGCCTTGGAGGTGGGCACCGAAGACCACCAGCTCCGCCTCGGCCGGGGCGAACAGCGGGCTCGGCTCGCCCGTGATCCGCGCGGCCAGGTCGAGCGCGACCTGGTCGGCGAAGGCCGGGGTGATCACGCTGACGCCGAAGCCCTTCGTGCCGGCGGTCCCGGCGGGGATCGCCACGGCCGCCATGTCGAGCAGGTTCACGAAGTTCGTGTAGGTGCCCATCTTGGCGTTGACGGCGATCGGGTCGGCCTCGACCTCAGTGATCCGGGGGTGCAGCGGCGCGGTCGGCAGCAGCAGCGCGTCGAAGCCGTCGAGCAGGCGCATCGCCTCGACACGGGCCGCGCGGAGCCGCTGCTGGTCGGCCACCAGGTCGGCGCCGCTGAACTTCTTGGCGCCCATGACGATCTCGGCGACGGTCGCATCGACCGCATCGGGCCAGGCGTCGATGTACTCGCCGAAGGCCGCGTACCGCTCGGCCACCAGGGCACCCTCATAGAGCAGCAGTGCGGCCCGCAGCAGCGGCTGCACGTCGAGCTCGACGCACTCGATCCCGGCGTCCTCCGCCTTCGCGAGCGTCTCGGTCCACAGCGGAACGAAGGCGGGGTCGAGCGGGGCCAGGTCGTCGGCCCGCGGCACGGCGACGCGAGCCCGCGGCGGTGCGGCCAACGCGATGTCGGCGGGCCAGGGACGCGAGGCCGGGTCGGCCTCGCTGGGGCCGGTCATGACCCGCATGGCCGCAGCGGCGCCGGCCAGGTCGGGGGCGAAGACGGTCACGCAGTCGTAGGAGGCGCAGGCGGGGACGACGCCGTCGACCGGCACCAGGCCGAGGCTCGCCTTGATGCCGACGATCCCGTTGAGGGCGGCGGGGACGCGCCCGGACCCGGCGGTGTCGGTGCCGAGCGCGAAGTCGGCCACGCCGAGGGCGACGATCACGGCCGAGCCGGACGACGAGCCGCCGGAGATCAGCGCCGGGTCGTGGGCGCTGCGGACGGCCCCGTGGGGGCTGCGGGTGCCGACCAGGCCGGTCGCGAACTGGTCGAGGTTGGTCTTGCCCAGGCAGATCGCCCCGGCCGCGCGGAGCCGGGCGACCGCGGTCGCGTCCCGCTCGGGCCGGTAGGCGAAGGGCGGGCAGGCGGCGCTGGTGTCGAGCCCGGCGACATCGATATTGTCCTTGGCGGCGTAGACCTTCCCGGCCAGCGGCAGGTCCTCCCCCGCCGCCAGCGCGGCCTCCACCCGCTCGGCCTCGGCGAGCACGTCGGCCTTGTCCCGCAGGACGATCCACGCCTCCGGCCGGTCGGTTGCGGCGATGCGCGCGAAGGCCGCCTCGACCCGTTCGATGGTGTTCACTCGATCCCCTATCTTCTTGTGCTGCCGCGCTTATTCGGCGATGACCAGCAGCGGCGAGCCGGGCGCGGCCTGCTCGCCGGGTTTGGCGAGGACGCGCGTGACGGTGCCGGACACCGGTGCGGTGACGGGCATCTCCAACTTCATGGCCTCCAGGACGACGACCGCCTCGCCCGCTGAGACTTGTTCGCCTGCTTCGACATTGACTCTCCACACACTGGCGGCCATGGGTGCTTCCACTAGGGTCTCACCCGGTTCGAGTGCGACAGCGGCGCCCGCGGTCGGGTCGGGTTCGGTCATGTCGCGGTCGAATTCGCCGGCGTCGGCCCAGCGCTGCCTCTCGGCCTCGAACGCGGCGGCTTGGCGGGTGGAGAACGCGTCGATGGATTCGGCGTTGTCGGCCAGCAGGCGCCGGTAGTCGGCGTAGGCGAATTCGCCATCGCGGATGTCGATCTCGCGCCTACCGGCGGCGAGTTCGCGGCGGATGTCGACCAGTTCCTCCTCGGAGACGCGTTCGAACACGACGCGGTCGAAGAACCGCAGCAGCCACGGCAGGCCGTCCTTGAAGGAGCCGAGGTCGCGCAGGCCCGACCAGATCGGCGCGGTGCGGCCGACCAGCTGGTAGCCGCCCGGGGAGTCCATGCCGTAGATGCACATGTAGGAGCCGCCGATGCCGACGGTTCCCTCGGCGGTCCAGGTGCGGGCCGGGTTGTACTTGGTGGTCACCAGGCGGTGGCGCGGGTCGACCGGGACCGCGGCGGGCGCGCCCAGGTAGACGTCGCCGAGTCCGAGGACGAGCCATTCGGCGGCGGTGGCGATGTTCGCGACGTCCTCGATGGAGTCCAGGCCGTTGATGCGGCGGATGAACTCGATGTTCGAGGGGTTGAACAGGGCGTCGTCGCGGACGTTGGTGGAGTAGCGGGCGATGGCCTCGTCCACTACGGAGTCGTTCCAGGAGATGGGCAGCCGCACCTCGCGGGACGGCACCACCATGTCGTCGATCACCGGGAGGTCGGCTTCGAGCTCGGTCAGCAGGCCGGTGAGGGAGCGGATCGACAGCACGTCGGGGTCGACGTGCAGGTGGAGGGAGCGGACGCCGGGGGTCGTGTCGATGATTCCGGCGGGGGCGGCCGCGGCGAGCGAGTCCATGAGGGCGCCGACGCGCATGCGCAGCCCCAGGTCGAGGTGCATGGGCCCGTATTCGAGCAGGATCGCGTCGTCGCCGGCGCGGCGGTAGGCGACGTCGGGGCGGTCCGCATTGCCTTCGATGAACGCGAGCGTCGCGTCGTCGTCCGCGGCGCCGATGAGCGGGACCGGGACGGAGACGGGCGCGGCGCGGAGCCGGTCGGCCTCGATTTCGGCGACGGGCACGAAGGTGACCGTGTCGCCGGGGCGCAGCTGCCCGAGCTTCCACCGGTCCGATGTGGTCACGGTGAACGGGCAGGCGAAGCCGCCCAGGCTCGGCCCGTCCGGCCCCAGGAGGGCGGGGGTGTCGCCGGTGAAGTTCACGGTGCCGACCGAGTACGGGTTGTCGTGCAGGTTGGACGGGTGCAGACCCGCCTCTCCCCCATCGGTTCTGGCCCACTTCGGCTGCGGCCCGTCGAGACGGACCCCGGAGCGTCCCGCGTGGACCTGGACCTTCCAGGTGGCGTCGTAGACCGTCGCCATGTCGTGGCGGGTGAAGTAGTGCGGCGCGGGCTGGGGGCCGGGTGTGACCGCCAGGGTCCAGTCGTGGCTGAACGAGGGGCGCTCGGCGACAGGAACGGGTGCGGCGGTGCCGGTGGCGGCGGCGAGGTCGGGCAGGAGCCGGTCGCCGGTGCGCAGCTGGTCGCCGGTGTAGCCGCCGATGCGGCCGGGCGGGAAGGTCGAGGCCGAACCCAGGAACGTCGGAACGTCAAGGCCGCCTTGGAAGAGGATGTAGGCGCGGGCTCCGGCGTCGGCGATCTGGCCGACGGCGAGGTCGCTCCCGGAGGGCACCGCGATCGGCTCCCACTGCTCGCAGGTCTCGCCGTCGAGCGTGACCGGTGCGGGGGCGCCGGTGACGCAGACGGTGACCGGGACGCTGAACCGCAGGGTCGGCCCGGCGATGGTGCACTCCAGGCCGGGCAGGCCTTCGGCATTGCCGAGCGCGCGGTTGCCGAGCCGGAACGAGTAGTCGTCCATGGGGCCCGACGGCGGGACGCCGACCTGCCAGTACCCGATGCGGCCGGGGAAGTCCTGGACGGTGGTGAGCACGCCGGGGGCGATCACGTCGATGCGCGGGCTGGTGTCATCGATGTGGGCGACGGTGCTCGTGGTGTGCTCCACGGCCGCGACCCGGGGGTCGACCGCGGCGGCGCGCAGCTGCCCGAGGTTGGTGTGGACGCCCTCGATCCTGGTCTCGGCCAGCGCATCGGCGAGCGCCGACCAGGCGGCCTCGCGGGTCGCTCCGGCGGTGATCACCTTGGCGAGCATCGGGTCGTAGGTGGCCGGGACGTCGATGCCGCGTTCGATCCAGGTGTCGACCCGGACCGCCGCCGGAAACTCGGCGCAGGTGAGCAGGCCGGCGCTGGGGAGGTGGTCGCGGGCGGGGTCTTCGGCGTAGACGCGTGCCTCGACGGCGCTGCCCTGGACGGGCGGGCCGGCGTCGGGGACGCCTTCGAGGAAGTCGGTGTCGCCGGCGGCGGCGCGGATCATCCATTCGACCAGGTCGATCCCGAGGACCGCCTCGGTGACCGGGTGCTCGACCTGGAGGCGGGTGTTGAACTCCAGGAAGGAGGCCTCGCCCCGGTCGGCGTCGTAGATGAACTCGACGGTTCCGGCGGAACGGTAGGCGGCGGTGGCGGCCAGCGTGCGGGCCGCGGTGTGCATCTGCTCGCGGACGTCAGCGGGCAGGCCGGGCGCGGGGGCCTCCTCGATGACCTTCTGGTGGCGCCGTTGGAGGGTGCAGTCGCGATCGGCGAGGCTGACCACGCGGCCTTCGCCGTCGCCGAAGACCTGGACCTCGACGTGGCGGGCCCGGCGGACGTAGCGCTCCAGGTAGACGGCATCGTCGCCGAAGTTGGTGGCGGCGAGGCGCTTGACGGAGGTGAAGACGTCGGCCAGTTCGGCGGGATTCTCGGCGACGCGCATGCCGATGCCGCCGCCGCCGGCGGAGGCCTTGACGATGACGGGGTAGCCGATCCGCGCGGCGGCGGCCACAGCCTCGTCGGCGCTGTCGAGTGCGGCGGTGCCGGCGGCCAGCGGCACTCCGGCGGCGGTCGCGGCCTCGCGGGCGGTGACCTTGTCGCCGAACAGTTCGAGCTGTTCGGGGGTGGGGCCGATGAAGACGAGTCCGGCCTCGGCGACGCGGCGGGCGAATTCGGCGTTCTCGGCGAGGAACCCGTAGCCGGGGTGGACGGCCTGGGCACCGGTGTCCTTGGCGGCCGACAGGATCGCGTCGACGTTCAGGTAGGACTCGGCGGGGGCGGCGGGGCCGACGCACACGGCCTCGTCGGCGTCCCTCACATGCAGGGACGCGGCGTCGGCTTCGGAGTAGACGGCGACGGTCTCGATGCCGAGGGTGTGGGCGGTGCGGGTGATCCGCCGGGAGATCTCGCCTCGGTTGGCGATGAGGATGCGGTCGAACACGGTAGGTCTCGCTCTCAAAGCTGCGTTCTTGCTGGAGTCGGGGGTGCGGGATCAGGGCCTGACGGCGCCGGCGAGGCGGGCCCATGACAGGGCGGCCTCGGCACGGGTGACCACTATGGATCGGGAGGTCTCGATGTGCCGCGTGAGGATCTTCGTCGACTCCTCATAGCGGCCTTCGAGGGCGCCTTCGGCGATCTCGATGTGCTCGATGATCGTCGCGGCCATGCGTTCGGCGGTGAAGTAGTCGAACATGCGGGCCGGGCGGATGCGGTTGTTGACGACCTTGAGCGCCTCGGCCAGCTGCGGGTTGCCCGAGGCGGCCAGCAGGGTGAGGTGGTAGCGCTCGTCGGCGTCGACCATGCCGGCGCTCGGTTCGGGCGGGGACTGGCGCATCGCGTACCAGCGGTCGAGTTCGGGGCCGAGCAGGTCGCGGTCGTGCCGGATCTCGGGGTCGGCCGCGGCCCGCGCCAGCCCGCGCAGCTCCAGCGTCAAGCGGACCTCGTAGAGGTCGTTGAGCTGGTCGATGCGGGGTCGGTACGGATACAGGCCGTCGCTCTCGCGCGAGACGAGGCCGTCCGCGTTGAGGCGGCTCAGCGCCTCGCGTACGGGGGTGCGGGAGACGCCGTAGTTCCCGGCCAGGCGCTCCTCGCCGAGGCGCTTGCCCGGCTCGTACTTGCCGGCCATGAGGTCGGCGCGCAGGGCCATGTAGACGCGGGCGGCCAGCGGCTCGTCCGTCTCCGGCAGGGGTTCGTATTCCACGGTCATATCGCCATCGCCTCCCGGACGTCGGTCTCGGCGCCGGAGCCGGTCTCGCCGTGGGAGGCGATGCGGCCCCCGCGCAGGACGTAGTAGCGGCTGGCGGCTTGGAGTGCGAAGCCCAGGTGCTGTTCGACCAGGAGGACCGACAGGCCGCCCCGCGCGGCGAGGTCCACGACGGTGGCTTCGATCTCGGCGACGACGTTCGGCTGGATGCCCTCGGTGGGCTCGTCCAGGATGAGCAGTCGCGGCTCGGTGATGAGGGCGCGTGCGATGGCCAGCTGCTGGCGCTGCCCGCCGGACAGCAGCCCGGCCTGGCGGCCCAGGAGGCCCTTCAGCGCCGGGAACATGTCGAGCTGTTCGGCGATGAGGGCCTTGCCGCGCCCCCGGCCGTCGGCGACCAGCCGCAGGTTCTCCAGGGTGGACAGGTGCGCGAAGCACTGCTGTCCTTGGGGCACGTAGGCCATGCCGTCCTTGACGCGCTTGTTCGTCGGTTTGGCGGTGACGTCGGCGCCGTCGAGGGCAACGGTGCCGCCCATGGCCGGGATGAGCCCGACGACGGCCCGCAGCAGGGTGGTCTTGCCCGCGCCGTTGTGGCCCATGATGGACACGACCTCGTCGGTTCCGACTTCGAGGTCGATCCCTTGGACGACGGCCGAGCGGCCATATCCGCAGGAGAGGTCACGCAACTCGAGCATCGGCGGTCTCCATGTCTTTAGAGGGAGCACCTTTGGAAGGTGCAGTCTCGGAAGGTGCGGCGTTGCTGGTGCCCAGGTAGACCTCCTGGACCTTGGCATCGGTCGAGACCTCGTCGACCGATCCGGCGGCGAGGACGGCCCCGGCGTGCAGAACGGTCACGCGGGAGGCATTGGCCCGCATGAAGTCCATGTCGTGCTCGACCACGGCGACGGCGCGGTCGGCGGCGATGTCGTGGAGGAGCTTGCCGGTGGTCTCGCGCTCCTCGTGGCCCATGCCGGCGATCGGTTCGTCCAACAGCAGCACGTCGGCGTCCCCGACCAGGAGCATCCCGATCTCGAGCCACTGCTTCTGGCCGTGCGCGAGGATCCCCGCGTCGGTGCCGGCGTGGTCGGCCAGGCCGATGCGCTCCATCGTCTCGAGCACCTGCTGCGGCAGGTGCTTCCTGCGGCGCAACAGGCTCCAGGGACTGCGCCCGGCTCCGGCGGCGATGTCGAGGTTCTGCGCGACGGTGAGGTTCTCGAACACCGTCGCCGTCTGGAAGGTGCGGCCGATGCCCTTGCGGGCGATGTGCGGGATCTTCTTGCCGCGCAGTTCCTCGCCGTCCTTGGTGACCGAGCCGGTGTACTTGGCCAGGCCGGTGATGGCGTCGACGAGGGTGGTCTTCCCGGCCCCGTTGGGTCCGATGAGGAAGTGGACCTCGCCGCGGCGAAGTTCCAGATCGACGCCGTCGACGGCCTTGAAGCCGTCGAAGCTGACTTCAATGTTCTTGCAGGTCAAGAGGACGTCATTCATGCGGTCGCCTCCACGGCTTCGGCATTGTTCTTGAATCGGAAACGCTTGGCCAGCGCGGGGATCGAGGCGATCCCGCCCGGCAGCAGGGCGATGACGACGATGAACAGGAGCCCTTGCGCGTAGGTCCACGCCGAGGGGAACTGCTCGGAGAGGGTGGTCTGGGCCCAGGCGACGGCGAGCGCGCCGATGACCGGCCCGAGGAGGCTGGCGCGGCCGCCGATGGCGACGCCGAGGATGAACATGATGGACGGGACGATGCCGATGCTGGCCGGGGAGATGATCCCGACGACCGGCACGAACAGCGCCCCGGCGATCGAGGCGAGCAGCGCGGCGACCGCGTAGGCGACGACCTTGATGTTCGCCGAGTCGTAGCCGAGGAAGCGGACGCGTTCCTCGGAGTCGCGGACGGCCACGAGCAGTTCGCCGTAGCGGGAGCGGCGCAGCTGGAGCGAGAGTGCGACGACGGCGAGCAGGACGGCGGCGACGATGAAGTACAGCATCTGCTGGTTCACCGGGTCGTTGATGGTGTAGCCGAAGAAGTACTGGAAGCGGGAGATGCCGTTGAATCCGCCGAGGGACTGCTGTCCGATCAGGAGGATCGCGAAGGCGCCTGCCAGGGCCTGGGAGAGGATCGCGAAGTAGGCGCCCTTGACGCGGCGTTTGAAGACCGCCAGGCCGAGGAGGACGGCGAAGGCGGTGGGGAGGATGAGGATCGCGGCGATGGTGAAGACCGGGGAGGCGAACGGGGCCCAGTAGGCGGGCAGGGAGCGGATGCCGGCGAGCTCCATGAAGTCGGGGACGGCGCCGGGCCCGTTGCGGAACTCCGCGTCGGCCATCTTGAGGTGCATGGCCATCAGGTAGGCGCCCATGCCGAAGTAGACGCCCTGCCCGAGGGTGAGCATGCCGCCCCTCCCCCAGGCGAGGCCGATGCCGACGGCGACGATCGCGTAGCACAGGAACTGGGCGAACAGGCCCAGCCGGAAGCCGGACAGCAGCAGCGGCATGATTCCGAACAGGGCCACGGCGGCGCCGGCGAAGCCGGACCAGATGCCGAACTTCGATTGGAAGAACTTGCTCACTGCACTCATGCGAGGCTCCTTGTCCGCAGCGTGAACAGGCCCTGGGGGCGCAGCTGGAGGAAGACGACGATGACGATGAAGACGCCGACCTTGGCCAGCGACGCGGTCGAGTTGGTCTCGAAGACCGCTTGGAGCGTGCCGAGCGCCACCGCGGCGATCACCGCGCCCTTGATGCGGCCCATGCCGCCGGCGACGACGACCAGGAACGCGTCGACCAGATAGGACTGGCCGGTCGTCGGGCTGGTCGAGCCGATGAGAGTCAGGGCGACGCCCGCGATCCCGGCGAGGCCGGAGCCGATGAAGAAGGTCGCGGCGTCGACCTTGCGAGTGGAGATCCCGGCGGTCTCGGCGAGGTCGCGGTTGCCGACGACGGCGCGGATGCGCCGCCCGGCCGGGGTGAAGCGCAGGACCAGCGTCACCGCGGTGACCGCGACGATGGCGAGCGCCATGATGAACAGGCGGGTCTTGGGGAGGGTGGTCCCGAGGATGTCGACGCCGCCGCGGAGGAATTCGGGGACGGACACGTTGACCGCCTGGGCCCCGAACGAGTCGCGGGCGACCTGCTGGAGGATCAGCCCGACCCCGAAGGTCACCAGGAGGGTGTCGAGGGGGCGGTGGTAGAGGCGCCGGATGAGCAGCGCCTCCAGGATGAATCCCATGAGGCCGCCGACGAGGAAGCCGATGGGGAGGGCGATCAGGAGGGAGACGCCGGCGTCTCCGATCACCTGCTGGGTGACGTAGGCGGTGTAGCAGCCGGCCATGATGAACTCGCCGTGCGCCATGTTGATGACGCCCATCTGGCCGTAGGTGAGCGACAGGCCCAGGGCCGCGAGCAGCAGAATCGATCCGGTGCTCAAGCCGGTGAGCAGTTGTCCTACAAGCATGTCCATGCGTTCGTCTCCTTCCTGATCGCCCGGTGGATTACTCGGTGACCGTCAGGTCGGCGGCCCAGTCGTAGCCTTCGAGGAACGGGTCGGGCTCGATGGGGCCCTCGGATTCCCAGACGGTGTAGAGCAGGCCGTCGGACTGGATCTCGCCGATGCGGGCGGTCTTGGCGACGTGGTGGTTGTCGCCGTCGATGACGACGGTCCCTTCAGGGCTTTCGAAGGAGACGCCGTCGGCGTTGGCCTGGATGTCCGCGACGGCGAAGGATTCGGCCTTCTCGACGGTGGCGGCCCACAGGTAGACCGAGTTGTACGCGGCCTCCATCGGGTCGGAGGTGACGCGGTCGGCGCCGTAGGCGGCCTTGAACGCCTCGACGAACGTGGAGTTCACGTCGGATTCGACGGTCTGGTAGTAGTTCCAGGCGGCGAGCTGGCCTTCGATGTTCTCGACGCCGATGCCGCCGACCTCCTCCTCGGCGATGGAGACGCTCATGACCGGCATCTCCTCGGCGGTGAGGCCGACGTTGGAGTACTCGCGGAAGAAGGCCACATTGGAGTCGCCGTTGAGGGTGTTGAACACCGCGTCGGCGCCGGAGGCGTTGACCTGCTGGACGATCGTGGAGAAGTCCACGCCGCCGAGCTGGACGTAGTCCTCACCGAGGACCTCGATGTCGTGGGCCGCGGCGTAGGCGTTGATGATCGCATTGGCGGTGCGGGGGAAGACGTAGTCGGAGCCGACCAGGTAGATCGATTTGACGCCGGTCTCGGCGAGGTAGTCGAGCGCGGGGATGATCTGCTGGTTGGTAGTGGCGCCGGTGTAGAAGATGTTCTCGCTGGCCTCGAGGCCCTCGTACTGGACCGGGTAGTACAGCAGCGAGTCGTTGTCCTCGAAGACCGGGAGCATGGCCTTGCGGGAGGCGGAGGTCCAGCCCCCGAAGACGGAGGCGACGCAGTCCTCGCGGATGAGCTTCTCGGCCTTCTCGGCGAATACGGTGGGCTCGGAGGCGCCGTCCTCGTCCACGAGTTCGATCTGCTTGTCCATGACGCCGCCGGCGGCGTTGATCTCGTCGACGGCGAGGTGGATGGCGTCATTGACGGTGGTCTCGGAGATCGCCATGGTGCCGGAGAGCGAGTTGAGCGCGCCGACCTTGATCGTGTCACCCGAAGTGTCTACACAGGATTCGGCGGCGGCGGTCTCATCACCGGCGCGGGCACCGCCGCACGCGGCGGCGGATCCGGCTGCGATCAGGATCGCGGCGGAGGCCGCAAGGGCTCGGGAGGTTGGCTTGAAGCGGTTTTGCATGCGGTACTTGACCTTTCGCAGAGGAGCGTCCCGGATTCGAGGGGTCCGGGTCTGCAGGGGCACCGCCGCAGGTCGCGGCGGTGTACATCGGCGTATACAACGACGTATCCGCTCTGGGTACAAGCTAGGACCGCGATGTTTCCCCGTGGTTCACGTCAAGCACAGCGAGATGAACTCGCATTGCCGCCACGTAAAAAAGACCTCACAATGAAGTGAGGTCTTTGTGGGTTCGTGCCGCTGGTCGATCAGCCGCCGGCACTTTCCGGTGCCCTCGCGCCGCGTCGCAATCGGACGGACCCAGCCCAGAGCTTGGCCGCGACTACCGCCAATGCGGCGATGGCGAGGGCCGTCGCCGACCAGGCCACGTCCGGCATCATGAGCGTGAACAGCACCCGGCTCGGCGCCAGACCGGGCAGGGCGACGCCCATCGCATAGGCGAGCGCCAGCCCGCCGACCGCCCAGCAGCCCATGCCGATCCACACCCGCCACGCGGGGACGATGCGCTTGGGGGCCCTGCGGAGGCGCACCAGGGTCCACACGGTCACCAGGGCCGCGGCGGCGAGGAGCGACAGCACGATGGCGAGCGCCCACACGTAGAGCCCGTCCCCTTCGGGCAGTTCGGCCGCTCCCCCGGCGACGATGCGCGCGGCCCCGAAGACCGGGCCGATGAGCGCGCCGTCCTGGAAGTAGCCGTAGGCGTTCTGCGCGATCACCACGGCCCGGTCGAGTTCGGGCAGGAGCACGATGGCCGCGCTGTAGCCGGGGGCGCCGCCGGTGTGAAAGACGGTGGTGGTGCCGAGGTCGGCATTGCCGTCGCCGATCTTCCAGCCGAGTCCGTAGCCGACGCGCTCGTTCATGGCGGCCGCCGGGGTCTGCGCCAGCTCCACCGATTCCGGTTCGAGCACGCGCGTCTCGCCGATCGCGCCCTTGCCGAGCTGCATCATGGCGAAGCGCGCGAGGTCGTCGACCGTGCCGCCGAGGTAGCCGTAGCTGGGGCCGGTCGGGTCGAAGGGGGCGTCGATGGCGGTGGCCTGCCCGAAGACGTAGGCGTGCCCGTCCGGGACCGCCTGCGCCGCTTCGGCGGTGGCGATGGCGCCGTTCATGCCGGTCGGTTCGAGGACGGCCTCGCGCAGGTAGTCCTCGTAGGGCATGCCGGAGACGGCCTGCACGATGGCGCCGAGTACCAGGTAGTTGGCGCTCGCGTACTCGAATTCGGTGCCGGGTTCGGCGAAGGTCTCGGCGACGGCGAGGTCGGCGACGGCCTGGCCGTATGGGTCTTCGGCGGCGTCGAACCGGTCGGTGATGCCGGTGCCCTCGGGGATGCCGCTGGTCTGTTCGAGCAGGTGCCGCACGGTGATCCGGCCGGAGCGGCCTGAGTCGGCGAGGGTGAAGTCGGGCAGGTAGGTCGCGGCGGGTTCGTCGAGGTCGATGCGGCCGTCCTCGACGAGGGTCATGACGGTGGTGGCGGTGACGGGTTTGGCCACCGATCCCCACAGGAACGGGCTGGTCTCGGTGACCGGATCGCCGTTGCCGTCCGTGCCGTGGGCGGCGGTGTGCTCGACGCCGTCGGCCGAGACGACGGCCCAGGCTGCGCCGGGCACGCCATTGCGTTCGAGGCTGGCTTCGATATAGGCGTCGAGGTCGGCGGGCGCCGGCTCGGCGGCGGCGGGTGCCGCGGAGGTGACGATGAGGGCCGCGGTGAGGGCGGCTGTCGCAATGGTGCGCATGGTCGTCCAGGTGGTGGTGTCGGGTGGGTGATGACAGGGTGTGGCCGCAGGGCATATAACCATACGACCATATGGTTTCACGATTACCATACACCTATATGATTATTTGATGCCGAGGACCGCAGACCACGACGTTCGCCGCACCCAGATCGCCGGGGCGGTGCACCGCCTGATCGCCCACGCCGGGCTCGATGCGGCGACGATGGCGGCCGTGGCGCGCGAGGCCGACATGTCGGTGGGCCTGGTGCAGCACTATTTCCGCTCCAAGGACGACCTGCTGCTGTTCGCCTATCGTCGCACCACCGGCGACATGCTCGAACGCGTCGAACACCATGTGGCCGAGGGCGAGGCGGCGCAGCGGACCATCGCCGCGATCCTCCTGACCAGCCTCCAGGAGCTGTGGCCGCTGGACGAGCGGCGGCGGGGCGAGTACCGCATCGGCCGGGCCTTCCACGCCCGCTCGCTGGACAATCCGACGGTCGCGACGGTGGCGCGCGAGACGGCCGCGGCCCTCCGGGCGCAGATCGCCACGGCAGTGAGCAATGGAAAACACTGCGGCGAGGTCGAACTCGGCACCGACGCCGAGGAGGCGGCCGTGCGACTCTCGGCCCTGGTGGACGGTATGGCCGACCAGCTCTATCTCGACCCCGAACGCCCCGTGGGAAACCGCGGCCTCACCGAAGTCGCCGCCGACATCCTCCAGGGCGCTCTCGCCGACGTGTTCAGCGGCGAATGCCACCGCCACGACCCCGACTGGGTCGATCCGGTCGGTCGCCGAACAGATTGAGCAGCCGGGCGCCGGCCTAAGAGGAGTATGGACGCCGTCGATGTGACAGCTGATTCGATTTTGTGTCTGGGCCCTCACCCGGACTCAAGTGCCAATAACTCGGTACCGATATATATCAAAGATTTCAGGACGTGTTTGCCCGGTACGAGGACGCCCCGCAGGACCGGCAGGACCGTGGACGGCCAGTACAGGTGCGTGCCGGGCATCGGCTCGATCAGGGACGCCTCGCGGCCGTCCCCGGCGTCGACGATGCGGCTGCGGATGCCCTGGCTGAGCACGCTGGCCTTGCCCTCACCGGAGTCGGCAACGTGGCCATCGAGCGGGACGCACCAGCCGCCTTCGCCGGTGTAGAGCTCGCGCTCGGTCTCGATGACGTGGACACGGGCGTGCCAGCCGTCGACGGCCGCTTCCAGGGAGGTCGTGACGGTGACGTCCTCCCAGGGCTGCCAGGCGACGGTCAGGACGCCCTTGTCGTCAATGGCCCCGTCTTCGGAGTCCTCGCGGCCTCTCCAGTGGCGCCCGTCCTCCGAGAGCATCAGGGCCCCATCGGGAACCGCGCACTCCAGGCCCGGACCGGCCACCGAGTGGGAGAAACCGGCGAGGGACGAGTAGGCGAACTTGGCGTAGGTCTCCTGGCCGCCGCGCATCTTCGGGCGCCAGGCCTGGCCATTGAGGCGCGTGACATTGCCGCCGGTGTCGCGAATGTGGACGGCGCGGGCGGCCTTGTGGGGCTCGACCACGGGCGCGGGTTCGGCGGCCTCAGTCGTCCAAAACGGGTGTTGCTCCCCCGCCAGCAATCCCGCGAACAGCTTCGTCGCCCACCAAGGGGACCCGGCGGTGAGGTACTGCTCGACCAGCGCGTCGTTGGGGTAGGCGTAACCGACCGTGAGGCGGCCCTCGGGGTCGAGGATGGGCTTGTCCCACCACCAGTCGAGATGACGGCGGGCGAAACCGGCCGCCTCGGCCCACGGAACCGCCTCGACGTTCGCCGCCGCCAAAGCACCCCACAGCGAGCCCTGCGCGAAGCGGTAGCCGAGACTGCGGCCGTACGGGACCGCGGCGCCGTCGGAGGCGAACCAGGACCGGAACTTCTTCGCGAACCCCGACGCGGCCTCGACGTAGCGGTCATCCCCGCAGAGCCGGTAATGCAGCAGCGCATAGGTATGGAACGCGAAGGGGTTGTAGTAGTCGACGCGGCCGCCTTCGCCGTCCTCGAATACCGAGCCGCCGATCTGGAACTCGCCCATGCGCTCCAGGTGGGCGGTGGCGATGGACTTGTCGCGTGCGACGCCGATCCGGTCGAGTCCGTGCCCGGCGAACACCGGGAAGTAATGCCAGTTGGTGTCGGCGACGTCGGTCCGGTAGGCCGCCGAGAGCCAAGTGGAGACATTGTCCTTGGCCTTGGGTGCCAAGGGGTCCCACAGTTTTTCGGGTGCGAGGGCGAGGCCCCAGCCGACCGCGGCGGCCTCGACGCAGCGCTGCGAGGGGTGGACCATGTCGCCCACGTACCAGTCGTCGGCGGGGTCGAGGGACCGGGCGAGGGATTCGGCGAGCGAGGCCCACACGGCCTCGGGGACGGCGTCCTTCGCGGCGGCCAGGCCCCAGAGCGGGCGAGTGAGGAGTTCGAACCAGTTCTCGACGTGGGAGTGGTTGGACATCGTCACGGGTGTCGCGGCGGGTCCGGCCGCCGCCAGCTCGACGGCTGGTCTCCCGATCGCCAACGCGGCGGCCTCCCAGCCGCTGAAGGAGTGTTCCAGTGGGCCGAAGGCGCGCTGTGGTGAAGTCACAACGGCACACGCTATCAATGGCCCGGCGTCACGGCAACCCCACCTAGGATCTGGGAATTCGTGGCGGCGCTGCTCAGGCGGCGGTGAATTCGCGGATCGCCCGAGCCAGTGCGGCGGGTTGGTCGAGCGGAATCAGCGTGCCGGAGTCGGGGATCTCGAGGTAGTCGGCGCCGGGGATGAGCTCGGCCAGGCGGCGGCCGTGGGCCGGGGGCATCATGCGGTCCTCGGCTCCCCAGACGACGAGGGTCGGGTTCGGGAAGGCGGCGAGCTTGTCGGCGGCTTCGAGCATCTCGGTTTTGCGGACGGCGCGGAGGTACTTGGTGAGGTCGGCGCGGACGGCGCGGTCGGTGCGCAGGCGTCCGAACCACTCGTCGGAGAGGTCGTGCGGGACGGTCTTCTCGGTCATGAGCATGAGGCCGGTGCCCGGAATGCGGCGCATGGGGCGCGGCGCGAACGCCAGCGCGAGGAGGAGCAGTCCGCCGGGGATCCTGGCGAGCGCGTCGAGCATGGTGCCGCCACCCTGCGGCGGGTAGTTGTCGAAGGCCTCGCACCCGGCGATGACCATGCGGCCGACCCGTTCGGGTCGTTCGGCGGCGAGCTGCTGGAGGCGGCCGGAGTCGTTCTCGACGAAGACGGTGCGCTCGTCCAGATCGAGTGCATCGGCCAGTTCGCCGATGAGGAGCGCGGCGGTGTGCGGGGAGAGGTCGGCGTCGGGTCGCATGGCGCGGGGGTGGCTCCCGTAGGGCAGGGTCGGGGCGATGACGCGGTGGTCGGTTTCGAGGTCGGCGATGACGTCGCGCCAGACGGTGGCCGATTGGACCAGACCGTGCAGCAGCAGGACCGTCGGTCCGGATCCGGTGTCCTCGTATGAGATCGTGCCGAGGGAGAGCTCGATTGTGGGCATGTTCCGTCCTTTGCTCGATGCTCTTCGCATGGGGTGCGGTCGATCCCGATACTAACGAGTAATAGAGCGGCGGGACGGGTCCGTGGGCCCGCCCCGCTGTGCTCACTGCTCCGGCGCTGGGACCGGCTTTGTTCTGATCCACCAGCCGAGGACGAAGCCTCCGGCGGCGATCGAGGTGATCGTCATGGCCACCGAGAAGACTCCCGCGCCGAAGATCCAGCCGATCAGCAGGCCGAGGCCGACGATGTAGCTGGACCAGGCGATGGCGGCCAGGGCCGCCATTCGGGTGTGGTGGTATTCGGGGGCGCCGGTGGCCGCCCAGGCCAGGGCGGTGCGGCCGGCCGGGACGAACCTGGCGACCAGGGTGGTCAGGTTGGGGTGGCGCGTCAGCGTGGACCGCAGTCGCTCCTCGAGCGCGGCGACCTTGGCAGAGCCGCGGACGCGCCAATGCCAGTTGGCGCGGGCCAGTCGCAGGGTGCGGAACCCGACGACGTCGCCGAGCCAGGAGGACGCGGCCGCCCACAGCACCAAAGCCGCGATGAGGACCCAGTTACCGACGATGAACCCGGCGATGGCCGCGATCGTGGTCGCGCTGGGGACCATCGGGATGAAGAAATCGGCGATGACGAGCGCTGTGAGCACCAGCGCCACCACCGGGAGACTGAACGTCATGTTCGACTCGATGTCTATTAAGGAATTAAGCGGTGGAGAGGCGGGCCGCCCGGGATCGTCCGGGCGGCCCGTCTCGCTTCGTTACCTGTTGGCGCCGACCAGTTCCTTCTCGGACGTCTCGTCCTGGGCGAGGTGCTGCTGGAGCTTCTCGCCTTCGACGTCGACGTTCGGGACGATGCGGTCGAGCCACTTGGGGATCCACCAGGCCGAGCGGCCCAGGAGCGCCATGATCGCCGGGATGACGGCCATGCGGACCACGAAGGCGTCGAAGATGACGGCCGCGGCCAGGCCGAAGCCCATGGAGGCCACCAGGGACTCGGCGCTGAAGATGAACGCGGCGAAGACGCTGATCATGATCAGTGCCGCGGCCACCACGACGCGCGAGGAGTGGCCGTAGCCTTCCTGGATCGCCTCCTTCGGGCTCTTGCCGTGGACGTAGGCCTCGCGGACCCGCGTGACCAGGAAGATCTGGTAGTCCATGGCGAGGCCGAACACCATGCCGATCATCATGATCGGCATCATCGACATGATCGGCCCGGGCTGGTCCACATTGAAGATGTCGGCCAGCCAGCCCCACTGGTAGACCGCGACGAGGGCGCCGAGGGCCGCGAAGACGCTGAGCAGGAACCCGAGTGTCGCCGTGAGCGGCACCAGGATCGAGCGGAACACCAGCAGCAGGATGAGCGCCGCCAGTCCGACGACGATCAGCAGGTACGGGATGAGCGCGTCATTGAGGTTGTCGGAGATGTCGATGTTCAGTGCGGCCGAACCGGTCACCGACCACTCCGCGTCGGTGTCGTCGGCGAGCAGGGCCCGCAGCTCGTGCACCAGGTCGGCGGTCGCCTCGTCGGCCGGGCCGGTTTCGGGGATCACCGAGACCAGCAGCGTGTCGCCGGCCTCGTTCGGGATCGCCTGTCCCACGATCAGGTCCGGGTCGAGCCCGGTGATCTCGTCGGTGACCTCCTGGGCGGCGACCATCGGGTCGGTGCCCTCGGCGAGGTCGCCCACCAGCATGAGCTGGCCGTTGAACCCGGCGCCGAAGCCCTCGCTGATGAGGTCGTACGCCTGCCGCTGGGTGGTCTCCTCGGACTGGCTGCCCGCGTCGGGCAGGCCCAGTTCGAGGTCGGTGGCCGGGTAGGCCAGCGCGCCGAGCCCGAGGATGCCGACCAGTGCGACCAGGATCGGGTGGCGGGTGACGAACCCGCCCCAGCGGCGTCCGCCGTTGGGCTTGGAGTTGTGGACGCCTGCGGCGATGCGGCGGCGCTGGCGGCCGGTGAAGACCCGCTTGCCCGCGAAGCCGGCGAACGCCGGCAGCAGGGTCACGGCGATGAGCACGGCCAGCAGGACGGTCACGGCTGCGGCGATGGCCATCTCTGTGAGGAACGGGATGTTCACGACCATGAGGCCGACCAGGGCGACGATGACGGTGAGCCCGGCGAAGAACACGGCCGAGCCGGAGGTGCCGACGGCGCGGCCCATCGCTTCGGCGCGGGCCTGCTTGTCTTCGACGCGTCCGTCGGCGGCCAGTTCATTGCGGTAGCGCGAGAGGATGAACAGCGCGTAGTCGATGCCGACGGCGAGGCCGATCATCGATGCGAGCGTGCCGGTCGACTCGCTGACGTCCATGAAGGAGGTCGCGGCGAGGATGCCGCTGGTGGTGATGCTGACGCCGAGGACCGCGGTGATGATCGGGAGCCCGGCGCTGAGGAGGGCGCCGAAGGTGATGACCAGGACCAGCAGGGCCACGCCGATGCCGATGAGCTCGGTCGCGCCGGTCTCGGGGACGGCCTGGATCGCGTCGCCGCCGATCTCGGTCTGGAGTCCGGCGTCCTCGGCCTCGGTCTGGACCTCTTCGAGGTACTCGGTGGTCTCCTCGTCGAGTTCCATGCCCGGTTCGGCGTAGGAGACCTGGATGACGGCGATGTTCTGCTCGGGCGAGATCATGCCGATGGGGTTGCCGTCGGGGTCGGTCGCGAACGGGCTGGTGACGCCCGCGGCTCCGAGCTGCGGGGAGGCTTCCATGGCCTCGACCGCGTCATTGATGATGGCCGTGTTGGCTTCGCTGGTGACGGTGTCGCCGTCTTCGGCCGCGAACACGATCTGTGCGCTGGCGCCGTCGGCGTTCATCTCGGGGAAGCGGTCGGCGAGGAGGTCGAAGGCCTCCTGGGATTCGGTTCCCGGAAGGACGAATTCGGGGTTGGTCTCTTGTTGCAGCGTCGCGCCGGCGTATGAGACGCCGCCGACGATGAGGACCCAGATCGCGAGGACGAGCCATCGCAATCTGAAGGATTCTCTGCCCAGACGGTAGAGGAGGGTGGCCACGGTGGGTGCTCCATTCGTGCTTGATCACCGGCTCCGCCTGTACGGGTGTGTGGCGGCGGAGCCGGTCGGGTGGTGTTCGCCGACGTCATCGGCGGCGGGTTTCCTGGTTTCGATCCCGCCTGGGCGGGATCGGGGTCTAGCTATGGGATGTGGTTGTGGGTCCGGTGATGCCCTGGTCGATCAGGGCGAAGGCCTCGGTGATGGCCTCGGCGAGGGTGCGGCCGGCGGGATTGGCGATCCAGTGCTCGTTGGCGGTCTTCATCGCGATGAGCGCGTTGCCGAGCAGCAGCTTCGGCAGCATGTCCTGCGGGTCGGTGCCGGTGGCGTCCGCGACGATGCCGAGGGCCTCCTTGAACAGCTCCATGAACTGCCCGGCCTGGTACTTGATGAGCTGGGGCGAGTTGTGGATGAGTTCCTCGCGGCACTGCATCTGGGTCAGGTCGAACCGGTTGTCCAGGTCCAGTGCGATGCACGAGTCGCGGAACGCGTCCCAGACCCGCTGGTGGGCCACGCGCTCGCGCAGCCCGGCGAGGAGCAGGCCGGTGAGCTCGTTGAAGTCGTAGAGGAAGGCTTCCTCTTTGCTGGGGAAGTAGTTGTGGAAGGTGCGCGTGGAGACCCCGGCCTCGGCGGCGATGGCGTCGGCCGTGACCGCGTCGAGGCTGCCCTTCTCCATGGCGAGGCGGAGCGCGGCCTGGCTGAGGGCCGACTTGGTGGCGGCCTTCTTGCGTTCGCGGAGTCCCCGGACGTCTTCCATGCGGCAACCCTAATCGGGGTTATCGCCGTTTACAAGATTCCTTCAAGGAAATTTTGCACCAACTGCAAGTTTTCTAGGTGAGAGGCGCCACGCTGGAGACGCCGCCGCATTCCCACACCCGCACCGGCGCTTCTGCGCCGTTCGGGTCGACGCGCATTACCACTCCCCCGTGCTGGCACGCCACCAGCAGCGTCCCGTCGTCACCGAGGACCGCGTCACGCGGCCAGGAGGCCCCGACCGGGACGGATCGGATGAGCGCCGGAGCGGCCGGGTCGATGACGGCGACCTGGTCGGTGCCGCGGATGGTCACGTACACGAGGCCGAGCCGGGGGTCGGGCACGACGGCCGCCGGGTAGGGGCGCGGGGCGTCCTCGGGCAGGCCGATGTCCGGCAGGGCCGCCAGGTCGGCGGTGTCGGTGTCGGGCAGGGGGATCGACGGGCCGAACGAGAACGTCCCGAGTCCGGCGTCGAAGGTGCCGACGGCGACGGCGTTGGCCAGTTCCCCGGCGAGCACCGCCCGGTCGTCGATGAAGGCCAGGTGGCGGGGGCCGAAACCGGGTTCGAGCTCGGTGGAGGCCACCGGATCGAGCAGGCCGGCCTCGGTGAGGCGGAACGACCAGATCCGGTCCGAACCGAGGTCGACCACGAGGACGAACCCGCCGTGGCACACGACCTGGTGGGCGTGCGGCCCGGCCTGGCGCTCGGCGTCGGGCCCGGAGCCCACGAGTTTGTGGACGACGGTGGACTCGCCGAGCGAGCCGTCCGCCTCGATCGGGAAGACCGCGACCGATCCGCCGCCGGCGCTGCCGTAGTTGGCCGCCAGGAACCAGCGCCCGCTCGGATCGACGGCGGCATGGCACGGATTGTCCCCGCCGGTCGGGCGCGAGGCCCCGTTCCGGTCCAGGGTGAAGTCGGGTCCGAGGCGCCACGACGCCGCGTATCCCGGCTCGGTCTCGGTGAGGGAGTACACCGCCGAGTCGGTGACGCTCACCCACGAGGGGTTCACCACCGCCGCTGGAGTGCCGAGTCCGTCCGGCCCGGCGACCACCAGTCCGGGGCCGCCTTCGGTCGTGTAGTCGCCCAAGAGGTACCGCATGGACCCGATCATAGTGCGCCGCCCGACCGGCGGCACCGGCTCGCCGTCCCGAACCGACCTAGACTCGTAGGCATGAGCGATGACCAGTGGCGCGAGAAGCTGACCAAGGACGAATATCGAGTGCTGCGGCAGGCCGGCACCGAGGCGCCGTGGACCGGCGAGTACGTCGACGAGAAACGCCGCGGCGTCTACCGCTGCCGCGCCTGCAATGCCGAACTGTTCGCCTCCGACACCAAGTTCGACTCCCAATGCGGGTGGCCCTCCTTCTGGACCCCGATGGCCGGCGACCGCGTCCAGCTCATCGAGGACCGCAGCGCCGGCATGGTCCGGACCGAGGTGCGCTGCGCCAACTGCGAATCGCACCTGGGCCACGTCTTCTATGGCGAGGGCTGGGACAACCCCGAGGACGCCCGCTTCTGCATCAACTCCATCAGCCTGACCCTCGAACCGGAGTCTGCCGAGGGCTGAGCGGTGCTGGACCGGTGCCCGTCCCACGAATGCGGGCGGCCGCTAAGCTCACCTCTGCACACCCTTCCCCCACAAAAGCGAAGAGAGGGCCGAGGTGGAACTCGGAGCACTGATCGCGGGCCGTTACCGCGTGGAAGAACGGCTCGCAGCCGGAGGCATGGGCGAGGTGTGGCGCGGCACCGACATGCGGCTGAACCGCACCGTGGCCATTAAACTACTCCACTCGGGACTGTCCAGCAACGACCGGTTCCGGGCCCGCTTCCACCAGGAGGCCCAGGCCGTCGCCGCGCTCCAGTCGCCCGGCATCGTCGGGCTCTACGACTACGGTGAGGAGGACTCTCGCGAGGGCGTCGTCTCCTACCTCATCATGGAGCTGGTGCGCGGCCGCTCGCTCGCCGACATCATCTCCGAGCGAGGACGCCTGTCCCCCGCCGAGACGATGAAGATCGTGGCCACCGCGGCCGAGGCGCTCGACGTGGCCCACCAGGCCAACATCATCCACCGCGACATCAAACCCGCGAACCTGCTGGTGGACGAGACCGGCGCGGCCAAGATCGTCGACTTCGGCATCGCCGCGGGCGCCGCCCAGGCCGGGCTCACCGAGACCGGCACCGTCATGGGCACACTCGCCTACGCCTCCCCGGAGCAGCTCCAGGGCTCGCAGCTGACCGGCGCGACCGACATCTACTCGCTCGGCATCGTCGCCTACCACTGCCTGGCCGGCCGGCCCCCGTTCTCCTCCGCCGAACCGACCGCGGCCATCACCGGCCACCTCACCGGCACTCCCGCGCCACTGCCTCCCGACGTGCCCGCCCCAATCGCTCAGATCGTCATGCGCTGCCTGGTCAAGGACCCGCGCCAGCGCTTCGGCTCGGCCGGCGAACTCGCCCAGGTCTGCCGCTCCGGCGGCGCGGGCGGCACTGGGGGGACCACCGCGATCCTCCCGCCCGCCAACCCCTCCCCCGCCACCCGGCCCATCGCCGGAGGCATGGCGCCCGGCATGGCCCCCGCGAGCACCCAGATCATGGGCCAGAACGACTACAGCTCGCCGCCGAACGAGCGGCCCCTGCCGCCGCCGCGCGAACCGGAGGAGTCGCGCCGCAGCCCGGCCGTGCCGCTGGTCCTGACGCTGGTGGGGGTCCTGATCCTGGTGGTGGCACTGATGATCTGGCGGCCATGGGAGAAAGCCGAGGACACCCAGGCCGGTGGCAACGACCTCGCGACCACCGCCGAGGCGTCCCCGTCCGATGAAGGCGAGGACGAGGGCGAGGAGACCACCGAGGACTCCGAAGACGAGGGCCAAGAGGAGCCGGAACCGTCCACCGCCGAAGAGACCACCGAGGAGGAGTCCGAGGAGCCCGAGACGCCCACCGCGGTCCTCCCGGATGTGATCGGCTACGACCTCCAAGACGCGGTCGACGAGCTCCACGGACTCGGATTCACCGACGTCACGGTGTATTTCGTGGACGGCGAAACCGATGGGGAACTCTGCCTCGTCACCCAGCAGGAACTGTCGGGCGAAGGCGGCGTCGGCGAAGAGACGCCGCTCGACAGCGCGATCCAGCTCTACTACTACCCCGACGAGGCGAACTGCAACGCCTGACCCGGTACCTCACTACCCGGAGACGGCGTTGCCGTCGGCGTCCAAGACGAACCAGGCGTCATTGACGTTCTGGCCGCCCACGTCACCGGGAGCGACGTCGCTCGCCCAGTAGTACAGCGGGTGGCCGCCGTAGGTCACCTGGGTCTTGCCGTCGTTGCGCCCGGTCGTGCCGACCAGGCCGTCATCGAGGTCGTCTCCCTCGATGGCGGGATCACCCTCCGTCAGCAGCGGCGGCCACTGGCTCTCACAAGTGTCGTAGCAGGTCGAGGTCCCGGCGGTGTCCGCCGTGAACAGATACAGGCTCATGCCCGCGCCGTCGACCACGATCGGGCCGAGCGACGAGTCCGCCACGGACAGCGTCGCAGCATCGACCGCTTCGGAGGTGCCGCCGTCGGTTCGGCCGTACCCGCCGCCACCGGTGTCGGTACCGTCGCATCCGGCCAGTGCCGAGGCACCGAGCAGGATACCGGTCGCGGTAGCGGCGAAAACGCCGCGGATTTTCAATGTCCTACCCATATATCGACGCTATGCCTTACACCCCGTCCCGTCCGGCGAACGGGCCTCCTCGTCACCAAGCCACAATGTTCGACATGCCGGTCCTTCCCGAACTGCCGATCCGAGCCTCACTCCCCGAGCTGCTGCGCGCCGTCGAACGCACCGGGACGGCCGTGCTCGCCGCCCCGCCCGGCACCGGTAAGACCACGCTCGCGCCGCTGGCGCTGGCCGGGCTCCTGGATGACGGGGACCGGCCGCGCAGGGTGCTGGTGGCCGAGCCGAGACGGCTCGCGACCCGCGCGGCGGCGACCAGGATGGCGGCGATCCTCGGCGAGAAGGTCGGCGAGCGCGTGGGTTATCAGATCCGGGGCGACTCCCGGCGTTCGGCGGCCACCCGCGTCGAGGTCGTGACCACCGGGGTCCTGCTCAACCGGCTTCTGGCCGACCCCGAGCTCCCCGGCGTCGACGCGGTGATGCTCGACGAGTGCCACGAGCGGCATCTGGAGACCGACACCGCCTGCGCGTTCCTCATCGAGACCCGGCAGGTGCTGCGGCCCGACCTGGCGATCGTGGCCGCCTCGGCGACCGCCGACGTGGCCCTGTGGACCTCCCTGCTCGACGGCGCCCCGGCGATCGCCTCCGAGCCGATGCGCCACCCCGTCCAGATGCACTGGGCCCCGCCGAAAGAGCGCATTTCCCCGCCCGAAGGACTGCGGGTCGACCGCCGCTTCCTGGCCCACGTCGCGCACGTGGTCGACCGGGCGCTGGCCGCCGATGAGGGCGACGTGCTGTGCTTCCTCCCCGGCGCCGGCGAGATTCGGCGGGTCGCCGAACAACTCGCTTACCTCGATGTCGATATACATCAGTTGCACGGATCGGTGTCGCCCGCCGAACAGGACGCGGCCATGCGCCCCGGTAGGCGGCGCAGGGTGGTGCTGTCCACCGACATCGCCGAGTCGAGCCTGACGGTGCCGGGGGTGCGGATCGTGGTGGACGCCGGTCTGGCGCGGCGCCCGATCATCGACCACGCGCGCGGTCTGCCGGGCCTGACCACGACCACGGCGTCGCGGGCCTCCTGCGCACAGCGAGCGGGCCGGGCCGGTCGCGAGGCCCCGGGCGCGGTGTGGCGGTGCTGGAGCGAGGCCGAGCACGTGCGGCGCCCCGCCCAGCCGACGCCGGACGTGGCCTCGTCGGATCTGACTTCCTTTGCACTGCAAGCGGCCTGCTGGGGCACACCGGTGGCGGACCTGGCCCTGCCGGGGCAGCCGCCGACCGGAGCGCTGGAGGCCGCCGAGACGACGCTGACCTCACTGGGGGCGATCGAGGAGGACGGTACCGCGACCGCGCGGGGCCGGGCCCTGGCCAAGGTGGGCCTGCACCCGAGGCTGGCGCGGGCGCTCATCGACGGCGCCGCGCGAGTGGGGACCGAGAAGGCCGCGGAGGTCGCGGCGCTCCTCGGACTCGACGGCCGGGGCCGGGGCGACGACCTCCTGGCCGAATGGCGACGCCTGCGCTCGACTCGGGACCGGCAGTGGCAGAGCGAGGTCAAGCGGCTGAAACGCGGCGCGCCCGACGTCGAGAGGCACGTGAGCGACGACGAGGCGGCCGCGACGGTGATCGCCCTGGCGTTCCCCGAGCGGGTGGCGAAACGAACGGGGCAGGGGACGGCGCCCGCGCCGGTGCGCGGCACACGGCGGGGTCCATCGCAGTCCGGGCCGCCGCTCGCCCCGGGCCAGTGGCTGACGGTGGCCGGGACCGGGGCGGTCATCGCCGAGGGATCGTCGCTGGCGGGAAGCGAATGGCTGGCCATCGCCGACGCCGACCGCTCCCCCGTCCGCGCCGCGGCGATGATCCGGGCCGCCGTCCCGATCGACGGCGATCTCGCCCGCGAGCTCATCGGCGCCACCCGCACGAAGCGGGTGGAGTGGGACGCCGAGCGGCGCGACGTGGTCGCCCGGGAGGTGACCGCGCTCGGCGCGATCGAACTGGCGTCGAAGCCCCTGGCCAGACCGGAGCCGGCCCTGATCGGCGCCGCCCTCGCCGAGGGCCTGCGCGCCGAAGGGCTCGGTCTCCTGCGCTGGTCCGAGGACACGAAGCGGCTGCGGGCCCGGATGGCGTTCTGCCACCGGCAGATCGGAGACCCGTGGGTCGACGTGAGCGATGCGGCGCTGCTGGCCGGTACCGACTGGCTGGAGCCGTGGTGGTCGCGCGCTCGGCGCCGCTCCGACCTGGAGAAGCTGCCGGTGGGCCAGGCGCTGCGGAACCTGCTGCCCTGGCAGGCCGGGATCGACGAGACGGCGCCGGAGGCACTCGCGGTGCCGTCGGGCCGCCAGGCACGGGTGGACTACACCGAGGAGGGCCCGGTACTGGCCGTCAAGCTGCAGGAGATGTTCGGCGCCACCGATACGCCGCGCATCGCCGGGGCGCCGGTCCGGCTGCACCTGCTCAGTCCGGCGGGGCGGCCGCTCGCCGTGACCGCCGACCTCAAGTCGTTCTGGGAGGGCCCGTACCAGCAGGTGCGCAAGGAGATGCGCGGCCGGTACCCGAAGCATCCGTGGCCCGAGGACCCGTATTCGATGGAGGCGACCGCCAAGACGAAGCGGCGCTTGGGATAAGGCCCTAGACCGACTGGAGCCAGCCCCAGTCCTCGACGGGCAGCAGCAGCCAGGTCCCCCAGATGGCGGCCGCGATGGTCGCCAGGGAGAACAGGAATATCCAGCCTCCCGCGGGAAGCGCGGTGATGCCCGCGAGCTGGTCGGCGTCCGAGGCGCCGGAGCCGCGACCCCGGCGGCGGCGCGCCCCCAGTTCGAGGACCGGCTTGACGGCGCCGAGCAGCAGCAGCCACGCGCCCACATACGCCGCGACGGTCTGCACGATCGCATTGCCGTACCAGGTCGCGGCGAACACGCCCGCGCCGACCACCAGCAGCGCCAGGGCGCCATACCAGTTGCGGATGAACGCCAGCATGATCGCCAGCGAGATCAGGGTGATCCACAGCAGCGCCACGATGTAGCCGGCGCCGGTGAGGGCAGCCGCGCCGAGACCGATGGCGGCCGGAGCGATGTAGCCGGCGAAGAGCGTCATGGCCGCACCGAAGCCGGTGGGCTTGCCGCGCGAGAACGTCAGTCCCGAGGTGTCGGCGTGGAGGCGGATGCCGGTGAGGCGGCGGCGCATGAGGACTGCCATGAGCGCATGGCCGCCTTCGTGGGCGATGGTCACCAGTCCGCGGCTCCAGCGCCACACCGGCGCGTACAGCACCATCGCGGCGGCGGCCGCGAGGCAGCCGAGCATGACGCCGACCGGAGGGGCGGTCTGGGTCTGCGTGAGTTTGTCGATGACGGTCTCGAAGAATTCCACAGGGCCTCGCGGTGCTTGAAGAAAGGGGTGTAAATGGCGCGCGGTGAAGAATAACCATACGGGCCCACCCGTCGCCCACCCCCACCCGAATCGGAGTGAACTCTGCATCGTCCACCCGTCGCTCCCACCCCCCACCCGTACCGGAGTGAACACTGCATCAAAGAGCCGCCTCTCCCGCCACCACCCGAACCGAGGTGAAGCCGGTCCCCGCCGTCACCCGTTCGGGTCGCCGGGACCCGAACCCGAGGGAACGCTTTCCGGGCCGGACGTATGGTAGAAGGGGAAGATGAGGCACCTCCTGATGGAAGGACGGCCCACATGGGCACGGACGACCGCCCTGATCCGCATCTGAGCTTCCTCGAACTGACCGATCAGATCGTCGAAGACCTGGCGATGCACAACCTCAAGGCCCGCGAGAAGCTGCGGGAGGGGATCGCCTGGCTGGAGGCCCGCCGCGCCGACGCGTCCACCGCCGAGAACGCCGACATCGAGATCCTCCTCGCCCAATGCCATGACGGGTTGCGGCGCATGGAGTCCCTGCGCAACACCTATCAGGACGTGCGCGCGATCAATGCCGCCGCCCACGCGGAGCACATCGAGTGGCTGGAGAAGCGGATGCTCGGCGGCACCGAGTCCCCTGAGGAGCTGCGGGCGCGGTCGCGGCGGTTGGCGCGGTTGCGGACAGAGCGTCAGGACCGCCTCAATGAGCTGCGCGAGCACAGCCGCGAACGGCAGGAACGGCGCCCTGAACTCGACGACTGAATTGTCGATATTGACACATTTAGATGAGTTGCGGTAGAAAGAGGTTGTCCTCCTTCGAGAGAGCGCTCTCTCGATCCCACTCCACCTTGGGAGCAACCATGTCCACCGTCCAGCCATCCACGGCGGGGGCCGCACCCCGCAGACGCCGCCACCTCCTCATCGCCGCACTTGGCGCCTGCGCCGCACTCGGCGCCAGCGCCCTCGCCGCGACCGACGCGGGCGCCGACCCCGCGCCTCCCGAAGCGGCACAGGAATGGAACCTGACCTGGTCCGACGAGTTCGACGGCGCCGCCGGATCGCAGCCGTCCACTGACGACTGGCAGTACGACCTCGGGCACGGCTACCCCGGCGGCCCCGACAACTGGGGCACCGGCGAGATCGCCGCGCACACCGACGACCCGTCCAATATCGCTTTCGACGGCGAGGGGCACCTGTCGATCACCGCCCTGCGCGACGAAGCCGGCGCGTGGACCTCGGCGCGCATCGAGACCGCCCGCACCGACTTCCGGCCCGGCGAGGGCGGGGCCCTGCGCGTCGAGGGCCGACTCCAACTCCCCCAGGTCACCGGGGACGCCGCACTCGGCTACTGGCCCGCGTTCTGGGCGCTCGGCTCGCCCTATCGGGGCAACTACCAGAACTGGCCGGGCGTCGGCGAGTTCGACTTCCTGGAGAACGTCAACGGCCTGGACTGGGCGTTCGGAACCCTCCACTGCGGCACCGCCCCCGGCGGTCCGTGCAATGAGAACAACGGTCTAGCGGGCGAGACCTATTGCGGCGGTTCGTGCCACGACGGCTTCCACACCTATGCCTTCGAGTGGGACGAGTCCGGCGAGACCGCACAGCTGCGCTGGTACGTCGACGACGAGCAGTACCACTCGATCTCGGAGGCCGACCTGCCCGCCGACACGTGGGCGCAGCTGGCCGACCACGCCGGCTACTTCATCCTGCTGAACCTCGCCATCGGCGGCGCCTTCCCCGACGGCGTCTCGGGGACCGTGACGCCGACCGCCGCGACCGAGCCGGGCCACTCGATGCTGGTCGACTTCGTCCGGGTGTACAACCGGTAGATGGCAAACACTGATCACGGTCGGCCCACGTTGGAGGCCGTCGCCGCGCGGGCGGGCGTCTCACGCGCGACGGTCTCGCGGGTCGTCAACGGGCAGACCACGGTCGACCCGGGCCTGCGCCGGTCCGTCGAGGCCGCCGCCGCCGAACTGGGCTACGTGCCCCACGCGGCGGCGCGCAGCCTGGTCACCCGCCGGACCGACTCGGTCGCCCTGATCGTGCCCGAGTCGCCGACGCGGGTGTTCTCCGACGACCCGTTCTTCCCCGGCGTCATCCGGGGGGTCGCGGCAGAGCTCGAAGCGGAGGGAAAGCTGCTGGTGCTCATGACCACCGGGACGAGCACCTCGCACCGGCGGGTCGAGCGCTACGCGGCGGGCGGGCACGTCGACGGCGTCATGTTCGCCTCCGTCCACGACGACGACCCGCTGCCGGGCCTCGTCGCGCGCGGCGGCGTCCCGGTGGTGTGCAACGGGGCCGTGCCGGGACTGGATGCCCCGTATGTCGACGTCGACCACGTCGGCGGGGTCCGGCTCGCGGTGGAGCACCTGATCGCACAGGGTCGGGGGACGATAGCGACGATCGCCGGCCCCCAGGACATGGTGGCCGGGCGGCAGCGGCTGAACGGCTATATGGCCACACTGGCCGAGGCCGGACGGCAGCCCGTCCTCGCCGTCGGCGACTTCACCCACGAGTCGGGGGCGGCGACCATGCGGCGACTACTGGTCTCCGAGCCCGAACTCGACGCGGTCTTCGCCGCCTCTGACCTCATGGCCCAGGGGGCGCTCGCCGCTCTGCGCGCGGCGGGCCGGTCGGTTCCCGGCGACGTGGCGGTGATCGGCTTCGACGACATCACCTCGGCCTCCTATTCGGATCCGCCGCTGACCACGGTCCGCCAGCCGATCACCGAGATCGGCCGGACCATGGCGCGGAAGATGTTGAGCCTGCTGGAGGGTGAGGCGGTGGCGGCCGAGACGATCCTGCCGACCGAGCTGATCGTGCGCGAATCCGCCTGACCGCGGAGAGGAGGGCGTGCGAAACCGCACGCCCTCGCTCGCGGTCCCGGGGCTCGGGATCACGTGAACAGGCTGACACCCCCGGGTCCGACGAGTAGGCCGACGACGATGAAGACGATGCCCATCAGCAGTCGGCCGCGGAAGATGGTGTATATGCCGTAGACGACCAGGATGACCGCCAGAATCCACAGAATCATTTCCATGTGAGACGGTTACCCGCCCGCGCCCGGATCATGTTGCCGCGGCGCGTTTAATTGCGAGTCGATCGAGCTCGGCCGCCGTGCCCGCTTCGGACGCGGAATGTCGCACCCGCGTGCTCCACTTGAGGTATGACGGTCGCCGTAGTGCCCGGCCGGGGCGCCGAGGGGTGGACCATGAGCCTGCCCGGCGGGAGCATGGACTACCACGCCGACCTGGCCGCCGCCGTCACCGCGATCGAGGCCGAGCGCTCGCCGCGCTGGGTCATGGCCGAGGCCGCCCGCGACTATCCGCCGCTGCTGGAGGCCGGGGCGAGGCTCGGCCGGTGCCGGGACCTGCGGCTGTCCGAGCGAATCCTCTCGCGTGCCGAGGAGCACGAGGCACCTGCCCATGTCATCGAGACCGACCCCGACGCCGGGACCCTGTTCGAGCGCGAGCCCGAACCGGTCGACGGCCCGGCCATCCTCACCCGGCTCCAGGCCGTCTGGCTCGACCAGCAGCGCCGCGTGCGGGCCACCGAGATCCCGGGGCTCGGCATGCTCCTGGCGGCCGAATCCGCCGGCGGGCTCATCGCCGCCGAGATGAGCCGCACCGGTGTCCCCTTCGACACCGGCGTCCACGACGAACTCCTGCGCGAGCTGCTCGGCCCCCGCCCGGCGAAGGGCATGCGTCCGCGCAAACTCCAGGCCCTGGCGGACAAGGTGACCGACGCGTTCGGCCACCAGCTCAACCCCGACTCGACCAAGCAGGTCCTGGCGGCCTTCCACGCCGCCGGACTCGACGTCAAGACCACCCACCACTGGGAGCTCAAGGACGTCGACCACCCGGCCGTCGAGGCGCTCAAGATCTACAGGGAACACGCCCGGGTGTGGGGCGCGTTCGGCTGGAACTGGGCCGATGACTGGATTACGGAAGGCCGCTTCAAGCCCGTGTACATCGTCGGCGGCGCCGACACCGGCCGCTGGGGCACCGACGGCGGTGGCGCCCTCCAACTCCCCCACGCCGTCCGCGAGGCCATCCGGGCCGAACCGGGCTGGAAGCTCGTCGCCGCCGACGCCGCCCAGCTGGAGCCGCGCCTGCTCGCGGCGATCTCCGGCGACGAGGCCATGATCGCCGCCACCGTCGCCGACGACCTCTACACCGAGCTCGCCCCCGACCTCGGCGGCCAGCGCTCCAAGGCCAAGATCGCACTCATCTCCGCGATGTACGGCGGCATGGCCGGCGACGCGGCGGCCCTGGTCGCGCTCATGCGCGAGCGGTTCCCGGCGGCGTTCGACAAGGTCGAGTCCGCCGCGCGCATCGGTGAGAAGGGCGGCATCGTCCGCACCTGGCTGGGCCGCACCGTCCCGCTGCCGGGCCCGCGCTGGTGGTCGGACCTCAACTCCGAGAAGGGCGTCCAGGTGGCCAGAGGCCGGGGCCGGTTCACCCGCAACTTCATCGTGCAGGGCACCGCCGCCGAGTGGGCGCTCGTCGTGCTGGCGCTGCTGCGGCGGCGCCTGCATGAGGACGGCCTCGGTGAGCTCGTGTTCTACCTGCACGACGAGGTCATGGTGCACTGCCCGGCCGAGCACGCCGAGGCGGTGTCGGCGGCGATCGAGGCGGCCGCCGATGAGGCCACCCGGACCCTGTTCGGCGATATACCGGTGCGCATCCCCTTGCGGCCGAAGATCGTCGACAGCTACGCGGAGGCGAAGTAAGCACACCACGATCTATGCTCCGGCGATACGGCACACTCGCCCGGTTTCGTCGCTCACGCCACGTTCGTCCCCGGTTCCCCGCCGCGAGTCGTAGTACCGCGGTAGGAGGAGGCGGCCGCAAGTTCCGACCCAAACCCGATGGGAGAGCGACACGATCGCCGTACCGTTCAGACCATGATCGAAATCGAGCACTTGACGAAGCGCTACGGCAAGAAGACGGCCGTGAACGATCTGACGTTCACCGTCAAGCCGGGCGCCGTGACCGGATTCCTCGGCCCGAACGGGGCCGGGAAGTCCACCACGATGCGCACCATCATGGGCCTGGACGCGCCGACCGCCGGTATCGCCCGCGTCAACGGGAAGCACTACTCGGACTTCCGGGCCCCGCTGACCGAAGTCGGCGCCCTGCTGGAGGCCAAGTCGGTCCACTCCGGGCGCAGCGCCTACAAGCACCTGCTGGCCCTCGCCCACACACATGGGATCCCGAAGCGGCGCGTCCGCGAGGTGCTCGACACCGTCGGCCTGACCGAGGTGGCGGGCAAGCGAGTCGGCGGCTTCAGCCTCGGCATGGGCCAGCGGCTCGGCATCGCCGTCGCCCTGCTGGGCGACCCGGCCGTGCTGATCCTGGACGAGCCGGTCAACGGCCTCGACCCAGACGGCGTGCGCTGGATCCGCGAGCTCCTCAAGGGACTGGCCGCCGAGGGGCGCACCGTGTTCCTGTCCTCGCACCTGATGAGCGAGCTGGCCCAGACCGCCGAGCACCTGATCGTGATCGGACAGGGCAAGCTCCTGGCCGACACCACCGTCGACGCGTTCGTCAACAGTCGCGGCGCCTCCGTCCGGGTGGTCTCGCCCGAGTCCGCCAAGTTGGCCGAGACCCTCCAGGGGCCCGGCATCACCGTCACCAGCCCGGAGTCGGGCGTGCTGCTCATCGAGGGCACCGAGGCCGCGGTGGTCGGCGAGGCCGCCGCAGCGCACGGGGTCGTCCTGCACGAACTGCGGGCCGAGCACGCCTCGCTCGAGGACGTGTTCATGGAGATCACCGCCGGAACCGTCGAATACCACCAGAGCCAGGAAGGGGTGGCCGCGAAATGACCGCCGCAACCATGACCGACAGCCCGGCGATCTTCACGCCGCGAAGCGAGTACAAGCTCAGCGGCATCGGGCTGCTGCGCAGCGAGTGGACCAAGTTCTGGTCGCTTCGCTCCAGTTGGATCGTGCTGCTGTGCGCGGCCGTGTTCGCCGCCGGCATCGGCCTCGCCGTGGCCGCCACCTACAGCAACGTCGGGGACCAGGGGTCGATCCCCGCGGACCTGCGGGCCGAAGCCGCGCTCGGGACCACCATGTTCGGGGTGGCGCTCAGCTCGATGTTCGTCGCCGTGCTCGGCGTCCTCGCGATCACCGGCGAGTACTCGACCGGGTCGATCAGGTCCACGATGTCGGCCGCACCCAAGCGCCTCAGCGTGCTGTGGGCGAAGGCGGCCGTCTTCGGCGCTGTCGTCATCGTCATGTACACCGCGATGGTGTTCGTGACCTTCTTCGCGGCCAACGCGCTGCTGTCGGGCACCGACCTCGCCGGAGTGTCGCTCGGCGACGAGAACGTGGTGCGGGCCCTGTTCGGCTACGTCGCCATGGTCGCCTATCTGGGCCTGCTCGGCCTCGGCATCGGCGCGATCCTGCGCAACTCGGCCGGTTCGATCGGCTTCTACGTCGGCGTCATCATGATCCTGCCGAACCTGGCGACGCTCCTGCCGTGGAACTGGGTCTCGGATGTGGTTCCCTACACGCCCGGCAATGTCGTCAACTCGATCGCCTACATCGACACCAGCGGCCTGGACCTGTCGTACGGCGAGTCGTGGCTGTGGATGGGCATCTGGCTGCTCGTGACCTACGGTCTCGCGGCGTTCATGCTCAAGCGCCGAGACGTGTGAGAATGCTGCCGTGACAGGCGGCGTGAACCTCCCCCAGAAGCGGGGACTGTGGCAGCGGATGTCGGAGTATGACTCCCGGCATCCGCTGCTTTGGAATCTCCTCCCGATTGCGTTTTACGTCTTCGTTACCGGGCTGGCCATGATCGCCAGCAGTGACGCGCTTCGGCACCCGCTGCTTCAGGTCGCCGTGACGGTCGTCCTCATCGGCTCGCTTGCATGGCGACGCAGATACCCGTTCACGGTGGTGATGGTCCAGCAGGTAGGGCTCCCGTTCATCGTCGTCCTCGATCTGTCCGGCACAGACGCCGCACTCCTGGCCTCCGCCGGTGCCGTCGGATTCATCATGTCCCTCTTCAACCTGGTGCTGCGCAGCCCGGTGAAACTGGTATGGCTGGGCGTCGGTGTCTCGATGCTCGGATCGTTCGCCGACTGGTGGGCGAATGAACCCTCGCATTCGGCTCTCGCGCTGCTGGGAACCGTGTTCGAGTCGGCCTCCGTCATCGGACTCGTCGTAGCCATCGGCGCCCTGGTGCGGACGCGGCGGAACTATCAGGAATCGAATCGCGAACAGCACGCCCGCGAGGCGGTGGCCGAGGAGCGCACCCGCATCGCCCGCGAGATGCACGACATCATCGGGCACAACCTGGCGGTCATCAACGCGCTCGCGGACGGCGGCGCCTACGCGGCGAAGTCCTCACCGGACCAGGCCAAGCAGGCGCTCGAGGCGATCGGGCGGACCAGCCGGGAGGCCCTGGGCGAGCTGCGCCGGGTCCTGTCGGTCCTGCAGTCCGACGACGACACCGAGCTGGAGATGGCCCCGCAGCCGGGACTCGCGGAGCTGCCGGTGCTGGTGGAGCGCGTCCGGGAGGCCGGGCTGCCGGTGATGCTGCGGACCTCGGGCGAGCCGTGGGCGATGTCGGAGAACCAGCAGCTGGCGGTGTACCGGACCGTCCAGGAGGCACTGACCAATGTGTTCAAGCACGCCTCGGGCAACCGCCGAGCCGAAGTGTCGCTGGATTATCGCGACGACGGGCTCGGCGTCATCGTCACGAACTCGGGTTCCCATGTCGTGGGCAGTGGGGCGAATCGCGGTCTGGCGGGGCTGGCCGAGCGCGCCGCGGCCTTCGACGGGACAATGACGGCCGGGCCGCAGTCGGTCGGGGGCTGGCGGGTGGCCCTGTGGATGCCGAAGAACGGTTCGGATTCCGGCCCACAAGCTTCGCCGAGTGAGGGATAGACACCGTGACCACGTTGCTCATCGTCGATGACCACCCCTTGCAGCGCATGGGGTTTCGCATGCTGGTGGAGAGCCAGTCCGACTTCACGGTGCTCGGGGAGGCCGACAACGGCGCCGACGCGGTGCGCCGCGCCGCCGAGCTGGGGCCCGATGTGGTCCTGATGGACGTGCGCATGCCGGGTCTGGACGGCATCGAGGCGACCCGGCGGATCATCGCCTCCGGCGGGCGCAGCCGGGTGCTGGTGCTGACCACTTTCGACCTGGACGAGTACGCCTATGCGGCGCTGCGGGCCGGGGCGAGCGGGTTCCTGGTGAAGGACGCCCAGCCCGAGGAGCTGCTGGCCGGCATCCGGGTCGTGGCGGCCGGCGACGCGGTCGTCGCGCCGAAGCTGACCCGGCGCCTGCTGGACCGCTTCGCCGACCAGTTCCCGGTCGAGGGCGAGCAGGACACGGGTGCCGCCCACGCCAAACTGGAGGTCCTGACCGAACGCGAACGCGAGGTCCTGACGGCGGTCGGCAAGGGCTGGAACAATACCGAGATCGCCGAGCGCTTCCACCTCGCCGAGTCGACCGTGAAGACCCACATCGGCCGCATACTCGCCAAGATCGAGGCCAGGGACCGGGTGCAGGCGGTCATCTTCGCCTACAACACCGGCCTGGTGAACCCTGAGAACCGGTGAGGCCGTTCAGAGTCGGGTGAAGGCCAGCAGGTCGCACTCGGACTCGACCGGCCTGGGGACGGTCTCGGCGGCCGCATCGGCCTGCATCGCGGCGAGCCCGGCCTCGAACTCCTCGTCGCTCAGGTGCTCGTAGACCGACAGGGCCCGCATCTGCTGGCGCTCGACGTAGTCCGCGAGGCTGTCGGCGGAGCGGTGGTGGACCTCGGTGAGCGAGGCGAGCTCGAACCCCGCCTCAGCGAACAGGGCCGTCGTCTCCTCCAGGCTCGGGAACACCTCCCGGTCGATCTCGCGCGTGCGCGGGAAGTAGTCGTAGATCAGCAGGTCCTTGATCCGATCGGACAGCGTCGTCGCCATGAGCAGGCGCGCGCCGGGCGCCAGGACCCGCCCGATCTCGGCCAGCGCCGCGGGCTTGTCCGGTACGTGGTGCCAGACCAGAAACATCAGGGCGAGGTCGGCGACGCCGTCGGCGAGCGGCAGGTCGTCGGCCGAGCCCTTGACGTAGGTGACGGACGGGTGGGCGGACTCGGCCTCGGCGACCTCCCGCATCCGCCGGGACGGTTCGACCCCGATCACCGGGGCGGCGAAGCCCTCGGCGAGGAGCGGAGTGAACCGCCCGGTCCCCGAGCCGATGTCGAGGATGGTCCGCACCGGCCGCTCCCCCGCTTGGAGGGCGAAGGCCCGCAGCCAGTTGGCGCGGCTGACCGGCAGCAGCGCCCTGCCTCTGGCGTATCCGGCGTGCTGGGTGGTGTCGTAGTCGACCCGTTTGAGCATGTGCTGGTTCCTCCTGCCAAAGGAATTCGGGTCCCGCCGCCGCTTAGACGGTGGGCACCCAGAAGCGGAGCTTGTCGCCCCGCTGGTCTTCGAGCACTCCCCCGTTGCGTTCGATGGCCTTGCGCGAACCGACGTTGTCAGCGTCGCACGTGATGAGGGCCTTCTCGACGCCATATGCCGCGATGCGCGGCAGCGCGGCGGCCAGCATCGCGGTCGCGTGTCCCCGGCGGCGTGCGGTGGGCCGGATGTCGTAGCCGATGTGCCCGCCGATCTGGAGCAGGTGCTCGTTGAGATAGTGGCGCAGCGAGATGCGGCCCAGGTACTCGTCGCCGTCGACCCACCACAGCATCGTCATGGTGACGAAGTTCTCGGGCGGCTCGGTCTGCCAGCGCGCCTCGTCGGCCAGATACCGCTCCACCCACTCGCCGACCCATTCGCCGCCCCGGGCGGGGATGACGTAGTCGCGGATCATCTGCCCGGTGAGCGAGTGGTCGTCCTCGCTGCCGCGCCCTTCGGCGATGAATTCGTCGACGGCCTCGCTGAAGCTCGGGGCGAGGCGTGCGGTGGGCGAGATGAGTTCTGGCATGGTTTCGACGTTAGGACACCCACGGCACTGCGGGCAACCGCAATTCGCCCCGTTGTCGCGCCCGTCCATTGCACGCCGAAGTCGCCTGCGTGCGAAGAGAACGTAGCCTCCCGGTCACGTTCGGCAGGTACCGTTGCGGATCGGAATAGAGGAGGTGCGCATGGGCGCTGATGTGACGTTGTCCGCCGAAGTCTTGCTGTTCGACATGGACGGGACGCTGGTCGATTCGACCAAGTCGGCCGAGGACGCCTGGGTGCGGTTCGCCGCGCGCCATGGGATCGACGCCGAGAAGATCGTGGCCGTCTCCCACGGCCGGCCCACGATCGAGGTGGTCGCCCAGTTCGCGCCTCCGGGCCTGGACATCCAGGCCGAGACCGACCGGATCGAGAGCGAGGAGATCGACCGGACCGAGGGCATCACCGAGATCCCGGGCGCGGCCGCGCTGCTGGCGTCGCTCGATCCCGAGCGGTGGGCGGTGGTGACGTCGGCATCCCGGCCGCTGACGGTCAAGCGGCTGCCCGCCGCGGGACTGCCGCTGCCGAAGGTCCTCATCACGGCCGACGACATCGTCCGGGGCAAGCCCGATCCCCAGGGATATCGAATGGCGGCCGAGGCGCTCGGTTTCGACGCGGCGAACGCGGTGGTCTTCGAGGACGCCGAGGCCGGTCTGCTCGCGGGCAGGGCCGCGAAGGCGGCCACGGTCGTCGTCGGTGACTACAACGGCTTGGCCGCCGAGGGCCTGCCGAGGATCGCGGACATGCGGTCGGTCCGGGTCACCCCCAACGGCACCGGCCTGGGCGTCTCACTCGGATAATCCGAGACGTGGTCAGCCGACCAGTGCCGGTCGGTGCTCAGACGACCGACTGGGCGGCGTCCATCGTGGCGACTCGTGCGGCGCGCAGGCGCCCGGCCAGGTCCCGCGTCGGGCCGCCGCGCAGCAGCAGGACCAGCCACGGGTCGTCGTCCATGCGGGCGGCGCTGACCAGGGCCAGGGCCATGATGTGGGCGCACACCTCGCGGGTGTCGGAGCAGCCGCAGGAGGTCGTGATGATGTTGTGCGGCTCGGCGGCGAACTTCTTGGGCAGCAGGCGCATCCCGGCGCTGGAGAGCACTTCGTCAATGCGTTTCGGCAGGCGTCCGGCCAGCAGACCGGCCACACAGGAGGGCGACAGCGACAGGGCCGTCATTCCCGCGTTCCAGGTCGTGTTGTCGTACACGGGAATGCGGATCTCGGCCTCGAAGGTCCCGTTCGCGTCGGCGACGGTGCCCGAGACGGATCCGGGGTCGATCGACATCCCGGAGACGGCGCTGTGCCCGGCCAGGGCCCGGCCCTTGACGATGCGCTGGTCGGGGTAGTTCAGGCCGATGGTCTCCAGAGCTCGCCACCATTTGCGTCCCCACCAGGTCTTGCCGTACGGGTCGCTCACAGGTGGCCTCCGTCTTCGTCGAGCTCGATGAGCTTGCGCAGCTGGGTGTCGTCGAGTTCGCCGAGCCAGTCCTCGCCGTTGCCGACGACGGCGTCCGCGATGGCCCGTTTGCGGTTGAGCAGTTCGTCCACACGCTCTTCCAGGGTGCCGGCGGTGACGAGCTTGTGGACGTGGACGGTCTGAGTCTGGCCGATGCGGTGGGCCCGGTCGGTGGCCTGGTCCTCGACGGCCGGGTTCCACCACCGGTCGTAGTGGACGACGTGGCTGGCGCCGGTCAGGTTGAGGCCGGTGCCGCCGGCGCGAAGGGAGATCAACAGGATCGCCGGTCCCTCGATGGTCTGGAAGTCGTCCACGAGGTTGTCGCGGGCGTGCTGGTCGAGCCCGCCGTGCAGGAACGGGGCGGCCGTGCCGGTCTCGGCGGCCAGGTGCTTGGAGAGCAGCTCGCCCATCTGCCGGTACTGGGTGAACACGAGGGCCTTGGCCCCCTCGTCCACGACCTCGCCGAGCATCTCGGTGACGCGGTCGAGCTTGCCGGAGCGCTCGGCCAGTCCCCCGTCGCCGACCCCCACGGCCTGGGCGGGGTGGTTGCAGATCTGCTTGAGCTTGGTGAGGAGCTTGAGGACGCGGCCGCGGCGGGTGATGCCGTCGCCCAGGCCCTCGTCGAAGGCCTCGCTGATGGCCTCCTTGTAGAGCCCGGCCTGCTCGTCCGTCATGGTGCAGACGACGGTGCCCTCGATCTTCGGGGGCAGGTCGGCGGCGACCTCTTCCTTCAAGCGGCGCAGGACGACCGGGTCGATACGGGCGCGTAGGAGCGCGGCCGCGACCGGGTCGCGGCCGATCTCGATGGGGTCGGCGAAGCGGCGTTTGAAGTCGGCCTGGGTGCCCAGCAGGCCGGGGTTGACGAACTCGGAGATCGACCACAGCTCGGCGAGGTGGTTCTCCACGGGCGTACCGGTCAGCGCGACGCGGACGCGGCCGGTGAGGTCGCGGACGGCCCCGGCGGTGCGGGAACGGTGGTTCTTGATGGCCTGGGCCTCGTCGATGACGACCGTGTCGAAGCTGATCGAACGCAGCAGTTTGATGTCGCGCAGCGCGATCGAGTACGAGGTGACGACGATGTCGGCCTCCATCAGGGGACCGGCGTGCTTGGCGCGCTGCGGCCCGTGGTGGAGGTGCACGCGCAGCTGCGGGGCGAAACGGCCGACCTCTCGCTGCCAGTTGCCGACCAGCGAGGTCGGACAGACCACGAGGTGTGGTGCGAACTGCCGGAGCGAGACCCCGTCCGGTTCGGGTTGCGGGTCGAGCGACGGCTGCGGGCGCGCGCCCGTGCGGCGGACCAGCAGCCCGATCGACTGGAGGGTCTTACCGAGACCCATGTCGTCGGCGAGGATGACGCCGGCCCCGCCCTCGGCCGCCGCTTCGAGCCAGGCGATGCCGTGGGACTGGTAGCGGCGCAGGTCGGCATTGACGCGGACGTCGCCGGGGTCGGTGTGCTGGGCGGTGATGAGGCGCAGGTTGAGTCCGGAGTCCGAGCGCAGGAGTTCGGTGAAGGACTCCACGAAGGCGCCCACGGCGGCCTGCTTGGTCCACACGTGGTCCTCGGAGTGGACCGCCGAGTGGCCCTCGGCGGGCAGCTCCGCGGTGATCCGGTCGAGGTCGTCGAACTTGTCGTCGTCCACGGCGTTGGCAATGCGTGCCCACACCGCCACGGACTCGGTGATGTCGGGGCGCGAGGCGATCCGCGTCAGGTTGGCGACCACGGGACGGACCGGGAGCGCGACACCCTCGACCAGCCTCAGCTCACCGTCGAGATAGAGCTCCGCCTCGACCAGGTCGCCCGGCGGAAGTCCGAGTTCGGCCGCGGCCGCCTCAGGACGATCGCCACCATAGAACAACAGCCGCCCGTCGGAGGGCGCGGCGTGGTCGGGGAGGAAGGTGGCGTGCAGATCGCTGGGTGGCAACGAGGCTCCTACGGGTTCGCGGCAGACGAGCCATTTTGCCACAGGTCGGGGTGCTAACCCAAACGCCGAGGAGCGTACTGGACGGTTTCGGTCCCTTCGTCGCGAAAACGGGGCGGACCAAGGCGGTCCGCCCCGTCAACCCCAGAGCAAGGTCTTTCATGTTCGAACGCGTGGAGATTATCGATAAGTTCGAACACTGTCAATACATGAATTGGTAGGAAGGGGACCGTCCGGACGTCCTGCCCACGCTTTGGACGGGGCCGACGCGGATGGTCCGGGTCCAGGTCGGACCGGTAGTCTGGAAACCCCTTTCAGACACACCCGAAGCCCCACCCTCCGGCATCGCAGGCGATGCCCGCCCGAGAGTCAGGAGCCATGAATGGACGTGTTGTGCCTGGGTGAGTCGATGGTCGTGCTCGCCCCCTCCCCGGTCGGTTCGTTGCGTCACGCACGCGAGACGACCCTCGGAGTGGCCGGGGCCGAGTCCAACGTCGCGATCAGCCTCGCCCTGCTCGGCGCCGACGCCGCCTGGCGCGGCAAGGTCGGCGACGACCCCTTCGGCCACCGCATCCTCGACGTCCTACGCGAGGCCGGAGTGGACTGTGAGGGCGTCGTCCCGGACCCCGACCACCCCACCGGCGTCTACTTCAAGGACCCCGACCCGCAGGGCACCACCGTCCACTACTACCGCAAGGGATCGGCCGCCTCCACCATGCGGCCCGGCCACCTCGACGGCGAGCCGTCCCCGCGGATCCTCCACCTCTCCGGCATCACCGCGGCCCTGTCCCCCGAGTGCCACGCGCTCGTGCGCGAACTCCTCGCCGGCCACGCCGACGACTCGCCCCTGGTCAGCTTCGACGTCAACTATCGCCCGGCGCTGTGGCCGGTCGAGACCGCCGCGCCGATCCTGTCCGAGCTCGCGAACGCCGCCGGCCTCGTATTCGTCGGACTGGACGAGGCCGAGACCCTGTGGGGCTGCAAGACCCCCGACGACGTCCGAGAAGTCCTCCCCGACCCCCCTTACCTGGTGGTCAAGGACGGCGGCAACGGCGTCACCCTGTACTCGGGCTCCAGCATCCACTTCAGCGCCGCCGAACCGGTCGACATCGTCGAACCCGTCGGCGCCGGGGACGCCTTCGCCGCCGGATTCCTCTACGGCCGCTTGCAACACGCCTCCGAAGAGGCCTGCATGCGCCTGGGCCACCTGCTGGCCGCCGGCGCCCTCCAGACCACCGGCGACCTCGCCGCCCCTCCCAGTCCGCAGACCGTCCGATCCATCCTGGAGCAGCGATCATGAACCAAGCCGAGTACTTCGACGGCCTCTTCAAGGGCCAGCGCGTCATGGCGATCTGGCGGGGCCTGCCCGCCGACGAGACCGTCGGGCTCTCGAAGGCCATGTGGAAGGCCGGAATCGACCTGGTCGAGGTCCCGATCGGGCAGCCGGGCCAGGAGGCCGCCCTGGCGGCGGCCGTGGAGGCCGGGGCCGAGTACGGGCACCCCGTCGGGGCCGGCACGGTCGTCTCGACCGGGCATGTCGCCCGCGCCGCGGCCGCCGGTGCCGCCTACACGATCGCGCCGGGCCTGAACGCGGCCGTCCTGGAGGCCTCGCACGCGGCGGGGATGCCGCATCTGCCGGGCGTGGCCACGGCCTCGGAACTCCAGCGTGCGGTGGAGCTGGGCTGCAAGTGGGTGAAGGTGTTCCCGGCCTCGTCGCTCGGCGCGGACTGGTTCAAGGCGATGTCCGGGCCGTTCCCCGACGTGCGGTTCGTCGCCACCGGCGGCATCGGCCCCGACGAGGTCGACCGCTACCTGGCGGCCGGGGTGTCGGCGATCGGCATGGGCTCGGCGCTGTCGGACCCGGAGAACCTGAAGAAGCTCCTCGGCTAGCGGGCCGAAAAAGCAGACGGGAGGGCCGAGGGCCCTCCCGTTTCGTTTTGGGTGTCGCTCGTGCTCGCGGCTAGAGCTTGCCGAGCAGGGAGATGACCGGGTATCCGTCGAGGCGGTCGCGGCCGGAGAGGACGCCGATCTCGAGCAGTGCCGCGCAGGCGGCGACGGTGCCGCCGAGGCCTTCGACGAGTCGGATGCCGGCGGCCATGGATTCGCCGGTGGCGATGACGTCGTCCACGAGCAGGACGCGGTCGCCGGGGGCGACGGCGTCGGCGTGCATTTCGACGCGGACTTCGGCGTATTCGCCCCGGTAGTTCTCGACCGCGGCGCGGCGGGGCAGCTTGCCGGCCTTGCGGATCGGGATGAGGGGCTTGGCGGTGCGGTCGGCCAGGGGCGCGGCCCACAGGAAGCCGCGGGCGTCGAAGGCGGCGATGGAGTCGTACGGGTGGGCGTCGCAGGCCGATTCGAGCGCGTCGATCGAGGTGCGGAACGCCTCCGGCGAGGCCAGGAGCGGCGTGATGTCTCGGAAGCCGACGCCGGGTTCGGGGAAGTCGGGCACGACGGGCACAAATTCGGTCAGGTCCACGCAGGCAAGATTAGCCTGCGCGGACCCGGCGTACGAGGCACTGTGCCGTGCCCGACTCAGTTCGGTTTAGTAGCCGGGCTGCTGCTGGTAGCCGCCGCCCTGGAACTGCTGCTGCGGCTGCTGCATCCGCTGCTGGATCGCGATGACGACCTGGTTCTGCTGCGACTGCACGTAGATCGAGCTGAAGCCGATGAGGGCCAGGAAGGTGGCCAGACCGGTGCTGAACATCGGCTGGAGGCCGACGGCCTGCTGCTCGGCCTTGACCGAACCGCAGAACTTGAACCAGTTGATGATCGGCCAGATGTAGAGCGTGAACACGCCGAAGAACAGCGAAAGGATGACGTTGGCTCCCGTGCGGTTCTCCGGGTTCTGCGGGTTGATCGAGCGAACTTCCTCGGTCACCTTGTACATCCACACCATCCCGTAGATGCCACAGGTGATGATGGACAGGATCCACACGCCGAAGGGGCTGCGCGTTTTAGCTTGGGGCATAAGAATTCTTTCCTTTTTAAGACGGGAGGGGGACTGGCCGCGGAACTGCCGGGCGGGCGGTCCCGCGATTCGATTTGAACCCGGTTCAGACTAGCGGACGCTCGCACTATCAATTGTGGATGGTGCAGGTCAACCCTTCAGTCCGGTCTGGGCGACGCCTTGGACGAGGAACCGCTGGAGGAACAGGAAGACGAACACCAGCGGGAGGATCGCCACGGCGGCGGCCAGGAAGAGCTGGTTCAGGCTGACCGTCTGTGCGGTCATGAACGTCGACAGGGCCACCTGGACCGTCCAGGACTCGGGGTCGCGGCCGATGACCAGCGGCCACAGGAACGCGTTCCAGGAGCCGACGAAGGTGATGACGGCGATCGCGGCCATGAAGCCCTTGGAGTTGGGTACGACGATGCGCCAGTAGGCGCCCCAGTAGCTGAGTCCGTCGACGCGGGCGGCCTCTTCGAGTTCCTTTGGGAAGGACAGGAAGTACTGGCGGCACAGGAAGGCCACGAAGGCGTTGAACAGGGTCGGGATGATCAGGCCCCGGTAGTCGGAGACCCAGCCGAGGCTGGAGACCATCACGAAGCTGGGCAGGAAGGTGATCGCGCTGGGGATCATGAGGGTCGCCAGGATCGCGTAGAAGACCTTGTTCACGTGCTTGTAGGGGATGCGGGCGAGGCCGTATCCGGCTGTGGAGCACAGGAACAGCGTGCCGACGGTGGTCGCGATCGCGATGATCGCGGAGTTGAGGAGGCTGCGCGCCATCGGCACCGCCGGATTGTCGAACAGGGTCTGGAAGTTCTCCCAGTGCAGCTCGGGCGGGAACCACATCCAGCCGGGCGCGGTGATCTCGGCGTCGCTGGCGAGCGCGTTGCGCACGATCAGGTAGAACGGGATGAGGAACAGGATGGACAGGGCGCACAGGACGGCGAAGTTGACCGCCCTGGACGCCTTGGATCCCGCTCCGGGCCGGTAGCCGACGGGACGGCGTCCTTCCTTGACGATGGTCATGGCGCTACTGCCCTTCCGATCTGCCGAAGCCGAGGAACTTGCCCTGGAGGACCGTCACCAGGGCGATGAGGAGCGCCAGGATGAGCGCCCCGGCCGAGCCCTTGCCGAGGTCTTGGACGGTGCCCAGGGCGGTGTTGTACAGGTACATCAGCGGCGGTCTGGCGTAGGCCTGATTGCCGATGAGGTTGTAGAACTCGTCGAAGGCCTGGTAGGCGGCGATGAGGATGAGCATGAGGACGGCGACGGACGTGGCCCGCAGCTGCGGCAGCGTGATGTGCCAGAAGGTCTGCCAGCCGGGCTTGGCCCCGTCGACGTAGGCGGCCTCGTAGAGGTGCTCGGGGATCTGCTGGAGCGCGGCGATGAACAGGATCATGTAGAAGCCGCACTGGATCCAGAGCCTGAGGGTGACGATGACCAGCCAGTACCAGGGCGGGCTGGGGTCGAACAGCCAGGCGATGTCCTCGATGCCGAACAGGTCGAGGATCGAGTTCGCCATGCCGTAGCGGACGCCGTTGAAGATCGACATCTTCCATACCAGCGACGCGACCACGTAGGAGCACGCGAAGGGCAGGAAGAACACCGACCGGAAGAACGACCGGGCCAGCCGCACCTTGTTGAGCATGAGCGCCAAGGCGAGCGAGGAGGCGAAGGTCAGCGGGACGATGAAGGCCGCGAAGACGGTGAAGGTCCCCAGGCTGTCGATGAACGCGTCGTCGCGGAGCATCGCGACGTAGTTGTCCAGGCCGACGAAGTCCTCGGACGCCGGCGAGACGGTATTGCGGGCCTCGAAGAAGGAGAGGTAGGCGCTCCAGATGACCGGGATGTAGGTGAAGACCAGCAGCCCGGCGACGAAAGGTCCGACGAAGTACCAGAAGGTCAGGGTGGTCCGCCAGCGGCCCGCGCGGCGGGCCCGGGAAGTGCGCTCCCCGGTGCCCGCCCGATCGGCCGGGGCGGTCTCGGTTGAGACGGCCACGATTCCTCCGTCGCTAACCGAAGATCGAGTCGAGCTCGGTCTGGATGGTGCCCTGGGCCGCCTCGAACTCGGACTCGGGGTCGGCGCCTTCGAGGACGATGCGGGTCATCATGTCGTCCACGGCGGTCTCCATCGTGGGAGTCCAGTTGGGGTTCTCGGCCCAGCCGTACTCCTCGGAGATCCGCACGGCCTCGGCGGCCGGCCCGTCGGCGAGCGCCTCGGCGTTGGCGCGCATGGACAGCCGCGGCGGAATGTGGAAGCCGTAGGAGAGGTTCCAGTCGAGGATGTACTCCTCGTTGTCGATCCACAGCCACTTCGCGAAGGCCTTGGCCTCGTCCACGTGCTCCGAATTGGCGTTGACGAACGTGTCCCAGCCGCCGTTGAAAACCGTGGGGTTGCCGCCGTTGAAGCCGGGGACCGGCATGATGGCGACGTCGTCGCCGTGCGCCTCCTGGATCGCGGGCAGGGCCCACAGGCCGCACCACTGGATCGCACACAGCTCCTGGATGAACGAGGACGGGTCCCAGGCCTCGGTCGGGGCGCCGACCAGGAGGGAGCTCGAGTCGTGCAGCTCCTTGACCTTGAGGGCCCCCGCGAGCACGGTGTCGGCGTCGAAGCCGATCTGGTTGTCGTCGGTGAGCAGGGTCTGCCCCGCGCCGAAGACGATCGACTGGAACATCTTGGTGGCCGAGTCGTCGTTGCCGAGGAAGATGCCCTTGACGTCGCCGGTGGTCAGCTCGGCCGCGGCGGCGATCAGGTCGTCGAAGGTCTCGGGGACGCCCACGCCGGCCGCGTCGAACAGGGACGGGCGGTAGTAGAGGAACTGCGGGTCGTCGATCATGCGGATGCCGTAGACCTTGCCGTCGATCGTGTTGCGCGCCAGGTCGTCGGTGGTGTAGTCGTCCTTGACGTCCTCCAGGATGTCGTCGAGCGGGACGACCTGGCCGGAGTCGACCATGGAGCGGTTGAGGTGGCCCTCGAACACGTCCGGGTAGTCGCCGGGCTTGTCGGCGAGCAGGCCGGAGGACAGCACGGTCTCGTACTCGCCGGGCACCCAGTTGATGACGACGGTGGCGTCTTCGTACGCCTCGGCGTACTTCTTCACCGCTTCCTGGGTTCCGGCCTCGCCGTACTCGTGGTACCACTGGTAGAGCGTGATTCCATCGCCGTCGCCGTCGCCGCGACCGGTGTCGCCGCCGCAGGCGGACAGCGCGCCGGCGCCGGCGGTGAGCCCGCCGAGGGCCAGCATGCGGCGGCGGTTCATCGCCAGTCCTGCGAGCGCTTTCTCATATGGGTTGTTGCCTGAAGCCACCATGGCTTGCTCCTCGCTACGTTGAGAGGTCGGAAGGGTGCCGCTGCGACCCCGGATCTCGAACGACGCCGCTGCGGAAAATCGACAGCCGCCGATTCGACTTCCAGTCTTGCGAGGGCACGGGCCCTTTGTCAATGGGTTGATTTAAGTGTTCGGGTAACGATTTGTGTTCGAACTTGTTGAGAGCGGTCGTCTTTGTGATCCCGAATCCGGACATGGCACGACAAAGGCGGCCCCTCCGCTACTGGCGGAGGGGCCGCCGCAGTCTCATCAATGAGTCTAGGACGCAGGCTACTTCCGGTTGCGGGAACCGACCGTATTGATCAGGTTGAGGTGGCCCTCCAGGGCCAGCGCGGCCGCGCCGAGGCTCACCATGTTCCGTTCCTGGCGGTTGCGCAGTAGCCGCAGTGCGCCCAGCGGCGCGGCCATGGCCTGCTGCGGGAGCCGGCGTTCGAGCTCGGGTATGAGCGCGTCGCCCAGTACGCCGGTGACCCAGCCGTTGAGCACCACCAGGTCCGGATTGACCAGGTTCACCAGGTTGGCGACGCCCGCGGCCAGGTAATCCGAGACGGTCTCGACCGTGCGCAGCGCCGTGGGCTCCCCCGCCCTCCAGGCGGCGGCGAGGGTGGCCATGGCCTCGGTCTGGCTGCCCGAGTCGGCCCGTTCGTCGAGCTGGCCCCACTGCCACAGGATCGCGGGGGCGCCGACGTAGGCCTCGATGCATCCCTTCGCACCGCAGCGGCATTGCGGCCCGCCGGGGTTGATGGTGGTGTGGCCCCACTCCCCCGCCGAGTTCGTCGCGCCCCGGTAGAGCTGGCCGCCGAAGGCGAGTCCGGCGCCGACGCCGGTGCCCAGGACGAGGACGGCGAGGCGGTCGACGCCCCGGCCGTCGCCGAACCACAACTCGCCGACCGTGACGGTCTTGAGCGGGTTGTCCAGGTAGATCGGCACGTCCAGGCGCAGGCGTTCGCCGAGGAGGTCCCGGAAGGGCACGTCGTGCCAGTTCCAGTTCGGGGCGAAGCCCGACACGCCCCAGGTGACGTCGACCTGGCCGGGCAGGCTCACCCCGAGGCCGAGGATCGGCCGCTCCCCCAGGTGCTCGCGGACCACGTCCATGCCGGCCGCGATGTGGCCGATGACCTGGTCGGGGCTGTTCTCGGAGGGCTCCATGCGCTCCTCGACGCGTTCGATGACGGTCATGGCGAGGTCGTAGACCTCCAGGTGCACGTACGTCTCGGCCACGTCGACACCGATCAGGACGCCGCCGCCGACGTTCGGCGAGAGCAGCGCCCGGGGCCTGCCGCCGCCGGAATCCTCGCGCCCGACCTCCACCACGACGCCGAGCTCGATCAGGTCGGTCACGAGATTCGAGACGGTGGCGACGCTGAGATCGGTCTCACGGGCGAGCAGCTGCCGCGATGTCGGGGCGTCCGCGATGAGGTGCCTGAGCACCGAGAAACAGTTGCGGAGGCGGATATCGCGTGAGGTCGACTTCATAATGGAAGCCTACGGCGGACCGGCCACTTTGTAAATGGGTTATATGAAGTGCTTTGGGAGGCGTTGCGCGCAAATCCACCTGGTGGCCTACAAGAAAAATCCGCCTGGTCTTAGGCTCGCCGCATGGAACAGAGAGCACTTGGCAGAACCGCCACCCCCATCGGCGTCGTCGGATTCGGCGCATGGCAGATCGGCGCCTCCTGGGGCGAGGTCAGCGAGACGGACGCCGACGCGGCCCTGGAAGCGGCGGTGGAGGCGGGCGTGACCTTCTTCGACACCGCCGACGTCTACGGCGACGGCCGCTCCGAGCGGCTGGTCGGGGCGCTGGCGAAGCGCCACCCGCACTTGACCGTGGCCACCAAGATGGGTCGGCGCGCCGAGCAGGTTCCCGAGAACTACAACCCGGACAACTTCCGGGCCTGGAACGACGATTCGCGCGCCAACCTGGGCGTCGACACGATCGACCTGGTGCAGCTGCACTGCCCGCCGACGCCCGTCTTCGAGTCCGAGGCCGTGTTCGACGACCTCGACGACATGGTCGATGAGGGCCTCATCGGCGCCTACGGAGTCAGCGTCGAGACCTGCGAGCAGGCGCTCGCGGCGATCGCGCGGCCGCATGTGGCGACGGTGCAGATCATCCTGAACCCGTTCCGGCAGAAGCCGATCGAAGCGGTCCTGCCCGCGGCGAAGGCCGCCGGGGTGGGGATCATCGCGCGGGTGCCGCTGGCGTCGGGGTTGCTGTCGGGCAAGTACACCGCCCAGACCCGGTTCGACGCGGACGACCACCGGAACTTCAACCGGAACGGGGAGGCGTTCGATGTCGGAGAGACCTTCGCGGGCGTCGACTTCGAGACGGGCCTGGCCGCGGTGGAGCGGCTGCGTCCGCTGGTGCCGGAGGGCATGACGTTGGCGCAGTTCGCGTTGCGTTGGATCCTGGACCAAGAGGGCAGCACGGTGGTGATCCCCGGTGCCCGGAACGCGAAGCAGGCCAATGGGAACGCGGCCGCGGCCGGTTTCGCGCCGCTGCCCGAGAACGTCCACGCCGAGGTGCGGGCGGTCTACGACGAGCTGATCCGGCCCCACGTCCACGACCGCTGGTAGCACAGCCGCGACCGCCGATAGGACCGCACCACAACGTAAAACGGCCCGCGAACCACTCCCGGAACGAGGCGGTTCGCGGGCCGTGCTCCCTCAGAGTTCGGTCACGACGCGCCGGGCGGTGACCGCGTCGGGCGCGTGCAGCACGGCGGCGGCCATGGCGGCGCACTCGGCCAGGGTGCGGGTGGCGAGTTCGGCGCGGACCTCCGCGACCGAGCCGGGCGACATGGACAGGCTGGTGACGCCCAGGCCGACCAGGACGCAGGCGAGCTGCGGGTCGCTGGCGGCCTCCCCGCACACCCCGACGGGTTTGTCCAGTTCGCGGCCGGATTCGGCGGCCAGGCTCACCAGTTCCAGCAGCGCGGGCTGCCACGGGTCGAGCAGTTCGGCCAGGTCGCCGTTCATGCGGTCGGCAGCCATCGTGTACTGGCCCAGGTCGTTCGTACCCAGGCTGGCGAAGTCGCATCCGTCCAACACGAGTCCCGAACGAAGCGCGGCGGCGGGGACCTCGATCATGGTGCCGGCCTTGGCGATCCCGTGGGCGCGGCAGGCCGCGGCGAAGGCGGCGGCCTCGGCGGGCGTGGACACCATCGGGGCCATGACCCAGACGTCGGCCTCGTGCTTCGCGGCGGCGGCGCTGATCGCGGTGAGCTGGTCCTCCAGCAGCGCCCGGCCCGCGTCGGAGTGGTCGGCCAGCCGGATGCCGCGCACGCCGAGCGCGGGATTGGGCTCGTCGCCGTGGTCGACGAAGGCGAGGGGCTTGTCGGCCCCGGCGTCCAGGGTGCGCACCACGACCTTGCGGCCGGCGAAGGCCGCGAAGACCCGCCCGTACGTCTCGGTCTGCTCATCGACGGTCGGGGCGTTCTCGCGGTCGAGGAACAGGAATTCGGTGCGGAACAGGCCCACGCCCTCGCTGTCGATCGCGGCCGCGGCGTCCAGGTCGGCCGGGGATCCGAGGTTGACCATCAGTTGGACGGTGTGCCCGTCGGCGGTGCGGCCGGGTCCCCTGCTGGAGGCCAGCGCCTCGGCGCGGCGGCGCTCGAATTCCAGGGCGGTCTCGACCCAGCCGGGACCCGGATCGATCGTGACCATGCCGGTGCGGCCGTCGACCAGCACCTTGACGCCGTCGGCCAATCCGGTCGCACCCGCGCAGGCGACGACGGCGGGAATGCCGATGGACTTGGCCAGAATCGCGGTGTGGCTGGTCGGTCCGCCCTGCTCGGTGACCACGGCGACGACCTGCTCCGGGTCGAGCGTGGCGGTGTCGGCCGGGGCCAGGTCCGCCGCGACCAGCACGAACGGGTGGCCGGGGTCGGGCAGGCCCGGCATGGGCTGTCCGAGCAGCACGGCGACAGTGCGGTCCCGCAGGTCGTCCAGGTCGGCGGCGCGTTCGGCCATGTAGCCGCCGACGGCCTCCAGTGCGGCCCGGAAGAACCCGTAGGCCTCGATGACCGCGTGCGGCGTCGACTTGCCGCCGGCCAAAGCCTTTTCGACCTGCGCGGCCAGCGCGGGATCGCGCGGCATCATGGACTGTGCGAACAGGACGTCGGCGGACGGCCCGGTGGCCGCCGCCGCGCGGGCGTCGAGGTCGGCGGCGACCGCTTCGAGGGCGGCCTGGGCCGTCTCCAGTGCGGCGGCCGGGTCGGCCTCGGGCCCGGTGTCGGCGGGCGGGGCGGGCGTCGGGGCGAGCCTGGCTACCGGCGCGTACGCGGCGCCCGGGCTCACTCCGATGCCGTGGATTTCGACGGCCATGTCATCGCTCCTAGGCGTCGTGGTCGGTCTTCAGCTCGGCTTCGAGGGCGTCGAGGGCTTCCTCGGCGCCTTCCCCCTCGGCGGTGAGGATGACCTCGTCGCCGCCCTTGGCGTCCAGGGTGAGGATCATCAGCAGCGAGGCGGCGTCGACCGGCTCGGTGCCCTCCTTCGCGACGGTGACCTTCACCGGCTGCCTGGCGGCGGCCTGCGCGAACAGGGCGGCCGGGCGGGCGTGGAGGCCCACTTTGGAGCCGACTACTACGCGACGTTCGGACATTGCGGTTCCTTCCATTGCGGATCAGATGGCGAGCACGTGCTCGTCGGCCTCGGCGGCGGCCTCGGAGCGGGCGACGGACTTGAGCGCGAGCACGGCGATGCAGGTCGCGGCCGTCCCGGCGAGCAGAGCCACGAGGAATCCGCCCCAATTGCCGATGAGTCCGATGACCCAGATGCCGCCGTGCGGGGCCCGGAGCGTCGCTTCGAAAGCCATGGAGACCGCGCCGGCAACGGCGCCGCCGATCACGGTCGACGGGATGACGCGTAGCGGGTCGGCCGCCGCGAACGGGATCGCGCCTTCGGTGATGAACGAGGCGCCCAGCAGCCAGGCGGCCTTGCCGGCCTGCCGTTCTCCCGGCGTGAACCGCTTGGGACGCACGACGCTTGCGAGCGCCATACCCAGCGGCGGGACCATGCCGGCAGCCATGACGGCGGCCATGATGGTCAGGTCGCCGCTGGCGAGGGCGCCGACGCCGAACAGGTAGGCGACCTTGTTGACAGGGCCGCCGAGGTCGAAGCCCATCATGGCGCCGAGCAGCAGGCCGAGCAGGATCGCGTTCGCGCCGGAGAGCCCGGCGAGCCAGTCGGTCATGCCGTCCTGGGCCGCCGCGATCGGCTTGCCCACGACTACGAGCATGATGAACCCGACGACGAACACGCCCACCAACGGGATCACCACGATCCGCATGATGCCCTGCAATGCCTGGCCCGGCTTGATGAGCTTGAGCGCCATGACGACCGCACCGGCGAGCAGACCGGCGACCAGGCCGCCGAGGAAGCCCGCGCCGATGGCGACGGCCACCAGGCCACCGACGACGCCGGGCGCGATACCCATGCGGTCGGCCATGCCGAAGGCGATGTAACCGGCCAGGATCGGCACCAGCATGCCGAAGGCGGTCGCACCGAGGTACATCAAGACCCCGGCGATCCCGGCCTGCGTGAGGATGTCGGTCGGATTGGCGATGGCCTCGTAGGTGACGCCTTCGAACTCGCCGCCATAGACCTTTTGGTTGACCTCTGCGCCCCCGATGACGAAGGCGAGCGCGATGAGAATACCGCCGGCCGCGACGAACGGCAGCATGTAGGACACACCGGTCATCAGCCACAGGCGCAGTTTCGCGCCGGGGCCGAGTCTCGGCGCGGCCGCCGTCATCGGGGCGACACTCGCCGCGATCTTGGGGGCGGGTGCGGCTTCGGCCATGGCCACGGCCTCTTCGACCATGGCGGCGGCGTTGTTGATGCCCCGCTTGACGGGGCCGGAGACGGTGGGCTTGCCGGCGAAGCGCTCCTTGTCGCGCACGTCGACGTCGGCGGCGAAGATGACCGCGTCGGCCTCGGCGATGTCCACCGGGTTGAGCGCTTCGGCGCCGGCGGCGCCCTGGGTCTCGACGTGGATTTCGTGCCCGGCCGCGATGGCGGCCTGTTCGAGGGCCTCTGCGGCCATGTACGTGTGGGCGATCCCCGTGGGGCACGAGGTGACTGCTACGAGCTTCATTGTTCGAGCACCTTCTTCTCTGCTTACGGCCGTAGGGCCTCGGTGATGAGGATGGACACGGCGGCGGCGTCGGGCGCGCCGCGCAGCGAGTCCTTGAACGACTGGTGGACGAGTTTGCGGGCGAGTTTGGCGAGGATGGTCATGTGCTCGCTGCCGCCGCCTTCGGGGGCAGCGATGAGGAAGACCAGGTCGGCGGGACCGTCGGCGGCGCCGAAGTCGATGCCCTCCTTGGTGGCCCGGCCGAAGGCCAGGCTGGGGGCGGTGACGTGGGCGCTGCGGGCGTGCGGAATGCCGATGCCGCCCTCGATGCCGGTGGGCATCTGCTCTTCGCGGGCGCGGACGTCGGCGAGGAAGCCGTCGACGTCGGTGACGCGCCCCGCGTCGGCCAGGAGGCGCGCCAGTTTGGCGGTGGCCTCGTGGCGGTCGGCCCCGGTGAGGTCGAGGTCGATCAGTGCGGCACTGATGAGATCGACGGTGTCTTCGGACGACATATGGTGTCTCCTTCGTGTCTCAGCTGAGGATCCGGCTCGCGGCCGGGGCGGCGGTGGTCTCGACGGCGTCGAGGTCGATGTCGTGGGGCGCGGGCATGATGGAGCCGGGCAGGGCGACGGCGGCGGTCCCCCAGGCGACTGCGGCCGCGAGCGCGTTCGGGCCCTGCCCTCCGGCGGCGAGGAATCCGGCCAGGGCGGCGTCTCCGGCGCCGACGGTGCTGGCGACGGGGCGCGCCAGGGGCGCCTTCGCGTGCCAGACTCCGCCCGCTTCCACCAGGATCGCGCCGTCGGCGCCAAGGCTGGCCAGCACGGCTCCGGCTCCGGCGTCGCGCAGTGCCTCGGCGGCCTTGACCGCGTCGCCGAGCGTGGCGATCGGCATCCGGGCGGCCTCGGCGAGTTCTTCGAGGTTGGGTTTGACCAGGTCGGGACCGGCCGCGAGGCAGGCCTCGAAGGCGGGCCCGGAGGAGTCGACGACCGACTTCGCCCCGGCGGCGTGGGCGCGGTCGACCAAGGTGGCGTAGAAGCCGGTGCCGACTCCGGGCGGCAGCGAGCCGCAGCCGGCGATCCAATCGGCGCCGGAGCGGGCGGCGGCGTCCAGGAGCGCGGCGGCCTCGGCCGCATCGAGCACCGGCCCGGCCTCGTTGAGCTTGGTGACGGTGCCGTCCGCTTCCGCCAGGGTCAGGTTGGAGCGCACGCCCCCGGCCACCGGAACCTCGGTGACGGGGACGCGGGCCGCATCGAGCAGTGCGATGAGCTCGATCCCGGCATGGCCGCCCGCGGACAGCACCGCGCGGGTGGCGCGTCCATTGGCGACCAGGGCACGGGAGACGTTGACGCCCTTGCCTCCGGCGTCGACGCGGGCGTTCTGGGCGCGCTGTACCTCGCCGCGCCGCAGCCGGTCGACCTCGATGGTCCGGTCCAGGCTCGGATTGGCGGTGACGGTGACGATCATGCGCGCACCACTTTCAGGTCGGCGGCCTCCAACTCGGCGACGAGGTCCGCGTCGAGACTGGAGTCGGTGATGAACGTGTCGACCTGGTCGAGCGTGCCGAAGCGGGCGAGGCAGTCGTTGCCGACCTTGGTGTGGTCGGCCACTACGACGGTCTTGCGGGAGGCGCCGATCATGGCGCGCTTGACGGCGGCTTCGCCGGTGTCCGGAGTGGTCAGGCCGCGTTCGACGGAGATCCCGTTGGCACCGATGAAGGCCACGTCCACATAGGTGTCGGCCAGGGCGCGCAGCGCCCAGTCGTCGACGGCGGCCATCGTGCGGCCGCGAACCTTGCCGCCGACGATGAGGACGGTGAGGCGGGGCTTGGCGGTGAGGAGGGTGGCGATGGAGACGGAGTTGGTGACGACGGTGAGTTCGCGGTCAGCCGGGAGTGCTTCGGCGATGCGGGCGGTGGTGGTGCCCGAGTCGAGCAGGATCGCGCCCTCTTCGGGGACTTCGGCGAGGGCGGCGTGGGCGATGCGCTCTTTGGCGTCGGTCTGGACGGTGTCGCGGGCGGCGACGGTGGGTTCGAATCCGAGGCGCTCGAGAGGGATGGCGCCGCCGTGGACCTTCTTGACCACGCCCTGGTGTTCGAGGGCGGTCAGATCGCGGCGAATGGTCTCGGTGGTGACGTCGAAGTCGACGGCCAGAGCGCTGACGTCCACGCGTCCATCGGTGCGGGCACGTTCGGCGATCAGCTGCTGTCGCTCTTCTGCGAACATGTTGTTTCACCCCCGTTTCATCTTGATTCATTTGGTTATACATGGCTTCATGTGGCATCGTCAAGCCTCGGGGGACGGACTTGGCGATTGGGTCGGGGTTGAATTCCCCTCTGACCTCGAACGTTACTGCCCCGCAGGGTTCTAGGTTGCAAAACAGCCACGGTCGAACCCGAGCCGTGACCACATGTTTCAATGCGGGGTATGCCGATCACGATTCAAAGCGGGGACATCACCGAGCAGCGCGCCGACGCGATCGTCAACGCCGCGAATTCGTCGCTGATGGGCGGCGGCGGGGTGGACGGCGCGATCCACCGGGCGGGCGGGCCGCAGATCTTGGCCGAGTGCCGGGAGCTGCGCGATTCCCAATACGTGCAGGGCCTGCCGACGGGCCAGGCGGTCGCGACGACCGCGGGGAACCTGAAGGCGCGCTGGGTAATCCACACGGTCGGGCCGGTGTATTCCACGGAGGAGGACCGGTCGGCGCTCCTGGCCTCGTGCTACCGGGAGTCGCTCCAGGTAGCCGACACTCTCGGCGCGGATTCGATCGCCTTCCCGGCCATTTCGGCCGGTGTCTATGGCTGGCCGGCGGAGTCGGCGGCCCGCATCGCGATCGACACGGTCCGCGAGGCGGACACGTCGGTGACGGACATCCGCTTCGTCCTGTTCAACCGCGCGGTCCTGGACGCCTTCCAACGCGCCGCCGCCGAATCCTGAGCATGTCGGACCCCGCCGGTACGGTCGAAGGCCCGCGCAGGGACCGACCGAAGGGGTTTATCCATGACATCGCTGACCAGGGACGCGTTCGAGGCCGCCGAACGGTACATTGCCCTCAATGCCAGGCTCATCGACCGGCTCCGCTTCGCCTCCCGCTTCCATGACGCCGCGGCCGACCCGGTGCTGGAGGCCGTGCGCGCCTACCAGAACCCCGACGGCGGCTTCGGCAGCGCCATCGAACCGGATCTGCGTGGCGCGGGCAGCCAGCCCCAGGGCATCGAAATGGCTTTCTGGGCACTCGACGAAGCCGGCGTCTTCGACGAGTCGACCGTGTTGCGCGCCTGCGATTGGCTTCAGGCGAATGCCACCCCGGAGGGCGGTGTGCCGTGGGTGCTGCCAAGCGTCGTCCACGACCAGCGCGGCCCCTGGTGGCAGCCGCAGGGCGAGCGGCCTCCGGCGGCGCTGAACCCGACCGCGCCGATCGTCGGGCTGATACAGGCCCACGGCGTCGAGCATCCTTGGGTCGAGGCCGCCGGCGAGTTCTGCTGGCGGGGAATCGCCGCGCTCGACGAGATCGGTTCCTATGACACAATGTGCGTCCTGGCGTTCCTCGAACGCACCCCCGAACGGGAGCGAGCCGAGTCCGAGTTCAAGCGGCTGAAGGCATCGCTCCGAGCCACAGCGGCGCTCGACCCGGACGCGCCGGGCCATGTCCACTCCCCGCTCGACCTCGCCCCAAGCCCGGATTCCCTGGGCCGCAGCCTCTTCACCGGTGCCGAGATCAACCTTCATCTCGACGCGCTCATCACCGCCCAGGGCGAAGACGGCGGTTGGGCGCCGAACTTCGAGATGTGGACTCCGGTCGTGGCCCACGAATGGGGCGGCTACCTCACCCGCATGAGGCTCACGACGCTCCAGGCCTACGGCCGCATCGCCTGAGTGCGCAACGCCCTCAACGGTCAGTCGCCTTCTTCGCCGCGGGGCCTGGCCATGACGATCACGGCCACGACCGTGCCGGCCAGCAGGATCACCGCGACGTAGATCGGTTCGACCGATAGCAGCGCGCCGATTGCCGAGGCCAGGAATGGCGCCGCCATTGCCACCAGCACGACCAGCGCGATCCACCGTGCGTATCGCCGCATTCCCTGCATTCGGTCCCCTTCCCGATTCCGTTCCCGAGCTTACCCATACGACCCTGAAGGACACCTGAAGTCCGATCGCGCCGCATTGTCGCCGCAGGGCGGTCGCGTCCGCTATGTTCGCCGGATGGAGCGAGCATCGAGCGATCTGGGCCCGGGGCCACCGGTCCGGCGGCGAGTGGTCGTCCACGGCCGGGTGCAGGGCGTGTTCTTCCGTCAGGAGTGCCGGAACCGGGCCGAGTCGCACCACGTGAACGGCTGGGTCCGCAATCGACCGGACGGCACCGTGGAGGCCGTCTTCGAGGGCCCGGCCGCCTCGGTGGAGGCGATGGTCGATTGGACCCGCGGCGGGCCGCCGCTCGCCGAGGTGGTGCGGGTCGAGGTGACCGAGGAGGAACCCGAAGGCATGCCGCACTTCAGCGTCCGCCACCGGTGACGGCCGCCCGGCGGCGTCCTCAGTCGACCCAGTACGTGTCGTGGTACTCGAAGAACGCGCGGCGCTCTTCCTCGCTCAGGTCGCCGAGCGTCGCCAGGCCTTCGAAATAGCCCTCGCGCGGCGCGCCGGGCGCGAACAGGAGCAGCATCGAGGCCGGTTCGCCCGACTCGTTGCGGAAACCGTGGATGCCGCCCTCGGGCACGAACAGGAAATCGCCCTGCTTGGCGTCGACCCACTTGGTGCCGTTAAAGAGGCTCACCGTGCCGGAGAGAATGTAGAACGACTCCGAAATGGTCTTGTGGAAGTGCGGGTCGGGACCGGAGCGGTTGGCGCTCATGTTCCATTGGTAAAGCCCGAACTGCCCGCCCGTGGAGGCGCCGGTGGCCAGGTAGTCGGCCGAGCCGTTCACCTTCGCGAACACCAGGTTCGCCGCCTCGTCCGCCGCGCGGAAGACAGTGTTGATCTCGCCGGTGTCGCCGTGGTACTTCGGTTCTGGATAGGACACGGGGCCTCCTGACATCGGTGCGGATGATCGGTCCTCATAATACGGATCGGCGCGCCCGGAAGCCGGGCGCGCCGATCGAATTCGAGGTCATCGGCGGTGAAGCAACGCCAGCAGCCGGCCCGTCTCGGCCCGGCGGGCCCACGCGATCGCGACGAAGAGTGCGCACAGGACGGCGGTCGGGGTGAGCATGGCCAGGGGCGCGTCCATCACGACGAGGTTGGTGTAGCTCGCGCACACCATGACCAGGGCCAGACCCCCGGCGGCGAGACTGGACAGTCGCGGGATCACCAGTCCGATCGCGCCGGCGAGTTCGACGGCGCCGGTCAGGATCCGGAACCACGGGGCGGCGCCCATCGCTTCGAACCCGGCGACGGCGGCCTCGGCACCGGCCAGCTTGGGGACGGCGGCCCACACGAAGAAGGCCGAGAGGAGGACCTGGAAGGCCCAGAGCGTGATGTTCCAGCCGCGGCGCGGAGTCCGGGCGACGGCATTGACGGTGGCGGTGGTGGTGGGGTTGCCGATGACGGTGAACGTGGCGTTGGCGGTCTGCGCGGTCATGATGATCGTCCTTTTGGAGAGGTGCTGGTTTGCGTACACCCCTAGGTCGATCGGGCCGACCGCGTTTCGACACCTCGGCAGAAGTTTTCTGGAAAAACTTCTGCCGGCTCAGTTCGTACGCGTATTGGGCAGGTGATCCCCCAGGTAGCCGATCCAGACCCGGCCCGTCGTCCCGCCCGCGTCGTCCAGAAAATGCATCCTCGGGGCCGGCGAACCGACCTGCTGGAGCTTGATGTGGGAAGGCATGTAGATCCGGCCCGACGGATCGATCGACTCCGGCACCCGGAACGTGCGCGCGTCGCGGAACTTCGACCGGCCGCTGACCGTCTCCGATTCCTTCATGGACACCATGGTCGGCGTGATCGCCGGTTTCCCCGGCAGCGGACGGCAGCACCAGTCATAGAACCCGCCGGTGAAGCGCCCCTCCGCGCGGGCGGCCGCGTAGGCGTCGAGGGCGCGCAGGGCGTCCCAAGTCTTCGCGGTCCAGCGCCGCCGCAACCGGGGATGGGTGACATCGAGCTTGGCGACCTCGGCGTCCAGCGTCTCGGGAAGTTCGAGGTGCTCGAGCCTCGCGCGAGCACGCAGCACCACCTCCATGAGGCTGTCAGCCTCCCACACCTCTCCTGGCTGCTCGACCCCGTAGACGGGATCGGCGTGCTCGGCCAGGCGCGCCTCCAGCCACCGAATGCGTTCGACCCCACGGCGTTCGGCATCGAGTATCAGCTTGTACTCGGCTTCGAGCTGGTCGTACTCGCGCCGCAGCCGGTCGAGTTCACGCTTGTGGTGATCGCCGCGGCTGCGCCTGTCGCGCAGCACATTCGTCTCATCTATGGCACCGACCAGCGCCTCCATCTGCGTCGACAACCCCCGGACGAGCCGCGCGGTCTCCGTGTCACCGGATCCGATATCGAGCGCATTGAGGATGCCGTCCTCGAGTTTCCCGGTGACCAGGTCGCTGACTCGGTCCGCGATTCGATCGGCCTCGCGACTTGGAATCTCCGAAGACGCGGACGTCCCGGCCGGTTCCGGCAGGTCTATCTGGGTCGATTCGGCCGCTTCGGCCTTCCTCGGTTTCGGCACCGGCGATTCATTGTCTGCGGCGGAGACCGGCGGGCCCGATTCGGCGACGCTGACCCTCGGTTCGGCGCTCATCGGCGCCGGCGCCTTCGGATTGCGGGCCCGGATGAGCTCGGCCGGGTTGGGCGGGGCGGCGTGAAGCTGGTCGGGCGCGAGTTCTCCGGCGAGGACCCGGTCGATGCGGGCGTCGGCCTGGCGTACGTCGGTCGGCAGCGGTCGGTGGACCGCGAAGTCGATGACGCCGTCGAAGACCACCTCCAGTGCCCGGGCCCCCTGGTCGCGCAGGGCCTTGCCGCCGCGAGGCTGGTGGCGCATCGGGTAACGCTCCTCGCCGGGTCGCAGCCCGGGCAGGTAAGTGCGCAGCCCGCCGCCGAACACGGTCAGGTCCGCGCCGAGGCGCCGGTTGAGCAGGTCTTGGGCGGAGACGTCATAGAGGCGGGCCACCACCGCGATGCCGGCGAGGCGCTCGGCCAGCAGGTCCGCGTGGCCGGCGACGATCTCGGCGTCGGAGCGGTCGACGGTGAGGACGATGACCGGGACATTGCGGCGCGGGTTCACGAGCCAGTTCAGCAGCTGGTCGACCTCGTCGCGTCCGATGAGGTGGGCGGCGGCCTCGAGTGGAATGGCCCCGTCGGTGGCGCGCCCGGACTCCAGGAAGCGCGGGAGGAGCGCGGGTGCGCGGACCGGTTCCGCGTCCTCGGAGAGCTCGCCTTCGATGGTGAAGGCGACCCATCCGCCGCCGCGGGCGTCCTTGGCCCAGGTAGCGGTGGTGCGCAGCCGTCCCGGCCCGGTGGGGAGGTCTACGCGATAGCGCCCGCAACTCTCGGAATCGGCCAGCGCGATCCGGGTCCGACCGCGGGAGAGTTCGACGTGTGTCGATCCGTCGTCGTCGAACGGGACCCATTCGGCGAAGCGCCCGCGCAGTCTCGACCCGAGTCGGTCGCCTCCGTCGCGGAGGACTGCCTGGTAGTACAGCGTCACGGTGCCTCCCCATGTGCATGCTGAGGGCACATGCTAGTCCAGCGGGGCTCGTGAGTCGTCCCCCAATTCTAATAGGGACAGTGGAAGAGTCGTGGTCCGACCGCCGGTAGGTCGTCGGCGGGGTGCTGCGGCGTTCGGCGTACTCGTCCACCGCTGAACGCACTCTGACGGGGCCGCTCGAGTCCCGCGACCCACCGCACATTCCGCTCAGTGAGATGAAGGTTGTTCGCTCAGGTCGGGCAATCCTAGAATTCCTACTAGATTGATCAAATATATCGGATAACTAGAAGATCGAGGCCCAATGAACACTGTCAGACGACGCAGCGTCCTCGCTGCCGCAGGCACCGCCCTCACCGCAGCCCCGGTGCTGGCCGCCTGCGGTTCGGACGACGCCTCGGGCGGCGAGGGCGCAGGCGGCGTCATCCGGCTCGGATACTTCGGCAACATCACCCACGCCCCCGCCCTCGTCGGGCTCCAGGCCGGCGTCTTCGAGGACGCCCTGCCCTCGGAGGTGACGATCGAGACCGAGGTCTTCAACGCCGGCCCCTCGGCGATCGAGGCGCTGTTCTCCGGCGCCATCGACATCTCCTACATCGGACCCAACCCGGCCATCAACGGCTGGGCCCAGTCCGGCGGCCAGGCCCTCCACATCGTCGCCGGATCGACCTCCGGCGGCGCCGGACTGGTGGTCGGCGAAGGCATCACCTCCGCCCGAGACCTGGAGGGGAAGTCCGTCGCCACCCCGCAGCTGGGCAACACCCAGGACGTGGCGGCCCGCTACTGGCTGCGGGAACAGGGATACGAGACCGACGAGAACGGCGGCGGCGACGTCTCCGTCGTCCCCATCGACAACTCCGAGGTCGCCGCGGCCTTCGACGGCGGCACCGTGCAGGCCGCCTGGGCCGTCGAGCCGCGCTACTCCGAACTCGTCCTCGACCATGGCGCCCACATCTTCCAGGACGAGCGGGAGCTGTGGGAGGGCGGCGAGTTCGTCACCGTCCACATCATCGTCGCCACCGAATTCCTGGAGAACAACCCGGAACTGGTGAAGGCCTTCATCACCGGGCACCTCGCCGCGATCGACTACATCACCGACTCCCCCGAGGAGGCCCAGACCGCCGTCAACGATCACCTCGAAGCGCTCTCGGGCAACCGGCTCACGGACGAGGTCGTCGCCTCCGCCTTCACCACCCTCAGCTTCACCGCCGACCCGATCGCCGCCTCCCTCAAGGGAAGCGCCGACCACGCCACCGAGGTCGGCCTCCTCGACGAGGTCGACCTCACCGGCATCTACCGCCTCGACCTCCTCAACGAGGCCCTCACCGAACGCGGCGACGCCGCAGTCTCGGCAGGTGACCTCGCATGAGCCTCACCCGGCAAGCGACGCCGGCGGCGACGGCCCGGGGCGCGGCCGTGGCACTCCACGATGTCGTCAAACGCTACGGCCGCGGCCCCGGCGCCGTCACCGCCCTCGACGGCGTCTCCCTGAACGTCGAGCCCGGCCGGTTCACCTGCCTGCTCGGCGCCTCCGGCTGCGGCAAGAGCACTCTGCTCTCCCTCGTCGCCGGACTCGACGAACTCACCGCCGGCTCCATCGACCACGTCGACCGGCCCGTCGCGATGATGTTCCAGGAATCGGCGCTGTTCCCCTGGCTCACCGTCTCCGGCAACGTCGAGATCGCCATGCAGGTGAAGGGCGTCGGTCGGGCGGAACGACGCCGGCGCGCGCGGGAACTCCTCGAGGTCGTTCGGCTCTCGGGCTTCGCCGACAAGCGCCCGCACGAGCTCTCCGGCGGGATGCGCCAGCGGGTCGCCCTGGCGCGGGCGCTCGCGCAGGACGCCTCGGTGCTGCTCATGGACGAGCCGTTCGGCGCGCTCGACGCGATGACCCGCGACCTGCTCCACGATGAGCTGGAACGGATCTGGCGCGAGCGGAACCTGACGGTCCTGTTCGTCACCCACAACGTCCGCGAAGCGGTGCGCCTCGGCGACCAGGTGGTGCTGCTCAGTTCACGTCCTGGCCGGGTGCTCGAGACCTTCGATGTCGGCATCGAGCGGCCGCGGCGGATCGACTCCGCCCCGGTGGCCGAGCTGGCCGCCGAGATCACCGATGCCCTGCGAGCGGAGGTCTCCCGCCATGCCTAGTAAACAGGAGGCACTGCAACCGGACGCGCTGGAACCGGACACATTGGAATCGGAACCGCAGGACCGGTCGGCCGAGTGGGTCTCCGGGCTCGATGAGCTGGATCGGGTTCCGGTCACCGAGACGCGTCTGGGCCGCGTCGGGGCCGGGCTGTGGGCGGCGACGTGGCCGAAGGTCCTCGCCCTGGCACTGGTGATCGCCGCCTGGCAGGTCATCTTCGAACTGGAGCTCAAACCCGCGTGGACGCTGCCTGCGCCGCTGACGGTCTGGGAGGACCTGTCGTCGTTCGTGGTCACGGCCGAATTCTGGACGGCCATCCGGATCACCATGTGGCGGGCGCTGACGACCTTCGCGCTGGCGCTGGCGGTCGGGACGGTCCTGGGGATCGCGGTGGCGCGGTTCAAGCCGCTGCGGGCGGCGATCGGCTCCCTCATCACCGGGCTGCAGACGATGCCCTCGATCATGTGGTTCCCCTTGGCGATCCTGCTGTTCCAGATCTCGGAGTCGGCGATCGCGTTCGTGGTGGTCCTGGGCGCGGTGCCCTCGATCGCCAACGGCCTGATCTCGGGGATCGACTACGTGCCGAAGGAATGGCGCCGGGTGGGCGCGATTCTGGGAATGCGGGGCCTGACCCTGTACCGGCACGTGATCCTGCCGGCGACGCTGCCGTCGTACGTTTCGGGTCTCAAGCAGGGCTGGGCGTTCGCTTGGCGCTCCCTCATGGCCGGTGAACTGCTGGTGATCGTGGCGGGGCAGGGCTCGATCGGCGCGCTCATGCAGGGCGCCCGCGAGTTCAACAATGCGCCGCGGGTCCTGACTTGGATCATCGTGGTCCTGCTCATCGGCATCGCCGTGGACGCGATCTTCAGGACCGCCGACAGCCGCATCAAGCGGAAATGGGGCCTGGCCGAGGTCCGCTAGCGCTTCCCCGCCGGGCGCCACGGGGGCCCGGCGGGGGCTGCCCAGTGCGGGGCGATCGCGGCCGCGGGCCGCGATGGTGTCGACAAAGTACTCGCCGTCCGATTACGCTCAGTACCGTTCATGCATATACCCCTTCAAACCGCTCCGATCCACCCGGAAAGGACACCCATGCCCCACCTTTCAACCCTCAACGGCGGCAATAAATCCCGAGCACGCCTACTGGCCGCGATAGGCGCCGCCCTCCTCCTCGCGGTGGGCGCCTGCACCGATTCGGGCGGCGATGCCGCCACCGGCTCCGGGTTCGAGGACTGCGAATCCGAGCCCACGACCTGCAACTCCGGTCCCCGCCGGGACGGCGGCGACCTGGTGTGGGCCGTCGGCGGCGCCTGGGAGGCCTGGGGACAGGCCGACGTCTACGGCTCCAGCCTGGCGACCTCGATCATCAATCAGCCCCTGCGCCCGACGGTCTTCACCTATGACCAGAACGGCGAGATCCACTACAACGACGGCATCTACTCCGAAGGGCCCGAACTGCTCTCGGAGGAGCCGCTCCAGGTCGCCTACCATCTCAAACCGGAAGCGACCTGGGGAGACGGGACGCCGATCGGCATCGACGACTTTCTGTGGCACTGGAAGGCCACTTCCGGCGACGAGGCGCAGTGCGCCGAATGCGCGCCCGCCAGCGACTACTACGGCTCGAACGTCGCGAGCATCGAGGAGGGTGGGGAGAACACCGTCGTCGTGACCTATAAGGACGGTTTCCTCGACGGCGAGTGGTTCGCCATGCAGGTGATCACGCACCCGGCCCATATCGCCGAGGCCCGCGGGTACCCGGACTGGCGGACCGACCCGCAGCAGATGGCGGACTCGATCGCGGACTTCTCCCAGAACCCGCCGCTGGACTACAGCGCCGGGCCGTTCAAGATGGTCGACGCGAAGCTCGGCGAGTGGGCCGAGTACGAGCCCAATCCCGAATGGACGGGATCGCAGCAGACCACGCTGGACTCGTTGACGCTGCGGTACATCGAAGGCGCCGAGGCGATGGTGACCGAGTTGCGGCAGGGCACCATCGACGGCGCCGCGCCCTCCAGTTTCGATCCCGAGCTGCTCGATCAGCTCGCGGGCGAGGAGGGCGTGCGCTACAACGTCGCGCCCCAGTCGGGTTGGTCGCACATCGACGCGAATATCAAGAACGAGTTCCTGTCCGACGAGGCCCTGCGCCTGGCGGTCTTCACCGCGATCAATGCCGACGAGGTGAACCAGCGGGCCTACGGTGCCGCATACGAGGACATCGAGACCATGAAGAGCGTGCCGTTCCGGCCCGAGTCGCCTTACTACACCGACCAGATCGGGGATTCCGGGCTCGGCTCGGGCGACACCGACGCGGCGCGCGCCATCCTGGAGGACGCCGGTTACACGTGGGAGGACGACGTGCTGCACACCGCCGAGGGCAAAGCGGTGACACTGACCTACCGCGCCGGCCTGGACGGCAATTCGTTCGCCCCGATCATTCTCGACCAGGTCATCGCGACCCTGGAGGGCATCGGCATCGCGGTGGAGAGCGATCCCGTCCCGGCCGGGGGTCTGAATACAGTCCTCACCGAGGGCGACTTCGACCTGGTCCAGTTCGACTACATCGAGACGCCGCTGTTCACATCCGCGGCGGCCGACTACTGGGGCGAGGGCAACTACCTGGGCTACCAGAACGACGAGGTCGACGCGATCGTGGACGAACTGGCGACCACCCTCGACCTGGACCGGGCGGCCGAGCTGACCAATGAGGCCGCGACGATCGCCCTGGGCGACGCCGTGCAACTGCCGCTCGCCTGGGCACCGGCCCTGATCATGGTCAGCGACGACGTCGTGAACGTCCGCGACAACTGGGCGACCACCATGCGCGCCTTCTCCAACGTCGGCGAATGGGGCTTCCGAGACGAGGAGGCCGCCGAGGAATGAGACGGCGATCGCCTCGGATCTGGCCGCGCGAGGATCGTGCGCGGGCATGATCTCGGCGTCGACCGGGAAGGCCGTTACTCCGACCGGCTAGCGCCAGAACGCAACGGGGAAGCCGCCTTCGGGACTCGAACGAGACCTGAAGGCGGCTTGCCGCGTCCGCGGGAAACCTCAGGTGCACTGTTCCTGGAGGATCGACCGGTCGAACCGGCGGGCGGTCAGGTCCTCGGCGGTGATGAACCAGTAGGCATGCGTGTAATCACCGCACCAGAGCTTCGTGTCAGCGAATGGGAAGAATTGCAACAGCAACCGCCAGCGCGCCATTTCAGCCGTCACCGCGGCCTCGCCGCGGTCCTCCCCCTCGAACACGCCATATTGGACCAGCTCTTCGAGGGTGTCGTTCTGGAGTGAGAAGTGGTGACCGCCCAGGTGGGTCCCGGCATTTCCCCAGAGTTCTAGGTCGATATTGAAATCGTCGCCTTCGAGCACCGCCAGTACATCGGTGTCGGAGTCACCGTAGCGCTCGAACCAGGCATGTGCGGGCATCCAGGGCCCGCTCAGGGCGATCCGGGCCGTCAGTGGTTCGGCCTCGGCCACGCAGTGCAGCCGCGCCGGATGCGGGCGGGGACTCACGGGAGTGCCTTCGGGCAGGTAGACGACCCGGTGCGAGTTGTGGTCAACGCCGTCGGTGTAGCCGATGGGGGTCGCCGAACTTTCCCAGAGCTGGCCGTCGGCCAGGAAGAACAGCAGCTTTCCCGACTCGGGCAGGTCCAGGTCCAGGTCGAGGCGTGGCAGGGCCGCGCAGTCGATCGTCGCCCACAGCGTCAGCGGACCGTATTCCTCCCATTCGGGCCAGGCCATCTCCTCGGGAAGGAATGCCTCGCCGCCGAGATATCCTACTGTGGAGTCGCCGTCGGCTGCGTGCTCGAGATAGACGGCCGGTTCGAGCAGTTGCCGCCAGCGTTCGTGCGCGGACTTGGGCAGGTGGGCCTCGCCGATTTCGATCAGCCTGTCGCGCTTGGTCTCAGAGTTCATGGCGTCCATTCAATCGCACCCCTGCGACAATCCCGTCAGGGGCGACTGCGCTCACCTTCAGACCTCCGGCCTACTGCGCTCACCTTCAGACCTCCGGCCTGAAGCGGTACCCCATGCCCGGCTCGGTCAGCAGATGGACCGGCCGCGACGGGTCCGCTTCGAGTTTGCGGCGGAGCTGGGCCATGTACTGGCGCAAGTAGTTCGTCTCGCGGTCGTACGACGGGCCCCACACGCGGTGAAGCAGCTCGCGCTGACTCACCAGCTTGCCCGGGTTGCGCAGCAGGATCTCCAGCAGCTGCCACTCGGTCGGCGTCAGCCGCACCTGCTCCCCCGCCCGCCGCACCTGGCGCGCGGCCAGGTCGATGACCGCGTCACCGAGTTCGGTGATCGGCTTCTCGGGCTCGCCGCCGCCGCGCCGGGCCACCGCGCGCACCCGCGCCAGCAGCTCGCCGATGTCGAACGGCTTGGTCACGTAGTCGTCGGCCCCGGCGTCCAGCGCCGCGATCTTGTCCGTGCTCGCCGCCCGGCCCGACAGCACCAGGATCGGCGCCTTCGTCCAACCGCGCAGGCCCGCGATGACCTCGGTGCCGTCCATGTCCGGCAGGCCCAGATCGAGCACGATCAGGTCCGGGAGCACCGCCGCGGCCTGCCGCAGCGCCTGCGCCCCGTCGATCGCCGTGCTGACCTCGTAGCCGTGCGCGGCGAGATTGATTCGCAAGGCCCGCAGGATCTGCGGCTCGTCGTCGACCACCAGCACCTTGATCATTCGTCCCCGCCTTCCACGGACTCGCGCTCGACTCGATCTGCCGGGGCCGGTCGCTGCGGCAACGTCAGCACCATCGTCAATCCGCCGCCCGGCGTCGCCTCCGGGACCAGGGAGCCGCCCATCGCCTCCGCCAGGCCCCGTGACAGCGCCAGCCCCAATCCGACGCCGGTCGTATTGTCCCGGTCGCCGAGCCGCTGGAACGGCGTGAACATGAGCTCCTGATCCTCCTCGGGCACGCCCGGGCCGTGGTCCGAAATGCGCAGTTGCACCAGTTCGCGGTGGGCGCTCGCGCCCACCTGCGGGGCCCGGCCCTCCGGGCTGAACCGCAGCGCGTTGCCGATGACGTTTACCAGGATTCGTTGCAGCAGACCGGGATCGGCCATCACCTCGGGCAGGTCGGCCGAGACCCGCACCGCGACGTCGGCGGCCGCCTCGCCCAGCTCGTCCAGGGCCGGCGGCACCGCCTCGTCCAGCGCGATCGGCACCGGGCTGGCACCCAGCACTCCCGCCTGAAGGCGGCTCATGTCGAGCAGGTTGTCCACCAGGCCCGACAGCCGCGCCAGCGACGCCTCCGCCGCCTCCAGCAGCTCGTCCCGCTCGTCCGCAGTGAAGAGATCCCCGGTGGACTTGAGGCTGCTCACCGACACCCGCGCCGACGCCAGCGGCGTGCGCAGATCGTGCGAGACGGCCGCCAGCAGCGCCGTCCGCAGCTTGTCCGTGTCGGTCAACCGCTGCACCGCTTCGGCCTGCCGCTCCAACCGCTCCTGCTCCAGCGCCGCGGCCGCGTGCATCGCGAACGCCTGCGCGATCCGCCGGTCCGGCGCCTCCAGGGTGTGCCCGCGCAGCGCCAGCGCCAGGTCGTCATTGATCGGAATGTCGTTCTCGGCCACGCCCGGGCTCTGGCACGGCGCGCCCGCGCAGGCCAGGGCCCGCCACGACTTGGCGTCGTGCCGCTCGGTCGGGCCCGCGCCCGGTTCGACTCGCTCCAGCAGCGTCACCGAGTCCAGCGAGAACGTCACCCGCAGCTGTTCGAGCAGGTCGGACACGCGATGGTGGGAGCGCAGCACGTTCCCGGCGAGGGTCGCGAGGGTCTGGGCTTCGGCGCTTGCTCGCGCGGCCAGCCGGGCGCGGGCCGCCGAGAGGTTGACGACGCTCGCGCCGCCGATTGCCAGGGCCACGAAGATGACCAGAGAGACGATGTGCTCCTGGTCGGTCATCTTGAACGTGTAGTAGGGGACGGTGAAGAAGAAGTTCAGCAGGAAGAACCCGGTGAGCGCGGCCAAGAGGGCGGGCCACATGCCGCCGGTGAGGGTCAGGCCCATGACGGCGGTGAGGACGATGAGGATCATCGTGGTCAGCGACAGGTCCTCGCGCAGCGGCACCAGTGCGGTGACGAGGGCGGGGATGCCCAGCAGCGCCAAGGTGATTCCGGTCCAGCGGCGGCCGGATCCGATGAGGCCGCGGCCGGCCCGGACCCGGCGGGCGCTCGCGACCTTCTCGTGGGTGACGAGGTGGACGTCGATCGGCCCGGATTTGGCGGTGGTGGTGACGCCGACACCGCGCGAGAGCACCTGGGCGAAGCGGCCGCGGCGGGAGGCGCCGAGGACGAGTTGGGTGGCGTTGGCGCCGCGCGCGAATTCGAGCAGCGTCTCGGGGATGGAGTCGCCGACGACCTGGTGGTAGGAGCCGCCGAGGTCTTCGACGAGGCCCTGTTGGCGGGCCAGGTTGCGGGCGTGGCGGGCGCTGGTGAGGCCGTCGCCCGAGGCGATGTAGACGGCCTTGAGGTCGGCGCCGCCGCTTCTGGCGGCGATGCGGGCGGCGCGGCGGACGAGGGTGTCGCCCTCGGCGCCGCCGGAGAGGGCGACGACCACGCGTTCCCTGGATTCCCAGGTGGCCTTGATGTCCTCGGCGGCGCGGTACTTCTCCAGTTGGTCTTCGACCTTGTCGGCCAGCCACAGCAGCGCGATCTCGCGCAGCGCGGTGAGGTTGCCGACGCGGAAGTAGTTGGCGAGCGCGGCGTCGATCTTCTCGGGCGGGTACACGTTGCCGTGGACCATGCGGCGGCGCAGCGCCTCGGGGGTGATGTCGGCCAGTTCGATCTGGTCGGCGCGGCGGACGACCTCGTCGGGGACGGTCTCGCGCTGGGGTACGCCGGTGATGGCGGCGACGACGTCGTTGAGGGATTCGAGGTGCTGGATATTGACCGTCGAGATGACGTCGATGCCGGCGTCGAGGAGTTCGTCGATGTCCTGCCAGCGCTTGTCGTTGCGCGAGCCGGGAATGTTGGAGTGGGCGAGTTCGTCCACGAGGGCGATGCGGGGGGCGCGGGCGAGGACGGCGTCGACGTCGAACTCTTCGAACTCGGTGTCGCGGTAGGCGAGGGTTCGCCTGGGGGTGGTCTCGAGGTCCTTGATGAGCGCGGCGGTCTGGGGCCGGCCGTGGGTTTCCACGAAGCCGATGACGACGTCGGTGCCGCGTTCGGCGCGGCGGTGGGCCTCCTCGAGTGCTGTGAAGGTCTTGCCCACGCCGGGGGCGGCCCCGAGGTAGATCCGAAGTTGGCCACGTGTCACAGCCATTAAGAATCCTCCGTCTTTCTCGGGGCCGCCAGTCGGTCGTGCGCTCAGGTGAGCGGGAACTCTTCGTCGAGGGCCAGGTTGAGTTCGAGGACGTTCACGGCGGGTTCGCCCATGAAGCCCAGGAAGCGGCCGTCGGTGTGGTCGTCGATGAGGTCCAGGACGGTGCCGGAGTCGGTGCCGCGTTCGGCCGCGATGCGCCCGGCTTGGAGCTCGGCGTATTCGGGGCTGATGTGCGGGTCGAGGCCGGAGGCGGAGGCGGTGACGGCGTCGGCCGGGACGGCCGGGTCGCCGCCCGCGTCGCCCGCGATGGGCGTGACGATGGCGGCCGAGTGGTCCTCGCCGTATTCGGCGCACTCGACCTCGGTGCCCTCGTAGACGGCGAGGAACGGGGACTCGACGGTGCCGCACTGCTCGTTGAGGCTGACGACGCGGGTGACGTCGCCGCCGGTGCCTTGGGAGTAGTAGACGCCGAGGACGGCGCCGACGGCGCTCTCACCTGAGGGTGTGCAGTAGGGGCGCGAGCCGTCCACGCCTTCGCGGGCGCCGATGGTGAACGAGCGCTCGCACACCTGCGTGAGCAGGCTCTGCGCGGCGTTCTCGTCGCCGTCCCAGCCCAGGGCGGGGTCCGGCTGTGCGTCCACGACGTCTTCGGGGCCGAGGTTCGACGCCGAGGTGGTGAGGGGGTCGTAGCCGTCGCCGGCCGCGGAGGGCCGCGATTGGAAGTAGGACAGGACGGCGTCGCCTTCGTCGTCGGTGAAGGACTGGCCGAGGAGCGAGGAGCCGATGACGTAGCCGTCCTCGTCGTAGACCAGGGAGCCGTCGGCTTTGTCCGAGAGGCCGGGGAGCTGGGCGACGGCGAGGATCGCCAGCGGGTAGAGGATGCCGGTGATGACGGTCAGCGCCAGCAGGGCGCGGAAGGCGGCCAGGTGCTGGGTGATCCAGCGGGGGAGACGTTGCATTAGGCGATCCCGGGAATGAGCGCGACCAGTAGGTCGATGAGTTTGATGCCGATGAACGGCGTGATGATGCCGCCGAGGCCGTAGACCAGGAGGTTCCGTCGCAGCAGCGACGAGGCCGATCCGGGCTTGTACGCGACGCCCTTGAGCGCCAGCGGGACCAGGGCGATGATGATGATCGCGTTGAAGACGACCGCCGAGATGATCGCCGACTCGGGGCTGGCGAGGCGCATGACGTTGAGCGCGTCGAGTCCCGGGTACACGGCCGCGAAGATCGCGGGAATGATCGCGAAGTATTTGGCGATGTCGTTGGCGATGGAGAAGGTCGTCAGGGCGCCGCGGGTCATCAGCAGCTGCTTGCCGATGGCGACGATCTCGATGAGCTTGGTCGGGTCGGAGTCGAGGTCGACCATGTTGCCGGCCTCTTTGGCCGCGGAGGTGCCGGTGTTCATGGCGACGCCGACGTCGGCCGCCGCGAGCGCGGGCGCGTCGTTGGTGCCGTCGCCGGTCATGGCGACCATGCGGCCGGCGTCTTGTTCGGACTTGATCCGCTCCAGCTTGTCCTCGGGTGTGGCCTCGGCGAGGAAGTCGTCGACGCCGGCCTCCCCCGCGATGGCCGCGGCGGTGCGCGGGTTGTCGCCGGTGACCATGACGGTGCTGATGCCCATGGCGCGCAGTCGTTCGAAGCGTTCGGCCATGCCCTCCTTGACGACGTCCTTGAGGTAGATGACGCCCAGGACCTCGGCGGGCGAGCCTTCGCGGTGCTCGGCCACGACCAGCGGCGTGCCGCCCTCGCGCGAGACCTGGTCGACCAGGTCGTCCACGCGCGGGTTCGGGGAGCCGTCGTGTCTCTTGACCCATTCGATGACCGAGCCGGCGGCGCCCTTGCGGATGCGGTGCGGGACTTCGGTTTCGGCGAGGTCGACGCCGCTCATGCGGGTCTGGGCGGTGAACTCGACCCAGTCGGCGTGCGAAAGTTCGCCCGTGTGCCTTTCACGCAGGCCGTAGCCCTCCTTCGCGTAGACGACGATCGAGCGGCCCTCGGGGGTCTCGTCGGCGAGGCTGGACAGCTGCGCGGCGTCGGCCAGGCGCTGTCCGGCGACGCCGGGGACCGGTAGGAACGAGGAGGCGCGGCGGTTGCCGTAGGTGATCGTGCCGGTCTTGTCGAGCAGCAGCACGTTGACGTCGCCCGCGGCCTCGACGGCGCGGCCGGACATGGCCAGCACATTGCGCTGGACGAGCCGGTCCATGCCGGCGATGCCGATGGCCGACAGCAGGGCCCCGATGGTGGTGGGGATCAGGCAGACCAGCAGCGAGACCATGACGATGCCGGTGACGCCGTCGCCGTCGAGGACGGCGGTGTCCGGCGCGGCGGCCATGTACTCCTTGGAGTAGATCGCGACCGGCTGCATGGTGACCACGGCCAGCAGGAAGATGATCGTCATCGCCGACAGCAGGATGTTGAGCGCGATCTCGTTGGGGGTCTTGCGCCGTTCGGAGCCTTCGACGAGCGCGATCATGCGGTCGAGGAAGGACTTGCCCGGTTCGGCGGTGATCTCCACGACGACCCAGTCCGACAGGACTTTGGTGCCGCCCATGACGGCGCAGCGGTCGCCGCCGGATTCGCGGATGACCGGCGCGGATTCGCCGGTGATCGCGGACTCGTCCACGCTGGCGATGCCGGTGACGACGTCGCCGTCACCGGGGATGATCTGCCCGGCCTTGACAAGCACCAGGTCGCCGCGTTTCAAGTCGGGGGCAGCCACTTCGAGCACGTCGACGTCGAGCGAGGCGATGTCCGTGTTCTGCGTCTTCAGTTTGTATGCGGGCGTGTCGGTCTTGGCCTTGCGCAGGCTGTCGGCCTGGGCCTTGCCGCGGCCCTCGGCGATCGCCTCCGCCGCGTTGGCGAACAGGACGGTCAGCCACAGCCACACCGTGATCAGCCACGCGAACACGCTGGGATCGACGATGGCGAGCAGCGTGGTGAACACCGCGCCGATCTCGACGATGAACATGACCGGGTTGCGCCACATCAGGCGCGGGTCGAGTTTGCGGAGCGCCTCGGGCGCGGATTTGATCCACTGTGCTGGATCCAGGAGGCCGTTGCGGGTCTTCGGCGCCACAGTTGCCAGGTTCGACATTTGCGGACCTCTCTATTGCAGTCCCTCGGCCAGGGGGCCGAGAGCCAGGACGGGCAGGAAGGTCAGCGCGACGAGAATGACGGTCACGCCGACGACCATGCCGACGAATAGCGGTTGGTGGGTGGGGAACGTCCCGCCCGAAGCCGGGGTGGGCCTCTGCCTGGCGAGCGATCCGGCCAGGGCGAGCGCCAGGATGATCGGCAGGAACCGGCCGAAGAGCATGCACAGTCCCAGCGCGGTGTTGAACCACGGCGTGTCGGCGCCGAATCCGGCGAAGGCCGAACCGTTGTTGTTCGAGGCCGAGGTGAAGGCGTACATCATCTCCGAGAGCCCGTGCTGCCCCGAGTTCGCCATCGACTCCAGATTGGAGGGGACGGCGATCGACGCGGCGAGGCCGATCAGCAGCAGCGCCGGGGTGACCAGGAAGTACATTCCCGCGAGCTTGATCTCGCGGGCGCCGATCTTCTTGCCCAGGTACTCGGGGGTGCGCCCGACCATGAGGCCCGCGATGAACACGGTGATGACGGCGAGCACGAGCATCCCGTAGAGCCCCGCGCCGACGCCGCCGGGGGCGACCTCGCCGAGCATCATGTTCAGGATGAGCATCCCGCCGCCGAACGCGGTGTAGGAGTCGTGGAACGAGTCGACCGAGCCGGTCGAGGTCAGGGTCGTGCCGGCCGCGAACAGCGCCGAGTCGGGGACGCCGAAGCGCACGTCGCGTCCCTCCATGGCGGCGGTGACGGCCTGCGGGACGGTGCCGTCCGCGAACGACTCGAAGCCGACGACCAGTCCGGCAGAGACGATCGCGATGACACCCATGGCGGCGGCGATCGCCAGGCCCTGGCGCTTGTCGCCGACCATGCGCCCGAAGGTGCGCGGCAGCGAGAACGGGATGGCCAGGAACAGGTAGATAATGATGAAGTTCGTCCACGACGTCGGATTCTCGAACGGATGCGCGGCGTTGACGTTGTAGTAGCCGCCGCCGTTCGTGCCGAGGTCCTTGATGGCCTCCTGGCTGGCGACCAGGCCACCGGTGATGATCTGGGTGTCGCCCGTGGCCGTGGTGGCCGTGGTGAAGTCGCTCAGGTTCTGGACCGCGCCGCCGGCGATCAGGACGATCGCACAGGCCGCGCTGATCGGGATCAGCACCCACAACACGATGCGGGTCAGGTCGACCCAGAAGTTCCCGAGCTTGTCGGTCAACTTGCGGGCGAACCCTCTGACCAGGACGATGGCGACGGCGATGCCGACGGCCGCGGACACGAAGTTCTGCACCGCCAGACAGGCGGCCTGCACCGCGATGCCCATCGTGGCCTCACCGGAGTAGGCCTGCCAGTTCGTGTTCGTGGTGAAGCTGACCGCGGTGTTCCATGCCAGCGGTGCGGGGACGCCCTCGAGGCCGTTGCTGTACGGCAGCAGCGACTGGAGCCGCAGGAAACCGTAGAGGAACACGACGCTCACGGCCGAGAACGCCAGCACGCTGCGGGCGTAGCCGCCCCACCGCTGCTCGGTGTCGCGTTTGACGCCGACGAGCCGATAGATGCCGCGCTCGATGGTGTTCTGAAAGCAGGGCCGGTCGTGCTCGCGGGTGACCGTGCGGTAGATGTAGTCGCCGAGGGGGCGGTAGGTGGCGGCGAGGGCCGCGATCATCGCGACGATGAAGATGACTCCGGCCGCGCTGGTGCTCGTCTCGGCCATCAGCGTTTATTCCGGTTCGGGGTGCGGGTGGGGCGACGGGTGCGGGCCATCAGAAGCGCTCCGGCTTCAGCAGCGCGAAGACGAGGTAGACGCCGACGGCGATGGCGAGGATGCCGCCGATGAGGTTGGCTGCGCTCACAGCTTCTCCGCCGCCTTGACGACAAGGCCCAAGGCGATGAATCCAATCACCGTCAGCGCCAGATAGGCAAGATCGGGCATTGCTTCCTTCTTCTCAATGGACTTCGGGGGGCGCGGCGTATTCCCGCGTCACCGTTCGAGGAGGTGTCCCGACCGGCGAAACCGAGTGAACGCCGCCGCGCGGCCGCCGCCCACAGGTCTGACGCCTTCAATACGAGGGCCGCGCGGATCTTGACGCGCTCTTGACGGGTCGGGTCCCGCATCGTGACCCACTGAACGGTGCACTCGTCCCAATGCCGGGACACGCCTGTTTTGCGGTGTTAAAACCGACTTGTGCGCCGCCGACTCCGGCGGCCGACGCAGAGGGGGAAGGTCCGCATGAGCAAACTGATCGCCGTGGCGTATCCGGACGTGGCAACCGCCGATACGGTGCTGTCCAAGCTCGCCGACATGCAGAAACGCGAACTGATCCGGCTCGACGACGCGGTCGTGGTCGAGCACCGCGAGAACGGCAAGATCAAACTCCACCAGTCGAACTCGCTCGTCGGCGTCAGCACGGCGGGCGGGGCGCTGTGGGGCGGCCTGATCGGGCTGCTGTTCTTCGCCCCGCTGCTGGGCATGGCCGTCGGCGCGGCGGCCGGTGCCACCGGTGGGGCCATGACCGATGTGGGCGTGGACGACTCGTTCATGAAGAACCTCGGCCGGGAACTCGAACCGGGCGCGGCCGCGCTCGTTCTCCTGGTCCGCTCCGCCACCGAGGACAAGGTCCTCGGCGAGCTCGGAGGCCAGTACCAGGGCCGGATCATCCAGACCTCGCTCTCCAGCGAGGAGGAGCAGCACCTGCGCGACCTGGTCGAGGCCGCGCGGCAGACCGGCTGACGGCACACCGTGGCGGGACCGGATACCCAGATCCGGCCCCGCCACGTCGCACGTCCCCCTCCCCGAATCCCCATTCGCGCCCCGTGCCCGCTTAGCGCGCTTACGCTCGCTCTCGTGAAGGCGACCGGGCGCACCGAGGGCGACATGCAGGGCTACCTCAGGTCCTACGTGCTGCCCGAAACCCCGTGGCACCGCATCGCCGCCGGGCACCCCACCACCGTGCTGTGGCTGCGGCTGCTGCCGCTCATCCTCCTCGCCGTCACCGTGCCGATCGCCTTCGTCACCCCGGTCATGATCCCGTACGCCAACTACGCGCTGGTTCTGTTGCCCGCGTTCACCGCCCTGGTCAACGGCCCCGTCGCCACCACCGCCGCCACGCTCTTCGTCATCGCGCTCGTCAGCGCCGGATCGGGAGCCCTGGGACTCCTCCCCTACCCGCAGAGCGCCTGGACCGACCTCCCGCCGATCGCGTTCGTCGGCCTCCTGTGCGCCGCACTCGCCTGGATCAGGAACCGGATCGTGATGCGGCTGCTGGAAATGACGCTCGTGGCCGAGACCGTCCAGGGCGCCATCCTCCCCGAACTCCCCGAGCACGTCGGCGGGCTGCGGGTCGCCGTCGCCTACCGCACCCACGAGGGCAGTCCCGGCCTCGTCGGCGGCGACTTCTACGAAGTGCAGGACACCGACCAGGGCATCCGGGCGGTCGTCGGCGACGTCCAGGGCCACGGCCTCACCACGGTCCACCTCACCGAGGCGCTCCTGGGAACCTTCCGGGAACGCGCCCTCGACGACCCCGACCTGGAAACCCTCGCCGCCCACATGGAACGGCGCGTCCGTCTCCACAACCGAGGCCGCGACGACTGGGAGCAGTCGTTCGCGACCGCCGCGCTCATCGAGATCACCCCCGGGCACGACACCGTCCGCATCGTCCTGTGCGGACACCCCGCCCCGCTGCTCGTGCGCGACAGCGCCACTCCGCTCAACGTCCGGCCCATGCCGCCGCTCGGCCTGGCCGACTTCGGACTCCAGCGCACCGAGGTCCGCGAGGCAACGCTCATGCCCGGCGACCTCATCGTCGCCTTCAGCGACGGGCTGATCGAGGGCCGCAATGCCGACGGGCAGACGTTCCCGCTGATCTCCATGCTCAACGCCCACATCGCCTCCGGGATCAGCGACCCGGACCGGCTGCACCACAAGCTCAAGGCCGACTTCCAGGGCGGCGGCTACGTCCGCACCGACGACCTCACCGTCCTCATCGTGCAGGTCCCCCGGCCGGGCCGTCGGTAGCGCCGCCTAGGTCTCTTAGTGGGCGGTACCCGCCGATCAGGCGGTCTTCCCGTACGGGAAGAACGACGCCAGTCCCTCGGAAAGCGGCGCTTCGGTCCGGATGAGCTCCCATTCGGGGAACCGCTTCGCGACGTCCGCGGTGAACTCGCGTCGGCGCACGTGTCGGGCCGTCAGGCTCCCCGGGAAGTTCGTGGAGTAGGTGAGCACGAACCGATCAGCGCTGCCGAAAAGCTTCGACAGGTAGGCGTCGTAGTCGGTGTCGACTGGGAAGTGGAAGAGCACGTCCATGCTCAAGGCGAGATCCCGGCCTTCCGAACGGTCGATACCGTCCGCCAGTTCGAAGCGATAGCAAGGCTGCGCCGCAAACCGCTCGCGCATGCGCCGCACAATGGTCTCGGAGACGTCGACGCCCAGGTACGAGGCGCCGTGCAGGTCGATCTTCTCGAGGACCTGACCGTCTCCGCAGCCCCAGTCGATCACACTGGCAATCTGCCGCTCCTTGATGAGGTCGCTGACATACTGCGCCTTGTGGGCGCCCTGTTCGCCGCGCGATCCCTCGTCTGAGTCCTTGCGCCCCGGTAACGCCGCTCCCAGTAAACGGTTGGGGTGTAGCCCAGCCGCTCTCGGAGGCGGTCCGATCGCACGCTGCGCGTCAGCCGCTCCGTCAGCGCCCGGTCCGAGAAATTGTCGGCGAGGTAGGACCAGGCCGACGACTGCTGCGACGCATACCGGTCCGGATCGGACATCAGCGCCTCCGCGATGGACGCGACCTAGTCGGGCTCGCAGTAGACCGCGGCGGGCCCGAACGTGGACCGGAACCGCGGGTCCATGATGACCTGCACGCCCGCGGCAATGGTGCCGAAGTGGTGGGAGGTCCAACCGGGCGGTATCGCCCCGAGGATGCGTTCGATCGCCTCGTGGCCTCCCAGCATGTGAACCTCCAGGTCCGCGGCGGTGGGTTAGGCGGCGCGGAGCCGCTTGGCCATGTTCGGGAACTTCGTGATGTGGTCGCGGCTGTGCCGCCCGATCCGGAGCGGATCGTCCTCCCGCCGGAGCCTTCGGTGTTTGGGCGTCCACTCGGCGATTTCGATGGTCTCGTACCAGAAGTCGTCTGCCAGTTCGATTCCGGCGAGCTCCACACCACATGGGCCCCCTCGCGGGGCCCATGTGTTCGTCTGTGACCGCTTGTGAATGGCCGTGACCGTTCTCAGGCCGGTACGACCGCTGGCTATCGCGGTGTGGACGTTCGACTCCGATTGTGCGTTCACCTGGCGGATTTCGGCCCTGTGCGCGCGGACGCGCCGGGGGCTTCTTCGTAAACGGCCGAGCCGGTCTCGGTCTTCGGGGAGCTCGCGCCCGAACGGCTCCTGGCATGCGCGCGGGCCCAGACCGAGGACGAGCAGGCCTTCAGCGATCCGTTCTATGAGCACGCCCGCGAAGGGGCGATCGAACGCTACGAGCAGTTCCTGGCCGCCTATTGTCACACTGGTACTCGGGTGATTCGCAAAAGCCCGCCCTTGAATTACGCAAAGAGCACGTGAAGGTGCCGCCTAGCTTCGGTTGAAACTAGGCGGCAGCGGCCGTTTGCGTTCGCGGTCAGGAACGGACGGTGAACTTAAGCCTGTTGCTCTCCCCGGCGCCGTTGGACACCAGGATCTGCCCGCCACCGGCGGGCAGGCCCTGCGGGACCCGCACCTTCACCTGGTGGTCCTCGCCGCGGTGGACGATCTCGCCGCGGCGAGAGTCATGCCCGATTTGGAAGGTGCACTTGTCCACCGATGCCAGGTGGTTGCCCCTGATGGTGATGGTGTCGCCCTCCCTGCCGGACTCAGGCGACGCCTGATTGATGTCGGGCGCCTGGTAGGCGACATCTTCGTTGGGTCCGGGTCGCTGCTGTGCCTGTGTCATCTTGTTCCCCCGTAATCGATGACCGACTCTGGATGATCCGAGAGTCGCTCACATCAGAGTCTGCGGGAGGAGGAAGCCGGCGCGGCAAAACCGTGAAACTCGAACTGTCAGAAATGCGACACAACCATCCCATGCCCGCCCACCTGCGCTAGCCGATCCCCGTCCTCGGTCATGCCGCCGAGGACTCAATCGCCCGGAACCCTTGGCGAGCCAGTGCCGGGTCTCTACAAGCTCCGTCAGGTCCAGATCATGAGTTTTCCTTAGAGCGATACGGTCGCCAGTGAGCTGCTGGTCCCCAAGGTCCCCTGCGCTTGTGGCCGCTCCTTACTGTCCATTATGGATCATTAAACCAAGAGCCGTTGGAGTGGACAACAAGGGTCGACGAGGGCTCTTGACAGAGCGCATCATCTGGCCCCGAACTGGGCAGGCGCTTCTTGAACAGGGATGCCAAATGGGTTTTGTCGGCTTCACACGCGAGGGTCCACTGGTTCGATCCCAGTATCGACCACTTGTGGACCCCTGTGTCCGTTTGTGACCGGCTGTGTAGGGCTGTGATCGGCCAGTGGGGTCGATGTTCGAGCCGGCGTTTGTTCCGGACGTGACCTGTTCGGTGGACTGTCCCCGTGGCTCGCGGCCGGTATCGTCAAGGCATGGTGACGGCCCCCTTCGCCCACTCCTTGCCCGATCACCGCGATGCTATGCGCGCGGGGACGATCCGTTGCCGAATCTGCAAGCTCGGGCTTGCCGGACCCGTAGCGGTCGGCTGCGCGGTAGCGGTGGTGGGGCCGTGATCGAGTTCGGTGCGCTCGCCGGATCGGCGGCGAAGTCCCTTGTCCAGCAGTTGGCCCGTGGCGTGGTCGCGGGTCGCGGTCGGCAGCGGTTGCGGGCCGGCAAAGATTCCTCGGATCTGCAGAAGGCCCTGGTCGCGATCGATAAGGACGGTGTCGATGATGCCGCTCAAGAGCTGTTCACCGATCCCGAGGAGCAGGAGAGCTTCCGCCGCGGGTTGATCGATCAGGACCGGGGAGCGTGGCCGCTGGTAAACGGCACCTATCCGGGAGATCTGGTCGCCGTGGCCTGCGGGTGGGTGGCGCCGCTGCTGGCCGCAGTCGACGAAGGCGGCCGTGTTCCGGCCGTCCGATCCGATCATCCGTGGGTAGAGGCGGTATCGGTAGCGATCATGGGGCGGTTGCAGCATTGGGCGTTGCGCGGCGACAGCGCCGTCACGCCCATGTGGCAGGCGTTCCTGACCGAGACCGAAGCGGCAGAGGTCTTCGACCCGGGCAAGGTCCCGCCGCGGCTGGAAGAACTGCATCGGGAGTCGCTGTTCGACATCCTGCAGTTCAAGCACCGTTCGGTGCAATTCGTGACCGAAGGGCTCCATGATCGCGAAGCGGCGGCAACGATCACCTGGGTCCGGGATGGTGAGGGGGAACCGGGGATAGCGGTCGGGGTGATCACCGGTTGGGCCGGGACCGGCAAGTCGCGGTTGGCCGCTGAAGCCTGCGACCGCCTGGTCGATGCGGCGCCGGAGTGGCAGGCCGGGTTCGCAGACTACGCAGCGCTACCCGCAGTGGCAGTGCCGCAGCGGCCGATGCTGCTGGTGTGCGGCTACCCCTAAAAGGCCACCAACAAATGCCACCGAAATTCGGACTCGGCGCCGAAGGTGGCCGGGCGGCGGATCGCGCCGACGTGGTCGCACAGGTACTCCCACACCTCGTGGGTGCTCTCATCGGCGCCGGATACCAGCTCCTTTCGGTCTCAACTCCCCGTCCTGAGCTGGAAGACCCTCCGCGTCTTGGAGCTGGCGCCCCGCTTGCGTTCGAACTTCGGGAGCGATTCAAGCAGGCCCTCCGCGTCGAAGGCGGAGGTGCCGATCGAGGTCGCGGTGTGTTGCTGCGAGCTGCCGGCGTTCGATTCGGTGTCGACGCTCGGTGTGCCGTGTAAACCCGACCCGCCTTCAGCGCCATCGATGATCTCCTGCGCCGTCTCAACAGCTTGGGCAAGAATCGACTTCACCCCGTCGACCTGGCCGGCTAGCCCGCTCATGTGTCGCGCGTCAGTCTTGAACCCGAGTGCCCCAGTCTCGCTCACCAACGTGAAGTGGCCGACCCTCGAGCGGACTCGCCAAGCTCGCCAACGACTGAGCCGCGTCGGCACGGCCCCGCTGTCGGAACGCCGGGAACGGGGCGTTCGGCCGTCCAGGCCGCGAACGCCTATCCGGCGGCGAGGACCTTTCGCAGCACCGGCGCGAACGCCTCCGGCTGCTCGGCGAACCCGGCGTGCCCGCCGGGGAAGCCGACCGGCTCGACACCGAGCAGGTCGGCCAGCGCAGTCGAGGTCGGGAAGGTGGTCAGGCCGTGCGAGTGCTCGCCGATGCCGACGACGATTCTCGCCTTCCGAAGCGCCTCGATGTCCGGCTCGTACCGCACCGTGTGCAGCAGCTCGTGCGCGAAGAACCGGGAGCCGTTGGCGATGTCCTGCTCCGAGGGCTCCTGCTGCGGGGGCGGAGCGTCGTCCTCGCCGAAGCCGGCGTCGGCCATGAACCGCCCGAACGCCGCGCCCAGTCCGTCGCGGTGGAAGATCTCGACGTTCTCCCGGGTCGAGGCCAGCCGGTCCTCCGCGTCCGGCAGCAGCGTCAGCAGCGGCGGCTCGTGCGCGACGACCGTGCCCACCCGGTCCGGGTGCCGGGTCGCCAGCGCGAGCGCGGTGACCGCGCCGCCGCTGGAGCCGAGGACGTCGGCCCTGTCCGCTTCGAGGTCGTCGAGGACGGCCGCGACGTCGTCGGCGCGCAGGTCCGGTGTCGAGTCCTGCTCGGGATCGTTCAGGCGGCTGTTCGAGATGCCGCGTGGGTCGTGGGTCACGACCCTGTACCGGTCGGACAGGAGCTCGGCGATGGGCGCGAAAGCGGCGGCCTCCATCGGGGACCCGAGCGCGAGCAGCACGGGGCCTGAGCCGCGGACCTCGTAATAGAGCTCGGCGTCGCGGACGGCGAGCGTCTTGGCGGTAGTCATGAGATGTTGCACCTTTCTGGTCGTCCTCTCTAAGGGCAGACGACGCGGCCGTCTCGGATTCATCGGTGCGCCGGATACGGACTTCGAAACCTACAGCGCTCGAGCCTTGGGGTTACCATTGCCAACTCGGTTCCCTGCCGCTTAGCCTGGTCGAATCCCGCGGAGGCAGGGCGGCGAGCGGAGGCGCTGGCGGCCGCCGAGCGGGCGGTGGCGATGCGCGAGGAATTGGCCGAGGGCAACCGCGCCGCTTACCTGCCCCACCTGGCGCGGTCGGTGTGGATGACTGCCCATGTCCGGCAGGTTCTCGGCGTTGAGCTGGACGCCGCGCTCGTAATACTGCGACCGCGGGATCGGCCACTACCGCGAACTGAGCGAGGCCGAACCCGACGTTTTCAGCGACGACCTCGCGGCGGTCGAAGCACTGCGACGGACCCTGATCGAACAACGCGTCGAGCCCGCCGACGCCGGTGAAGCGCCTATGTGGCGCTTGCAGACGGAGCGGACCAGCCGCTTGACACTGCGGAGACTGATCTGAACCCTCTCCGTTCAGATCAGATCGCCCGAGTTCGAAGCTGCAGCCCTGACTTCCGGGCGTTCGCGATCAAGCGCTTGACACTTCGGTCGCTGATGCCATACTGGACAGCGAGGGTCTTCTGCGGCACGCCGTGGTTGTACGCCATAAGGATAGCTTCACGCTGTTCAGCTGTGAGCCGCCGATTCAGTGATCGCGGGGGCACCGGTGGCGCATCGTCAAGGGCGGGCTCGCAGTCGGAACGCGGCTCCCATGAGGGGCCTGAATCCGAGAGCCAAGACTTGACAGGCTCCGCGAGGCGATCCAGTGAGCCGTCTAGCTGGGGGTTTGGGTTCGCATAAGCGTGCAGTACCTCCACCCCGCACCGGCCCCCTCATGGTGCCCATGTGATCGCCTGTGACCGGCTGTGGCCGGCAGTGGCCGGTCACAGGCGATCATGTTTCGCGGCTCTTGTTTGCCGCATCTCAATGCCGGCGGCGGGTTCGATTGCCTTGAAGTCCACAACCAGACATTCAGGCAGTAACATCTCATGACAGATGATCCAGGTTTGGTTATCACTGGTTACAACCAAAACTCCCCCACTGCACCCCTCCCCTTCATCACCCTGAGAAGGAGGGTCCCGGCAAAGTTGGTGGAGGGTGATGGATTCCGTTGGGACGTAACGGAAGGGCAGGTTCCTCATTAGGTGAGGTGTTCTCACACGGCCGCGCCGAAGGATCCTGCCGTGGCCGAATCCTCCACCACCCCTGAGCTGATCGCAACTCTCGCCGAGTCCGTCGAAGGCCTGAACCTCGCCCCTGGCAGCCTGCTGGGGCTCTATGACCTGGTCGAAGACCCGCGCAATCCACGCGGAGTGCGTCACCCGATCGGGTTGCTGCTGGCGATCGCGACCGCGGCAGTGGCCTGCGGCAACCGCTCGTGGGAAGCCATCGCCCAGTGGGCGACCGAAGTCGCTCCCGACCGCATGGACCTCACCGCCTACCGGCACGGCATCCCCGACGAATCGACCTTCCGCCGCACGCTCTCCGAAGTCGACGGCCAAGCGGTCGACAACGCCCTCGGCTCCTGGATCTGGGCGCACCTGCCCGAAAGGCCCGGTCTGCGGGCGGTGGCCTTCGACGGCAAGGCCACGCCGAATCCGCGATCCGGGACGAGTGCTAACGGTGCTGGCACCGCTCGGCCGCCACGATGCGGGTAGGCCGGGCACTTCCACTTGGCGTTAGGAGGTTCGGAGCCACTTGTCGATCCGTCCGATTCCGGGCGGCAACACGCCGGACGGCCGTCTGAATACCCTGATCGCGCCCATCGGCACCCGTAGGATCGGCACATCCACCGAGCACCTCAAGTCGTTCGAAGGAGCCGCAGTGAGAGTAGTGAGCGTCGTAGGGGCACGACCCCAGCTGGTGAAGCTCGGGGCGATCGCGGCGGCATTCGCCCACGATGTCGACGAGCACCGCATCGTCCACACCGGCCAGCATTACGACGCCGACCTGTCCGACGTGTTCTTCGCCGGACTCGACATCCCCGCCCCGGACTACTCGCTCGGCGTCGGATCGGGCAGCCACGGCGCCCAGACCGGCGCGATGCTCGCCGCGCTCGATCCGATCCTCGCCGATGAGCGCCCCGACTGGGTTCTCGTCTACGGCGACACGAACTCGACCCTGGCCGGCGCGCTGGCAGCGGTCAAGCAGCACCTGCCCGTCGCCCATCTCGAAGCCGGGCTCCGCTCGTTCAACCGCAGGATGCCCGAGGAGCACAACCGCGTGCTCACCGACCACTGCGCCGACCTGCTGCTCGCCCCGACCCCGGAGGCCGTTCGGCACTTGCGGACCGAGGGTCTGGCCGACCGGTCGGTGTTCGTCGGCGACGTCATGGTCGACGTGTGCCTGCGCAACCGCGACGCCGTCCTAGCCGACACTGAGATGCGGCCGCGCCTGCCCGCCGGCATCGACCCCGACGAGCCGTTCCTGCTCGCCACCCTGCACCGGGCGGAGAACACCGATGACCCCGAGCGGCTGCGCGAGCTGCTTGACGCGCTGGCCTCGCTGCCGCTGCCGGTGGCGCTCTTGGCGCACCCGCGGCTGGTCGCCAGGGCGGAACAGTACGGGCTCGACCTCGGCGCGGGAGCACTGCGAGCTGGACGTCCACTGCCGTATGCGCAGCTGGTGTCCGCGATCCTGGCGTCGGTCGGCGTGTTGACCGACTCGGGCGGGCTCCAGAAGGAGGCGTTCCTGCTCGGCCGGACCTGCACCACTCTGCGACGCGAGACCGAATGGGTCGAAACCCTCGCCGACGGCTGGAACGTGCTGGCGCCCGATCCGGGCGACGTGACGGCCGGTAAGTGGGCCGCACTCGCCACCCGACCCGCGCCGGACGTCAGACCGGCCTCGCCCTACGGCGAGGGCAAGGCGGCGTGGGAGGTCCTCGACGTGCTCCGCGGCGAGGCCCAGGGAGGCCGGGAGCTCGGGTGCGTCTGATGACCGGCCGCAGCGATCTCGCCGACGCACTGATCGAAGACCGCCATGGCATTCCGTCCGCGTCTTCTCCACAAGAGCTCGATCGTCGTGGTCGCGAATATCGCAAGAGGACGTCCGCGAGGTAATCGCACCGCCAGACGCCGCCGTGTCCAAACCGAGAGACGACATCCAATGCCGAGTTTCCCAGCCGGATCGACGCTTCTGCACGTTGGGCCGCCGAAGACGGGCACCACTTCGCTGCAAGACGCGCTCGACGCCGCCGACGAACGACTCCGTGAACTCGGGGTCGCCCTGCCCGGCGGCTGCAGCAATCCCACTGTCGCCGTGAACGGCGGAACCGGGGTGTTCAAAGGCCCCAACTACGATCAGGCCTGGCGGGGACTCGTGGACGCGGTGAAGCGGAGCGAGAGCCGCATCCAGGTGATCAGCAGCGAGCACTTCGCGCACGCACGTGCCGACGACGCGCGGCGAATCGTCGAGACGCTCGGCGGTCCGACGGTCCGCGTCGTCATCACGCTGCGACCGCTGCAGGAGATCCTCCCGTCGCTGTGGCAGCAGTTCGTCCAGTCCGGTGAGGCCGACCCCTTCCCGATCTGGCTCAAGCGGGTCCTGTCCGACCTGCCGACCGATGAGCACAGTGACCGGTACCTGACGCAGATCTGGCAGCGGCAGTACATCGAGCGCTGGGCCGCCGCGGCTGGGCCCCAGAACGTCACCGTGGTCGTCGTCGACCGGCACCGGCCCGAGGACCTGCTGCGCCAGTTCGAGACCATGATCGGCGTGTCCGAGGGGCTGCTCACCATCCCCGAGCGACGCCGCAACGAGTCGCTGAACCTCGCGGAGGTCGAGCTCCTCCAGGACTGCTACGCCGAGCTCCGCGATCTGGGATGGGCCAAGCACGACGCCCGCCGCTACCTGCTGTTCGGGGCCGCCACGCGGATCCGGACCACCCAGACCCAGCGGCCGACGGCACGCGACATCGTCACCCCGGACTGGGCCCAGGAGCGGGCGGTGGAGCTCGGGACCGAGCTCGCCGCGCTGCTGCCGACGATGGGCGTCGACGTCGTCGGCGATCCCACGAGGCTCAGAGGGGCCGTGGTCAGGAAGAGCGTCGAGCCCATCCCGCTCGACTCCTCGGCCGCGGTCCAAGCCGTGATCGGCGTCCTCCAGATCGCCGCGGAAGACCGCGACCTCGCCGCCAGATCACGCGAAGGGGAACAAAGCGAGACCGATCGGGCGCTCCGAGCCGCGACGACCCACTCCAAACGCGTCGAGCGCGAGCTCCGAGCGGAGCGGGCCAAGGTTGAGGAGGCCTTGAGGCAGCGGGACGCGCTCGCTGCCATCCCGGACGCCGTGCGCACCCGTTCAGCGGAGCTGCTGCGCATCCTGCGGCGCCGCGCCATCCGGAAACTCTGGCCGCGAGCTCGTTGAGGACCCGGCGCGTCGCCCGGCGAGACGCCGGATTGTCGCGCCGGCTCCATGGCTGAGGAACGACCGACGGGGGCCTCAGCCCTCGATGGAGTTCAACGCTCACCGTCGAGGAACCGGCCGAGCACCGCGGCCGTCAATCGTCCATCATGGACGACACGTGCGTAACGGGTGGAGGCCCGGCCGATCTCGCGAGCGCGATCCCGGTCCTCCAGGAGCGAGAAGAGCGCCTCGGCCAAGGTCGGCGGGGTCGCGTTGACGATCGGCAGTTCGGGCCCGTATCGCTCGGCGGAGGTCTCGCCGATGTAGGCGATGACCGGCCTGCCGGCCGCCATCGCCTCGCAGCCGAGCGTGCCGTAACTGCCGATGCCAATCTGATCGATGACGATGTCGGCGGCGGCGATGTGCTCGCGCATCCGCGAGTGCGGCACGTTCTCCAGCATCCGGAATTCGATCACACCCCGCTCGTGCAGGTCGCTGAGCACCGGCATGGCCTCCTGGGTGCCCTTGGTCCAGCGTCGTGACGGGGCGTGCAGCACCACCGGGACGGCGCGTTCCATGACCGGGGACGAGCACTGCCAGAAGTCGACGTCCACCACCAACGGCGCCCAGACCGCCTCGGGCAGGTCGTCCAAGAGATCCGGGGTCGTCACGTAGATCGGGCAGCCACTCTCACGCGCGACCTCTCCATTATGTCCGGTGATCGTCACCAACTTCTGAAAGAGGTCGTCAGGGGCGTGCCGAAAGGCCGACCACTCGTGGCGCTCCAGGTGCTCCCGGGGCCGCCGCACCTCGCTCCCGTGGGAGAGCAGCGCCGTGGTCATGCCCATATTGCGCAGCATCGGCAGATCGGCGCCGAAGTCGTGGCCGTTGAGCCGCCCGAAGGCGGGCCGGAAGGCGTCGATCAGCAGGTGGGTATATGAGGCGACCCGCTGCACCTGTTCGAGCTGGTGGCTCTCGGTGAACATGGTGGCGCGATCCACCCGGACGTCGGCGGGATAGCCCCGTGCGTCCCCTTCAGTGACGATCTCAACGCCAACTTCGGGCCGGGCTTGGCACAGTGCTCGGGCGAAACTGCTCAGCTGGCCGGCGAAGTTCGCGGTCCCCATGCCCAGTCGAACCTCACGGTGGCCTGTCGGGGGCCACGGTGTGGCGCTGCCGAGTCGGAAGTCGGCGGCCGCGGCGGCCAGCTCGTAGCTGCCGGCCAGGGCTTTCTCGACCGCCATGGCGAGGCTGCCCGGATCGTCCGCCGTGTAGAGCTCACCGACTCGGTAGTGCGAGAACAGCCGTTCGACAGCCTCGGACCGGGCGACGACTACCGGGGTGCGTGCCTGCACGAAGCGGTAGACGGCCGGCGGCACCTGTCCTTCCGGCACCGAGGTTCCGACGATCCCGACGTCGGCCGCGGCGAGCAGCTCCCGCGGGTCGCCGTCACGGGTGACCGGGCGGATCCGTTCGTCGAGACCGGGATATTCGGCGCCGTCGATCGAATGAATCGTCATCAGGCGCCCCGTCGGGAGCTTTTCGAGCGCGGCCACGGCTGTCCCCAGCGCGTCCTCGTTCTCGAGTTCGCCGTACACGGCCAGGAGCGGCACATCGTCGGGACAGTCAATCGTGCCGCGGATGCCGCGCGCGACGTCAACAGCGTGGCGCTGCTCGACCTGGGCGAGGCGGACGGCGGCCCCGTGACGCGGGCGGCACCCGAGTCGCTCGTAGAGCTCGCAGTAGCGCTCAACCTGCCGCTCCCAGGAACGATCATCGAGGACCGCTGGGTTCCGGTAGGCGCTTTGGTAGGCCTGCTTGTCGCTGATGACCTTGCGCAGCGCGGCGGCCAGGGAGGCCGGTTCGGAGGGGTCGAAAACTTCGCCGTGTCCCAGCTCGGCGATCTCGGCGGCCATAGCCGGAAGGTCCGATACGACCAGCGGCAGACGGGCGTGCATGTACTCGAAGTACTTGTTCGGCAGTGCGACCTCGTGGTTGAGGATGCCCGTTCGCATCGGGTGGATCCCGACGTCGGCGGTGCTCATGAACCGGGGCAGCACCTCATACGGCACATAGGTCATGAGGTGCAGCCGATCGGCGAGGCCGCTCTCGTCGCCGAGTTCGATGAGCGACTTCATGTAGGGGGAAGTCAGGGAATTGACGATGAAGGCCATGTGGACTTCGGGCAGATCCGTCAGGGCCTCGATGATCACCTCGAGGTTGCGCTCGGGGTTGGCGCCGCCGCAGTAGACGGCCAGCGGCGTCTCGGAGTCCAGGCCGCAGGCGGCACGCACGTCGGGGAATTCGAGGTCCGCATCGTCCTGGTCGCCGCATGAACGGTTGGCGGCATTGAGCACCACGGTGGGTCGGCGCTCCAGGTCGTACTCGCGCTCCAGCATCTCGGCGATCGCCGGCGAGACCGTGACGACCTCGTCGGCGAAGCCGATGTGCTCGCGCTCGTAATCGGAGAGGGCGGCGAGCTGGTCGGGAGGGAAATTGTCGCAGCCGGGGATGTATTCGTGCGCGTCATAGACGATCTTGACCGGCTTCCCTTCGCGCTCCAAGTGGATCTTGACACGGGCGGCGATGCCGAGGGGACGAATGTCGTGGGCGTGGATGACGTCGGGTTCCAGGCGCAGTATGGCGCCGCGCAGGGCCAGTTCGAAGCGGCGGTTGACGTGGTCGATCGCGCGCCACGAACGCGCGCCGGTCAGCGTCCTGCGGGTCCACAGCTCGAGCCGGGAGATCAGTGGATGCGGCACGCGGCCGAACTTGAGGGCGGCGGCGGTCTGCCTGGTGCGGAGGTCGAGCCAGCTCCGCTCGAGCTTGCCGCGGGCCTGGGCGGCCAGGGCGCTGGTAGGGCCGGTTCTGACACCGCGGGTGCGCCGCACCCGCATCCGACGTCCGTATCGGAGAGCTTCGACGTCGATCCAACCCAGTCGCTTGCGCCTCTCGGCGAGCGTCACCTCGGCCCAGGAATGGTAGGCGAGTGGGTAGCGCATGTGCTTGGCATGGTCGGCCCACCGTTTGGGAGGGGGCAGTTTCGGGATGGGAAGTCGCAACACGTGGACGTCTCCGTGCTGGTATTCCTCGGTGCGATTGCCGGTGGTGACGCCCAGGAGGTGAACCTCCAGGCCCTGTTCGGCCAGCGATCGCGCGGACTTCTGCACTCGCGAGTCGCCCTCGATTCCGTTGGCGACCACCATGACGACCCGTTTCATCTGAGCTCGGTCCTCTGCCATAACCCGATCCCTCCATACCGTCGCCATCGCGCTTTCCCCGAAGCGTGGACGACTACCCCATTAGATGTGAGTGATAATCATTCGATTTCGTTGACGAGCTTCGTCGGTCATCGACCCTTCTCTCCGAGTACCTTGCGGTACAAGCTGTGCAGATGTGCCGACTGCTTCTCCCAGGTCCATTCGTCCACCAGCCCCGGCCGCTCATAAGCAGCGCGGTAGTGGCCGGGGTCCGAGAGCACCGTCTTGACGGCCCGCACGAAGTCCTCGGTGTCCCCGGCCCGGAAAACCTCGCCCTGGCCGGTCTCTCGCACCGTCTCGGCGATGGTCTTGACGTCGCTGACGACGAGCGGGAGCCGTGCGTGCGAGTAGTCGAAGAACTTGGTGTTCAACGAGATCTCGTGGTTCTGGTGGTGATGGTTGGGGCTGACGCCGATGTCCGCCGCGGCAATGAAGGGCACGATCTGCCGGTGCGGCACGTGGGGAAGCACGTGCAGCCGGTCCGCGACACCGAGCCGCTCGGCCTGGGCCACCAGGCCGCGCACGTACGACCAGTTGTGGTGGGAGACCACAAGCGCGGCGTGGAGGTTCGCGACCGCCGGAAGGGCGTCGACCATGATGTGCAGCCCGCGCTGGACGAGCGGTACGCCGCTGTAGACCATCAGGGGCGTGTCCGGGCCGATCCCGCACAGGCCGCGCAGGTCCGGTATCTCCTCGTCTTCGCCGGGGCTTTCGCTCAGGTCGGGGGCGTTCATGACCACCGTCGGCCGCTCGGTCAGGCGGTGCCGCTCCACCAGGAGGTCTGCGAGCGGTTCGGAGACGGTGACGACTGCGTCGGCCCAGGGGGCGTATTCGTTCTCGTGCGCGATCTGGGCGGGCTTCCACCAAGGATGGTTGACCCAGGGTTTCATGCCCGGCAGGTATTCGTGGACGTCCCACACCAGTTTGACCGGGCGGCCCTTCGCGCGGGCCCGGACCGCCTCCCGAGCGCCGACGCCGAGCATCTGAAAGTCGTTGGCGTGGATCAAGTCCGGTTTCAGTTGATCGATGACGGGGCCAAAGGCGAGTTCGAAGTCCCACAGGCCCGGATCCAGCCGTCGCCACGCTCGGTCGCCCATGACGATCTTCCAGAATGCCATCGACAAGTGGTCGAGTGGCGCGTTCAATTCCTTGCGCCGCCGGCGCAGCCGCTCGGTGCGGCGGGCGCGCAGATCGGCCCAGTCCCCGGCCAGACGCACCGTCACCCGCCTGGGAAGGAGCGCCGCGCGGCGCAACCGGGCGGCCACCGGGCTCTGGCGACGCGTGGCGATCACCTCGCGCGCCTTCATGAGATCGATCTCGGCACGCCGTGCCTCGAGCTGACGCTGCCGGTAGATCTCCATGGGCCCCAACGGGTATGCGATGGGGTCGCGCAGCCAGTGGCTGCGCAGTTCGTGGCGGCGGCGCGCGAGACCGCGCCGCATCGGGACCAGCCTCACCTCGGCTTCACCGAGCCGCCACATCCTCGGCTCGGTATCCGGCGAACGGCCGAGCAGGACGACCTCCCAACCTGCGGCGGCCGCGTGCTGCGCCTCCTTCTGGACCCGTGAGTCACCCTCGACCCCGTTCTGCACCAGCATCACAATGCGGCCCCGGCTGTTGTCCATGGCGAAACTCCCGTTAGATGGCATCGGCAGTCTCGCAGCGTATCCACACAACGGCCCACGAGAGTGAAGACACGCGCGGCGCCGAATTTCGATAGCCGAACGGGAATAGAGCCCTACCGGTCCCCCATGTCGTCGGCGAAGCGACGCTGCCACGTTTCGAACCGCGCATCACCTGTGATCTCGAAGAGCGCAGCCTGTTGCTTCACAGTTCGAGCCGGGCCATAGTCGTCATGGCACGGCGGCGTGAGGTCGTAGCAGTTGATCTGCCCGGGCCGCCGGAAGGCCGGGAGATAGGCGAGTACCGACTCGGCACCACGCAGAATCGCGTCCTCGAGCGTCGGGTCGCGGTCATGCCGATCCCATAGGTAGTAAAGCCCGGTGACGGCATGGATGTGACCATTGAGGATCATTGACTCGGTTTGCGGGACCTCCTCATACCAACGGAAACCCTCCGGAGTCTCGCGGGCGAACCACAGGTCCTCGCGTGGGCCCTCGACGCCGTAGGCGGCCGCCAGTTCCCAAGCCGTGTCGAGGTACCGGCTGTCGGGCCAACATTCATGCAGCATTACCGTGCCTGCGATCACGCTGCCGTTTCCCAGGCCAGAAGTCCATCCGCGAGGGATGGTGACACCCTCGTAGTTGTGTTCGAACTTATAGACCACGAATCGTGCGCCGTCGACCACTTTGGTAAATTCGAGCATTCGATCGAACAGTTCCTCAGCGATTCTTTCGGCATTCTCGCTGGGCGGGTTGTCCCGTTGCCATGCGCACAGTAGTGCGGCGTTGCGGACGTAGTACCACGGCGCGAAAGGTTGCTTATACCCTTCAGGCCAAGGCATCGGCAGCGCTTCGTCGAGCGGATCGTCGGTCGGCTGCCAACCCGTTGGTGCTTCGGCCGACGCCAATTGCTCCGGGTCCTCTCCCGGAACAAGCTCGAGTTCGCCGACATCCGCAGGAGCTGCCGCCCGCAGCGCCTCATCCGCATCAGACGAGCAGCCACCCGAAAATACCAGTAGCGCAACGATTGCAATCGTTGCGGAGACAGATATTCGCAAAGAACTCTTCATGATTGCACCCACTTGACTGTCAGCGGCAAGAAACTGGATGAAGCGATTTCAGTGGCCCATTATAGATAAAACGCATCGCCGTGAGGCTATCGTCGAGGCCGTGTCTATGAATTCGGTGTCCAGTCGCGGATGATCGCCAGCTGGATCTGGAAGTGCTTGTCGAACGAGCCCATGCCGATTTCGGCGGCCTGGGTGACCTCCTGGCCCCGTTCCAACGAAAGGCCTCCCATGGCGAAGCGGACCGAAGTGATCCTCATCGACGACATCGACGGCAGCCCCGCCGAAACAACGGTCAAATTCGGCGTCGACGGACAGCTCTACGAGATCGATTTGTCCGGAGCTAACAACGATGAACTCCGCCGCGGGTTGGCGAAATTCATTCTGAACGGAACACGTCTCGGCAAGGTCCAAGCAGCTAAGAACCGCGGCCCCGTTCCCACTGGGATCCGTCAGCCGGCCGGTATCAACCGCGGCAGGAACATCGCAATCCGCAACTGGTGCAAGCAGCAAGGCATCGAAGTGAACTCGCTCGGGCGAATCCCGCAGGCAGTCATTGCCAAGTTCGACGCTGCCCACGCGGCCTGAGTATTAAGAGCATGTCCTGACTGGCGCCGCACAGTTCGGAAGGACGTGTGGCTCCAGCATGGGCCGTGTAGGTTCGGTGCACTGCGCGAGAGGCGGTGATGGGGCATGGGTCCGGCCGACGAGTCCGTCTCCCTCGGAGTGGGACACCAGACCGGCAGTTCTCGGGTGATGAGGGGCCAATACGAAGCACTGAGAGCCACGTACGAGACGACCCCAGTCCAGGTCCCGCGTCCCCCGCGCGACAGCAGCCTGGTCGAAGTTCGCTGCGACCATTGCGATGCCGTGCTGTCGGTGCTCGTCCTCAGCGTTCGCCGCACGATTCTGAAGCGGTGGCTCTGGGCGACGATGATGGCTCTCGGCCTGCTGCTCATTGCCTGGCTCCTCTACGAAGGGTTCTCGAACCACTTCGATGGGGACCGTCGCTTGGTCGTCGGCTCCCTGGTCGCCCTCCTGGCCGGGTGCACGGCCACCGGCACCGGTCTCGGCCTACTGGTGATGGAGCACGGACTCCGACTCGAGGCCTGCTCGTCGCATGATGCTCCGCATGCACTGCTCAGCCGTCACGGTGGCGAGCTCGGCACTGTCACGCGCAGCGGCGAGGTGCGCGGGGTCATGGGCCTGCGTCGCGGTCGCCGCTGAAGCCGAACGGTCCAAAGTCGGCAACTCACTGCCGGTCGTAGTCGTCGACCTGGACTCCAGCGATCTTCTGGGCTTCCTGGACGGCTTTCACCCATGCCCGTTCAGGGTCGCTCATGCTGCGCATGACCGGCCGCAGGCCCGTGTTGATGACGCGAAGTCGAGTGGTGGTCCGGGATCCGCTCATGGCTTCGTCCTCCAGGGGGTGCGGTGAGGCCGCCATCCGATCCCGCGTACGGCGGCCCCGGGGGGTCAAGTCTGGGAGGCGACAGTTTGCCTGCCCGGGTATCCGCCATGGTTTCATGTTTTCAACGAATTCATACGGGCCAGTTTCGCTGACCTCGAATCCGGTGAACCGGACTCCGTTGCGGTCGCTGTGGCCACGGCGCGGCCCTGAAGGTGTGATGGCCCCACTCAGTTCGGATCAGGCCCAGGGCGATGGTGCTCACTGGACACGATCCGTCCATCACGGCAAGGTCCTTCTGCGCCACTCCGTGGCTGTACGCCATCACAATCGAAACGCCGCTCCCATGAAGGGCCCGAATCCGAGATCCGTGGCTCGACAGGCTCTGCGAGGCGATCCAATGCGTTGTCTATCTGGGGATTTAGGTTCGCATAAGAACGCAGTACCTCCACCTTGCCGGGAATGGCTCATTGAAGGTTCGTGGGTTCGAGTCTCGCACGGTCGGCCTGTCGCGGTCGATGCTCGTGAAGTGCGTCCCCGCGCCTCATGCGAGCACTGGCCTTCGCGTGTCTCGGGTGTCCGTTCAGTCCGTCCCCACTCACCACCACCCAGCACGACCGCAGCAGAATGAGCAGGTCCAGCCGCAGGCTCTGCGTCACCGAATACATGAGATCGTGATCAGTACGCCTGTCCCAGTCGAGACTGTTCCGACCTACCGTCTGCGCCCATCCCGTCAATCCCGGTAGCACGGCGAGCCTCCCCAACTCACGGGAACCATAGCCCTGGGCCCGTTCGGGCAGATGCGGACGCGGACCGACCAGGCTCATCTCTCCCCTGGCGACGTTGATCAGCTGCGGCAGCTCGTCAACCGAGAGCCGTCGCAGAATCCTGCCCACCCTGGTGATCCACGCGGCGTCGGGGACCTCCGACTCCGGTGCCGCGCAGGTGCTCATGGTCCGGAGCTTCAGCATCCTGAACGGTCGGCCCCGCAGGCCGATGCGAACCTGACGGAAGAAGACGGGCCGCCCGTCCTCGCAGAGGATCGCCACTCCGGCGACGGCGACCACAACGAGAGCCGGTATCGCGATGAGGCACAGCACCGTCCAGTCCAACAAGCGTTTGCCCCTATAGGAGTGGGGAGCGAGTGGGACGAGCGTTCGAGAATCGACGGCTGCCGGTCGACGCCTTGCCGCCCGCTTCCCTAGACGTTTTGACGCGCACATTGAACAAATTCCTCCAAAGTCGAGTGTTCTGCCTACTAGCGACACTGCTCAACTTATAGTCCCTTCTACGCAAAAGGGTCTGAATACTTCGGTTGGTGGGCGACGGAAAGGGCACAGCGGTCGTGTCGGATGGAACGAGAACTGCTTTCGGAAATCCTGAACGTGAAGGGATGCGGCTGGGTGTCATCAGCCCCTGTTACGACCCCGAGACCGGTTCGGCGGCAGTCGCCGGAGGGATCTGCCGTTCCCTCGCAAAGCTCGGCCACGACGTGCATGTGCTCACCGGTTTCCCCAACTACCCGACCGGCGCGATCTATCCCGGCTACCAGATGAAGCGCTACCTCTACGAGCACCGGGCCGGCGTGCACGTCCACCGGGTCCCCCTGCTGCCGAGCCACGACCGCTCGGCTCTCAGACGGGCACTCACCTACCTGTCCTTCGCGGCTTCGGCGTCCGCGAAGTGGAACGTCCTGCGCTCGATGGACGCCTGGCTGGTGATCTCCTCGCAAGCCACGGTGGCCTTCCCGGCCATCCTTGCGCGGCGGCTCTTCGGCCGCCCTTACGTGCTCTACATACAGGACCTGTGGCCCGATACCGTCCTCGCAAGCGGGTTCATCCGCCAGGGCCGACTGCTCGACCTGACGGCGCGCGCCATCAGCGGGTTCTGCGAGGCCTCCTATCAACGGGCCTCGGCCGTCGCCGTGACCGCTCCGGGGATGGCCGCCGTCCTGCGCCAGCGGAGCGTCCCCCCGGAGAAGATCACGGTGGTGCCCAACTGGGTCGACGAGGGGATCTTCCGTCCCGTTCCCCGCGATGAGCGACTGGCAGCCGAAACCGGCCTCGACGGGTTCGTCGTCATGTACGCCGGCAGCCTCGGAGATGTTCAGGGTCTCGAGACCGCCATCAAGGCACTGAAGTTCCTTCCCGATCTGCCCGACCTCCGCTTGGCGTTCGTCGGCAGCGGTGTCGCAGAGGCGAGGCTGCGCGCGCTGGCAGAAGGGGACGAGCGGGTGCGCTTCCTCGGTTCCCACCCCGTCGAGCGCACGGTGCAGCTCATGGCGCTCAGCGACGTCCAGCTGGTCAGCCTGCAGGACCGACCGCCGTTTCACCACATCCTGCCCAGCAAGCTTCAGGCCGCGATGGCCTGCGGAAAACCGATCATCGCCTCCGCCCCCGGCGATGCCGCGCGCGCCGTCCTCGAGTCGCGCGCCGGTCTCGTGGCGCCTCCTGGCGACCCCGCTGAACTTTCATCGGCCATGCGACTGCTGCACGGCTTCAATCCCCTGATCCGCGAGGCGATGGGGCACTTCGGAAGGGAGTACTACATGGACGAGATGTCGGCTCAAGTGGGCGGCTCGAGGCTGTCGGACCTCGTGACCTATGCGCTCGGAGGGAACCGGGGATGAAGGAGGATCTGGCTGGCAAGACGGTGCTCATCACCGGCGGCACAGGAACGTTCGGCAAGACGATGGTCGCTCGGCTGCTCGCCTCCGACTGCGCCGAGATAAGGGTGCTGAGCCGCGACGAGGCCAAGCAGGACGACATGCGGCTGCGGCTCCGCGACGAACGGCTGCGCTTCTACATCAGCGACGTCCGCGACCACGACGGTGTCCTGCGTGCCTGCACGGGCGCGGACCACGTCTTCCATGCCGCGGCGTTGAAGCAGGTGCCCTCCGGCGAATTCTTTCCGCTCGAGGCGGTGCGCACCAACGTCATGGGCAGCGCGAACGTCATCGACGCCGCACGGGCCGCGAACGTGCGCAGCGTGGTCTGCCTCAGCACCGACAAGGCCGTGTACCCGATCAACGCGATGGGCATGTCGAAGGCGCTCATGGAAAAGGTCGCCCAGGCCTACGCCCGCATGGTGTGCACTGGTGACACGGTCGTCTCGCTGGTGCGTTACGGCAACGTGCTGTGCTCACGCGGCTCGGTGGTACCGGCGTTCGTGCGGCTCATCAAGCAAGGGTCGCCGCTGACCATCACCAACCCGAACATGACGCGCTTCCTCATGTCGATCAATGATGCGATCCGACTGGTGGAACACGCATTCAACGCCTCACGACCCGGCGATCTCTACGTGCACAAGGCCCCGGCGAGCACCGTCGAGGACATCGCGCGGGCGGTGGCGCGCATCTTCGATGTCGAGCTCAAAGCCGACATCATCGGCACCCGCCACGGCGAGAAGCTGTTCGAGACGCTGGTGGGCGACGAGGAGTCCGCGCGGGCGGAGGACCAAGGCGAGTTCTTCCGAATTCCACTCGACCAGCGGGGTTTGAACTACTTGCCGACCGGCGGCAGCGGCCGTGGAGCTCCGGAAGCAACTGCCGTGGGCTACACCTCCCACAATGCCAGGAGACTCGACGAGGACGCCGTCGTCAAGCTCCTGCTGCAGACCCCGGAGTTCCGGTCCGAGATGCCGACCCAGCGCGTCCCGGAGACGGTATGAGGATCGCCGTCACCGGACCCGAGGGATTCCTCGGCTGGCATCTGCGCTGCCTGGCATTCAGCCGCGGCATCGCATGCGTCCCCATCGCCAGGTCGCTGCTCGGCGACCCGGAGCGGCTCGACGCCGCACTCGACGGCGTCGACGCCGTCATTCACTGCGCAGGCGTCAATCGCGGCACCGATGCGGAGGTCACCGACGGCAATGCCGAGGCGGCCGGCCGCCTCGCCGAAGCCGTGCGGCGCCTCGATCGTCCGGTGCGGGTGGTCTACGCCGATTCGGTCCGCCGCAGTGACGACACCGCTTACGGGCGGGCCAAGCGCCGTGCCGCGGCGACGCTCGCCGGGACCGGTGACACCGCAGCGGCGTTCTCGGACGTCGTCCTGCCCAATCTGTACGGCGAGCACGGGCGGCCGCACTACAACTCGTTCGTTGCGACCTTCTGCCACGAGTTCGCCCAGGGACGGCGTCCGACGGTCGTCCAAGACGGCGAAGTCGCGCTGCTGCACGCCCAGGAGGCGGCTGCAGTGCTGCTCGAGGAGGCGGGCGCGTCGGGGCGCCGGTTCGTCGAGCCGAAAGGCGAGCCGCGATCGGTGACCGAGACGGCGGCACTGTTGGAGGAGTTCGAAGTCGAATACCGGGACGGCAATCTGCCGGAGCTCACCGGCCGGTGGCGGACCACGCTGTTCAACACCTACCGTTCGCACCTGTTCCCCGCCCGCTATCCGGTACCGCTCACGCAGCACGTCGACGGCCGCGGCGCGCTCGTGGAATGCGTCAGAGTCTCCGCTGCCGGGGGCCAGGCGTTCGTCTCCTCGACCGTCCCCGGGGCGGCGCGAGGCGAACACGTGCACTTGCGAAAGTTCGAGCGCTTCGTGATCGTGTCGGGGAAAGCCGAGATCGCCGTGCGCCGGCTCTTCTCCGACCGCATCGTGCGGTTCCAGGTCGACGGCGCCGATCCCGTGGCCGTGGACATGCCGACGATGTGGGCGCACCGGCTGACGGCGTTCGGGGACCAACCGGCCCTGGGGTTCTTCTGGAGCAACGAGCGGTACACACCGTACGACGCCGACACCTTCGCCTGCCCGGTCGACGACCCGAGCGAGGCGACATGACCAAAGTGCTCACCTTCGCCGGGACGCGGCCCGAGCTCATCCGCCTGTCGCGGGTGATCGACCGTCTCGCGGCCACGCTCGACCACAAACTGGTCCACACCGGCCAGAACTGGGACCCGCTGCTGCGCGACGTCTTCTTCGCGGAACTAGGGCTGCCCGAGCCGGACCACCAGTTCGCCGTGGACCCGTCCACGCTCGGGCGCGCCCTCGCCGACATCCTCGTGAACGCCGAGCAGGCCATCGCCGCCGAGCGGCCCGACGCGGTCCTCGTGCTCGGCGACACCAACAGCTGCATCGCGGCGCTCATGGCCCGCAGGATGCGGATCCCGGTCTACCACATGGAGGCCGGTAACCGGTGCTTCGACCTGAACGTGCCTGAAGAGACCAACCGGAGCCTCATCGACCATGTCGCCGACTTCAACCTGGTCTACACCGAACACGCGCGACGGAACCTGCTCGCCGAGGGGATCCATCCGCAGCGGATCCTCCTGACCGGTTCCCCGATGCGCGAGGTCCTGGACCACCATCGCGCCTCGATCGCGGCCTCGGACGTGCTGCGCCGGCTCGGCGTCCGCAGCGGCGAGTACTTCGTGGCCAGCGCCCACCGGGAGGAGAATGTCGACGATCCCGGCCGGTTGCTGAGCCTCATCGCCTGCCTTCGCTCGGTGCACGTCAAGTGGGACCTGCCCGTACTGGTGTCGACCCATCCTCGGACCCGCAAACGGATCCAAGACCTGGTCGCCGACGCCGAACTCGACGGCGTGACGTTCTGCGAGCCGTTCGGCTTCTTCGACTACATACGGCTGCAACAGGAGGCGCGCTGCGCGCTCTCGGACAGCGGCACCGTCAGCGAGGAGTCGGCGATCCTGGGCTTTCCGGCGGTGACGCTCCGAGACTCAATCGAGCGGCCCGAATCGCTCGACGCCGGGTCGATCGTCGCCACCGGGCTCGATCCGGCCGGGGTGGTCGAAGCGGTCGCGACCGTGGTCGCGCAGCACTCCCGGGAACCGGTCGGCTGCGCCGCGGAGTACGAGATCGACGACACCTCCAGGCGCGTCGTCAACTTCATCCTGTCGACGGTTCGCAGGCACCACGAATGGGCCGGGATCCGCACACGAACAGAGAGGACGGTGCATTGAGCGGAGTGCTCCTCGACACCGCCGGGGGCGGCGTCGGCGGCGCCGCCCGCTGGCGGCGCGAGCTCGACGACTACCTCGCCGGCGCCACGACGCGGCCAACCGTGATCGGACGTTCGCAGTACCTGACTCCGGCCTGGCTGGTCCGTCGCGAGTCGAAGGCCAGAGGCGCCGACGTCGTCGTGGCGGCGAACTCGGCCTCGTTCGCCCTCAGCGGCACGCAACGCCGGGTGCTGCTGCGTAACGCCCTGCACTTCCTGTATCCGCATGAGGAGCACCTGCTGCGGCCGATGCCGCGCAGTTTCAAGGCCCAGATCCCGGTGATCCGCGGGCTGCTGTCCCGGGCGGACCTGATCGTCGCGCCCACTTCGGTGATGGCGGAGCGGGTCGTACACCACGTGCGCGGGGTGCGCGGCCGGATCGTGGTCCGCGCCCATCCGACGAGTCCCGCCGGGCCTCGGCGTCCCACCGACCGGCCGTTCGTGCTCGTGCCGGTCATGCCTGCCCCGTATAAGGATCTGGTGTCGGAGTTGCGGGCCCTGCTGGAGGCGGTCGACCGCACCGGGCGGGATCTGCGGGTCGTGGTCACCGCCGCCCCGGAGCAGCTGCCGACGGACGTCGCCGCCCACCCGACGGTGGAAGCACTCGGGACGGTGCCGACGGCCACTACGGCTCGACTGTGGAGGTCGGCGGCGGCCGCGTTCTTCCCGTGCACTGTGGAGGCGTTCGGCTATCCGCTCGCGGAGGCCAGGGTCCACGGCGTGCCGGTGCTGTCGCCGGACGGCCCGCAGGCCCGCGAGATCGCCGGCCGCACCCTGGTCCCCTATCGGTCGGGTGACCGCAACAGCCTGGCCGACGCTCTGGAGCAATGCGCCGAGCCGGTCGTGCCCGAGCCCCGCGCCTTCGACGCCGAGGCCTACTTCCGGTGGCTGCTGGGGGAGTCCACCGAAGCCAAGGGCGGCAGGACATGACCGCTTCGACCGGGATCCGCGGCGGTTTCGCCCGATCGGTGGCCACCACGGCGGCGTGCAATGTGGCCACCGCCGTGGCGTCCGGCGTGGCGGGGATCCTCATCGCCCGGGCGCTCGGCCCGTCGCTTCGCGGCGAATACGCGGCGATCATGGCCTGGTTCGCAGTCGTCCTAGTCGTCGGCCAGCTGGGCCAGACCGCCGCCACAACGTACTTCGTGGCCCGGGTTCCCGATCGCGCCCGCGACTACCTCGCGACGTCGCGCAACCTCATGGTGGCCTCGGGCTCGGTCACGCTCCTGGCCGGAATCGCTTGCGCCCCGCTGCTGGCGCCAGAGGACGACACCGTGGTGCTGGCCTACCGGCTGATGTTCGCCACCTGCCTCGCCAGCTTCGCGGGAGCGGGCTACGTGTTCGCGCTGCACGCCGCCCGACTGCCCCGCTGGAATCTGGTCCGGATCATGCAGCCGCTCGCGTTCCTCGCCGTCGTCGGCGTGCTGCACCTGTCCGACGAACTCGACCTGCTGACCGTGGCGGCGGCGCTGTCGGCGACGGTGGTGGCGCAGTCGATTCTGGCCTATGTGCTGTGCCGGGGCCTCGGGCTGACCGGCGGCCGCAGCGAGTCGGCGCTGGCCGCGCCCATGTGCCGTTATGGACTCTCGCAGCTCGCCGGAAGCGTCCCCGCGGCGATCACCGCCCGCCTCGACCAGATCGTGCTCTCGTTCCTCGCGGCCTCTGCGGCGCTCGGCAACTACGCCGTGGCCGTCTCGCTCACCGCCATCGCCGTGCCGCTCGTCGCCGCATTCGGCAACGTCGCGTTTCCTCGGCTGGCGTCCCGGGTCGGTGCCGCGTCGCGCCTCGACGCAATGCAACGGCAGACGCTACTGGCCAGCGCCGCGGTCGGAGTCGTGGTGACGGTGCCGCTGGTCGTGCTGGCCCCGACACTGATCCCCGCGCTGTTCGGACCCGGGTATGCCGAGGCGATCCGCTTGCTGTGGCTGCTCGCGCCCGGCGGGGTCCTGCTCGCCTGCGCCCAGGTCGGCGCCGACCTGCTGCGTGGCCACGGTCGGCCGCTGGACGTCGCACAGGCGCAGTGGATCGCCGCCATCGTCATGATCGTGCTGCTCGTCGCTCTGGTCCCGACATGGGGGGCCATGGGCGCCGCGGTCGCTTCGAGCGCGGCCGCCGCCACTGCGCTGCTCCTCATGCTCCGTTCGCTGGCCCGGAACAGCTCCGCAGCCGAGCCCGAACTTGCCACAACCGAACTCACCAGGAGGACGCGATGACACCGACACGACAGACGGCGACCTGGGCCGTCGACACGCTCGGCGCCGTGATCGGACGGCGGCAATTGGTGCGAGCCGCGCGCTTCGCACTGCACCGCGCCCGACTCGATGTGCCGAACGATCCCAACCGCAACGGCGAATACGCACTCCAACGCTGGATGCTCGACGCGACCCGGCCGGACGCGCCGATCACGGTGCTCGACGTGGGCGCCAACGTCGGCGCCTGGTCGCAGTCCCTGCTGCGACAGGCCGCGCTCACGGGGCGACTCGAGCGGCTGCGCTTGCACGCCTTCGAACCCGCTGGGCACACCCATCAATTGCTCTCCGAGCGGATCGGTGAGCAGGCGCAGGTCAACCGGCTCGCTGTGTCCGATCTCTGCGGGACAGCGACCCTGCACGTGGTGGCTCCCGGAGCCGGGACCAATTCGCTGCATGGCGACCTGGTTGCGCCCATGTCCACCGAGAAGGTCGAGACCACCACTGTGGATGCCTACATCCGAAACCAAAACATCAAGCATGTCGACCTGATCAAAGTGGATACCGAGGGACACGACTTCGCTGTCCTCTCAGGCTGTCTGCGCACACTGCAGACCCGGGCCGTCTCACTCGTGCAGTTCGAGTACAACCACCGCTGGATACAGGCCCGTCAATATCTCAAGGATGCGTTCGAGCTGTTGGAGCCGCTCGGCTACCGGATCGGGAAGCTCACGCCACGCGGCATGGAGCCCTATCTGGGATGGGACCCGGACCTGGAGACCTTTGTCGAAGGGAACTACCTCGCCGCCACCCCCGAGACCGCCAACCGGCTGCCGCAGGTCGCATGGTGGAAGCCACGCTGACGGCGCTGCTGCCGAATCCATTGACGCCAAGAATGGAGAACACCATGCACATTGGAATGATCGGCCGCCGCGGCCCCGACACGTTTCAGGCCAACATCGGCGACGGCCTGGTGGCCATGGGCCACCGAGTGACATATCTGGGCCTCGGCCGACCCCAGGTCAAGAGTCGCATCGTGAACCGGGCCGCCGACCTCGCGGCGTTGGCCGTGGACCGGCTTGACGAGCGCCTCCAGCGCGGCCTGGTGCGCACCGCCCTCGAGTCCGAGTGCGACGCTGTCATCAACACCTATGGCGGCCTGGCGGCCGGCACCGTCGCCGCGCTGCGCCGCCACGGACTGCCCGTGGCCCTGTGGTTTCCCGACGCTGTGTCGAACCTCGGCCGGCAAACGATGCTCATGGCGCCGTACTCGGCAATCTTCTTCAAGGACGAGCTGCTGGTCAGGCGGCTGCGAGACACACTCGGTCTGCCCGTGTGGTACCTCCCTCAAGGCTGCAATCCGCGCTGGCACCGACCGATCGGCGAACCGGGGGCCAGGCGCGTCATAGCCGTGGTCGGCAACTGCTACCCGAGTCGTGCGGTGCTGCTGCAACGGTTGCACGATGCCGGCATTCCCCTCGTGATCTATGGCGCCAGGCCGCCCAAGTGGGTTCACGGCTCACTGCCGCTGCGGGCCCACACCGGATTCCCAGTGGTGGCCAAAGAAAAGGCGAGGGTCTTCCGAGAAGTGGCCGGAGTACTGAACAACCTCCACCCGGCCGAGATGGACGGCGTCAACGCCCGCCTGTTCGAGGCCACCGGATCAGGAGCGGCCGTGCTGTGCGAGCGACGCCCCTCACTCGGTGACCTGTTCGATCTCGACTCTGAGGTCCTGCCGTTCACCGACTTCGACGAACTGGTACACCAGGCCAAGCGCCTCCTCGACGACTCGGACCTGACACGGCAGATCGGCGACGCGGCCAGCAAGCGCGCCCATGCCGAGCACACCTACGAGCAGCGCCTCCCGGAAGTCCTGGAGCGCCTGTCATGACCGCGGCATTGCGGGCGCAGCGCGATGAGCCGGTGCGCGCCGCCCTCGTCCTCGACCATCCCGCGCAGTACTTCGCGCCCGCCTTCCGGCTCCTGGCGGCCGACCCTAGGCTCCGCACCCGCGTCTACTACTGGAACCACGCCCCCGACGGCACCTACGACCCGGGGTTCGCCCGCCACGTCCGATGGAACACCGACCTGCACGGCGGATACGACTGGTGGTCCTCCTCGCGCCCGGCATCCGACTTGGGCCGTGCCGCGGATCTGCTGCGGCACCTCGGCCGCGACCGACCCGAGGCCGTCCTGTGCTTCGGATGGGCGACCCCGGCGGCGCGCCTGGGCATCGTGCACGCCGCGGCCACCCGAACGCCGCTGCTCTACTTCGGCGACACCAATCCGCGATCACCGGTGAAGGGCCGCCTCCGGCGCCTCCGCGGCCTCCTGCTGCGCGTCATGTTCCGCATCGCGGCCGGCGCCGTCGCAACGGGCGCATTTAACCGCGAGTTCTATCTCGCCCACGGGATGGCGCCCGACCGCGTCCATCCAGGCGTCTGCCCCGCCTACGTCGACCGGTTCGCGGCGGCGCAGCGCGTCCCCCGCCGCATCGAGGAGGCCCGGCCGGTCGTCATCGGATTCGCGGGAAAGTTCACCCGGGTCAAGGGGGTCGAAGACCTGGTAGCCGCCGCGCGACTGCCCCGCGACGAGCCGTGGGAACTGCGGCTCATCGGCGACGGTCCACAGCGGCCGGAGATCGAGGCGCTGGTGGACGAGCACGGCCTGCGCGGCAGGGTCCGGTTCCTCGGTTTCAAGAACACCGACGAGCTGCCCGCACTCTTCAGTGACATCGACATCATGGTCATGCCCTCGCGCTTCGAGCCCCGCGGCCTCGTGGCGATCGGGGCCATGGCCGCCGGCGCCGCAGTGATCGTCAGCTCGGCCACCGGCGTCTGGGAACCGGGGGACGCCGTCGAACACGACCGGTCCGGACTGGTGTTCCCCGCCGCCGACGTCGACGCGCTCGCCCAGTGCCTGCAGCGGCTCATGAGCGATGGAGCGCTGCGAACCCGATTGGCACGCGAGTCACAGGCGCGTGTCGTCGACCTGGGACCCGACGGCTTCGCCGCCACCGCGGCCGCCGCCCTCCTCACCGTTGCGAAGGACCGCCGATGACACTCCTGGACGCGTCGGCGCCGACGCCCACCCGATCGCACAAGGCCAGACTGCTCGGTGTCGTCGCGCTGGCGGTGGCGGCTGGAGCGATGTTGCTGCCAAGCGGATTCTTCCCGCTGGGCGTCCGCGACGAGCTGGTGGTCCGGGCCTTGTCGGTCACCCTGCTGGCGTTCGCGGCGCTCCTGCTGATCACCGGCCTCCCCGGCAACGAACAGGGGATCAGCCGCTGGAGGCTCGGGCCCTGGTATCTGCTGTGGTCGGGCCTCGCCTTCGGGCTGGCGTCCCTGACCTGGTTGGGGCCGCAGACCGGCTCGGCCACCCGGATCGCCCTGCCCAGCGTCGTGGAGGGACTGGGAGTGCTGGGGCTGGGCATCGTGGCCTGGACCGCGGGATATGTGCTCGGTCCGCCCCGCGGACTCCGCGACGCGGCCAGGAGCGGCCTGTCGACGGTGCTGCGCGGCACCGGCACCACCGTCCGCGGCGGCCTGCTGCCTTGGGCGTTCTACGCGGTCGGCTCGGCCGCCCGGCTCACCGGGGCGCTCCTCACCAACAGGTTCGGCTATGTCGGTGACCCGAGCGAGCTGGTCACCTCCGCGAACGCCTACAGCCAACTGCTGAGCCTGCTGTCCACATTCGCGCTCTTCGGCATCGCGGCCGCGGCGTACCGCGTCTTCAACCCGGCGATCCGCAGCGGCAACATCACACTGTGGACACTGGTCGCCGCCGAGGTCGCCGTCGGAGCCGTCGCCGGCAGCAAGGGCGCGGTCTTGCTGGCGCTGGCAGCGGTTCTCATTCCCTATGGCGCACTGCGGGGCCGGATGCCGCTCAAAACGCTCCTGATCGGCGCCGTGCTGTTCCTCTGGATCGCCGTCCCGTTCAACGACGCCTACCGCCAGGCGGTCCGCGGCGACGTGAATTTGACTCCCTCGGAGGCCGTCACCGCCGCGCCGCAGATCCTGACCGACACCATGACGGCCAAGTCGCCGGTCGAGACGGTCGGCGATTCCGCGGAATCCATGCTCAGGCGCGTCCGCGAGATCGACAGCATCGCGATCATCACTCAGCTGACGCCAGAAACGATCGCCTACCGCAGTCCGTGGGAGTTCGCGGTCGCTCCCGCGGTGGGGCTCGTGCCGCGCGTGATCTGGCCCGACAAACCGATCTTCGCCAACGGCTACGAGTTCTACCAGGAGTACTACGGGGGTTCCCGCACCACATACACCTCCACGGCGATCACCGGCCTTGGCGACCTGTACCGGCATGGCGGACTGTGGACGGTGGCGGCGGGGATGATCATGCTCGGAGTCGGATGCCGACTCTTCGACCTCGTGATCCGACCCGAAGCCGATCCGCGGGCGCTGTGCTTCACCATCTGCTTCCTGCCCGTCGTCGTCAAGTCCGAGATCGACATCGGCCTGCTGCTCACCGGTATCCCCGGCGGCATCCTCGTCGCCGTCGTCGGAGCCCGACTGATATGCCGCCGCAGCCCGATCACCGCCGAGGAGAGCCGATGAAACGCACCGTCCTACTCGTTGCCCCGTCCCGCGGCCTCGGCGGCGGCATCGAACGCTACGCCGCCGCCATCGAGGCCACCCTGCAGACCAGCGGGATCGCCTGCAGGCGAATGGATCTGCGCGCCCCCGATCGACTCGGGGGATTGACCTCCAAGGCCCGGTTCCTCGGCGAGGTCGGCCGGGCGGTCCGGTCGAGCAGCACCCCCACCCGGCTCGTCCTGGCCCATCGCAACCTGCTGCCCGTCGTCTATCCGGCGGCCCGACAGCGCCACTACGAGGGCACGACCGTGATCCTCCACGGACACGAGACCTGGTCGGACCAGCGGCGACGGGCGTGCCGGATCATGCGCCGCGCCGATGTGCGCGTCGTCGCCGGCAGCAGTTTCACCGCCGGCGCCATCGCCCCGGTCTGCCGCGCGGGTGTGCTCCACCCGGGCATCGCCGCCGACTGGTACCGGACGCTCGTCGACGCGGCACGACCCGAACGCGCGCATACCGGACGCTTCGACCTGGTCACCGCATTCCGCCTCGGGGACTGGAAAAGCAAGGGGCTGCCGACCCTCCTCGAAGCGCTCGAGCTGCTCGGCGACGACCGCGTCCAGCTCACCGTCTGCGGGACCGGGGAGGTCCCGTCCGATCTGCGCGACGCGCTCGCCGCGCGCCCGTGGGCCACGCTCGCACCGAATCTCACCGACGGCGAACTCGCCGAGCGACTGGGGCGAGCGGACCTGTTCGTGCTGGCCACCCGTACCCGGTCTGGAGCGTCCGCGAGCGGAGAGGGATTCGGGCTGGCGATGCTGGAGGCGCAGCTTGCGGGAACGCCGGTCGTTGCCCCCGCATACGGGGGCAGTCACGACGCGTTCCAGCAGGGATTCACCGGACTGTCCCCTGTCGACGAGTCGCCGCAGGCGCTCAGATCGGCGATCGCGACGATCCTGGACGACGACCGTCTGCGATCACGCATGGCGCGGGCCGCGGCCGCGTGGTCGCGGAATCGATTCGACCCGGCCCACTACTCCGAGCAGCTGATACGAACGCTCCTCGGCAATTGCAACGACAAGATCGGAGACTACCGATGAATGCCAACAAAACCCTGGGACGCCAGGTGCAAGCGATCCCGGTGGTGGGTCCGGCACTCGCCCGAACCGTCATTGCGGTCCGCGACGGCCGGTTCCCCGGATCGGCCCAGTACTGGGAGCAGCGTTACGCACGCGGTGGCGGCTCGGGGGAGGGGTCGCGCGGCATGCTCGCCGAAAGCAAGGCGAAGGTGCTGAATCGACTCGTCGCCGAGCAACGCTTCGAGTCCGTCATCGAGTTCGGCTGCGGCGACGGAGACCAGCTCGCACTCGCCGACTATCCCCGATACCTCGGGCTCGACGTGTCGCCCACGACGCTGCGGCGCACCATCGCCAGATTCACGGACGATCCCTCGAAGAGCTTCGCGCTCTATGACCCGGAATGTTTCGCCGACCGCGCCGGACTCGTCACCGCCGACCTGGCCCTCTCGCTGGACGTGATCTACCACCTCGTCGAAGACCATGTCTACGAACTGCACCTGCGGCACGTCTTCGCCGCCGCCCGCCGACAGGTGGTCCTGTTCACGAGCGACGCCGACGATCCCTGCGTTGCAGGGACGTTCGCGCCCCACGTCCGCCATCGGCCGGTGGCCCGGGACGTCGCGGAGCGCTTCCCCGAATGGCGACTGCGTGAACGCATCGAGAACCCGCACGCCTACCGCAAGGTGGGCCCGTCGGGCTCGTTCGCCGACTACTTCGTCTACGAGCCCGACGGCGCCTCAGCCGAAACGGCCCGGAGCGACGGCGAACAGGTCCGTCGGTGACTCGGCAGGAGGGTCGAGCGGATGCAGCCGTCCACGGCCGTCGGGCCGCATGAAGGTGTAGCCGTGCTCGCGGAGCAGCTCGGCCACCGGAACCCGGGACGCGGAGAGCAGACGTCGGCTCATGGAGTTCCATTCCAGTTGCAGCACAGCGATGCGCCGCTCGCTCAGGGCCCTTTGGGCGCCCTCGAGGACGAGCCGCTCCGCGCCCTCCACATCGACCTTCACGCCGGCGGCGCACCGGTCGCCGAGCACGTTGTCGAGCGTGTCGACCGCGATCTCCTCTCCAGGCTGGTCTCCGTCGCGCACCAGGTGATTCATCGCGTCATTGCCGCTGGTGAGACGCATCCGGCCGGGACGGTCGGCCAGTCCGCACTGGAGCACGGTGATCGGGAAGTCGTTGAGCGCGACGTTGCGCCGCAACCGCTCCGCGGCCGCCGAGCCGGGCTCCACGGCGAAGACCGTCGCACCGCGGTCCCCGGCCCACAGGGCGTAGGCGCCGACATTGCTCCCGACGTCGATGAACAGGTCGCCGGGGCTGAGCAGCCGCCGCCACGCCTGCATCTCGTTCCAGTCCGGTGGATTCGCATAGCGCGCACTTTCGACGCCGCCGTCACGTGCAGCTCCTCCCACATGCGCCCCCGCTCACCGATCCCGGTGATCACGGGGCGGCCAGGCGGGCCCGAACCTGGAAGTCGATGGCCCGGTGCACGGCGGCCAGGCGCCGATCGCGGTTGGCCGGATGGCTCCAGACGAATTCGAGCACCCCCCGGGCTTTGGCGAGTGCGCTCTTGGGCGTCTCGACGGCGGTGCCCGTCTCGCGTCGCTCGGATTCGTGCCGACCGTCGTGACGGCGAGGCATGGGGCCGTGCTGGTTCATCGCGGTTCCCTCCAGTAAATCTTCGTGAATGACATATAACAGAACGAATGCTGCTTAATATTCCAATCTAGATTCATTGCTCATTGGGGGATTCCGAAGTGGACTTGCGTTCGGGACTACGACTACTACGAGATAACTGGCTGCTGATCATTGCGGCCACCGTCATCGCCGTCGCTACGGCCGGCATCGTCACTTCGAACCAGACGCCGCAGTATTCGTCGCGCGTCACGTTCTTCATTTCCGCGTGGGCCGATCCGGAGGACCCGGCCTCTGCTTACCAGGGCAGCCTGCTTTCCGAGCAGAAGGTCAAGTCGTACGCCGAACTGCTGCGCACCCGCCGCGTCATGGACAGCGTCATCGACGACCTGTCGCTCGACCTCAGCGCCGACGAACTCACGGCGAAGGTCGCCACGGCCGTCGTGCCCGACACCTCGTTGCTCGAGGCCACGGTCACCGATCCCTCGCCCGAGACCGCCCAGGAGATCGCCCGATCGATCGGCGACCAGTTCGCGACGATCGTTCCGACGTTGGAGAGTTCGTCGGGCGCGGGGCGGGCGGCTGTCAACGTCGCGGTTGTCAACGACGCCGAGCTGGCGACGGTCCCCGTGAGCCCCAGGCCGGTCAGGAACCTCGTGCTGGCGGGGATCATCGGACTGCTCGCGGGCGTCGGGCTCGCCGCGGCCAGGCGCGCGCTCGACACCACGATCAAGACCGCTGAGGAACTGGAACGGCGCGCCGGTGTGCCGACGCTCGGCACCGTCGCCGCCGACCGGAAGATGACAAAGACGCCACTGATCGTGAGCGATCCCCACGGCCTCCGAGCCGAGGAGATCCGAAGGATCCGAACCAACCTGCAGTTCGTCGACGTCGACCGTCCGCACAAGGTGATCCTCGTTTCCGGCGCGCTCGGCGGCGAGGGCAAGACCACCACGGCCTGCAACCTCGCGATCGCGATGGCGGAGACCGGCAAGCGCGTCATCCTCATCGACGCCGATCTGCGAAAGCCCAGGGCGGCGACCTTCCTCGGCCTGCCGATCGGTGCCGGACTGACCGACGTCCTGGTAGGTGCCACCTCATTGGACGCAGCGGAGCAGGTGTGGGGAGAGGAGTTCCTCACGGTCCTTTCGAGCGGTTCCACCGCACCGAATCCCAGCGAGCTGCTCGGTTCGCAGCACATGCGCGACCTCCTCGACGAACTGCGGGAGACCTACGACATTGTGGTGGTGGACGGGCCCCCGCTCCTCAGGGTCGCGGACGCTGCGGCGACCGCCGCCGCCTGCGACGGCGTACTCCTGGTGGTGCGGCATGGCCGAACCCGCCAGGACCAGCTGCGAGAGTCGCTCGAATCGCTCCGCAACGTCAAAGCACCGGTCCTGGGAACCGTGCTCAACTTCGCTCCGGCGCCGAGTCACAAGTCCTATGGATACGGCAACCTCAATACCCAGCGGCGGCCTCTGGCGGAGGTGAAGACGAATGCCACCGACGTTCACGCAAGTCGCTGATGCCGAGCCGCTTCGGCCGTTCGGCATCCTCTACGTGTGCAGCGCCAACCTATGCCGCTCCGTGCTCGCCGAGCGGCTGACGCGCCTCTGGATCGAGAACCGGCCCGGCCTCTCCAGCGACCGGTTCACCGTCTCGAGTGCGGGCACCGATGCCACACCCGGCAACGAGATGCCACGCAGTGTCGCGCGATACCTGCAGCAGCGGGGCGCCAGTACCGATTCGTTCGCCTCTCGGCGACTGAGCCCGAGGCTCGTGGAGCAGGCCGACATGGTGCTCACCGCGTCCCGCCTCGAGCGCGATCGCGTCATCGCCACGGTACCGACCGCACGCTCCCGCACGTTCACCATCAAGGAGCTCGCCCGCCTGGCACCGCGGGCTGCGACCGATGAGACCGGGTCCGCGCTCGACATCGGCACGCAGGCCCGGTACATCATGGCGACGGCATTGACACTGCGCGGCCGGATCGCCGACCATGACGGCCGCGACGACGACGTGCCCGATCCCACTAGAGGCCGCAGGTCCTTCAATCGCTGCGCCGCGAGCGTCGACTCCGCTGTGGACACGATCCTGGAAGTGTTCGCGATCTCGTCCAATGTGTCTTCAGAAGTCGTTTGAGATGTTCCACTTCGCGTGATTTCCACGCCCTGACCGAGGAGGCCCAATGGCACGAGAGGACCGAGCCCCCTGGTGGGCGTTTGTATTGCTGTTCGGTGGCGCCCTTGCCATGGTGGTCGCCGGCGGCGGGTTCGTCGTCGGACAGTTCATGCAGTACACGACGGACAACGCGGTAAAGAAGGAGAACGTCCTCGGGGACAACCGCGTCGAGATCGAGGACACGGAGGAGGGTATCTCCGGCCCGCTCAACTTCCTGATCCTCGGGCTCGATGGGCAGGGCGCTCACAAGCGCACCGACACGGTCATCATGGCGCACGTAAACGCCGATCTGAGTGAGGTGTACCTGATCTCGATCCCACGCGATCTGTGGGTCGAGATCCCCGACTGCGGCTGGGGTGAGGGCCCATGCGAGTTCAAACTCAACCACGCTGGCACCGTCGGGGACTGGCACCACGCGCTGGACAACCTCAACGAGACGCTCTACAACCTCAGCGGGGTGCGATTCCACGGGGCGGCCACGGCGAACTTCGAGGGATTCATCGACTTGATCGACGTGGTCGGCGAGATCGAGCTGTGCCTGTGGCACGAGATCGCCTCGAGCCAACCCGGGAAGGTCTTCCCGAAGGGGTGCGCCGACTACGGGAAGGAGGAGGCCCTCTTCCTGGTGCGCGAGCGCGAGCAGTGGGACTGGCCATCGGACTGGGCCGAAGGCCGCGGCGGCGACTACGGCCGCGCCAAAATGCAGCAGCAGGCGGTCAAGTCGATCCTGGTCGAGGCCAGAGAGCAGGACTACCACCAGGACCCGGCCAAGGCGATCGAGCTGCTCAACGGCTTCGGTAAGCAGCTCACCGTGGATTTGGGCGAGGCCAGTCTGACGGACCTCATCATCGCGATGCGGGACGTCGACCCGAGCAAGATCACCTCGCTCAACGTGCCGTCCACCTCGGAGCCGATCACGTGGAACGGTGCGCCGCTGTCGACCGTCCAGATTCACGAGGGCGAGGAGCGGAGGGCGGCCGACGCACTGTGGGACGCCATCGAGAACGACACACTCGACCAGTGGACGGCCCGATACCCGAAATGGGTCTCCAGCGATGGCTGATCTGCTTACCTGAGCCGATGCAAGGAACGCGGTGGCACCGGCGGTGCGTCCACAACGGAGATTTCGCCGCCCCATCGGGACCGCTAAGAAGGGCCTGAAGACCGCTTGTCCGCCTCAAGCGAGTCTTCGAGGCGATCGAGAACTGCGTCTAGCTGGGCGTTTGGGTTCGCATAAGAATGCAGTACCTCCTCCGCGTGGTGCTCGCCGCGCGAGCGGCCCAGGGCGTGGTCGTCGGGTTCGCCGGGCGCTGGCCGGTGCCTGGCTCCGGCGGCGGCTTGGTGCGCGCGGATGGTCGTGGAGTCGACGCTGACCGTCCAGGTCAGGTGGCCTTCCACGTCGAGCAGGGCGAGAATGAGCTTCGTGATCTGTGCCCAGACGCCGGTCTGCTGCCAGGCGGCGAACAACTGGTAGGCCGTCGGCAAGGGACCGTAGCGCTCGGGCACGTCCCGCCAAGGCGAGCCGACCCGGACCCGCCAGGCGACGCCGTTGAACAGTACCCGTCGTGACCTGGTGATCGGCCGCCCAGTCGGGGCCGGAGTAGGGATCCACCGGCGCAGCCTGGCCCATTGCTTATCGGTCAGATCCCCGCGCCCTGCTACGCTCGACACAGAAGCCTCCTATTGAAATCCATTGCGACACAACAGATTCAACAGGAGCCTTCCTCAGTTCGTGAACACGACTTAGTGGCCGCCTTCGCCCTCTTCCAGGTATTCGCGGGGCAGCGGCTCGGGCGGCGTGCCGACCGGGACCCTCAGGGTCGCCTCGTCGCCGTTCGAGAAGGCGAACACGACCTCGACGCTCTCGCTCATGTTGAGCGACTTGCTCAGTCCCTCCAGCACCAGGTGGTCGCCCTGCGCCGGGAAGAGCCTGACGAAGCCGCCGGGCGCGATCTCGATCTCGAACTCGCCGGAACCGGCGGTCTCGTCCGATTCGTCCTCGGTCGCTTCGTCTTCCGGCGTCTCGTCTTCCGGCCCTTCGGGCTCGGGGGTCTCCTCCGAGGGGGACTCCGATGGGCTCGCCTCGTCCGTCGCTTCCTCACCGGGGCTCTCCTCGGCCTCGTCGGTGTGCTCCTCGGACGGGCTCTCCTCCGGCTCGGTCTCGATTTCGAGGGGACCGGTCGCCAGCGACACCGACTCCGCCGCGGGGCTCGTCACCGATTCCAGGACGATCGATTCCTTGCCCTCGTTCCCGATCCAGAGGTGCAGCGGGACGTCGTCGCCTTCCTCGTAAGCACCGGAGGCGCCGAACACGATCTGGACGTCCCGCAGGGAGACGTCTCCCGCGTCCGCATTGATGCCCGAGACCGCCGGCTGCGTGTCCGCCGTCTGCGTCACCTGCCCTGCGCTGCAAGCGGTCAGGCCCGACGCGACCAGCACCAGTCCCGCCAATCCGAATCCGACCGAGGTCCGACTGTTCTTCAGCATGTTCGACCTTGCCCCCCGACTCTCGTCCATCCACAAGCGCCACCCTAAGCACGACGCCAGGTCAGACGCGGTCACGACGCGCCAGCGACGGCCGGGCCTCCGCCCGGGGGCGGCCGAGCCGGGACCGCGCGGGGTCAAGATCACTCCGGTTCGGCGGCCATTGGAGCGAGGCGATACATAGGCTAGCCTTACCTACATGCCTGATGACGTCGGACTCAATGGTCGCGCGCTCCAGCTCGCCTACTACGGCGAGACCGTCGTGCACGGGGCCGACATCGCCCTGAGCGGCGGCCACGTCACGGCGCTCTTGGGCCCCAACGGGTCCGGCAAATCGACCCTGCTGCGCTCACTCGCGCGCCTGCACCGGCCCGAATCGGGCGCGGTCGCCTTCCCCGACGACTCCGATGCGATGGCCTTGAGCCCCAAGGCCTTTGCCCAACGCGTCTCGCTGCTGGCCCAGTCCCGGCCGGTCCCCGGCGGGATCCGCGTCATCGACGTCGTCGGCTACGGCCGCCACCCCTACCGGGGCCGGTGGCGCGCGGGCGACGAGGACGGGGCCGCGGCGATCCGCCGCGCCATGGACATCTGCGGCGTCGCCGACATGGCCGATCGCGGCGTCGAGGCCCTCTCCGGCGGTGAGCGCCAACGGGTCTGGCTCGCCTCCTGCCTCGCCCAGGACACCGGTGTGCTGCTGCTGGACGAGCCCACCACCTTCCTCGACCTGCGCTACCAGGTCGAGATCCTCGACCTCATCCGCGACCTCGCCGACGACCACGGCACCGCCGTCGGCGTCGTCCTCCACGACCTCGACCAGGCCGCCGCCGTCGCCGACCGCGTGGTGCTCCTCCACGACGGCCGCGTCGCCGCCACCGGGACCCCGACCGAGGTCCTGACCCCCGAGAACCTCACCCGCGCCTACGGCATCGACATCGAAGTGGCGACCGATCCCGCCACCGGCCTGCTCAGGACGCGCCCGATCGGCCGCCACAGCCGGCGGTTCGCCGCCAGCGCCTCGCAATAACCGAAGCACCCCGACACCCGAAGTATCCGAAGGAACCCGATGCGCACGAACCACCTCGCCCGCTCCGCCGTGCCCGCGGCGCTGGCCGCCGCCCTCCTCGCCACCGCCGCGTGCGGCACCACCGAGGACACCGGCGGCGGCAGCGATGACGCCTCCGCCGAGACCGGCCCGGTCTCCACCGTCGACTCGCAGGGCAGGACCGTCGAACTCGACGCCCCGGCCAAGGACGTCGTGGTCCTCGAATGGGCCGAAGTGGAGATCACCGCCGACCTCGGCGTCATGCCCGTCGGCGTCGCCGACATCGAGGGCTACCACACCTGGGCCGGCGCCGCCGTGCCGCTCGACGACACCGTCACCGACCTCGGCATCCGCCACGAGCCGTCCGTCGACGCGATCGCCGAGCTCAACCCCGACCTGGTCATCATGGAGATCGACGACGAGGTCATCCTCGACCAACTCGAGGAGTTCGTGCCCGTCCTCATCACCGAGGGCTCCAACGAGACCGACAACATCGCCCGCATGTGGGACGACGTCGACATGATCGCCGACCTCCTCGGCAAGACCGACGAGGCCGAGACGCTCAAGGCCGAATTCGACGCCAAGGTCGCCGACACCACCGCCGCCATCGAGGCCGCCGGCAACACCGACGTCCCGTACTTCATCGCCGACGGCTGGGACGACGGGTCCACCATCTCCATCCGCCCGTTCGGCCCCGGCTCGATGGCGGGCTCGCTCGCCGAGGCCGTGGGACTGGCCAGCGCCTGGAACGGCGAGACCGACGGCGCCTGGGGCCTGGGCAGCTCCGATGTCGAAGGCATGGCCGAATTCGAGGAGACCGAGCTCAACTTCATCTACAACAACTCGTTCAAGGACGACATCTTCAACGAGAAGCTCGTCGGCAACCCCATCTGGGACTCGCTGAAGTTCGTCGAGGACGGCACCATGTACCAGCTGCCCGACGGCGCCTGGACCTTCGGCGGCCCCGCCTCCGGTGAAGTCCTCCTCGACTTCTACGCCGAGGTCTACACCAGTTGAGCCAGACGCTGACGCCGCCGGCGCGACCGGACGCCCAGGCCGCGGAGAGGACCCGCCTCATTCCCACGGCGACGGTCTTCACCGTCACCATCGGGGCCCTGATCGCGTTGGCGGCCATGCATCTGACCCAGGGCACCTCCCAGGTCGACACCGGTGACCTGCTGCAATTGATCGTCGGCTCGGCCGACGAGGGCGTGTGGAACGTCCTGTCGGGATCGCGGCTCCCGCGGCTGGCCGCGGCCGCGCTGGTCGGGATCGCCTTGGGCGCCTCGGGAATCCTGCTCCAGTCGGTCGCGCGCAATCCGCTCGCGAGTCCCGACACCCTCGCGGTCAACGCGGGTGCGTACCTGGCGATCACGGTCGTCGTCGTGCTCGGCGTCAGCTTGCCGCTGATGCCCGACATCGGTGTCGCCTTCGTCGGTGCGGCCGGGACGGCCGCGCTCGTCCTCGGGATGTCGGCGGGCGGCGGCGCGGCCACCACTCGGCTCATCCTCGCCGGGTCGGCGACCGCGATGGCCGCGAACTCGCTGGTGACGCTGCTGCTGCTCCTGTTCGAGCAGGAGACGACGGGCCTGTTCGCCTGGGGTGCGGGGAGTCTGAACCTCACCGGCTTCGCCCCGGTGCTGCAGGCCCTGCCGCTGGTGCTCATCGCGATCGCGGTGTCCTTGGCGATTTCATCCCGGCTGGACCTGCTCCGCTTGGGCGACGACACCGCCGCCGGTCTCGGCGTCCACGTCCGGCGCACCCGGCTGATCGCCGTCCTGTGCTCGCTGCTGCTGGCGGCGTGCGCGGTGGCGGTGGCCGGACCGATCGGCTTCGTCGGCCTCGCGGCTCCGGTCGTCGCGCGCCTGATCGCGCAGCGGCTTCCCGATCTGCTCCCCCACCGGCTGCTGGTTCCCTTCAGCGCCCTGTGCGGCGCCATCGTCATCGTCGGCGCGGACCTGGGACTGCGGGCGCTGTTCGGCGCCGAACGCAGTCTCGTCATTCCCGTCGGCGTCACCACCACCCTGCTCGGCGCCGCCGTCATGGTGTGGCTGGCCCGGTCGATCAGGAGCTCGGGCGGCGAAGACCGCCCGGCGATCCTGCACGGTGCGGCGAACCGGGGCCGGATCGCGTTCGGCCTCATCGTCGCCGGGCTCGCCACCGCGGTGGGCGCGGCGGTGCTCGCCGGGATGCTCGCCGGGGACAAGCTGCTGCTCGCGGGCGACCTGTGGAACTGGATCCGCGGCCAGACCGGGTCGACGTACACGTGGATCATCGATCAGCGCTTCCCGCGCGTGCTCGCCGCGGCCCTCGCGGGGGCGGCGCTCGCGGGCGCGGGCGCGGTCACGCAGGGCGTGTGCCGAAACCCCTTGGCGGAACCGGGCCTTCTCGGCGTCACCGCCGGGGCCGGGGTCGGCGCGGTCACGCTCATCACGCTCTTCCCGGGTTCGGGCGCGTGGACGATCACCGGTGTCTCGGTCGCGGGGGGCCTGGGCGCGTTCGCGCTGGTCTACGCGCTGGCATGGCGTGGGGGCCTCGATCCGGCCCGGCTCGTCCTCATCGGCATCGGCGTGTGGTCGATCGGCATGGCCGCCATCACGCTCATCATTCTCGCCTCGGACCCGTGGAACACGCCGAAGGCCATGACGTGGCTGTCGGGCACCACCTACGGGCGCACCGCGGACCGGCTCTGGCCGCTCGCCTTGGCGCTGGTCGTGTTCCTTCCGCTGATCACAATGCACCGCAGGGAGATCGACCTGCTGGCGCTGGACGACGACACTCCGCGCGTGCTCGGGGTGCGGCTGGAGCGCACCCGGCTGATGCTGCTGATCTCGGCGGCGGTGCTGACCGCTGCCGCGGTCGCCGTCGTGGGCGTGATCGCTTTCGTCGGACTGGTCGCCCCGCACCTGGCCAGGGCCCTGGTGGGGTCGCGGCATTCGCGGGTGCTGCCGGTCGCGGTCCTGCTCGGGACGCTGCTGGTGAGCATTGCGGACACCTTGGGCCGCACCGTGATCGCCCCGGCCCAGATTCCGGCCGGGCTGGTGTGCGCCTTGATCGGTACGCCGTACTTCATCTGGCTGCTGTGGCGGGGGCGAGCCCGCGCGTAAGCATTGCGCCGCACTGGTGCTCGACGGCCGCGAGCTAATGCTCGCGGCCGTCGCCGTCTAGTGGTCGTCCCAGTGGCCGGCGTGGGCGGCGTGGCGGTGGCCGTCGTGGACGTAGTCCAGGTGGTCGCCGTGCTTCACGGCCTCGTGCCCGCAGGCCGATCCGTGCTTGTGTTCGTGCTGCTTGTGCTCGTGGTGGCCCTTGGTCTCGCATTCGTCCCAGTGGCCGGAGTGCAACGTGTGCAGGTGCCCGTCGTGGGCGTAGTCGACGTGGTTCCCGTGCCGGACCGCGGTGTGCCCGCAGCCGGCTCCGTGCTGGTGTTCGTGTTCGGTGTGCTCTTTGTGCGCGGCCATGGCCGCCTCCCCCGTTGTCCTGCTTCCTCCGGTCCGCCCGCCGGGCGGCCCAACCAGACATTAGCGTTCACGCATATCTCGGGGCCGGGAATCGGCGGAACCGCCCAGTCGCATTCACGACTGCGGGTCGCGATTGTGACGGGGGGCAAGTCCATCCTTACTAGAAATGAACACGGTTTTCATTTCGGTAATGTCCAGGCACGATATCCGCCCGATCCCCCTGGAGTCCTCCCGTGCCCGTGTCCCGCCGCTCGCTGCTGACCGCCGCCTCCGCCGCCCCCCTCCTCGGCGTCGCCGCCTGCTTCGCCGAATCCGGCGAGGGGGCCGAATCGTCCGGGCGCATCCGGGTCGCGCACATGCAGCCGCCCCGCTCGGGCCTGTCGCCGCTGACCGACGACGCCTTCAAGCTCTCCCGCTGGGCCACCGCCGAAACGCTGGTGGTGCTCGATGCGGACGGCAACGCCGTGCCCGCGCTGGCGACCGAGTGGACGCAGGACGGGGCCGCCTGGACCTTCACCATCCGGGAGGGCGTGAGGTTCCACGACGGCACCGACCTGACCCCCGAGGCGGTCGCGAACGCGCTGGAGGTCGCCGCCGCGGCCGCGCCGAAGCCGCGCATCCTCGACGGCGTCGACCTGACCATCGCGGTCGAGGGGAACACCGTCATCGTCACCACCGCCGAGGTCGACCCGCTCGTGCCCGAGCGGATGTCCTCCCCGCAGCTGTCCGTCCTGGCCGCGAAGGCCTACCAGGGCGACATCGTGAACCCGATTGGCGCGGGCACCGGCGCGTTCGTCCTCACCGCGGTGAACTCGACCGTCTCGGCCACCTTGGACCGCAACGAGGACTGGTGGGGCGGCGAGGTCGCCGCCGCCGGGATCGACGCGTCCTTCGTCCCCGACGGCACCGCCCGGGCCGGCAAGCTGCGTGCGGGCGAGGCCGACATCGTGGAGGCCATCCCGGTCTCCCAGGCCGGACTGCTGGAGGCCGACCAGATCACCGAGGTGCCCATGCCGCGCACCTGCACCCTCTACCTCAACTGCTCGACCGGGCCGTTCGCCGACGCCGGCGTCCGTGCCGCCGCGCGCGAGGCGATCGACGCCGAAACGCTGGTCGAGGGCGTCTACGACGGCCGCGCCGACCTCGCCGAGGGCCTGCTGGGCCCGGCGATCCCGTGGGCCGCGGACCGGGAGGGCCGCACCGCACCGGCCGCGGCCACCGAGCCGGCGTCGATCACCTTGGGCACCTTCACCGACCGCGCCGAGCTGCCCGACGTCGCCCAGGTCCTCCAGCAGCAGCTTCAGGACGCCGGATTCGAGGTCGAGCTCGACATTCGCGAGTACGCCAATATCGAGGCCGACGCGCTCGACGGCGCCTTCGACGCGTTCCTGCTCTCGCGCGCCACCATCCTGGACTCGGGCGACCCGGCTGCCTACATGTACTCCGACTTCGCCTCCGACGGCTCGTTCAACCTCTCCCAGCTCGCCGACGACACCGTCGACACCGCCCTGCATGAGGCCGCCTCCACGCCCACCGGCGAGGAGCGCCGCGCCGCGATCCTGGCCGCCGAGACCGCGATCCTCAATACCGACGCCGCCCTCCCGCTCCTCCACGAGCGGGTCATCCAGGGAGACGCCGCAACCGTGGTCGACTCGGTCAAGGACCCCCGCGAACGGGAGCTCGTCAGCCCCGACACCCACCTGGCGTGAGCTGAATGAAGACCGCCCTCGCCCGCGCGGCCGCCCTGGTCGCGCTCCTCGCCGTCGTCGGCCTCCTGCCGTGGCTCTCCCGCAACGACCCCGCGCTGACGGTGCTGCGCGCCAAGTCCGCCGAGCAGGAGGCCACTCCCGAAGCGCTCGAAGCGATCCGGGCCGACTTGGGCCTGGATGCCGGACCGCTCGCGCTGCTCGGCGACTGGGCCGCCGGACTCGTGCGCGGCGATCTGGGCACCTCCTGGGTGTCCGGCTACGAGGTGGGACCCGCGGTGACCGCCGGGCTCGGGACCTCCCTGACGCTCATGGCGGCGGCGCTGGTCGTCGCCCTCTCGATCGCCGCCGCGTTGAGCGCGCCGACGCTGGTGCGCGGCGCCCGCGGCACCCTCCCCGAGGGACGACCGGGCGGCGCGGTCGGCGCGATGCTGCTGGCACTGCCCGAATTCCTGCTCGGCACCGTCGGACTCATCGTCATCGGCGTGTGGTTCGGATGGCTGCCCACCTCCGGTTGGTCCGGCCCCCAGAACCTGGTCCTCCCCGCCGTCGCAATGGGCATCCCGGCCGGGGCCATGCTCGGCCGCCTCGTCGGCGACGCGCTCCCGGGCGCCTTCGGGGAACGGTGGGTGGGCCTGTGGCGCACCGCCGGAGTCGCCGAATCGCGCATCGCGCTCGGCGTGCTGCGCCGGGCGCTCCCGGCCGTGCTGCCGCAGCTGGGGCTCGTCGCGGTCGCCCTGGTCGGCGGGGCCGTCGCGGTCGAGACGATCTTCGCGATCCCCGGAATCGGGCGCACCGCGCTCGGCGCCGCCAAGTCCCAGGACCTGCCGCTCCTGCAAGGCTGCGTACTCGCGCTCCTGACGCTCGGGCTCGCGGCCGGAGCGCTCGCGCACTTCGCCCGGCGCCGCCTGCTCGGCGCCAGCCTGCGCGATGCCGCCCTCAGTCTCCCTGCGCCACAGCCCGGTCCGGCCTCGGCGAAGCGGTACGTCATCCCGGCGGTCCTCGCGGCCGTGCTCGTGACCGTCGTCGCCTGGGGCATGCTCCGCGACCCGCTCCACGTCGACGTGGCCGCGAAACTGCTCGGCCCGTCCTGGACGCACCCGCTGGGCACCGACTCGCTCGGCCGAGACGTCCTGGCCCGCCTCGGGCACGGCGCCGCCAATACCGTCGGCACCGCGATCGCCGTGTGCGCCTTCGGATACGTGTTCTCCCTGGCACTGAGCTTCGTGCCCCGCGCGGCGGCGGGCGTCGCCGACATCTGCAACGCCCTGCCGCCGGTCCTCATCGGCATCCTGGTCGCCGCCGCGATGGGGCCGGGCACGGCCGGTGCGGCCATCGCGGTCGCGCTGGTGTCATGGCCGAACCTGACCTCGCACGCCTCGGCGCTCACCCAGGAGGCGCGCGCCGCCGGATACCTGACCGCCCAGCGGGCCCTCGGCGCGAGCCCGCGCTGGATCCTCTTGCGGCACGTGCTCCCCGAAGTGGCGCAGCCGCTCGCGCGCCACGCCGTGCTCCGGCTCCCCGGCACCGCGCTCGCCATCGCCTCGCTCGGCTTCCTCGGCCTCGGCACCCAGCCGCCGACCCCCGAATGGGGTCTCCTGCTGGAGGAATCGCGCGCCTACGTCGAGACCGCGCCGGCCGCCGCGTTGGCCCCGGCCGCGGCCATCGCCGCCCTGGCCGCACTGACGGTGTCGGCCACGAACCTGGCCCACCTGCCGAAGCGAAAGGCGGCGCTCGCATGAGCAAGTCGATATTGGACGTCAGCGACCTGCGGGTGACCGTGCACGGGAACGAAGCGGTGCGCGGCGTCTCGTTCGCCCTCGAACCCGGCGAACGCGTGGCCCTCGTCGGCGCCTCGGGCGCCGGGAAGTCCTTGACCGCCAAGGCGATCCTCGGGATGCTCCCGGCCGGTTCGGAGACGTCCGGCGCCGCCCGGATCGACGGACGGGAAGTCCTCGGCGCCGGGCGCGAGGTGATGCGGGGTCTGCGCGGCCGTTCGATCGGCTACGTGCCGCAGGACGCGCTCACCGTGCTGAGCCCCGTCCACCGGGTCGGCGACCAGATCGCCGCAGCGGTCGAATCGGTCCAGGGCCTGGACCGGGCCGCCGCACGGCAGGCCGCCGTCGCCGCCCTCGACGCCGTCGGCATCCCCGAGCCGGAGAAGCGAGCCGACGACTACCCGCACCAGTTCTCCGGCGGAATGCGGCAGCGCGCCGTCATCGCCATGGCGACGGTCAACGCGCCCAGCCTGATCGTCGCCGACGAGCCCACCACGGCGCTCGACGTCGGCACCGCGCACCAGGTCCTCGACCTGCTCACCGAGCGGTGCGCCGCCACCGGCGCGGCGCTCCTGCTCATCACCCACGACCGCGCCGTCGTCCAGGCCTACGCCGACCGAGTACTGACCATGCGGGACGGACGCCGGGTCGAAACCCGGCCACCGGTCGAGGCGGCCGAGAAGCCCCGCTCCCCCGTCGCCGAACCGAAGCCGCTGCTCGAGGTCCGGGACCTGGTGGTCGAATACCCGGGCGGGCGCCGCGGCCTGCGACGCGGCAGGCCGCACCGGGCCGTCGACGGCGTCTCCTTCGACATCGCCGCCGGCGAGACCCTGGCCCTCATCGGCCAATCCGGCTCGGGCAAGTCCTCCACCGCCGGAGCCGTCCTCCACTTGCGACGTCCCAGCGGCGGCAGCGTCCACTTCGACGGGCAGGAACTGACGGGTCTGAACGAGAAGGCACTCCGCGCGGTGCGCCCGGCGATGCAGCCGGTCCTCCAGGACCCGTACGGTTCACTGAGCCCCAGGCTCACGGCCGCGCAGGCGGTCGCCGAGCCATTGCGCGTCCAGGGCAAATGGAACCCCGAGACGAGTCCGGCCCGCGTCGCCGAACTGCTCTCGATGACCGGCCTCGATCCCGAACTGGCGCAGCGGCATCCGCACGAGCTGTCGGGCGGGCAATGCCAGCGGGTGAACATCGCCCGCGCCCTCGCCGGCGAGCCGAAACTGCTGGTGCTCGACGAGCCGACCTCGGCGCTGGACGCGGACCTGCGCGACGGCATCCTGGATCTGCTCATCGACTTGCAGGAGCGCCTGGGCCTGGGCTACCTGTTCATCTGCCACGACATGGGCCTGGTGCGCGGCTTCGCGCACCGGGTGGCGGTCATGGAATCGGGCCGGATCACCCGGACCGGGCCGGCCGCCGAGGTCGAGCCGTCCACTGAGGCCGTTTCCTAGAGATTTCGCTAAAAGCGCCCGAACAGCCACGACCCCGGGGCGTCCTCGCCGATGCAGAAGCGCCTGACCGCGTCGATGATCTCGTCGGCCGTGACCTTGCCGTCGCCATTGGCGTCGAGCAGGCGGTCGGCGCGGTCGGTCTCCTCGGGGCTCATGCGGCAGGCGATCAACAGGTGCTCGAGTTCGGCCTCGTCCAGGACGCGGTCGCCATCGGCGTCGACCAGAGCGATGACGGCCTCGGCGAGGGGACGCACGGCGGTGGCGAAGCCATTGCGGTCGCCGTCACCCTCGGATTCCCTTGCCGCCCAGGCGCGGTACTCGGCCCCGCTGACGGTGCCGTCGCCGTCGGTGTCGGCACCGACCCGCACGGCGTTCCACAGTTTTCGGTAGCCGTCGCGGACGGCGGCGGCGCGCGGGGAACGGGGCGCCTCGCCGAGCGATCGGACCAGTCGCAGGGCGAAGGCGTCGTAGTCGTCCCGGGTGAGGCGGCCGTCCCCGGAGCGATCGAGCAGGTCGAAACGGCGAGCCGGAACATCGAGCCCGCCTGCCTCGGAGGCGGCCAGGTGCTTCCAGCCGAAATCGATCGCGTCGCCCTGGCCGGCCTCCAGCATTCCGGCGTGGTCGGCGCCGCCGTGGTCGCGGAAGTCGACGTGGTTGCCCGCCTTGTTCAACGCTGCAGCGAAGCGGCTGACCGGCCGGTGCGGGATGATCTCGTCGTCGATGCCGGCGGATATGTGGACGGGCCGATCCAGATAGGTCACCGGAACGCTCACCGCTTCGAGGATGGCGGCGATCTCGGGGACGGCGGCGATCCCGGTGGTCCCGGCCTCGTCGTTGGAGATGCCGCGGACGGCCCCGAACGCCTCCCGCAGGCTCGCCCCGGCGGCCCAGCGCAGGAGCTCGATGCCGATGGGCGTCAAGAACTCCGCGGGCGCGAAGTCGGGACGGGTGACGCCGACGCCGGCGAGGATGAGCATCACGATCGGCGACAGGGGCGCCGACCCGTCCGCGGTCAGCGACTCGACGAGGTCCCCCACGCAGGCGGCGGGGGCGACGGCGATGGTGCCGCGGTAGTCCAGTTCGGGCGCGTAGCCGGTGGCGATGTTCGCGACGTGCATGGCGACGTGGCCGCCTTGGGAGAACCCGGCGGCGAGCCAACCGGTGCCGATCGGGTGGCCGAGGCCGCGGACGGCCCGAACTGCGTCGATGACGTCGTCGGCGACGGCCTCGCCGTTGAGGTACGGGTGCGGGCCGGGGGTGGACAGGCCCTCGTAGTCGGGGGCGGCGACGGCGTATCCGGCGCCGAGCCAGCGGTCGACGTGCTCTCGTTCGAGGCGGGCGAGGCCGGTCCGGGACGGGGCGGACGCATTGCTGAGTCCGGTGGTGCCGTGGGCGAAGCCGATGACCGGCCAGCCCTCGTCGGGGGCGGTTCCGGTCGGGATGAACGCCGACCCGCTGACCAGGCGCCGTTCGCCGTCGTAGCCCATGCCCCGGTAGTGGATCCGGTGTGCGCTGGCGGCGGAGTCCGGCCACAGCTGCCTCGCGAGCGGGCGGTGGCGGACGAGGACGCCGGGCGACCAGTTCATTTCTCTCCTGTCGAACCTCAAGTGTCAGTTCATTGAGGACAGCAGGATACGAGTGGTCGCCCGGCGCTCGTGGGACGTCGGCGGTGCGTCGGCGTCAGCTCCGGTGGCGGGCGCGTTCGGCCCGCTCGTACTGGGCCGGGACCGGGTGCACGTCGCCCAGTTCGAGGGAGGCCCGGTGCGGCCAGTACGGGTCGCGCAGGAGCTCGCGGCCCAGCAGGATCGCGTCGGCCTCGCCGTCGGCCAGGATCTTCTCGGCCTGGCCGGGCTCAGTGATGAGTCCGACGGCGGCGGACGGCAGCCCGGCCTCCCGGCTCACGCGAGTGGCGAACTCGACCTGGTAGCCGGGACCGACCGGGATGTCAGCCTTGGGGACCATGCCGCCGCTGGACACGTCCAGCATGTCGATGCCGTGCTCCTTGAGGATCGCGGCCAGGCGCACGGTCTCGTCGGCGGACCAGCCCTCGGGCTCGGTCCAGTCGGTGGCCGAGAGGCGGTAGAACACGGGCACGTCCTCACCGACCGCCTCGCGCACGGCATCGGCGATCTCGACGGAGAGGCGGGTGCGGTTCTCGAAGGAGCCGCCGTACTCGTCATCGCGGCGGTTCGCGGTGGGCGAGAGGAACTGGTGCACCAGGTAGCCGTGGGCGCCGTGGATCTCGATGACCTCGTAGCCCGCGGCGATGGCGCGGCGGGCGGCCCGCGCGAACGCCTCGACCACGCCGCGGACCTCCTCACGGCTGAGCCCGCGCGGCGTCGCAAGTCCCGGGAACGCGACCGGGCTGGGCGCGACCGTCTCCCATCCCCCGTCGGCCTCGGACAGGGCGTCCCCGGGCTTCAGCTCGCCGACGGTGCTGGCCTTGCGGCCCGCGTGGGCGATCTGAATACCGGGCACGACGCCCTGTCCGCGCATGAACGCGGTGAGGCGACGATGGGCCTCGATCTGAGTGTCGTTCCAGATGCCGAGGTCGTAGGGGCTGATGCGGCCCTCGGGAACGACGCCGGTCGCCTCCACCAGAATCAGGCCCGGCCCGCCCGCGGCGCGGGAGCCGTAGTGCTGGAGGTGCCAGTCGGTGGGCGCGCCGGTCTCGGGTCCGGAGTCCGCCGCGCTGTACTGGCACATGGGCGCCATCCAGGCCCGGTTGGGGAAGGTGGTGCCGCGCAGGGTCAGCGGCGTGAAGAGATTGCTGGTCACTATCGATTCCTTAGAGCTGCTTGAGAAATGCGTCCGCCACGGGGGCGGATGAGGACGGGTTCTGACCGGTGATGACATTGCCGTCGACCTCGACGTGGGGCTCGAACGGCACGCCGACCACGACGTTGACGCCGGCTTCCCTGAGGCGGTCCTCCAAGAGCCACTTGGCCTTGGGTGCCAGGCCCGCCAGCCGCTCCTCCTCATTCGTGAACGCGGCGACCGTGCGGCCGGCGAAGGAGTTCACGCCATCGGTGTCGACGGCCGCGAGCAGGGCGGCCGGGCCGTGGCAGATCACGCCGACGGGCTTGCCGGCGGTGACGAACTCCGTCAGGGCGCGGCCGGAATCGGCATTGACGGCCAGGTCCTCCATGGGTCCGTGCCCGCCGGGCACGAAGACGGCGTCGAAGTCGGCCGTGACGATCCCGGCCAGGTCGACCGGCGTGGCGAACTCGGGCGCGGTCTCGACGATCGCCCTGATCTCGGCGGCCCGCGCGGCCCCGCCATTGTCGTCGTCGCTCAGGCTGCCCGCGTCGACGGGCGGAACCACGCCTCCGGGCGTGGCCACGGTGATCGTGTGCCCTGCGTTCTTGAAGGCCTCCAATGGGACGGCGGCCTCTTCGGCCCAGAACCCGGTGAGGTGCCGCGACCCGTCGTCGAGGGTCCACTCATTGGCGCCGGTCATGATGAACAGGATGTTCGACATGTCTCCTCCTCCTTCTATCGTTCGATCACTGGTCGAAGCTCGCGTAGTAGGACGCGGCCATGTCCTCCTCGCCGTGACCCAGCTCCGAGGCCCGGCGAAAACGCTCGGCCCCGGCCTTCGCCAGGTCGAGCCGGACTTCGTGGCGCTCGGCGGCCTCCACGATCAGCCGCGCGTCCTTGGCGGCGGTGTCGAGTCCGAAGCTGGCCGGAGAGAGCCGGTCGTTCAGCACCATCGAACCCTTGAGCTCCGCGTATCCCGCATCGAGAGGACCGCCCTCGATCAGCTCGAAGAACTGCCGCGGGTCGACGCCGAGCCCCTTCGCCAAAGCGAGCACCTCGCCGATCCCGTTGGTGAGCAGCAGGACCCAGCTGTTGGCGACGAGCTTGAGGCTGCTGGCGCTCCCGGCCGAGGCGTCCTCGCCGGTCCACACAATCCTGGCGCCCACGGCATCGAAGACGGCGTTCGCGGCCGCGTCGTCGCTCGGCCCCGCCGCGAGCACGGTCAGCTTCCCGGCCTCGGCGGGTTCCTTGGTGCCCAGCACCGGGGCGTCGAAGAAGACCAGCTCGTGCGCGGCGGCGAACTCGGACAGCGCCCGGTTCGCCTCCACCCCGGCGGTGGTCGACTGCACCCAGCGGGCGCCGGGCCGCAGACCGGGAACGGCTCGGCGCATGACGTCCAGCGCGGCGGGCCCGTCGTGGAGCATGGTGATGATGACGTCGGCGCCTTCGACCGCCTCGGCCGGGCTGCCTGCGACGTGCGCGCCGTGTTCGGCGAGCGGCCGGGCCTTGTCCTTGCTGCGGTTCCAGACCCGGACGGCGTGCCCGGCGCGGGCGAGGTTGCGGGCCATCGCGGCCCCCATGATCCCGGTGCCGAGGACGCTGACGGTCAGTTCGCTCATGCTTGCTCCCTTGGTCGTGTCGCTCAACCACCACATTACTTGCAAGCGCGGTATAATTGCAAGCGCTGATTATTGCCGTGTTACGTATATCGCTGTACGCTGGGATACAGCCACCCGAGGAAAGAAGGAGCACCATGAGCATCGCCCACGACGCACCCACTGCGCTGGCGCAGAACTGGTGCGCGCTGTCCTCGCTGCATGAGCGCATCGCCTCCCGGATCGAACGTAGGCTCCAGGCCGAGCACGAGTTGAGCGTTCGCGAGTTCTCGCTGCTCAATGTGTTGAGCCGGCAGGACGAGGGCAAGGGCGGCCACCTGCAGATGCGGCAGGTCGCCGACGCGCTCGTGCTGAGCCAGAGCGCCACGACCCGCCTCGTCACCCGTTTGGAGGATCGCGGCCTGCTCGCGCGCACCATCTGCGCCGACGACCGGCGCGGCATTTACACGAACGTGACCGAGGAGGGCGCGGCCCTGCTCCGGGCCGCCACGCCCACGAACGACGCGGCGCTGCGCGAGGCCCTGGACGAGGCCCGGCGCGACCCGGAGCTCAAACCGCTGGTCGACGCGCTCGAAGCGACCGACATGGCGTCCTCGGGCATCGGCTGACCCCGACCCGACGCGAAGGCCCGCCGCCGCAATGGATTCCATTGCGGCGGCGGGCCGCTTTCATTGCGCCCGTGACCAGGTGAGCGGCTAGCTGAGCGGCTCGGAGTTCGTGACCGCCTCGGTGAGAATCTCCAGGGCCTCGGCTCCGCCGAGGTGGGAGTAGATGGGTTCGGGGTTCCAGGAGTAGACCTGGCCGGCCTTGACCGCCGGGAGCGCGTTCCAGGTGGGGAACTCGGTCAGGTCCTCGGGCTGGAGGTTGCCGGCGCGGGCGTCCAGCAGGATCACGTCGGCCTCGTACTTGTCGGCGTTCTCCCAGGACAGCTCCTCCCAGTATCCGTCCTCATTGGGCTCTTCGGCCTCCACGAACTGGACGCCGAGCTCGGCGGCCATGGACAGGTCGGTGAACTTGGGGAGGTAGCCGACGTAGAAGACCTCGGGGTAGGCGTTCACGGGCATGACCTTCAGGGGCCGCTGCGCGGCGGCCTCCTGGAGCGCTTGGCCGGCCGCCTCGTACCGGTCCTGCGCTTCGACGACCTCCTGCGACTCGATGTCGGCGCCGAGCGCGACGGCGATCTCGGTGTGCCGCCCGATCACCTCGTCCAGGGTGCCATTGGAGACCTCGATGCCGATGGTGGGAGCCAGCTGCTCGACCTCCTCGGTGCGTTCCTCGGGCACGAACCACAGCGGGAAGCCGGCATAGAAGTGGGACACCAGGATCTCGGGCGCGACGGAGGCGAACTTCTCGATGTCGAACTCGCCCCAGGCGTTCCCGATAATGGTCAGTCCGTCGACCGGCATCCGCCCGGCCTGGATGTCGGGCGAGCCGTCGGCCGTGACGGTCGGGCCGAAGACGCCGTCGACGGTCACGCCGTAGTCATAGAGCGCGGCGGCCAGCCCGGTGAAGGCGACAATGGATTGCGGCTGCGAGTCGAGATCGACGGTCTGGTCCCGGTCATCGGTGAACGACCACGCCAGATCGGCGGTTTCCCCGTCCTCGGTCCCGTCACCGCATGCGGCCAGCAGCCCGCCGGAGGCGAGCGCGCCGCCCGCGGCCAGGAGCCCACGGCGGTTGAGGTGCAAGGGGATCGAAGACATGGGGAAACTCCTTCTCGGAAGATGACCGGACGTCACCTTTTTGATTAGGCTAGCCTAACTTAACCCCCGTCTTTCGAGAGGACCTCATGAGCCGGATTGAGAAGGCCGTGCTCGGCCCGCTGCGCGAGCGGGGTATGGCGAAGCGGGCCATCGGCGGGCGCGCCTACTGGATCAAGGGCCGGCCGATGGGTTCGGCGGGCACCCCAGTCGACGATTAGGCCGCGGGGCCGCGCACGGATTCCCAAATCCGTTCGGGCAGCACCTTGAAGGCCGGTTCGATATCGGCGCCGGGCATGCGAATGAGCCAGCGCGTGACGGTCTCGGTGATCGGGCCGATGATGAGGCATTCGAGCAGGTTCTGCGGCATGGGCCGGATGCGCCCGGCCTCGACGTGCGGGAGGACCCAGGCGTTGATGGCGCTGTAGTCGGCGGCATTGGCGGCCATGACCTGGTCCACATGGGAGGAAAGGGTGCCGAGGTAGGGCAGCGCGAGCATGAAGTGGGCCTGGTCGCGATTGTCGACGCACCAGCGCAGGTAGGCCGTGACCAGGGCCTGGATGCCGGTGCGGGCGGTGCGTTTGGAGCGCACCGCGGCGGCGAGTTCGGCGGTCAGTTCGGCGGTGGAGCGGGCATAGAGGGCGGCCGCGAGGCCGCTGAAGCTGCCGAAGTGGTGGTAGAGGCTGCCGACGCTCACGCCGCTGCGCTCGATGACGGCGGTCATGGTGAAGCCTTCGGGTCCGCGTTCGCCGTAGACCTCCATTGCGGCATCGAGGAGCCGTGCGACGGTCTCCTTGCCGCGAGCCTGCTTCGTCCCCATGCGACTCACCCCCGTGTTCTCGCCGGTCCGACGCCACAACTCTAGAAGCCGCCTCTAGTACGGAGGCACGGCGGGGCCAGGGGTGTTCAAGGATTCCCTGAGGCAGGGCGGTTTCGAGCACGGGGGAACGGGTCCGCCTCGGTGGCGGCACAAGGGAACCGGGTCGGTTCAGGTCGTCAGGACTGCCAGAACTTGACGGCGGTGGAGGTCAGGTGATCGGCGTCGACCTGGCTGAATCGCTTCTCGTACACGTAGTTCAGGTATAGGCAGGGGGCACGCGTGTCTATGCGGAAGACATTGCCGACCCACCGGGTCGGTTCGCCGTCGTTCAGATCCCAGATCTGGACGATCTGGTCGGTGATTGCCGTGGTCATGCGGAGATTGAGGTCGGCGATCTGCAAGTCTTCAATGCGAATCCAGCCGGCGCTGGAGGGGTCGGGATACCCGCGGGGCCGCGAAGGCGGTGTAGGTCGGCTCATATCCGGGCCAGCCAATCCATGCATTGATGACATTCCGGTCTCCATCATCGCAGACCACCCTATGCACACAAGTGACGCACAGCGTGATACCGGTCTGGTAACTATCAGAATAGCGACCTGATCCGATGCGGTGAAGAGGGCATCGTGCCACTCCGGACGAACGTGACCGGTGACCGTCCGAGCACTCCCGTCAGGGTCGGGACGTCGGCACGGCGGATACTGGGCGCATGAAGCTCAGTCGGCCGATCTCGCTGTTCCTGCTCGCCTTCGGCGTGTGGTCGTGGTTCATCTGGATCACGTTCGTCAAGAATCTGATAGCGGACGCCAGTGGCCTGGCGTTCGACGCGGCGGGCGACCCGACCGCGTACTTCTGGGTGCACCTCGTGCTTGCGGGGACGTCCTTCGTTCTGGGGACGGCGATCGGCCTCATCGGACTGCGGGGCTACCTGGCGGCACGCAAGTCCACCGGAGACTGAGATTTCGGTCCTCAAGGGATTCTCGATCCCCGGGTTTCACTCGTTCGGGTGCAACGGCATTGATGTGACCCGAGTGCTCAGACGCGTTCGAGGGTTTCGATCACTCGCATGACGTCATCGGCGTATGATCCCTGGCCCGCGTCGACCGCCTGCTCGATGGCGCGCAGCAGCGCCCACGCCCGCACGCGTTCATAGTCGGCCCCGAGCCCGTCGGCGACGATCCGCACCGGCTCGGCACCGGTCAGCGGTCCGTGAAAGAGCTGCTTGAACACGAAGTACCCGCCGTCGAAGGCCCGCTCGGCCAGAAACGGCTTGGGATCGATCAACAGCCACGGTTCGCGCTCGGCCGAGACGATATTGCCCAGGTGGGTATCGTGATTGGCGATCCCGACCTCGGGCGGGTCGGCCAGTGCCCCACACAGTTCGACGGCCCGCTTGAGTCGGTCGGCGCCGAACATGTCGACCAGTTCCCCACTGGGACTGGAGTATTGGGCCTCCCAATCGGCAAGGATGGCTGCGGCCGTGGGGAGGGGCGGGAAGTCGCCCGCCGTCAATTCCGGCGCGGGGACGCGCCACAGCCGGCGGTACAACTCGGAGGCGATCGTGTATTGCCGCCGGGCGGCGTCCTTTTCGTTCAAGCCGGGGAAGACGTGGTCGAGCAGGGGCAGGCCGGGTTCGGCCCGCTCCAGGAGCATTGCCCCGGTCTCGGCGTCGTACTCGTAGAGCCGGATCGCACCGTCGCCGTCGTAGGCCCGCAGTCCGGTCGGCTCCCCCACACTCTCGGGGCCGTACGGGATCAGCTTGAGGACGGCGGGCGTGCCGTCGGCCCGCTCCACCGGCAGGACGTACGAATGCGATCCGCCGTCGAAGGGTTGACCGGTCGGCCGCAGCGACCACGTCTCCATCTGCCTGGTCGTCATCGCGTCCAAGCCTTCGAGCCAGCGCTGCCCGGCCTCACCGAACCAGTCGCGCATATTGGCTTGAATCGAATCGGGCACCGCATAGTCGTCCACGGCACCAGTATCGACGCCGGGTCCGCGCCCCGCAAACGCTTAGCCGCCGAGCCGAGTCAATTCGCGGGCTTGGCGACCGGGCGGATCTGCTCGGGCCGGAGCGCGAACATGGCGAGCGTGGACCCGTCGGGGTTGACGAACTCCACCTCATAGGCCTCCACCGGGTTCCCGTGGACGAGCACGATGGTCCCGACCTCGCCGGCTTTGACGCCCTCCTCGGGCACGTCCACGGCCAGTTCGACCACGTCCAACTCATTCATCTGGTCCTCCTGATGGAAACCCTGGCCTTCGCGCCGGGGAGGATATCGGGCTGTTTGTCTACTTGACGGGCCAGTTGGCACGGAACTGGACGCTTAAGCATATGAACCATGTTCGTACAGTATCGAGAACCAAGTGCGGTATTGACACGGATAGTAGAAGTGTGAAGTTTGCACTACTCGCCGCTGGGCACCGAAAGGCTCGGAGCGATCTGGGAGCGGAGAGGCTAAATGCTTGTGGAGGACTCGTGCCGCGAGGGTCAATCAGTTCTTCGAAGAGCCCTTATCGTGACTTTCGGGTCAGTCAGATCGAGGCCGACATGGAGCCGTGACCCATGGGTATCGATCTGGTCGAGCACGCCGCGCAGCACCGAGATCAGCTCGTCTGCCAACGACACTTCGGGGCTCCTCACGGAGGGGTACCGAATTGACGCTATCGGTTTGTGCCCGTTAGCGGTAGCACTGTGTCAGAAACTTGATACAGGTCAGTCTGTTTCGTTCTCCACGAAGGCATCCACCGCGTCCTGGATGGAGCTGTCGCCGCCGATCAGCGTCAGGGTCTTGCAGGTGAGGTCCGGGGTCTGGAGGATCTGCGCCAGGACGGCGGCCACGTCGGCCCGGGCCACGGAGCCCCGCACGGTCCCGTCCTCGGTCAGCGTCACGGCTCCGGTCGGGTCGTCATTGGTGAGCGAGCCGGGGCGGACGATCACCCAGTCGAGGTCGCGGGCGCGCAGGTCCTCTTCGGCCTGGAACTTGGCGGCGATGTAGGCGGCCCAGACCTCGTCGCGTTCGGGATCGGGCTCGGAGTCGGCGCCGATGCTGGAGATCTGCAGGAAGCGGCGGACGCCGCTGCGCTCGGCCGCGTCGGCCAGCAGGACCGAGGCCGCCCGGTCGACGGTGTCCTTGCGGGCCGCACCGCTGCCGGGTCCGGCGCCGGCGGCGAAGACGACGGCGTCGACCTCCTCCATGTCCAGCAGTCCGGACACGTGCTCGGTGTCGGCCTGTTCCAGATCGAGGACGATCGGACGCCCGCCGATACCGGTGATGTCCTCGGCCTGGTCGGGGTTGCGGATCAACCCCGTGACCGAATGCCCCTGCGCGGCCAGGTTCTCGGTCAGGTGCAACGCGATCTGTCCGTGCCCTCCGGCGATGACGATGTGCATGACTTCGAGGGTAACCGGATTACCGCCACTCCAAAAGCGATCGGCACGAATCCTTGCCGTTCGGGAACACCATGGGCGAAACTTCATCCCATGCTGCTCACCGTTCAGATCCTCGCGGCCCTCGCCGCCGCCGTGCACCTCTACATCTGGGTCATGGAGTGCCTTCGCTTCGGCGACCCGAAGGTGTACCGGGACGTCTTCCGAGTGCCGGAGGCCAATGTGGAGGCGGTCCGGTCCTGGGCGTTCAACCAGGGCTTCTACAACTTGTTCCTTGCGATCGGCGCGGCGGTCGGCGTCGCGACGGTGCGAGGCGCGCCCGCCGTGGGCTGGACGCTCATCGTCTTCGCTTGCGGCTCAATGCTGGCCGCCGCGCTGGTGCTCGTCGTGCGGGATCGCGGCTACGCGAGCGCCGCCGCCAAGCAGGGCCTGTTCCCGTTGCTGACCTTGCTCGCCGCCCTGACGCAACTTTGAGCAAGGCGTACACGCTCCCACTCGACGGCGGATAGAAACCGCTATCTGAGTCCGGTACTTTCGGGGACGTGAATGCTGTTCAAACCACCGCTCCGCCCCCGCGGAGGCCCTGGACGCGAATACTGCTCGTCGCACTCCTCGCGTTCCTGCCCGTCCCGTTCGCTGCCGCCCCGGCACAGGCAGCCCAGGACATCACCGACCGGATCCGCTCCGGCGAGGACGTCGTGCTCGACGGCGACGCCGACATCAAGCTCGACGACGGCGAGGAGGTCACCTACGGCGGCGTCATCTCCGGGGTCGGCACCCTCACCATCAGCGGCGGCGGCAAGCTCATCCTCACCGCCAACAGCGACTTCTCCATTCCCGAGGACCGCCAGACCCAGACGGTCGAGGCCCGCGGAGAACCCTGGTGGTGGAACACGATCGAGAACCCCGACCCGCCCGCGGTCACCGTCGAGGCCGGGGCGACGCTCCAATACGGCGACGGCCAGGGCGAGACCGGCGTCATCGGCCACTACCCGTACGACCTCTCGAACTTCGAGTGGAACGCCCTCAACCACCACGTCGACGGGACCCTGATCGTCGCGGTCCACGGCGGGCGCTACCACCCGGGGAACCTCAGCGGCTCGGGCTACATCGCGCAGCAGCGCCACACCTGGGACGGCCTGTCGCTCGCGGGCAAGCACACCTTCTCCGGAGTGCTCTACAACGGCACGGTGATCCACTACAGCCAGCGCGAGTTCCTGTCTACCCTGCCCGATGTGGACACCATTACCAATCAGGGCTCGTTCATCATCGACACCCAGGAGGGTAACGACACCGTCGTCGGCGCGAACTTCTTCTCCCGCGAGTGGGGCAACGACATCAACTTCCACTCGCAGATCTTCGGGAGCAAGGTCGTCATGACCGGGGTCTACTCCTGGTCCGATTCCGGCGAGGACTGGGATCCGTCGCTGTCGGACCCGAACCTGAACTACCAGGTCGTGGACCACAACAACAATAAGCGCGGCATCAATATCGAGGGCGCCAAGGTGCAGTGGGGCGACGGCACCGACGCCGACTTCTTCCTGCCGGGCAACCGCGACACCGTGTACATCAACATGCACGCCAGGCGCATTCGCAGCCACCTGATCCTGAACTACAACGGCCCGGTGACGCTGGGCATGCCGATCTCCGGCGGGATCTACCACGACACGATGACCACGCCGGGCGAGGGCGATGTGACGATCGCCGGCACGGACGGCAACGAGGTCACCTTCGCCGACCAGCAGAACTACAACGGGGCCACCACGATCGAGTCGGGGGCGGTCCTGCGCCTCGGCACCGGCGAGGCCGGCGGCGACGCCTGGCTGCTCATGGACACCGAGCTCAGCGAGGTCGTCGACGAGGGCGCGCTGGTGGTCGACAATGCCGAGAAGGACATCGAGCTCTCCGACATCAGCGGCGGCGGAAGCCTGGAGCAGGCGGGCCAGGCGACGCTCACCCTGACCGGCGATACGTCGTACACGGGCGCGACGACGGTTTCGGACGGCACGCTGGCCCTGACCGGCGCAAGCCTCGCCGAGTCGGCGAATCTGGAGCTCACGGGCGAGAAGGCGGTCTTCGACGTCTCGGCGGCCGAGGAGTCGACCGTGCCCGACCTCAGCGGCATCGAGGGAAGCTCGATCGCGCTCGGATCGAGCACCCTCACCGTCGAGAACGGGGAGGAGACCGAATACGCGGGCGGCGTGACAGGCGAAGGCGCCCTGGTGAAGTCGGGCGAGGCGACGCTGACGTACACCGGCTCCAGCGCGGCCGAGGGAGCCTGGACCGTCTCTGACGGCACGCTCGCCCTGGGCGGCGCGGAGCTCGCCGGAGACCTGGGCGTCGAGAAGCATCTGGCGGTAACCGAGAAGAGCACGGTGGGCGGGGACCTGACCATGGGCGATGAGTCCACGCTGACCGTCGGCACCGGCACCGGGCTCGCGGTGGCGGGCGACGCCGTGCTCGACGGGACACTGAAGATCGACTACGCAGAGGGCGACCCGCTGCCCGAGGAGATTCCGGTGGTCACCGCCGAGGGCAAGATCGAAGGCACCTTCGCGGGCTTGGAACAGGATGCCGCGGTCGACATCGGCGGCACCGAATACACGGTGGCCTATGAGGAGGGACAGGTCGTACTGCGCACCGACGCTCCGCAGGCGGCGGCGCCCGAGGAGGAGGGCGCCTCATTCAGCGATCTGTCCGGGAACGGCTGGCCGGTGTGGGCCTACGTCCTGGCCGGTCTGTTCCTGCTACTGCTGATCGGGTCGGGCGTGCTGGTGTTCTACCTGCTGCGCAAGGGCGACAATATCGACGACGAGGAAGCCGAATCCACCGAATCCCAAGACGCCACAATGGAACTACCCATGGTGAAGACCGACTGACAACGTTTGCACCGCAGCGGAGGTTCGGCTATCGTTCCACCCTCCACAACTCGATGTAGAGGAGCGGCGCATGACCACGGGCACGCAGCGCGAGAACGTCAGGTCCAATTACCAGGACTCGCAGAACCTCAAGGACCGCATCAGCCTGTACCGGTACCGGGACCCCGAGATCGATCCGGTCGATGTCGCCCTGCGGCTGCTGCCCTCGGATCTGCGATTCGTGCTCGACGTCGGGTGCGGCCACGGACAGTACATCGGGGGGCTGCGCGGGGCCCATCCTGAAGCGACCGTGGTCGGCATCGACGCTTCACCGGCCATGCTCGCCGAGGTCGAGCCGCCGATCATGGCCGCCGACGCGCAGGCGATCCCCTACCCGAACGATGCCGCCGACGCGGTGCTCGCGATGCACATGCTCTACCACGTGCCCGATATCGCAAAGGCCGTCGGGGAGTTCCGCCGAGTCCTCAAACCCGGGGGAACCCTCCTGGCCTCCACCAATATCGAGGGCGACATGGCCGAAGTGTGGGAGCTGTGGAGCGAGGCCACCGCCGAGGTGCTCGGCAATGAGGGGTACCAACACGGCACGGAGCTGATGCGGTTCGACTCCGCGAACGCGACCGGATACCTGGAGGCCGAATTCGACTCGGTCGAACGGTTCGACGAGCGAGGCAAGGTCGCGGTCCCCGCTCCCGGTCCGATCCTGAACTACTTCGCCTCGGCCCGCTCGTTCGTCCCGTACGACGACGCCACCCACGACGCGATCATGGACGCCGCCGCGCGGCGATTGGAAGCACACTTCGAGCGGCACGACCGCTTCGAGTTCGACAAGGTCCTGGTCTTCTACCGCTGCCACTAGACGTGATCCGCGGAACGACACGACCTCGAACCCCCAGCTCATAGAGTCGTAGTCGGCGATCACAGCGCCAAGGACGGGCCAGGTTTATAACGAACGTTAGAATCGATTCGTACCGCTATGCACAGGGGGATGCACATGACTTGGAAGAGCACCGAGGTGCGGCTCATCGCGCGCCCGACCGGCGAGCCCGTTCCCGCCGACTTCGAGCAGATCGAGATCGAACTGCCCGACCCGGGACCGGGTCAGGTCCTGATCCGCAATGAGTGGATGAGCGTCGACCCGTACATGCGAGGCCGCATGGACGACGTCGAGTCCTACATTCCGGCGTTCAAGCTGGGCGAGGCGATGACCGGGACCGCGACCGGCACCGTGGTCGAGTCGAACGCGCCCGACCTGCCCGTCGGGACCTCCGTCCGGCACTTCGCCGGATGGCGCACGCACGTCGTGCTCGACGCCAAGGCCGCCGAGCCGATCGACACTACCGCCGTTCCGGCCGAGGTCTACCTGGGAGTCCTCGGCGTCACCGGCCTGACGGCCTACCAGTCCCTCGTCGCGATCGCCCCCGTCAAGGAGGGCGACACGGTGTGGATCTCCGGCGCCGCAGGCGCCGTCGGCACCGCCGCCGGCCCCATCGCCAAGGCGCTCGGCGCGGCCAAGGTCATCGGCTCGGCCGGCGGCCCCGCCAAGACCCGGCGCCTGGTCGAGGAGTTCGGCTACGACCACGCCGTCGATTACCGCGCCGGGGATCTGGAGGGCAAGCTGCGGGCCGTCGCCCCCGAGGGCATCGACGTCTACCTGGACAATGTGGGCGGCGACCACCTGTCCGCCGCGCTTGCGCTCCTCAAGGTCCACGGCAGGGTCGCCATCGTCGGCGCGATCAGCCAGTACAACGCGGAGGGGCCGAGCACCGGTCCGGCGAATTTCGATCAGGTGATCCGCAAGCGCCTGACCCTGCGCGGCATGAACGTTCAGGACCACACCGATCTCGCACCCGACTACGGCAGGCTCGCGGCGCGGCTGCTCGGCGAGGGCAAGCTCAAGCAGGAGCAGACCGTGGTCGAGGGCATCGACAATGCGATTGAGGCGTTCGGGTCGATGATGCGCGGCGCCAACACCGGCAAGATGCTCGTCAAGCTCGTCTGAACCACCGAAAGCGCCCCGGACCTGGCTGGTCCGGGGCGCTTTTTCGTGGCCCGAAGGCTATTCGGCGTACGGGGCGGCGGCGGCCTGCGCGGCCGTCATGAGCGCGTCCTCATTGGCCGGCCACAGAGAGTCGTCCACGCACTCGTAGGCGGGGAAGAACCCGCCGCAGTTGCCCGAGTCGGGGCCGACCTCGTAGGTGTAGCTCGCGATGCCGAGTTCGCCGTAGGTGAAGTCGTCGGTGGTGCCCGACGTGGCATAGCCGACGGTCTCCGAACCGGTGCCCACGAGGTAGCCGTTCGAGTCGGACATGGCATTGCCGAGCGCCCGCAGCCCGTCGTCGTTCGGCGGGCTGTCATCGGTGTAACCCCACGGCACGATGATGTACTCGCCGTAGCTGTGCAGGCTGATGAACACGTCGCGAGCGTCGTCCGGAGCCGGGTCGGTCGCGCTCTCGCCGCGCTGGTCGGGGTGGATCGCCCGCAGCCAGTCCTCGATCGCCTGGGTCTCGGGCTCCGAGGCCGCCGCCGGACCCTGGAAGGTCTCGGCGCACGGGTTGGTCGAATCCGCGCCCCATTCGAAGCTGGAGTTCCGGTTCAGGTCGACGCCGAGGCTCTCGCCGCAGTCGCCGTTCGAGTCGTTCGCGTTCTTGCGCTGGAGGATCGGGTCGTCGCCACCCGAGGCGACGATGTCCACGCCGTCCGGGTTACCGATCGGGACCACCCACACCTCCGTGGTGTCCAGCAGCTCGGTGACGGCGTCATCGGTGCCGTAGCCCTCGACGAGCTTGTCGATCCACCGCCAGGAGATCTCGCCGGTGGCGATCTCGCGGGCGTGGATCTGCGAGATCATCGAGAAGCGCGGCTTCGTCGACTCAGGACTCTGCTCGCAGTCGCCCTCGGCGATCTTGGTGATGCAGATGGCCATGATGTCGTGGCCGCCCTCGCCCTGGGTCTTGAGCCAGGAGTCGCCGATGTCGAAGACCTGCGTCAGGTCCGGGTTCGCGGCGGCGACCTCGTCCAGGTGGGCCTCGTACTGCTCGACGGTGTGGTAACCGCCGTAGTAGGTGCCCTCCTGCCGCACGCCGGGGGCGATCTCCTTGTAGACGGTGTCGTGGAACTGCGGGTCGTAGCCGAGGCCCCGCAGGTCCTCGGCGATCGCGTCGTCGCCGATGACCAGAGTGGAGTCCTCGTGCGCCTCTGCGACGTCGAATCCCTGGCCCTCAAGGTCGGCGACCTGGTCGGCGGTCAGACCGGACAGGCTCCAGGTGACGGGTTCGCTCTCGGCGGGTCCGGCGGGATCGGCTTGCGCGGTCATCGTCGCCACGCCAGTGGCCACGGCCGTGAGCGCGATCGCGATGCCCGCGGTGACGAGCCTTCGCTTCGAATGCATGGATGCGTTCCTTTCTCGGCGCGTCCGGGGTGACGGTGCGCCAGAGGGGGGGTAGAAGTGAGGACTAATCATACCCATAGCTGTCAATAGCGTCGTATTACTCCACATTAGGACACAACGGGTCCGACCGCGTGCGCGTGCGAGAAGGGGCCGGACCACTCACCGGCTCATAGCGATCGAAGACGCATTCTGCGACGCCTTCCCCGCTGGTGAGCGAGGGCAGGCGCTGGCCGAGCGCGTGCACGGAGGCGGCCGGGATCGAGCCCTCCAGCACGTAGGCGCGGCCCTTCCCTTGTGGCACCGGCTCGGGCGGCCCGCCCGGAACCGCCCGCAGCTTGGCGAGCAGGGCGAGGACGCCGCGGAGCGCGTCCTCCGGCACCTCGATCCTGAAGCGGTGCACCGGTTCGTGCACGGCCGTTCCGGCCCGGGCCAGCGCGTCCATGAGCACCACCCGCGTCAGGTTGCGGAAATCCCCTGCGGTGGAGGACATGCTCTTGTCGAAGCTGCCGTGCGCACTGCTCTGCCTGGCCCAGTAGCCGGAGTGCGTCATGGTGACGGTGCAGTCGTGGACCTGCCAACCGCGCAGTCCCTCATTGAAGGTGCGGTGGACGGACTCCTCGACGGCATTGAAGAACGCGGGCGGCATCGATCCGAGTTCGACGCCGAGCTTGAACTCGATCCCAGCGTCGTTGGAGGCAAGGTCGTTGGAGGCGTGGCCGATCGGGGCGGGGTCGATGCGCAGCCCGACGGTAGCCAGGAACGGATTCGGTTCGACGGCGATGAACTGGACGGCCTCCCCCGAGCCGGTGGGCCGTTCGATGCAGATGACGGTGGACTCCTGGAAGTCGACGTCGAGCCCGAACTCGTCGGCGAGGGTCGCCTCGATGACCTCCTTCTGGACCTCCCCGTACAGGGACAATGAGAGCTCGGATTCGGATTCGTTGTGGTGCAATCCGATGAGCGGGTCCTGCTCGGCGAGCTGGGCCAGCGCCTGGTGGAGCGCGACGCGGTCGGTCTCGCGCGCCGGGACCACCACCGTCTCCAATGTGGGTGGAGCGAAGTGCTCGGTGCGGCGCTTCGGGGCGAGCCCGATCGAGTCGCCGATGCGGGCGTCGAGGCCCCAGAGCTTGGCGATCCGCCCGGCCGAGACGGACTGGGCGCGGTGGTCATCGCCCTGGTCGAAGACGCTGATGCCGGTGACCTTGCCTTCGCCCGCGCTGACCGGCAGCCGATCGCGGACGCTGATCGTGCCGGAGTACATGCGGGCGTAGGCGATCTTCTCCCCCGCCGAGCCGCGTTCGACCTTGAAGACGGTGGCCGAGACGGGACCGGCGGGCTCGCCGTCTGCGGCCGGCAGCAGGTGCCGGATGCCCTCGGTGAGGCCGTCGACGCCTTCGCCGGTGATGGCGGATCCGAAGTAGACGGGGAAGACCCGCGCGGCCGCGGTCTGCTCGACGAGCGAGCGGCGGATCCGGGCGGGCGACGCGGCGCGCTCGTCGCCGACGTAGTCGGCCAGGAAGGCGTCGTCGTGCTCGGCGAGCAGGTCGGTCAGCTCGGTGAGGAACGCTTGATCGGTGCGCGGACTCGATTGGCTGCGGGCCCCGATGCCTTTGATGTGTTCGACGGTGTCCATGGCGATCACGGCGGGGTCGAGCTTGGCGGCGAGGTCGGCCAGCAGGTCCTCGTAGCGGGCACCGGCGCGGTCGATCTTATTGACGAAAATGAGCGTCGGAATCCCGAGCCTTCGCAAGGCCCGCATGAGGATGCGGGTCTGGGCCTGGACGCCTTCGACGGCCGAGACGACCAGGACGGCCCCGTCGAGCACGTTCATGGCCCGCTCGACCTCGGCGATGAAGTCGGGGTGGCCGGGCGTGTCGATGAGGTTGACGACGGTGTCGCCGATCGTGAACGAGACGACGGCGGCCTTGATGGTGATGCCGCGTCGGCGTTCGAGGTCGAGCGAGTCGGTCTGGGTGCTGCCGCTGTCCACGCTGCCGAGGGCGTCGGTGACGCCGGCCTCGTGGAGCAGGCGCTCCGTCAGGCTGGTCTTACCCGCGTCGACATGGGCCAGGATCCCAAGGTTGAGTGTGCGCACGTACGGTCATGTCCTCCGGTTTGACGATGCTTCCTTTCTGGCTGGACATGAACTGTGGACGCATTGGTGACTCCTCCGTCGATCGGTGCTCGGAGGTAGTACAGCAGACGGCGGCGCGGGCCGCAATCATTATTCGGCGGGTCGAATTGACTCAGGCGACGCTGCGCGCGGCTTCGATGAGTCCTTCGATCACTTGTGCCACACCGTCTTCGGCATTGGACTTGGCCCGATCGGTGGCGGCGGCCAGGGTTTCTGGGTGGGCGTCGCCGACGGCGTAGGACCGGCCGGCCCAGGAGAGCATCGGGGCATCGTTCGGCATGTCGCCGAATGCGACGACGTCCTCGGGGCCGTAGCCGTGTTCGGTGCACCAGATTTCGAGGCCGGTGGCCTTATTGACGCCGGGGGCGTTGAAGTCGAGCATCCCGAAGTCGCCCCAGTGGCACATGTCGAGCTCGGACAGATCGGCCCCGGCGACGGCGGCGGCCATGTCGTCCCCGGTGCGTTCGGGGTGGTAGAGCTTGATCTTGACGACGCGTTCGGCCCGGTCGAAAACCCCTTCGAGGCTGTCGGCGAAGTCCCAGTTCGGGGAGTTCACGAGCTCTTGGTACGGCCCCTCGCCGACGATGCCGGTGCCGGTCTCGACGGCGAACGCGGCTCCCGGCAGCAGTTCGGTCAGCGTCTCGCTCACCTTGCGCGCCACGGGAAGCGGGATCGAGCGCAGAATGCGGATGTCCCCGCCCTCGGGCTGGCAGAAGATCGCCCCGTTGGCACAGATCGCGGTGTCGACCAGCTCCATGAGTCCGGGGAGGTTCGCGACGCCGTAGGGGGTGCGGGCGGTGACCGCGACGATGGCGAAGCCGTGCTCGCGGGCGGCGACGAGCGCCTTGCGGGTCCGCTCGGTGAGTTGGTGGTCGGGGCCGAGGAGGGTGCCATCCAGATCGGAGGCTATGACATTGGGGGTCTGCACGGGTCAAGTATCTCCCCACCGACCCCGGTAGGCAAACCTGTTCGTTTCAGGCCCTGCCGAAGGCCCCGATGGAGGCGTGGAACAGTCCGGGACCCGAGCCCGCTGTCGCCGCTCCCGCAATTCGCCCGGACTTGTCGGACCCCGCGCGTAGCGTGGCGGAAGAGAGCCTGCCTAGCCAAGGAACTCGAGATGGCCGCCTACGACCTCAAACGCGAGCTCAAGTCCCTCTACGCGCCCAAGAACACCGACTGGGACCTGTTGGACGTGCCCCCGCAGCAGTTCCTCGCGATCGATGGCCGGGGGGACCCGAACACCGCCGCGGCGTACACCGAGGCCGTGGAGGCGCTCTACTCCGTGGCCTACACGATCAAGTTCGCCTGCAAGCGGGGCGAGGGCGGCGACTTCACCGTGGGGCCGCTCGAAGGACTCTGGTGGTCGGACCGCCCGGAGGACTTCACCGCCCGGGCCAAGTCCTCGTGGCAGTGGCGGATGCTGATCTGCCAGCCGGCATGGGTCGACGCCGAGCTCATCGAGGCCGCCAAGGCGACGGCGCAGGCCAAGAAGCGGCTCCCCGCGATCGCCCGAATCGAGCACCACGCCCTCGAAGAGGGCCTGTGCGCCCAGGTCCTGCACCGGGGCTCGTACGACGACGAGGGTCCGACACTGGCGGACCTTCACAGGCACTTCATGCCCGACCACGGGCTCGCTTTCAACGGCCTCCACCACGAGATCTACCTGAGCGATCCCCGCAGGGTCACCCCGGAGAAGTTGAAAACTGTTCTGCGCCAACCGGTTCGAAAGACATAGTGATCCGGCGCATATGTATTTGACCTAGGGGTCAAGAATGGTTTACGGTTGAGACATGGGCAGGCCTAAGCAGTTCGAACCGGACGTCGTCGTTTCACAGGCGATGGACGCGTTCTGGACGAATGGATACGGCGCCACGTCCCCGGCCGACCTGGCCGAGGCGACGGGCGTCGCCAAGGGCAGCCTGTACCACGCCTTCGGTTCCAAGCGAGCACTTTTCGACAAGGCACTGGAGTTGTACGACCGGGCCGGCGCCGAGATGACCGAGGAGTACATGTCCATCCCGGGCACCGCCAAGGAACGGATCCGGGCCTACCTGATGCTCATCGTGGAGATGGACCTCGCGGCGCCGGTGCGCCGCGGGTGCCTGGCCGCGAACACCGCACTTGAGTTGGGCGGCAAGGACGAAGACGCGTCCAGGGCCGTGCACCGGATGCAGGAGCACACGATAGCGATACTGACCGCCCGCATCGAGCAGGGCCAGCGCGACGGCGACGTCGCACCAGGCGTCGATGCCCGAAAGCAGGCCCGTTTCCTCATGAACACCATTGTGGGGCTGCGCGTCATGGCCAAGACCTATGACGGTCCCGAACTCCACGACATCATCGACACCTCCCTGACCAACTTCTAATTCACCGCGCCCCATCCGGGGCGTTTTTCTCACCTCGATATTTGACCTCAAGTTCAAGAAAAATCTCTGGAAGGAATCCAATGGACCTCGGAATCAATGGAAAGACCGCGATCGTGACCGGCGCCAGCCGCGGCATCGGGCTGGCCATCGTGCGGGCCCTGGCCGAAGAGGGCGTCCGCGTCGTCGGCGCCGCTCGGACCATCACCCCGGAGCTCGAAAAGGTCGCCGCCGCGACGGTTTCAGCGGACCTGAGCACCAAGGAAGGCGTGACCACGCTGGTCGAGCAGTCCCTTGAAACTCTCGGCGGGATCGACTACCTCGTCAACAATGTCGGCGCCGGCGACGCGGCCGGGATGACCATCGGCAGCTTCCTCGACGTCGGCAATGACCAATGGGAGTCGATCTTCAATCTCAATCTCTTCAGTGCCGTGTGGACCACCCGCGCGGCCCTGCCGAGCATTCTGGAGCGCCGCGGCGCGATCGTGAACCTCTCCTCGGTCAACGCCAAGGTGCCGTCCACGAGCCCCGTCGGCTACGGCGAGGCCAAGGCCGCGCTGACCGCCTTCACCAAGCGCATCAGTGAGGAGTTCGCCCCGCAGGGCGTGCGGGCCAACACCATCTCCCCCGGCGTCATCGGCAGTTCGCTGTGGAGGGACGCCGGCAGCTTCGGGGAGAAGATCGCCGAGGCCTACGGCGTCCCGCACGAGGACTTCCTCCAGGCCATTCCGCAGCAGTTCGGCATCGCCTCGGGCCGCATCGGAGAGCCCGAGGAGGTCGCCGATCTGGTGGCGTTCCTTCTCTCCGACCGGGCGGCCAACATTCACGGAGCCGACTACGTCATCGACGGCGGCACTCTGAAGAGCTTCTAGTTCGAGTCCGGGTGCGGACGGTCGGCGACCGTCCGCACCCGTTCGGCATGTGCCGCAGCCGGTTCGACCCGCGTCGGTCGGATCAACGGCGGTATGCCGCGAAGGCCTCCGGGACCCGCAGTTGGTGGCCCTTGAAGAAGTCGATCGTGTTCCACTCGTCCTCGGTGATCCACCGATGGTCGGAGGCTTCGAGCTCGGCCAGGCGGATGGGCTGGTCGGGGTCGTTCACCCGGGCCTGGAAGCTCATGATCATCGGCATGCGGGAATCACCGAGATTGTTCTCGCGCTTGTCGAATGCCCACACCAGGCCGGTAATCGTGACATCGAGGCCGCTCTCCTCGGCGGCCTCGCGGACGGCGGCCAGGGCGACTGTCTCCCCCACCTCGGCGCCGCCGCCGGGCATGGCCCACTGGCCGGTGTCGGTGCGGCGGATCAGGAGCAGCCGGCCTTCCTCATTGAAGATCGCGGCGTCCGCGCCGGTCGAGAGCCCCACGACGGCCAGGTCGCCGCAGTCGACCGACGGGTAGTCGATCTCGGCTTCGAAGGTGTTCGCGCACAGGGCCTCGATGCGCTCGTAACGCTCGCGCTCATAGAAACTCTCAGTGATCTTCAGCCCTTCCTTGGCGAGGTCGGCGACCTGGTCGAGGATTCGTTTGACGACTGCCGCGACCGGCAGCGGCGACGGCTCGCGCTCGATGGCGCTCTCCCCCGGCGCCAGGAATTCCAGCTCACCGGCCAGGTCTCGATCGCCGGGTTCGAGGATGGCTTCGACCTCCTCGGAGGTCAATGGCGTCGTCGCCCCGTAGGCCAGCAGGAACGTGTGCGGGCACGGCAGGCCTGCCAGGTCGGTGTCGGCGATCCCCTGCGGCTGCGAGTCCACATCGGCGTCGAGAGCCTCGGCGAGACTGTTCAGACTCTGACCCAGCGAGGGCTCCTCCCAACGCAGGCGGCGGCGCCGCACCACGGTCTCGCCGTCGGAGCACGCAATGCGGATCTCGGTGGCGGGCATCGGGGTTCGCAGGAACAGGTCGGTATCGAAGATCGCCTGAATCTCATCGGCGCTGCGGTGATCGACCAGCGCCATCAGCTCGGTGGCGGACTGGCGCAATTGCCGCATCCGAGCCATGTCATCGTCGGTCCCGCCCCAGTAGAGCCCATTGGCGGCCTCGGCCCGAATAATGTCGGCCAATCGTGCCAGCCCGATCGCTGCCTGCTGGTCGGTCATGCGCGCTCCTTCGTCCGTCGGGGCTCAGATCGTACGCCGCGCATCTCGATCCCGCACGCCGCCGATCTGTGCGTGCGGCAGCGCTTGGCCCGCCGAGACAGTCAGGGGCGGCGCAGGATCAGGCCCTGGTATTGGTCGATGTTCCTGTCAAGGGCGACGAGATTGAGTGCTTCCAGCGTGAAGTGGTCGGCGGCCACGGCCCTGATCTGAGGTGCGGTCATGAAGGAGAAGAACCGCTTCGGCTTATAGTGATCGTCCGGCCAGACGCCTTCGAAGTCCTGGCCGCCGTACTGGCCCCAATAGAACAGTCCGCCGGGGGCGAGAACGCGGCGGATCTCGGTGAGGACGGCGGGGAGTTCGGCCCGCGGGACATGCAGCAGGCAGTTCATGCCGAAGACGGCATCAAATGTGCCATCGGCGAAGGACAGGTCGCTGAAGTCCATCACCGCTGCGGTGAGGCCCTTGGTCCGGCAGCGTTCGACCAGTTCCGGCGAGAGGTCCACGCAGGTGACCTCGAGTCCCTCGTCGGCAAAGTAGCGGCCGCTCACCCCGTGCCCGGCGCCGATTTCGAGCAGGCCGGTCGCGCCGGATTCAAGCAGGTGGGTGAGGAAGCGGGCTCGTTCGGCCCGCTTCCACTCCGCGTCTTCCATCCCCGCTCGTGCGTCGGTGTCGGCGTCGTACGCCAGCTTGAGATCGTGTTTCAGCGACTCGTATTTCATGTCGGCAACTGTGCCATGGGCTTGCGGCCGTTCAGAAGTCGAAGTCGTCGATATTGTCGGCATTGAAGCGGGTCGGGGGGCCGAGGGTGACGATGCCGTCGGCTTCGACGGTGTATTCGCCGAGGTCACCGGCGGTGAAGACCTCGCCTTCGGCTCCGGTGATGATGCCCGAGGCCGCGGCCGCGGCGGTGTAGGCGGCCAGTTCACCGAGGGCCGTCGGGTCCCACAGTGCGAACTCGGTGACGGTGCCGTCGGCGATGTATTCGCGCATCTGGTTGGGAGTGCCGAGACCGGTGAGGGCCACTTCGCCCTGGTACTCCGAGCCCGAGAGGTAGCGCGCCGCCGCGGCGATGCCCACGGTCGTCGGGGAGATGATCGCCTTCAGATCCGGATGGGTCTGCAGGAGGCCCTGGGTCTCGGAGAAGGACTTCTCGTCCTCGTCGTCGCCGTAGACCACGTCGACCAGTTCGAGATCGGCGTAGTCGGGATTGCTCTCCAGCTCGGCCTCCATCGCCTCGATCCAAGCGTTCTGGTTGGTGGCGTTGGCCGTTGCGGACAGGACCGCGATCTCGCCGGCCCCGCCGGTCTGCTCGGCGGCCATCTCCAGCAGGGACAGGGCGACCTCGTCGCCGTTGACCTGGCTGACGAAGAGGTCGCGGCAGGAGGCCTCCACATCGGAGTCGAAGGTGACCACGATGGTGCCGCCGGCGCGAGCCTGGTCGAGGGAGGCGCACAGCGCGTTCGGGTCGTTGGCGGACAGCAGGATCGCGTCGCTCGCCTGCTGGCTGAGGGTGTCGATGTAGCTGACCTGCGAGGACGCGGAGGCATCGGAAGGGCCGGTGTATTCGTAGGTGCCTTCGAGCTCGGTCACCACGGCCTCGGCCCCGGCGCTGGAGGCGTCGAAGTACGGGTTGTTGACCGACTTGGGAAGCATTGCGATCGACAGGCCGGTCTGGTAGTCGGCGTCGGGGTCGGCGGTGCCGCCCGTGGCCGCACCTCCGCCATCGTCGTCATCGCCCTGGGTGGTGCCGCCGCAGGCGGTGGCCGCCAGCAGGACGCCCGCCAGCAGTGGTGCGGTTATAGAGAGGATTCGTTTGCGAGACATGAGTTTCACGCCTTTCGTGAGGAGTGTTCGGAGGATCATGCGGTTCGGCGTCTTCGGGCGCGGAGCGCCTCGCCCGCCGAGGAGATCAGGTTCGGCGCCAGGACGGCGACGATGAGGAGCGAGCCGGTGACGACGGTCAGCGCCTCGGTGGAGACGTGGGCCAGCCGCAGCGCGTTCTGCACCGCCGTCAGCAGGACCACCGCGGCCAGCACGCCCGGCAGCGCGCCCTTGCCGCCGAAGATCGAAACGCCGCCGAGCAGGACGACCGCCACCACCGTCAGTTCCAGCCCGTAGGCATTGTCGGCGCGCGCGGACGAGTACCGCAGCGTCCACAGCACGCCGACCAGACCCGCCATCGCGCCGGAGCCCACGTAGAGCCAGAACTTCAAGCGCCGCACCGCGACTCCAGAGTAGGCGGCGGCGATGGGATTGGCCCCGGCGGCGTAGATCGAACGGCCCCACGTCGTTGCGTGCAGCAGGACCGCGAAGGCCGCTGCCAGGATCGCCATCGGTATCAGGAGATTCGGGATGCCGGACTCACCGATCGTGCCGAGGGTCCAGCCGGTGAAGTTCCTCGGCCAGTCCGCCACCGCAGTATCGCCGAGCAGCACATAGGACAACCCGCGGTAGAGCGCGAGAGTTCCGATCGTGACCGCCAGCGACGGCAACCCGAAGCCGGTGATGAACAGCCCGTTGACCGCCCCGAGGACCGCGCCGAGCAGCACCGCGAGCGGCATGATCGTCTCCAGCGAGACCCCGGCGTTCCACATCACGCCCATGGCGGCACTGGTCAGACCCACCGTGCTCGCGACCGAAAGGTCGATCTCGCCGGTCATGACGATGAGCGTCATCACCAGCGCCAGCAGCAGCACCGGGGCGAGGTCGATGACCAGGTGCCCGGCGTTGCGCGCGGTCCCGAAGTGCTCCACCGACTGAGCGGCGATGAGCAGGAACAGGACCGTGGCGGCAATGATCGCCGCATCCCAGGTCGCGAGCGAGCGCAGCGCGCCGGAGGAGCGAAATCTAGTCCACATGCGAGGCCTTCCTCCGCAAGGCGCGGGCCGCCCGCAGACCCACGAGTCGGTCCAGGGCGATCGCCGCCAGGATCAGCGCGCCGACGATGGCCTGCTGCCAGAACTGGTCGATGCGCAGCACCGGCAGGGCGTTCGAAATGACGGTCAGCAGCAGCGCGCCGAGGCCCGCGCCCAGCACCGTGCCCGAACCGCCGAAAATGGCGACGCCCCCGACCACTACCGCCGCAACGATATTGAGCTCCATGCCGTACCCGGCCGAGGCGTCCACGGTGCCGAAGCGGGCTGCGTACAGGACTCCGCCGAGACCGGCGAGCGCCCCGCACAGGACGTAGGCGGTCATCAATCGCCGCCCCGCCGGAAGTCCGGTCTGCCGGGCCGCCTCGGGATTCGAGCCGAGCGCGTACAGGTCACGTCCGGCCCGGTAGTCCGAGAGGAATACCGCCACGGCGGCGAGCACCAGCGCGGAGATGATGAACAGGTACGGGACACCGAGCACCGCCCCGGAACCGAAGTCGAGGAAGCCGCGAGGCAGGTCGGAGGCGTTGACGCGCGAGCCTCCCGCGGTGAAGTAGACGATGCCTCGGAAGACGTAGAGGGTCCCGAGGGTCGCCACCAGCGGCGGGACCTTGCCGAAGTGGACGATCGCGCCGTTGACCGCGCCGCAGGCGGCGCCCGCTCCGATCCCGACCAGGAGCGCGAGCGGGACCGGCGTGCCGGATGAGAGGGCTGTGGCGGTCAGGTATGCCGAGAGCCCGAGTGTCGAGCCGACCGACAGGTCGATGCCGCGGGTGAGGACCACGACGGTCATGCCGGCGGCGAGCAGCACCGTGACGGCGGCGGCGAACAGGAGGTCGCGAATGGACTGCGCGCCGAGGAAGCGGGGATTGACCGATGCGGTGATGACGATGAGCGCGGCGAGTGCGAGGAGCAGGCCCAGCGCGCGGAACCGCAGGATCAAGTCGAGCGCGGTCGAACCCGTTCCGGCGGAGGGAGTCTGGTCGGGGGCGTCGGCGACCGTCGTCATGACCGCACCTCCCCGATGTGCTCCTGGCCGCTGGCGAGTCGCATGAAGGCCTCCTCGGTGGCCGCAGGCCGCGCGAGCTCGCCGACCAGGCGGCCCTCGCGCATGACCAGGACGCGGTCGGCCATGCCGAGGACCTCGGGCAGTTCGGAGGAGACCATGAGGACGGCGACGCCGTCGGCGGCCAGGTCGGACAGCAGCCGGTGCACCTCGGCCTTGGTGCCGATGTCGATGCCGCGCGTGGGCTCGTCGACGATGAGGAGCTTCGGGCCGGTGGCGAGCCACTTGGCGAGCACGACCTTCTGCTGGTTGCCGCCCGAGAGCGTGCCGACCGGGTCGGTGAGCCGCCCGTACTTGGCGTGGAGTCGCCCGGTCCATTCGGCGGCCTCGCGCCGTTCGGCGCCGCCGGTGAGGAATCCCAGCCGCGAGAGGCGGTGCCGCCTGGTCAGGGTGGCGTTGCGCAGGATCGAGAGGTCGAGCAGCAGTCCCTGTTGGCGGCGGTCTTCGGGCACGAGGGCCACGCCCGCGCGCATTGCGGCCCGGGGATCACCCGAGCGCAGTTCACGCCCGTCGATGCTCACCCGCCCGGCGTCGCGTGCCTCGATCCCGAACACGGCCTGGACGGTCTCGGTGCGTCCGGCTCCGACCAGGCCGGCCAGGGCGACGATCTCCCCGGCGCGGACGGTGAAGTCGATATCGCGGCACAGGCCGGTGCGGGACAGGCCCTCGACGCGCAGGACCACGTCGCCGGGTTCGGTCTCGCGGTGCGGGTACATGGCGCTGAGGTCGCGGCCGACCATGCGGCGCACGAGTTCGTCGGTGGTCACCGCTTCGATGGGGTCGGTGGAGACGCGGCGCCCGTCGCGCATGACGGTGACCCGCTGGCACAGCGCGTGGACCTCCTCCAGGCGGTGGGAGATGAAGAGGATCGCCGTTCCCTTCCGCCGCAGGGCGTCGACGGCCCCGAAGAGGCGTTCGACCTCGCGTCCCGAGAGGGCCGCGGTGGGTTCGTCCATGACCAGGACGCGCGCCTGGAGCGAGATGGCCTTGGCGATCTCGACCAGCTGCTGGTCGGCAATGGACAGGCCCTTGGCGGGCCGGTCGGGGTCGAGCGCGACACCGAGGCGTTCGAAGAGCGCGGCCGCTCGGCGGCGCATCTCGGCGCGGTCGATGCGTCCGAGCCGACCCCGCGGTTGGCGGCCGACGAACAGGTTCTCCGCGACGGTGAGGTCGCCGAACAGCGCCGGTTCCTGATAGATGACGGCGATCCCGGCCGCCAGCGCATCCGCGGCGCCGGTGAAGGCGACCGCTTCACCGTCCATTTCGATGTGTCCGGCATCGGGGCGGTAGAGCCCGGCCAGGATCTTGATGAGCGTGGACTTCCCGGCGCCGTTCTCCCCCACCAGGGCATGGGCCTCACCGGAGTGGAGTTCGAGTCCGGCGTCCACCAGCGCGCGGACGGCGCCGAAGGACTTGGCGACGCCGGTGAGCGCGATGACCGGATGCGGTTGGGGCGGTGGCGGATCGGATTCGACTGCCAACTGTCTCGACCTCCGATCAAAGTAATGAATCGTTTCAATGTATCGATGCATCTGCACTTTATCCAGCGCGATCGTGCGACGTCAACCCCGCAATGGCGTCGGTTCACCTTCGATTCCGGAGGCAAACGCGACCCAAGGCGGCATATGAAAGACTGAGTCACGTTTGCTTCCGCCACTTGTAGAGGACTCCCTCATGCGCCGTGTCGCCCGCTGGGTCCGACCGCTCAATGCCGCCATGACCCCCGCCCTCTCGCGCGCGCTCCGCAACCCCGACGCCGTGTTCGACCGCGTGGTCGCCAAGGCCGAGCAGGCCTCCGGGATGAGCGCAGGCCAGGATCCGGACTTCACCGAGGACTTCCGGCAGCTGCTGCACCGCTTCGCGGACGTCCCGACCATCTCGTACATGGGCTGGATGGGGACCGTCACCGAGATGGGGATGCGGCTGGAGAACCGGCTGCGCATCCGCCGCCTCCACACCGAGAATCCCGAGATCGCGAACGAGCCGATCGACCGGCCGATCATCGTGGTCGGCCTGCCCCGCACGGCGACGACCCTGGCGCACAAGGTCATCGCCGACCCCGAGGACAACCGCGCGCCGTTGCTGTGGGAGTTCCACAATGCCGACCGCTTCGACATCGACCCGCGCCTGCGCGTGCAGCGCCGCAAGAAGGCCGGTCAGGTCTCCAAGGCGGTCAACATCATCACGCCGATCTGGGCCGACATCCACCCCTCGTCGGCGGAGACCCCGGAGGAGTGCGTGCTGGCGCTGCCGCACGGCCTGCACTGGATGACCCGCTTCCCCCTCCCCGGGTACCGGGACTGGCTCGGCCAGCGCGACTTCGTGCCCGACTACCAGTATCTCAAGGAGTTCCTCCAGGTCCTCCAGCACGGTGACCGGCCCCGCCGCTGGGTCCTCAAGTCCCCCTTCCACATGTACAACATCGGCGCGCTGCTGCAGGTGTTCCCCGACGCGAAGATCATGTGGACCCACCGCGACCCGCAGACGGTCATGGGCTCCTGGTGCTCCCTGGTGGAGACCGGTACGGCCCTGTGCAACCGAACCTACGACCCGCGGCGCATCGGCGCGGAGTGGCTCGACACGCTCTCGTGGATGGTCGAGCAGGGCCGCCGGGCGCGGTTGCAGGTCCCCCCGGAGCGAATGGTCGACGTGTCGTACCACCAGCTCACCGCCGACCCGTACGGCCAGCTCCCCGACATATTCGAGCGCCTCGACATGAAGTGGACGATGCGCGAGGAGGGCAACCTCGAAACGGTCCTGGCCCGGCCCGGTATGCGCCGCAACCACGAGTATTCGTTGGGGCGTTACGGACTCGATCTCGACCAGGTCGAGGAGGCCTTCGGCGACTACACGCGCATGGTCGCCTCCATGCGGTAGGGATCATTATCGCGGCCCGCCGGTCGGCGGGCCGCTACCTTGCTACTCCTGGAGGCTCCAGGTCTGGACGGTGCCGAGCCCCGATCCGGTGACCGCCACCGGGTGTCCGTCGACATTCGCGATGGCCGCATAGTAGAGCTCGTCGTCGCCGCTGTGCGGGGCGAGGCTCTCGCCGATCTGCTCGCCCGTGTCGAGGTCGAACAGGCTCAGACCGGTACTGCCCCAGACCAGTACGACCGGGCGGTCGTTCAGCTGGGTCACCTCCATGTCGTAGACGGTCTGGTACAGCTCGGTCGCGGCGGTGCCGTACTTCTCGGCCGAAGCGAGGTCCCACGCCTGGACCGATCCCTCGCTGGTGGCGGTCACCGCCAGTGCCGTGTCGCCGGCCTGGCCGACGTCGAAGGCGGCGACGTCGTAGGCGAGCTGGTCGAAGGTGCCGCCGGCGCTCTCGCCGGTCTCCATGTCGCTGACGTACACGCGGTTCTCGGAGACGCCCACCTCGCGCATCTTGCCGTCGACCTCTTCGAGCGTCCACCAATCCGGGTAGTAGGTGGACTGGATGGTGTCGATCTCATCGCCGGTGAACAGCTGCATGATCTCGTTGCCGCTCGCGTACGCGGGGACCGATCCCCACATCCCGACCCAGGCGACTCCGTTGTAATTGGACTCGCGGGAGTCGATCACCTCGCTCGGGTCGTCGAGGTACCAGACGCTCTCGGTGGAATAGTCCTTCGACCACACCACGGGCCGCCCGTCCACATCCACGATCGACATGCCCTCGATCTCGTCGGTGTGGCCCCGGTAGGTGTCGATGAGTTCGCCGGTGGCCGGGTCCCAGATCCGGATGATGCCGTCGACCCCGCCGGTGACGGCGACGGTCTCCCCGTCCACTTCGGCGGTGCGCACGCGCGTGACCGCTCCGACGTGCGGGTCGGTCATTTCAGCGATCTGGTCCCCCAGCTGCGCGTCGGCGATGTCGACCAGACCCGACCCTTCTCCGGGGTCGGACTCGCCGCTACTGCCCCCGCTGTCGCCGCTCGCCTCCTCGCCGCTTGACTCCTCATTGTCGGCGGCATTGGACGTGTCGTCGTTGCCGGCGTTGAGCTCGCCCTGGTCCTTCAGGATTCCGGGCACGATGAACAGGCCCGCGATGAGGACGATGGCCAGTGCGGAGGCGATGAGCGTGGTGATGCCGGCCGTGGAGGTGAGCCAGGATCGGCTCTGCTGCGCCGGGATCGGGCCGGTCTGCATGGACGGCTGCGTGATCGGGCCGGTCATGTGTCCCTGCTGGACCGGCATCGGGCTCTGCATCTGCGGCATCGGCGAGGGCTGTGGGGTGACCTGCGGCCCGGTCACCTGCGGCGGCAGGGCGGGGCTGGGCGTCGGCGCGGGCGAGGTGGAAATGATCTCGCGGGTGACGAGGCCGCCCTCGGAGACGGCCAGTTCGGGCTGCTCGATCGCCGCCGGTGCGATCCCCAGTTCCTGGTGGAGTCTGGTGGCGACCAAGGGCATTCGGCTGGCGGCGCCGACCAGGAACAGCCCGGCGATCTGCTCATTGGCCAGGCCGGACTCGCGAATGACGCCCTGGGCGACGCGGACGGTGCGCTCGACCAGCGGGGCGCACACGGACTCCAGTTCCTCGCGGGTGAGATGGGCGTCGACATCGATCAATGGAATGGTCAGATCGGTCGAGACGCTTCGGGACAGCCGCTCCTTGGCCTGCCGCACCTCCTCCATGAACGTGGCCCGGTATCGCAGGTCCGCGTTCTCGGTCGGCGACATGATCCGCGTCCAGCGCTCGTCGTCGGGCTGCACGCTCGCGGCCAGGTGCTGGGCCAGCGCCTGGTCGAAGTCGAGCCCGCCCAGGTCGAGTGCGCCGTCGACGGCCAGGATGTCGAACCCGCCGGCGGAGCGGCGCAGCACGGTCGCGTCGAAGGTGCCGCCGCCGAGGTCGTAGACGACGACGCCGGATCCGATGGGCACATCGTGCTGGAGGGTTTCTACGAAGTAGCTGGCGGCGGCGACCGGCTCGGCGATCAGGTCGACTTTGCCGAGTCCGGCGGCGGTCGCGGCGTCGGCGACGATGTGGCGGCGGGTCGGGCCCCAGGCGGCGGGGACGGTCACGGTGACCTGGCCGAGATCGCCGAGGGTCTGCTGGCAGTCGCGCGCGACCCGGCTGAGGACGGCGGCGATCACGCTGGTGACGGGAAGTTCGGTCTCTCCCAGCAGGATCGTGGCGTCATCGATGCGGCGCTTGGGGTTCGGTTCGAAGCGCTCGGGCTTGCGGCGTCCACCGTGGAGGGCGTCAGCGCCGACGACGGGGCCGCCCTCGTCGTTCATGAACACCGCCGACGGCAGCTGGGGCGAGCCGTCGAACAGTTGCTGGTGGACGCGTCCGTCGGCGCGGCGGATCGAGGCGACAGTGTGAGAGGTGCCGAAGTCGATGCTGACTCCGGCTGGGCGGGGGTTGCTCATTGCCATGGCAGCAACTTTAGTGAGGTCCGTCCAGACTCCACGGGGCGCCGTCTCGACTCCCGGTGACGTGTCCCTCAAACGGAGTACCCCTGCGCGACAATACGACACGCACACTGTCGTGGATCCGTCCCTGGGGTTGACTCTCGCGCGATGCGGTGCTGCGCTTGGGGGATCAATGGTGCGATCCGGAGGTGCGGAATGGAACGTGAACCCTCGAGCCCGGTATCTCGCGCGGGCGGGCTGGCCGCGCTCGGCGGCTCGATGCTGGTGGCGTCGTCGATGTTCATGCCGTGGGTGGACAGCGGCCCCGACAAGGGCACCGACTACTGGCATCTGTCGGGAGTCGAAGGCGTCCAGAGCGATCAGGGCACGTACGGAGTGTCCCTGGTCCTGATGCTGCTGCTGGTGGTGTGGTGCGCCCTGTTCTTCGCCTGGCGCACGCACGAGACGCGCATGGCCTGGGCGTTCGGAGGCTTCGCGGGGACGGCGATGCTCTACGGCGGCGACCTGCGCATCACCGAGGACCTCGCGGCGTCGGCGTACGCCTCGGGCGAGACGGTCGCGGCCGTCGGCCTGTTCATCCTCGCGCTCGGCTGCGTCATCGCGGTCGCGGCCAACGTGCCCGAGCCGCACGGCGCGGTGCACGCCGGTTTGAAAGGCCGCTGAGGCACCATGGGCGGATGACTGACGCGGTAGAGGAAGTGGTCCTGCTCGACGACGACGGGACGCCGATCGGGCGGGCGCCCAAGGAGGCCGTGCACGGCGGGGACACACCGCTGCATCTGGCGTTCTCCTGCTACGGCTTCGACCGGGCCGGGCGGGTCTTGATGACCCGCCGCTCGGGCCGCAAACGGGTCTTCCCCGGCATCTGGACGAACACGTGCTGCGGGCACCCCGGCCCGGGCGAGTTCATGGAGACCGCCATCGCGCGGCGAATCGGCGAGGAACTCGGGGTGGTCCCCGAGGACCTGGTGTGCGCGCTGCCAACATTCCGATACCAGGCCGACATGGATGGGGTGCTGGAGAACGAGATCTGCCCGGTCTACCTGTGCCGCATCGAGACCGACCCGTCCCCCAATCCCGACGAGGTCGAGGGCTTCGAGTGGATCGCCTGGGACGCCTACAAAGCGCAGGCGCTGCGGGCGGACTCGGACATGTCGCCGTGGACGCGGATGCAGGTGCGGCAATTGGACGAGTGGGGGCTCGTGCAACGCTACCTCGCCTAAGGGCAATGTCGATCAGTAAGCGCCGGTTCGTACCGGACAAGGTTGCAACTGGGGTTCGGGCCCTCGGCGGTGGCGAGGTGGCGAGCCTGTCGCCGGTGAATCGCAGCGCCCGGCAGCGTTTCCCTTGCGGTTCAGGCGGTCAACGATGGATTGGTGAAGAGTCGGTCCCGGGTGCGCCGCTGGGGTTGGGTGGCACTGTTCTTGACGTTCAGACTCTCAGCGACGGAGTGGCGGGGAAAGCTGGTCGGGGCGGCCTGCCGGAACGGGGCTGGTCGTGGGTGAAGGTTCAAGCCGTCAGCGATGAAGCGGCGGCAGACCGGTCCTGGGTGCGTTGCCGAGGTCGGGCCGGAATGCGTTGCGGCGGGGCCAGGCTCGGCGGAGCGGCGACCCGAGCGGGGCCGGTGGCCTTCGCGGCCTGACCGCGCGTGCGGGGGGGGGGGCAGGGGCGAGGCGCCGTCGAGCTCGAGCTCGGGTCCGTCATGGTCG
>NZ_STGY01000083.1:306205-306293 GCF_004912275.1 Glycomyces buryatensis
CGTCATGGTCATCGTGCTTCCCTTCCCTTCCTGTGTCACGCTTCGGACATCACACATCGGCCTTCGGCTCTCGGGCCTCGGTCTTCGT
>NZ_STGY01000083.1:306426-306725 GCF_004912275.1 Glycomyces buryatensis
GCTCGGACCTGCTCGCCCCCTCTCTCTTCAGGGGCTTCGCGTCTTCCGCCGGTCCGTTCCGGCCCGGCCAAGTCCACCGGGGCGCCTCCCGCTCGCCGGTTCGCCCGGAAGCGTGTGAAGCCCGCCCAGGAGCATCCCGTTCACCGGTCCGTTCTGCTGACCGGGTCCGTTCCGGTGGAACGAGGTCGATCAACGAGCGTCCCGCTCACCGGCCGGTCCGGCCGTGTTCTGGTCGCTTCGGTCCCGTGCCCCGTCTGGTGTGCAGGCGGGCTCGGTCCGGGAGGCTCCCCGGGCCTCGG
>NZ_STGY01000083.1:306912-357601 GCF_004912275.1 Glycomyces buryatensis
CGAAGGGCGCAGTGGACCGCGGGACCCGATAGCACCAGGAGCTGAGAACCACTGCCCCAGCAAATGAGGCCGGTGTTCTCGGAATCAGTCAGAAGGCGTCTCGGCCAGAGGCTTGGCGTAGTCTGCTTACACCTGCTCGACTGCTGTACTAATTCCATATCTCTGTGCGTACCTCAATACTACTTTTACGTCACAGACCGATCCACTAACGACAAAGAGGCGTGGGTCACAATAACCTCGTGGAGTGACTGCGGCACAACACCTCTCGCCATGACTGCCGCCGGCACCGCCCCGCATCCCGCACCCTCGCACTCCGCCACCCCCTCACCCCGCGGCCGGGCGTGTCGCCCACTGAGGTCCCCCGTTGCAACCATGCCCGACAGGTCCGACATCCCGACCCTCCGCACCGACAGCCGGGCGGCCGGGCACGGAGGCCGCCCCCGTCCTCCCCGCTTCCGTCGTCGATGCCTTTAACGCAGCCCGACCATCCACCGACACCACTCCCGCCAGCGCCCCCACCCCCAATGCAGGCCTCCCCAAGCGCGACAATCCTACGAATCAGGCGGAGTCGCGCACCACCAGCTGCGTCGGCAGCGTCACCGACTCGACCTCCTCCTCGTCCATCAGGGCGATGAGGAGCCGCACGGTCTCCTCGGCGACCTTCGCGAGCGGTTGGCGGACCGTGGTCAGGGCCGGCCGCGTCGCCGTGGCGATGGCCGAGTCGTCGAAGCCGCCCACGGCCACATCGCCCGGAACGCTCCGCCCGGCAACGTGCAGGGCCTGAAGCGCGCCGGCGGCCATGAGGTCGGAGGCGACGAACACCGCGTCGAGATCGGGCACCGTCGCCAAGAGCTTTCGCATCGCGGACTCGCCGCCGGCCTGCGTGTAGTCGCCGTGGACGACCATCTGCTTGCCGGCCTTGCGGCCGAGCACGCTGGTGAAGCCCTCCAGGCGGAGTGAGCCGCCGGGCGTGTCGAGCGGGCCGGTGATCATGCCGATCTTGCGGCGGCCCTGCTCCACCAGATACTCGGTCATGGCGCTGGCGCCGCCGCGATCGTCGGCGGCCGCGTACGGGATCACCGACTCGCGGCCCAGGACCGCGCCGCAGGCGACGGCCGGGACCCCGGAGCTGACAATGGACTGCAGCAGCGGGTCACCGGCGTGGGTCGAGACCAGCAGCGCCCCGTCGGCGTGCCCGCCGCGCAGATACCGCACCACCCGTTCCCTGCCGCCGTCGTCACCGGCGATCATGAGCACCAGCGACATGTCGCGGTCGGCGAGCTGATTGGTGGCCACGCGCATGAGCACCGAGAAGTTGGGGTCCTCGAACAGTCGCTCCTGCGGCTCGGACAGGACCATCACGACCGAGCCGGTGCGGCTGGTCTTCAGGCTCCGCGCCGCCCGGTTGACGACATAGCCGGTCTCGGCCACGGCGCGGCGCACCGCGGTCTCGGCCGCGAGCGAGACATTGCCCTGCCCATTGAGGACTCGCGAGACGGTTCCCCGCGAGACGCCCGACACCGCCGCGACGTCGTGAATCGTCGGTCTTTTCCGTACCAAGTCGCTCAGCTCTCCCTTGCGTTTCATTAATTATCCCTCTCCGGTTCCGGAGAGGGGGAGACCGCCCAAGGGGTGGCGGCCTCCCGCTGTCTCACCCTGGACCGTCGGTCTGTCCCAGGACCCGCAGCGACGGCAGCGCATTTCCCTCGAAGTCGAACACGGCCTGGTTGGCCCAGGGATTGCCGCCTTCGGCGACGTCGTCGCCGTATTCCATGCCCGCCCGCGAGGCCCAGGTGGTGCCGTCCACCGGGAGCCAGGCAGGCTCCCAGTAGACGATGCCGAGACCGCGGGAGCCGGGTACCGCGGCCACGACGGCATACTGGTCGCGCAGGAAGGCCGATTGCCCTTCCAAGGTGGCCGGGTATCCGCCCGTCTCGGCGAACTCCGACCGGAAGACGGAGCGGTGCCCCTCGGGCTCGGCATCCGTCCAGGCGTAGGAGGTCTCGACCACCAGGACGTCCTTGCCGTAGCGCTCGGCGATGTCGTTCAGGTTGGCGCCCAAGTCATCGAGGGTGCCGTGCCAGAACGGGTAGTAGGACAGGCCGATGATGTCGAAGTCGAGGCCGCGCAGGTCCCTCCAGGCCTTCGGGGCCCGTTGCTTCTTGGGGTCGGTCCAGAAGTCGGAGTAGTGCAGGTCGAGCAGGATCCGGTGCCCGGCGGCCTTGGCGCGGCGGGCCAACTGGACGGTGTTGTCCAGGTCGTTGGTGCCGCCGAGGTACGCCTCGCCCCGCTCGTCGTGCGGGTCGACCCACAGCCGCAGCCGGACGGTGTTGACGCCGGACTCGTACAGGAGCCAGAACAGCTCCCGCTTGCGACCGCCGGAGTGGAACTGCGCGCCGAGGGATTCGATCTCGGCGGTCATCGAGACGTCGGCGCCTCGGATCGGGGAGGCCATCGTCCTATCCTTTCTCTGCGCCCGCTGCGGCGCCGGTGACCAGGTACCGCTGCAGGATGATGTAGAGGATGGTGATCGGGACGGCCAGGAAGACCGCTCCGGCGGCGAAGGTGGTGTACGCGTTGGAGTACTCATCGCTGATCATCTGGAACAGGCCGAGCGCCACGGTCTGCTTGTCGGGGCTCTGGAGCAGCAGCCTGGGGAGGATGAAGTCCATCCACGGCAAGGTGAACTGGGTGATGGCCACGAAGGTGAGCATGGGCCGCATGAGCGGCAGGATGATCTTGCGGAAGATTGTCAGGCGGCTGGCGCCGTCGATCGCCGCGGCCTCGTCCAGGCTCGCGGGCAGGTTGTCGGTGTAGCCCTTCATGAGCCAGATGTTGTAGGGCAGCGCCGCGGCGATGCTCACCAGCGCCAGGCCGGTCAGGGAGTCCAGCAGTCCGAAGTTCAGGAACAGCATGTAGACCGCGATGGCGGCGACGAACGCCGGGAACATCTGGAGGATGAGGATGCTGAGCATCCCGGCCTTGCGGCCCTTGAACCTGACGCGGGAGAACACGTATCCGCACAGCGCGGCCAGGGCGACCGAGCCGATCATGTTCAGCGTGGCGACGTAGAGCGAGTTGAGGTACCAGCGCCCGTAGTTCGTCTCGGTGAACAGGTCGATGTAGTGGTCGAAGGTGGCGTCGGCGGGGAACGGGGAGACGGCGCCGAGCCCGTCGCCGGGGCTGAGCGAGGCGCCCACGACCCACAGGAGCGGGAAGATCACGATGAGGGCGACGACGAGCAGTTCGAGGTGGATGAACACCGACGCGATGGTGTCCTTGCGTCCGCCGGAGATGCGGCGGCGCTGCGGCCGGGTCGGTGCGGGCCGTTCGGCGGTCTTGGCGGTCATGGTCAGAGCTCCCGGATCGCCTTGGAGCGGTTGAGGTTCCACACCGAGATGGTGCCGACGATGAGGAAGATGAACAGGCTCATCACGGCGCCGATGTTGTACAGCTGGTTGTTCAGTGTCAGCTTGAACAGCCAGGTCACCAGCAGGTCGGTGCTGCCTGCGAAGCGGTAGTCGGCATTGTCGGGTCCGCCCTCGGTGAGGAAGTAGACCAGTCCGAAGTTGTTGAAGTTGGTGACGAACGACAGGATGAGCAGCGGCGCCACCGTCCGGTGGACGACCGGGAAGGTGATGTGCCGCAGCTGCTGGAGGGGGCTCGCCCCGTCCATGCGGGCGGCCTCGTAGTAGCTGTCGTCGATATTGGTGAGCACGCCGCCGACCAGGGCCATGAAGAACGGGAAGCTGATCCACAGGTTGATCAGGAGCGCGATGCCGCGGGCCAGGTTGGGGTTGGAGGCGTCGGTGAACCAGTAGATCCGCTCGTCGGTGAGTCCGACGTCCATCAGCCATTGGCTGATGGGACCGAACTGGCCGTTGAACATCGAGCGGAACACCAGCGCCGAGACGATCGCGGGCACGGCCCACGGCAGCAGGAAGATCGAGCGCCACATTCGGGGGAACTTGACCTTCTGGTTGGCCAGCAGTACGGCCTGGAGGAAGCCGAATCCGTAGGCGGCGGCGGTCGAGACCACTGCCCACACGAAGGTCCACACCAGCACGCCCAGGAAGGTCTGGGTCCAGGCCGGGACCGAGAAGATCGCGCCGAAGTTGTCGAAGCCGACCCAGCCGACGAGGTTCTTGGGCGGCAGGTGGTCGCGGTTGTAGTTGGTGAAGGCGATGAGGATGCCGAACATAATCGGCAGTACCGACATGAACACCATGAGCACCATGCCCGGGGAGAGCATGATGTAGGCGAAGGCGCCCTCCCACAGCCGCTTGAGGTAGTCGAGCGAGGATTCGCGCTCGCCTCCGGCGTTGAGCGAGGCGCGGTAGCGCGCGGCGTCGCGGATGCTCCAGATCCAGATGATGGACAGCAGGGCGAGGGTCAGGAGGGCGATCAGGCCGTTGGCGAGCAGGATGATCGAGTTGTCGCCGTCGGTGAGGCCCGTCAGGGTCACCTCCCGGGCCTGGGAACCGAGGGTGAACAGGCCCCACAGTCCCTTGACGAAGAAGCCGCCGTTGCCTCGGGCGTCGAAGTCCATGCCGGCGTAGTAGTTGCCGGTCCCCATCTCCCAGCCGACCAGGGCGGCGAAGCAGACGAAGAAGCAGGCGGCCTTGCCCGCCTGGCGGTTGATCAGCTGGCCGGCCCCCCACACCAGTGCCGAGGCGAGGCCTGGCACCGGTGCGGGGAGGTGGCCGCGTGGAGCATTGCTCATCGCGCGGTGGTTCCTAGAGTCCGTGGAGCTCGTTGTAGGAGTCGAGGGCCTTGGTCTGGGCCTCTTCGACGGTGGACAGGTTGTCCCAGACGTCGACGGTCAGGGTGTTGCCGGTCTCCCAGAAGTACTCGGGGACCTGCGGGATGAGGTCGGCCTGGGCGGACTGCTCGATGATGCCGGCGACGTGCGGGTCGTCGGCCAGGCCCTCGATGCCCGAGAGCAGGTCGGAGTTGACCGCCGGGATCTGCCCGGTGGAGGCGTAGAGGGCGGCGGCACCGGCGTCGGAGGCCATGAAGTTGGCGAAGACGCGGGCGGCGGCCGGGTACTCGGTGAGGGTGGAGACGACGGCGATGTGCATGCCGGCGAAGGAGCTCGCGGGCTCGCCGCCCTCGATGCTCGGCAGGACGGTCACGCCGTACTCGTAGCCGTGCTCCTCGGCGCCGGCGTCGAAGTCGGCGAAGGCCCAGGGCCCATTGATGGCGTAGGGGACGGTGCCGGCGGAGAACTCCTGGCGGATGTTCTCCTCAGTGGCGTCGACGGCCGGGACGTCGAAGAGCTCGCGCAGTCCCGCGTAGTACTCCAGCGCCGCGGCCAAGGCGGGGTCGTCGAAGCCGGGGTCGTCGGGGTTCAGATCGGGGTAGACCGTCCAGCCGGCGGCCGAGAGCACCGAGTAGGCGTGGTAGATCTCGCCGGGGGTGAACTGGATGGTCCACCGGTTCGAGCCGGGCTGGTTGTATTCCTCGGCGAGGGCCGCGATCTCCTCCCAGGTCTTCGCGGGCTCTTCGGAGCCGGTCAGTTCCTTGAGGAGCGTCTTGTTGTAGAACAGGGCGATCGACTCGGTGGTGATCGGGACGGCGTGCATGGAGCCGTCGTCGCCGCCGGAGACGACACCGGTGAACGTCTCGTTCATGCGGGACTTGAGCACGGTGTCGTACTCGCCCATGGGCGCGGCCACGCCCTGGTCGATGGCGCGGGAGAGCTGGTCGTAGAAGGTCATGTACACGTCGCCGCCGTTGCCGGCCTCACCGGCGGTGGCCATCTTCTCGACCGCTTCGTCCTTGATCACGAGCTCGTACTCGACCTTGACGTCCGGGTACTCCTGGTTGAACGCCGCGATGAGGGCCTGAGCGAGGGGCTCGTCCTCGATCCAGATCTTGAGGGGCTGCTCGCCCTTCGCGATGGCGTCCTCCATGACGTACTGCTGGGCGTCCGCGTCCCACTGGAGGTCGGTGGCCTCCTCCTCTTCCTCCGGGCCGCCGCAGGCGGCCAACGTGCCGGCGGTCGCGGTGAGACCGCCCAGGACGAGCAGACGACGGCGGTTCAGCGCCAGGTCCGCGGCAGCTCCATTGCTTCGCATGTCAAGTCCTTGTCTCGATCGATCAGTGACGAGGGGAGTCCGGGCGTCGATGGGGGGTGCCGCCGGACTGTGAACGTTTACACGAATCTAGCGACTGATGTGACGCGAAGCAACAGTGTTACGTCCCCATTGACCGATATTGCGGCAAGAATTCTTCATGAAACGATCACAATTTAGAAACGGCAGCGTCCTGGACCGCGACTTGCGCTCGGTTTAGGCGTCGAGTACTGTGCACGTTCACAGGCATTTATGCAAGGAACCCCACAGGAGACCGCGTTGCAGACCATTCGCTACGGAGGCGACTACAACCCCGAACAGTGGCCGGAGCAGACCTGGCTGGAGGACGTTCGCCTCATGCGAGAGGCCGGCGTCAACCTCGTCAGCCTCGGCGTCTTCAACTGGGGCATCCTCGAGCCGGCCCCGGGCGAGTACGACTTCTCGGACCTGGACCGGATGATCGAGCTGCTGCACGAGAACGGGATCGGCGTCAACCTGGGCACCCCAACGTCCTCTCCCCCGGCGTGGCTGCGGCAGTCCCACCCCGAGATCCGGCTGGTCGACTTCGACGGCCGAGTGATGGCCGGCGGGTCGCGGCACGGGGTGTGCCCCTCGTCCCCGGCGTACACCGAGGCGTGCGCGAACATCGTCGAGCGACTCGCCGAGCGCTACGGCGACCACCCCGCGGTCGAGATGTGGCACCTGCACAACGAGTACGGCTGGGCCAATGTCGAGTGCTACTGCGATACCTCCGCGGCGGCCTTCCGGGGCTGGCTGGCCGAGAAGTACGTGGACATCGGCCAACTCAACGACGCCTGGGGCACGGCCTTCTGGGGCCTGGTGTACCGCTCGTTCGACCAGGTCGAGACCCCGTCCGCCGCGCCTCCCGGGGTCAACCCGGCGCTCAAACTGGACTGGAAGCGGTTCTCAGGTGACGCCCACATCGCCAACTATCTGCTCCAGCGCGACATCATCGCCCGCTATTCGAAGGCGCCGGCGACCACGAACTTCATGATCCCCAACTGCGAGGACATGGACTACTTCCGTTGGGCCCCGGTGGTGGACATCGTCTCCAACAACCACTACCTGATCGCCGAGCGTCCCGAGAACCACATTGAACTGTCCATGAGCGCCGACCTGACCCGCTCGGTGGCGGGCGGCCCGTGGATGGTCATGGAACACTCCACGTCGGCGGTGAACTGGCAGCCGCGCAATATCGCCAAGACCCCGGGAGAGATGCGCCGCAACTCGCTGGCCCACCTGGCGCGCGGGGCCGACGGCCTCATGTTCTTCCAGTGGCGGGCCTCGCGGGCCGGCGCCGAGAAGTTCCACTCCGCGATGCTCCCCCACGGCGGCACCGACACCCAGGTGTGGCGCGACGTGGTGTCCCTCGGCGGCGAGCTCAAGCGGCTCGCGCCCGTCGTCGGCTCGAATGTGGAGTCCGACGTGGCGATCCTGTGGGACTGGGAGTCGTGGTGGGCGCTCGAACTCGAATGGCGCCCGTCGGAGGACCTGCGCTTCCGCGAACGCGTCGAGGCCTACTACGCGTCGCTGTGGAAGCAGCACGTCACCGTCGACTTCGCCCACCCCGAAAGTGATCTGTCGGGCTACCGGCTCGTCGTCGCGCCGTCCTCGTACCTGCTGAGCGAGGCGGCCGGCAAGAACCTGCGCGGCTACGTCGAGAACGGCGGCAACCTGCTCGTCTCCTACTTCTCTGGAATCGTGGACGAGCACGACGGCGTCCATCCCGGCCCCCACCCCGGCGCGCTGCGAGAGACGCTGGGGCTGTGGACCGAGGAGTTCCACCCGCTGCACCAGGACGAGGCGCCGGCGCTCGATTCCGGTGCCCGGGGCCGGATCTGGTCCGAACGCGTCCGGCTCGAAGGGGCCGAGTCCGTCGCCGCGTTCGCGGGCGGCCCCGACGCGGGCCACCCCGCGATCACCCGCCACCGCCTCGGCGGCGGCACCGCCTGGTATGCCGCCACCGCGCTCGATGACGCCACCGGACTGCGCTCGCTGCTGGCCGAGGTGCTCGACGCCTCCGGTGTCCAGCGCCCGGCGGGCGTGGCGGAGTCGGTCGAGCTCATCCGGCGCGGCGACCACTGCTTCCTGATCAACCACGGCGATCAGGACACCACCGTCCCCGACCTCCGGGGCACCGACGCCCTCACCGGTGCCGACTACGACGGGGACGTCCCCGTCTCGGCAGGAGAGGTCGTCGTCGTCACGATCACCAAGGAGTGAACTCCACATGAGACACAGAACCGCTCTCACCGCGGTCGGCGCCTTCGGCGTCGCCGCCGCGGCGGCCACCCCGGCATTGGCCGACAGCTTCGACCGGAAGGACGGCAAGGGCAAACCGAAGCAACCGGCATTCGTGCGGGGCGCCGACATCTCGACCCTGCCGAAGAACGAGGACAACGGGGCCGTGTACTACGCGGCAGACGGCACCGAGAACGACGCCGTCTCGATCCTCGCGGCGTCGGGGCTGGGTTGCATCCGCCTGAAGGTGTGGGTCGACCCCGCCGACGGCTACAACACCAAGACGCAGGTGGTCGACATGGCCTCCCGCGCCAAGGCCGCCGGCATGGACGTCATGATCGACTTTCACTACTCGGACTTCTGGTGCGACCCGGGGCAGCAGGCCAAGCCCGCCGCCTGGGCGAACCTTGACTTCTCCGGGCTCATGACCGCCGTCTACGACCACACCGCCGACGTGCTCGGCGCCGTGGTCGCGGCCGGGGTCGACCCGTCACACGTCCAGGTCGGCAACGAGACCAATGGCGGCTTCCTGTGGCCGGACGGCCGCTACGACCAGCTCGACCAGATGGCACAGCTGATGACGTCCGGGTCGAACGCGGTGCGCGACACCGCACCCGGCGCCGAGGTGCTGCTGCACCTGGCCGAGGGCGGCAATAATGACGTCTTCCGCTGGTTCTTCGATGCCGCCCTGGACCGCGACGTCCCCTTCGACGCGATCGGCGCCTCGTACTACCCGTACTGGCACGGCGCGCTCTCCGGTCTCGAGTCGAACCTGGGCGATATGGCTTCGCGCTACGGCAAACCGATCTATGTCGTGGAGACGGCCTACCCGTTCACCACCGAGGACGCGGACGGCCACGAGAACGTCATGTACGACGCCGAACCGGTCTCCGGTTATCCGTCCACTCCGGATGGACAGTCGGCCATGCTGACCACCGTCGCCGACGTCGTCAAGGCCGTCCCGAACGGCCTGGGCCGCGGCCTGTTCTGGTGGGAGGCGGCCTGGACCGGTGTGGAGGGCTCGGGCTGGGACCCGACCGATCCGTCGGCGGGCAATGCCTGGGAGAACCAGGCCCTGTTCGACTTCGACGGGAAGGCCCTCCCCTCCCTGAAGACCCTCGGCACGCTGTAGTTCGACCTGCCGCCTCACGTTGGCCAGATCGGTCCGGGAGACGGCGGAATCGTGTCTGGCCGGCGCGCCGGGCCGCGCCCAGAATTGGGGCATGAAGAAAGCACTGCTCGTCATCGACGTCCAAGAGTCCTTCCGCCAGCTCCCCATCTGGGCGGCCATCTCGAACCCCGGCATCGTCGACAAGATCAATCCGCTCGTGGAGGCGGCCCGGGACGCCGACGACCTCGTCATGTGGGTCCGCCACTCCGAACCGGGCACCGGCGGCGTGTTCGATCCCGTCAACGGCTTCGTCGAATACCTGCCCGGGCTCAGGCCCGCTCGCGGCGAATACGAGTTCATCAAGACCTCGCACAACGTCTTCACCACCACGAACATCCAGCAGATACTCACCACGCACGGCGTCGGGGAGCTCGTCGTGACCGGTATCCGGACCGAGCAGTGCTGCGAGACGACCGCGCGGGTCTCCTCCGACCTCGGCTACACCACCACGTTCGTCACCGAGGCGACCGCCACCAACCCGGTCGAGCACCGCGACGCCCCGGCCGGGCGGAGTCTGGACGAGATTCTCGCCGACCCGCGCACACTCCCCGTCGCGGACATCATCGAGCGCACCGAGTACGCGCTGGCGGGGCGGTTCGCTACGGTGGCCACCGTGGAGGAGGCGTTGGCATCCTGGCAAGATTGACCCGCCCGAAAGGATTCTCCATTGACTGAGATCGTCTTCCTCCTCGTGCCCCGGCTGCATCTGCTCGATCTGGCCGGGGCGGCGCAGGTGTTCTCCACCGCGACCGACCTGGGGCTGGACTACCGGCTGCGGTATGTCGCGGATGAGGAGGACGTCCCCACCGCGCAGGGCGTCGGGCTCCGGGCCGAGACGGCTTGGCCCGCACTGGAAGCGAGTGATCTGGTCATGGTCCCCGGCTGGAGTTCACCGCGCACCGCCGGGAGTCCGCGTCTGACGCGGTCGCAGGTCGATCGCCTCAATGAACATCACCGGCGCGGCGGCACGGTCGCGAGCGTCTGTTCGGGCGCGTTCGCGCTCGGCCAGGCCGGTCTGCTCGACGGGCGCCGCTGCACCACTCACCACGACCTCCAGGATGCACTCGCGCGTCGCTACCCGCGGGCGACGGTGGTCCCGGACGTGCTGTTCACCGAGGACGACGGCGTCGTGACTTCGGCGGGGATCGCCAGCGGCATCGATTTGGCGCTGCATTTGGCGGCGGTGCGGCACGGCCCGGCACTCGCGGCGAAGATCGCCCGCGCGATGGTGGTGTACGCCCGCCGCAATGGTGGGGAACCGCAGTCGAGCGCGATGCTGCAGCATCGTTCGCACCTGTCGGACGCGGTGCACCGGGCACAGGACCTGATCGAGGCACGCTTTGCGGAGCCGCTGCCGCTGCCGGACCTGGCGGATCACTCGGGGGTCTCGCAGCGGACGCTGTCGCGGCTGTTCGCGGATGCGATCGGCATGTCCCCGTTGCAATATCAGTCGCGGTTGCGCTTGGAGCGGGCCGAGCACCTGATAGCGCGGGGGAACACGGTCGAATCGGCCGCGAGGGCGGTGGGCTTCGGCGACGCGAGGATGCTGCGCCGCCTGCGATCCAGGGAGACGGCCTGAAGTAGCCGCCGGGCGAACGGCCGCGTTGGCCGTCGGGCTCCCGTTTCGGTCAGCCGGTGGCGAGTTTGGCAGCGAAGGCGATCATGACGGCGCCGACCAGGCCGTTGCCGACCGCCGAGAGGCGGCGGCGTTCGCGGAAGGTCTGGGCGAGGCGGTCGCCGGTGATGATGAGCGTGGTCAGGTAGGTGATCGAGCAGACCTGGAGGATCACGAAGAGGACTGCGTAGCTGAGGACCGGCCATGCGTAGGTGGGGTCGACGAACTGGACGAAGAACGCCACGAAGAACAGGATCGCCTTGGGGTTGAGCAGGCTCGCGATGAGCGCGCGCACGAACGGACGCTCGCCGCGCTCGCCCTGCTCGGCTTGGGCCGTCATGATCGGGTCGCCCCGGCGCGCGGCGCGCCAGCTCTTCCAGCCGGCGCGGACCAGTCCGAGCGCGAGCCAGCCGAGGTAGACGACGCCGGCCCAGCGGATGAGGTTGTACAGGACCGGGGAGGCCGCGAACATCGACGCGAGCCCGGCAGCGGAGGCCACCATGAGGACCGAATCGCCGCAGAACACCCCGGCCGCCGCCGCGAACCCGGCCCGGCGTCCGCGCCGTGAGGCGACCGACAGCACGTACAGCGAGTTCGGCCCGGGCAGCAGAATGATCAGGACGGTCGCGACCAGATAGGTCCACAGGTCAACGGTGCCGAGCAAGGGCGCTTCCATTCTCGAACAGGGTGTGAAAATGAGCGGCCCGCCAGGGGGCGCCGGCCCAGTCTACGACCGAGCCGCGCACTCGCCAACTCCCAACGGGTCGGTGAGCACCGAGGAATAGAAGGCGTCGACGTCGCTCCGCAGCGCCGGTGAGTTTGCACTAACATGGCCGCGGGAACCGAACGAGGAATGCGGGGTCGCATGGACCGCAATCGGCACGGAGCCGGCCGCTTGGCCGTCTGCCTGGCCGTTCTCACCGCGTTCATGACCCTCGGTCACCTTGTCGGCATGCTCGGTCATGGGGACTTCGTCCATCACGGACATGCGGAGTCCGCCGAGACGGCGGCGACCGACTGCTCCCCCGCCGAGACCCCTGGCCGCCACGAGGCCCATGCCGAAGCCAACTGCGGCGCCCTGATCGAGACGGGCATTGCCGACAACACCGCAGCACCCGATAACCTGCCGCACGCCCTCGCCGGTCCCGCGCCCGTCTCGCCTTGGACCGCAGGCGAACTCGGCCCCAATGGGCGCGCACCGCCCGAACGCTCGCAACTTCAGATCAGCCGGGTCTAGATTCCCGGGCCCTCCGCCGAGGACCCGCCCCGTGAATCACGGCCCTGGCGGGCCCTGCCCGCCGACGCTGACCTGAAGGAGCGCTGTGCAATCCGATCCGACCCCAAGACGGCGGGCGCCGTCCCCTTCCACCCTCACCCCGCCGAGCACCGCCGAACGGACGGCGCTGCTCCGCCCCAGCGCCGGCCGGCCCCCGACGCAGCGGTCCGCACCCCGGCCCTCACCCCGTCCCGAGCGCCCGCGCGGTTATGCCGCCGGGCACCGCCCCGGACCCACCGACGCCAGGCTGGCAATGCTCATGGCGGCGCTGGCGAGCGCCGCGGCCGGAATCATCCACGTAGCCGCCGTCCCCTCCCATTGGGCCGAATGGCCCGCGGCCGGGGTGTTCTTCCTCCTCACCGCTGTGTTCCAGTTGTCCTGGTCGATCCTGGCGATGCCCTTCGAGCACCGGCTGCTGACGCTCAGCGCGATCCCGGTGAACCTCGGGCTGATCGCGCTGTGGGCATTCAGCCGCTGGCAGGGCGTTCCGGTCGGCCCGCACGCCGGGGTCCCGGAGGCGATCGGCCTGGGCGACACATTGAGCACGGCGCTGGAAGCCGGCATCGTCACCTGCCTGCTGTGGACCTTGATCCCGCGCGAGAGCCACGGAGTGCTCTCCACCCAGGGCTACCGGTTGGCGGGCATCCTGGCCTCGGTCCTGCTGGGGCTCATGACGATCCCCGGGATCGTCAGCGCCCTGAGCCACGGCGGCGCCGGGCATGGGCACGGCGAGACCGAGGACGTCCACGAGCACGGCGAGACCGAGGAAGAGGACGGCCACGACCACGGGTCCGAGACGGAGGACCCCGCCACCGATGCCGACGAAGCTTCGGAGCCGGGATCCGATGAGGACTCCGAGGCCCCGTCCGAAGCCGAGGACCACAGCCACGCTCCCGGCGAGGAGCACGACTGATGGGGGCGGTGCTCGTGCCGGATGGTGCGTTGGCATATGCTCCGGTCAAATACCCCCATGCGGTATTTGAGCACCGATCGGAATCGACCTTGAGTGAAGCGGAGGTGAGCGGACTGTTGCGTTGGCGCAGAGCGGGTCTGGTGGTCTTGATGATCGCCGTGGCCCTCGGTGTGGCCTGGATGCACGGGGCCGTTCACATCCACGATGGCCCCGCCTGCCACACCACGGTCGCGGAGTCGCCGATTCAGGCGACGGGCGAGTCCGCCCTCGCGGCGGATCCCGGCCCCGAATCGGCGTCGCACCTGGTGCAGACCTGCGCCGCGATGCTGACGATGTTCTGCCTTGCGGTGCTGACCGCCGCCATGTGGCACCGCGGCAGGGGCGCCCCGCTGCGGGCGCCCGGCCCGATCCGACGCCCCGCGTTTCGATGGACCTCCTCCCGCCCTCCGGGCGGCAGACTGTCCTTCATGGAGATATCGGTATTGCGCATATAGGCCGTACTGCTGGCTGCCCCGCCACCTCGACCCGCATCCCGAAATCACCGATCGACAGGAGTACTACCTATGAACCGCACCGTCATCACCCGCCGCGCACTGGCCGCCGGCGTCGCCGCCGTCGCCGCAATGGCCCTCGCCGCCTGCGGCGACGACCCCGCCGACGACACCGGCTCGTCCGAGGAAGCGTCCTTCAATGACGCCGACGTCGAGTTCGCGCAGATGATGATCGTCCACCACGAGCAGGCGGTGGAGATGTCGGCGATGGCCGCCGACCGGGCCCAGGACCCCGAGGTCCTCGAACTCGCCGACCAGATCGAGGCCGCCCAGGCCCCGGAGATCGAGACGATGACCGGCTGGCTGGAGGCCTGGGGCGAACCGGTCGAAATGTCCGAGCACTCCGGCCACGGCGGCACCATGCCGGGCATGATCGACGAAGAGCACATGTCCATGATGGAGGAGGCCTCGGGCGTCGAGTTCGACACGCACTTCGCGGAATCGATGATCGCGCACCATGAGGGCGCGATCGAAATGTCCGAGACCGAGATCGCCGATGGCGAGAACCCGGACGCGATCGCCCTCGCCGAGGCCATCATCGACGCCCAGCAGGCCGAGATCACTCAGATGGAAGCGATCCTGGAGCGCCTGTAGGCGAACGACGGGCCGGGATCCGATATGGAGCCCGGCCCGTTTACCGGTTTGGGGTCAGCTCGCGTCGAGACGCGGCAGGACGAGTTCCTTGCCGATGAGCCGGATCGCGGCGTAGATCGGGACCGCGAGGACCACGCCCACGACGCCGAAGAGCGTGGCGCCCACCAGCACCGCGACGATCGAGGCGAGGTTGGAGACCTTGACGGCGCTGCGCATGACCGTCGGGTAGACCACCCAGTTCTCCAGCTGCTGGTAGGCGACGAAGAAGATGATCGAGGCGACCGCCGTCATCGGCGAGACCGTCAGCGCCACCAGGGTGACGATGACGGCGCCGATGGTCGCGCCGATCTGCGGAATGAGGTCCATCAGGGCCACGATCAGCGCCAGGACCGTCGCGTACGGAATGCCGACGATCATCATGAAGATCCATGAGGAGACTCCGGCGACCAGCGCGATCGACAGGGCGCCGATCAGGTAGGCGCCGATCTGCTGAAGGATGCCGTCGAGAATGCGGCTGGTCTGGTCGCGCTTGGAGGCGGCGACGAGTCGGATGGCGTTGCGCCGCAGCTGGGCGTAACCGGCCAGGATGAACATGGTGAGGATGACGGTGGTGAACGTCCACACCACTCCGCTCCCGGCGGCGGCCCCCGCCCCGGCCACCCCGCTGAGGGCCTTGGAGATGTTCTCGGCGGTGACGACGTTCTTGGCGTTCTCCAGCAGGGCGCTCTCGCCACCGAACTGCTCGACCCACTTGCTGTTGATGATGGAGGTGTAGTAGCTCGGCACATTATCGACGAACTCGGCGGTCTCGCGAACCAGCGAGGGAATGATCGCCGCGATCCCGCCGCACAGGACCAGCACGGTCCCGAAGATGAGCACGGTGAGCGCCAGCCATCGGGGCATTCCCCGCCGGGTCATGCTCCCGATGAGGCGTTCAAGTCCAACGGCGAGGAAGGTCGCGACCACCAGAGCGGTGATAACGGTACCCAATTCCCGTACGGCCCAGGCAAGGGCGATGGCAACGAACAGCCCGAGCCCGAACAGGACTCCGGCTTGCAGGGGCGGTGATTGGGAGAGGCTTCTGCGCAACGGCAGTCCGGTTTTGTCAGTCATAGGGAATATCTAACAGGTCCCCCGCCAGCCCGCCGCCCGACGCGCCCCGCCACCGGTGTCGTACCCACTGGGCACCATTGCGAACGGGGGGTCGTCCTGCGCGACACACCCGACCTCCGGATCGCCGCAATCGCGGCATTCCATAAGCGGCTAGCTCTTGTCGTCCCGGGTGAGCGGGCTGAACAGGAGTTGTGGGACGCCGTCGATGTCGACCCGGCGCGTCGCAATTCGGTAGACCGGTTCGATGACTTCGGGGCGCAGGACCTTGTCGGGGTCTCCGTCCGCCGCGATGGCGCCGCCGTCGAGGAGGATCAGGCGATCGCAGTAGCGGGCCGCGAGATTGAGGTCGTGGAGCACCGCCACGGTGCAGAGCGGGAGTTCGGCGACCAGGGACAGGATTTCGTGCTGGTAGCGGACGTCGAGGTGGTTGGTCGGCTCGTCGAGGAGCAGGTGGGTCGCGTCCTGGGTGAGGGCGCGGGCGATCAGCGCCCGCTGGCGTTCGCCTCCCGAAAGGTCGCCGAGGGGGCGCTCGGCGAATTCGGTGATGCCGGTGCGGCGCATGGCCTCTGCCGCGACGGCCTTGTCGTCGGGGGTGTAGGAACTCCAGCCGCCCCGGTGGACCGAGCGGCCCAGGAGGACCGATTCCCAGACGGTGAGCGGGAACTCGCCGTGTTCCTCCTGGGCGACGGAGGCCAGGCGCTTGGCGCGCTCGCGCGGGCGCAGGCTCCCCAGGTCGTCGCCGCCGACCATAATGGTCCCGCCGGCGCGGCGGATCGCGCCGCTCACGGCTCCCAGCAGCGAGGACTTGCCGCTGCCGTTGGGGCCCACCAGGCCGGTGACCGCGCCGTCGCGGGCGTCGAATTCGACGCCCGCGACGGCCTCCACCGATCCATAGCGGACGGACAGCCCGGCCGTCTCGATCACTGCGCAGCGCCTTCGACCACGGCGCGCAGGCCCCGGATCGCGCCGGGGTCGGGGTTGAGGTCCCCGGCCGAGACGCCGATGACCAGGTCGTTCTTGACCGCTTGGAGGTCGGCCGCGCCGGGCTCGGCGAGCAGTTGGGCCTTTGCGGTCTCGAAGTCCTCGCCGTAGACGCCGTAGGCCAGGAAGATGACTTCGGGGTCGGCATCGATGAGCGTCTCGAAGTTGGCCTCGACGAATGCCGACTGCTCGTCGCCGTAGACGTCGTCGAACTCGGCGCGGTCGAGGATGTCGTGGGCGATACTCAGGCCCCCGTAGGCGCTCATGGTCGCGGTCGAGGACCAGTAGTAGACGGCCGCGGCGGTGCGGCCCGCGCCCGGTGCCGAATCCTCCATCTCGGACAGTTCGCTCGTCAGCCGCTCGGTGCTGGCCGCCGCGGCCTCCTGGGTGCCGAAGACCTCGCCGAAGCGCTCGATGTCCGCGAAGACCGTGTCGAAGCCGACCGAACCCACCACGGCCTCATCGTTATTGCACTCGCCGGTGATGACGAGGTTCGGAATGCCGGCGCTCTCCAGGCTCTCCGGCGCGGCCTCGAAGAGCCCGTAGCCGACGACGATGTCGGCCCCGGCGCCGATGATCGTCTCGGCGGAGGGGTCGGCGGGGTCGATGACCTCCACCTCCGTCGGCGGGTTCTCCAGGTCCTCGGGCAGCGGCGCGTCGAATTCGCCGGTGCGGGCCGTGATCCGGTCCGAGGCGCCCGCCGCGTCGAGCAGAGCGACCGCGGAGTGTCCGATGGTGAGCACCGACTCCGGCTCGGACTCGATCACGGTCTCCTCGCCGCAGTTGACGACGGTGAGCGGGTATTCGCTGCCGCCGTCACCGGCGCCCGCGGCCTCGGGGCCGGAGCCGCAGGCGGCGAGGGACGCGGCCAGCGCGGTCGCGGCGGCGACCGCCAGCGGCACGTGTGCGGCACTCTTCCGGTTGGTGCGCATAGGGATCAATCGCTCCTTCATTGGGTGTTGCGGTTCGGGTCAGCGGGAGTCGAGGCGGCGGACCAGGACGATGAGCAGCGGGGTGCCCACCAGCGAGGTCAGGATGCCGAGGGGGATCTCGCCGGGGGCGAGCATGGTTCGGGCCAGGGCGTCGGCCCAGACCAGCAGCAGGGCGCCGCCGAGCGCGGCGGCGGGCACGGCGAGCCGGTGGGAGGCGCCGACCAGGAGCCGCACGAGGTGCGGGACGACGAGGCCGACGAAGCCGATCGCGCCGGCCACGGCCACCGCCGCGGCGACGGCGAAGGCGACGAGCAGTGCGGCGAGGGCGCGGAAGCGGGTGGGGTCGGCGCCGAGGCTGTGGGCGGCTTCGTCGCCGATAGCGAGGGCGTCGAGGCGGCGGGCCTGCCAGGCCATGGCCGCGGTGATGCCGATGGCGGCCGCGGCGGCGATCGGGAGGCTGCCCCAGTGGGCCTGGGCGAGCGAGCCGAGGGTCCAGAACAGGACGGCGCGGGCGCCGTCGCGCGAGTCGGAGGCGAAGATCAGGAAGTTCGTGACGGCGGTGAGCGCGAAGGCGACGCTGATGCCGGCGAAGACGAGCCGCGCGCCGATGAGCGTGCCTCCGGTGCGGGCCACGGCGAAGACGAGGGCGATCGCGAGCAGGGCACCGGCAAAGGCCGATCCGGTGAGTCCGATGGTGCCGACACCGAGTCCGAAGAGGATTGTCGCCGCGGCTCCGGCGGAGGCACCGGAGGAGACGCCGAGGAGGTAGGGGTCGGCGAGGGGATTGCGCACCAGGGCTTGGACGGCGATCCCGGCGACGGCGAGGGCGGCGCCGACGCAGGCGCCGAGCAGGACCCTGGGGGCTCGCAGTTTCCAGACGATGTTGTCGTCGGAGACGGCCCAGTCCGCTTGTCCCGCACCGAAGAGGTGGTGGACGAGGATGTCGGCGACGACCCCGGGGGCGATCCGGACGGGTCCGAGTCCGACGGCGATGGGGATGGAGAGGACGAGCAGCACTGCCAGGCAGGCGATCCAGGTCAGGCCCCGCACCAGGCGGGCGCGGCCGGGCGGGGCGGGGGTGTGGGGCCGCCGGGTCGCGGGCACCGCTGCGGCGGTCATGTGGCTCCGATCTCGGACATGGCTCATTATTGACAATGGTTATCGGTACGCTAGTGTATTGAACACCATTTGCAATAAGACGCCGCCCCCAGGAAGCCGAGCGAACGTGATCCACCTCCGTCTGATCCCTTTGGCGCGCAAGGCATTCATGCCGCTGATGGGAGTGACCGCACTGGGGCTGGCGATCAGTGCAGCCGTCATCACCCAGGCACTGGCGACCGCCGCGATATTCTCCAACGTCATCACCGGATCCGCGCTCGCGGACCTGGGAACGCCGCTGACGGTCCTGGCCGCCGCCCTCCTCGCCCGGCCCGCCCTGAACTTCTGCCGGGAACTGGCCGTCCACCGCGCCGCCACCGGCGTCAAGATCGCGCTGCGCTCCCGCATCCTTGACGCCGGCGCCCAGGCCGGGCCCTTCGCGCTGGCGCGCGAGCGAACCGGGCACCGCCAGTCCCTCGTGACCGACGGCGTCGAGAATCTCGAACCGTACTTCGCCCGCTACCTGCCGCAGGTCACCGTCACCGCGCTCACCTCGATCGCGGTCGTGATCGCCTTGGCGCTCATCGACCCCGTGACGGCCGCCGTCGTCGGCGCCGTCGCCCTGGCCGTGCCGCTGTCGCCCCGGCTGTGGGACAAGATCATGGCCGAGCACGGCGACTCCCATTGGAACGCATACGCCGACGTCAATGCCGACGTGGTCGACTCCATGCGCGGCATGGCGACGCTGAACGCCTTCAACGCCGCCGCCCGGCGCCGCGAGGAGCTCGCACGCTCCTCCGACCGGCTGCTCGCCACCACGATCCGCCAGCTCAGGGTGTCGCTCCTCGAATCCGGGATCACCGCGCTGTTCCTGGTCGCCGGGCCCGCGATCGCCCTCGCCGTCGGCATCGCCCGGGTCGGCTCCGGCGCGGTCGAGGCCGCCGCGCTGTTCGGCATCACGCTCCTCGCCTTCGAGGCGTTCCGGCCCTTCCGGGAGCTCTCGATGCACTGGCACGCGGGCTACTTCGGCGTCGCGGCCGGACGCCGGGTCCTCGCCCTGCTCGACGAGGCGACGCCGCCGCTGCCCGGAGGCACGGCGGCGTCCCCCCGATTCGGCGGACCCGACGCACCGCCCGCGATCGAGGCGCGCGGCCTCACCTTCACCTACCCCGGATCCGAGACTCCGGCGCTCGACGGCGTCGACCTCACCGTCCCGGCCGGATCGACCGTCGCCATCGCCGGTCCCTCCGGCTCCGGCAAGTCGACACTCGCCGGGCTCCTGCTGCGCCTGGCCGTGCCCGATGAGGGCGAGCTGCGTCTCGGCGGCACCGCCACCGCCGACCTGACCAGCGAGCAGTGCACCGACGCGGTCGCGCTGGTGTCCCAGGCCCCCTTGCTGTTCGCCGGGTCCGTCGCCGAGAACCTGCGCCTGGTCGCACCCGGCGCCGACGACGACACCCTGTGGGACGCCCTCACCGCCGCCGGTGCGTCCGAAGTGGCCGATCCGCGCCGCGGCGGGCTCGACACGCCCTGCGGCGACGGCGGCGCGCTCCTGTCCGGCGGCCAGCGCCAGCGCCTCGCCATCGCCCGCGCGCTCCTCAAGGACGCGCCAGTCCTGGTGCTCGACGAGGCCTCCAGCGCCCTTGACGCCCGCCGCGAGACCGAGGTGTTCGCCGGACTGATCGGTCGAGCGGCCCGAACCGACGGCACCCCGTTCACCACCGTGGTGATCGCCCACCGGCTCTCTACGCTCCGCGAGGCCGATCGGATCGTGGTACTAGATGGCGGCCGCGTCGCCGAGACCGGCACGTGGGAGGAGCTGATCGCACGCGATGGACTGTTCGCGCGCCTGCACCGCGCCCAGCGGATTGAAGAGGTTGGAATCCGATGAGCCCCAAGCACACTTACGGGAGCGCGGCGCTGCTGCGCCCGCTGATCCGGCTGCTCGGGGTGCTGCGCGGGCACCGCGCGATGTTCTGGCAGTCGACGGCCTCCCTCGCGCTCTCGCTGCTGACGGCCGCGGCGGCGGCCGGACTCAGCGCCTACGCCGCGTCCCTGGTGGTCCAGGATCCGTCCGACACGGGTCTAGCGCAGTTGCTCCTGCTTGGACTCGCGTGCGCGGTGATAGCGCACGGCGCCTTCACCTGGATCGAATCCTGGCTCAGCCACGTGATGGCCTACCGCGTCATCGACGGGCTGCGCCTGGGCCTGCACGACGGGATCGAGCGGCTCACCCCCGGCGGGCTCGGCAAACGCCGCGGCGGCGAGGTGGCCGGGGCCGCGATGGCCGACGCCGAGACCCTGGAATGGTTCTACGCCCACACCGTCGGGGCGTCGCTGTGCGCGGCCGTCAGTCCGCTCGTCGTGGTCGGGGCGCTCATCGCCTTGACGGGCCCGATCGGACTCATCGCGTTCGCCGGTGTCGCCGCGCTCATCGCCGTCCCGTGGTTCCTGGGGCCGCTCCAGGCCCGCCAGGGCAAGGCGGTGCGCGATGGCCTCGGCGATCTCAAGGCCATCACTCTCGAAGGGGCCGAAGGGCTCCGGGAAATGCTCTCGCTGGGCCTGGCCGAGCGCCAGAAGCGGCGGGTGCTCGAGGCGACGGAGCGGGTGCAGCGGCGCAAGCGGGCGCTCGCGCTCCGGGCGGGCGCCGAGAGCGCCCTGGCGGACCTGATCGTGGCCGCGACGTTCATCGCCTTCCTGGTGGCGCTCACCGCGGCGGTCAGCGGCGGTCGGCTCGACCCCGCCCTGTTCCCGGCCGCGATGGTGCTGCTGACCGCGGCGTTCATACCCGCCTCGGCGATTTTCCCGATGTTCCAGCGGCTCGGCGAGATGTCGGCCGCCGCCACCCGGGTCCTGGACGTGATCGACGCACCGGCGCAGGTCGCCGATACCGGGACGGATTCGGCCGGAGCGCGACAGCGCGGGGACGGCGCGGTGCGCTTCGAGCACGTCGACTTCGCCTACGAGGCGGGCACTCCGGTCCTCGACGGCCTGGACTTCACCGTCCCGGCGGGCGAACACGTGGCCGTCGTCGGGGCCTCCGGCGCGGGCAAGACCACGCTGGCGCATCTGCTGATGCGGTTCTGGGATCCGGTCTCGGGCCGGGTGCTCCTGGACGGGACCGACCTGCGCGAACGGCCGATCGCCGCAGTGCGCGAACGGATCGCGCTGATCCCCCAGCATCCGTACGTCTTCCGGGGCACCGTCAGATCCAATCTGGACTTGGCCGTCCCGGGCGCCGACGAGGCGGCGATGTGGAAGGCGCTCGAGAGCGCGCAGCTCGCCGACACCGTCCGCGAGTGGCCCGCCGGCCTGGACGAGGCGGTCGGCGAGAACGGCGCGACGCTCTCGGGCGGCCAGCGCCAGCGCCTCGCCATCGCGCAGGCGTTCCTGCGCGAGGCCGACGTCCTGGTCATGGACGAAGCCGCCGCGCACCTCGACGGGATCGGCGAGCAGGCGCTGGCGCGCGCCGTCGCGGAGGTCATGGACGGGCGCACCACCCTCGTGATCGCCCACCGGGTCTCGACCATCCGCCACGCCGACCGGGTCCTGTTCCTGGACGGCGGCCGTCTCGCCGACACCGGCACGCACACCGAACTGCTGGAACGAAACCCCGCCTATCGAGCGCTGCTCGCCCAGGCGGAACTGCCCGCTGACGAACCCGCGGAGGGATAGGTCCAAGGCCGCCCGTGCCGTCAGCGCTCGCGCAGGTCGTCCGCGACCTCATCCACCTCTGGTCGGGGTTCCTCCGGTTCGCCTCTTCGCAGCGTCGCGCGTTGGTACAGCGGGAAACTGATCAGTTTGGTCAGTCGGCCCAGCCCGATCGCCGCGGTGACCGCGAGGGCGACCGCCCAGAGCATTCCCAGCGGCAGCCGCCCGTAGCCGGTCGGCCAGATGCGCTCGTACGTCTTGGATTTGACCAGCTGCAATTCGGTTCCGGCCCCGAATGGACGTGAGACTCGGACTTCTTCGGTCGAAGGTCCCGATCCGGGATGCCATTCGACTTCGGCGCTGCACACATGGCCGCCGAAGAAGGCCCGGTCGCACTCGACGCTCGAGGCCGTGCCCGTGGCGGTGACGCCGCCGTCCACGCCCGCGCCGTAGGGCCCGAGGGCCATGATCGCGAAGTACCAGAGCGGAAGCACGCTGAGGCAGCACACCAGGATCGCCCAATCCGAGGGCGTGAACCGCTGCTTGTCTTCGATACCCGGCAGCCGCTTCGCGCGTTTTCGCAGCGCGAAGCCGACCACGCTGAGAGCCAGCAGGCCCAGCAGCCAAGGATTGAGGGCGATCCAGGACGTCACGGCGGAGAAGAAATCGTTCAAGGGAGGACCTGTCAACCTTCAAGACGCGGGGCTACCCCGCACGGGCACACCGGAAGTGTAGGCCCGGCGGGCAATTCCACGCACCTCGACTCAACAGACGGAATGAACTCGGCATCGATAGTCTGGAGCTCATGGCCGAGCACCCCGCACCGCTGTCCATCGCAGCCGCGCAACCTCAGTTGCGCCGAAACGACCTTGCGTACAACGCGGCCGCTCATGCCGCGGTGATCCGTGACGCCGGGACGCGGCTGGTGGTGTTCCCCGAGCTGTCGCTGACCTCCTATGCGCTCGACGCCCCTGCGGTGTCCCTTGAAGACCCGGTCTTCGACGCGATCCGGGAGGCCTGCACCGAGACCGGGTCGGTGGCGTTGGTCGGGGCACCGGTCCGCGAGACCGACGGCGTCGAGCACATCGCCGCGATTCGCGTCGACGCCGAGGGCCCGATGGTCGCCTATCGCAAGATGTACCCGGACGAATCCGAGGTCCGCCGGTTCACGGCCGCCGCGGACCTGGTCGTCATGGAACTCGACGGCTGGCGACTGGGCATGGCGATCTGCCGCGACACCGGAATCTTCGAGCACGTCGCCCAGACGGCTGAGCTCGCAAAGCGGTCGGGCTTGGGTGGCATCGACGCCTACGTGGCCGGCGCTCTGTTCACCCCGAAGGGAGCGGGTCGCCGCGACAAGCGGATGCCGAAACTCGCCGCGGCGTACCGGATGTGGGTGGTGCAGGCCTGCTTCGCCGGGCTGGGGAGCGACTATCCGGTGACCGCGGGCGGGTCCGGAATTTGGGCACCGGACGGTTCGGTTGCGGCGCAGGCAGACGATCGGCCGGGACGGATCGTCACGGCACTGCTCGACTTCTTACGGAGCCGCGCGGCCACCGCGGCGAACTGAGCGTATTGGGGCGTGAGCGAAATCGGCCATGCCGTCCGCGAAGCCCGTCTCGGCGCGGCTCGCCCGAGGCGAGCCACGTGGGGTTGGAATGACCGTCAGAGGCCGACGGCCAGTTCTGCCAAGCGCCGATGCGAATCGAACAGCGCCTTGCGGTCGTATGTCGAAGTTCCTACGAGGATCTCGTCCGCGCCGGCCGCCTCGATCAGATCCTTCAGGCGCGGCGCCACCTCTTCCTCAGTGCCGTAGATGGCGTTCGACAAGCCCCGCCACAGGTACTCGGATTCCTTGCCCGTCTTCTCGGCGGACCGGATCTCGGCCGGCGGCCGCAGCGGCGAGAACTCGCCGCGCGTCCGCGACAGCGCCGTCGACCAGGCCTCGGGCAGGAGCAGATCCTGCGCCGCCTCGCAACTCTCGGCCACCGCCACCGTCTGGGCGACCACCACATAGGGCTCGTCCCGCCACGCGGACGGCCGGAAGTCGCGTCGGTACTCCTCGATCTTCGTACCCATCGCCCTCAGCCCCCTGGCCGGGGCGATCACCAGGCCGAGACCGTGCCTGGCGGCGTACTCGCCGCCGGAGCCGACCGCCAGAACGAAGGCCTCCGGGCGCAGCCCTTCGCCGGGCCGGGCGTGCACGCCGGGATACGTCTGCTGGTCACCCGTGAAGTAGCCCAGCAATTCGGTCAGCAGCTCGTCGAAATCGTCGGCCTCGTCCAGGTCGTGGCCCAGCGCGGCCCGCACGGCCGGGACGAAGCCGAGCGTGCGGCCCAGACCCATGTCGATGCGGCCCTCGAAAAGCGCCTCCAGGACCCCGAACTGCTCGGCCACCACCAGCGGCCGGTGATTGGGCAGCATGACACCGCCGGTGCCGACCCGGATTCGCGCCGTAGCGGCGGCGATGGCCGCCGCCAGGACGGTGGGAGCCGACCCGGCGATCCCGGGCACGCTGTGGTGCTCGGCCACCCAGTAGCGGTGATAGCCCAGCTCTTCGGCCCGCTTGGCGCTTCCCACCACGTCGCGCAGGGTCTCGGCGGGTGTCTCGCCCTCCGCGATGACGGCGCGATCGAGCAGGGAAAGGCGGACGGGTCGCTGGGAGCTCATGCGACGTGCAACGTCGGAAAGCCCCCAGATGTTTCGGGCCGGGGCCGGATGGTGCCCCAGTTCACGGGCCCCGCCTCACGCCCGGAGCGGAGCCGTCGCGAATTCCGCCATCCCCTTGTCGAAGCGGGTCTCGGCCCGAAAACCCAGGACCGCTTCGGCCAGGTCGGGCGAGGCGACGACGTGCCTCACGTCCCCGAGCCGGTACTCCCCCGTAACGACCGGCTTCGGCACCCCGGTGAAACCGGCGGCCAGGGCGTTCGCCATGTCACCGACGCTGTGCGGCTCGCCGCTGGCGATATTGCACGCCCCGTTCCAGTCCGAATCGAGCGCGAGCACGTTCGCCCGGGCCACGTCGTCCACGTGCACGAAGTCGCGCATCTGACCGCCGTCCTCGAACACCCTGGGCGCCCTGCCGGCCTCGAAGGCGCTGCGGAAGATCGCGGCGACGCCCGCGTACGGAGTGTCGCGGGGCATCCGGGGGCCGTACACATTGTGGTATCGCAACGCGCACACGTTCACACCCGCTTCACGTCCATACAGGAACGACAGGTGCTCGGTGTGAACCTTGGTGGCGGCGTACACATTGCGCGGGTCGAACCCGGCGTGCTCCGGCACCGTCTCCCAGTCCAGGTCCTCACCGCACGTGGGGCAGCGCGGTTCGAAGCGCCCGGCGTCGAGGTCGGCCGCGCTCCTGGGTGGGACGTCTCCCCGGCCGTGGTCGGGGCAGTTGTAGCGGCCCTCGCCGTAGACGACCATCGAGGAGGCCACGACGAGCCGACCCTTGAACGACCGGTTCCACAGGGCCCGCAGCAGGTTCGCGGTTCCCAGGTCATTGTCGCGGACATAGGCCGACACGTCGTTGAAGTCGACGCCGAGCCCCACCCGGGCGGCCTGGTGGCACACCGCGTCGACCCCGGCGACGGCGCCCTGCACCGCCGCCTCGTCGGACAGGTCACCGACCCGAAAGTCCACCCCGTCCGGCAGATAGTCGGGCAGGCCGTCCTGCACGGCAAGAGAATCGAGCACCACCACCTCGTCGCCGCGCGCGACGAGCCGGTCGACGATGTGGCTGCCGATGAATCCGGCCCCGCCGGTCACGAGCACTCGCATTTTCTTCCTTTCTAAGGCACAGTCTTCCCGGCGGCGCAGCGTCGCTGTCACCACGGAGTTTGGAGGACCGCCGCGAGGAGGACCGCGACGCCCAGTTGGACGGTCAGCCACGGGCGGATGCTCCGCAGCGCGCATCCGGCGAGGAGGATCAGAGGGATGAACGGCTGCCAGATCCGCTCGACCTCACCGGAGTACATGCCCGAGAAGGTCGCGATCGCGATCGAGGCGAGGGCCGAGCCGACGACGATCCACATTGCCCGGTTGCGCAGGAACACGAGAGCGGCCGTGATGGCCGGGCCGATCGCGAGCGCGAGGATCGCCGGGTTCCCGATCAGGAAGTACCAGTAGCCGCGGTGGGAGGCCACGCCGGCGTAGTACCGGATGCGGGTGGCGGCCATGCCGTCGAGATACCAGTAGCCCCAGGCGAGCGGGGCGAGGACGATTGCGGCGGCGACGGCTCCGCCGCCCAGGATGACGTCCCAGCGGCGGCGGAGGACGGCGACGACGAGGAACGGCAGGGCGACCAGGGCGCTGGAGAAGGTCAGCAGCGCGGCGGCCCCGGCCAGGAGGCCGCCGGCGACGGTGAGCGCCCAGGCCTTCGGCCCGGTGCGGCCGGTGGCGAGGACGAGCAGCGCCATCGCGACGAGGACGACGCAGAAGACGATGTCAGCGTTGTTGTGCCAGAACGCGGCCGGAACGATGACCAGGAACGGTGCGGCGCGGCGGGCGAGTCGCTCCCCGGCGATCTCGCGGCCGATGATCAGCGCGGCGCCGACCGAGGCGCCCGCGGCGAGCAGGATCAGCGTGTTGTCGAAACAGAGTCCGGACAGGCCGATCCGGTCGGCGCCCCACAACAGGGTGAGGAGGCCGGGCGGGTGGGACGAGAGGTGGGTCGGGAAGTCACCGGCGGCCTGGGTGGTCGTGTACGTCTCCAGGAAGGACCTGAGGCCCCCGGCGTCGTCGATGAGGTGGATGTGGGCGCCGTAGTCGCGGTGCAGGTCGGTGCGAGTGTTCTCGTGGGAGTGCGCGAAGGACAGCGCGAGGCTGAACGCGATCCCGCCGAGTGCCATGGGCGCGACGGTCCAGCGCCAGCGCCAGCGGGCGGCGATGACCGGGAGAGCGGCGATGAGCAGGGCCCCGGCGCCGATCGGAATGAGCAGTCTCGCGTCGATGTCCGGGTGCCAGTGCCCGTAGAGGGGCATGGCGCTGAGTTTGAGCCAGGCCTCGGTGGTGGCCACCTTGTATTGGCCCAGTGCCCAGGCGAGGACGAGCAGCAGCGCCCAGGCGCTGAGGATCAGGGCCGTGGCGACCGTTCTGCGTCGGATCACCAGACACCCCCTAGCGGCAGCCGGACGGTGAAGCGGCATCCGTTGCCCCAGTTGGCGACCGAGACGGTGCCGCCGTGGGCTTCGATGAGGCCGCGGGCGATGGCCAGGCCGAGTCCGCCGCCGCGTTCGTCCCGGCGGCGGGCGTCGTCGCCGCGGAAGGCGATGTCGAAGACGCGCGGCAGGTCGGCTTCGGGGATGCCGCCGCATTCGTCGCCGACCCGTACGGCGACGGTCCCGGCCTCGCCGACGGCTTCGACCCTGACAGTCCCACCGGGCGGGGTGTGGCGAATCGCGTTGTCGAGCAGGTTGGCAAGGGCGCGAGTGCATTCGCGGGCCGAGACCTCGGCGGGGGGCAGGTCGGCGCAGTTCTCGGTCAGGCCGACGCCCTTGAATTCGGCGGCGGCGGAGGCCCCGGCGAGCGCGTCGGCGAGGGCGTCGGACAGGTCGACCTTCTCGGCGCCGAGCCGCAGGACCCCGGAGTTGATGCGGGAGAGTTCGAACAGGTCGTCCACGAGGGCGGTGAGCCGTTCCGCGTCGGTGCGAATCTGCGAGTGGTAGCGCTTGAGGGTGGCGTCATCGTCCACGATGTCGTCGTCCAGGGCCTCGGCCATGGCGCGGATGGTGGCGAGCGGGGCGCGCAGGTCGTGGGAGACCCAGGCGATGAGCTCGCGCCGTGAGGCTTCGAGGGCGCGTTCGCGGCGCTGGGATTCGTCCAGGCGCCGGGAGACGTCGTTGAGTTCGGCGGCGAGCATGGCCAGTTCGCCGGGCCCGGTGACGGGGGGCGCGTTCTCGGCGTGGATGCGGCCGTCCGTGCCGACGAGGGTGCGGGCGTAGTCGCCGACCTGGCGCGCGCCGGCGCCGATGTCGTCGCCGAGCTGCCAGGCGGCGCCGAGTGCGATCCCGGCGGCCACGATGAGCACCACGAACAGCACGACCAGGTCGTGCGCGGAGATGAACATGGCCTGGGCGGCGGTGACGACGCCGGTGGCGGCGACCAGGACCGAGGACATGGCGACGGTGAGGGCCTGGATGCGGGCGGGCCGGTTGCGCAGCAGGCGCAGCACGATGCCGCCGAGGATGCTGGCGATGGTGGAGGCGACGGCGGCGATGCCGATCAGGACGGCGATGTCGCGGGGCGGGAAGTCGGCGGCCAGCGCGATCGCCCCGGCCGCGGCGAGCGCCGTGGCGAGGATGAGGAGGAAACCGATGCGGCGCATCATGCCTCCCACCGGTAGCCGACACCGCGCACGGTCTTGAGGTGGGTCGGCGCGGACGGGTCGTCCTCGATCTTCTCGCGCAGCCGCCGGACGTGCACGGTGACCGTCGACGTATCGCCGATGCTCCAACCCCACACCGATTCCAGCAGCTCCTCGCGGCGGAAGGCCCGCCCGGGATTGGTCAGGAACGACACGAGCAGGTCGAACTCCTTGGTCGTCAGCGTCAGCGGCAGGCCGGCCCGGCGGACCTCGTGCGCGACGGTATCGACTTCGAGCCCGCCGCCGGTCAGGAGCTCGGCGGGTCCGGAGCTGGCGGCGGCGCGCCGCAATACGGCTCGGACGCGCGCGGCGAGCTCGCGCGGAGAGAAGGGTTTGGTGACGTAGTCGTCGGCCCCGAGGTCGAGACCGGTGATGCGGTCGTTCTCCTCGCCGAGCGCGGTCAGCATGACCACGGGGATGCCGGTCGCGGCGCGCAGTCGCCGGCACACCTCGAAGCCGTCCATGCCGGGCATCATCAAGTCGAGGACGACCAGGTCGGGAAGGGTGTCAAGGGCGCGCTTGAGCCCGATGTCGCCATCGGGGGCGTAGTCGACTTCGAAGCCCTCGCGGCGCAGGTATCGGGCGACGACTTCGGCCAGAGCGGGATCGTCGTCGACGACCAGCACTCGCGGCGCGGCGTCCAGGTTCATGGCACTACCTTGACCCATCCTTGCCCGGGGTGCCATCCGAAGGCCCAGACTTTCGCATACCGTAAGGAACTCCCGGGCCCGCAGGGGCGATTCGGCTCGTAGCATCGGCCTCATGCAGCGGACTCATCTCCTCGTATTGGCGAAGTCCCCGGTCCCCGGCCGGGTCAAGACTCGGCTCTCGCCTCCCCTGACCGCGGCGGAGGCCGCCGAGGTGGCGGAGGCGGCGCTGGCCGACACGCTCGAAGCGGTCGCCGGTTGCGGCGCCGACCGGAAGATTATCGCGCTTGATGGCGAGCCGGGGCCGTGGCTGCCGGCGGGTTTCGAGATCGTCGCGCAGGTGCCGGGCAGCTTCAATGAGCGGCTGGCGGCGGCGTGGGCGTTCGCGGACGGTCCGGGGATCCAGATCGGCATGGACACGCCGCAGGTCACCGCCGGGCTCCTTGACGAATGCCTCGCGGTCATCGAGTCCGGGAACGAGGCGGCCCTGGGCCTGGCCGAGGACGGCGGCTGGTGGGCGCTGGGTCTGGCCCGGCCGCACCCGGAGGCGTTCGACGGGGTGCCGATGAGCCGGGACGACACCGGCGTGCATCAGTGGATCCAACTGGATGCGCTGGGCCTGACGGTGGCGGAGCTGCCGAAGCTGCGGGATCTGGACGACGCCGAGGACGCGCGGGCCATCGCCGCCGCCGCGCCCCGCACTCGTACGGCCCGGAAGGTGTGGTCGCTGCTCGAAGCGCCGACGGCGAAGGTCGACGTGATCCTGCCGGTGCTCAATGAGCGCGATGCGATCCCCTGGGTGCTCGATCGGATGCCGAAGGGCTGCAACCCGATCGTGGTCGACAATGGCTCCGATGACGGTTCGGCCGAGGTCGCCGCCGAGCACGGGGCCCAGGTCGTCTCCGAGTCAAGGCGCGGTTTCGGGGCGGCCTGCTTCGCCGGGCTCGAAGCGGCTACGGCGCCGGTCGTGGCGTTCATGGACTGCGACGCCTCGCTCGACCCGGGCGACCTGGAGGCGATCTGCGGGCCGGTCCTGGACGGCGAGGCCGACCTGGTGCTGGGCGCCCGCAAAGCCGAGGCCGGGGCGCTGCCGCTGCACGGTCGCGTCGCCAACCGGTACCTGGCGCGGCGGGTCCGCCGGCTCTGCGGCGCGCAGGTCACCGATATCGGCCCGATGCGGGCCGCGAGGCGAGAAGCCTTGCTGGACTTGGGCATCAGCGACCGGCGCTCGGGCTGGCCGCTGGAGATGGTGCTGCGCGCGGGGCTGGCGGGCTGGCGGATCGCGGAACTTCAGGTGCCGTACACCGCGCGGATCGGCAAGAGCAAGGTCACCGGCACCGTCCGCGGGACGCTGCGGGCGGTCAAGGACATGCGGGCGCAGCTGGCGAAGGCCCGCGAAGCCGCCCACCACCGCTGACGAACAGAATCCTATAGGATATATCCTATACCATTAAGGAGAGCGATGAGCGAGCAGGCACGGGCCGAGGTCGGCGTCTTCGGCGGCACCGGCTTCTACGAGTTGGACGGCGAGATCGAACAGGTCGAGATCGAAACCCCTTGGGGCGCACCGTCAGCCCCGATCACTATCGCCGATTTCGGCGGGGTGCGCACCGCGTTCCTGCCGCGACACGGCATCGGCCACCGCTTCCCGCCGCACCAGGTCAACTACCGGGCCAATGTGGACGCAATGCGGCAGTTGGGGGTGCGGTCCCTGATCTCACCGTTCGCGGCCGGTTCGCTCCGCCCGGAGGTGCGACCGGGAGAGTTCGTGGTGTGCGACCAGATCGTGGACCGCACCTGGGGCCGCGCGTCGACCTTCCATAAGGAATTCACCGACGGCCCGGTCCACATCCCGTTCGCCGACCCGTACGACCCGGCACTGCGAAACGCGGCGCTCGCGGCGGCCGCGGAGATCGGTGTGACGGCGCACGACGGCGGCACCGTGGTGGTCATCAACGGCCCCCGCTTCTCCAGCCGAGCCGAGTCGAAATGGCATCGGGACGCGGGCTGGCACGTGGTGAACATGACCCAGTCCCCCGAGGCGCCCTTGGCAATGGAGGCCGGAATCCCGTTCTGCGGCATAGCACTGGTAACCGACTACGACGCGGGCCTGGAAGAGGACCCCGACATCGAACCGGTCACCCAAGAAGCGGTCTTCAAGGTCTTCGAAGCCAACCTCGCCAAGGTCAGAGAACTCCTCAAGACCCTGATCCCCCGCCTCGCCTGATCCCTAAGGGCGCGAATCCCCGCCGGGTCCAATCGCCGTGCGACTCGGCCGTGCGACATGCTTGTCAGACCCCCCGTACACACTGGTGAACGGGGGGTCTTTCCTTGCGCCACACCCGACCTCGGGGGTCAGCGCCACCGCGGAGTTGACAAGCACCGGTACGCTGTCCGCCAGCGCGACCCTCCCGCGCCCACCCCGTCTACTGAGGAAGCCATGGATATTGTTGCCGCCCTTCACTCCAACCTTGAGGTGGAGCCGTTCCCCGGAGTCGACGACGCCTGGCTCGCCGGCGGCCGCGTCCGTGCCACGCGGCAGCTGTACCTGACCGACCGCGAGCGTCAGGTGATCTTCCAGGTGAGCGTGAAGCCCGAGACCGACCTGGAGGAGGTGCGGCGCTTCCTGCTGTTCGCGCGGGCGAACCTGGATCGGCTCTGGCAGGCGGTGCCGATGGTCGCCGTTCCCGGGTTGCGGCTGGAGCAGGCGGAATTCGACAGCGCGATCGCGGTGCTCCCTGCCGCCAATAACCTACGACCGACTCAGGTCGAGGAGACCGACCTGCGGGTCTACCAGCTGTTCCCGGGGTGTCAGTACGAGGTCGCGATGACCGAGTCCGAATCGGATGCCGTCTATCGGTGCCGGTACGGGCTCAAGTCGACCGACTGGACCCGTGACCCGAGTCCGGCGCTGCTGCTGCGCTGGGGATACCACCGGGAGGGCCAGCATCCGGTCAATCGCGATCAGGGTTTCACGGTCGACGCCGGTTCGGTGCGGACAAATTTTCGGATCATTACCAAGTGCCGAACCGGATGGATCTGGTGCGAGAACTTCACCGGCCGGGAGATCCGCTTCGACTACGACCAGGACACCGGATTGACCTGGCAGGGCGACGGGGGCGTCGGGTCGGTGTCCCCGGAAGATGCCGGTGATCTGCTGTGGACGTTCGCGACCGGGAAGGCATAAGCGATGCAGTTGAATTCGGATTACACCACGGAGGCCGATCCGGCCTCCCGTGATCAGGTCTGCGACCTGATCACATCGCTCGCGTTGGCGCCCGGGGAAAAGACGATCGCGATCTTGTCCCACGCCCCGCAGGTCTACATGCAGACGATGATCACCCCGGAGGAGACCTTCGCCCTCGAGTTCCGCGACGCGAGCGATGGCAGGCACTTCTCAGTCGAGACCGGTTCGCGTTACGTCGTCAGCGAGGCGTTCCTGAGCTACTTCGACGGCACCAACAATTGGAAGACCAGGGTCGAGTGGAAGGGCGAGCAGGTCAGCGGCGATCGGCGGGCGCAGCCGGGAAATGGCCCGGACAGTCCCCTGATCAGAGACCTCCCCGACCGGGACGGCCTGTCCATGATGGCCTTCACCGACGCCTCCGATCTCAGTTGTCAGGCCTACGCCGCCGAGCTCGCCCGCTTCGAAGCACAGGAGCGCGAAAGACTCTCCCTCACCGTGATCGACACGGCCGCTTCACCTGAACTCTGCGCAGAGTGGGGAGTCGACGGTTCCAGGCTGCCGATCCAGATCATCTTCAAGGACGGCGTGCTGCAACGAGTCCTCCGAGGCGTCCGCTCGGCCAGGGCATTGACCCATCAGCTCGATTCCGCCATGGGCAATCACCACTGACGTGGCGGAGGCCCCTGCCGATTTCGGATCGGCAGGGGCCTTCGGCGGTTTACACCTCGGGCACCGGGCGGCGCTTGCCGAAGACGGGGAAGAGGATCGCGACGACGACCGCGTGCATCACCAACAACGTGACCGTCGTGCCGGTCGAAGCCTCGGCCATCAAGGGCGGGAAGAGCTCGAGCAGAAAGATGATCGAGGCACCGGTCAGCCAGATCCAAGCGGCACGGCGCCTCGCGAAGCGGTCGAGCAGGGCCCGCACGATCCAACCGGCACCGCCCGCGACCAGGGTCGCGAAGATCGCTCCCCACACGGTCACCGTCATCTCGGCCTGGCCTGGAGCCTCGGTCACCATTTCGACCCCTGCCATCGCCGCGATCGCTACGACGATCACGTTCGCGGCCGTCGCCGCGAGGAGGGCGATGAGCCGAGGACGCCAGACCGAAGCGCCCTGCACCGACTCTGAACGCGTTTCTTCTTCCACATTGGACATTTTGTGTCTCCGCTGCCTTGGGTTTCGTTTCGGGTCTCTGCATTGAAGGTATGGCAGCGGGGGCCCGGCGCCCATCCTTGAACGTCCCCGGTTTATACGCGATCGTCCTGGCCCGGATACGATTCCGGGGTGGATGTGCTCAGCGATGTCATGAAGGTACTGCGAACCGGCCGCCCGTTCGTGGCCCGATTCGCCCGCGTCGCGCCCTGGTCGAACCATCACCGGAGCCATCCGGACGGATTCGGCGTGCAGATCATGGTGCGTGGCACCGCGATCGTGACGACCCCGAACGGCCGAACCCTGAAACTGGAGGAGGGAGACGCGCTGCTGCTCCCCCACGGCAGCGAGCACTACGTCGCCGACTCCCTCGGCACGCCGGTGGGACAGCCGTGCGCGGCCGGCGAGGAACGCTCCGGAGTCGTCGTGCGCTCCAATGACGACGACGCCACGCACGTCGCACTGTGCATGGCCTACGAACTCTCGCCGGGCCGCACCCACCCGATGATCGCCTCGATGCCCAACTTCGTGCGCATACCCCGCGACCCGGGCGCCCGGCCCGAGCTCTCCCATGCGATCGCCATGCTGGACAACGAGCTCCGCTCCGAAATCAGCGGAGGCGACACCCTGGTGCCCGCACTGCTCGACGCGATCCTGATGTACCTGCTGCGGGCGATGCTCGGCCACCGCTCCAGGGACTGCCGCTTCACCGGCTGGGCGGACGCGCTCGCGGACGGCTCGGTCGCGGCGGCCCTGGAGGCGATCCATGCCGACCCGTCCCGGCAGTGGACCGTCGCGTCCCTCGGGGAGGTGGCCGGACTGTCGCGGTCGGCGTTCGCGCGCCGCTTTACCGACCTGGTCGGCCAACCGCCCCTCGCCTACCTGACGTCCTGGCGCCTGACCCTCGCGGCCCGCCTCCTCTCCGACACCGACGCACCCCTGTCGTCGGTGGCCAGGCAGGTCGGTTACGCCTCCGAGTTCGCGTTCGCCGCCGCGTTCAAACGCGACTTCGGAACGCCCCCAGGCCGATTCCGCAAGGACACCCCCGCCTGCGAGCCCGATGCGGCGACCTTGTTCCTCGCCGAGGCGGTCCCCGCCTGATAAGCAGCGGCCGCCTCGCCTAACGCGGTCACGAAGGTCGTCACGCTCTGCGTGGGAAGCTCTCCCGTGAAGGAGCCGTCCGACATGCCGATCTCGGCCTGCGCCTCCAGATTCCGGTCGGCATCCGTCAACCACGATGCGACACCCGTCGCGGCACTTCCCTCGACGGTGAACTCCTGGCTCACCGCCGAGGTGCCCTTATTGACGGCGACGATGACGACCTCCGAGCCCTCCCCCTTGAACGCCGAGGTGTAGACGTTCGACTGCGGGCTCGCGGTCGCGTCGACGCGCACATGTCCGGGGCGGACGAACCGCGAGAAGTGCGCCATGTTCGCGCCGCGCTTGCTGATCTGCCCGTCCTCCCTCATGGGGCCGTAGGAACGCCGGATGTACCACCAGATGTAGGTCTGGAACTGGCCGTCCACCAGGGCGCGGTGGACGTGCTCCCCCACGTCGAGCGCCTGCGGCCAGAGGTCCGCCGAATCGCTGCTGTTGGGGTGGTAGACCTCGGTCATCCACAGTTCCTTGTCGCCGCCCTTCTCCTCGAAGAGCGGATACGGGAAGTCGGCGACCTGCGTGCCGTAGAGGTGCGCCCCGAGGATGTCCATATTGGCGAGTGCCGTTGAGTCGTTGAGGATCGGGTCCGAGAGGTTCTTCCGGTATTGGAACGACTCCGGCGCAATGACCTTGGTGTCGATCGCGGCGGCGTTCTCCTGGAGGAACCGGACGATCTCGTCCGACGTCCACGCCGTCCAGTCCTCCGCGTAGTCGGGCTCGTTCTGCACCGAGATGGCGTAGAGGTTCACCCCGTTGTCCGCCATGAACGTGTAGAAGTCGTTCAGGTGCTGCGCATAGGCGCCGTACATGTCGTATCGGAGCCGCTGCCCACCGGAAAAGGTCTCGACCATCTCGGGCGGCGGATTCCACGGCGACGCGATGACCTTCGCGCCGAGCTCTGACGCGCGGACCGCGGTCTCCACCTCACCGCTCCAGTTCGCCTGGTCCTCATGGACGGGAATTCGCAGCACCGAGAAGCCCAGCTGCCCCTCGTCGGTCCCGAAGGCCGTGTCCCGTTGGGCGGCGGTCAGGTCGCTGATCCACACGGTGTGGTTCATGCCGCCGAAGCCCTGGATCGTCTGCCGCTCCGCCGACGGGTCGACGACCACGGCGGCCTGCGTGGCGGACGGCGTTCCGGGGGTCGCGGCATTCGCCGTCGCCACCGCCGCCGCGCCCGTGAGCACCGGAACGGCACCAGCCACGGCCAGGACGGTCCTCCGACTCGGCGATTTCGACCCCGCGACTCCGGCTTCGTTCGGACGTGACTTCATGGTTGGCCCTCCGGTGCATAGACGTTGATCTGCGCCGCCTCGGCCCCCTCCACCTTGGTCGACTTCGGATGGCCGCATCTGAGTTTGCTCCAGGGACTCGCCGAAACTTTCACTCAGGCACGGCATCCATCGAAGGGTATGTATGCCTAGACATTCCTGTCAACCCCCTCTAAAGCAGGAATTATCCGCATTTAGCATCGACACGCTTCGGTAACGCTGACCGAAACTTTCGCTTCGAACGTCACCGGATTCGGGGGCAGACCGTCTCACCCGGTCATGCTCCGGAAACCGGGCGGCGAGGGCGACGTTTCGGACACCGCACGGCTACGGACGGTTGTGCGAGAATGCTTCCGATCCCTTATAACCGGCTGTTCCCCGGAGCAACATTTGCCCAACATACCGATCAGTACCCGCCTGCTCAATGCCTTCCTGGGGCCCGGCGCCTCCGGACACCAAGCGCCCGAGCAGGTCTTCAAGCAGCTGCTCGACAAGGCCACCGAAACCGGCGGGCCCGCCGACGGCGACGACGCCTTCCTGTCCGACTTCCGCCGCCTCGTCGCCGAGATGTGCTCTACGAGCGGATGGACGGCGCTCGGCTGGCAGAGCGCGGTGGCCGACCTCCAACTCCGGCTCCAGAACCGGCTGCGCATCGTCCGCCTCCACCGCGAAGTCCCCGAACTCGCCGCCGAGCGAGTCGTGGCCCCGATCTTCGTCGCCACCCTGCCGCGCACCGCCACCAATTTCACCCGCGGCGTCATCGGCCGCTCCACGCATCACCGCGCCCCCCTGCTGTGGGAGATGACCTACACCGATCTGCTTCTGCCCGAACGACAACGGCGAGAGCGCATCAAGTCGGTCACCCAGCTGTACAAGCAGATCGGCCAGCTCGCCCCCAAGTACCGCAAGGCCGTCGGCCTCGAAGCCGAGGAACCGGACGACTGCGCGCACCTGCTTCCCCACGGCCCGAGCCACCTGATGCGGGCGGACATGCCCGGCTACCGAAAATGGCTCGCCAAGCGCGACTTCCGGCCCGACTACATTCGGCTCAAGCAGGCCCTCCAGGTCCTCCAGCACGGGCGGCCCCCGGCCCGCTGGGTCCTGGAATCACCCGCGCACCTCGACAATCTCGAGGCGATCCGCGAGGCCTTCCCCGACGCGAAGATCCTGTGGGTCCACCGCGACCCCATCACGGTGCTCGGTTCCCTTTGCAGCCTCACCGAGATCTCGCAGGCGATGCACCTGCGCGGACCCGACCGGGAGGCCATCGGCCAAAACTGGATGGAGATGCTCGCGGCCTCGATCGAGCGCGCCCGCAGGGCCCGGGTCGCCCTGCCCCGCGAGGCGATCGTCGACGTTCCGTACCCGCAACTGGCCGCCGATCCCCGCGGCGCGTTGCCGCTGCTGTACGAACGGCTCGGATCACGGTGGACGCAGAACGATTCGGGGAACCTGGAGAAGGTCCTGGCCGGCCCGGGCATCGCCCGCTCCCACGAGCAGGAGCTGTCCCGCTACGGCCTGACCTCGGCCGATGTCGAAGCCGCCTTCGGCGACTACCCCCGCATCATTACGGGGCTCTGGCTGCGCTGATGCGGGAGGCGGCCAGACGGCCGCCTCCCGCTCGGTTGTCAGACCGTCTTCAACTCAACTTGCCAGTCCTCGATTGAAGAAGCGGAGGGTCTGGTACGAACGGCCCCAAGCGATGACGGCGAGGGGAACCAGCAGGATCAGGGGCGTCGCGACCGGCCAGTAGCCGTCCACGATGAACGCGTTCGTGTAGGCCGCGCCGACCATCACCAGGCACAAGCCTATCGCCGCCAGGCCCGACAGCCGCGGGATGAGCAGGCCGATGCCTCCGGCGATTTCCACGACGCCGATGAAGTACATGAACCAGACGCCGGCCCCGATCAGTTCGAAGCCTTCGGCGGCCGCCTCGACACCGAACAGTTTCGGTGCGCCGGAGGCGATGACGAAGAACGCGCCGAAGAGGCCCTGCAGAATCCAGAAGGTGACATTGAGCGCGCGGCCGGGCCCGGCAGAGGCCACTGTGGTGGGGGGTTCGGAAGTCATGATGGGTGGTCCTTCCACTGAGGGAGTCAATCTGTAGTCACTGGAATAGACCAACCCCACACCTGGTATTCATCGTTCGGGCAGAACTTTTTTCACACCGGGCAGACCGATGGCCCCATGCCGGGGCATGGGGCCATCGACCGGCTGCGTGCCGGGTTGCCGCCGGTGCTACTCCGCCAGGATCTGCTCGCGGATCCACTCGCCGGCGGGCTTCAGGCTCGAAGTGCCGGTGAACTCGCCGCTCGGGCAGGTGCCTTCCTTGAACACCGCGCCGGAGCGCATGTCGTCCGAGAAGTTCCAGTTAGTCCAGCTGATCTGGTGCTCGGCCATCATGTCCGTCCACTGCTGCGACATCTCGAAGTCGTTCTCGCCGTCGCCGGTGTAGGTCTGCGTGCCCCACTCGGTCGCGAACAGCGGAATCTCCTCTGCCGCCGCGGACACCGCCGCGATGTAGTCCTCGCGGTGCGAGGCCGCGTAGAAGTGGAAGGCGTACATGACGTTCTCGGCGTCGACCTGGTCGTCGATGACCTCCGACGGGTCGCTGCCCTCGCTGAGACCCAGCGAGGAGTACCCCGGGGTGCCCAGGATGACGACGCTGTCGGGGTCCTGCTCGCGAATGACCGGAATGATCTGCTCGTGATAGCTCTTGATATCCGACCAGGCCACGCCGTTCGGCTCATTCGCGGTCTCGTAGATGACGCCCGGGTTGTCGGCGTGGGCCGAGGCGATCTCCGTGAAGAAGGTCTTCGCGGCCTCGAGGTTCACGTTCGGGTCACCCGGGGTGAGAATGTGCCAGTCGACCAGGGCGTACATGCCGCGCGCGGTGACCGAGTCGATGAGCTCGCTGACCTTGGCCGTGTATCCGGCCGGGTCGGCCTCGTAGCCCTCCTCCTGGACGTAGAGGGACAGCCGCACGATGTCGGAGCTCCAGTCCTGCTGCAGCGCGTCCAGCGAGGCGTCATTGACGCAGTCGCTGTACCACTGCAACCCGTGTGTGCTCATTCCCTTGAGCTGCACCGGATCTCCGGCCTCGCCGCACAGGTTGACGCCGCATACCGACAGCTGCCCGTGCTGCTCGATCGCGGACTGCGCGACCTCTTCGGTCTCCTGTGGCGCGGCGGTGTCCTGAAGGTTGTCCGCCACCGCGAACCCCGAGGGGACCAGCGCGGCCGCCACAAAGGCCGCGGCCACCATGAGACCCTTTCTGCGCCTTCTATTCTTGTGATCAGACGTCAAGTCGTTGTCCCTTTCGTCCGGTGCCCGGCGCCGCCCTCCGCCGGAGAACGAGCCGGACAATATAGAGCAATTGATGGCATTCTATACCTGGGAAATGTGGCATTCCCGACAAGGCGGACGATGCGACGGTCGACCTGGTGAGCGCATTCCGAGCTAGATTTAGGCCCGGATGAGTCGACACTGGATCAGTTGAAGACCTACGAGAGGGACTCTGCATGGGCGACTACGACATCGATGAGAATTTCGTGCGAGCGCTCCTGGAGGAGCAGCACCCGGACCTGGCCGAGCTGGAGCTGCGCCCCACCCCGGGCGGCTGGGACAACCGGATGTGGCGCTTGGGAGAAGACCTGGCCGTGCGCATACCGCTCACGGCCAACGCCCCCACGCTGCTCCGCAATGAACATCGGTGGCTGCCGATCCTCGCCCCGCGCCTACCACTCCCGGTACCGGTACCGGCGCGAATCAGCGAGCCCTCGGAGCGCTTCGCCCGCCCCTGGATCATCACGACGTGGGTGCCCGGCGAGCCGGCCGACCGCGCCCCGCTCACCCGCGTCCCGCAAGCGGCGGAGGCCTTGGCGGGCTTCTTGAGAGCGCTCCATCTGCCCGCGCCGCCCGAGGCCCCGGTCAGTCCGGGACGCGGCGTTTCGCTCGGCAGCCTCCCCGCGCGATTCGAACACCAGATGGAGTACCAGGCGCAGACCGATATCGATGCCGTCCATCTCCGGGACATCTGGGACGACGCGGTCGCGGCGCCCGAATGGACCGGCCCGCCGGTTTGGCTCCACGGCGATCTGCATCCGGCGAATGTGGTCGTGGCGGACGGGACCTTGGCCGGGGTCATCGATTTCGGCGACCTGTGCGGCGGCGACCCGGCCACCGACCTCGCCAGCGCGTGGCTGCTGCTGCCGGACGGCGAGGCCAAGCGGTTCTTCGCGGCCTACGGGGGCGCCGATGCGGCGACGATCCGGCGGGCGCGAGGATGGGCGCTGCTGGGATGCCTGTCGCTCATGGAGATCGGCCACGCCGGCGATATGGGGTGGCCGGGCGGCAAACCGACGTGGGGACCCGCGGGCCGGGCGGCAATGGAGCGATTGCTGGTCTCCGGTGATGTCACCGGCCTGGCCGACCGGCCTTGACGCTTCACCGGTCGGCTCCGCTCGCCGATATGGTTGCGGGACAGTCCAAAAGTGGGGGTTCTCGTGACATCGCATGGCAGTGACACCGAACTGGCGATCGCGGCGGCCTCCGCCGGGGCCGAGGTGGCTCGCGAGATGTTCGCCGGGCCGTTGCAGCGCTTCGACAAGGCGCCCGGCGACTTCGCCACCGATGCCGATCTCAAGGCCGAACAGGTCATTCTCGATCTGCTCCGCACCGAGCGCCCCGACGACGCGGTGGAGGGCGAGGAGAGCGGACAGAGCGGGGCCGTCGGATCCGAGCGGCGGTGGCTGGTCGACCCGCTGTGCGGGACGCTCAACTACGCGGCCGGACACCTCCTGGTCGCCGTGAATGTGGCGCTGCAAGTGGGAACCGCGATCAGTGCGGCGGCCGCGGCCGATCCCGCGACGGAAGAGGTGTTCTGGACCGATGGCGGGCGATCCTGCGTCCGGCGCGGCTCCACCGATGAGGTGTTGCGGCCCTCCTCGCGAACCGGACTCGTGGACGTCAATCTCGACGACCCCTTTTTCAGCGACGACAGCTACCGGCCTACGGATCTATTGGCGGATCCCGCCTTCGCCGCGCGGTTCCGGCCCCGGGTCGTCTCTTCCACGCTCGCGCTCACCTGGGTTGCCGCCGGACGGCGCGCCGCCTATGCCACCGGCCGTTCGATGCTCGGCAGTGTGCACTTCTCCAGCGGCATAGCGATTTGCCAGGCGGCCGGATGCACCGTGACAGACCTGCGCGGCGAGCCACTGTCCGCCGATTCGGTCGGGCTGCTCGCGGCCGCCGACGAGGAGACGCACGCCGCGCTCCTGGAATTGATCCGAGTCGCATAGACCCGTCCGGGTGAAATTCTGTTGACCGGCCTCTGGCGCGCGTCGTACGGTTGGCGCGTTTTCACTGGTGATCTACTCAAGTGGGGTGCATTTCATGAAGGTTCATGCGCACGCGGTCGGGCCTGTCGGGCCGAACGCCGAATCCGCCATGACCTCAACCAAGACAAGGATTTCCACCAGTGGATCTGCCACGAACCTTTACCATCCGCGAGAGCGAACACCGCATTCATAATCCGTTCGACGAACGGAAGCTCGCCGACCTCGGCGCGGCCCTGCACCTGAAGCCGGGCATGCGCATGCTCGATCTGGCCAGCGGGTCGGGCGAGATGCTCTGCAGCTGGGCTCGAGACCACCGCCTCACCGGCACCGGTGTCGACGTCAGCACCGCCTTCACCGCCAAGGCACGCGCCCGCGCCGCCGAACTGGATGTGGCCGAACAGGTCTCATTCGTCCACGGCGACGCCTCCGGTTACGTCTCCTCCGAACCGGTCGACGTGGCCGCCTGCATCGGCGCCACCTGGATCGGCGGCGGGGTCGCCGGGACCATCGAGTTGCTGCGGCGCAGCCTGCGTCCCGGCGGACTGATGCTGATCGGCGAGCCGTTCTGGCGCAAGACGCCTCCGGACCGGGAGACCGTCACCGCCTGTCACATGGGCAGCCGGGACGACCTCTTCGCGCTGCCCGGGCTCGTCGCTCACTTCGGACGGATCGGGTACGACCAGGTCGAGATGGTGCTGGCCGACCAGGACAGCTGGGACCGCTACGCGGCCGCGCAGTGGCTCAATACGCGCCGCTGGCTCGACCAGAACCCGGAAGACGAGCTCGCCGCCCAGATGCGGGCCGAGCTCACCGCCGCCCCGCTGCAACACATCCTCTACCAACGCGAATACCTGGGCTGGGGCGTCTTCGTCCTGATGGCCCGCTGACACGCGGGCCCGGACGTTATCGTCCCCATGGCCCGCAAGCGAATCCGCCGGCCCGACATCGAGGTGTCGGGCCGGCGCCCGCGTTCAACACCGCAGCTCCCACCACTCACCCCGATGTCTCGGGGGCAAGGGGAAGGTCCGGTCGAGGAAGATTTCATCGAGAGGTTCGACTAGGAGACGCAGCTCTCGGGCCGGGCGTTTCGGCAGCCTGTGGAACGCTCGTTCGAGGATCCCTCTGTCGTAGCGGCAGCAGTGGTAGCAGCTGTCGATCGGACCATCGAGAATGGTGCGGATAGGGGCCCTGACCTGCTTGCGCCACCACGCGTATGTGCTGGCGACGACGCCCGGGTAGAACTGGGGGTCAACGACTTCAAGCTGCCGGATCGCCGCGTTCAGCGATCCCGAGGCACCGGGGATTTGACGGACATTGGTTCTGCGCCGCTCAGGGCGGCGCGGAGGGTGAATGGCGCGTACTCGCGCGGGCGACCTACGCGGCATCGCCCTTTCTATTGTCGACCATGACCTCAGTATGCCTCGCCGGTGCCACCGCTGCCCCACGTCCTACCTCCCCGGGCTCGGGTACGGCACCATGTACCGGGATTGCGGACCGGACGTACAGTCCCTTTGCATCCCTTGGCAACCCACCGACCCTGAGGACGAGCCGATGAACGACGCACCCGAGTGGAAGCGGCACCTGGATTCGACCATCCAATCGTGGGAGGCCGCGCCTTCCGGCGAGTTTGCCGTGTTCGCCAGTCGCGACGCGCTGACCTGTGTGGACCGCGTGGGGAACGAACTCTGGCACTTCGACTTCGGGCCCCGTCCGGGAACCGACCACGGCATAGGTAGGGCGTCCTGCACCTACTCGAAGGACGGGTCAGTGGTGTGGCTCTACCGGCCGGACATCGGCCGCGGGCGCGGTGACACCGACCGCTGGTTCGCCCTCGACGCCTCCCACGGCGCGGTGATCGGGGAGGCGCCGCTGGTGGTCCCCTGCGGGCTCGGGGGCTGGTACCTCCCCCACCCCGACGGCCGCACCATGTTCATGGAGGTCGGCTGCGGCCAGGACGGCGCTTACCTCTTCAGCGGCACCGTCGCGGACGGCGGCCTCACCTGGGCCCCGTGGCCCGAGCCCGATCACCCCGACCTCGGCGACCGCAGCCTCCTCGACTTCACGCCCGACGGCACGGGGATGCTCGTCATCGACTTCGACGGAGACCACGTCATGATCTACGACTATCCCTCGGCGGCAGTACGGTTCACCATCCCACTCGAAGCGTTCGGTTTCGATGGCGAGGAAGCCGGGGTCGAGAGCGTCTCCCTGTTCCCCGCAGGCCGCTTTCTCGACGACCGGATCGCGCTCGTCCGCTTCCAGGGCGAGACCACAACTGACGCGGACTACCTCGTCGACCGGTCACTTGTCAGCATCGGACCGGGGACCGACTTCATTGCCTACCAGGCCATCGACATCCAGACCGGCGCGGTCCTCGGTCCGTGCACGCCCGACGGCGACCGGCCCGAGGGCCAGCCCCGGTACCTGCCCCACCCCTGAGGTGTGGCAGAGGTACCGAGGCGCCCAAGGTTCAGCATCGCCCTATCCACCAGGGCCCCTGCCGGGCATGGGGATCGGGGTAGGTGCGTCCCAGGAAGTGCTCGTCCAGCGGGGCGACCAGCCGCCGCAACTCACGTGCCGAGGACCTGGGGAGCCGATGGAGGGCCAGTTCGATGGTCTCCCGGCCCGGCATGGGATCGCAGTACTCGCAGCAGTAGTAGCCGTCGGCATACGGCGCTCGACCCCGAGCCCCGTAGGCCTGCCGGTGCCAGTTCCTCCACGCCAGATTGACCGCTCCGACGTAGAGGCGGGAGTCCTCGACTTCGAGCCGCCTGATCGCGGCATGGAGGGATCCCGAGGCGCGGGGAATCGGCGGTGCCAGAAATCGGCTTATCGCCAAATGACGGAGCCAGGAGGGAGTGGACTCGGATTGCAGTGCGCGTATACGCGCGGGCGGCCTACGCGGCATCGCCCTTTCTATTGTCGTTCACGCCTTCGATTATGCGATATGCCGTCAAGCGACGAGCAGGCTCTCCAGGTGCACCCGAAGTTCGGCGGTCACGTCGATCTCCTCGGGGTCGTAGAGCCACTGCACCTGAAGCCCGTCCCACAGGGCGACGAACCAGATCGCCTCGCGCCGTGAGTCGCGGTCCTCGGCGATCTGTCCGCTGGATCGCAGGAGTTCGAAGACGCTCTCGAAATGGTCCACGGCCCAATGGAAGCGGCGGGTGAAGAAGTCGTGGGCCGGGTGGTCGGCGGCGGTGGCCTCGTGCGAGAGGACGGTGTAGATCTCGATGAGGCCGGGTCGCTCGGCATTGTTGCGGGCCCCCTGCACGAGGCGGCGCAAGTGCTCACGAGNGTGGTCGCCGTATCATTAAAAAAGTTGCGGGCCCCCTGCACGAGGCGGCGCAAGTGCTCACGAGGGGGAACCGGTTCCCGCGGGTCCTCGCCGGCGCGCTCGTCGCGCTTGGCCAGCACGGCCGCGAGGAGCGCGTCCTTGGAGCCGAAGTGGTGCAGCAGTGAGGACTTCGAGGTCCCCACCTGCATTGCAATGTCGCTCAGGCTGGTCTGGGTGAAGCCGCCACCGGCGAAGAGCTCCGTCGCGCTGTCGATGATGCGGGTCTTGCTCTCGCGGCCGCGGGCGTAGCCGGACTCGTCGGCGGGCGGCGGCTCCGGCAGGCGCACCAGGCCGTCGCCTTCGGAGCGCGGCTCGGCGTCGAGGTCCGCCCCGGACTCGGGGGTTCGGGCGAAGTGGGCGGCCAGCGCGGCGGGCACCTCCACTTCGTCCAGATAGAGCGACATGACCTGGAGGCCGTCCCAGACCGAGGTCAGCCGCACCACGTCGCGGTCGTCGTCGTGATAGTGGCGCAGCGATTCGTAGCGGCGGCGCATGTGCTCGTGGGCGGGGTGGGCCGCGGTGACGGCCTCGCCGGTGAGCGCGGCGAACAACGGGACGTATCCGGGGGTGGCGGCGTTGCGGCGGGCCAGGCCCACCATCGCTTCGGGCCGGGGCAGCTCGGCGTGCGCCTCGATCCAGGCGAAGTTGGCGGCCTCCCAGCGGTTCAGGAGGGCGAAGAGCAGGTCGTCCTTGGAGGTGAAGTAGCGCAGGAGGGCGGCGTGGGAGACGCCGGCCTTCGCGGCGATCGCGCGGAGCGAGACCCCGCTGAAGCCTGCGGCGGCGAACAGTTCGTACGCCGCGTCGAGGAGTTCTTCCTGGCGGGCGACACCGGTGGCGTAGCGGCGCTTCGTGGCGGCGGTCACCTGAGGGTCCTCACGGTCGACGGGTCGGGCGCGGTACTGGCTGCGCGGCCAAGCCTAGCCGTTCGGTGGAGAATTCCGAACCAAACAAGCTAACCACTCGGTCAGTTTTTGAGCTACAGTCCTTCGCAGGGCAACGTCGCCCCAGGTTGAAAGGTCTCCCATGACAGAGTTGTCTGCGCCTGCCGCTCCCCCGGCGCCCCCGCGCCCGCTCGCGAGCCGCGCTCCTACCCCTACGCCCTCGCCGGAGCCAACTTCGGCATCTACGTCGCCGTGCTCACCCCGGTCATGGTGTCCATGGCCTTCAAGGTCCAGCACATCACCGCCTCCCCCGAGGCTGCTGCCAGCGCGCTCGGCCTGGTCCTGGGCGTCGGCGCGCTCTTCGCGCTCATCGCCAACCCGCTCGTCGGCCGCCTCTCCGACCGCACCACCTCCGGCTGGGGGATGCGCCGCCCGTGGATCGCCGGGGGCGCCGCCACCGGATTCGTCGCCCTGGCCCTCATCGGCGTGGCCGACTCGGTGTGGCTGGTCCTCCTCGGCTGGTGCGTCACCCAGACCGCGCTCAACGCCGTCATGGCCGCCGCCAACGCCACCCTCGCCGACCAGGTGCCCGCCGAGCGGCGCGGCAAGGTCTCCGGGATCGTTGGCATCACCACGCCCCTGGGAATCCTCGGCGGCACCTTCCTGGTGAACCTGATCGACGGCGACCTGCTGCGGTTCACCGTCCCCGGCGCGCTGGCGCTGGCGCTGGCCCTGTTGTTCGCGTTCTCGCTCAAGGACCGCGTCCTCGCCGAGAAGCCCGCCGAGCGATTGACGCTGCAGCAGTTCCTCGGATCGTTCGTGTTCAACCCGGTCGAGCACCCCGACTTCGGTTGGACGTGGCTGACGAAGTTCCTCATCATGTTCGGATACGCCGGGATCGCCGCCTACCTGCCCTACTACCTCACCGAGCGGTTCGGACTGAGCGAGCAGGAGGCCATCAGCGCGATCCTGTTCGCGCACATCGCCTCGATGCTCGCGATGGCGGTCTCCAGTCCCGTCGGCGGGATCATCTCCGACAAGCTGGGCAAGCGCCGCGTGCCGGTCGCCTTCGCCGGACTCGTGATGGTCGCCGGGCTGGTGCTGCTCGCCTTCGCGCCCAACGTCGGCGTCGTCATCGTCGCGCAGGGCGTCATCGGGCTCGGCGCGGGCGCGTTCCTCTCGGTCGACCTCGCCCTGGCCACTCAGGTGCTGCCCAATCCCGATGACACCGCGAAGGACCTCGGCGTCCTGAACATCGCGAACGCCCTGCCGCAGTCGATCGCCCCGGCCATCGCCCCGGCGATCCTGGCGCTGGGCAACGCGACCCCGCTGGGCGGCTACCCGCTCTGGTACCTCTTCGGCGCGCTCACCGCGCTGGCCGGGGCGGTCCTGGTCTACCGCATCAAGTCCGTGAATTGACATCCATTGGCCACCAGGAGGAACCCATGACCAAAGTCGACACCCGCTATAAGGACGCGTCGCTGTCCATCGAGGACCGGGTCGAGATCCTGCTCTCGCAGATGACGTTGGAGGAGAAGGCCGGGCTCTTCTTCCACACCATGATCACGGTGGGCGAGAACGGGGAGCTGTCCGGGCCCGACCCGGCGTTCGGGCTGCCCTCGAACGAGGAGTACGTCTCCGGCCGCTTGATGAACCACTTCAATGTCCTCGGCGCGCTCCCGTCCGCCGGGTCGGCCGCCAAGTGGCACAACCGGCTCCAGGAGCTGGCCGCGTCCACTCGGCTCGGCGTCCCGGTCACGCTCTCGACCGACCCGCGCCACTCGTTCAGCGACAATCCGCTCGCGGCGCTGAACACGACGGCGTTCTCCGAGTGGCCCGAGATGCTGGGCTTCGCGGCGCTGCGCGACGAGGCGCTGGTGGAGCGCTTCGCGGACATCGCCCGCCGCGAGTACACGGCCGTGGGCCTGCGCGTCGCGCTGCATCCGCAGATCGACCTGGCGACCGAGCCGCGCTGGGCGCGCCAGCTGCCGACGTTCGGGGAGGACGCCGACTTGACCTCGCGCCTGGGCGCGGCGTACATTCGCGGGTTTCAGGGCGCGGAACTGGGCGCGGAGTCGGTGGCGGCCATGGCGAAGCACTTCCCCGGCGGCGGCCCCCAGCAGGACGGCGAGGACCCGCACTTCGCGTACGGGCGCGAGCAGGTCTATCCGGGTGGGCGGTTCGAGCTGCACCTCAAGCCGTTTGAGGCCGCGTTCGAGGCCGGGGTCTCGCAGATCATGCCGTACTACGGGATGCCGGTGGGCACCGAGCACGAGGAGGTCGGCTTCGGCTTCAACAAGTCGGTCATCACCGGGCTGCTGCGCGAGCGCTTCGGCTTCGACGGAGTCGTCTGCACCGACTGGGGCCTGATCAGCGACGCCGAGATCATGGGCCAGCCGTTCCCGGCCCGCGCCTGGGGCGTCGAGCACCTGACACCGCGCGAGCGCATGATCAAGATCCTCGACTCGGGCGCCGACCAGTTCGGCGGCGAGGCCATTCCCGAACTGCTGGTTGACATCGTGCGGTCCGGCGAGGTCAGCGAGGAGCGAATCGACGTCTCCGCGCGGCGGCTGCTGCGCGAGAAGTTCACCCTCGGACTCTTCGATCAGCCCTATGTGGATGCGGAGGCGGCCGTCTCGGCTGTCGGGACTGCGGAGTTCCGAGCCGAAGGCGAAGCGGCGCAGCGGGCCTCGGTCACGATGCTGAGCAATGACGGCGTCCTGCCGCTCCAAACGGGACTAAAGCTGTATGTCGAGGGCATCGACGCGGCGATCGCCGCCGAGTACGGCACCGTCGTCGCTTCCCCGAAGGAGGCCGACGCGGCGATCCTGCGGCTCCAGGCCCCTTATGAGCAGCGGGAGACGATGTTCGAGAACTTCTTCCACGCCGGATCGCTCGACTTCCCGGCCGAGGTGCGCGAGCACCTCGCCGCCGTGGCCGCGGCGGTGCCGACGGTCGTGGACGTCTTCCTCGACCGCCCGGCCATCCTCGGCCCGATCGTGGAGGCGGCGGGCGCCGTCACCGCGAACTACGGCACGAACCCGCGGGCGATCCTGGATGTTCTGACTGGCCAGGCCACCCCGAAGGGCAAGCTGCCGTTCGACATCCCGTCCAGCATGAAGGCCGTCGAGGCGAGCCGCCCCGACGTCCCGTTCGACACCGAGGACCCGCTGTTCCGTTTCGGGCACGGGCTCTCGTACTGACGGGCAAGGAGAAGGAGCCCCGCCGCAAAGCGGCGGGGCTCCCTTCGGGCGTGTGCGGGTGTTAGCCGGCGGCGGTGATCAGCGCGCCGAAGTCGCGGGGGGCGAGGTCGAAGACGGGGGAGCCGTCACCGAGCTTCGAGTCCCGAAGGTGAAACCCATCATCATCGGAGCACAGGGCTACTTCCACGCAGTTGGAGTCGTTCCCGGCTCCGCTGCGGGTGCTCTTGCGCCATGCTCGACGGACCTCGACGCAGTCAGAGTTGTTCGTCGCGCCACTCCGGGTGCTCTTGCGCCACGCGGTCACCTCAAAGGTCATAGCGGTCGTCCTCGATTCGGTTCGACATCTTCCACATGCTCTTGCGGAAGTCATCGTAACCCTGGACCACGGCGGGGTCTTCGATGCACTTGCTGGTGTCGAAGTGTTCGAGGTACACGTAATTCGGGCCTACCAGACCGGACTCCCCAATTTTGAAGATGTTCAAATTGCCCTCGCGGGCGCGGACCGGTTTGGGGAAGACACGAATCTCCCAGCCGAACTCCTCAACGCACGCACGCAGATGGGCGATCTGCTCTCGATAGAGCTCCTCCGAGAGATGCCTGAGGAGAACTAGTGCCGCCTCACCGATGAGGAACTGCGCTATGAAGTTGTCAGTACGCTCCTCCAGCGTCTCTCGCCGCGTAACTTTGAAGACCCACCCACCTGCGACGTCCTCGTCTGAAGCTCCCGGTTCGGTCAGACGGACGAACTCGAAGTGATACCGCTCCGTTTGGAGCGGGCCGGGGATGATGAGCGCATCCCACTTGAAGATCTCGCCGTAGTATTCCTCCCCCATGGCGACCATCAGGGCATTGAGCCGCAGGTCGGTCTCGATCGGGCCGTCCTTCTTCTGGTTCCGGGTGAGGAGCTTCATGTACCGCTTCAATTCGTCGTCCATCCCACAGGCCTCTGCGATGTCGGAGATGGAACCATACGGAATGTTGTGCCGGCCGTTCTCCCAGAACCGCACGGTATCTCGGTGGACGAAGATTTGATCGGCAAGGCGCTCTTGCGACAAGCCCGCTAGGATGCGGTACTTCCTCAGCATCAGCCGCTTGTACAAGGCAGTCAGGTCATCCGCCGACATTGACGTTCTCCTGATTCGGTGCGGTGGGTGAATGAGGACTATCACTATGACACAGTCCCAATGAAATCGGAAACTGCGGAATGTCTACCTCCATTCAGCACACCGTGATTCAAACCCGCCGAACCGCTCACGCATAGAACGCTCACGCGGCCCGACATGCAGGCCAACGCTCGCCTTGTGACCTGCTAAAACATCCCCTAGATTCATGGATGTCGCGAGTTTCCGCCATACAACTCTCGACACTGGTGGGGATAAACCCGGGGCCGCGCTCTCTCAATGACAGCCGCGGCCCCGGGCGCCAATCAGTCGGATTTCTGACATTCCTTTATGGAATCAGTCGTGAACCGATGAATGGAATGGCATTCGACTCATGAATCGAGGGGCAAGGGATGAGACCGACCACTGAATCGACACCGCCCGAACACAACTCGCTGGAGCGCGGGCGCTTCAGCGACGGGCAGCGGGCCTTCGCCGTACGAGCTTCGGGAGAGCACGCGCCCGACTCATTCCAGGTGTACGCCAACGAGAACGCGGCGGACATCGTCGTGGTCGTCACGGGCCTGAACTCGGACCGGCCGAAGGCGGCGTGGGGCTCCGCGTGGGATACGGCGAGTCTGGAATGGAAGCGCTGGTTCGAGGACCGGGCGTTCATGGTGTTCTACAACGGCCGAGTGCCCACGATCGTCCGGGCGCCGGGTGGCACGGTGAGCGGCAAGGCGAGCGGCACGGCGGAGCGAAAGATCAGGTTCTGACGTTTCTATGTCTGTCAAGTCGGTGTCGGTGTGTCCTGT
>NZ_STGY01000017.1 GCF_004912275.1 Glycomyces buryatensis
GGGGTCCGTGAGGCAGGTCTCGGTCTCCTCCTCGGTGGCGGTGTGGTCCCAACCGGTGATCTGGAAGTACTCGGGGAACTCGGGGAAGTCCGCGGGATCCAGGGCCGAGTTGACCTCCGCATCGGAAGCCTCCTCCAGGATATTCAATTCGACCACCGGGGTGGCGATGTCGTCGGTGAGCCGGTCGACGGGCTCGTCGCCTTTCGTATAGAAGTAGGAGCAAGCCAGCTTCTCCGGCGCCGGGTCGACGGTGCCGTCGATGGAAATGGTGTTGTTGTGCCAGAGCCTGACCTGGGAGGACTCCGGCGTCGCCTCCAGCGCCTCGATCTCCTCGCCTTCGGGGCAGAAGTCGTCTACGGACACGCCCGGGGTGTAGGTCGGGCGTTCAAAGATGGGGTCGGACAATCCGGCGTCATCGGTGCCTTGTTCACCTGTGGCCGCGCATCCGGCCGCGAACAGCGCCAAAGCGCAGGCGACGGCGGTCTTCTGGATTCTCACGGGTAGCTCCATTCGGGCGGGGGGTGGACCGGTTCGGGGACCGGCGCGATCGACCTGCCGTCGATCACGGGAGCTTTGACGTTCGGAACGCACGGAAGGTTCCGCTATTTCGACATTGGAAGCTTTGCGGCCGTTGGATTCCTGGATTTCGGCCGCGCCCAGGACTCGCGGTTGCCCATGCAGAAGCCGTCAAGCCCAGCGGTGGCCATGCCGGAGACATCCGAGATCATCTCATGGGGGCGGCTTCATCTGCGGCCATCACGTCAACCGCAGCGGACGGTCTCCGCTCCAGATTCGGAGAACACCACCGTGATGACACGGAAGCCCGTGGAATTCTCATCTGAAGTGCGAACAGCCCTTCGGCGGTTCCTAGTGGTGGTTGAGAATCAGCTGGGTGAGAGGTGTTTGCTCCATTCTCGCATGGCCTCTTCGGGGGTCTTGTCGCCGAGGACGAGTCGGGGCCTGGTGTTGAGTTGACGGGCGACCGCCTGGAGGTCTCGCGCGGTGTGGACGGCCAGGTCGGTGCCTTTGGGGAAGTATTGGCGCAGCAGGCCGTTCGTGTTCTCGTTCGCGCCGCGCTGCCATGGCGAGTGCGGGTCGCAGAAGTAGATCCGGAACCCGGTCAGTACCTCGATGTCCTCGCGCAGGGTGAGCTCTCGGCCTTGGTCCCAGGTGAGGGTCCTGCGCAGCTCCCAAGGGATGTCGGCGGTCTGGACGACCAGTGCGTTGCGGACCTGCGGGGCTTTCCAGCCGCCCGGGAGGTGGATGAGCCGCAGGTAACGGGTGGTGCGCTCGACCAGGGTGCCGATCGCCGAGGACTGGGCCCGGCCGATGATGAGGTCACCCTCCCAGTGCCCGGCAGTACGGCGGTCCTCGACCTCGGCCGGACGCGCGACTTGCTGCGGCGACCACTGCTCGTTGAGCTTGTCGCGCACCAGCTTCCGCAGTGAGGCACCGGCCCGGATCTTGTGCTCCTTGGGGCGGCTCCGGCGCAACAGCGCCTGGTTGTGGGCCCACCAGGGCTGGTAGCGCCCGTCGGGCTTGCTGTTGCGGCCGATCTCGCGGTAGACAGTCTGGTAGCTCTTGTCGATCGATGCGGCGATGACCTTGACCGTCTGGTCGGCGTGGAGACCGTCGGCGATGGCGATGCGGTCGTCCTGGGTGAGGAATCGGGGCGAGATCGGGGCTGTGTCGGGAACGAGCATGCTCCCAGCATCGATGAACCACAACGATCCGCAGCTGGTGGATACCCCTACCTCCCGGGCCGCCGCTGCGCCCTTGTAACCCTCCCTGAGCAACTCGAAGTAGCGCTTCTTGACCGCTGTCGGCACCTTGTTGGGCGCGTATCGGGGCACCGAACATCCCTTCTGGATGATGCTCGCAACCACCGATAGAACTCAAGAGGTCTATCCGGTGATCTTCATCGACGCGATCCGCGTCAAGGTCCGCGAAGGGACCGTGACGAACCGGCCGATCTACATGGCTCTGGCGGTGACGGTCGAAGGGATGCGGGAGATCATGGGGATCTGGGCCGGCGAGCCCGGCGACGAAGAAGGCGCGAAGTACTGGCTCAGGGTCCTGGCCGAGATCCGCAACCGGGGTGTGAAGGACACGCTCATGGTCGTCTGCGACGGGCTCAAGGGCCTACCGGAGTCGATCGAGGCGGTCTGGCCCGACGCCCAGGTCCAGACCTGCATCATCCACCTGCTCAGGAACTCCTACCGCTACGCGTCCAAACGCGACTGGGACGCGCTGCGCCGCGATCTGAAACCGGTCTACCAGGCCGCTTCCGAAGCCGACGCCAGGGCCGAGTTCGACGTCCTCGCCGAGAACTGGGGCGAACGCTACCCGACCATCGTCCGGCTCTGGGACACTCAGTGGGCGACCTTCGTCCCGTTCCTGGCCTGGGACATCGAAATCCGTAAGCTCGTGTGTTCCACCAACGCGATCGAATCGATCAATGCGCGCATCCGCAGGGCCGTCAACGCCCGCGGGCACTTCCCGACCGAGACCGCCGCGATGAAGTGCATCTACATGGCGCTGATGGCTCTGGATCCGACCGGCACCGGCCAGAAACGTTGGTGCATCCGCTGGAAGATCGCCTTGCATGCGTTCGAGACCACCTTCCCAGACCGCCTGGGAATCGACACCAATCGATAGCAACCAACCGAGAACTACAGGCCAGTAACACCGTTAGATGAACAGTCCCACCACGGTCGAGCCAGCGGTGCGCCGCCTCGATTGCGTTCTCCGGGATCGACGCCTCTCCCCCGACCAGCGGGCCGGGACCCGAAGCGGCTCGGTTCAGCGGGCGCATCGGAATCCGACTGAGCCGGTCCGCTGTGCTTTCCGAGCCGTGCCCGACTGCTGGAGGGTGCGTGTCAATTCGGCATCCGGTACCTCGTGGTCCAGCGATACCGCTTCGAGCGTGTCGGGGATGGCCTCGGCGACATCCGTGAACAGGTTCGGGCGGTCCTCTAACCGCCGGACGGCGCCAAGTTGCGGCCGCGACCATCCTGGGGAACCGCTCGGCCACGCATTCCGGGGTTTTCGTCCCCGGTACCTGGTATGACATAAATAGAGGGGGCTGAAGTGGTTGCTGAGCCTGGGGCACAGAGGCGGTCGGATACGGCGGATCCTGACTATGCCGCATGGTTCGCGGCGATGCCCTCCCCGTGCATTGTGATCGCCCCGGATCTGATGATCGTCGAGGCCAATCGGGCCTACCTCGAGGCCACCGGCCGCACGCGAGAGGAACTGATCGGGCGGGACCTCTTCGATGCCTTCCCGGAGAACGCCTTCGATCCCAGTGCCGACGGCGGCATGCGGAAAGTGAAGGCCTCAGTGAGCCGGGTCCTGGCCACTGGGAAGCAGGACTCCTTGATCTTGAAGTACGACATCCCCGTCGCAGGGCAGCCCGGCGAGTTCGAGGAGCGCTGGTGGTCGCCGGTCTTCACACCGATCATCGGCTCGGACGGCAGCGTCGAATGGATTTTCATCCGCTCGGACGACGTGACCGCGTTCGTCCGGTCCAGCGCCCTCAGCCAGCAACTGCCGGCCGGCGAGCTTTCCGGGCGGATCGCTCTGGAAGCCGAGCTCTATGATCGGGCCCGCGAGCTCCACGACCTCAACGAGGAACTGCAGCAGGCCAACCTGCGCGAACGGCAGGTCGCCGTCACGCTCCAGGAGGCCATGCTGCTGACGCCGGACCTCGAGAAGCATCCCGATGTCGCGGTGCGGTATCTACCGGCCATCGAGACCTTGAACGTGTGCGGCGACTGGTATGACCTGGTCGACCTGTCGGGCGACCGCTTCTCGGTCGGGGTCGGCGACGTCGTCGGGCACGGCTTGGAGGCCGCCGCGGTCATGGGCATGCTCCGCAGCGTGCTGAACGCCGCAATCCGCGCCTTGGAGCGGCCTGCCCATGCCCTCGAGGTCCTGAGCTTGTACGCCCGCTCAATGGAGGGCGCGCTGAACACCACGGCCGTCAAGGCGATGGTGGATCCCAGCAACGGACTGATCATCTACAGCAACTCGGGGCACCCGCCCCCGGCCCTGGTGCACCCGGACGGCGAATGCGAGCTGCTGGACCAACACGTCGACCCGCCTCTGGGAGCCCGTCCGCAGCATGTCCCCTGCTCACAGGCGGGACATGCCTACACCTCGGGTGACACGCTGGTGCTCTACACGGACGGCCTGATCGAACGGCGGAGCGAGGATATCGACGTGGGTCTGAACCGGCTGTGCGAGGCCCTGTCGCGCCACTGCACCCGAAGTCCACGGCAGCTGGCCGATGCGGTGCTGGACGAACTCGGCGTGGCCGGCGGCGGGAGCGACGACATCTCCCTGATCATCGTCCGGTTGTAATGGACCACGCACGCGCCGGTCCGGCCGCCGACCATGACGTCGGACGACCAGCGCCGCGCAAGGCGGCGTCCACCGATCGCGGTTCGGCGCTATCAGGGATCCTGCGACGGACCCGTCGGTCCCTGCCTGCAAGGCGGCCCGACCCGCCGGGACGAAAGTCGGCGGTGCTCGGGTCCGTCGGACCCGCACATGGCGGCCCGGCGCGAGTTCCAATGGACGAAAGCACCTGTGTCTAGGAGGTCGGAGAGATGGCCGGAACGAACCGTAGATTCGTGTTCGCATTCAATGAAGGCGACAAGGACCACAAGGACCTGCTGGGAGGCAAGGGCGCCGGGCTCGCCGAGATGACCAATCTCGGCTTGCCCGTCCCGCCGGGATTCACCATCGCCACCGGTGCGTGCCGCCGATACCTGACCGACGGGAACATGCCGCCCGAGCTGGCCGACGAGATCGACGCGCACCTGGCCCGGCTCGAGGCCGAGCGCGGCAAGCGCCTCGGATCGGCTGTGGACCCGATGCTCGTCTCGGTGCGGTCGGGCGCGAAATTCTCCATGCCCGGCATGATGGAGACCATCCTCGATATCGGACTCAACGACGATTCTGTGGACGGGCTCGCGGCCGCCGCGGGGAGCGAGCGGTTCGCCTGGGACTCCTATCGGCGGCTCATTCAGATGTTCGGATCCACAGTGCTCGGCATCGACGCCGCCCGGTTCGGCGCCGCGCTCGACGCGGCTGAACGGTCGAGCGGTGCGGCGGGCGATGTGGACCTGGACGCGGCCGCACTGCGCGGCGTGGTCGCGGTATACAAGGCGATCATCCGCGACGCGACCGGCCGCGAGTTCCCCCAAGACCCCCGCGAGCAGCTCGACATGGCGATCCGGGCCGTGTTCGAGTCCTGGAACACCGAACGCGCCCGCGTCTACCGCCGCCAGGAGCGCATCCCCCACAACCTCGGCACCGCCGTCAACGTGATGGCCATGGTCTACGGCAACCTCGGGCCCGACTCCGGCACCGGCGTCGCGTTCACCCGCGACCCCGCCACCGGAGCGCCGGGCGTCTACGGGGACTACCTCTCCGAAGCCCAAGGCGAGGACGTCGTCGCCGGGATCCGGACCCCCGTCCCCCTCCAAGACCTCGAACGGCTCGACCCCGGCTCCCTTGCGGAGCTCAGGCGCATCATGGCCCTGCTGGAGGACCACTACCGGGACCTGTGCGACGTCGAGTTCACCATCGAGCGCGGGAAACTGTGGATGCTCCAGACCCGGATCGGCAAGCGCACCGCCGCAGCCGCCTTCCGAATGGCGATCCAGTTCCTCGACGACGGGCTCATCGACGTCAAGGAGGCCTTGGGCCGGGTGACCGGCGACCAACTCGCGCAGCTGATGTTCCCGCAGTTCGACCCGCAATTCGAAGCCAAGCCGATCGCCACCGGCGTTCCGGCCTCGCCTGGCGCGGCCGTCGGCGTCGCCGTCTTCGACTCCGCGTCCGCCGCCGACACCGAGGGGAAGACGATCCTGGTGCGGCGCGAGACCAGCCCTGACGACCTCCCCGGCATCATCGCCGCCGATGGCGTCCTCACCAGCCGCGGCGGCAAGACCTCGCACGCCGCGGTCGTCGCACGTGGCATGGGCAAGACCTGCGTGGTCGGCGCGGACGGTCTGGAGATAGACGCCGAGCAGCGGCAGTTCACCGCGCCAGGCGGCGTCGTCGTGCGCGAAGGCGACACGATCTCCATCGACGGGACCAGTGGCTGCGTCTATGCGGGGGCGATCGACGTGGTACCCTCACCGGTCGTCGAGTACTTCGAAGGCCGCCTCGATGCCGAGCAGCGCCGCCGCGACCCGGTGGTCCAGGCGGTCTCCCGCATGATGATCTACGCCGACGAGCGGCGGCGCCTCGGCGTCCACGCCAATGCCGACACCCCGGACGATGCGAAACGGGCCCGCCGGTTCAGGGCGGACGGCATCGGCCTGTGCCGTACCGAGCACATGTTCCTCGGCGAACGCCGCCACCACGTCGAAGAGCTCATCCTCGCCGAGTCCGCGGAAGAACAGGACAAGGTGCTCGCCGAGCTGCTGCCGATGCAGCTGGGCGACTTCGTCGGCATCTTGGCCGAGATGGACGGGCTGCCGGTGACGATCCGGCTCATCGACCCGCCGCTCCACGAGTTCCTGCCCGACCTCACCGAGCTGTCGGTCAAAGTGGCACTGGCCGAAGCACGCGGCGAAGTTGACCTGGGCGACGTCCGGCTGCTCCGGGCGGTCCGCCGCCTCCACGAGCAGAACCCCATGCTGGGACTGCGCGGGGTCCGGCTCGGCCTGGTCGTGCCGGGCCTGGTGGCCATGCAGGTTCACGCGATCGCCGAGGCGGCCGCGGCGCGGATCAGGGCCGGGGACGACCCGCGACCCGAGATCATGGTGCCGCTCATCGGCGGAACCGAGGAGTTCGAGCTGATGCGCGAGGAGATCGAGCGCGTCCTCCATGACGTCTCGGAGGCGTCCGGGATCGATATCCGCGCCAAGATCGGCACGATGATCGAGCTGCCGCGGGCCGCGCTCACCGCCGGACGCATCGCCGAGCACGCCGAGTTCTTCTCGTTCGGCACCAACGACCTGACCCAGACCACGTGGGGATTCTCGCGTGACGATGTCGAAGGCTCGTTCTTCCCGGCGTATCTCGAGAAGGGTATTTTCGCGGCCTCGCCGTTCGAGTCCCTCGACGAGGAAGGCGTCGGGCGACTGGTCGCGATCGCGGTCGAGGAGGGCCGCGCCGCACGCGAGGACCTGCTGATCGGCGTCTGCGGCGAGCACGGCGGCGACCCCTCCTCGGTCCGCTTCTTCGACCGGATCGGGCTCGACTACGTGTCGTGCTCACCGTTCCGGGTGCCGATCGCGAGGCTCGAGGCCGGCCGGGCCGCGGTGCTGAAGCCGACGGCCGAAGGCGATACGCGGTGACCGCTCCGGCTGCGGAGACGACCGAGAAGGGTGAACGAGATGCGGGCCGTCTGCGACGAGTCCGACCCGATCGCCCGACGCCTGGGCTGACCGGAGACACGGGACGGGCCGCGGGTGGTTCGAGCGGGAGTCGCAGGTCGTCCTCGGCGCCGCCGAAGGGCACATATATCTGAGCCGGCCTGAACACGAAGTCGGGCCGGTCGGTCACCAGCGTCAGGTCGACCCGGTCGCCGAGACTTCGACGCAGGGTAGAAGCGGTCGCAAGGCCGGCGAATCCTCCGCCGACGATGACGGCCCGGGCGTGTTCATGGCTTCCTCCTGGAAGCGTGCGGTAACACCTCCATGCCACTCCTGTCGCCCCGCGCCCTGCGCCCTGTGGTGACCAACTTCCCGTCATCAAGGGACCACGGCCCCGACCCGCGGCGGGCACCGCCACCCACATCGCTGCGGCCCCCGCGCTCATCGGGAACCTCCGATGGTCACGAACCCGTCGAACCATGGCTCAACCCTGGATTTCCAAAGACGCTTCATGGTCTGTCTAACGAGCACCTTCGGTGCCGCTGCCGAACCACCAGTCCGGCAGCGGCAATACGTAGGAGTGAGTCCAGAACGAAAGACGCCTCGAACTCTGTCACACTCGATGCCCCACTGCAGGTGACCGGCGACCTCCGACACCGAAGGCTCGAACGAGTAGCAACTTGGCGCTGGTTTCGAACTCTAAGGCAATGCTTCGAACGTAGCGTTCGGCCCGATGCCCGTATCGCGGGTGTAGTCCGACGAGCGACAGCGACGCGGCGCGCACGGCATCAATGTCGATGGCTTTACGCGCACCCTGTGCTCGCATCAGCGACGCCTGCACTTCAATGTCGCGATCGGCGAGTGCGATCTCCGCCCAGCAGCGAGCGGTTTCACTGAGTTCTGGGTCTGCGGTGAGCCTCTGCAGCACTTCGATGCCTTCGCGTTTGGCACAATCCGCCAGGCACTTAGCGGCATTAACCCTGGCAATCCCATCCAGTGTGGTGTCGGCGGTCAAGTCTCGGAGCAGCGCCAGTCCCTCGGCACGACGCCTCCATGTCAGGTCATCGGCCGCTGACACGCGCGCAGAATCTTCCAGGGTCTTGTCATTGGCCAACGATCGAATCAAGTCGATGCCGCTGGTGCGGTCGTACTCGACCAGGTCGCGGGCAGCGACGGTTCTGGCGGCATCGCCTAGCTCTGATCCCTCTGCAAAATTCCGCAATGCGGTCACTCCGGCGATGCGGTCGAATCGGGCCAGAGCGTCGGCTGCTTCCACCCTGTCGAAGCCCGACAGGGAGGCATCGGCCACGAGCGCGGCGAAGCGGTCATAGGCCGTTTCCGGATCGAATGAGGCGAGTCGTCGCATAGCCTTTACCGCCTGCATCCGATCGTCCTGACCGTTTGCGAAGGCATGCAGGAAGCGCATTCCGTCAGAGACGCCATGTCGCATCAGGTTCCAAGCTGCTTCCACCTCGATGCCCGCACCGTGATCGGCATTCGAGGCAAGCGACTTCAGGGCCTCCAGACCGGCTTCGCGATCGAATTCGAGCAGCCTCTCGGCCGCTTCAAGGCTGGCTCTGCTGTCCACCGATTCCCCTGCCGCGAAGGTGCGCAAGTATTCGACACCGTCGCCGCTCCCGTCGATGCAGGCGAAGCGGTGCGCGGCGCTGACGCGTACCGAGTCTTCAAGCGACCGATCGCTGGCCAATCCCCGCAGCCAACGCATTCCAGATTCTCGATCTCGCCGGGCCAGCACAACTATCGCACTCAGTCTGGCCGTGTCGTCCAGATCCGGATCAGTGGCGAACTGTCGCAGCAGATCAGTGCCTTCCTTGGGCTCATGGTGTGCGAGGTGCCGAGCGGCCTAGGCCGTGTTTGAGAATTCAGGGTTGCCAGTCGAGGATGATGGCGACGTGGATGGTGGCCTCGTATCGGACTGCGAGTTTGTCGTACCTGGTTGCGACGCCGCGGAAGCGTTTGAGGCGGCCGATGGTTCGTTCGACGATGTTGCGTCGTTTGTAGGCCTCGCGGTCGAACGCGGGAGGCCGCCCGCCGAGGCGGCCTTTGGCTTTGCGGGAGCGGCGCTGGTCCTTCTTGTCGGGGGTGACGGCCTGAATGTCGCGGCGACGCAGGTAGGCGCGGTTCGCGCGGCTGGGGTAGGCCTTATCGGCGAGGACTCGGCTCGGTCGGGTGCGCGGTCTTCCCGGGCCGGGTCGGGGCACGCTGATCTTGTTCAGCACCTTCTGAAATTGGGGGCTGTCCCCGGCCTGACCCGGGGTGAGCGTCATCGCCATGACCTGCTGGTTCGTGTCAGTGGCGAGGTGAATCTTGGTCGTCCAGCCGCCTCGGGAGCGGCCGAGGGCGTGGTCGTGCGGTTCGCCTTCCACGGGGTGCTTCCCGGCACCGGCGGCGCTGATGTGGGCGCGAACGGTCGTGGAGTCGACGCTGACTTCCCAGGTCAATCCTCCATGATCGTCGGTGAAGCGCAGGAGCATCCGCACCAGCAGGATCCAGGTGCCCTCGAGCTGCCAGGTCCGAAACAGCCAGTAGATGGTCGGCCAGGGCCCGAAGCGGCCGGGCACGTCCCGCCAGGGCGAGCCGACCCGCACCCGCCAGGCGACCCCGTTGACCAGCTGACGTCGTGGCCTGGTGATCGGCCTGCCCCGCCGGGCAGGAGCCGGCATCCATTTCCGCAGGTGCTTCCACTGGCGGTCACTGAGTTCCCCACGGGTTGATACGCCGACAAGGAAGCCTCCTGAGTTTATGAATCTTGTTGCAGCACAACAGATTCAACAGGAGGCTTCCTCAATTCTCAGACACGACCCTAGGGCGTGTTCGGGGATTCCTGCCTTTGTTCCGCCTGCATTCCGCCTGCATTCCGCCTGCATTCCGCCTTGTACGGGTCGGCTCCCGCCACCAGACTGATCTCGGTGGCGGCCCGTTTCGGTCGACCCGTACGGGGTGGTCGGCCGAGTTTCGAGCACGGTCCCTCTCCTGCATCAGCAGAAGGCTCAACGACGGCAGCAGAAGGAACACGATGTCCATGAACAGTATGCTCAAGAAGAACGTGCGAAGGGTCTCGGCGATGCTCGCCGGGCTCGCGATGGCGGCGACCCTTACGGGACTCACCGTCGCCGGCGCCGCTTCGGCGGCCCCGGCCTCCGACACCGCCGCGCCTGCCGCGGCCCCGATCTACTTCGGCGCCTACATCCTCAAGTCCGAGTGCCTGGAGGTGGCCCGCCAGTACGAAGAAGAAGTCCATAGCGATATCAACGCCTGGTGCGTGCGAGGAAACAACGACGGCCGCATCGTCTGGAAAGGGTACTACGAGTTCGTCTAGGTGTGATGTTCAGGGACGTGGTTCCGCGGTTGTAGCGGATTTGTCTGACAGGTGAAGGCCTCCGGGTGAACCTTGTTGCAGCACAACAGATTCAACCGGAGGCCTCCTCAATTCTCAAACACGGCCTAGGCTTGATTTTTAACCTTTGGTGCTGGTCTGGCACCCCCGCTTGAGTATGAGTGAAGCCCTTGCTTGATGATTCTTGTTGCGACACAAAGAATCTCAAATAGCAAGGGCTTCGTTTGTCTATTCTCCCTGAACCCGACACCGACGCGGGAACCGGGGCGCTGCGGGCCTTCCGGGCCGAGTTCCATCAGTGCCTGAGGGCCCGCTCGGACGCGCTGTTCGAACTCGCCGACGCGGTGCTGTGCAGCCCCGGGCCGGTGGTCTCGCTGCCGGGCCTGTCACTGACCGGGGTGTTCACCCGCGGGCACGGCGCACTCTACGACGCTCTGGCCGCGGGCCGGATCGACACCGACCAGCTCCGCAATGCCCTCGCGGCGCAGCCGATCGGGCGCATCCGGGGCCGGATCGTGCTCGCGGTGGATGCGACCGGGTGGCTGCGCCCGGACGCGAACTGCGCACCCGGGCGCTTGTACTGCCACGTGTCCGGGCACGGCCGGGGCCAGGACCAAATGGTGCCCGGCTGGTCCTACTCCTTCGCCGCCGCACTCGAATCGGGCGCGAGTTCATGGACCCAGATCCTCGACGCGGTCCGCATCGGTCCCGACGACGACCCCGCCGAGACCACTGCCCTCCAGTTGCGTGCCGTGGTCGACCGCCTGATCAGGGCCGGACAACACCGCAGCGGCGACCCGGCGATCACCATCGTGACCGATTCGGGCTACGACGTCCCGCGCCTGGCCTGGCAGTTGCGCGACCTACCGGTGATCATCGTCGGCCGCCTCAGATCAGACCGGGTGCTCTACGGCAGTCCCGGCCCCTGGTCCGGCCGTGGCCGTCCGCCCAAACACGGCCACGCTTTCCGCATGGCCGACCCCGACACCTGGGGCGAGGCCGATACCGCGACCTCGACCGAGACGGTCCGATACGGACGGCTCGAAGCCCTGGCATGGGAAGACCTCCACTCGCGACTGACTCACCGGGCCGCATGGATCGGGCACGAGGGCGCACTCCCGGTCATCGACGGCACCCTCATCCGCCTGAAGACCGAACGCCTCCCACACACCGGCGAACCCCGACCGCTCTGGCTCTGGACCTCACACCAAGACCTCGACCCCGGCCTGCTCGATACGATCTGGTCGGCATGGCTGCGCCGCTTCGACATCGAGCACACCTTCCGGTTCCTCAAGCAGACCCTGGGCTGGACCGTCCCGCAGGTCCGCGACCCCGAATCAGCCGACCGCTGGACCTGGATGATCATCGCCGGGTTCACCCAGCTGGGCCTCGCCCGATCCCTCGCCGCCGATCTCCGCCTGCCCTGGGAGACCCCCGTGAAGCCAGGCCGACTCACCCCGGCCAGGGTCCGCCGCGACTTTCCAAACCTCCACGCCCAACTGCCCCGGCTCGCCAGGGCACCGAAACACTCCAAGCCCGGTCCAGGACGCCCACGCGGGCAACGCAACCGACACCGCCCACCGATCGAAGTCCGGGAAGCTTTCGAGCACGCCCGGTCATAGCCCAGGACACGTCAGACAGACTCAACGATGCAGTGTCCGGATTCTCCAAGACCCCTCAGTGAGGGTGGCCTCCTCTACGACGGCCAGGAAGAGCGTGGTGCCGTCCTTGTCGTGCCCCGCGATCGTCCGCGGCCGCCGGTCGCCGGGATCCACTCCGGGGAGCCCCCTCCCGTCGATGACCAGGGGGTAGCCGCCGATCGCGGTGGTGAACTCGGCGCCGTCCGGGGCGACCAGATCGTGATCCCAGTAGAGCGGGTCGCCGACGGCCACGTCCGCGAGTTCGTCGGCCGCCGCGTCACGGGCCACGAACACGACCTCGCCGGCATCGACCGGATCGCTGGAAGCTTCGCAGCATTCGTCGATGACGGTCGCTTCGGTGACGATGTCGTCGGCGACGGTGATCTCCAGGATCGAGTCGCTGCAAGGGCCGTTCCTGGCGCCCTCGTCTCCGCATATGGCGCGGAGCCGCGGCCCCGTTCCCCACTCGGAGGTGAAGGCCCCGATGCCGCCTTCGGGGATGGCGTACTGGTTCAACCCGTCCAGGGTGAACTCACCGCTTCGCGTTTGCAGTGAGCCGTCCAGACTGAGCTCGGTGATCGTCGCCTCGCCTGCGGTGGTGATGCCGAGGACGGTCTGGTTGGCGGGGAAGTCGGGGCTGCCGGGGTACACAAGGTCGTCGCGGGCCGGGCCCATGCGCTGCTTGTCGGGTACGGCGGCCTTGATGTCCTGGCCTCCCATGATGACGGGGCCCACAGGCGCGTTCGTGTGAGGCGCGTCTGGGTGCGCGTTCTCGTCGTTGTTGAAGAAGTCGCAGTTCACCACCGCGACGGCGCCGGCGTTCTCGGCCATCTCCGAAGGGCGCTCAACGGCGGGCACCTGACCCGGCGCGCCCGTCGGCTTCCGGCGCGTTCTTGCCCTCGCAGCCGTACAGCCCGATCGAGGCTGTCACCGCCAATATCGCGCTGACCGCCGCGGATCGCCGCAAGTGCGTCATGATCTCCTCATTCCCATTGCGTCAGCGGCAGAGCATATGCGGAGGCGCTTGTCGTTCGCTTGTCGTACGATCGTCGCTACCGACCCTCCCCCTTCGGAAGGACTTGGGAAGCATCCCTATGGCTCACAAGATCGACTTCAAGGTGCTGGGGCCCTTGGAAGTCCATGTCGAAGGCGAGCCCGACCCGCCGCTGTCGCCGATCCGCCGCAGACTGCTCGCGATCCTCCTGGCCCGGGCCGGAACACAGGTCGGCGTCGACGTGCTCACCGCTTCCCTCTGGCCTGAGACGCCGCCGCCCAGCGCCAACGCCACCCTCCAGGTCCACATCCACCGGATCCGGCGAGCGCTGCACGATGCGGAGCGTATCGAGCGGGGCCCGGGCGGCTACAAGATCGCCCTCGACGCCGAGGAACTCGACGTCCTGCGCTTCGACGAGCTGTACGAGCGCGCCCGCCGGCAACGCGCGAGCAGCGAACTGGAAGCTGCGATCGGTTCACTCGAGCGGGGACTGGAACTGTGGCGCGGCGAGCCCTATGCCGACATCGAACCGATGGGCTTGATCGCCACCGAGGTGAACCGGTTGACCGAGCAACGGCTGATCGCCTGGCAGGCGCTCCACGAACTCCGGCTCGATCAGGGTTACCACCACCAGTCCGTCGCGCCACTGTACGAGCTCGCCCGGGCTCATCCTTACACCGAACGGTTCGACATCCTGCTCATGCTCGCGCTGTTCCGAGCGGGCCGCCAAACCGAGGCGCTCGAGGTGTTCCGAACCCGCCGCGAACGGCTCGTGAACGAGCTCGGCATAGAACCCGGCGAGCTGATGCAGCGCATGCACCAGGCGATACTGCGCGACGACGATCGCCTCGCGGACGTCGCGACCTCCAGCCTGGAGGTCACCTGGACCCCCGTGCGCCGGAAGGCCATCGGGACAGCCCAGGCCCCGGTGCCGAGGGAACTGCCCATCCCGCCCCACCGCTTCACCGGCAGGGACGACGAACTGCGGTTCCTCGACGGGATCGTCGACGCGTCCGAGCCGGTGCCGATAGCCGTGCTCACCGGCATGGGAGGCATCGGCAAGACCGCCCTGGCCGTGCACTGGGCGCACCGCGTCGCCGAGCGGTTCCCCGACGGTCAGCTGTACCTCGACCTGCGCGGACACAGCGGGGAGGCGGCACTGCGGCCGATCGAGGCGCTGACGGCCCTGCTCGGCTCGCTCGGCGTCCCGGCAGGGAACGTACCCCTCGACGCCGACCAGGCCGCCGCCCGGTTCCGCACCCGGATCGTCGACCGGCGCATGCTGATCGTGCTCGACAACGCCGCTTCGGCCGACCAGGTGCGGCCGCTGCTGCCGGGCGGCTCGGGATGCATGGTGCTGGTCACCAGCCGCCACCGGCTCAGTGACCTGATCGCCTGGCACGGCGGATCGCGGCTCACGCTCGACCCGCTCGCCTCCGACGATGCCCAGACGCTGCTCACCCGACTGCTGCACCGGCGGCACACCGACACGGCCGCCGTCGCCGACCTCGCCGAGCTGTGCGGTCGTCTGCCGCTGGCGCTGCGCATCGCGGCGGCCAACCTTGCCGAGGGCACTCGCCCTGACGTCGCAGGATACGTCGCGCGGCTGTCTGAGGACGGTCCTCTGGCCTCGCTCCAGATCGAGGGAAGCCCGGACGCCGCCATTCGAGCGGTGTTCGAGTCCTCGTACCGTGTCATGCCCGGTGAGGCACGTCGGCTCTTCCGGCTCCTCGGCCTGGTTCCGGGGCCGGACTTCACGTCCGAAGCCGCCGCGAGACTGGCCGGAACCTCCACAGAGGAGGTGCAGCCGATCCTGGACCAGTTGGCCGCAGCGCACCTTATCGACCACTACCGCCCGGGCCGCTACCGGCTGCACGACCTGCTTCGGCTGTACGCCGAAGAACGCGCCCGATCCGAAGACGCCGGGCAGCGCCGCATCGAGGCCATCGAACGGCTGCTGGGCTGGTATCGGCGCGGCGCCGACGCCTGCCGGAAGCGGCTCTACCCCGGGGTGGCCAGCCTGCCGGCAGCGGCCGACGAAGACGAGCAGTTCGAGCCGTTCGCGGGCGAGGCCACCGAGTGGTTGGACGCCGAGCGCGGCAACCTCACCGCCGCTGTGCAACATGCCGCCGAACACGGGCCGTACGCAGTGGCCTGGCGGATCGCCGACTCCCTCCGTGCTTACATGTGGATCAACATGCACGGTGCCGAGTGCCTGCGTCTGGGGCGAGCCGCGCTGGACGCGGCCGAGCGGGCCGGTGACGCACTCGGCCAAGCCGCCGCCGAGTTGACCTTCGCCGCTGCCCTGATCCGCTGCAACAGGTCGGAGGAGGGGATGGAGCACTGCTATCGGGCCGCGCGGCTGGCCACGGCGACCGGGTGGCTTGAGGGGCAGGCCACGGTCGGCCACAATCTGACGATCGGGTGCTATTTCACGGGGAAACTGCGGGAAGGACTGGTTCACGGCACTACGGCATTGCGGGTCAACCGCGAACTCGGTCGGCTCCGCAGCCAGGCGCTCAACCTGCAACTGCTCGGAAATCTCCACAGTGATCTCGGTGAACTCGACAGGGCGATCGAATACCGCCGGGCGGCGCTGGAGACGGCCGTCAAGACCGACGACGACGCTTTGTGGGCCATCGCGCTCGTCGATCTCGCGGAGGCCAACTATCTGCGGGGGCGACTCGACGAGGCCGGTGAACACCTGGACGAGGCGTTCAAGCTGGAATCCGGCCGCTCCAGCATCAGTGATCATTGCGATCTCTTCCTTATAGCGGCACGAATACACCTCACGGCCGGGCGGGACGAGGAAGCATTGCAGCACGCGAAGTCGGCTGTCGCAGAATTGTCGAAATCTCCCGTTCGGCGACTTGAAGCCAGCGCTTTCTGGACTCTGGCCCTGGTCCGCGACGCGATCGGCGAGCATGATGAGGCGATCACTCATTACGATCGCGTACTCGAATTGACCGAACAGGACTCCGCCGACTTCCGCATCAGAGCCGAACTGGGTCGAGCGGCGGCGAGGTACGGCCTCGGCGAACTCGACCAAGCCCATGAGGAGGCGACACACGCACTCCAGGCGGCCCGAGGATGCGAATACCGGATCATCGAGGGCCAGACGCTCAACCTGCTCGCCGAGATCGCTCTCGGCCTCGGGAGGCCCACCGACGCAGCGGCGCACGCGGATCACGCGCTGCGGGTGAACCGGGAGACCGGGTACCGCCTCGGCGAGGCCGAGTCGCACCGCGTCACTGCCGAGATTCGCCACGTGGAAGGCAATCCGGAGGCCGCACTTCGCCACCGGATGCGAGCGCGCGAGATCTTCCGCGACGCGGGCGCCGCTATCCCGGCCGACCTGTCCGACTGATGGCCTCGTGGCGACGCGGCGGCGGCGTCGCCACCGCCGCGATCCTCCGACGGCCGACCCGCGATCAGAGATTGGCCAGCTCCTCGAACGCCTCGCGCACATCCTCGTCATCGATGGCGACTCGGTTGTGTTCCTTGGTGCCGTCCTCGTCGAGGAAGATCTCCGGCGGGCAGTCGCCGCCGATTTCGAAGTCGCCGGAGTAGACGACCTCGCCTGTGCGCAAGGCGAACGCGGTCATAGGGAACTGCCTCGCGTGGACGTCGACTTCGTGCCCGCCCTCGTACCGGCAGGTGTCCACCACGGAGCCTTCGGCGGTGTCGGCGATGTCGCCGACGCAGACGACAAGGGCCGCTTCGGTGATGTCCTCGGCCTGCCACGACGCGGGCAGGTCGATCGCTTCCGCCATCCCGAACACGGCCATCCGGTGCGGCCCCGAACCCGAATAGTCCGGGGCGCCCGAGTAAGGGACCGGATCGTCGCAGTAGGCGGGTACGTCGTAGAGCATGTCGGTGGCGGGCCAGCCGCCGAGGCGACTGCGGACCTCGGCCAGTTCGGCGCCGTCCCGGGCCCGGTCCGCCGACTCGTGATCGGGGTACTCCGCGACCAACTGCGCATAGGCCTCCCCCGCCTGGCCCCAACGGCTTTCCGACATCAGCGAGTCGGCGCAGCCGAGGATCGCGTCCGGGGCGAGGTCGGCCGCGACGGCCGCGGCGGCCTCGAAGTCGGCGGCGGCGGGCGGGCTCTCGCCGAGCCAGTCCGTGGCGTCCTTGACGCGGCAGGAGTCCGCCGTCTCGGGGTAGGTCGTGAGGAAGTCGTCGACGAGCGCCCGGGCCTGCTCGGCGCGGTCGGGCGCGGACGCGACGACCTCGGCGAGCAGTTCGAAAGCGGCCTCCACCGCCGGATGGCCTTCCTCGGGCGCGGCCTCGAACCGTTCCGCGGCCGCCTCCACCATCAGCTCGGAGCGGAGGTCGGCGGCGCCGTCCCAGCGGGCCGCGGGGTCGGCGATATAGGCGGCCAGGTGCTCGGACGCCGCGAGGGGATCGGATGCGGCGGTGTCGAGCGCCCGCAGTAGGACGGCGCAGGCCTCGGAGCCCTCGTCGAGGTGTGCGGCGATCGATCCGTCGACGACCTTGTGGGCGGTCCAGAACCGTTCGCCCGCCTCAGCGGCGGCCGCGCATTCGCCCGCTTCGTGCGCCGCGTCGGCTCTGGCGCCGATCCATCGTGCGTCGACGCCGGTCAGGACCGCCAGGGCGATCACGAAGGCGCCGATAGTCGCGGCGAGGACGCGGCGACGGGGCGCCGGAGGACCGGCCGGCCCCGGTCGTCCGACTCGTCCTCGCGCGAGCAGCCAGGCGTGGACCATGGTGGTGATCCACCACAGCAGCAGCGCCGCCCGCCAGGGCCAGGCGGGCGGATCGACGGCCGCCAGGACGATCACGAGCGCCACCGATGCGGCGGCCGCGACGGCGGCTGTCAGCCGCCGCCCGAGTATCAGGTAGCCGATGCCGAGGAGCGAGGCGTTGCCGAGCGCGGCCGCGGCGGGCGCGCGCTTCAGCGGGGCGGGAACCCGGCGGAGGTACCGCCGAATCCCGGTGCGGGGGATCGGGTCTGCGGGCACGTCGGGCCTTTCGGTATCGCGGGACTGGGTCCGACCCCGCCGCCTGTCGATGCGAACAGGCAGCGGGGATCGCGGTGCGATGGGGAGACCGGCCGGGCGTCCGGCATGTCTACTCGTGTTCTTCGTAGATGGGGTCCCCGTTCTCGAAGAGCCCCTCCGGGACTCCGGAAGCGTCCCGCGAAATGTTCAGGCGTTCCGCGTAGCCCTCGCTCAAGTCGACGGCCCGTCCGTCGACGTCGAGGCCTTGAATGACCTCGTCGTCGGCGTAGGCCTCGTTCGCCTGGAGTGCCTCCAACTGCCCACGGCCGAAATCTTCCAGGTGAACCACGATGTCCGATTTGAAGTAGTCCTCCTCGCTGCCGAGGTAGCCCGCCATATCGGGACGGAGGCTGTCGGTGAACGCCGTGCTCGCCGCCCCGGGCGCAGTCCCCAGGAGCTCGGTTCCCGGAACGAAATTCACCGCGGACTGGATCCCGTGATTGAGGGCGGTGACGGCCTGCTCCCGCCCGTTCATGTTCTCCCATAGCTCGTTGTCGACGGATTCGATGACGCCCGAACTGTATTCGGCGAACCCGCCGTGCTCGAAGCCCTCGAACATGCCGTTCGTCAACTCGGTCACGATCCGACTGTGCGACTCGAAGGATTCTTCCATGGCGTAGGTCACGTCACCCGAGCCGTCTCTGGCGCCGTCGGCGGCAGCCGCGGTGGCGGTGTCGACCGCGTGCGGAAGCTCCATCGCGATGTACTGTTCGCTGGCCGCCATGACCCGGCCGAACGATTCGGGGTCCTGACCGATGGCCTGCATGAACTGCCTCAGGTCGTTCACGCCGTCTGATTCGTAGGGGCCGAAATCCAGCGACACTCCGGGGGAGTGGCCCTGCCAGTCGAAGGTTTCGGAGGTGAATCCGGCGTTGATGTCCGCGATGTAGTTGATCGCGATATCGCCGAAGTTGTCCACCAAGTGCCGCAACGGCGCGTCGGGCCCCTCGAAACGCTCGGGATTGTCACCGGTGAACTCGATCAGACGCTCGGTCAATGCCACATGGCGTTCGAGGTGCTGGCGCTGATCCACGCTTCCGTCGAGCGGCGTGTCGGAGGGCATCCCGGTGGCACCCGATTCCAAGGCGTTGCCGAAGAGTTCGGCGCTGATGAACGCCCCGTCGGGCGAGTAGGTGTCGGTGGCCTGCTCCATCAAGTGCTCGAGCGGGTCCTCTACCGGGTAGAGGCCGTCCAGGTCGACATGGGGGTAGTCCGCCAAGCGGGTCCCTTCACCCGTGAAGAAGTTCGCGGCTGCATCGGGGTTGCGGTCCAGGGCCTCCAGCGCGTAGTTGAAGGGGTTGCTGCCGTGAAGACCGTCCACGCCGGAGTACGCCGAGAGCGGCGGGGCTTCGGACCAGTCTCGGACGCCGTCGAGCGCCAGCATGTGCTCGGAAACGGGGACCAGGAAATCAGCGTGGAAGTCGCCGTTCGGCAGCATCGGCGCGAGCAGCTGGTAGCCGTTGCTCCTGCCGCTCCCGTCGCTGGTCAAGACGTCCGAGCCGCCGAGGTTCATGAGGTCGGTGACCCAGGCGTCGTAGACGTGGGGCTCATTGTTCGGGTCGGTGGCGGTCGCGAGCGTGGCGCCGAGGCGCTCATACATCTCCTCGGCCTGTTCGGGGCTGAGCTCGTTGTCGTCGCTGCGGTAGGCCTCGAACGCGATGTCGGCGACGCCGGTCATCAGTCCGGCCGCGCCCAAGCCGTGCATGAGGGAGGTCGCGAAGTGCGGGATGTGCCCGTTGCGGTCGAGCAGGTCGTTGAACTCGTCGAGCTCTTCGGACGATATCTCCCCGTCCTCGCCTCCGGCCAGGAGGTCGGTGGCCCGGTCCACGTAGAACTGGGCGACCTCGGAGTGCCAGGCCGAGCCCAGCGGGGGCGGCGACTCGACCCGGCTCTCGGTGATGCCGTTCAGGGCGCTGGTCGCGTCCTCGTCGTGACCCCGTGCCGTCTCGACGATGGTCGTCAGTCGCTCGGTCATCGGTTCGGCCTTGTCGCGGCGTTCCTCCTCGACCTTCAGTTTCCCCACCGTGCCGGGGTCGCCTTCCTTGGCGGTTTCGGTGCGGGCCTCCTCGTAGAGCTCCTCGATGCGGGCGTCGGTCAGGTCGACCTCGTCGTCGCCGTCGATGAAGAACTTGGCGTCCAGCACGTCGTTCACGAGCTCGTTCATGTCGTCATGGCACTCCGAGAGGCCCTCGTGCGCGTCTTCGAGGATCGTCTTGATCCTCCCGCCGGTCTCGTCGAGGTGGTCCTGCAGCTCGGCGGCGACGTTGCTCAGCTGGGAGCGGCAACTCTCGGCGATCTCACCGGCGAAGTGGTCCTCGCCGATGGTCCCGGGGACGTCGTCGGCAAGCGCTTCGGCCTGCTCGCGGATCTGGTCCATGTAGGTGTCCCAGGAGGTGATGGCGGTCTGGATGGCGTCGAGGTGCGCCGTCTGATTGATCTGCTGCCAGGTGATCTCTCCCATGACGGCTCACCAGCCTTCCGGCGAGAGACCGTCGGCGGTCCATCGGGACCGGTCGACCAGCGAGGCGTGCTCGTCGAAGTCGGTCCCGGTGAACTCGTCGACCGAGGTCATGTCCTGCGAGTGGACGACCAGGAACTCGGCGAGGTTGGTGATGAGCGCGTTCGTGGAATCGATGCGGTTGTCCAGCCAGGCCTGGGTCGCCTGGCCGAGCGCCGAACCGAGCGACAGGCCCTGACCGGTGATGTCGCCGTTGGCGGTCTCCATTTCGGTGGCGAGCGTGTTGAACGAGGGGCCGTGGATGGCGTCCTCGATGTCGAAGAGTTGCTGGGCACCCTCGAGCAGTTGTGCGGGTTCCATGTCCACCAAGGTCGTTACTTCTTTCTTTTGCGCATTCGGGCGATGAAGTCGGCGTTGCTCTCAGGAGCCGGTCTCTCCGGCTCGGGTTCGGGAGGAGGGGGGAATTCGGCGGCGGCTACGAGCTGGAACAGGTGCCGCTCCACGTCCTCGGCCCCGACCTCCATGGCCGCATAGGGGTCGATCTCCACCGTGACGGTGGCGTCGGAGCGCACGATGACGCGCACCAGGCCGTGCTCGGCGAAGGTGTCCGACACGACGTCGACGGGTCGGGGTGCCCTGATTTCGGCGAGTGCCGCGAGGAGTTCGTTCATGCCGGGGGTCGGTCGGGATTCGTCAGGCACCGTCGACGCCTTCGGCCGCGTCGAGCACTTTGGCGCGGACCTCCACGCAGAACCGGTGCAGCTCGGTCAGGACCACACCGGCCTCATTGGAGACCTGCTCGCAGAACGACACGCTGCGGGCGAGGTCGGTGGGGAGCCGAAGGTTCGCCAGCGTCAGCGACAGCGACATGGTGGCCGAGATCGAGTAGGAGGTCGACTCGGCGCTGATCAGCGTGCGATCGAGGCTCAATGACAGCCAATCGGCATCGGGGTGGTCGGGGTCGGTCGCGAGATCGCGCAGATGCCACGCGGTCTCGCTCAGCACCTGGTCGGTGCTCGGCATGATGACGTACAAAGCCGGTCAATCCTTATCGGAGTAGTCAGGCACGGGTGCTGGCCGGAAAGGTCGCCGGTTCGAACGGGAGACGTGCAGGGCTTGCGTATCCCCCCAACCGCCTTGCACCGCGATCGACTGCGAAGCCTAGGTGGGCGGGCTTGCCATTCACTTGCCGTGCGATTGCGGCGGCGCGCCGCTCGTCGGTCACGGCGTGCCACTCGATCGAACGGCCCCTGCTGGCGAGGGGGCCGGCCGGTGGCCGCAATCCGAAGACAAGCGATCGGCAAGTGCGTTCGCATAGGGTTCGCCTCTGCTCGTATGGCAGGAGAACGGCTCCACGACCAGTCCGGGGCCGAACTGCTCAGCGCGGCGTGGCAGTCGCTTCCCCGATGTCCCTTCTCATGAACGGTGGTTTGATCATGTTCCCGCCCATCCAAGTCGATGCCGAGAAGCTCCGCGCCGCCTCGCAGCGGCTGCGGCAGTTGGCGCCCTCCGCCGACGGCATCCCCGATCGCGTCGAGCGGACGAGTTCGGATGCCAAGAGCGCCAACGACGGGTTCCTCACGGCCGACGCCTGCGAGAAGTTCGCCGAGCGCACGACGGGCACCGCGACAACCCTCGGGAACCACGTCAAGGCGATGGCCGAGCCGATCGCCGAGTCCGCGCAGGCGTGGGAGGACTCCGACGACGAGAGCAGAAGCGAGATCGGCAAGTACGAGAGCGAGATCGGGAAGGCGCACACCTGAGATGCCGACGTTCAAGCAGGCGATCGACGCCGATCCGGGCAAGTTCGGCGAAGTGGGGTCGGCGATCAGCGGCGCCGCAGGCGATCTCGACCATTTCGTATCGGACTACGCCGACTGCATTGAAGCACTCGCAGCCGACTGGGAGGGCGGGGACTACGCGGCCGCGGCCAGCTGGCTGCCGAGCGTCAAGGGGCTCAACACGGCCGCGCAGACGACCATGACCGCGGGCTCGGCGACGCTCCAGGCGTCGAGCGCGGCGATGAAGGCGACGGTAGAGGTGCTCAAGCAGACCAAGCAGGCGGCTGAATCCGCAGGTTACAAGGTCATGGATATGCCGATGGTGATGCTCGGGTCGCGGCAGTGGCAGCAGGTTTCCTCCGCCGGGTACGGCGCGCCGGCGGTGTACGCGGCGTATCAGGCGGGCGCGGTCGCCTTCACCGGACTGCTGGTCGCGCAGCTGGCGGTCCTCAATGCGGCGGATGTGGCCGGTGCGGGTGGACTGCACGCGGCGGCGTTCGCGGGCAAGACGGTGGGAACGGCGGCCGGTGCGGCGCAGCCCTCGGTGACGACGGCAGGGGGGCTGGATGCCTGGCGATAGCCTCAAGGGCGGAGACGCCGTGACGTTCGGCAAGGATCTCAGCGGCGAGGAGTCGCTCATCGATCAGCTGCGGGCCGATCCACAGGCCGCGCACGAGTTCCTCGACGGCGCACAGGCGATGCTCGACGGGATCAGCCGCCGGATCGAGCGACTCAGGAACGACTTCGACATTCGCACTCCCGGCGAACTTCACGGCGCGATGTCCGCGATGGCCGACGATCTCGACCCGGCCAGGGCCGAGCAGATCAAGGCGCGGCTCGACGCAGTCCGGGACGACCCGGAATTCGTTCGGTACAAGGACCGCGACATCGCAGATCTTCCCGACAGCATCGGAGCGCGCATCGACGATTGGGCCGCCCCCGCCATACGCGAGCCGAGTTCGTTCAACAACGGCGACTACCAGCCCATGCCCACATGGAAACGCAAGCTCGGGGAGGCCGCCATCTCGCTCGGGTTGCTCGCCGGCACCCCCGCCAACGGGATCGGGAGCAACGACACGCTCACGGACGTGTGGCAGGCAAGCGGCCACGATTCGGCGTACAGCTACCACGGGGAGCAGCCCCCGAGCTCAGGCAGCTCCCCAGGGGAACTGGCCGATCCGGCGATCGCCGACGCGGCTCCGGACCCGCCGCGGCCGCAGCCGGTGTCGCGCCCGCCGCAGAGCCCGCAGAAACGAGACGAGGACGAGTAGACGGCCCGTCACGTCCACTATGGCAAGCGTCGGTGCAGGCCAGCCCGGGCAAGGACACAAGAATCCGGTCCGACTCATTCCCTCACCGCCCATTCATAACAGTCCCCTACAGACAATCCTGAAAGGTCAAAACACTCATGCTCGTATGGCAGGGCAAAGGCATCCTCGTCCTCCCCCCGGCGATCCTGTTCGCAGTGTTCTCCGGGCTGACCGAAACGGTCACGCCCCTCAAAGGCCAGGCCGCCGGCGGCCCCGGCCTCCTCCTCGGCGGTGCGGCCGCGGCCGTCCTGATCTGGTGGTTCGACCGCTGGCTGGAGAGCCGCAATCCGCCCCGGACCCTCGTCGACCAGCAGACCGGCCAGCAGGTCGTCGTCCGACGCCGGGACACCCTCTTCTTCATTCCGATGCGCTTCTACCCCTACGTGTACGCCGCGGTCGGCATCGGCGGGGCCACACTGGTCCTCCTCCCCTGAACCCCTCGGCGGGGCGCCCGACCGTGCCGGGCGCCCCGCTTCCTCAAAGGCGCACGAGTCTCAACGCACCGGACGGGTAGATCCGGACGGCGTCCTCTACCTCAGTGCCGCAGCCTGCTCTAGCATCGCACCGCCAAGACCACCTCGCGGGCATCGATGGGCACGGACTTGCCGTTGACGCGCCAAAGCATTGTCGCCCGTTCGGCGACGGCGGCGAGGACGGTGCGGCCGTGGGAAACCCGGCTGCGACCGGGAGTTCTCTGGCGTATCCGGGCCCCCTAACCGGTTCCTGCCCAATGAGACCGAACCGCTGCGGCTCTCGCCGCGGACCGTACCCGGTGACAAGTCGTTGGCAAGTCGGGCCGCATAGGTTGGTCAGGCCCGATCACGACGGCGCGGCCTCTCGATCGCCGCCTACGGAAGTAGAAGAGCTGAGATGCAACACGAAACCGAACCCGACCTCTCCCGACGCCGCCGGGCCCGCTCTGCCGCGGCCGTGGGCGCGGCCGCCAACCTGGCGCTGTTCGCCCGCGGCTCAGACGACTCCGACGCGTCCGCCGACGCCGAGGAGCCTGCGACCGCCGGCACGGGCTTCGAGACTGCTTGCCTTGCAGCACGGACCTACCGTCGAGGGATGAAGTTCAACCTCGCTCATGGTTGGAACTCACTAGTCCTAGCAATCTCGGCCCTGGCGCTCGCCGCAGCCTGTACCTCGGCCCAGCAGGGCACCATCGGCGATCCGGACGAGTCCGCCCAGGAGCAATCCGCAGCCGAGGACTACACGCCGCCGCTCTCGTTCGGCAGCGAGATCGTGAGGGCCGAGGTCGAGGCGCACTTCATCGACGATGATCTCCTGTACACCCTCGACGCCACCGACCCCGTTGGGGCGAGAGCCGACTCGATCACCTCCTGGTCGATCGACTCCGGTGAGATCACCGGTACCGTGTTCGTCGACGACATCGCTTCCGACTTGAGGGAATACGGGAATCAGCGGGCCCGGTTCGCCAAGGTCGACGGGAAGGTCGTGCTCATCTACGCGCGCGTTACCGAGAGCGAGGACCCGCAGACCGGCGATGCGACGGAGTCGATGAACGTCACGATGCTCGACGCCGAAGACGGAGCCACCATCTGGGATTCGAGCTTCGTGATGTCGTCTCCCACCGGATCCGACAGCAGGCTCGACGGTTCGGGCAGCATGGATATCCGTTCGGTGAGCGACGACCACGTGATCATCACCGGATGGAACGACGACTTCACCGGCCTGGAGGCGTGGGTGCTCGACACGGCCGATGGCGAACGGACCGCGCTCGACCTGGATGTCGCGCCTGTGGTCGAAAACGACGGCGTCCTCGCGGGCTGGCGACTCGACCTGTCCCAGACCCGGTCGATCGTCGGTATCGAGCTTGAATCGGGCGACGCGGTGTGGGAGCTCGAGCTCGGTCCCACATCAGACATAGTCCACCTCGGCGACGGCCTCTTGGCGGCCTACGAGTACGCCTACGAATACGAGTCCGCGCTCCAGGAGGCGGGGGGCGCGTTCGAATCGGTCACGCAGTCGAATCGGGTCATCGACGCGGCGAGCGGCGAAGAGCTGATCGCGTTCGAGACCGAATCGGAGGGGACGGTCTCCTGCCTGCACGACGGCTTCGGCCTGGTCGGCTGCGCCGACGAGGAGCGGTCTTATCTCGAGGTGTTCGACGCCGGCACCGGTGAATCGGTCTGGAGCAGCAGGCACGTCCCGGTCGACTGGAATCACCCTGATCTCCTGAGCGCCTTCTCGAAAGGCGTCCTATACGTCGGGGACACCTACGACAGTTCATTCGCCGCCATCGACGCGTACACCGGCGAGTACCTGACCGAAGCGCTTCCAGCGGCGTTCACCGAAGTCGGGACCGGATACGGCCTCCATGTCGGGGAGGAGTGGGATTCCCCGCTCGCATTGACCCTCTACCCTGCCGCGATCGACCACGGCGCTGTCCTGGGAGTCGAGGTTGCCGACACTCCGAACGCCGTGGAAACCAGCGGCGCCGTAGTGGTCTCCGTCAAAGCCGGTTCGCCGGCGGAGCAGGCGGGCCTGCTGGAAGACGACCTCATCGTCGCCATCAACGACAGCGCGGTCGGGTCCGCGAGCGATCTCGTTGACCTCATCGCACTGTATGAGCCCGGTCAGACGGTCGAGGTCTGGTTCAACCGGGGCGCGGAGGGCGAAAGCCAGAGCACACAGGTCACCCTCGACGGCACCTGACCCGCCCGTCGTGACCGGCTCAAGACCGAGCTCGGCATCGAACCTGACGAACTGATGCAGCGCGTGCGCCAGGCGAGGCGGTCGTTCGCTGCCTTCGGCCCCGGGATCCGCATCTCGGCTCCTCCTGCCCCGCGCCGATGGCAAGAGAATGACAAGTCGGTCGCCGTACCTTAGCCGCAACGAAACGACAGCTTCGCGGGCGGCGCCCACCGCCCGGCCATCGGCGGAGAAGGGAGCTCTGTTGGACCGGATCCTCAATCCGGAAGAAGCCCAGGAACACATGGAGCAGTGAGAAGGCAGGCTCAAACCAAACGCGTTCCCGCCGAAGTGGTCTCGCAGACGGTCATTGCGACCATCGTCGAGGCCAAACGGCATCTGGCCGAACGGTCCGAGGAAATCATCGATGCGACCCTCGGCGCCGGTTCCAAGGCCCGGTCCCGGTGAAGGCTTCGACGCCCGTGGAGAGGTAGCCGATCCGGGAATGCCCGATGTACCCGTGGGGTCCAACCCTCCGCTGTCGATTCCGCCTCCACCGGTACGTCTAGGGCGACGCGACGACCCTGACGGATTTGACGGCAACCGTTGACCGACATGCAATCGATATTTGTAAGGAATTGAATTGAACTGGTATATAGCCGCCCTCAAGAACTATGCGGGGTTCAAGGGGCGCGCCCGCCGCACCGAGTACTGGATGTTCTTGCTCTTCAACAACCTCGCCGTCATCCTGCTGGGGATCGTCGGCGCCATCTGCGCCGCCATCATCGCCGAGTT
>NZ_STGY01000071.1 GCF_004912275.1 Glycomyces buryatensis
TCGTCGCCATCACGACGCTCGTACTGACGCGGTCCACGGTCGTCACGGTTGCCACCTTGGTAGCCGCCGTGGCCACCACGGTCATCGCGATTGCCGCCGCGGTAACCACCCTGACCTCCTTGGTCGTCACGGTTCCCGCGATATCCACCACGGTCACCGCCCTGGCCGCCACGGTCATCGCGATTGCCACGGTAACCACCACGGTCGCCACCTTGACCGCCTCGGTCGTCACGGTTCCCACCGCGATACCCGCCCTGGCCACCTCGGTCGTCGTTAAAACGGCGGGGACGGTCGTCGCCATCGCGACGCGGCCGGTCGTCGCGGTTCCCACCCCGGTAACCGCCTTGACCGCCACGGTCATCGCGGTTCCCACCGCGGTATCCACCCTGGCCACCACGGTCATCGCGGTTCCCGCGGTAACCACCACGGTCACCGCCCTGACCGCCACGGTCGTCACGGTTCTCAGTGCGGCGAGGACGATCGTCACGGCCGTAACCGCCGCGCTCCGATCGACCACTCCGGTCGTCGTTCCGGCGTTCTCCGCCGCGACCGCCACTGCGATCCCGGTCAGAACCGCCTTCACGACGGCCGTAGCCGCCTCGGTCGCCCCGTCGGTCATCATTGCCCTTGCGGGCACGGCCATCCTCAGCCACGTCGTCCTCCCCCTTTAGTCACCGCGACAAAACCAATCAAGTGTATGCCTCAGGCGATGACCTCGGCTCCGGCGACGGTCTTCTTTCCGCGCCGGATCACTGCGTACCGACCGTAAAGCAGGTCAGAAGGGTCGATAACGGCGCTCGGGTCAGTGACGCGCACGTTATTGAGGTACGCGCCCCCCTCCTTGGCCGCCCGACGGGCCTCGCCCAGGCTGGACACCACGCCTGCCTCCTTCATCACCTCGGCGATGGTGACGCCGGGCTTGTGGACCTCGGCCAGGCCGGCCTCGACCAGCGCCGCGCGCAGCGTCGCCTCGGGCAGCTCGGCCAATTCGCCGCGCCCGAACAGCGCCTGCGAGGCGGCGATGACATGAGCGGTCTCGTCCGCGCCGTGCAGCAGCGTCGTCAGCTCCTCCGCCAGCGCGCGCTGCGCCAGTCGGGCGGCGGGCTTCTCGGCGGTGGCCCGCTCAAGCTCCTCGATCTCCTCGTGGGACTTGAACGAGAAGTACTTGAGGTAGCGCACCACGTCGGCGTCGCCGGAGTTGAACCAGAACTGGTAGAAGGCGTACGGGCTGGTCAACTCGGGGTCGAGCCACACCGCGCCGCCCTCGGACTTTCCGAACTTGGTGCCGTCGGCCTTGGTCACCAGCGGAGTCACGAAGGCGTGGACACCCTTGGCGGCGCGGCGGCGGATGAAGTCCACCCCGGCGATGATATTTCCCCACTGGTCGGAGCCGCCGAACTGGAGGGTGCAACCATGGCGACGATTGAGCTCGTAGAAGTCGTTGCCCTGGAGGAGCTGGTAGGAGAACTCCGTGAATGACAGGCCCGCTTCCAGGCGGTTCTTGACGATGTCCCGAGCCAACATCTTTGAGACCGGGAAGTGCTTACCGACATCGCGCAGGAACTCCACCACGCCCATCTCGCTGGTCCAGTCGAGGTTGTTGACCGGGATGGCGCCGTTCTCTCCGTCGTAGGTGACGAACGGCGCAAGCTGACTGCGGATCTTCTCGACCCAACCCGCGACGACCTCCGGCGGATTCAGCGTGCGCTCACCGGATTCACGTGGGTCGCCGATCTGGCCGGTCGCTCCGCCGACGAGCACGATCGGGCGCAGCCCCGCCTGCTGGAGGCGGCGGGCGGTGACCACTTGCATCAGGTTGCCGACATGCAGGCTCGCGGCCGTCGGATCGAAACCGATATAGAAGGTCACCTGCCCGGCGTCGATGTGCTCGCGCAGCGCTTCAGGGTCGGTCGAGTCCTGGAGCAGGCCGCGCCAGGTGAGGTCGTCGAGAATATGCACGATCCCATTGTGCCTTAAGCGGCAAAATCAATTTCTAGCTCATCTCGAGGCCCTCGGCCGGGGCGGTGGCCTCCCCCAGCTGCAGCGCGACCTCGATGTGGACGCGCAGAGCAAGGGCCGCTTCGGTCTTGGAGGCCTGCTTGGTGGGGCCGGTTCCATCGGCGACGACCTCGTCGCCGCTCTCGGCGAGAATTCCGAGGGCGTGGCAGGTGAACACCCGTTCGTGTGACGGCCCCTCGGACTCGAAGGTCCATTTGAGGCCCTTGACGGCGCCCCGCGCCGCGTAGATCTGCACGGCCTCGACCGGGTTGACCTCGGGATCGACCAGCGGGCTCTTGCGCACCTCGGGCGACCGGTGGGAGACCTCGACGTCGCGGGAGAGGTCCGGCAGGTGGGCCAGGTGGGAGACGAGCGCCAGCGCGGCCTGGTTGCGGGCGTCCTTCTTGCTGCGTTGCAGCCGCTTCGCCGAGCGCAGGCGCTGGCCTTCATAGCGGATTTCGACGGTGGCGCCGAAGACCGGTTCGGCGTAGTCCGGTTCCGATTCGACGTCCCACACGACGTCGACATCGACGGTGACGGGTCCGGCGAGCCGGTCCTGGAGGTAGGTGTTGAGCAGCGAGTGGGCCAGTTGCGGTTCGGCCGCGAGGTGGCGGTTGAGGCGGCGGCGGAGGTCGTCGAAGGCCGGTTCGATGCCGTAGAAGTAGACGGAGGCGAACTCGCGCAGTTGCAGGACCTCGGTGTCGAGGCGGCGTTCGATCTCGGCGATGAGGCCGCCGGGGATCTCGCCGCGTTCGATGGCGAATTGGACGACGCGCGCGAAGTCGCGGTCGTTCAGCGGCGAGAAGTCGTTCGCTTCGAGGCGCTGCACGGTTGCCTCTTCGGCCTTGGCGCGGAAGTACTCGGACTTGGCCTGGCGTTCGGCGGTGATCTTCTCGTTGACGTCGTCGGCGATGGCGGTGAGTTCGTCGAGCGGGTACGGGCTGTCCTTGCCCATGGTGGCCGCCAGCAGGATCCGCTGCGTGATGAGGTCGGGGTAGCGGCGGATGGGGCTGGTGGCGTGGGTGTAGACGGGCAGTTGGAGGCCGTGGTGGCCGTGGACGGTGGGCCCGTAGGTGGCGGGGCGGGCGACCATCTTGACGCGGCCGCGCAGCATCTCGAAGGCGGCGCTATCGCCCGAGGCGGCGACGTCGTCGAGTTCTTGGCGCAGTTCGGCGGGGTCGCCGGCGACGGCGGCCATGCGGTGGTTGCGGAACAGTATCGGCAGGTCGCGGCCGACCGCCCAGGAGGCGATCTGGGAGTTCGCCGCGATCATGAACTCCTGCACGATGATGTAGCCGGAGTTGCGCTCGGCCGTGGCGAGGCGGACGAGCTGGCCCTCCTCGTTGGTGGCGAAGCCCGAGAGCAGGTCGTAGAACGCGAGCGCTCCGGTGGCGCGACGCGCGGCGAGCATGGTCTGGGCGAAACGCAGGCCGAGTGCGAGGGTGTCGTGGAGTTCGTGAGCGGGGTCGGCGGCCCCGGTGGCGGCCTGGCCGTGGCTCATGACCCAGGACTTGGTGAGGCGTCCGTGCCCGAGTTCGGTCTCCAGGACCTGCCCGCCGGCGTCGAGCGCGAGGTGGACGACGAAGGTGTCGTTATCGCGGTCGGGGTCGAGCGAGGCGGCCTCGACGATCGGCTTGGGCAGCATGTGCTTGGTGTGGTCGGTGCGGTACTGGGTGTGGATGCGCTCTGCGGCTTCGCGGTCGGCGCGGCCGCCGTTCTGGACGTGGTCGGCGACGCGGGCGATGTGGACCCAGACGTCGTAGCCGTCGCCGCGCGATTCGATCCAGATGGCATCGTCGCGGTCCACGGTGGTGTCGGCATCGATCATGATGCCCGTCTCGGCTGGGTTGTAGTCCGCCAACTGCGCTCCTTCGGTGCTTCGCGGCCATCCTAGCCGTCCTCGCACCGCCAGTACACGTCCGTTACACGCACGTGGACGGGAACGACGCGCCGTTCCCATCCACAAGTACGGTGGTCAGGGACGCAGGTCCCAGGTTTCGAGCCTGCCGCACATGCCCCACTTCCGCGCCGGGGCGCCGCCGCCGCCGACGTGGGAGTCGCACAGGTGGGCGCCGTCGGCCGCGGCGAGCGCGGTGAGGTGCTCGCCGGTGGTATCGGACTGGGCCTTGGGCCCGGCCTCCCAGATCTTGCGCCAGTCGCCGGCGCGGCCCGAGACGAGGTTCGCGGCGCGGTCCCAAAACGGCCGCATGGCTTCCGCGCCCTCGGTCTCGACGCGGGCCCGCAGCGCGAGGTAGCCCTCGACGGCGAGATCGCGTCTGGTCCGGGCGGCCGCGCCGCGATCGGTGTCGCTCAGGTCGGGCGCCGCTGGCGCGGTGGCGGCAGCCGCGTAGGCGGCGGCGTCGGCCATGACCTCCTCGGGAAAGGTGAAGACGGCGTCCCCGGCCTCGGGGATGCCGGCGTTCTGCATGACGACGGTGACCTGGAGGTCTCCCGAGCCGTTGATGAGCCGGTGGACCGTCCCGGGCGTGAACCACAGGACGGTGCCATGGCTCAGCTCGTGCCGCTGGTAGCCGTCGCCCGAGAGGGTCTCGACCGCGCCGGTGCCGTGCGTGACCACGTAACCCTCGGTGGAGGCGGTGTGCAGGTGCGGAGAGCCGCCGGCCTGGCCGTCGAGCGTGGGCCAGTCGTAGACCGTGACGAGTGAGACGGCGGTGCCGCCGGGGAATCCGCTCATGCCCGCCCCAGCTTCCCGAGTTCGGCGGCCGCGGCGGCGGCCGCCTTGCCGGCGCCCTCGATCCCGGTGTCGCCGTTGCAGACCGCGACGGCGTGACGCAGCGTCACGGTCTGGCCGGGCTGCATCGGCAGTTCGGTGTCGAAGAACGGGGCGGGGCAGACCGCGGCGAACGGGGTCGTTCGGACGAACCACTTGACCGGCGCGCCGGGGTTCTCCGGGTGGTCGGTGAAGACCAGGGTGGAGACCGCATCATTCGAGTCGTGCTTGCCGCGGAAGGCCATCCAGTCGCCGCGCACGCCCATGAGCTCGTCGCCGCCCTCGCCGTCGGCGGTGTAGACCCGCCCCTCGGTGAAGGAGCGGGGGCCGCGCCAGAAGAAGCCGCCGTAGCCGGCGTTCTCGCGGCCCTCGGTGGTGGGGCTGCCCATGACGACGACCTCGTCGGTGTCATTGGTGAACGAGGTCGAGAACGACAGCGACCACGAGTCGTCGTCCAGGACGGTGACGGCGAAGGCGCGCTTCTCGGTGAAGAAGTGGCGCTTGTCCTCGGTGACCCACTCGAGGTCCTCGGCGACGCGGACGCCCTGCGCGTCGGCGCTGAGCTCGGTGAAGGCGCGGTGCTCCATCGAGCCGTCGTTCTTCTCGTCCACGTAGCCCTGGTCGCGCCGGAAGGTGCGCCCGCCCCAGAAGTTCTCGGGGCCGCAGTTGGGCAGCGACAGCGCAATGCCCTTGTGCCACACGTGGTCGTGCGGGCGATAGAGGCTCACCTGGTGACCGGCGAGGTCGCGCAGGGGCTCGAAATAGGGGCGCGGGGACTCGAACTGGTCGTTGTCGGGCCGGTAGACGTAGCGGAGCAGCTCGTTGTCGCCCTTGGTAATCGAGAGCGAGCGCTCGTCGGTGTCAGTGAGTTGCAGCGTCATCGGTGTTCACTCCGGTCGGCTAGGTTGCTGTGCTGTCGGCTTGCGGGGTCGTCACTTGCGGTCGGGCCAGGGGGCGCCCGGTCCGTCCATGCGCTGGTAGTACGTGGAGGTCGGGTCGATCTCGCCGGCCCGGACCGCCTTGCCCGAGAAGGCCGAGGCGTAGATCGCCGTGATCAGTTCGAGCGTGGAGCGGGCGTCGGAGACGGTGACCGGTGGGGCGGACTTGCCGTCGAGCGCGTCGGCGACGGCCGTGAACTGGGCGGCGTGGCCCGAGCCGATGTCGCGGGGCTCGCCGCCCCAGGCCTGCATGACCTCCTCGGTGGCGGCGGGGATCGGGGTGACCGACCAGTTGTCGTCGCCGTAGCCGTAGAGGTGCTCGAGTTCGACGGTGGCGGTGTCGAAGTCGAGGCGGATCTGCGAGGTCTCCCTGGGGCTCAGCAGCGAGTTGGTGATCGCGACGCTGGCGCCGTTGGCGAGGGTGACGATCGCATGCGAGACGTCCTCGGTATTGGTGGCGCGGCGGTGGCGGTGCGCCGTGGCGACGACCTCCGACCAGGGGCCGACGATCGACAGCAGCGTGTCGATCTGGTGGATGCCGTGGCCCATCGTGGGGCCGCCGCCCTCGGATTCCCAGCGGCCGCGCCAGTCGACGGCGAAGTACTCCTCGGGCCGGAACCAGAGGGTGTCGCACTTGGCGACGGCGAGGCAACCGAGGACCCCGGAGGCCAGCATGTTCCGCACCCGCTGGGCGGCGGATCCGAAGCGGTGCTGGGAGATCACGGCGAAATCGGCCTCGGATGCGGCGGCAGCGGCGGCGATCCGATCGAACTCGGCCAGACTCAGGGCCGGGGGCTTCTCACAGATGACGCCCACGCCGGCCTCCAGGCCGGCGATCGCGCCCTCGGCGTGCAACCCGGGCGGGGTGCACAGGTCGATCAGGTCGAGTTCCTCGGAGTCGAGGAGCTCTTTGAGCGAGGCATAGCCCTTCTCCACGCCGAAGCGTTCCTGGAAGGCCTCGAGTCGGGCGGTGTCGGGGTCGACGGCGGCGGTCATTTCGATGCGGCCGTCCAGATGGCTCCGCACGCTGTCGGCGTGGGCGCCTGCGATGCCGCCGGTGCCGACGATGGCGAGGCGGTAAGGGGAGGACACGATTGTCTCCTTGAAATTCGGTACTGCGAGAGAGGTAAGCGTTTTCTTTGCGACGAGAGAATACTATCCGACTTCTGTAACAGTCTCCAATCTTCGGGTTCCCGGGTCCAGGTGCCGCGATTCCGTGACGGAAACCGTCACGGTGCCGGCCACATCCGAGGCCGACCGAGCCAGGCGCAGTTCCAATTCCCCGGCCTCGACGGTCCACTCGCCGTCGGCACCGATGAGCGCGGCCTGGTCGACGGGCATGGCAAAACGCGTCTCGGCGGCCTCGCCGGGCCCCAGGCGAAGCTTCGCGAAGCCGACCAATCGCTGCACGGGCCGGACCATGGTGGACACCGGATCGTGCAGGTACAACTGCACCACCTCCGCACCGGACCGGCCGCCCGCATTGCGCACCCGCACCGCGACCTCCACGGTCCCGTCGGGCGCGACCTCGGTGCCGGACAGCAGCCTCGGTGCGTCCCATTCGAACTCGGTGTACGACAGGCCGTGGCCGAAGGCGAACAGCGGTGTCGGGTCCACCGTGGATACGTTGCTGCGGCGGGCCAGTTCCGGTCCCAGGTAGGTGGCCGGGGGCGAGTCCGGCCGGGCCGGGACGCCCACGGGCAGGCGGCCCTCGGGCTCGGCGGACCCGGTGAGCACGGCACTGATCGCGCCCGCTCCCTCCTGGCCGGGCAGGAAGGCCTGGACGATCGCGGCGGCCGGGTGCTCCGCGCCGCTGTCGGCGGCCGCGCCGAGCGCATAGGGGCGACCGGAGATCACGACGACGACGGTGGGCGTGCCGGTCGCGAGCACCGCGTCCAGCAGCTCGCCCTGCTGTCCCGGCAGCGCGTGGCTGGCCGCGTCGCAGCCCTCGCCGGAGGTGCCGCGACCGAACAGGCCCGAGCGGTCCCCGACCGCGACGATCGCCAGTTCGGCGGCAGCGGCGGCGCGCACCGCAGCGGCGATGTCGGCGTCGGTCGTCTCCAGCACGGTCCCGGCCGCGACGTGCTCGATGACCGCTTCCGGCAGGTCGGCGGCCAAAGCGCCGGCGAGGGTGGCGATCTCGACGCCCATGTCCACGTGCGGATAGGGGTCGTCGGGGTCGAGGTCGTCGGCGTCGTTGCGGCCGTGGTGATTGGGGAAGGCGTAGCAGCCGAGCATGACGGCCTTGTCGGCGGCGACCGGGCCGACGAGGGCGATGCGTGCTGGTGCGGCCAGCGGCAGGATGCCGTCATTGGCCAGCAGCACGATCGAGCGGCGGGCGGCCTCGGCGGCAAGCGCGCGGGCACCGGGCGGGTCGAAGTCGACCTCGGTGGGCGCCTCGGGCAGCTCGTCCATAAGCCCCAGTTCGATCTTCTGGGTCAGCACCCGCTCGGCGGCCCGGTCGATGACGTCGACTTCGAGGCGGCCGGTGCCCACGGCGTCGATGAGCGGGTCGCCGTAGCAGTCCACGTTGGGCAGCTCGACGTCGACGCCGGCGGTCAGGGCCAGCGCGGCGGCGTCGCCACGACGTTCGGCGATGTGGTGGAGCGAGTCGAGGAAGTTGACGCCGAAGTAGTCGGCGACGACCGTGCCCTCGAATCCCCATTCGTCGCGCAGGATGCCGGTGAGCAGGCGCTGGTTGGCGTGGGAGGGGATGCCGTCGTTGGCGGCGTAGGAGGCCATGACGGAGCCGGCGCGGCCGATGCGGACGGCCATTTCGAAGGGCGTCAGGTAGGTCTCGGCGAGTTGGCGCTCACCGAGGTAGACCGGCCCGAAGTTGCGGGCGGCGTGGGAGGCCGAGTAGCCGGCGAAGTGCTTGAGGGTGGCGATAATGCCGGATTCCTGGAGTCCGGTGACGTAGGCGCTGCCGATGGTCCCGATCAGGTACGGGTCCTCACCCATGGTCTCCTCGGTTCGGCCCCAACGGGAGTCGGCGACGACGTCGAGCACGGGAGCGAGCCCCTGGTGGACGCCGACCTGCCGCATGGTGGCGCCGATCTGCCGGGCGACGGCGCCGATCAATTCGGGGTCGAAGGTCGCGCCCCAGGCCAGGGGCGTGGGGAAGATGGTGGCGCCGTGGGCCATGAAGCCGGCCAGGCACTCCTCGTGGACCAGTGCGGCGATGCCGAAACGGCTGTTGGCCTTGATCTTCTCCTGGAGGGCGGCCAATCTGGCCGCTCCGGCCTCCGGGTCGACGGGGGCCGATCCGAACGGCCGGGTCAGCTGCCCCAGTCCGTTGGCGATGACCTCGTCTTCGGAGTGTCCGATGCTCTGCTCGCTCTGATGCGGTGCCATGTCGCCCGCGTCGGAGTCGACGCCGCGCCACAGGCTCGCCAGTTGTGCGCATTTCTCTTCGAGGGTCATCCGCTTGACCAGCCCGGCGGCGCGCTCGGCGGCGCCAGAGGGGGTGTCGGTGTCCATGCCACTCCGCTCAACGGCCCGGGGCCCTCTCCAGAGGGGTGGGCCCCGGCCGATAGTTTCTGAAAATTTTTTGATCGATTTCGATACAGGTTTGCACACCATAACATTGATTACGCGGTACTTCTAGCACCAGTTGAGCGCCTAAATCCCATTGGTCAACCTCCATGAACCGGCAAACTATCCGAAAGTTTCGGCCACACTCCGAGAGGGTGCGGCCCCCGCTATAGGATGTTGCGATTACCGTGGAGAGCACCGACTAGCTGGAGGACCCTTGACTGAAGCCGCACACGGGCGCGTCACCATCCGCGCCATCGCCGACGAGGCCGGCGTCAGCGTCCCCACCGTCTCCCGCGTCATCAACGGCCGCTCCGACGTCGCGCCCGAAACTCGCAAGCGCGTCGAGAACCTGCTGTCCGAGCGCGGCTACCAACCCCGTCGCTCCACCCGGGTTCCCAGTCGGGCCCGCCTGGTCGACCTGGTCTTCAACGAGCTGGACAGCCCCTGGGCCGTGGAGATCATCCGCGGCGTGGAGGACGCGGCCCACTCGGCCGGGGTCGGGACCGTGGTCTCGGCCGTCCATCGCCGCCGCGCCTCAACCGAGCAGTGGCTCGACAACCTGCGCACCCGCGCCTCGGACGGGGTCATCCTGGTCGTCTCCCAGCTGGCCTCCCCGATCCTGGAACAACTGCGGCATCTGCGGGTCCCGATGGTCGTGCTCGATCCGGCAGGAGGGCCCACCATGGACTCCCCCACCATCGGCGCGACGAACTGGGCCGGCGGCCTCGCCGCCACCGAGCACCTCATTTCGCTGGGGCACCGCCGGATCGGCTTCATCCACGGCCCCAAGCAGGTGTTGTGCTCGCGAGCCCGCTTCGACGGCTATCGCGCGGCCCTGGAGGGCGCCGGCATTCCGATCGACACGTCGCTGATCTACCACGGCGACTTCTACCACCAGTCCGGCTTCGACGCCGCGACCGAGATGCTGGACGTCGCCGACCCGCCCACGGCGATCTTCGCCTCCTCGGACCAGATGGCCTTCGGCGCCTACGAGGCGATCCGCCGGCGCGGCCTGCGCATCCCCGAGCAGGTGAGCGTTGTCGGCTTCGATGACCTGCCCGAGTCGCGTTGGACCTCGCCTCCACTGACGACCGTCCGCCAACCACTGTCCGAAATGGGAGCCCTGGCGGCCAAGACCGTGCTCGACATGGCGGCGGGCAACGAGGTGGAATCGCCGAGGCTCGAACTGGCGACGGCAATGGTCGTCAGGGAGTCGACCGCCGCAATAACCCTCCCATAGCGGAATTCAGGCATCCTTTTCACTCAATCGGCCAGATAGACTGGGGATATGGGCTCGCTGTCGCCCGCCGACCGGCTTCGGATGGCATTCGAAATGCACGAGGTCGGCCGCCGCATGTACATACAGAAACTCAAGCGCGCACGCAGCGGCCTCACCGAGCCCGAGCTGCGAGAAGAGCTGCTTCAATGGCTCCTGAACGCGCCCGGCGCTGAAAACGGCGACTACCCCGGCCCTCGTTCGCAGCGCCGCATAAGAACGTGGTCGACCTGCTCGGGTTAGGCGTTCGGGGCGACCTCGGTGCCGGCGCCACGGCGGCGGACCTTCACCTGTTCGCGCACGGCCTCCGGGGCCTCTTCCAGTCCCAGCGGGACCAATCCGGCATCGGCGATGAGTTCGAGGTCGTCCTTGGCCGCCTGGCCCTCGCTCGTCAGGTAGTCGCCCAGGAAGATCGAGTTCACGATCTGCAACGCCACGCCCTGCATGTGCCGCAAGTGAACCTCGCGCCCGGCCGCCAAGCGCACCTCGGCCGCCGGGTTCGCCAGCCGCACCATCGCCAGGATCCGGAGGCACTGGCGCGGGTCCAGCTCCCACTTGCCCTCCAGCGGCGTGCCGTCGAAGGACAGCAGGAAGTTCACCGGGATCGAGTCCGACCCGATCTCGCGCAGCCCCAACGCGACCGCCACCAGGTCCGCGTGGCTCTCGCCCATCCCTGCGATCAGCCCCGAGCACGGCGACAACCCTGCCGCCCGCGCCGAGTTCACGGTGTCCACCCGGTCCGCGAACGTGTGCGTCGAGCAGATCTCCGCGTACTGGTCCTCGGAGGTGTTCAGGTTGTGGTTGTACGCGTCGGCCCCCAGATCGGCCAGCCGGTCGGCCTGCCCGTCCTTGAGCAGTCCCAGGCACGCGCACACCTCCACACCCGGAGCCGCGTTCTTCACCGCCGCAATCGTCTTGCCGACCCGCTCGACGTCCATATCGGTCGGACCGCGCCCGCTGGCCACCAGGCACACCCGGCTGGCCCCGCCCGACACCCCCGCGGCCGCCTGCTCGGCGGCCGCCTCAGGCGTCAGCCACGTGTACTTGAGCACATCCGCCTTCGAGCCCAGCCGCTGCGAACAGTAATTGCAGTCTTCAGGGCACAGACCGCTCTTCAGATTCACCAGGTAGTTGAGCTTGACCTTGTTCCCGAAGTGACGGAACCGCAACCGCGCCGCGGCCGCGACCACGTCCATGAGCTCCGCGTCGGAGCTGGCCAGGACCGCTTCGAGATCCGCGGCGGACGGGGTCTCACCTGCGTCGGCAGCGTCGGACAGGCGATTCAGGACGTCATTCAGAGCTGGCATGGCAAGATCTTGCCACACCCGAGCGCCCGCCGACCTTTCGCATATTTGAGTGTTCGTCAGGCGGAAATGCCGTTTAGGTCACCCTCAGCCCTCACCGTCGGACTCTCGGTGCACTTGCTAAATTGGATACTCGGTGCTGCGAAGAACGCGGCGGGCCGGTGGAGGTCCCCGCCTGCCCGCGTCTCGAATACCAATCCGCCCGAACCATTCGGAGAGCCAACCGTGCCGATCGCACCAGGACAGCCGGCGTTGATCGCCGTGGCAGTCGCCACCCTCTGGGCCGAACCATCGGCCCCCGGACCCGAAGACCGCCTCGCCTTGGGCGTCCCCTCCGCCATTCGCGAGTGGGTCGCCCGGCTCACCAACGAGATTCGCGCGCACGGGCTCAAGGGCCGGGTGCGCAGCCAGTGCCTGCTCGGCACCAGGGTGGAAGTTGAAACGATCGAAGACCAATGGGCCTACGTCAGCTGCACCGCGCAGCAGACCGCCGGGTGGGTTCCGATCGACCAGCTCGTCTACCCCGCCGAGGACGACTCGGCCGGGAAGGTGCACCTGGTGAGCGCCACCGCCACGGCCATCCGCGACGAACCGGGCGGCGACGTCGCCATTCCCGGTGTGACGCTTGGGACCCGGTTGCGAGTGGTCGGACCCGGCTACCGCGGCTGGCTGCCCGTGGCCCTGCCCGGGCCGAGGCAGCCCGGCTGGGTGCCGCAGCGCGACCTCGGCGCCGAACCGATCGACGAGGTCAAGCGCCCCAACCCGGCCACGGCGATGATCGCCGCCGGACTGGACGCGGTGAAGCTCGCGCAGCAGCTGCTGGAGATCCCCTACCTCCACGGCGGCGTGAGCGCCTACGGCATCGACGCCCCCGGTCTGGTGTGGATCGTCTACCGCCAGTTGGGCATCGACGTTCCCCGCTTCAACGATGCCCTGATGGAGACGGGCGAGTCGGTCGACTTCGACGAGCTGCACCCCGGCGACCTGATCTTCCTCGAACACGGCGGCGACAAGAAGATGCCGGCTATCGTGGCCGAGCGCGGCCAGACCGATCTGCCCGAGGTCATCTTCTCCTCCCCGGTCTACGGCAAGGTCGTCATCGAATCCCTCAAGCACTCGGAACTGGGCCAGATCGCCTCCTGCCGCCGGATCCCGACCGGCCCCTAACTGATCCGCCTTGCGCCGCAAGCCACTCGCGGCCCCCTCAAGGCCACTGAGACCCTTTCACTTCCACGTACGCGAAACGGCCCGCCACTTCCCTTATCGGGAAGCGACGGGCCGCTTTCAAGCGTTCAGCGAGCCGTTCAGCGGTCTGAGCCGACACCCGCGGTCGCCGGAGCGGGACTCGAATCGACGTTCGCCTCCGCGAACAGCTGCCTCCAGGTCTTGCCCTGGCGGCGCAGGAGGATGTCGTTGGCGATCACCACGGACAAGAGCACGCCGGCGATGATGCCGAGCGACAGCGTGGTGGAGATGTGCGGCATCCATTCGATGTGATGGCCGCCGTTGATGAACGGCAGTTGGTTGTCGGCCAGGCCGTGGATGACCAGCTTGACGCCGATCCAGCCGAGGATCGCCGCCAGACCCAGCGACAGGAACTTCAGCGACTTCAGCAGTGCCGCCAGCAGGAAGTACAGCTGCCGCAGTCCGAACAGCGCGAAGATCGTCGCGGTCCACACCAGGTACGGCTCCTGCGTCAGTCCGAAGATCGCCGGGATCGAGTCCAGCGCGAACAGGATGTCGGTCGAGCCGATGGCGAGCATCGCCAGCAGCAGCGGGGTCGCGTAGCGCAGCCCGTCGACGCGGGTCAGCAGCCTGCCGCCGTCGTATTCCTTGCTGACGCGCATCTTCGACTCGGCGAACTTCATGAATCTGTTGGGTTCGTACTCCTCGTCGTCGCCCTTCTCACGGAGCAGGCCCCAGGCCGTCCAGACGAGGATCGCGCCGAAGATCAGGAAGACCCAGCTGAAGCGCTCGACGAGGACGGAGCCCAGCGCGATGAAGATGCTACGCAAGGCGATCGAGAGCACGATGCCGACCAGGAGCACCCGCGACTGGAGCCGTTCGGGCACCCGGAAGGCCTGGATGATGAGGAGGAATACGAAGAGGTTGTCGACCGACAACGCCTTCTCGGTGAGGAATCCGGCCAGGAACTGGCCGCCGAAGGTGCCGCCCTGCGTCAAGAAGATGATGGCGGCGAAGACGAAGGCGGAGGCGATGTAGACGCCTGACCAGATGGCCGCTTCACGCAGGCCGGGACGGTGGGGATTGCGGATCGCGCTGGTCAGATCCAGTACCACGACCGCCGCGAGCACGACGAGAGTGAGGGCCCAGACCCAAGGTGGGAGTGCCAATGTGTTGCCTTCCGCATAACTCTGGATGGTCACATGGTCTCTCCCGATCCGAGTGGATCAGCGTCACCGGAGACCGATGGCGGTCTCGTGCATTGACGACGACGCTAACAGCGAGTGTTCGCTGCGGGATACTCCCCACATACCTGATTTTGAACAATCAGACTTATTGTGCCTGCCTGAAAGCCGACATGTCCTCCGTCAGATATGTGACTTCTCTCTCGAACATATGCCGGACGGAACGGTCACGTCAAGTGATCGTGAAAAGCTCCACTCATGGTTCTCGAAGTCGCTGAAATCAAGATCACCCCAGGCCAAGAGGCGGCCTTCGCCGACGCGTACCGCTCCGCCAAGGACTTCGTCGCCGTCTCCCCCGGCCTTCGCTCGATCCGTATGACTCAGGGTGTCGAGAACCCGAGTCGCTTCGTGCTCCTCATCGAATGGGACTCCGTCGAGGCCCATGAGCAGGGATTCCGTGACACCGACCGGTTCCCCAAGTGGCGAGAGGCGATCGGCCCGTACTTCGCCCAGCCGCCGCTGGTTGAACACTTCGAGAACATTGAGTAGTGGCCGGCGGCGCTGACTGAGAAGTTCAGTTCCGATGTCGACTGACCAGCCTTCAGCGCGGTTCCGGGTCTCCCCGCAACCGCGCCATCGGCGTTTCTCAGGCCCCCGCCTCGTCCATCTGACGGAGTTCGCGCTTTAGATCGGTGATCTCGTCGCGGTAGGCCGCGGCCACCTCGAAGCGCAGTTCCCTTGCGGCCGCGAGCATCTGCTCGTTGCGTTCCTCAAGCTGCTTGACGATCTCGGAACGGACCTTCGCGACCCCCTTGTCCCGCTTGGAATCCGGGAGCTCGGCCCACGGGTCGTCCTTGGCGAGCGCCGCGGTCTCGGCCGCGGTGTCGTACAGGTCCTCCATGATGTTCGCGATCCGCTTGCGCAGCGGCTGCGGGTCGACGCCGTGCTCGGTGTTGTACGCGACCTGCTTCTCGCGGCGCCGGTCGGTCTCCTCCAAAGCGGCCTTCATGGAGTCGGTCAGGTTGTCGGCGTACATGAGCACCGTGCCCGAGACGTTTCGGGCCGCGCGGCCGATCGTCTGAATCAGCGAGGTCGCCGAGCGCAGGAAGCCCTCCTTGTCGGCGTCGAGGATCGCCACCAGCGACACCTCGGGCAGGTCCAGGCCCTCCCGGAGCAGGTTGATGCCGACCAGCACGTCGAAGTCGCCGCGCCGCAGCTCTCCCAGCAGCTCCACCCTCCGCAGCGTCTCCACCTCGGAGTGGAGGTACTGGACTCGGATCCCGTTGTCCAGGAAGTACTCCGTCAGGTCCTCGGCCATCTTCTTGGTCAGCGTGGTGACCAGCACCCGCTCGTTCTTATTGGCCCGCTCGCGGATCTCGTACATCAGGTCGTCGATCTGGCCCTTGGTGGGCCGCACCTCGACCTGCGGGTCGACCAGGCCGGTGGGCCGGATGACCTGCTCTACGAACTGACCGCCGGACTGCTTGAGCTCCCACTTGCCGGGCGTCGCCGACAGGTAGACCGTCTGCCCGACGCGCTCGCGGAACTCGTCGAAGTTCAGCGGCCGGTTGTCCTGGGCGCTCGGCAGGCGGAAACCGTGCTCGACCAGGTTGCGCTTGCGCGAGGCGTCGCCCTCGGACATCGCGCCGATCTGCGGGACCGTCTGGTGCGACTCGTCCAGGATCGTCACGAAGTCCGACGGGAAGTAGTCGAGCAGCGTGTGCGGCGGCGTGCCGGCCGGGCGGCCGTCGATGTGCCGCGAGTAGTTCTCGATGCCGTTGCACGTGCCGGTCTGCTTCATGTTCTCGAGGTCGAACACGGTGCGCATCCGCAGTCGCTGGGCCTCCAGGAGCTTCCCCTGGGACTCCAGCTCGTTCAGCCGCTGCTCCAGCTCGATCTCGATGGCGCCGATGGCGCGGGTCATCCGCTCGTTGCCGGTGGCGTAGTGCGAACCGGGGAAGATCAGAATCCGGTCGGCCTCGCGCACCACCTCGCCGGTGAGCGGGTGCAGATAGTAGAGCCGGTCGATCTCGTCACCGAACATCTCGATGCGGATCGCCAGCTCCTCGTAGGCCGGGATGATCTCGATCGTGTCGCCCCGGACCCGGAAGGTGCCGCGGGTGAAGGCGATGTCGTTGCGCGCGTATTGGACGTCGACCAGGCGGCGCAGGAGCTTGTCCCGATCCCACTCCTGGCCCACCGCGACCTCGGTGGCCTGCTCCAGGTACTCGGCCGGAGTCGCCAGGCCGTAGATCGCCGAGACCGTCGCGACCACGACGACATCGCGCCTGGTCAGCAGCGAGTAGGTGGCGCGGTGACGCAGGCGCTCGACCTCCTCGTTGATCGAGGCGTCCTTCTCGATGTACGTATCGGTCTGCGCCACGTACGCCTCGGGCTGGTAGTAGTCGTAGTAGGAGACGTAGTACTCGACCGCGTTGTTCGGCAGCAGCTCGCGGAACTCCTTCGCCAGCTGCGCGGCCAGGGTCTTGTTGTGGGCCATGACCAGCGCGGGCCGCTGGAGCTGCTCGATCAGCCAGGCAGACGTGGCCGACTTGCCCGTGCCGGTGGCGCCGAGCAGCACCACGTCGCGCTCGTCGGCGTCGATCCGCCGGGTGAGATCGGCGATAGCGGTCGGCTGGTCACCGGCCGGCTCGTACTCGCTGACTACTTCAAAGCGCCCCTCGGCGCGGGGAATATCGAATGCCACGGCCCAACGGTAGCCCGGGGGTATGACATTGCCGGTCGGTGCCGGTGACTTTTCCCGGCCTCGATCGTTGGTCCCTCCGTGAGCTCCACTACCGCAACTCCCTTTAAATCGGCCCTCATGTGGGTCTTGATCATCATCGTCGCCGTCGGCGCCGCCGGGTGGTTCGCCGTCTCCTGCCAAGCCGGCAAGGAAAACGCCGAACGCCCCGTCACCGAAGAGGAGGCGCAGCTGCTGGCCGGGGTGCGCGGCCGCAACCACGAGGCCGATCCGGTGGCGGTCCGGATGCGCTTCCCCGTCGAAGGCGACGAGATCACCGTCGACGCCTACCTCGACTGGCAGACCCCGATGCTGTACGCCCGATTCCCCACCTCCGACGGCGGCCACGAGCTGATCCAGGCCGTCCCCGGCCTGGTCGCGACCCACGCCGACGATGAGGAGTCCTTCGGGGACGTCACGGCGCCCGAGAACGGCTGGACGTCCCGCCAGATGCTGTCGGGCGCGAGCGACCAGATGGAGTCGATGCTCGACATCATGGTCTCCTCGGTGTTCACCCTGACCTCCGAGAAGGGCGACGACGCCGATTACATGGCCGAACACGCCACCTGGCGAGAGGAGGGCATCATCGACGGCGCCGACGTAGCCACGTTCAGGGCCCCGATCATGGTCGATTCCGACGAGCAGACCGGCACCAGCCCCGAGGGCCTGTACTCGATCGACGGCGAGGGCGATATCCGCCGCTTCCAGGTCAATACCGGTGGGGCCGAACTCGCCGCCGTCGACTTCCTGCGCGAGGTCGACTTCGACGCCACCGCGCTGCACCCGGTCGACCTCCTCGGCGGCCCCAAGATCGAGCCGACCGAGGTCGACGAGGACATGGCCGAGACCATTGCCGGTCTGCGCCAGGAGAACTGGCTGTCCTCGGCGAAGGTCGACATGACGGTTCCGACGGGCGACGACAAGGTCGTCAACGGCCACGGCTACGTCGACTGGCGCACCATGACCGCGTACCTGAACATCACCGACGCCGAGGGAAGCCGGCTGTTCCTGGCCCGCCCGGGCGGGGTGGCGAGCCTCGAGACGGACTCGGACGAACTACCCGAAACGCTCCCCGAGGACGGCTGGGAGATGCACGCATTGACCGACGAAGACGTCGCGGACAGCTTCGGACCGGTCGAATCGATGGCGTACCGGCTGCTGGAGATGGCCGCCGAGTCCGCCGACGACGCCGGCACCATCGCCGAGCAGGCCTCCCAGCTGCGGGTGGACGAGGCCGAAGGCGAGAAGACCTTCGTCGTGGAATACCCGGTCGCCGGTGACGCCGAGGCCGCGGCGGGGGAATCGGCCTTCCGCTATTACGTCGCGGAGGGCCGCCTGAGCCAGGTCGAGATGATGACCTACTACGGGGTGGCGAGCGCCGAACTGGCCTACGAGGACTACCCGATGACGACGATCCCCTGGGAGGTAAGCGAGAGGATCGGCTGAAACGGGGAGTACCCCCGACAGCGATAACCCGACGGGGCCCGCCGCATTGCGCGGTGGGCCCCGTCGGGTTCTATTTGGTGGTCAGCAGACCGGCGGATGCCAACCGGTCTCTCGGGCCCACCGGTTCGCGCGGGGCCAGCCCTCGTGGTCGAACCAGGGTTCCTTCGCCTCGGCATAGGCCGAGGTCGAATCGGCCTTGGCGGCCAGCACGCCCTTGGCCTCGGCGTAGTCCGCCCGGCCCTGGGCGTCGGCCCGCAGCCAGTCACGGAACAGCAGCGCGAAGCGCTGGCCGGGGCTGTCGATCGGGCGGAAGTGGATTTGGGCGATATTGCCGGGGTCGGCGTAGCCGTAGAAGCGCTTCTCCCAGTCCGCCGGGTTCGGGTGCTCGGGCTTCGGCGAGTCCATGAGCACGCGGCCGAAGAAGCCGGCGTTCCCCAGGGCGTCGGCGAAGGCGTCCACGATGTGCAGTGACACGACCGTCACCTGGATGTCGATGACGTCCTTGGCGGGTAGGTCGAACACGGCCGTGGAGCCGACGTGGTCGATGCGGACCGCGCTGGGTCCCATGACGCGGCGCAGCCGCGCGGCGAGGTGTTCGAACCGCCTGGGCCAGGCCGGGTCGGACTCGACGTACTGGAGCTTCTCGGGTCTGGATTCGGCGCGTTCGGCGTGGAGGTTCTCGTTGAACGGCACGATCCGCTCGTCCCACAGCAGCGATACGCGGCGTTCGAGCTCCTCGACGCCGTCCCGGTTGAACAGGACGACGTCGCAGGCCTCGCGGCGCTCGGCATCCGAGGCCTGGGCGTCGATGCGGCGGGCGGCGTCGGTGCGGTCGAGGCCGCGCTGTTCGAGCCGTTCGAGCCGGAGCTCGCGCGGTGCCTCCACGTCGATATTGAGATGGAAACCCGGCGCCTGGCCGGTCTCGGCCAGCAGCGGGATGTCTTGCACGACAATGGCGTCCGCCGCTTGGGCGGCGGTGATTTCGCGCGCTCGCTGACGAACGCGGGGATGGATGATCGCCTCGAGTTCGGCGCGGGCTCCCGCGTCGTTGAAGACGATCTCTGCGATACGGGCACGGTCAAGCGTTCCGTCGGCTGCCAGTACGGCTGGCCCAAAACGGGATATCACCGCGGCGAGGCCATCGGTGTTCGGGGCGACTACTTCACGGGAAAGAGCATCCGCGTCGATAACGCGGGCTCCTAGCTGCGCCAGCTTGGCGGCGACCGTGCTTTTACCGGCTCCGATTCCACCGGTCAATGCGACTCTAAGCACAAATAAAACACTACCCGCCCCAGGGAAACAACCTGGGACGGGCAGTGGTCTGTCAGCTAAAGGAGTGACTAGTTCCCGGCGAGCTTCTCGCGCAGAGCGGCGAGGGCCTCGTCGGTGGCCAGCGTTCCCGAAGGCTCGGCCGGGGCCGAGGTCTTCTTTTCGGACGTGGTCTTCTTGGGACCCTTGTCGCCCTTCGGCGCGGCCTCGCCCTCGGCGGGCTTCGGCGGCGCTTCGCTGATGACGCGCTCGGCGATCTGGCGGCCGTGCTCCTCCCAGCGGGTGCGGGCCTCGGCGTACTGACGCTCCCACTCTTCGCGGGCCTCGTCGTAGCCTTCCATCCACTCGCCGGTCTCCGAGTCGAAGCCATCCGGGTAGATGTAGTTGCCCTGGTCGTCGTACTGCGCGGCCATGCCGTACAGCGTCGGGTCGAACTGCTCCTCGTTCTCGACGTAGGCCTCGTTGGCCTGCTTGAGCGACAGGGAGATCCGGCGACGGTCCAGGTCGATGTCGATGACCTTGACCATGGCGTCGGAGCCGACCTTGACGACCTGCTCGGGCACCTCCACGTGGCGCTCGGCCAGCTCGGAGATGTGGACCAGGCCCTCGATGCCGTCTTCGACGCGAACGAACGCGCCGAACGGAACCAGCTTGGTGACCTTGCCCGGCACGATCTGGCCGATCGCGTGGGTGCGGGCGAACTGGCGCCACGGGTCTTCCTGGGTCGCCTTCAGCGACAGGGAGACGCGCTCGCGCTCCAGGTCGACCTCGAGCACCTCGACCTCGACCGGCTGGCCGACTTCGACGACCTCGCTGGGGTGGTCGATGTGCTTCCAAGACAGCTCGGAGACGTGAACCAGGCCGTCGACCCCGCCGAGATCGACGAAGGCGCCGAAGTTGACGATCGAGGAGACCGTGCCCTTGCGGACCTGGCCCTTGGCGAGCTGGTGCAGGAACTCGGTGCGAACCTCGGACTGGGTCTGCTCGAGCCAGGCACGGCGCGACAGGACCACGTTGTTGCGGTTCTTGTCGAGCTCGATGATCTTGGCTTCGAGTTCACGACCGACGTACGGCTGGAGGTCGCGCACGCGGCGCATTTCCACCAGGGATGCCGGCAGGAAGCCCCGGAGACCGATGTCGAGGATGAGACCGCCCTTGACCACTTCGATGACCGAGCCGCGGACGACGCCGTCTTCGTCCTTGATCTTCTCGATCGTGCCCCAGGCGCGCTCGTACTGAGCCCGCTTCTTGGACAGGATCAGACGGCCTTCCTTGTCCTCCTTCTGGAGGACGAGGGCCTCGACGTGATCGCCCACAGAGACGACGTCTTCAGGGTCCACGTCGTGTTTGATCGACAGCTCGCGCGAGGGGATGACGCCCTCGGTTTTGTAGCCGATGTCGAGCAGGACCTCGTCCCGGTCGACCTTGACGACGGTACCTTCGACGATATCGCCGTCGTTGAAGTATTTGATGGTCGCGTCGATCGCGGCCAGAAGATCCTCTTCAGTAAGGATCTCGTCAGTGCTGGTCTCAGCGGTGCTCGAGGTGGCCTCGATGCTGCTCGTCATGTGGGCTGGTGCTCCGGATACGTTCAGATACGTGGGCTCGCGTCCGTGCCCGTACGGGGCTCGAATGCTCGCGGTTACAGTCACCAGGCCGGCCTTGTCGGTTCCGACTCGCGCCCTGCTCCCTTCTGAGGGCGCGGACAGGCCCAGGCCATCCCAGATTACCGTGCGCGATAATCCCACGCCAGTCCGGGCCTGGGCTGGTGTCAACTGACACGGCTAGTGGGCCGCCGCTTCCCACGAATCGCCGAATCCGGCGGAGACGGTGAGCGGGACGGCGAGCTCGGCGGCGCCCGACATCTGCTCACGCACCAGTGCCTCGAGCCTGTCGGCCTCGCCGGGTGCGACTTCGCACACCAATTCGTCGTGGACCTGGAGCAGCACCCGCGATCGAAGGCCCTCGGAGCGCAGTGCGGCGTCGACGCCGAGCATCGCAGTCTTCATGATGTCGGCGGCGCTGCCCTGGATGGGGGCGTTGAGCGCGGCCCGCTCGGCCATCTCGCGGCGCTGACGGTTATCGCTGGTCAGGTCGGGGAAGTATCGCCTGCGGCCCATGATCGTCTCGGTGTAGCCGGTCTTGCGGGCCTCCTCCACGACGGTGTGCAGGTAGTCGCGGACCTTCCCGAAACGGTCGAAGTAGTCCTTCGACAGCTGCTGGGCCTCCTCGGTGGAGATCCCCAGCTGCTGGCTGAGCCCGTAGGTCGAAAGACCGTAGGCCAGGCCGTAGGACATGGCCTTGATCTTGCGGCGGTGCTCGGCGGTGACCTCGCCGGGTTTCACGCCGAAGACCTTCGCGGCGACCGCGCGGTGGATGTCCTCGCCGGACTTGAACGCCTCGATCAGGCCCTCGTCGCCGGTCAGGCTCGCCATGATGCGCATCTCGACCTGGCTGTAGTCCATGGTCATCAGCGACTCGTAGCCCTCGCCGACCACGAAGCCGGCGCGGATGTCGCGCCCGGCCTCGCTGCGGACCGGGATGTTCTGGAGGTTCGGGTCCGAGGAGGACAGACGCCCGGTGGCGGCCACCGTCTGGTGGAAGGTGGTGTGAATGCGACCGTCGGTCTGGATCGTCCCGCGCAGCGAGGCCACGATCTGCTTGAGCTTCTCGACGTCGCGGTAGCGCAGCAGCTGCTCCAGCAGCGGGTGCTGGGTCTTGGTGTAGAGCTGCTGCAGCGCTTCGGCATTGGTGGTGTAGCCGGTCTTGGTGCGCTTGGTCTTGGGCATTTCCAACTCGTCGAAGAGGATCTCCTGAAGCTGCTTGGGCGAACCCATATTGAACTGGCGGCCCACGATCCGGTGCGCCTCGTCGGTGGCGTCCTTGGCCTGAGCGGCGAAGCTCGCCTCGATGTCGGCGAAGTGGCCCTCGTCGGCGGCGATCCCGGCGATCTCCAACCGCGCCAGCACCCCGGTGAGCGGGAACTCCATCTCCTCGGCCAGGTTCTTCTGCTGGCGGTCGGCGAGCCGCTCGGTCTGGGCGGCGGCGAGGTCGGCGATCACGCCCGCGGCGGCGCAGTCGGCCTCGAAGCGCGACGAGTCGTCGGCCATCGCCGCGTCGAGCCCGACGAGGGTGCCCTCGTTCGTCTCCTGCGCAGCGGTCTCCAACTCGCGACCGAGGTACTGCATCGCCAGATCGCCCAGGGCGTAGGTGCGCTGCTCGGGCTTGAGCAGGTAGGCGCCGATGACGGTGTCGGCCCGCAGACCGGCCAGCGCCGGCCAGCCGGCGGCGTCGGCGCCCCAGCTGAATCCCTTGACGTCATGCACGAACTTGCCGCGCGTCGCGTCGGCCAGCCACTGCGTCCAGGCCTGCTCGTCCTCGGCGTCGAGCTGCGCGGGGTCGAACCACAGCGCCTCGCCGCCCTCGGCAAGCGCGATCGAGTCGAAGGAGCCGGCGCCGGATTCGAAGGTGCCGGTGTAGGCGATGGCGACGTCGCCGGTGTGGGCGTCGAGCCAGGCCTTCATCGATCCGGGTTCGAGCCGGGCGGCCTCCACATTGGCCACTTCGGCGGTTTTGGGGGCGGCCTGGCCGATGGCCTTGTCGCCGAGGCTGGAGTTGAGGCGGTCGCCGAGGGTGCGGAACTGGAGGGCGTCGAAGAGCTCGTTGGTCTCCGCGACCTTCCATCCCTCCCATGCGAGGCCGTCGAAGTCCTCGGGGAGTTCGAGGTCGCAGACGAGCCGGTTGAGGCGGTGGTTGCGCAGGACGTTGTCCAGGTTGTCGCGCAGACTCTGGCCGGCCTTGCCGGCGATCTCGTCGACCTTGGCGACGAGGCCGTCGAGGGAGCCGTATTTGACGATCCACTTGGCGGCAGTCTTGGGTCCGACGCCGGGGACGCCGGGCAGGTTGTCGGACTTCTCCCCCACCAGCGCGGCGAGGTCGCGGTAGTGGCCCGGGTCGACGCCGTACTTCTCCTCGATCTTCTCGGGGGTGTAACGGGCGAGGTCGGTGACGCCCTTGACCGGGTAGAGGAGGGTGACGGTCTCGTTGACGAGCTGGATGGCGTCGCGGTCGCCCGAGGAGATGAGCGTCTGGGCCCCGGCGGCCTCGGACCGGGTGGCGAGGGTGGCGATGATGTCGTCGGCCTCGTAGTTGACCTTGGTGAGCCACTTGATGCCGAGGGCTTCGAGGAGATCCTGGATGACGGGGATCTGGCCCTTGAACTCGGCGGGGGTCTCAGCGCGGCCGTCCTTGTACTCGGCGTACTCCTCGGTCCGGAAGGACTTGCGGGAGAGGTCGAAGGCCACGGCGACGTGGGTGGGCTTCTCGTCTCTGAGCAGGTTGATGAGCATGGACGCGAAGCCGTAGACGGCGTTGGTCACCTGCCCGTCCTCGGTCGAGAACTTCTCGGCGGGGAGCGCGAAGAAGGCACGGTAGGCCATTGAATGGCCATCGATCAGCAGGAGACGAGTTTGCGAAGCGGTCACGTAGGTGAGCCTATCGAGTGGCTGTGACAAGTCCAGGGCACCTCGGGAACGGCGTGGCCCGGCGAGGACAGATCGGGACTCAAGCGAGCGGCCCGCCCTCCGTCGCGGAGTGCGGGCCGTGCTCGGATCGCGCCGTCCCGGGGGAAGCGGAGCCGGTGGTCGTGGGCCGAATTACTCGGCTTCCTGGGCTTCCTTTTCCTTGGCTTCGTCGATGACGCGGTTGGCCACGTCCCGCATCGACAGGCGGTGGTCCATCGCGGCGCGCTGGATCCAGCGGAACGCGTCGGGCTCGGCCATCCCGTACTGGGTCATGAGCAGGCCCTTGGCGCGGTCAACGAGCTTGCGGACCTCGAGGCGGTCGGTGAGGTTCTCGACCTCCTTCTCAAGGGCGGTCATCTCGGCGAAGCGGGTCAGGGACAGCTCGATCGCCGGCACCAGGTCGGACTTCTGGAAGGGCTTGACAAGGTAGGCCATCGCACCCGCGGACTGGGCGCGGGCGATCAGGTCCCTCTGGCTGAAAGCGGTGAGGATCACGACCGGCGCGATGCGCGCGGACACGATCTTCTCGGCAGCCTGGAGTCCGTCCATGATCGGCATCTGGATATCGCAGATCACCAGATCGGGCTGGTGCTCTTGCGCGAGACGGACCGCGGCCTCGCCATCGGCGGCCTCGGCGACTACCTCGTAGCCCTCCTCGGTGAGCATCTCGGCCAGGTCGAGGCGGATGAGCCCCTCGTCTTCGGCGATGAGCACGCGCTTGCGCGGCTCCTCGGCGGCCTTGCTCGTCATGCGGGTCCGTACCTTTCATGCGCGGCTGATCGGTTCGGCGTGCGGCAGTGAAGGCACACCAGGAAGTTAGCTTAACCGCCGCGAACCTCCGCCGCACCTGGCTATGCCGAGCGTTGCGGACAACCGGGCCGATTCGAGGTGCTCCCCGACTCGGGCGTACCATATGCGCCGCTTCGATCACACCCCGCCGAACCGGACTAGGGGCTGTCCTGTGAATCCGGGCGAGGCTGAATCCGAGTCCATTTGTTCGCTCGCGAGGCGGAAGGGCCTCCAGATCCAACACCGGGATCTGGAGGCCCGACAACGAAGCGACCGGGCAAGGAGTTGCCGCCGCGAAGCGGCGTCCGGTCCGGGTGGTGGCGGGCGACGGGAGGGCGGGCCGGATACAGCCCGTTCGGATTCACAGGACAGCCCCTAACCGCCCGACCCGCCGGGAAATCCGCATTTCCTGATCCGAACTGGACCGGGCGTCCAGACTCGGAGGCAACTAGGCGGAGGGCGGACGATGGAACGGTTGCCGGAGATGCTGGCGCTGCGTCAGACCGCGGGGCTGGCGTGGCTGCGGGCCGCTCCGCTCGCGGTGGTCATCATCGTGGTCCCGCTTGACATCGTCACGCATTCTTTGACCCTGTGGGCGGTGGTCGCGGCGACGCCGCCGCTCGCCGCGCTGGTCAACGGGCCCAAGGTCACCGCTTTGGTGGCACTGGCGGCCGGCGTGGCCTTCGTGCTGCTCGAAGTGGTCGACGCCGGCCGGATTCCCCACCATCCGCAATCTGAGCTGATCACTGTGTCCATCATCGGTCTGACCAGCGTCATCATCGCGCATCTGCGGGATCGGGTGCTGGCCCATCTGCTGAGCGTCGCCTCCGTCGCCGAGGCGGCGCAGCGGGCGCTGCTGCCCGAGGTGCCGAAGCGGGTCGGGCGGCTCGAATGCGCGGCGATCTACCGTGCCGCCGCTGCCAAGAGCCAGCTCGGCGGGGACTTCTTCGACCTGTTGGACACGCCGTGGGGCGTGCGGGCGGTGATCGGGGACGTTTCCGGGCACGGCCTCGGGGCGGTTTCGGCGATGGCCGCGCTGCTCGGGTCGTTTCGGGAGGGCGCGCTGGACGATGTCGATCTCAATGGCCTCGGGGCGCGTCTCGAACGCCGGATGGCGATGCGCAATGACGACCACGGCGCCTGGAACCTCCAGTTCGCGACGGCGCTGCTCATGGCCTTCGATCCGGAGGGCGATTCGGTGGAGGTGCGCAGCTTCGGGCATCATCCACCGCTGCTGCTGCGCGACCGTGCGGTCGAGGAGATCGAGCTCGATCCCGCTCCCCCGCTGGGACTGCTCGGCGAGTTCAACACGGTCGCGCCCGCGACCGGAAAGCGGCTGCGGGTGGGCGATCTGATCGTGGCGCACACCGACGGCCTGACCGAGGCCAGGAACGCGTACGGCGAGGAATACCCGCTGGCGAAGCGGCTGCGGGCCCGGGCGGCGAAACAGGGTCCGTTCGCCAACGCCTGGGCTGCGGCGAACTTCGTCACCGATGACGCGGTCGCGCAGGGCCACGTCTTCAATGACGACGTGGCCGTAATCGTCATCGGGGTGCGCGGCGCCTGACCCGGCGGGCGAACCGTTCCCCGGGCAAGAAGAAAGGCCCTGGTGAACAGGGCCTTTGTGCGGTGCCCTACCTGGGATTCGAACCCAGACTTTACGGGTTTTGAATCCGTTCTCTCTGCCAGTTGGAGTAGTAGGGCATGGCCGTCGAAACAGCCGGTGGAAATGTTACCTCGCGCCGGACCAGGGCTGCTCGGAAGGTCCGGGCGGGCGAAAGGGACCCGCCGTCGCTCGCCTGGTTCGGGCTCTCTGGAAGGGCGGCGGTCCGGTGGCCGATCGGACTGGCCGGGCGTGGATACAGTCACCGAATGGCGATCGTGGAGATGATGGAATCGGCTTGGTTTCCCTGGGTTGCGTCCCTGGTCGTGGTGATCGTCGGCGCGCCCTCTTTGGTGCTGGTCGGCTATCCGCTGTATGTGATCAAGACGCCTGAGGAGAAGCGCTCCAGGGCGGGTTTCGTCACTGGGACGATCTTTCTGCTCACGATGATGTACAGCGTCTCGCTAATGGCGTTCAGCGGCTTTCTCAGCGATTCCCCGGACACGCTTTCGTTCGGCCTCACCGTCGTCGGCCTCCTGGTCCTCCCGGCGACGGCGGTCTCGTCGGCCACCGCCTGGCTCCTGCGCCGCAAGGGCTGGGGGCAGCCGAGACCGCGCCGGGACACCTGACGCCGCGTCAGATCTGGACTCCCGTGATCTCGAAGGTCTGGACCGTATTGGCGGGGAAGGCCCTGGAGAATCGCTTGCCGGACACCGCGGTGTCGGTGTAGCTGCGGTAGAGCTCGGAGCCGTTGGTCTGGGTCGACCAGCGGGTGATCGTGGCGTCGGGGACGGTGGCGAAGTTCGCCAGGTCGTAGGTGACGGTCTGCGCGTTGCCGTAGTTGGTCGTGATGAGCACCAGCTTGCGGGCGGCCGAGTCGTAGGCGGCGATGGTGTTGTCCTCGCCGCCGTCGATGAGCCGCATGCCGGGGCGGATGTGGCGGGCGTACTGGGCGTAGACGTAGTACTTGGGGTGGACCTCGCCGAGCGTGCCGGCCTCGTTGTCCGCCTGGATGAGTCCCCAGCCGCCGCCGTCGAGGACCTGCCAGTAGACCCAGGCGGTCGGCTTCATCCAGCGCAGGTCGAGGTTGAGGTTGCGGGCCAGTCGCATGCCGGTGGCGTCGTTCTCGCCGTATTCGGAGTTCCACAGGATCTTCCCGGCGGCGGAGACGTCGTTGAAGAGCAGGTCGCGGCGGCCGTTCTCGTACTGGTAGCCGTGCACATTGACCTTGGCGACCTTCCCGCGGGCCGTGCTCGTCAAGCCGTTGAAGGTGCTGCGGGCCTGGTCGTAGCTGGTCTCGTCCGAGGCGGTGATCGCCGTTCCGGAGAGTCCGCGCGAATCCAGTTCGGCGCGAAGGTGATCGATGACGATCGACTGGGTGCCCACGTCGAAGTGGCAGCCCTCCTGGGTCCCGGTGGCGCTCCAATAGTTCGTCATCGGCTCGTTGAAGGGGTCGACGTACTGGAAGTCGACGTCCCAGTTGTCGCTGGCGTACTTCGCGACGGTGGCCATGTAGACGGCGTGCTGCTGCCGGTTCCAGGACTGGAGGTTGTCGACGTTGGCGTCGGCGCCGCCGGACGGGTTGTGGTTGGTGCACATCCACCACATCGGCGAGTTGGAGAACAGCTCGAACAGGTTCGCGCCCCGGTCGCGGGCCTTCCACATGAGGTTGCGCTGGGCCGAGTCGACGTTCCAGTCCCAGCTGGAGGAGGACGGGTCGCTGGAATTCCAGTCGAGCCAGTAGCCCTCCATCTGCCTGGAGGCCATCATGTTCGGGGAGACGGCCATGGACTCGCCGTCGATCGAGTTCCAGCTGCAGGCCCCGGCGTTGTAGCGGACGATGTTCATGCCCAGACCGGGCACCGAACCTCCGTTGTAGCTGACGGAGTTGCGGCTGAACATGATGTCGGCGATGTCGTCGCGATCGCCCCAGGCCTTGCCCCACCAGCACAGTGAGGTCCCCCAGCCCTCCCAGGTGCCCCAGTTCGCGGCGGGGTTGACGGTGGTCGTGTAATCGGCCTGCGCGGTGCCCGGAATGGCCACGGCGGCAGCGGTTCCGGCACCGGCGGCGGTGAGGAGTGTACGACGGCGCATTCAGGCCTCCAGATATGTCGATACGACACAGAGTCCCACCGTCCGGCGACAACGTCAACCCCTTAGAGAAAGGGGAAGTGAAAGTATCGCCACCGCCACCGCACCGACCACTTCGGGCCGCTCGGCTTCTCGCCGAATCGAGGTGTGGATCGATCGCCGTTCCGTCAATCCATGAGGGAGTAGAACATCTCCCGGACCTCACCGGAGGTGAAGTCGGACTCGTACTCGTCGGGCGGGAGGGCGTAGGTCGATCCGTAGAACGTCTCCACCTCGATGTATTCGGGGCAGGGATCGCCGAGCTGCTCGGTGAAGCTCGTGACGAGCTCGCCGGTCCGGAGTTCGTAGGCCTTGATGGTGAACTTGCTGGCGTAGAAGTCGACTTCGCTCGCGCCTAGCGGGGACAGGGAGTTCTCGTAGTAGCAGCTGTCCTGGTATTCGCCCTTCGAGGGCCCGTTGACGCAGACGACCAATGCCGTGTCGTCCACGCCGTCGGCCTGCCAGGAGTTCGGGAAGTCGTATGAGTTCGGGTCCAGACCGAACAGCCACATCCGGTGCGGGCCTTCGCCCTTGTACTCCACGGCTCCCCGGTAGGGGGCGGGGTTGTCGCAGTACTCGTCGTTGTTCAGCAGATCGGTGACGTTCTCGTACTCGATCTGGGTCTCCACCTCGTAGAGCTCGTCGGCGGCCTCGGCGGCGCGCGCGTCGTCCGGATACTCGGCGAGGAACTCCTCGTACGTGGCCCGGGCCGTCTCGAGTACACCGGCGGCGGCCGTATCGCGGGCGCATTCGAGCATCCGGTCCGGGACCTGGCCGGCGGCAGCGGCTATCGGGTCGGACAGTTCCGGCGCCTCCGCGGACTGGGCGTAGAGCCAATCGTTGATGGTCTTGACCCGGCAGGCCGAATCGTCGTCCGCGAGGTCGACCAGGTAGGACTCGACCACTTCCTGGACGCGAACCGATTGGGCGGGGACGTCTTCGAGCGTCGTCGCCAGTTGGGCGAAGGCCGCCTCCAGATTCGGTTCGACCGCCATGCTGCTGTCAATGGTCGATTCCAGCAGCAGGGCGGCCCGCTCGGGCCCGGCCCCTTCCCACAGCGCCCCTGGGTGGTCCATATAGTCCACCAGTGTCTCGGCACCCTCCGTCGGCCCTTCATCGAGCGCCCGCAGCAGGATCTGGCACGCCGCAAGGTGCTCCTCGCCTTCGAGCGTCATGGAGCCGAATGCGATGCGATGGGTCCCGTCGAGCTCCTCCAGGGACTCGCTCGCGCTCGCGCAGTCGCCGTCGGTCTGCGCGAGCGCTGCGCTCCGCACGGTCATCCAGGCGTCGAAGCGCAAGCCCACGACGGCGGCGAGGACCAGTCCGGCGGTGGCGGCGACGAAGATGCGCGAACGTCGGGAGCGGGGCCGGCCGTCCAGGTCATCGATCAGCAATTCGGGTTCGGTGCGGCGGGTGAGCCACCAGGCATGGACCACCGCCGCCAGCCACCATGCGGCCAGCCCGAACCGCCACTGCGGAGCGGCGGGATCCTCGGCCAGCGCGAACAGGAAGAACAGCGTCCCGACGATGGCGACGCCGGCCAGTCGCGGGCGGCGCATGAACAGGTATCCAATGCCGAGCGCCGTGGCGTTGCCGAGGATGGCGGTGGGCGGGTCGGCGCGGCGCACGATCGGCTTGGGCGGCACCGGAGTCGGCGGCTCCGGGGCAGGGGGCGGGAACATCTGGGGGTACATGGGGGCTCCTAGCGCTTCGGTTCCGGGTCAGTCGCCGAGCAGGCGCAGGTCGGGCGGGACCAGGGTCCTGGTGTGCAGCAGTTCGAGGATCAGGTTGTGGTTGAGCATGTTGCCGACGGGTTCGCCGACCTCCTCGCGCGTCAGGCCGGGCACGCCGGTGGCCGAGAGGCGGCGGCGCACGGCCGTGACCAGGTGTTCGACCCGCTTGGGGCGCCACTTCGCGTCGGGCTGAAGCTCCTGCAGCTCCTCGGCGACCTGCCGCCACGCCAGCGGCTGCGCGTAGGACTCGTGCATCAGGTAGCGCTGCGCGAGGGACACCAGGGCAATCCGCTCCTCGGCGTCGAGCTTCCACGGTTTGTCCTTGAGCGTCCCGGCGTCGGGCGCGGGCCGGGGCAGGCGGCCGTCCTCTCCGGCGACGTACAGCTCCAGCAGGTGCCTGCGATGGGCGGTGCCGCGCAGGAACACCGGGGTGTACCCGAGCCCCAGCGGGAGCGGCTCGTCCTCGGAGAACAGCATTCGCGAGCTGGGGAGCTGGAGCGCCGCGTGTCCGGTGTTGGCCAGCCACCAGTGGTCGCCGCGGCGGGTCACCTGGCCGTGGGTGCGGCTGACGCGGCGGTCGTCCTCGCCGAGGCACACGTGGACCTCGGGCCGGTTCCGTCCGAAGCAGACGAAGCGGCCCTCCTTGGGGCGGAACCGTACCCCTCCCGAGACGGAGAGGACGTAGATGGTGCCCGGCTCGGATTCGGGGATCCCGAAGGCCAGGCTCGCGTGTTGCGGCGGCAGCGGTTCCAGGCCCTCAACCTGTTGGATGTCACTCATGTCGACCTCCGAAATCCTTCGACGTTCACAGCGTTGCACGACCGGCCTGGGACCCCTCCCGGCCGGTCCGGGCTAGAAACGATGGTGTGAACACCCCCGGCCCGAGGAGGAAACCGTGAACCGCATCAACCCCGCAATCGTCCTGCCCGCAGCGGCCATGCTTGCTCTGGCCGCCTGCGGCGCAGGTGACGACGAGGGCGACTCCGAGGAGTCGGCTTCCGCAGGCTCGGTCCCCACATCGTCCGAGTCGGAGCCGGAACCGGAGTCGCCCTCCCCCACCGAGGACCCGCTCGAAGCCGCCGACGGCATCGACTACGAATCCTGCTTCGACGGCGACTGCGAGGTGCGGGTCTCGGCCGGGACCGAGTTCGCCATCGACGACGAGTACGGCATGGACACGTTCACCGTCACGGAGGTCGGCGACGGCTACATGTCCGTGGAGGGCACCGGCCCCGGTACCGCGGTGGGGTTCAGCCTCGGCGTCGACAACCAGGGCAATGCCAACAATGCCCTGGTCATCACCGTGGTGGCCATCGAGGGCGACGAGGGCGTGCTCGAACTCCGCCCGACCTGATCAGTCCTGCGGCAGGGCGGCGGCCAGCGGTTCGGCCAGGCCGACGGCGAGATCGCACAGGTCCTCCTCAGATTCGTCTTCGCCGAGGACGATGAGCTGAACAATCTCGGCGGTGGTGCTGCCGTCCCCATCGGCGCTGGGGCCCTGCCGGTGCATGACGCTCACCTTGCAGGTGCCCTCGCCCCAGGCGGCGGAGCCCTCCATGAGCGCCGGGCGTCCGGCGAACGTCATCGGCTCGCCGTCCTCCTCGCTCAGCGGCTGGTCCCGGTCGAAGATCACGTACACCTCGGTCTCGCTGGTGGTGCTGTTCCACCTGCATTCCCATCCGCCGTATGGGACTACGGGGTGGGTGGCGTCGACCCCGGGGAACTGCTCCAATGCGTCGGCGTCGAGCAGGTCGCAGGCGTACACGCTGATCAGCGAGGCCGGATCGGGCTCGCCTTCGCGCCTGGGGATCGGGCCCTGGTCGAGAACGGAGAGGGCGTGGTCGACCGCCGTGTCGGCCATGGCGCAGATATCGTTGGTGCCGTTTCGCTCCTGCTCCGCGTCCAGCTCGATGATGTACTCGCCGTCGGGCAGGATGAGGGTCCGGTCGCACTCTTCGGGCATGTCCTCCTCGCCCCTGACGACGCCGATGAGGCCGACCATCTCGGTCTCTCCCTCGGGGCTCGGGCTGGTGTCTCGGTAGATGTCGAGCTCGATGTTGATCTCGCTCGGCCCGTTGTTGACGATGACATTGCAGCGATTGAAGTTGCCCTGGTCGGTGTCGAAGACCGCATTGCCGTATTCGGCCAGCGCCTCCGGGTCCAGCAGCGCGCATGGATCCACAGTGGTCGGGTCGCCGATGAAGTCGCTGGTCGTCTCGTCCCCGCCGGTCAAGATCCCCGTGTCAGCCTGGTTCCCCTTGCCGCTGAGAACAATCCACGTCGCGGCCGCCAGGAGCCCGACGATCGCGGTGGCGGCCGCCACCCGGACGCCGGTGCGCTGGCGCAAGCGACGCCCTGACCAGTGGGCGGCACCGACGGAGGGGTCGCCGTACTGCCTCGCCAGTTCCCTGCGGACCTGCTCAGGACTCGGCCGGCGGCCCGGGTCCTTGCGGAGCATCTGCTCCAGCATGGGGATCTGCTGCGCGCGCTCGGATTCGCGCACCTCCTCGGTGACGGTCTTCCAAAGCAGCGCGTGGTTATTGTCCTCCCCGAACGGGGAAGTGCCCTCCAGCGCGAAGTACAGCGTGGCGCCCAGCGAGAACACGTCGGCGGCGACGGTGAACTTGCCGCCCTTGGCGACCTCGGGTGCGACATAACCGGGCGTGCCGGTGATCGCGCCGGTGCCGGTCAGCGTCGCCGCGGCGTGCACGTCGCGGGAGATCCCGAAGTCGGCGAGCTTGGCGAAGCCCTGTTCGGTGAGGAGGACGTTGGCGGGCTTGATGTCCCGGTGCAGGATGCCGACCGCGTGGACGGCTTCGAGGGCCCCGGCTAGCTGCGCGCCGAACCGCGAGACCTCGTCCGCCGAGAGGGGTCTGCTCTCGGCCAGGGTGTGGCCGTGGACGAGTTCCATGACGATCCAGTCGCTGTCGTCGTCATGGACGGTGTCGTACACGGTGACCACATTGGGGTGGCTGACGCTCGCGAGGAGGGCGGCCTCCTTCTTGATCCTCCCGGCGGTGGCCGGACTGGCGCCGGACAATGCCCGCTTCAACGCCACCGGGCGCTGGTTCAGGCGCAGATCCGCCGCGCGCCAAACCTCCCCGTGACTTCCCGAACCCAACCGCTCGTCCAGTCGATAACGACCGCCCACCATCTGTCCAGCGCGCAACTGGCTCTCCACTCGTCCAATGCCGGTTACATGACCCCGTGAGTTGCCCTCAACTCTAGTGCAGTGCAACACAGTGCCCACGGCGTGGGACCGGTCCGAGGCGGACGGTGCTAGGGGGTGCCTACGGCCCCTTGACGGCCGCTATCCGGCCCATCTGCCCGCTCTCTCGGATTCGGGCCGCTCAGCCACGGGGGTAGAGCAGTTCCAGGAGCCGGTCGATGGTCGACGGTTGGGCGGCCATGATCGAGTCGGACTCGGCCCGGTAGTCGGCGCCGGTCCGGTCGACCACGCTCAGGCCCGACTCGCGGGCGATCACGGTGCCCGCCACGACATCCCACGGGTTGATCATGGTGTGGACGACCGCGTCGACTCGGCCCGCCGCGGCCCAGCACATGTCGAGCGCGGCCGCGCCGAGCATCCGGATGCGCTGGACCTCCGGGACGAGCCGGCCCAGCTGTTCCAGGCGTTCGCCGATCCGCTGCTCGGCGCCGATCCACACCGGGAAGTCGCCCATCGCCACCACCGAGTCGTGGAGGCTGTCGGGGCCGGTGCGCTTGGCCAGCGCCCGCCCATTGAGGGTCGCTCCGTGGCCGACTGCGGCACTGAAGGTCTCCTCGACCTGCGGTGCCCGCACCACGCCGACGACCGGGATGCCGTGCCGGGTCAGTCCGAGCGAGACGCAGTGCTGCGGCGAGCCGTGGGCGAAGTTGATCGTGCCGTCGATCGGGTCGACCACCCATTCGTATTCCGAGCCCGAATCCCCGCTGCGGCCCCGCTCCTCCCCCTGCACCGGGATGCCGGGGGTCTCGGCTGCCAGGAACTTCCGGATCGCGTCCTCGGCGGCGAAGTCGAGCTCGGTCGCGAAGTCGCGGTCGCCCTTGCCGCTGATCTCCAGCTCGCCACCGGTGCCCGCCCGGATCGCCTGGACGGCGACCTCGACGGCGGCCTCGGCCTGGCGCTGAAATTCGAGTAGTTCTGGCATATTCGGCTCCCTCGTTCGCACCGCCCGCGGCCTGGTGCCGCCGCGTTCGGCCCCCCGTATTCGATTACTCAAAGCCTAACTGCGAAACCTGAAGCCACCCTTAAATCTGTGTCACGCAAGGGAAAATGCGGCGTCCCCGAGGTTTGGAAGCCCCGGGGGCGCCGCAGCGGCGTCACGGCGAAAGGGCGGCCCGGCATTGCGCCGGGCCGCCCTCGCGCTGGTCCCTAAGCGGTCGGCAGCCAGACTCGCATCGTGGCGGGGCCTCGCGTGGCCCGCAGATGGAACGGGATGAGTGCGACCTCGGCGGCCTCGCGTCCCTCCTCGGGGTCCGGGTTCGAACCGTACGGCCAGGCGTCGACGTGCTTGTGGACGTGACCCGACACGGTCACCGTGCCGTCCTGGACGACCGGGGCCTTGCCGGGGTCGACACTCAGGTCGACCACGTCGGCGCCGCCGGGCTGGTCGACCGATTCGGCGCACAGCACCAGCGGCCCCTGCTCGACCGCGACGCAGCCGCGCACCGAGTCGATGCGCGGATCGGCCCGGGTCCACCTGGGCCCCACCGGGAGTTCCAGCGTGACGGTGTCGCCCGCGGCGAAGTCGCTCGTGATCTCGGCGCGACCGGGCGCGACGGTGCGCCGCACCCCGTCCGGCCCGGTGAGCTGCGCGCCGTCGGCCCAGTCGGGGACGCGCAGGCTCAGCGTCCACGGCCCCGCCTCATTGCGGTCGATGCGGATCGTGATCGTGCCGGACTCGGGATAGTCGGTCTCCACCCTGACCGCGACGGGGCCGTCGGCCAGGTCGGTGGCGATGTCGGCAGGCATGTACTGGTGGAGCTGGAGCCCGCCGTCGTCCACTGTGGCGATGTAGGCCGCGAGCGAGGCGAAGGTGCGGGCCAGGTTCGTCGGGCAGCACGAGACGTCGTACCAGGGGGCTCGATGGCCCCCGGCGCCGCTGTGCCCGACGGCCTTCCCGGACGGCGGCACCTCGTCGAAGGTGCGCTGCTGCAACGGGTTGGCGTAGAAGAATGACTTCCCGTCGGGGGCGACCGCCCCGGCCAGGACGTTCCAGGTGATGCGCTCGATGATGTCGCCGTAGGAGAGCTCGCCGGTGGCCAGCAGGAGCCGCCACGCGGTCATGACGCCGCCGATGCCGGCGCACGACTCGGCGTAGGCGCGGTCGGGCGAGAGCGCGAAGTCATCGCCGTAGGCCTCGTCCTGGTAGCGCGATCCCATGCCGCCGGTGATGTGGGTGCGCCGCGCCAGGGTCCGGTCCCACTGGCGCCGAACGGCTTCCAGCAATTCCTTGTCGCCGGTGTCGGCGGCGACGTCGAGCGCGCCCGACGACAGGTACAGCGCCCGGACGGCGTGTCCGCGCAGGACCTCGGCGTCATGGACGTGCGCGTCGTCCTGGTAGTACTCCAGGCCGTCCCCGCCGAGCGTGCGCTTGCCGTGGCGGTCGATGAACAGCTTCGCCTGGTCCAGATAGCGCTGCTCGCCGGTGGCGCGGGCGAACTCGGCCAGACCCACCTCGATCTCCGCGTGCCCGCAGATCCGCTCGATCCCCCCGGGACCGAACGTGTCGCAGACGTGATCGGCGACCTGGCGCGCCAAGCGGACGAAATCGTCCTCACCGTGGGTCCGCAGCCGCGCGACCGCCGCCTGGAGCAGGTGCCCGTAGCAGTACAGCTCGTGGCCCCATTCCAGGTCGGTGTAGCGCGGGCGCTGCCCCGGGTGGCCGAACATGGTGCTCAGGTAGCCGTCGCTCTCCAGCGCTGCCGAGATCTGTTCGGTCAGCCGGATGAACCGCGCCTCCAGTTCGGGCGAGCCGGAGCGGCCGATCTCCCACGCCATGGCCTCGGCGAGCTTGTAGATCTCCGAGTCGGAGAACTCGCGGCCGGCCCGCTCGAACTCCGCACCGGTCCCGGCCTTCTCGAAGTTGTCGATCCAGCCGAGCTTCTCGAGCCAGTGGAGACAGTGCCAGATGGTGGCCTCGGCGTTCGTCTCCTGCCTGCGGCCCCAATACCCTCCGGTGATCTGGACTTCGTCCAGCCCCAGCGGGCGAAGTGCGCTCCGGGAGGGCAGCACGGGTGTCTTCTTCATCCTTTGATTGCTCCTGACATGAATCCTCGAACATAGTGACGTTGCAGCGCAATGAATAGCAGCAGGCACGGCAGTGCCATGACAACGACGCCGGCCTGCGTCGCACCGAAGTCGACCGACCCCTGCGCCTGTTGACGAAGGTTGGCGATGGCCACCGGCAGCACGGCCTTGTCGGCCTCGCTGACGAGAATGAGAGGGGCGATGAAGTCGTTCCAGGCGGCCAGGAACGAGAAGAGGCCGACCGTGATCAGGCCCGGCCATACCGCGAACAGCATGATCCGGGTGAGGACCCCGAAGGAGCCGCAGCCGTCGACCATCGCCGACTCCTCGATCTCCTTCGGCACCGACTCGAACGAGATCCGCATCATGAAGATCGCGAACGGCAGCTGGTAGAGGGTGAGCACGAGCGAGAGCCCGAACAGCGTATTGCGCAGGCCCAGGTCGCCGAGCATCGAATACAACGGGATCAGCAGGGTGCTGTAGGGCACCATGAGGATCGCGATGGTGACCAGGAACAGCGCGTCCCGCCCCCAGAACTTGAACCGGGCGAACGCGTAGCCGCCGACGATCGCCAGCGCGAGGGTGAAGGCCACGGTCAGGACCGAGACGTAGGCGCTGTTCCACAGGTACTGGGTCAGGCCGGAGTCGTAGTCGAGCAGGCCGGCGTAGTTGCCGAGGCCGAAGCCTTCCTGCTGCCTGGTGGCCCCGGCGGGGGCGACCGAGGCGTACCCGGTCCATATGAGGGGGAACAGGAACAGGATGGCCAGGCCGCCGGCCAGGACGTAGTAGGAGGTTCCCCAGACTTTGGCTCGCATCAGGCATCCCTCCGCAGGGCCCGGAACTGGGCGATATTGAACACCAGGAGCGCGACGAGGACGACCACGGAGATCGCGGCGGCCGCGCCGAGGTCGAAGCGCTGGAACGCCTCTCGGTAGATGAGCTGGACGACGGTGACGGTCGAGTTGTCCGGGCCGCCCTTGGTGAGGATGAAGAACTGGTCGAAGGCCAGCAGCGACCCGGTGACCGAGAGGATGAGCACGAGGCCGAGCGCGGGGCGCAGCAGCGGGAGCGTGACGTGGAGGAAGGACTGCCAGCGGCTCGCGCCGTCGAGCCGGGCGGCCTCGTAGACGTCCGGCGGGATGGCCTGGAGGCCGACCAGCAGGATGATCATGAAGAACCCGGCGAACTTCCACACCACGAGGACCACGGTGGAGAACAGGGCCATGCCCGAGGTGCCGAGCCACGAGACCGGTTCGTCGGTGAGCCCGATCCATTGCAGGAGCGGGTCGAGCGGACCGATCGAAGGGCTGTAGAAGCCGAAGAACAGCAGCGAGGCCGACGCGAACCCGAGGGTGGTGGGCAGGAAGTAGGCGGTGCGGAAGAAGCCGGTGCCCCTGCGGCCGCCGTCGGCCACGATGAGCGCCAGCAGGAGCGAGAGCCCGAGGAGGATGACCACGACAATGCCGGTGTACTTCAATGTGAAGCCGACGGCGGGCCAGAACAGCGGGTTGTCCCCGATGCTCTCGTAGTTCGCGGGGAAGTTCACGCCCATATCGCCCGACAGCAGCGGCCAGTCGGACGCCGACATGCGTCCGACCAGCAGCAGCGGGGCGACGAAGAAGACGGCGACGAACAGCGCGACGGGTGCCGCATAGGCCGCGCCGACCAGTTTTCTCGAATGTCGCATTAGTGGAGGAGTCCCAACCTGTTCGGCGCTAACTGTTCAGGGAGGCGGTGACGGCGTCGTTGAGTTCGGCCAGGTCGGCGCCCGCGTCGCCGTAGACGGCCTCGCGGATCAGCGGCAGGAACGGCCCCTGGGGGTCGTTGAAGGTCTGCCCGAAGCCCAGCGAGTACGGGGTGCGGCCGACCGCGACGAGGTCGTTCATCAAGACCGCGTCCGGGTTCTCGGCGTAGTACTCGTTGTCGGCCAGGTCGGTGCGGGCCATGACGTCGCCGTTCGCGGCCAGGAGTTCGACCTGCTGTTCCTCCTCGAGACTCCAGCGCAGGAAGTCCCAGGCCTGGTTGGGGTACTCGGAGTTCTGGGCGATGCCGATGGAGTCGCCGCCGACGAACGTGGACTCGCCGCCGGTGAGCCCGGGGATGGGTGCGACGCCCATATTGAGGTCCTCGGGCATGAGTCCGAGCATCGTCGAGGGCATCGGCATGACCCCGATATTGCCCTCGGGGAACAGCGATACCCAGGTGGCTCCCGTCTCCTCCTGGTGTCCGGGGGCGACGGCGCCGTCCTCGACCAGGCCGCGGTAGGTCGAATACAGTTCCTGCGCTTCGGGAGTCGCGAGGTTCGCCGCGGTGCCGTCCTCGTTCAGAGGTTCCTGGCCCTCCGCCCACAAGGTGGGCCACCAGGTGAAGACGAAGCAGCCGCCGCAGTTGCCGCCGAAGAACGTGCCGTGCGTGTCGTCGCCGAGCTCGGAGATGGCGCTAGCGTGCTCGGCGAACTCCGCGAGCGTCGTCGGGGGCGCCTCGGGGTCGAGACCGGCCTGCTCGTAAAGGTCCTTGTTGTAGAACAGGACCGACAGGTCGAGGGTGTGCGGGACGAGGTACTGCCGGTCGTCCACGGTGCCGACGTCGATGTGGGAGGGGGCCAGCGCGTCCTTGAAGTCGAGCGCGCCGATCCGGTCGGTGAGGTCGAGGTAGGAGCCGGCGGTGGTGAAGCGCGGCGCGAAGACCACGTCGATGGCGAACAGGTCGGGCAGCTCCTGGTTCCCGGCGGCCGTGCCGACGCGGGTCTGGTAGTCGTCGGTGGGGACGACGGTGAGCTCGACCTGGTTCTCGTGGGCGGCGTTGTACTCGTCCACCAGTGCCTGGGACTGGGCCTCGGTGGCGGCGCGGGTCCACATGGTGAGGGTGGTGCCGTCGTCGACGCCTTCGAGGACGACCTCCTGGTCGGACCCGCCGCCTCCGCCGCTGCACGCGCTGGCGGTGAGGACGGCGGCCGCCGCGGCGAGGGCCACGGCGGCGGTGCGCCCCGGCCGGCTGTGGCGCTTGTCGGTTCTCATTTCCTGTAGCTCCTTCGCTAAGGGGATCAAGGGGTTGCGGACGGCTAACGTCGCCGCCAGTAGAGGTGGTAGGGGGCGTCGTCCGCGAGGTGGAGCGGCGCGAAAGTGTAGCCGTCGGCGGTGAAGTGGAGCGGTTCGTCGGCCGGTTCGAAGGCCGCTTCCAGGTCGTCGCCGATACTCAGGTCGATCAGGCCGGACTCCAGGTCGTCGCCGACGGCCTCATGCCGGATCGCCAGCAGCGTCGGTCCGTAGTAGACGGATTGGACGTCGGGGGCGTCGATGGCGGCCTTGGTGCGCAGGCGCAACGGGAGGGTGATGTCGACGGTGTCGCCGTCCCTCCAGGTGCGGTTCAGGGTCGCGTAGGTGCCGGGGGCGGCGTCGATCTGCTGCGTCTCGCCGTTGACGGCGACGGCGAAGCCATCGCACCAGGCGGGGACGCGGAGCTTCAGGGCGAAGCGGCTGCGTCTGCGGACGCCGATGGTGAGACGGCTCGCGCCCTCGAAGGGGTAGTCGGTGGACTGCTCGACGGTGACGCCCCGCGCAGTCCAGTCCAGAGTGGAGTTGGTGTAGAGGTTGACGTACAGGGACTTTCCGTCTGCGGCGACGAAGTAGACCGAGTCCTGGTGCTTGGTGTGGTTCTCCATGCCGGTGCCGCCGCAGCACGTGCCGATATTGCCGTAGTCGCGCCGGCGGCCGGGACGCACCGGCACGAAGTAGGTGACCTCGGGGCTCTCGGTCGAGTCGGCGTCGCGCCGTGAGGCCAGGATCTGGTTGACCATGGCCAGCTCGTAGTACTCCATGTACTTCGCGTCGCCGGTGTGGAAGAACAGGTTCCGCGCCAGCTTGAGGAGGTTGTAGACGCAGCAGGTCTCGGCGTGGTTGGGGTCGTCCGGGTACTGGTAGAGCGATCCGGCGATGACGTCCCGGGCGCGCAGGATCTCGCCGACGCCGGTGCCGCCGTGGGCGTAGCCGCGGTGGGCCACGACCATGTCCCAGAAGTTCTCGGCGGCGGTGAAGTAGTCCCGGCCCTCGCCGCTCTCGTACATGCGGAGGTAGCCGGTGAACTGCGGAATGTGCTGGTTGGCGTGCTTGCCGTCGAGCCGGTCCTCGCCTGCCGCGGTGGCGGCGAGGAGCGCGGTGTTGTCGAAGGCCTTTGCGGCGGTGCGGTATTCGGGTTTGTCGGGGAAGTGCCCGGCGAGGGTCGCCATGCTCTCGTTCATGCCGCCGTACTCCCCCGCGATGTAGATGCCCCACATGCGATCGAGGGACTCGCGCGGCAGTTCGGCCAGGCGTGCGGCGACCCAGTCGCCCATGGCCGCAGCGATCTCCAGGGCACGGGTGCTCCCCGCGAGACGATGGGCGTCGAGGAGGCCGGCCATGATCTTGTGGCAGGTGTAATACGGCGCCCAGATCCCGGCATTGCCGCCGTAGGTCGCGAACTCTTAGAGGCGGATGAACTGGGTCTCGGGGTAGGCGGCGAGGAAGCCGGGGTGGCGCCCGGAGTCGGTGGGGGCGATGAGGTTCGCGTCGCGGCCGTTGCCGGAGGCGTCGGCGCACACCAGGCCGGGCTCGTCGTCGAAGCGGTACCAGGCGACGGTGCCGCCCTCGCCCTCCCCGGCGGCCAGCGCGGCGATCTCGGCGGCGTCGAGCGCGCGGTCGAACACGCCGAACTCGTCCACTGTGGCGTTCAGGTACTGGGTGATGCCCTGCGGGAACTGTCCGCGGCCGATCCAATTGCTCGTACCGGCGCCGAGATCGGCCGGGGTGAGGCTCACCTCGGCGGTCCCGACGGCGGTGCCGTCGAGGTAGAGGCTCGCGGTGCCGCCTCCGAGGGTGACGGCCAGGTGGGTCCATTCGCCGATCGGCAGCGGCGCGTCGCCGGTGACGGCCTGCTCGGCCTCGGTGCCGCCGGTGGTGATGGCGAAGCGCGGGAACGGCTGGTCGTCGTCGGCCCGCACGGTCAGGCACAGGTGCGACTCGGCGCCTGATCCCAGATCGAAGACCTTGACGCCGTTGGCGAGCGGCGCGGTGTCCTGCGAGGGGTCGGGGAGGCCGTCCGGATCGACGGTGCCGAGGTCGATCCAGGTGACGATGGTGATCTCGGAGAGCCCGTCGATGAGCCCTTCGGGCAGCGCGAGGTGTTCGGCGTGGCCGAGGGGCGAGCCGGTCAGGCGCACTGCGGTGCCGTCGCGGCCATCGACGCGGGGCGTCGGCTGCGCGGCCGCGGTGGCCAGCGCGTCCTGGCACTCCCCCAGTCCGTCCACGAAGTGTTCGAGTTTGCGCAGGTAGGTCTCGTCCCCGGTGCTCGCCCAGGCCTGGGCGAGCATGGACAGGAAGTGGCCCGAGTAGTGGCCGCGCAGGTAGCCGGTGGCGTTGTCCCAGCTGCCGGGCGGCGCCGACCCCGCGGGATTGTCGAGGCCGGCGGCGGCCCGGAAGTTGTAGAGCATCCGGTCGACGCCGGCGAGCTCGCCATTGTCGGCTTCGTAGCCGAGCGCGTAGCCGTACATGCGGTCGCGCTTCTCACTGAAGAGGCTGTCGCCCAGGGCGACCTGGTCGAGCCTGAAGGGTTCGATCGCCCTATTGGAGGTGAAGAGCGCGGCGGCGGCCGGGGAGGCGAGCGCGCCGATGGCCGGTGAGGCGGCCGCCAGTGCGCCCAGTCCGAGGGCGGTCCTGCGGGAAAGCGGGTGCGTCATGGCGTGGCTGCTCCTCCGGTGGTCTGGACGACCTCCTGCATGGTGCCGTCCTCGTTGAAGACGAGTTCGTCCATGGCGACCGAGCGGCGGAAATTGCCGCCGCCCTGGGCATCGGCGGTGTGGTAGACCATCCACCACTGGTCGCCGAATTCCATGATCGCCGGGTGGTTGGTGGTCGAGGTGACCTGGCCGAGGACGACGCCCTGGTGGGTCCAGGGGCCGGCGGGGTCGCTCGCGGTGGCGTAGCGGATGCAGGCGTAGGCGGAGTCGGTGACGCAGTCGGCGCCGGCGTTGGACGCGTAGGCCATGTAGAAGGTGCCGTCGCGCTCGAACATCCAGGGCGCCTCCCAGAAGTCGGTGAGACCCTCGGGGGTCGTGACGGGACCGGCGAGGGAGGTCATGTCCTCGTTCAGCATCGCCATGCGCGGCTGCCAGTAGGAGCCCCAGTAGAGGTAGATCTGGCCGTCGGCGCCGGTGTAGACGGTGGGGTCGATATTGAGCGCCGAGGAGTTCGGGGTGGCGTCGGAGATGAGCGGGGCGCCGATGGCGTCCTCGTAGGGCCCCAGCGGATCGTCGGCGACGGCGACGCCGATGTTCATCCAGCCGTCGTCGGTGCTGCCGTCGACCGAGACGAACCAGTAGTAGCGCCCGTCCGGCCCCTGCTCCACTTCGGAGGCCCAGGCGTTGGCGCCGGCCCACTCGAAGGTGTCCAGCGAGAGCACGGCGCCCTGGTCCTCCCAGGCGGCGGGGTCGTTGTCGGGGGCGGTGGAGGTGAAGGCGTGCCACTCGTTCATGACGAACGCGTCCTGGCCGGGCTGGGCCTCGTCGCGGCCGGAGAAGATGTAGGCGGTGTCGCCGACCACGAGCGTCGCCGGGTCGGCGGTGTAGATGTCGGTGACGATCGGGTTGCCCCCCTCTTGCAGCGGCCCGGCGTCCGGTTCCGAGGCGTTCGAGGCGGCAGCGGCGACGCCGCTCGCGGCGAGGACCGCGGCAAGGGCCGCGGCTCCCATGGTCTTTGACTTGGCGGTGCGCATCATGTGAGTCTCCTTGTGCCGGTTGGAGTTCAGCTTGATTCGATGACGTGGACGGTGGCTTCGGCGGTCCGTGAGGTGCCCTCGACGGTGCCGGAGACGGTGAAGGTGCCGGGTTCGGCGTACTGCGACGGGTCGATGTCGTCCCAGGTGACGGCGGTGGTCACATTGTCCTTGGAGCCGTCGTTGTAGACGGCGGTGACGGTGGGCGGCAGCTGCGGTGCGGCGCCGGCGACGGTGGTGACGTCCTCGGGTTCGAGGGCGGTGATCTCGACCTCGTTCGTGAGTCTGACGTGGACGGTGGCGGTGGCCGGCAGGCCGAGCCCGGTGACGAGTCCGCCGGCGTCTGTGGTGGTGGCCGGGGTGGCCACGTCCTCCTCGGTCAGCTGCTCCCAGACGACCGGGTAGTCGACGCGGGTGCCGTCGGCGTACACGCACGTGACGGTCTGGGGCAGTTCGGGAACGGTCCCGGCGACCGTCGGCTGGTCGACGTGCCGCACGGTCTCCGGAATCTCGGCGGAGACCTTCCATTCCAGGGCCCCGACGGAGCCCTCGCCGCTCTGGAGGACCGCGCGCACACCGGTGGTGGTGACCGGGTCGAAAGACACCGAGTTGTACTGGTCGGGCGCCGTGCCGTACTCGCCCCGCGCGGCCACGTCGACCCATTCCTCGTCGGCGCCCCGGTACTGGAGCTTCCATTCGGCCGGGACTCGCACGCCGCCGCCGTCGTCCAGGAAGTACAGGTCGGAGGCGTTCAACCGGATGGGCGTGTCCCAGTCGTACTGGAGCCACTGCTCACCGGTCTCGGGCCAGGTGCCCCAGCGCGGGTTCTCGCCGTCGTTGGACTGGGCCGGGTCGATGCCGTCATTGACGGCGGTGACGTTCTCCCAGGACGAGGTGTAGGAGGCGGTGGGGGTGGCCCACAGGGCGGCGTTGGAGGTGTCGCCGGTTTCGGCGACATTGACGTGGAGGCTTGCGGCGCTTTGGAGTTCGCCGTCGTCGGCGGCCAGTTCGAGCGTGTATTCCCCCGGCTCGGTGAAGGTGGCGACGGTGGTCGCCGCCTGCGCGTCGGCGAAGACGACCGAACCGGGTCCTTCCACGAGCGACCATTCGCTGGCGAGGGTGCCCTCTGCGGGGAGGGCGTCGTCCTTGACGGTGCCGGCGAGGCGGGCCTGCATGGGCCGATTGAAGTCCAGGTCCTGTCTCGCCACCACATACGGCGCGGCGTTGCCCTGTGGATCGGGGCCCTCACCCGATCGGAAGGCCTGGAACTCCTTGAGTCCGGTGGCGTGGGCGTCCTGGTGGTCCATGACGACGCGCAGCCGGTCGGTGGTGACCTCGCCGAAGCTCACCCGGTTGTAGTTGGCGCGCGGGATCGCGGGATCCCTGGCCTGGTCCGGGACGTTCACCCAGTCGGTGCCGTCGTGGTACTGGACCTGGTAGGTAGATGGTTCGAGCAGGCCGGTGGGGGTCCGGTCGCGGTAGAAGTAGAGCCGCGCCTGATCGACCTTCTCGGGTTCGCCGAAGTCCACTTCGTACCAGTCGGAGTCATTGCCCGAACCGGCGCTGGACCAGTAGGGAGCATTGACGGTGGTGCCGTCGACCGCTCCCTCCACGCTGCTGCCATCGGCGGTGTGGGAGGCGCTGGCGGTGGCACCCTCCGCCAGATTCTCGGCGTCGACGTGGAGGTCGGCGCCGGCCTTGGCGAAGATGTCGGCGACGCGACCGTCCTGCTCCACCTCGATCGGGGCGGACAGACCGGGGCTGGCGGTACTGAAGAGCACCTCGCCCTCGCCGCCGGCCAGCTCGACCTCGCCGGTGTCGGGGTCCCAGACCGCCCCGACCAGACTGTCCACGGTGAAGGCCAGGTCGCCGTCGATGAACACCGAGTAGCCCTCGGGCGCGCCCTCGTAGTACTCATTGCCGTCGCCGGGCTCGTCCCACGTGATGGTGAGGTCGGAGTCGCGGTAGCGGACATTGTTGAGGGTGAAGTGGTCCCAGTCGATGTCGATCGGCGAGAGTTCGACCTTGTCGTCGGTGCGGGGGCGCAGGCCCATCGCGTCCTCGACCACGGTCCAGATGCTGGAGCCGAGGGTGGTGTGGTGGATCCAGGAGCGGTAGTCGATCTGCTCGCTCTCGGGGTTCCAGTCGGCCCAGAACTCGTTGGCGTCGGGCCAGTTCACATCCCCGCCGATGTAGGTCGACCAGGCGTTCCAGTACAGGAGCCTCTTATAGTCCTCGGCGGTGATCGCGTCCTGGTCGTAGTTCCGAAGCACGGACGAGAACAGTCTGAACTGGACTGTCGAGTTGATTTGGGAGAAGTTGTTCGAGCCGGGGAAGCCCGCCTCGGCGGCTTCGGCCTTGTCGGCCTGGTTCGCGGTGTAGAAGGGGAACAGCGGGTACTGCTCGGGGTCCTCGAACAGCCGCAGCGCGTCGGTGTAGGGCTCCTCGTTGGGGACGGCGCCGACAGAGAACGGGTAGTAGTTGTTGATCTCCTTCCACGGCACGTGCTCGCCGGACTCGACGTGGACGTGCTCGAACAGCTGTGTGTCGGGGTTCCAGAGTTCATCGGTGATGGCGCCCTGGATGGTCCCGGCGAGCTCGCTCATCTCGTCGGCCTTGGCGTCCTCGCCGAGGAGCGCGTAGGCCTCGGAGGCGGCCTGGGCGCCCGAGTACTGGTAGGCGGACTCGGCGCGGTCGAGATTGCCTTCGCGCCAGTGGAACGAGACGGCGTCGGCGTCATTGCCGGTCATCGCGCCCCAGTCGTATTCGATGAGCCCGTTGCCGTTGGTGTCGAACTCCTCCAGTTGGCCCTTGACGTCGCCCTCGGCGTATTCGGCGAGGTTCTCCACGATCGGGGCCTGGCCGCCGTGGATCTGGTAGGAGCGCCAGGCGGCCTCTGAGATGTACTGGGTGTAGGAGTTCGACCAGTTCTCGGGGTCGCCGGGATTGTCCATGAAGCGCCCGCCGCCGGAGCTCTCGCCGGTGGAGACCCAGGGTCCGTAGGAGTAGGCGGGGTCGCGCAGGTACTTCAGGTCGTCGATGAACATCGGGACCGTCAGCGCGATGGCGTTGTTGTAGCCGGTGACGCCCTCGATGGAGGTGGGGAACTGAAAGTCGTTGCCCGGAATGTCGGCGTCGAGGTAGTTGTAGCGCATCAACCACCAGCGGTAGTAGATGAACTTCTTCATCTCCTCGTCGGGCACGTCGAAGTAGGGGATGTTGTCCGCCCACCACTGGTTGTAGGTGCGGACGTGCTCGGCGAAGGCGTCCTCGGGGGCGGCGCCCGCGTAGGCCTCGTACTCGGTGGTCGATTCGGGGATCTCGTCGGCGATCATGCCGAGCTGGACCTTGAAGGTGGTCGATTCGCCTTGGGCCAGTTCGATTTCGCCGGTGAGAGCAGCGCCCTCGGGTGCCAATCCGGTGCCGGACAGGCGCGGGAAGACGGTGGTGAGGCGCTCGCCCTGGGAGTTCTGGGCGTCGAGGACTCCGGTCAGCTCGTCGCCTTCGGCCTGCCAGGCGAAGTCGGACTCGACGGTGATCGGAAGGGTGGCCGCGTCGCCCGCATTGCTGACGGTCACGTTCGCGACCGCGACATTGTTGTCGGTGATGAACTTTTCGACCGTGGCCCGGAGGTCGCCGCTCTCGTGGACGCTGCTCCAGTGACTGGGCGTCTGGACGCGCTCGTCCACGACCTCGGTGAACTCGGTGTCGCCGAAGTCGACGGTGAAGCCGTCGGCATTGCTGGTGCGGTCGAAGTACGGGTCGTAGTAGGCGAACTGGCCGCCGAAACCGATGACGTCCGGGTCGTGGACCCGCATCAATAGCGCCCGGCCCCGAGTCATCAGCCACTCGTCGCCGGCGGGATCGGCGCCCTCGCGGGCCAGGAGCCTGTCCATCCAGAAGTCGGTGCCGTCGGCCTCGGCCTCGGCCTCGAACATCGCCGGGAGCATCGCGTCGGTGGTGTACTCGACCGGTTCGTCGGGGACGGCGTCGCCGCCGGTGAAGACGGGATAGCCGATCGTCTGCTCGGCGGAGGCCGGCGCCGCCGCGGCGACGAATCCGACGGTGAGGACGAGGGTGGTCGCCGTCGCTAGAAGCGTGGTGGACGGATGCCGTTGCGCCATTGCGTGCCTCCGTGTGGGGCGGGGGACGAGTCGGGGTGCCGAAAGCGACCGAAAACCTTTTCGGAACCTTCGTCGCCCACGATGCTAAAGGCCCGGAACCTCCGCTGTCAATGCATTGATTGCGATGAATTCCTCGAAGAGAATGGACCTATGGGGATACCGTGAAAGCCGGTGCGGCAGTCTTGGCGTGGTTCGGCTACAGTCGATCCGACCCCCACCGAAACGGCACGGCCCGAAAACCCTATAGGATATATCCTGTAGGGTGCGGCGGCCCGATTCGGACAGGGGTGCCCGGCAGAAGGAGGACGACGTGGCCAGATCCCCGGCTTCTCGCGGCGCCCGCGCCGCCACACTGTCCGATGTGGCGCGCCTTGCGGGCGTCTCGGTCGCCACGGCCTCCAAGGCCCTCAACGGCCGCAACCACGTGCACGCCCAGACCCGCGCGCGCGTCCTCGAAGCCGCGCAGCAACTCTCGTTCTCCCCCAACTCGCTCGCGCGCGGCCTGCTGGCCGGACGCAGCGGCACCGTCGGCCTGCTCACCTCGGACCTGGTGGGGCGCTTCAGCCTCCCGATCCTCATGGGCGCCGAGGACGCCTTCGGCGCCGGCCAGGTCTCGGTGTTCCTGTGCGATGCGCGCGGCGACGCGATCCGCGAGCGACACCACGTGCAGGCCCTGGTCAGCCGTCGCGTCGACGGTCTCATCGTGGTCGGCAGCAGCACCGATCCGCGCCCGCCCCTGGTCGAGGGCGTGGATGTGCCGGTCGTCTACGCCTACGCGCCCTCCGAGGACCCGGCCGACCTGTCGATCGTGCCCGACAACGTGGGTGCGGGCCGGATGGCCGTGGAACACCTGATCGCCTGCGGCCGCACCAGGATCGCGCACATCAGCGGCGACCGCGACTACAGCGCCGCGCGCGATCGCGTGGTCGGCGCCGAGGCCGCGCTCGAGGCGGCGGGCCTGGAACCGGTCGGCGAGGTCGCCTACGGCACCTGGTCGGAGGGCTGGGGCCGAGCGGCGGCGGGCCTGGTGCTCGACCGGCACCCCGAGCTCGACGCGATCCTCTGCGGCTCGGACCAGGTTGCCCGCGGCGTGCTCGACACGCTGCGCGAACGCGGTCGGGCCGTACCCGAGGACGTGGCCGTGATGGGCTTCGACAACTGGGAGGTCGTCGCCACCGGATCGCGCCCCGGATTGACCAGTGTGGACATGAACTTGGAGGAGCTCGGCCGCACCGCCGCCCGCGCCATGTTCGACGCCATCGACAACGAGCACGCCCGCGGCGTCCAGACGACGCAGTGCCGAGTGGTCATCCGCGGATCGACCGCGCCCGTGGCTTAAGGTGCGGCCCCGCGCGAACGGCCACCTCGCCCTAGCGGTGGCCCCGGTGGTCGTGGCGGCAGTGACAGTCGGCGCCGCCGCCCGTTTCGCAGGCCGGTCGACGACCGCCATCTTGACCTCGCGCCCTACCCCCTGTCGGGCCCGCTAACGGCGCTCCGGCTCCGTGTGGCATTCGGCCAAGTGGTCGTCCACCATGCCGATCGCCTGCATCATCGCGTAGGCCGTCGTAGGACCCACGAAGCGGAACCCCTGTTTCTTGAGCGCCTTGGACAGCGCCGTCGATTCGGGTGTCACCGCCGGGATCTCCCCGATCGCCTTCGGCCGCTCCCGCTGTGGAGGGGCGAACGACCAGATCAGCTCGGTCAGTCCCCCGTCGAGCCGCTGCGCGGCCCGCGCATTGGCGATGGTCGCGGCGATCTTGGCGCGGTTGCGCACGATCCCCGCGTCATCGAGCAGCCGCGCCTCGTCCTCCTCGGTGAAGGCCGCCACCGCCTCGATCCGGAATCCGGCGAACGCCGCCCGGAAGGCCTCGCGCTTGCGCAGGATCGTCAGCCACGACAGCCCCGATTGGAACGCCTCCAGGCTGATCCGCTCGAACAGCTCGTCGTCGCCCCGGATCGGACGCCCCCACTCGGTGTCGTGGTATTCGCGGTAGATCGCCGGCTCGGCACCCCACGGGCACCGCGCCAATCCGTCGTCCCCGATGGTCGCACCTTCACTCACTGCTACCCCCTTTTCGCGGCTTCGAGCGTACGCACCACCACCGACAATTCGAGTGGCGAGTGGTGCCGAGTAAGTCTCGGGTATTGCCTCGCGGTCGCGACAAAGGTTACGATCCATGAGCATTCGGCTACACCACCGGCCGATGCGCTATGGCCAAGTTGATCCCCACCGGCAGTTCTCGTCAACCAGGACCAAAGCGAGCAATGAGGTAACAAGTGAACACGCGCATATCGATCCCCGCCGCCTCCGGATCCCACCCGGTGATCGGCCACAGCATCGAACTCGGCCGGGACCCGCTCGGCCTGATGCGCCGCGGCCACCGCGAACACGGCCGGGTGTTCCGGCTCAACCTGCCGATGCGGGACGCCGTGGTCCTCCTCGGGACCGAGCACAATAAGCTCGCCTTCGCCGAGACCGACCGCAAGCTGTCGATCCGCACCGCCTACCCGTTCTTCCTGCGGATGTTCAGCCCCGACTTCTACTTCTTCGCCGATCGCGCCGAATACCGGCGCCAGCGCGACGTGGTCCTGCCGCGTTTCCAAGGGCGCCAACTCGACGGCTACGTCAAGGTCATGGAGGACGCCTCCCGCGATTTCATCGCCGAGCTCGGTGACAGCGGCGAGTTCGAACTGACCGAGGGGTTCGGCCCGCTGGTCATGCGCGTCGCCGCCCACTCGTTCCTGGGCGAGCGCTTCGCCGACAGCAGCACCGACTGGTTCGAGGAGTTCCGCCGCTTCTCGGAGGGGGCCGACTTCATCACGCCCGGTTGGCTTCCGGCTCCGCACCTACTGCGCAGCCGTTCCGCCGGGCGGCGCATCCGCGCCCGGATCCAGGCGATCATCGACAGCCGCCGCGCCGCGCCCGGCGATGGCGGGGACTTCCTCGACGCGTTCGTGCGGGCGACCTACGAGGACGGCACGCCGGTGCCCGACGAGGTCCTCGTCCACCTGATCATCATGCTGGTCTGGGCCGGGCACGAGACCACCACCGGCCACCTGGCCTGGGGGCTCATCGACCTGCTGCGGAACCCCGACGAACTCGACCGGGCCCGGGCGGAGGCCGAGGCGATGCCGGAGGCCATGGGAGCGGCGGATGTCAGGCGGCTCGCCCACCTGGACCGGTGCCTGCACGAGTCCGAGCGGCTGCACCCGGTGGCGTTCATGCTGGCCCGCAGCACGACCGAGCCGATGACCATCGACGGCCACTACGTTCCGGCCGACACGATCGTCATGCTCAGCCCCTCCGCCACGCACCGCTTGGAAGAGGAGTTCCCCGAGCCCGACCGCTTCGTGCCCGACCGCTTCGAGGACGATCCGTCCCAGCTGCGCCGGCTCATCGGATTCGGCGGCGGCCTGCACCGGTGCCTGGGCATGCGGTTCGCCTACCTGGAGATGACGGTGATCCTGGCGCACCTGCTCCGCGCCTTCGACTTCAAGCTGGCCGATCCCGATCCGCAGCCGATCAGGACGACCGGCGCGAAGTGGCCGGCGCCGACCACGGTGAAGTACTGGCGCCGGTGAGCCGGACCCCGGAGATTGCTTATTGCAATCTTTATGCAATAAGATGAGTCGGTGTCGAATTCGAACCCCGCACCAGCACCCCTCGATCTCCTTGCGCCCGCGGCCGTTCCGGACCTGGTCATGGCCTGGGGCCGGGGCCGGGCGGTCTCGCGCCTGACCCCGCCTCCCGTCCCCGTTCCCGGTGGCTATTCGTGCTACGTCAATGGCCCGGGCGACCGCATCCGGCACGTCCTCCACGACTACACCCCCGATTCCCTCGCGGCGCTCGGCAAGACCCTGACCGGGTACCGCGAGGAGATCAAGATCGCGGGCCCCGTCCCGCTGCTGCGCGAGGCGCTCTCCCCCGATTGGAGTCTGGACGACAATGGACACTTGATGGCCGTCGCGTTCGCGCGCCAGCCCATCGAGGCCCCGGCCGGCTACCGGGTCCAGGTGGCCGTCATCGGTGAGCTGCTGGTGGCCGCGGCCTACGACGCCGACGGGAACCAGGCGGCGTCGGCCCGACTCGGGCAGACCGGTGAGTTCGGCGTCTTCGACAAGGTCATCACCGAGCCCGAGCACCGGCGCCGCGGCCTGGGGACCGCGATCATGCGCGCGCTCACTGATCGCGCGCTCGATCTGGGCATGACCCATGGCATCCTGGTCGGCAGCGACGAGGGCCGGGGGCTGTACGAGTCGATCGGCTGGAGCTATGTCTCGGACTTCCCCGGCGCCCGCCGAACGACCGCCGTCGCCTAAAACGATTGCGGAGCCGATCACCTACTGCAACAGTAATCGGCATGAGTAACGAGCCCGACTGGAGCCAGTGGCGAGAGGCAAACCGCGCGATGTGGGACGAGCGCGTCCCGATCCATGCCGCCAGTGAAATGTACGACCAGGACGCCTTCCGAGACGGCAAGAACACGATCTGTCCCTTCGAGGAGGAAGAGATCGGCGACGTCACCGGCAAGCGGCTCCTGCATCTGCAGTGCCACATGGGACAGGACACTTTGTCGTGGGCGAGGCGCGGGGCGGCGAAGGTGGTGGGTCTCGATTTCTCGGCCCCGGCCATCGCGACCGCGCAGGGCCTCGCGGAGGACATCGGCATCGGTCGCGATCGGGCCGAGTTCGTCGTCTCCGACGTGTACCAGGCCCCCTTGGCGGTGCCCGACGCCGACTACGACATCGTCTACACCGGGATCGGCGCGCTGGACTGGCTGCCCGACATCTGGAAGTGGGCCGAGACGGCCGCTTCTCTCGTCGCTCCCGGCGGGTTCCTGTACGTCGCCGAGTTCCATCCGTTCACGCACGTCCTCGGTTGGGAGAACGGGACCGAGATCCTGGAGGACTACTTCAAGTCCGAACCGATGGTCACGGACGCGCCGGGCACCTACACCGACTTCGAGGCGAGGACCGTCAACAACGTCAGTTTCGAACGGGCCCACACCCTCGGCGACATCGTCACCGCGATCAGCGCGGCCGGGTTGCGCCTGGAGTTCCTCCACGAGCACGACTTCACCCTGTTCCGGCGCTTCGCCGGACTGGTGCCAGGGGAGCACGGCTTCCTGACCACACCGCAGGGGAAGCCGAACCTGCCGCTGATGTTCTCGCTCAAAGCCTCCCGCCCGGCCGCCTGACCGGTCTCAGTGGAGGACGACCAGGCCGGTCTCGCCGAACAGGGTGGCCTGTAGGGCCTGGCGATTGCCGGGTTTGATCAGGAGATGCGTGCCGATCGCCTTGAGCGGCACCTCGATCGAGCCGGGATCGGGGTGGATGGCCTCCAAGCTGACGAGCGGGACCGTCGGGAGGTTCGCCGAGGGGTGCGCCGCACGCCCCCAGTCGATGAGGAACGGGATGAGCCCGCGGTGCCCGCGCTCCCGGTCGAGGGTGAGCCGCCATTGCAGCTCGCCGCCGGCCGGGGTGCGGCGCGACATCGACCACGCCTCACCCGGGTCGTACCCGGCCTCGCGGGAGCCCGCGCAGGCCGCGTCGAGGTTCTCGACCCGCACCGCCCACGTCACTATCCGCGATTCGGTGAGGCCGTCGATGCCGAAGGGCCGCGGCCGTTCCGGTTCGGGCTGTTCGGGATCGGGCCCGACGATCTCCAGATAGGCGCCCTCACCGAGCCCGAGCAGGTGGTTCCTGGTGCCGAGCCCGGGGTGCGCGCCGCCGGGGACGGGTTCGGTTCCGGTCAGGGCGGCGACCTCGGCGACAGTGGAGGCGAGGTCGGGTGTGGCGAGGACAAGATGGTCGATAGCAGCCATGCGACGCAGTCTAGTATCGCTGTGCCCCAGCCGCATCGGACGACTCGGCTGACGGCCCGATCGTGAGCATCGGCACGTCCGGGCCCGCTCCCGGCCCGAACCCGGCGCCGGGTCAGTCCTTACCGCGTTCGGTGATCGACTTCAGCATCTTGTCCCTCGCCTCGCGAAGCGGCCCATCGGGACTGGCCAGCGATCGCAGCATCTCGTCGGTCGCCTCGCGGAGCGCGCTGGGTTCGCGGGTCTCGGGATCGTCCACCGCGTACTCGACCCGGCAGCCTTCCGGACCGAACGCGACATCGGTGGGCTGCGGCTCGGTCTCGCGCCGCATGAGGTCGCCGATTCCGTGTTCGAGCAGTCCGAAGGCGTGCTCGGCGGCCGTGATCGCACCGGGCCGGAGCTCCTCGACCGTCCGTCCCTCCAGGATGTGGTGCACATTGACCTCTGCGAGGATGTTCTTGGTGTGCATGAGCTGCGAGGCGACCAGGCGCGCGGTCAAGTCCTCGTGCCCCTCCTCGATGAGGACTTCGGAGAGCAGGACCGAGCTGTGCCGGCGGTAGCCCATCGTGGTCATCAGCAGCGTCGGTGAGGACATGAGCAGTTGCTGGATCCGCAGGTACATGGGATTCCCGCTCAGCCCCGTCTGCGGCGCCCCTGCCTCCAGCAGCCGGAGGAAGTGCTCGCGCAGCGCGGCGTGGGGCGTCTGCCCCTTGGCGCGCTCGCGCACCACGCGGGCGTCGTCCCCGACGTGGTGCTTCATGCCGCCGATGACGAGGTCTTCCTTGGCCGGGAAGTAGTTGAACACCGTGGCCTTCGAGACCTCCGCGGCGGCCGCGACCTGGGCGACGGAGACATTGTCGTAACCGCGCTCCTCAAAGAGGTCGATCGCGGTGTTCCTGAGCAGCTCCCAGGTGGCGTTCTTCTTGCGTTCCCGCAGGCCGTTCCGGTGTTCCACTCTTTCAGTGTACCAGATCAAACTTTGAACCAAATAAAAAGTTGTACCCGGTCCATTTATTCTGCTACGTTAGCTCGCATGACAGGAAACCCACCTCCATCTCCCGAGCGGAACAGGGACCACACCATCCCTGGGGAGAGCCCGCAGCCCGAGGGCGGGCTCCTCCGCCTCCTCGGCGAATACCTCCGACCCCACCGCAGACTCATCGCACTGACGGTGGTCTTCCAGGTCGTGCAGACCATCGCGATGCTGTACGTGCCGACGCTCAACGCCGACCTCGTCGACAAGGGCGTGGCCACCGGCGACACCGACTACGTGCTGCGGCACGGCGCGGTCATGATCGGCGTGACCTTCGTCCAGATCATCGCGGCGGCGTTCGCGGTCTACTTCGGCGCCCGCGCCTCGATGGCGCTCGGCCGCGACCTGCGCCGCGCGGTGTTCGGTCAGGTGCAGCGGTTCTCGGGCCGCGAGATCGACCGCTTCGGCGCGCCCTCGCTGATCACCCGGACCACCAACGACGTCCAGCAGATCCAGTCGCTGCTCATCATGGGGCTCACCATGCTCCTGATCGCACCGATCACCGCCGTCGGCGGGCTGGCGCTGGCGCTGAACCTCGACGTGCCGCTCTCCGGCGTGCTGCTGGCGTTCATACCGATCGCGACGATCGCGATCGTCTTCATCATCCGCGCGATGATCCCCGCCAGCCGCCTGATGCAGCGGTACATCGACGCGGTGAACCAGGTGATGCGCGAGCACATCACCGGCATCCGGGTCATCCGCGCCTTCGTCCGCGACGACCACGAGCAGCGGCGATTCGCCGAGGACAACGAGAACCTGACCGCCGCCTCACTCAAGGCCGGCCGGGTTCAGGCGTTCTTCGGTGCCACCGCCATGCTCTGCGGCAACCTTGCCTCCATCGCGATCGTGTGGGTCGGCGCGAACCAGATCGCGAACGGCTCCATGCAGATCGGCACCCTGATCGCCTTCCTGACCTACGCCGGCCAGATCCTCGGCGCAGTCATGATGTCGATGGGCGTGTTCATGATGGCCCCGCGGGCCAAGGTCGCCGCCGCCCGCATCCGCGAGGTCCTCGACACCGAGCCGAGCGTGTCCGTGCCCGACGCACCCGTCACCGAACTGGCTGGGCTCGGGGAACTCGACGTCAAGGCCGTGACCTACCGCTATGACGGGGCCGAGTCGCCGGTGCTGCGAGAGGTCGACCTCATCGCCCGGCCCGGCCAGACCACCGCGGTCATCGGCTCCACCGGCGCTGGCAAGAGCACCCTGCTCAACCTGATCCCCCGCCTGTTCGACGGCGAGTCGGGATCGGTGCGTATCGACGGCGTCGACGTGCGCGAGCTGGACAGGTCCGTCATCGCTCGGAGCATCGGCATGGTCCCCCAGCGCGCCTACCTCTTCTCCGGCACCGTCGCCTCGAACCTGCGCTACGGCGACCCGAACGCAGACGACGCGACGCTGTGGCGGGCCCTGGAGACCGCGCAGGCGGCCGACTTCGTGCGCGCCATGCCCGACGGGCTGGAAACCGTGATCGGCCAGGGCGGCACCACCGTCTCCGGCGGCCAGCGCCAGCGCCTGGCGATCGCGCGGGCCCTGGTGGCCCGCCCCAAGATCTACCTGTTCGACGACTCGTTCTCCGCCTTGGACACCGCGACGGACGCGGCCCTGCGCAAGGCCCTGTCGGTGGAGATCGCCGATGCCTCGCAGGTGATCGTGGCGCAGCGCGTGTCCACAATCCGCGATGCCGACCGGATCGTGGTGCTCGAAGCGGGCAGGGTGGCCGGAACCGGCACCCACGAGGAGCTGCTGGAGTCAAATCCGGTGTATGCCGAGATCGTCAATTCCCAACTCACCCTTCAGGAGGCGGCGTGAGCATGCCAGGAGGGCCGCGGGCCGGCGCCCCGGCCACATCGAAACCGAGCGACTTCCGCGGCACCGCCCTCCGGATCGTGGCGCTCATCAAGGGCGACCGGCTCCGCCTGGCCTCGATCTTCGGGTTCGGGCTGCTCATGGTCGGCGGAATGCTGCTCGTTCCGACGCTGCTGGGCAATGCGACGGACCTGGCGATCCGGGGCGTGAACTCGGGCGGGGTGGACTTCTCCTCGCTGACGTGGACCCTCGGCGGGGCTGCGGCGGTGTCGCTCGCGACGTTCGCCCTCACGGTCTTCAACGGCCGGGCGATCGCCAAGCTGGCGCAGGGGATCGCGTTCGGCCTGCGGGCCGACACCGACGCCAAGATCGCCTCGCTGCCGCTGCGGTACTTCGACACCCGTACCCGCGGTGAGGTGCTGTCGCGGGCCACCAACGACATCGACAATCTGACGCAGACGGTGCAGACGGTGACGCAGCGGCTGATCCAGGGGGTGCTGTTCCTCGTCGGGGTGCCGCTGGTCATGCTGACGATCTCGCCGCTGCTGACCCTGGTGGTGATCCTGACCCTGCCGCTGACGGTCGTGGCCGCCAGGGTGATCGGCAAGCGATCCCAGCCGCGCTTCGCAAAGCAGTGGGGCGCCACCGGCAAGCTCAACGGCCACATCGAGGAGATGATCACCGGGCACCAGCTGGTGACGCTGTTCGGCCGCCAGGCCGAGGGCGCCGAAACCTTCAAGCGGCACAACGAGGAGCTGCACTCCTCGGGAGTGCGGGCCCAATGGGTGTCCGGGCTGCTGGGCCCCATCATGTTCTTCCTGGGGTCGTTCACCTATGTGATGGTGGCCGTCGTGGGCGGCCTCCAGGTCGCCGCGGGTGCACTGAGTTTCGGGCAGATCCAGGCGTTCATCCAGTACACCGGGCAGTTCTCGAACCCGTTGAACATGCTGGCCGCCATGTTCGGGCAGATTCAGTCCGCGGTGGCCTCCGGCGAGCGGGTCTTCGAACTGCTCGACGCGGACGACCAGTCCCCGGAGCCGGTCACCGCGGCCGATGATCTCGGGGTGCGGGCTCTGGACACGGTCGAGGGGCGGGTCGCGTTCGAGGACGTGTCGTTCCGGTACCTGAGCGAGGAGCCGCTCATCGAGCACCTGTGGCTGTCCGCCGAGCCGGGCCAGACGGTGGCCATCGTCGGTCCGACCGGCGCCGGGAAGACCACGCTGGTGAACCTGCTGATGCGCTTCTACGACCTGGACGCGGGCCGGATCACGGTGGACGGCACCGATATCGCGGCCGTGGAGCGGGCGCGGCTGCGGCAGCGGATCGGGATGGTCCTGCAGGACACCTGGCTGTTCGGCGGCACGATCGCCGAGAACATCGCCTACGGCCGGCCCGAGGCCACCCGCGAGGAGGTGGTGGCGGCGGCTTCGGCCGCGCACGCCGACCACTTCATCCGGACTCTCCCGGACGGCTACGACACAGTGGTCGGTACCGATGAGGAGGGCAGTCTGAGCGCGGGCGAGCGGCAGCTCCTCACCATCGCCAGGGCGTTCCTGATCGATCCGTCGATCCTGATCCTGGACGAGGCGACGAGTTCGGTGGACACGCGCACGGAGATGCTGGTGCAGCAGGGCATGGTGGCGCTGCGCCAGGGCCGCACGAGTTTCGTGATCGCCCACCGGCTCTCGACCATTCGCGACGCCGACGTGATCGTGGTGATGGAGCACGGCCAGGTGGTCGAACAGGGCAGCCACGAACAGCTGCTGACCACCGGCGGCGCATACGCCAGGCTCTATGAGGCCCAGTTCGCACAGGCGGCCGTGGACGAAGACGAGGAAGCCGGTCTGGTCCTGTAGGACCGGATCACGGCGGCCCCGGGCATTCCGATTGGGATTGCCAGGGGCCGCCGTTTTCTGTATCTGGTGTGAATGGGGACCGAATACGGGCCGCATTTCCGGCGGTTGCTTTCAAAACGGGCGCCGCCAAGATCCCCCGTTTCAACGGTGCCCGACAGGTACGACATTGCTCGCGGCCTGAAACGGTGGGACCGCGGGTTATCCGGCGGTGACGGTGAGCCGGGTGGGGTTGCCGTCGAAGGCCGCGCCCGATTGGTCGGGGGCGTCGTCGGGGCAGACGTCGTCGTACGGGAACGCGTATCCGATCGGCGAGTTCGCGTGGACGATCCGCGAGTAGTGGTTGGTGACCTCGTGGGTGTAGAACTCGTCGACCGGGGCACCGTTGGGTTGCTCGGGGTGGCTGTGGATCGTGCTGCGGTTGAACGCCGCGGCGAGACGGGCGAGGAGTCCCTTCTTCTCCTCGGAGTCGGTGGGGATATTGGCGAACGGCCCGTGGTCGCAGGTGAAGATGTCGCGGGCGTCGGGCCGCGGGAAGCTGGATCCGTCGCCGAACACCAGGTTCTCGCCCTCGACCCGTCCGGTCAGGACGCCTCGGCCTCCCTGCAGGTCGATGGACAGGTCGGCGCCCTGGTACAGACTCCAGACCTCGTCGACGTAGGCGGTCCAGTAGTCGGCGAACGGCATGTCGGGCTGCCCGAAGTAGGGGGCCATGAGGTTCTGCGGGGAGACCACGCGCAGCACCTGCCCGGAGCCGCCGCGCAACACCAGCTGGTCCCACGGCTGGCCGTCGGCGGCCGCTTGAGTTTCGAGGTCGGACGCGATGGCGTCGACGGCTCCGGCGGGCATGGGCTCGACGGTCTTGTCGGCGTCGCCTTGCAGGCGCACGCCGAGCGGCAGGTTCGTCACTAGGTCGACATAGCTGAGGTTGACGAACAGCTGGACGTCGTTGAAGGTGAACTCGCAGAACGAGACCGTCTTGCCGTAGTTGGAGTCCGCGGGATTGTGGAGCGCCGGCTCGACCAGGGCCGGGCCGGGGTTGACGTAGAAGTCGAGGACGTCGTCCTTGACGAAGTAGATGCGGGAGCCGTACATCCGCGGCAGCGTGACCACCTTGGGATCGGCGCCCGAGGCGTTCAGCGGGATGGCGGCGTCGACCGGCAGGGGCGTGGCCTCGCCGGCCGGCTCCTCGATGTAATAGGGGGTTCCGTCGGCGAGGAGCAGCATCATTCGATCGGTGCCGAATTCGCGGCCGGTGACGTAGGCGTTGATCTGGTTGGACGACTGCTTGGCAAGCGCCAGTTCGCAGTCGAGCGGAGCGGCCAAGGCTTGAGAGAGCGCTCTCTGGCCCCACCAAGGAGCGCTGGCGGCAGCGGCGGCGGTGCCGATCGCGCCGACGGAAAGGATTTTTCTTCTCGAAAGCATGCAAGTTATCCAAATCGTCTGGAGACGGGGTAAATCGAACATCAATAACGTACTTTATTTACTAATTGACGTCAATAGATGCGAAGGGCCCTTGCGCACCGTCGGTGCACAAGGGCCGAGTCGTCTCACCGGACCACTGAGCCCGGACCGGACGTATTGTCCCCCAACTAGCTCAGCGGTCGGCGGCCTTGCGAAGGGCGTCCACGTAGGGGTCGTCTCCGAGGGAGTCCCAGTCGGCGATGAAGACCGCGATGGCCTCGTCGTCCATCTCGAGGTTGAGGAGGAGCTGCCTCCAGGCCCACAGATTCGGGTGCTGGTAGGCCGTGCAGGCCTCGGCGGGACTCAGGAGTTCGATGACTCGAGTGAGGTCCTTTCGCGACAGACGAAAGGAACCGGTCTCGTTGCGGTATCCGCAGACCGTCGCCAGTACGACGGCCGGGAGCGGGTTCTCGCCCACGTTCACGCGGGCGAATTCGAGCTTGCCGTGCTCGTCGAGGGTGCCGAGCCCGAAGGCGGCGGGTCGCTGCCAACCTGGGAGGGCGGTCTCGAACCCTTCTCGGGCCGCGGCGATCTCTTCTACTGTTTCCCAGCGCTCGTTCATGAACTTCATCGAACCACCTCAATGGCGCTGCGGCAAGTGAAATGCCGACCGCCGAGTCCCTTCTCGATCAGGACAAGAAGCGGAATACGCCGTACGCGGCGCTCAGGCCCACGGCGATCGCGCAGACCGCCACCGCCGCGACCATGATGATCCAGTCCGGCGGGCTCATCCGCTGCTCCCTGGCACGGGTTCTGGGGATTCCCGAATCGAAGCCCCGGGCGTCCATCGCGGCCGCGAGCCTTCCCGCGCGGCGCATGGCGCCCACCAGGAGCGCGAACATGGTCGACGCGAACAGCTTCGCGCGTCGCACCGGGTTCCGGCCGCCTTCCAGTCCTCGCGCGCGGCGGGCCGTGGTGATCTGACGCCACTCGGCCGCCAGGAGCGGCAGCATCCGCAGGGCCGCAAGGGAACCGATCGTGAATCTCGGCGAGGTGCGCAGCTGCTGGGTGAGCGCGTCGGCCAGGTCGGTCGGGTCGGTGGTCGCGAAGCCGAGCACTCCGGCGGTCGCGGCCACGCACACCCGCAGTCCGAGCGCCGCGCCGGCAGTCAGGGCCCCGGCGCTGATCTCCAACGGCCCCAGCGAGAACAGGATCGCCCCGGTCTGCTCGGCGGCGAAGACGGTGTTCACCACGACGACCGTGGCCGCCGCGAGCCACAGCCACTTCAGTCGCTTCACCAAGGGTCCGAATCGAATGCCCGAGAACGGGACGACGGCGAAGATCGCCGCCAGGAGCAGCAGCGGCGTCAGCCAGTCGGCGGCGATCAGCGCGGTGGCCGAGATCGCGGCCACCGCGAACAGCTTCGCGACCGGATTCACCCGCGCGATCGGGGCCTGAGGGCCGCACACCGGCGCCAGCGTCAGCATCGCGTCGCTTCCTCGGTCGCCTTGCCCTGGTCCAGGGCCAGCTCCCTGCCCGCCAGGGCGGCCGCGAAGTCGCGGTCGTGGGTGACCGCCATGAGCGCGGTGCCGTCGTCGCGGATATCGGCGATGAGGTCCACCAACTCACCCCAGGTGCGGCGGTCCTGCCCGAAGGTCGGCTCGTCCAGGATCAACGTCCCCGGCGCGGCCGCCAGCGCGCCGGCCACCGAGAGCCGGCGGGCCTCCCCTCCGGAGAGGGTGTGCGGGTTGGCCCCCGCCAGACGATCCAAGCGGAGCCGTTCCAGCAGTTCGGACACCCGAGCTTCGATCCGCTCGGACTCCCAGCCGGCCGCCCGGGGCGCGAAGGCGAGTTCATCGCGGACGGTGGCGGTCACGAACTGGTGCTCGGGATCCTGGAACACCGTCCCGACGTGTGTCGCCAGGCGTTTCGCGGGGAGGCGATGCAGCCCGGTCCGCTCGCCCGGGACGCGGGCCCGTCCGGCCGTGGGTTTCTCCAGGCCTCCTGCGAGCAGCGCCAGGGTGGACTTCCCGGAACCGTTCGGTCCGGTCACCGCCAATAGTTCTCCGGCCCGCAGTTCGAGGTCGACGCCGTCGAGGGCGGACCGGTCCGCGCCCGGATAGGCCAGGGTCAATCCCTCGCCGCGCAGCCGCACCTCCCCCGCGTCCCCGCTCGGACGGACGGGCAGCGGCGCTCCCGGCACCCACACCCCTTGCGCGGCCAGGCTGTCGCCGTGTTCACCGAAGACCGCCTCGGGTGTGCCGTCGGCGGCGAGGGCACCGCCGGGGCCGAGCGCGATGACGCGGTCGACCAGATCGAGGATGTCGGCCACCCGGTGCTCGACCACGATGAGGGTCGCCTCGGTGTCGGCCAGCGCGGTCCGCAGTCCTTCCCGGATCGCTTTGGCCCCTTCGGGATCGAGGTTCGCGGTGGGTTCGTCGAGCAGGATCAGGTCGGGTCTGCGGGCGAGCACTCCGGCGAGGGCGAGCCGCTGCTGTTCTCCGCCGGAGAGCGCGTCGGTTCCCCGTTCGCGTCCGTAGGGGAATCCGACCGTTTCGAGGGCCTGGTCGACGCGCGGCCAGATCTGGGCCGGGGGTACGGCCTGGTTCTCCAGTCCGAAGGCGACGTCGTCGCCGCTGCGGGCCATGACCAGTTGTGTCTCCGGGTCTTGGAAGAGGATGCCGACGCGGCCGCGCTGGTCGGCCGCGTCCGCGCCGTCGAGCAGGACGGCTCCGGTCTGCTCCCCCGAGTCGGTGGTGAGCAGGCCGGCGAGCGCGGCGAGCAGGGTGGACTTGCCCGACCCGGAGGGGCCGAGCAGGAGTACCCGCTCGCCGGGCTCGATGCGCAGGTCGACGTCGGCGACCGCCGAGGCGAGGCGCCCGGCGTGCCGCCACGCGAAGCCGCGGAACTCGACCGAGATCATGAACCGATCAGATCCTGGCCCGCTCGCGTCCGGCGGGGAATCGGTCGAGGACGCCGGTGGGCTGCATGGCCTTGACCAGGGCCTTCGATCCGAGTCCGGCGACAATGGCGCCGGAGACCATGGCGATGGCGACGTAGGGGACCTTGAAGGCCCAGAGGTCGAACGTCGGGTACCAGTACAGGACGTCCCACATGGTGCCGCCGAATCCTGCCAGCGCCCCGCCGAGCATCGCGATGGGGACGCCGTAGCGGCGGTAGCGGCCGGAGGCGAAGGCGAGATCGCCGCCGAGCCCCTGCAGCAGGCCCTGGTAGATGACGGTGATGCCGTAGGGCGAGCCGAGGAGGAGCGACATGAGCGCGGCCAGTCCCTCGGTGAAGATGCCCGCGCCTGCCTTGCGGACGATGAGCGGGGCGAGGACGGCCGGGATGAGCCAGAGCCCGTAAATCACCGCGGACAGGGGCGGGAAGAACTTGAACAGCGGATCGATGCCCGCCCAGACGAAGTTCCAGGCCCAGAAGACGATGCTGAAGGCGACGGCGAGCACGGCGCAGGTGACGATGTCAACGGTGCGCCAGCGTCCGGTGGGGGCGAGGAAGGCGGCGAGGGCCCCGCGGTCGGGCGCGGGGGGCGAGCTGTCGATGGGAGGCATGGGCGTTGCCTTTCGCGGTTCGGGGACACGGCGCGACAGCGGCAGACGAAGACTTCCTACGCCGGAATTACCCGGATCAGGTTTGAGGGTCTGCGGTCGGTTCCGCACTCTCAGCCAATCGGCTCCCCTGTCACTGTCGACGTTAACACCAGGCGACGCACAGGTAGCACCGAAGCGCCCGGCAGTGGCGGACGCCGCCGCTACCCCGGGTCACAGGGAGCCGATCGCGCTGAGGCACCCGGCGCCGGGCGTCGGCCTTTCCCGAGCCGTAGGGACCGACCCGTACATTGGGGCGCATGACGACTGAGGCGGATTGGGAGTTGGTGCGACGGCTGGTCGCGGCCCTGCCCGAGGGGACCTGGACCTCCTACGGCGATCTGGCGGAGCTGATCGGCACGGGCCCGCGCCAGGTCGGGGCGTTCATGCGCGATGACGGCGCCGTTCCTCGGGCCTACCGGGTCCTGACCGCCTCCGGGAAGGTCTCCGAGGGTTTCCGCTGGTCTGACGGCCGCACCGGCAAGAACGTGCCCGATCTCCTCCGCGACGACGGCGTCACGGTCTCGGCGAAGGGCACGGCCGACCTGAGCCAGCGCATGTCGGTCTACGACCTGCGACTGCTGGCGATGGAACTCGGCGAGGACCTCGGATCGGGCTTCGGCACGAAGCTCGACGAGGACGACGAGGACGCCTGACGGCCGCGCCGCCCAGACGATCCCCGCCTACCGAACTCCTGCGAGCGACCACGCCCGCCAGGGGTCGCTCAAGAACCCGCTAGTGAATCTCGGCATCGGGTTCGGTGAGCCGCCACGAGGCGAAGTCGACCGTGAGCCCGGAGCGGGTCGGCGCCGCGCAGTACGGTCCGGCCTGGAGCTCCAGCTCGGGGTTCACCGGGGCGAGGCGCACCAGGCGCCACGGCTCGTCGCCGGACTTCGCGCGGATCACGACGCCGTCGGCGATGCGGCTGACGCGGATCGTCACTTCCGTTCCGGCCCATTCGGGGACGGGCGCGTTCGACCAGTCGGACTTGATGTCGGTGACCACCGCGCCGACCCCGAGCGCACCGTCGGAGAACTCGACGCCGGTCTTGATCCAGTGCTCCTCGTCGGCCCGGATCAGCATGCCGGCCTGGTCGAAGTCGCCGTCGTAGTCGACGGTGAAGGTGACTTCGACGGCCTGTTCGCGGTCCCAGTCGGTGAGGAGGGCGTGCTCGTTGTCGTGCACGAAGCCGTAACTGGTGTGGCGCCAGGCGTCGCTGCCTTCGGCGGCGGTCACGACCAGGTGCCCGTCGCGCTCGGCGGCGGCGACGGGGAGGGTGGTCCACACGCCGGACTTCCAGGGGACTTCGACCGGGATGGTTTCGAGATTCGTCATGGGACGGAAGTGTAGTGGCGGCGCGGCCCGCTCGGTAGAGGTCGCGTCAGGGACATTGCGGACCTGTCCGGCCCGGCCGAAGTGCTCCGTTCATCGGTGTCCGGGGCGATGTCGACGACGACCAGGACAGGACCCGCCCATGACGTGGCGGCAGCCACGTCAACGGGATCGGCCGGGACCGGGCGGGTAAATTCAATCGCATGCCCCGCCCTCCACTCAGAACGGACGCCCTCGAATGACCGCCCCGCATTCCTCCTCCGACCTCGTCTTCCGCGCCTCCGCCGCCACCCGCTTCGGACTGATGGCGGCAGGCGGCGGAATCTCCGTCCTGTTCATGGGCCTGGCCTGGTGGCAGGAGGGGTGGGGCCTCGCCGCGATCATGGGGGGCTGCTTCGCCGCCATACTCATCCCCACCTTCATCTATGTGCGCAACGCCTACACGGCCGTGACCTCCACCCACGTCGGCAGGGCCGGGATCACCGGCCGCCTCCGCGCGGTGCCGCGCGCCCACATCGCGGCGGCGGTACGAGCGCGCCTCCTTCAGCCCCGGACGCCGGCCCTCGACAACCTGTTCCTCATCGACCACCACGGCAGGCAGCTGCTCCGCCTGATCCCGCACAATCGCAACGGCGACCAGATCGATCAGATCGTGGCGCTGCTGGGCGTCCCGGTCACCGGGCCCGACGAGCCCGTCTGGGGCAAGCAGTTGGCCCGTGAATACCCGGTCGACCTGGCCCTGTACGAGCGGCGTCCCTACCTGTTCTCGCTCTCCATTGCCGGCGTCACCTGCGTGGTGATATTCGCGGTGATCGTCGCCGTCGTGTGGTCGGCCTCCTGAGAAGTGTCGGCGCCCTCAGGTACAACAGAGGGCATGGCTGAAACCGGGAACATCGCCGAGCTGGTATCCAGAGATGAGGCGGAGGCGCTGCTGCGCTCCCTCGCGGGCGAGCACGCGCAGCTGCGCGAGGACCAGTGGAGTGCGATCGAGGCGCTGTGCGACGGCACGGGCCGCCGCGTGTTGCTGGTGCAGCGCACCGGCTTCGGCAAGTCCGCCGTGTACTTCGTGGCCACGGCGCTGGGACGCCGCAGGGGCGCCGGCCCCACCGTCATCGTCTCGCCGCTGCTGGCGCTGATGCGCAACCAGATCGAGGCCGCCGAACGGGCCGGGGTGCGGGCGCGCACCATCAACTCGGCGAACCTGGAGGACTGGGACGCCATCACCGAGGCCATCGCCGCCGACGAGGTCGACGTGCTGCTCATCAGCCCCGAACGGCTCAACAACCCGGCGTTCCGCGACTACCAGCTGCCGAAACTGGCCGCCGGCTGCGGCATGCTCGTGGTCGACGAGGCGCACTGCATCTCCGACTGGGGCCATGACTTCCGGCCCGACTACCGGCGCATCGCCACCTTCATCGAGGACCTGCCCGGCGCGGTCCCGGTCCTGGCGACCACCGCGACCGCCAACGCCCGCGTCAGCGCCGACATCGCGGAACAGCTCGACCGGGAGCACTCGGAGACGCTGGTCCTGCGCGGGACGCTCGACCGCGAATCCCTCCATCTGTCGGTGGTGGAACTGCCCGACAATGCCCACCGCATGGCCTGGCTGGACGAGCGGCTCCCGAAGCTCGAAGGCTCGGGAATCATCTACGCGCTCACCGTCGCCGTGGCCGAGGAGGTCAGCGACTACCTCTCCGCGCGCGGCCACGCCACCGCCTCCTACACCGGCCGCACCGACAATGCCGAACGCCTCGAACGCGAGGAGTCCCTGCTCCGCAACGATCTCAAGGCGCTCGTCGCCACCAGCGCGCTCGGCATGGGCTTCGACAAGCCCGACCTCGGATTCGTCATCCACCTCGGTGCACCGTCGTCGCCCGTCGCGTACTACCAGCAGATCGGCCGCGCGGGCCGCGCCTGCGACCGCGCCGACGCGATCCTCATGCCCGGCAGCGAGGACCGCGCGATCTGGGACTACTTCGGGTCGCTGTCATTCCCCGCCGAGGACGCGGTGCGCCAGACTCTGGCGGTGCTCGCCGAGGAGGGCCGGCCATTGTCCACGGCGGCGTTGGAGACCCGGGTCGACCTGCGCCGCACCAGGCTCGAGATGATGCTGAAGGTCCTCGACGTGGACGGTGCGGTCCGCCGCGTCAAGGGCGGCTGGGAGGCCACCGGCCGGCCCTGGGTCTACGACGCCGAACGCTATGCGAAGGTCGCCGCGGCGCGCGAGCACGAACAGTCCCGAATGCTCGCCTACGAGGCGACGCGGGAGTGCCGCCTCGAGTTCCTCCGCGAGGAGCTCGACGACTCCACGGCCACCGCCTGCGGGCGCTGCGACAACTGCACCGGCGAGCGGGTCGAGACCGCCGTCTCGTCCGAGGTGATCAGCTCGGCGGCCGAGGCGTTGGCCAAGCCGGGCGTGGCGTTCGAGGCGAAGCGCATGTGGCCCACCGGGCTCGGGGCGATCGGCATCGATCTGAAGGGACGCATCCCGGCCGACCAGGGCGCCGAGTCGGGACGGGCACTGGCGCGGCTGTCCGACATCGGCTGGGGCGGTCCGCTGCGGGAGCTGCTGTCGGACGGTGCCGATCGGGACGTGCCCGACGACGTGTTCGCGGCGCTGGTGAAGGTGCTGGCGGCGTGGGACTGGGACGAGCGGCCGCAGTCGGTGGTGTCGATGGGTTCGCTGTCGCGGCCGCGGCTGGTGGACGGTTTGGCCGAGCGGATCGCGAAGCTGGGCCGGATGAACTATCTCGGTTCACTGGGGAGGGTGCCGGAGGCGTTCGGCGGGTCGCGGCGGGCCAATAGCGCACAGCGGTTGCAGCAGGTCCTCGGTTCGTTCACCGTGGACTTCCCGGTGCCGTCGGGCAGCGTGCTGCTGGTGGACGATGTGCGCGACTCGGGCTGGTCGATCACGGTGGCGGCCAGGCAGCTTCGCGGCGCGGGAGCGACGGCGGTCTACCCGCTGACGCTCGCACTTCAGGCCTGAGGCGCCCGCGCCGCGAGGCGCGGGCCGCTCGCTTCATTCGATGCCGGTTCGCCAGTCGGCGATCGCCTGCCTAAAGGATCTCGGACATCTCGGCGTAGTAGCCGTCGCGCTGGCCCAGCACATTCGGGTGGTAGGGCACGTCGATGACGGTGAAGCCGTGGAGCCACGGTGCGGTGTCGCAGATCGCGTGGCCCTCGAAGCCGTCACGTACGTCCACATAGGTGAAACTGTGGCCGCCGGTGGCCTCCTCGATGACATCGGAGAGCAGGTCGGCCCCCTGATTCATCCGCTCCTGCTCGGCAATGTTGATCGATCCCAAAGCGTCGCAGGTGTTGCGCGCGGCGAACAGTCTCGGGTAGCCCAGGACGTAGACCTCGGCCTTGGGAGAGCGCTCGGCGATCTCGGCGTAGACCGCGTCGAGCTTCGCGGGGAGCTCCTCCGTCGCCTTGCGCTCGGCCTCCTCGATCTCGGGAGTGCAGTCGTGGAACGGGGTGATGCAGGCGGCGATGGCCTCGGTCCAGCCGATGTCGTTGCCGCCGATGCCGATCGTGACCAGGTCGGTCTCCTCGGAGAGCGCGTCGACCTGTCCGGCGAGCACGTCGTCGGTGACCGCGCCGCCGCAGGCGACGAAGCTGAGCTCAGCGCCGAGCTCGTCCGCGAGCAGTTCGGGGTAGGCGTTGTTCGAACGCTGGCAGACCGCGTCGGAGTACGCGCCGGCACCGGCGCCCGAGGAGTACGAGTCACCGAGGGCGACGTACTGCTCGATCTGCTTGGGCTTCGCCTGCGCGGCAGCGGGGATGAGGAATAGGGTGGCCAGCAGCGCTACGGCCACAGTGGCCGTTCGTCGGATATTTCGCATGAGGGCTCCTTTGGGGGTCTTCGTTGACCTGCCAGTCATTGTGACCGACGAGTAACTTCTGAGGAACCCCTAACGCGGAATTAGTCGGTAAATTTACATATATCGTTCCTTTGCCACGCGTATTGTCACGGGTCGGTCACTGGTTTCTCTGGCATCGAGGCGCCGTAACTCCTAGGCTGAACGCATGAGCGAGACTCCAGCAACCCGGCGAACGACCATGTCCGACCAGGCCCTCATCGAAGGGACCGGTGCCGACTGGAAAACCTGGCTCAGCCTGCTCGACGAACGCGACGCGACCGCGCTCGACCACACCGCCATCGCCGCCCTCCTGGTGCGCGAATTCGACCTCGACGGCTGGTGGGCGCAGTCCATCACCGTCGGCTATGAGCAGGAACGCGGCATGCGCGAGCCCGGCCAGCGCGCCGACGGCACGTACTCCGCGAACGTCTCCAAGACCGTCTCCGCCGACGCCCCCACCGCGTTCGAATGGGTCGCCGACCCCGATCGCCAGGTCCGGTGGCTGTCGGACATCGAACTGACCCAGCGCAGCGCCTCACCGCCGAAGTCGATTCGATTCGACGCCTCCGACGGCACTCGAGTCCTGGTCAATCTCTCGGCCAAGGACGGCCAGAAGACGGCCGTCCAGATCGAGATCGCCAAGCTGGGGTCCGCCGAGGACATCGCGACGGCCAAGGTCGCGTGGCGGGAGCGTTTGGCTCGGCTGGCCGAGGCAATGCCTACCCTTTTAGCTCGGGTTCGATGAGCTCCGGCTCGGAGACTTCCGCTGCCCGCTTGGCCTTGCTTCGCGAACGCGAGATCGCCACGCCCGCCAGGCACAGCACCCCGCCCGCGAGCGCGCCCAGGCCGGGCACCTCGCCCAGGTAGATCCACGACATGAGCACCACGATCGCCGGGACGACGTAGGTCGTCGCCCCCATCTTGCCGGCGGTGGTGAACTTGAGCGCGTAGCTCCAGGTCAGGAATCCCAGCGCGGTCGGGAACAGCCCCAGGTAGAGCACGTGCAGGCCCGCGGCCGAGGGGGCGGCGTCGAGTTCGGAGAACAGCGCCGGGGCGAACGGCAGGCACAATACGGCCGCGATCGCGTTGCCGAAGGCGGTGAACTGGAGCGATGTCGCGTACTTCATCGTCGGTTTCTGCACGACGACGCTGATGGCGTAGGCGATGGCCGAGACCAGGCAGAGTATGACGCCGAGGACCGACGTGGAGCTCTCCTGCGAGGTCGAGAGGCTGACGATGGCGACGCCGCCGAACGAGACGGCCATGCCCAGGAACAGGCGGGGCGCGAAGCCCTCCTTGAGGAGCCAGCCGCCGAGCAACGCCATCAGGATCGGGCCGATATTGACCACGAGCGCGGCGGTTCCGGCGTCGACGAGTTGCTCGCCCCAGTTGAGCGCGACCATGTAGACGCCGAACCACAGCACTCCGGCGGTGATGATGCCGGGCCAGGCGCGCTTCTTGGGGAGGCCTTCGCGGCGCACCGCCCAGATGGCGAGGAGGACGACCGCGGCGGTGGCGGCGCGGCCGAGGGCGAGGGGCCCGGGTTCGAAATGCTGGCCGGCGTCGCGGATCGACACGAATGCCGAGGCCCACAGCAGTACCGTCACGCCGGCGGCCAATGCCGCCTTCGTGTTCATCGTTCGACTCATTGAGCGGGCACTTCCTGTTCGGGTCCGGCGGCGCGGGGCGGCGCCGGAACGAACGTAGCACCGGGGTCTGACGGGAGGGAACCGAAATATGCCCCGCGGCGTCGTATTGGGTATGAAGCAGATGACACTTCTTCGCCTCGCCCCGGTGGCGGCGCTGCTCGTGCTGTCGGCCTGCGGGCAGGGCGGCGGCGACTCCGCCGGAACCCCGGTGGACGCCGGCGACAATGCCGACCAGTCCACTTCCTCCGATGAGCCCGTTTACGAAGGGGCGCTGACGGTCTACCAGGGGGTCGAGCGCGATGCCGCGGAGCTGTGCGGCGTCGTCGCCGAGTCGTATCCGCCGCAGTGCCAGGGCCTGCCGATCACCGGCTGGGACTGGGAGGCGGTCGAGCACGAGGAGGCCGAGGGGGTGCGGTGGGGTTCGTACATCGTCACCGGCACCTTCGACGGCAAGGCGTTCGACATTACCGAGGACCCGGTGGCGACGGCCGACGTCGACATGGCGGACTATCCGGAGCTCGACTACTCCGAGCCGGAGATCGGCGAGCCGGCCGAGGAGCTGAGCGTCGAGGAGCTTCAGGCCATGGTGGACGAGATCGCGGAGGCGTTCCCGCGGATCGTCTACGGCGGCTGGGCGGACGAGCAGAACGGGGTCGCGCTGGTGGACACGCTGCTGGTGTCGCCCGAGCTCCAGACTTACGCGGACGAGCATTATCCACAGGACACGGTCGTGTTCTCGCAGATGCTGCGCCCTGTCGACTGATCAGGAGGGGAGCGATGGCCGGGGTGGGGGCCCCGGCCATCGCGTTATTTGATGCTGCCGAGGGTGACGCCGGAGCGCCAGAAGCGGGCCATCGCGATCATGAAGATGGCCAAGGGGATCGTGGACAGGAGCGATCCCATGATGACGAGGCTGGTCAGGTCGGTGCCGGTCTCGGCCCGCTTCCCGGCCCAGGCGTAGAGGCCGAGCGCGAGGGTCCACTTGTCCGAGCCGCGCAGCATCATCAGCGGCAGGAAGAAGCTGTTCCACGAGCCGACGAACGCCAGCAGGAAGATCGTGGCCGCGCCGGAGGTCATGATGCGCACGACGATCTGGAAGAACACCCGCACCTCCCCCGCCCCGTCGACGCGGGCGGCGTCGAGGAGTTCGTCGGGGACGGCCGAGTCGCAGTAGACCTTCGCGAGGTAGACGCTGAAGGCGTTGATGAACGAGGGGATCAGGACGGCCCAGACCGTGTCGACCAGGCCGAGCATGCTGAACAGCAGGTACAGCGGGAACGCCAGGAGCATGCCCGGCACCAGGAATGTCGCGACGATGAATCCCATCGCGATGCGCCTTCCCCGGAACTGGAACTTGGAGATCCCGTATCCGGCCGCCAGCGCGATGAGGGTACTGACCAGAGCGCCCACTCCCGAGTAGAACACCGTGTTGAGCGTCCAGCGGGCGAAGATGCCGTCGTCGTAGGTGAGGACCTGGCGGAGGTTCTCGATGAAGTTGAAGTCCGAGAACCACAGTCCCCGGAGGCCGGAGTCGGCGTAGAGGTCGCGCTGGTTCTTGGTGGCGGCGGTGATGAGCCACCACACCGGGGCGACGGAGTAGATGAAGAACAGTCCGAGTCCGGCGAGGGTGAACAGCTGGCTGCGGCGGGTCTGGCCGTGGCCGACGGGCATGTCCTCGGCGGCGCGGGAGCGTCGTTTCCGTACCGGGCGGGCGGGCGCGGGCGGGCTTTCCTTGAGTGAGGTCTTCAAGGCGCTCATGCGTTTCCACCCCTGTTGGCGATCTTGTAGTAGACGAAGGAGACCGCGCCGATGACGAGGGCGAGGACGACCGAGAGCGCGGCGGCGTAGTGGTAGTTGTTGGCGGCGAAGGCCTGGTTGTAGATGAACAGGATCGGCGTGAAGTCCTTGGTGACGGTCTCGGGCGAGACCTGGCGGAACAGCAGCGGCTCGTTGAAGATCTGGACGAGGCCGATGATGGAGAGCATGCCGACCAGGGCGAGGGGCCCTCGTACGTGCGGGATCTTGATGGACCAGGCGATGCGCCATTCGCTGGCGCCGTCGACGCGGGCGGCGTCGAACAGCTCGCGCGGTACCGACAGCAACGCCGCGTAGATGATGAGCATGTTGAACCCGATGGTGTTCCAGACGATCAGGTTGCCGATGGAGACCCACAGCATCTCGGAGGCGAAGAAGTCGGCGTCGATGCCGATGTCGTCGAGGACGGGGGTGAGGGGGCCGGAGCGGGGGCTGTAGATGTAGATCCACATGAGGGCGGCGACGATGCCGGGGACCATGTAGGGCACCAGGAAGCCGAGGCGGAAGAACCTGACGGCGCGCCGCCGGGCGGCGTCGAGCAGCAGGGCCATGGCGAGGCTGATCGCGAGCATGACGGGGACGAGGATGAACGCGAAGATGAGGACCCGGCTCATGCCGAGCCAGAACTTGCCGTCGGCGAAGACCCTGGCGAAGTTGTCGAACCCGACGAATTCGGTGACGGTGCCGGTCAGGCCCAGGCCGCCCGCGGCCTGCTCGCGGAAGAGCGACTGCCACATCGCATAGCCCAGCGGGATGATGAAGAGCAGGACGAAACCGAGGAAGAACGGGACGGTGAAGGCCGCGCCCTTCCACTTCATCGCGGTGGTCCAGTGGCGGGTGCGGCGCCCGGGGGTTCCGACATCGGTGTCGGGTGCGAGTCCGGTGGAGCTCACGGTGGGGTCCCTTTCGGTCCAGGGTGGTGGGGAGCGGGAGAGTATAGATAACGGTCTCTATGAGGCTAGGCGTCGCGGTTCTCGATGGCAAGACGGAGATGCCGAATCGTTACCTTTGTGGGTCTTGCAGATTGCCTGATAGTTCTCTTGCGCCGGTCATGAGACCGTTTGCAGGAAAATCAAAAATGTCGATGATTTTCTCTCGACAATCGGGCGTCGAGTGCTTACCGTAGAAACCGATATCTACACCTCCCAACTGAAGGAACTCCTGTGACCGCTAAACCCCCGGCACTGTTCACCATGAGCCCCGAACTGGTCCCCCGGCTCTACCCCGAGCCCCTCATGCGGCGGCTGACGGCGGTCCTCGACATCGACCCCGCGGGTGCGGTGCAGCGCTTCGAGGGGCCGGAGGCCGACGCCGCGCTCTCGCAGGCCGAGGTCATCGTCTCCGGTTGGGGCTCAGCGCGGTTCGATGAGGCCCTGCTGGAGCGAGCGCCCCGGCTGCGGGCCATCCTCCACACCGCCGGCTCCATCAAGTGGCACGTCAGCCCCCTGGCCTGGGAACGCGGCATCGCCGTCTCCTCCTCGGTCGGCGCCAACGCCCTCCCCGTCGCCGAGTACACCCTCGGCTCGATCCTCTTGGCGGGCAAGGGCATCTTCACGCAGCGCGAGGATTTCCGGGCCCGCCGCTCCTTCACACTCGGCCTCATCCACGAGGGCGTGGGCAATTTCGGCCGGGTGGTCGGGATTGTCGGCGCCTCCCGGATCGGGCGACGGCTCATCGAGCTGCTGCGCCCCTTCGACTTCCAGGTGCTGCTCTCGGACCCCCACGTGGACGCGGCGGAGGCGGACCGGCTCGGCGTCCGACTCGTCGAGCTCGACGACCTCATGGCCGCCTCGGACGTGGTCACCGTGCACGCCCCGGCACTGCCCGAGACCGACGACCTGATCGACGCGAAGCGCCTGGCGGCCATGCGGGACGGCGCGGTCCTCATCAACACCGCCCGGGGCTCGCTGGTCAATACCGACGCGCTCACCGCCGAGCTGGAATCGGGCCGGATCTCGGCGATCATCGACGTGACCGAGCCCGAACCGCTGCCGACCGAATCGGTGCTGTACGACCTGCCGAACGTGTTCCTCACCCCTCACACCGCCGGTTCGCACGGCAACGAGCTCGCCCGCATGGGCCTGTTCATGGTCGAGGAGGCCGAGCGGTTCATCGCGGGGGAGCCCCTCGTCCACACCATCGACCGCGACTCGCTGTGGAAGCAGGCATGACGAACCCCTTCCCTGGGGCGAATGTCAATACCACACGGCAGAGTCACTGCTCACAATGCGCCCCGGAGCGGTCACGTGTCGATGCGGAACCCTTTTACTAATGGCTTGACGAACTCCACTCCAGAAGGAACCCTGTAAAGATGACCCGAACCGATTTCGACTACGTGGAAAGCGAAAGCCCCGGGACTGGGCGACTCGACCCCCGCGCGGCGCTGACCTCCGACGCCGCCGTGTTCAGCCTCGACGGCGACTGGCGCTTCCGACTGGCCTCCGGGCTCACCGACACCACCGAGGGCCTGGAGAACCCCGACCTGGACGACTCGGCCTGGGACACCCTCGCCGTGCCGTCGAGCTGGCAGATGACCGGCCTGCCCGGCGAGACCCGCTACGGCGCACCGGCCTACACCAATACCGTCTACCCCTTCCCGGTCGACCCGCCGCGCGTCCCCGACGCCAACCCCACCGGCGAGTACCGGCGCACCTTCGACCTCGGCGCCGACTGGCCGGCCACCGGCCGCACCTTCCTGCGCTTCGAGGGAGTCGACTCCTGCTTCGCGGTATGGCTCAACGGCATCCGACTCGGCGACGGCAAGGGCTCGCGCCTGGCCACCGAGTTCGACGCCACGCCGCACCTCAAGGCCGGCGAGAACACCATCGCCGTCCGCGTCCACCAGTGGTCGGCCGCCTCCTACCTCGAAGACCAGGACATGTGGTGGCTCTCGGGCATCTACCGCTCCGCCTCCCTCGTCCACCGCCCCGATGCCGGCATCCCAGACCTATTCGCGCACGCCGACTTCGACCACCGGACCGGCGAGGGCACGCTCCGCGTCGAGTCCGATGCCGACGGCCGCGTGACGGTCCCCGAACTGGGGATCGACATCGCCATCGGCGAGAGCGCCACCGTCGCCGTCGAGCCGTGGACGGCCGAGACGCCGCGCCTGTACGACGCCGTCGTCGCCTCCGGCACCGAGCGCGTCTCGCTGCGGATCGGCTTCCGCACCGTCAAGATCGAGGACGGCCTGCTCAAGGTCAACGGCAAGCGGATCCTGCTGCGCGGCGTCAACCGCCACGAATGGGACCCCGACACCGGCCGCACCCTCTCTGTCGAGACCATGCGCCGCGACCTGGAGATCATGAAGCGGCACAACATCAATGCCGTCCGCACCAGCCACTACCCGCCGGACAAGCGCTTCCTGGACCTGTGCGACGAGCTCGGCGTCTGGGTCATCGACGAATGCGACCTGGAGACCCACGGGTTCGTCCACATCGGATGGAAGGGCAACCCCTCGGGCGAGCCGCAGTGGCGCGAGGCCTATCTCGACCGCATGCGGCGCACCGTCGAACGCGACAAGAACCACCCCGCGATCATCATGTGGTCCTTGGGCAATGAGAGCCACACCGGCGACAACCTCGCCGCCATGTCCGAGTGGGCCAAGGGCCGCGACCCCGGCCGCCCCATCCACTACGAGGGCGACTGGGACTCCGGCTACGTCGACGTCTACAGCCGCATGTACGCCGACCACGCCGAGACCGACCGGATCGGGCAGAAGACCGAAGCCGCCACCACCGACCCCGCGCTGGACGCCCACCGCCGAGACGAGATCCCGTTCATCCTGTGCGAGTACGCGCACGCCATGGGCAACGGCCCCGGCGGACTCAGTGAGTACCAGCGCCTGTTCGAGCAGTACCCGCGCTGCCAGGGCGGTTTCGTATGGGAGTGGATCGACCACGGCATCCGCCGGCGCAATGAGGACGGGACCGAGTTCTTCGCCTACGGCGGCGACTTCGGCGAACCGCTCCACGACGCCAACTTCATCACCGACGGCCTGGTCTTCCCCGACCGGACCCCCTCGCCGGGGCTCCTCGAATACAAGAAGGTCATCGAGCCGGTCCAGATCGCGATCAGCCCGTCCGGCCAGACCGTGGTCATCACCAACGGCTACGACTTCACCGACACCGCCCACCTGCGATTCACCTGGTCCGTCGAGGACGGCGGCGAGGGCACCGCTTCCGGCGAACTCACGGTTCCCGCCGTGGCCGCCGGCCAGACCGCCTTCGTGGAATGGCCCGAACCGCTTCGCGCGGCCGCCTCGCCGGAGGCGGCGGGCGACGCGAGCGGCGAGCGCTGGGTGAGCGTCTCCGCGGTGCTGGTCAAGGACGAGCCGTGGGCCGAGGCCGGACACGAGATCGCCTGGAGCCAAACGCAGATCGACGGCGCAGCCGCGGCCGCGCCCACCCGCTCGACCACCGAAGCGGTCGTCGCCGGACGCGAGATCAGCCTCGGCGCGGCCACCTTCGACGCACTCGGGCGCCTGACCGCCCTGGGCGACATCGCCATCGACGGCCCCCGCCTCGACCTGTGGCGGGCACCGACCGACAACGACCTGCTCGGCTGGGGCGGCAATGTCTCCGACAAATGGGTCACCCGCGAGGTCGGCCTGGACCGCCTGGAACACAAGGTGCTCGACGTAGAGACCGCCGACAGCGGCCTCACCGTCACCACCAGGGTCGGCGCCGCCAGCACCGACCTGGCCATGGGCGCGGTGTACCACTGGAGCACCGACACCGAGACGCCCGGGCGGCTGTGGCTGACCGTCGAGATCACGCCCGAGGGCGACTGGGACTTCGTACTCCCCCGCCTGGGGCTGCGCGCCGCGCTTCCCAAGACGCTCGGCAATGTCACCTGGTTCGGTGGCGGACCCGGCGAGGCCTACGCGGACACCCGCGCCGCCGCCCGCGTCGGCCGCTACAGCGCCACCGTGGCCGAGATGCAGACGCCGTACGTCTTCCCGCAGGAGAACGGCAGCCGCATCGACGTGCGGTGGGCGAAGCTGGCCGACGAGTCCGGCAACGGGCTCACGGTCCTGGGCGCCCCGGACTTCGCGTTCACGGTGCGGCCGTGGACGACCGAGGACCTCGCGGCGGCCAAGCACACCCACGACCTGGTCGAACGCGACCGTCTCTACGTCAACCTGGACCAGGCCCTGCAAGGTGTCGGCACCGCCTCGTGCGGTCCCGGCGTCCTGCCGCAGCACCGGCTCCACGCGGCGGCGACGTCGTTCACGGTCGGATTCGAAGTGCCGGTGCGGTAATCGCACGAGTCGGCAACGCTCCGACCTGGGACAGCCGTTCTAATTGAACTAGGCTGAGGGCAAGCCCAACGAAGAGCGAACGCTGAGAGAAGGCCTCTGGTGCCCAAGAAGTCGAGTACGGAAAACGGAAAGCGCCCCACCATTAGGGACGTCGCCGCGCTCGCCGGGGTATCGGTGCCGACGGTCTCGCGGGTGCTGGCCGGGAATTACCCGGTCGCACCCGCGACCCGCGCGAAGGTCCTGCGGGCCATGCGGGAGCTCGATTACGTGGTCAACGCCCACGCCCGCGCGCTGGCCGGGGCGACGACGAAGACCGTGGCGTTCGTGGTGGACGACGTCACCGGACCGTTCTACGCCTTCATCGCTCGCGGCGTCGAGCAGGAAGCCTCCTCGCAGGGGCGGCTGTGTCTGCTGTGCACGACGCATGGAGACCCGGAGCGGGAGCTCGCGGTCGTGGAGCTGATGCGCGAGCAGCACGCCGAGGCGGTCATCGTCGTCGGCGGCGCCTGGGACGACCCGAAATACGCCGAGCGAATGCGCTACTTCGCCACCGTCCTCGACAAGTCCGGCTCACGGCTGGTTCTGTGCGGGCGGCCGTCCCTCGGAGAGGACGTTCCGGCCACGGTGGTGCACTACGACAATGAGGGTGGGTCGTACGCGATGACCGCGTACCTGCTCTCGGCCGGGCATCGCAAGATCTGCTACATGGGGTTCGGCGTCGGACTCTCCACCACGGATGAGCGCATGGCCGGCTTCCGTCGCGCCCACGCCGACTACGACGTCGAGGTGGACGAGTCCCTGCTGATCCACGGCCATTTCTCGAAGGCCAGCGGCCGCGAGATGACCCGGCATCTCCTGGCCGAACGCAGCGACGTCACCGCCATCTTCGCGGCGACGGACATGGTCGCCGCCGGCACGCTGAAGGCGCTGCGGGAGGCCGGGGTGCGGGTGCCCGAGGACATGTCCGTGGTCGGCTTCGACGACATTCCCCTCGCTTCCGACCTGACCCCGGCCCTCACCACCGTGCACGTCCCCCACGAGCAACTCGGCAAGGAGGCGGTCCGCCTCGGCCTGGGCCGCTCCGAAACCGGCGACGACCAGGTGGTTCTCGGAACCCACATCGTGGTCAGAGATTCGGTCGCCCCGCCGAAGCACCTCAGCCACTGAGCATTTGAGGGCAGGCCGGTTCACGCGGAGCGCGACCGGGACACGTTGAGGCACTGGTCTGCGCGAACACGGAATGGAACCGCAGTCACGTGGGACTGCCCTGCCCTCCTGCGCGGGAGAGCCGTGCAGAATCCGTGCGACCGGCGGTCACCGTGAATGAAGCAGCGGAGTCGATGTCGGAATCCCCCGCCCGTACAAGAACATCCGTCGAACCCCGCTGCATCAGGAGATGCCTCAACGTATCGATAGGAGAACTGCGCAAATGAGAAGACTCAGTTATTTCGTCATCGCGATGGTTAGCGCCATCGCCCTCTTGTGGCCGACGGCCGCATCGGCGTCCGCCGACACCGAAGGCGAATTCGCCGCTCAAACCGTCGCATCCGGACCCACGACAACCGAAGCCGGTTCCAACGGCCGCAACGTCACCGTCGCTCGGCTGCGTTCGAAGTCGGATCTGTTGTCCAGCACCATCAGCTGCCCCGAGGGATCGTTCTGCATCGAGCTCGGAGGCAAATTGCATGTCTTCCCCACATGTACGTTGATTGAGCTGACGAGCTGGGAAGGCACAGCGCTCATCACCAACAATATTTCAGGAACGGTAACCAGGGCATACGACGCCAACGGACATCTGGTGTGGAGCAAGATGGCAAAGTTTTCCATCTCGGTGAACATCACTCCGTGGTCGTACATCCGAACCTGCTAGACCGGGACCATGAGGAACGACAATCGCCCCTGGCCAATGTGACTGGGGGCGTTGGTTTTGCCGGGGATCGATCAGCGACCAAAGGCGAACAGTTCCCTGAGGCCGGTTTCGCCGCCCGGGGAGACCGGCATTGGGAACGCGTGCGCTGGCGAAATCGGTGTCCCCGAACGGAACCGGTGCACTGAGGCAGCGAAGAAGCGGTAGCGGGTTACCCCGGGCCGGTTCGCCATTGCCCGCACCGTTCGGGTCGGTCTTCAGGCATCAGCGACGGAGGAGTGGGGAGGGTGTCCGCGCGACGCGCCCGACCGCGGGTGGCAGTGGCACCGAGTCGTGTCGGTCCTCGGGGGCATCGTTGAGATCGGGGGGTGCCGATTGGCGACACGCCCGACCGCGGGGTACGAGGTACTTGACCAGGGAAGACACTGCCATATTCACCCGATCGAGTGATGCCATCGAACCCGTCATGTGGCACCATTGAGTCATAGAACAGGAACACTAAGACAGGCGAACTGTTCGAGACACAGCCTCCCCGAGGAGGTGAGATAGATGGCCACCAGTCACACCACTACCACACAGGCCGGTTCTGACCGGCGGGGCAAGTCCGAGGCCATCCACTCCGTCCTCGATGCGCAGGCCGCTCTGATCAATTCCGCTCACGCCCAGGTGTTGGCCTCGGTGATCGATGCGAAGGCGGCGAACATCCACCGCGACTTCGACGGGTTCTCCGCCCTGCGGGAGTGGCTGGTCTCGACCTTCGACTTCCACACCCAGACCGCCTCGGACCTGGCCACGATCGCCAGACGTGCCAAGAAGTTCACCCTCCTGGCCGAGGCGGCGACCTCCCAGGCGGCCCGGATCGACCCCGTCGCTTACGCGGTCAGGCAGTTGGACAAGACCCCCGCGATGCGCCTCTACGCCCGGACTCCCTACCGCGAAGCCGTGGCCTCCCCCTTCGACGCTGCGGTGTCCTGCACGACCCCCGAAGCCCTGATCGTCCAGTACTGCGCGCACGCACCGTTCAAAGACCTGAAGGCGCACCTGGCCGAGATCGAAGCGTCCCTCGCTGAGAGCGCTGAACTGTTCGAAGGGCTCGGGGAGCAGTCGTTGCAGTATGTGGAGCTCGGGCTTCAGCGCAATGGCATGTGGGCTTTGAACGGGCAGTTGTCGGCCGACACCGGTGCCCTGTTCGCCAAGATGCTCGCCACCTCGGTTCCCCCGCCCCGCCAAGACGAGACCGACCAAGACGGGGACCTGCCCGCGGCCGCGAACCGGAACGCTGAAGCCCTCCACCAGATGCTCGCTTCCTATGGCACTGACCCCAATGCACCGAAGCGGCACGGGCACACCGCGACCCTGTCCCTCTCAGTGGACATCGAGACGCTGCGCGGAGACATCGACCTGACCGAGCACCCCGAGCGGACCCCGCGCCTGGACGGGGACCCGGTCTCGGTCGCCAAGGCCCGCCTCCTGGCCTGCGAGGCCGACATCATCCCCATGGTCTTCGACTATGCGACCGGGGAAGTAGTTGAGCTCGGCCGTGAAGAACGCCTCCCCAACACCGCCCTCCGTAGGAAGCTCGAGGCTGAGCAGCAGGGCGGGTGCGCCTGGCGGGGCTGCGACCGGCCGGTCGCCTGGACCGAAGCGCACCACATCGCACACTGGGCCGATGGTGGCGAGACGGTCGCGGACAACCTGATCCTGCTGTGCCGGTTCCACCACGGCCGCATCCACACTCCCGGCTGGAGCGTGACCAAGACCGGCCCCGGCCAGGCTCTGATCGTCCACCACGATGGACACGAAGCGGCCCCGGCCGACATGGGCGAATACTCGGCAGACGAAGGCAGCACCGGTAGCGGCTGCGGGTACGGCTGCGAAGACCACCGCAGCAGCATCGACCTCGATGAGGACTTCAGGAACGGGCCCGACGATGCCTTCCCCACCGGCCTCTACCCCGAAGAACACGCCCAAGTCCCAGGCCGGGACTTGAGGGATGTTCTCGACGCCTATGCGCTCCACCGAATCGGCATGGACCTCAAGCAAGCCAAAGCCAGAGCACGAGAACGCTTCCGCACACCAACCACTCCCGAACCCGAACCAGCCGACCGGTTACGGTGCCCCGCCGCCAGGCAGCAACGGCGGCGGGGGAAGCGGACCATCAAAGGACCGCAGCCCGACCCACCCCGAAACGGGACTCAGGGACGGGCCCCTCGCCATGCCCACAGGCCGAACCAGCCCCCAACCACTCCGCACCGGCCCACACCCCACCCACACGGCCCGCACCGGCCCACCTGAACACCTCACCCCGACAACGAACGCCAGGCACCCGCCACACCACTCCATCGCTGATCGTCTGAACCCCAAGCGATGCGCACCCTGACAGCCAGCGGCCGGGCCGAAGCGGAAGGCCACCTCTCCATCGCTGATCAGTTTGAAGCCCAAGCTCCACGCACCCCGACAGCCAGTAGACCGCCACCGCACCAGACAGACCTCCGCTGTCGCTGATCCGTCTGAACCCCAACCTGTACCCACCCCGACAGTCAGCCGACTGACCCTGGACCGGGCTGACCTCCACTGTCGCTGATGAGTTTGAAGCCCAACCCACCTGCGCGCCCCGACAGCCAGACGACTGGCCCGGGACGGACGAACCTCCTGATAGGCCTTCAGTCCCGGTTCGAACGAGCTCATACGCCAGGCACGGCAAGCCGAGCGAGACGATCGAGTGCCGACGATGGGTTGGCGGCAGCGATGTGGGGCCGACCTCAGAGTCCTTCCAGCGCAGCGAGTACGCCAAGGTCGTGTTGGGTTTCGTTGTACCCCCGGGAGCCCTGTGGTGTTGCTGGGGCCTGTGGAAGGTGTATGCGCTGCTCTCGATGACCTGTGTGTTCAACACCGTCACCAGAGCGGCCTTGAGAACCGCTCCGATGCCCTTTCCTGCTAAGCGGAGTACCCGTAGCCGACCTGGGCGAACCCGTCAGCGGAACGACTGCAGCGCCTCGGTGCCCGGCGGCTCCTCCGCCCGGATGAGCGACTCGAGCTCGGCCATGCGCTCCCAGGTGTTCACGGCCATCCCCGCGAGCACCCGGCCGCCCTTGGTCCAGAAGACCACGAACTCCAGCGACTCAACCGAACCGGAGACCACCACCTCGTCGTAGGCGTCCGGGCCCGCGACGAAGCCGAGGTACTCCATGCCCAGGTCGTACTGGTCGGTGAAGAAGTACGGCAACTTGTCGTAGGGCTCCTCGGCCCCGAGCATCGCCTTCGCCGCGTGCGGGCCGGTGTCGAGCGCGGTCTGCCAGTGCTCCACCCGGATCGGGCGTCCGTAGCGGGAGGACGGAATGCTCGCGATGTCCCCCGCGGCCCAGATGTCCGGGCCGCTCGTCCGCAGCGTCCCGTCGACGGCGATGCCGCCGCCGAGGTCCTTGGCGCGCAGGTTGATGCCAGCCTCGACCGCGAGGCCGGTGTTCGGGGTCGCGCCGACCGCGATGAGCACGATGTCGGCCTCAACGCGCTTGCCGTCCTCAGTCTCGACGCCCGTGGCCTTGCCGTCCTCGCCGAGGATCTTTGCGACCTGGGTACGTCGCCGCAGGTCCACGCCGTGGTCGGTGTGGAGCTTGGCGAATACCAGGCCCATCTCGGGCCCGAGGACGCGTTCGAGCGGCTCCGCGCCGAGCCCGAACACCGTGACCTCCCGCCCGAGCTGCCGCGCGGAGGCGGCGACTTCCATGCCGATCCAGCCGTCGCCGACGATCGCCACCCTCTCGGACTCGTGCAGAGCACTTGCCAGGAGGTCGGATTGCTCGACCGTGCGCAGCAGGTGCACGTTCTGGAGGTCCGAGCCCGGGATGGGGAGCGGGCGCGGGTTGGAACCGGTGGCGAGTAGGAGCTTCTTGTAGTCGACGGTGGAGCCGTCGGCAAGCGAGAGCCGCCGGGCGGCCGGGTCGAGCCCGGTCGCGGGCTCGCCGGTCCGCAGCTCGGCGTTCCGGGCGAACCAGTCCTCGTCGACGGTGAACACGGCCGAACGGTCCGCCTCGCCGCGCAGGTAGTCCTTCGACAGTGGCGGCCGCTCGTACGGGCGATGGGCTTCACCCGTGACGATGACGAGGTCGTCCTCGTAGCCCTCGTCGCGGAGCGTCACGGCGGCCTTGGCCGCGGCGAGACCGCCTCCGACGATGACGAACGGTGCGTGGCTCATGAGCGCCTCCGGCTCGATAGGCGGCAGGTCGACATCATTGTCCCGCGATCGACTGATCTCGGGGCGGATCGACCGAGATCGGAGTGCCCGGACCGCGGCGGCTCAATCGCAGGGGAGCGTGCCATGAGGGAACGGTGATGGATCGCCGTGGAAGGCGGCCGAGGGTCCGCGACCCAGCACCGAGATGGTGCCGGGCCGCGGACGTGGTTGTCAGGACGTGGTTGTCAGAACGCGGTGTCCTCCTCAGTTATCCGCCGGGCATCGCTTCCAGGCGAAGTGGTAGATGGTGTTGATGTCGCCGTCCGTGGAGTCCATGGTCATGAAGCTCTTCTTGGTGGGGTCGGTGCCCGCGGACACTCGGACTTCGGTGTTGATGTTGAAGTTCCGCTCCTCGCCGCACGGCTTGTAGCTGAGCTGGTCGGTCTCGACCTCGTCGGTGAACTGCCAGTTGTCGCTGTGCGGGGCCGCCAGGTCATGGGTGACGCTGGAGGTCGCCGAGTCGCCTGAGAAGTAGTAGCTCGCCTTCTGCAAGCCGGTGGCGCCGGGTTCGAGGTGCCCGAAGCCGCGGTAGTCGGCCCTCGCGATCGCGTAGGTGAAGCCCGACGGGATGTGCACGATCAGGTTGAGCTGGCAGTTCTTGCGGAAATCGGTGGGGTCCGAATTGCCGCCCGCCTGGGCGAGGTACTCGCTGTAGGTCACGGTGAAGGAGGTGTTGCCCTCGTTGACCGCGACCGCGGCGGTGCCCGCCGGGCACCCGGAGCCGTTGACGGTGGCGACGTCGATGACGATCTGGTCGGGCGGCGGATTCTGGAAGTGAGATGCGGCGGCCGCCGGGCCCGCCGCGGTGGTGATCAGGCCCGCCACCAGGGCGAAGGCCCCGGCGATCACAGAAGCCTTTCGGAGGGTTTTCATGTTGGATCCTTTTCTGGGCTATGGGCAGTCTTCCGACTGCTGGACAAGAGGCAGAGGGATCGGAGACATTGCGCCGCAGGGGCTCGGGTTGGGGTGTTGGAATCGTTCCGGGCGAATACCTGCGCAAGGATCGGCTCTCCGGCTTGTGACCAGATTGCACCGTCCAAATACTAATTTAAGACCATAAATATGTAATGAGTCAATGACTAGGGATGATTTTGTCTCAAAGAGATAAATGAGAATAAAGTTGCAAACAAGGCATCTGCGGCACGCCTGGGTCCAAATTTGACTGCTGGTGCGGCATTGCCGAACCACCCGGAGCGGTCGCAGAACCTTCCTCGCGGCACAAAGGCAACCGCCCGCCGAGTGAGGCCGAGAGGGACGGCGGCGCACGAACTCAGGCCAGATCCGCTCGGATCCCCTCTTGTCCTATCTATCGATTAACGATATATTTCTATTGCCAATCGATCGAAGGAGGAGAAATGGGGAAGCTTACAGTGCTGGCGTTGCGCGTCGTGATCGTCATGTTGGGCGCCGGCTCGTTGTTCGTTCAGTCCGTGATGGTGCCGATCGTGGTCCAGGACGAGGAGTGGTCCGATGGGCCGCTTCCGAGCCAACTCGTCGCGGGTCTCGTGATCGTGGTCCTCGGCGTCGTCGCGATGCAGGTGGTCCTGGTCTGCGTCTGGAAACTCGTCACCATGGTGAAGCGGGGAACAGTGTTCTCCAACGCCGCTTTCCGCTACGTGGACGTCGTGATCGGTGCTTTCGCGGCGGCCGCCGTACTGGTATTCGCGTTCGGGTTCGTGCTGGCGCCGGGCGAAGAGGTCCCCCCGGGAATGGTGCTCCTCGTGGGCGGAGTCGGCATAGCCGTCGTGGGTATCGCGCTCGTCGTGCTCGTGATGCGGGCACTGCTGGCCCAGGCCGTCGCGCGCGATGCCGAAGCGACGCAACTGCGCGACGAGCTGGACGAGGTGATCTGATGCCGATCGTCGTCGATATCGACGTGGTACTGGCCAAGCGGAAGATGTCCGTGGGCGAGCTGGCGGACCGCGTCGGCATCACCCCCGCCAACCTGTCGGTCCTCAAGAACGGCCGCGCCAAGGCGGTCCGGTTCACCACCCTCGCCGCACTCTGCGAAGTCCTGGAATGCCAGCCCGGGGATCTGCTCCGGTGGGAGTCCGACTAACGGTTCCGGCCAGGCGCCTCGCCGGCCCAGACCAAGCCCACCCCGAGGCACCCGCGCCCCACGGCCCCGGCTCCGTACCCTGCGGTTCGCGCCCACGCGATATGATGGACCGCACAGGAAAACGTTGCCCCCCAGATCAAGTCGAGCTGTCATCCCCCGGCGCCCCGACTCCCGTGACTTGACCCCAAGGCGCGAACGTCATGCCCGCCGACAGCACCCCGACAGGAATGCTGTGATGTCCCCGAGACCAACTCCGCTCATAGGACCCAGATCCGTCCCCCGAAAGGCCTCAAGGGACCAGACCGGCCGCTACCTCAAGGCCCCCGGCCCCGAATCCGAACGCCCGCCCGTCCTCAACTTCACCGGACCTCCCGGATTCGGCAAGACCACCCTGCTGCGCCAGCTCGACAAGTGGTACGAAGCGGACGAAGAACCCCCGCACGCACTCGTCGACAGCAGCGACTACCCCAAGCTGGAAGACCTCCCCAAAATGCTCGAGGAGATCAAGTTCCAGCTCGGACGACGCAGCCCCGGGTACGGCCGCATCCCCTTCCGCCGCCTTGAACTCGCGCTGGCGGTGACCGAGCAGCCCGTCGACTTCACCGACCAGGGACACGCCTACCGCCGACTGAAGCGACTGACGCGCAAGGCCTCCCGCAGCCGCCGCGTTCCCGAAGTGGGCGGCGGCGTGCTCGGCGACGTTTTCCAGTCGCTCGTGCAGATGCCGCTCGCGCTGCTGCGCACCCCCGTCGAAATGATCGTGACCGCCGCGATCTCCTTCCTCATGAGCCGCCCGCTCGCCCGCCGCCGCTTCCAGAAATGGTTCGGACACCGCGACCAGGGACGCACCATCCACCCCGAAGACGCGCTCGCCCACCTCAATCGCACCGCCCAGACGCCCCGCCTGTTCCGCGAACGCGACGAGCTCCTGGTGGACGCCTTCCTCGCCGACCTGCGCGACGCCTATGGCCGCGGCAGACTCTCACGGCCCGGCTGGCTCTCGTGCGTCGTCCTGCTCGACAATGCCGACAGCCGCGTCGGCACCCAGTTCCTGCGCCACTTCCGCCACCTGCGCAGCCAACTCCAGCACACCGCCGCCCGCGCCGAACCCCTCCTGGTCGTCACCGCCAGCCGCGAACCCATCGGCGGCGCCTCAATGGAAGTGCACCCCGTTCCCGCCTTCACCGAGAACGACGTGGAATGGCTCGCCTCCGACCTGCCCGAGGTCGACGAGCAGGAATGGCTGCCCAAACTCATCCACCAGACCACCGGCTACCCCGCCGCTGCCGCCGCGCTCGTCCGGACCGCCTGCGCGAAACCGGAGTCCGCCACCGGCATCGACGCGCTCCTGGCCCAGGCCTCGACCGACGGGCCTGACCACCGCAGCCTCGAAGACCGGCTCTACCAGGACCTCGTGAACCATCTGCTCGTCGAGTCGGGCCCGCTCCCGTTCCCCGACGCGGCCCTTGACGCCTTCATCACCTTCTCCGCCGCCCGGAACCAGACCGAAGCCGACCACCTCGCCAAGGCGCGCAAGGGAAGCGTCCTCGCCGACCCCGCCCTCATCCTCCAATCCGACCTGTGGTCCGAGGAGAGCGGCACTGCCGCCCACGCCCTGCTGCGATGGCTCCTGTCCCGGCGCCTCGCCCGGCGCGGCGACGGCGAATGGAGCTGGAAGGAGGTCCACGCGACCCTGCGGGTCTGGTGCCGCACCCGAGGCGACCTGGCCGGCGAACTGCACCACGCGCTCGCGGGCGGCGACCTCGCCGCCGTGTCCAAAGTGCTCGCCGACCGACTGTCCGGGCAGGATCTGGAGGGGCGCTGGCTGGACCTGCTCAGGGAGGTCACCAAGGCGCCCCGCCAGGGAGGCGACGGGACCGGCGAGCCCTACTCGCGGCAGGTCGCCCTCGCGAAATCCATCATGGACCCCGCGCGGCCCCAACTCGCCCACATCGCCCACCTGGTCGCCGGGCTGTGGCTCGCCGCCTCCCCGACCACCGGTTCGGAGCGACGCAGCCTGCACCGGCAGATCTCGCTGGACTACCGCCAGGTCGCGCCCTATGCCGACCGCCCCGCAGACCTGATCGAGGAAGCCGACCGGCACGAACGGCTGGCCGAGGACTGGCACTAGGGGGTGTGTGGTGGTACCGAACGGCCTGGCTCCACCACACGCCCCTGCCGGCCCCGCACACACGCTTGAGGAGAGAGCATGTCCAACGGACGTCAGAGATGGAAGCAGCGCAAGCGGGTCGTCATCGGCACGGTCATCGCGCTGGGATCGATCCTGCTGGCCTACTTCGTGATCACCACCGTGCCCGACGCCCGCTGCGGCGGCCCGTTCGACGGCATCCGCTTCCAGGAGGGCGAATGCGTCGGCGTCACCGACGGCTCGTTCGTCTTCGATCCCGCGCTCGCGGCGATCCAGGCGGACATCAAGGCCGAGAACGACTGGGCCCAGGCCGAATCCGAGAGCTCGGGCGTCGCGCTGGTGAAGGTGGGCCTGCTGATGCCGATCACCACCACCGCCAACAGCGCCGTGAATCTCGACGTCGTGCTCAGTTCGCTCCAGGGCGCCTATGTGGCGCTCCACCGTTCCAACCACACCGTCGAGTTCGGCGACCCGCAGCCGCTGGTCCAGCTCCACCTCGCCAACGAGGGCAGCGTCCAGCAGGGCTCGGCGATGGCCGTGTCGCAGCTGGTGGACATGACCGACGACGAGGTGCCGCTGATCGCCGTCATGGGGCCCGCCATCGGCACAGAGACCACCAGGGAGTCCGTCACCCGGCTTTCGGATGCGGACATCCCCGTCATCACCGGGGCGACCACCGCCGACGACCTCGACAACGACAGCGTCGAGAACCTGCTGCGCACCGCCCCCAGCAATACCGACTTCGCGACGGCGCTGCGCCACTACCTCGACGACCGGCCCGAAGGCGAACTGGAGACCGGCATCCTCGTCTACGACGACATCGCGCAGGACACCTTCGTCACCACGCTCCGCGAGGCCTACGAGACCCAGCTGGGCGACTACATCGAGTTCTCCGACCAGCCATTCAAGGGCCAATCGGTGGAGCAGGGCGGGCCCGACGTGTTCTACCCGATCACCCAGAACATCTGCTCGGCCGAGCCGGACATGGTCTTCTTCGCCGGGCGCGCGCCCGACGCCGAGGTCTTCATCGAGGCGCTGAGCGAGCGGGTGTGCGTGGCCGAGCACCTCACCGTCATGTTCGTCGAGGTCGGGCTGTATCCGCGGGGCGAGGAGGTGCTCGACCAGTTGGAGACGGGGAACCTCACCCTCCTGCACGCCACCGGCGCCGACCCCGGCTGGGCCCGCGGTGAGAAGGCGGCCCCCGAGGGCTTCGCGGACTTCCACGGATACTTCCAGGACCTGGTCGACCCCGACCCCGTCTCCCTGGACAACGGCTACGCGATCACCTACCACGACTCCCTCGCGATCGCGGTCAGGGCCATGCGGATCACCAGGCCGCAGGACGAGGGCGCCCCCACGGCGGCCGAGGTGACCGAGAGTCTGCTGCTGCTCAACACCGACAACACCGTCCAGGGCGCGAGCGGGACGCTCAGCTTCAACCGCAACCGGGGCGGCAACCCCGGCGGCAAGTACGTCCCGGTCATACCGCTGCCCTACTCCGAGGAGTACGCGGAGAACCAGACCTACATCACCCCTGAGGAATAGGAGACCGAGCGATGTCCGAAGGCAGGGACCGCTGGCAGCGGTGGATGGGTACCCTCATCGGCTCGTTGATGGCAATGGTGCTGGTCGTGAGCGTCGTCAGCATCGTGCTCGTGTGGCCCGACGTCCGGTGTGGTTCTCCTTTGGACGGGATCGTCCTCAAGGAGGGCGAGTGCGTCGGGGTCAGCGACGGCTCGTTCGTCTTCGACGAGGCGCACCGGGAGGTGTACGAGGACATCGCGGACGAGAACGAATGGGCCGCGGCCGAAGCCGAGGCCGAAGGTCTTCCGCTGGTGCGGATCGCGCTCATGACGACGCTGACGACCACGCAGGACAGCGCGATGAGCGCCGACCGCATCCGCAGCGCACTCGACGGGGCGCTGGTGGCCCTGCACCGCGCCAACCGAACCCGCGAACTGGGCGACCCGCATCCACTGGTGCAGCTGGTCCTCGCGAACGAGGGCGCCCGCCAGACCCATTGGGAGGTGCCGGTCTCGGAGCTGGAGGACATGTCCGACGACGAGGTGCCGCTCGTGGCCGTCATGGGCCAGGGGGTCAGCAGCGACCGCACGATGGACGCGGCGTACCGGCTCTCCAAGCACGAGATCCCCATGGTCACCGGGGTCACCACCGCCGACGGCATCGACAACGGGATCATCCCCGGCCTGCTGCGCGCCGCGCCGAGCAACACCGACTTCGCCATGGCGCTGCGGCAGTACGTCGACGGCCGCGAGGACATCGCCTCGGCGGTCCTGGTCCACGACAACGCCGAGACCGACCTGTACGCCCGGACGCTGCGCAGCGCGTACGAGGAGCACCTGAGCGAGTACCTGACGTCCTCCCACCAGCCGTTCCCGGGACGCTCGATCGAGGAGGGCGGTGTGGAGGTGTTCGACACGATCACCCAGAACGTCTGCGAGTCGGAGGCCCAGGCGGTCCTGTTCGCCGGCCGCGAGCCCGACCTGAAGGTCTTCATCGAGTCGTTGAGCCTGCGCGCCTGCCAGAGCGACCCGCTGACGGTCCTGTTCGGGGTCACCGGCACCGACCTACAGGCCGACGAGGAGGTCCTGGGCTGGATCGAGGAAGGCAACCTGTCGGTGCTGTACGCCGCCGGGGCCGATCCCGGCTGGGGCGACGGCGCCGAGACGCCGGAGGGCTTCGCGGACTTCCAGACCCACTTCGAGAACCTGGTGGGCGGCGGCCGGGAGGCCCTCGCCAACGGCTACGCGGTCACCTACCACGACGCCCTCATGACGGCGGTGAGCGCCGTACGGATCACCAACCCGTGGAGCGAGGAACCGCCGACGGCCGGGGACGTCCGCGACCACCTGTTGCTGCTCAACAGCGAGCAGGTGGTGCGCGGCGCGAGCGGGACGCTGAGCTTCAACGAGAACCGCGACGGGAATCCGGGCGGCAAGTACGTCCCGGTGGTCCCGCTGCCGTATCCCGAGGACCCGGCGGACCTGCCACAGACAGGCCCGTACATAACGCCGGTGCAGTGAGGAACGGTGGTGCGGCAGGGGCCGGGCCGCACGTAAAACCCTTATGGACCCTAAGGCACCCGGACGGTAGTCGGCGTAGTCGAAGTCGGCGCTTCCGCCCTCATCCGCCAAGTCCTGAACCCACAGGCCCACAAAGGCTCCGGTGAAACCGAAGGCGTGGAGCATTCCGTTCTCGACCCACGTCGCATGTTCATCGGACAGGATCGTCGCGTCGCGATCCTCGCTCAGGTCAATCCATTCGACCTGCTGCTCGGAATGCGGATCGCGGTAGCCGAAACGAAGCCTCGGTCCCTCGAATGCGATTCGGAGTTCAAGCCTCGGGCCCACCTCGGCGATCCGCTCAACCGTGCAGCGGCCCCGATCGGAGGTCACCAGCGACAGCCACGACGCTCCATCCTTCTGCGACACTTGAAGAAAGTGCCAGTTGAAGCTGTTGTAGTACGCCGCAATGCCGGCACTCTGGTGTTCGGTCTCCGGAGTGAACTCCATGCCGACCTCGAGAACCCCCTGTTTCGCGGTGACCCGCTGCGCCACCAGGCTCGGGGTGCGCCTCCCGTGCGGCGATTGACCGCCGCGGATGCGCAGGTGCGACGGCCTGGCGGTGAGGCTGAGCCAGTCCGGGTCCGCGTGGCGGCGGAGGGTGTTCCAGCGCGGGTCCAGTTCCGGCGATTCGAAGTCGTCGCGAGTGTCGGCGCGGGGCCAGGGATGCGGTTCCAGCGCGGGCGCCTCGACCTCCACCGCGGGGGCCGCGTTCTCGATTCTGGGCCAGCCCGCATCCCACTCGACCTTCGCCACCGCGGTCTCTCTTCCGAGCACGCAGCGGCCCGTCACGTCGCGCTGGCGGGCGTCCGTCGGCGGGCTCGGTTCGATCTCGGTGTACGGCCGTGAGGTCAGGTACGTCATGTACCACTCCCCCGCCTCGGTCTCCACGAAGCAGCCGTGACCGGCCTTCTGGAGATCCAGGTCGAGCTTGTCGCGGGTGGTGAGCAGCGGGCCGTTCGGGTCGACCTCATAGGGCCCCTTCAGGTCACGAGAGCGAGCGACGATCGCTCCGTGATTGAAGCCGGTGCCGCCCTCGGCGCACAGCAGGTAGTACCAACCGTTCTTCTTATAGAGATGCGGGCCCTCGGTGATACCGGCCGAACTCCCCCGCAGGATCAGTTCGGGCCGTCCGATGGCCTTGCCGTCCTCCAGCTGCTGGATCTCAATCCCTCGGAAGCCCATCACCATGTTCAGCAGCCAGGTGCCGCCGTCCTCGTCGTGATACAGCGCCGCGTCGAATCCCCGGCCGGGCAGGCGGACCGGGTCCGTCCACGGACCCGCGATGTCGGTGGCGGTGATGAGGTAGTTGGCGCAGTCCTTGTAGCCGTAGGCGTAGTTGTCCAGGACGCTGAAGACCAGGTGGAAGCGGCCGTTCGCGTACGTCAGGTCCGGCGCCCACACGCCGCCCGAGTCGGGGACGCCGTGGACGTCGAGCAGTCGCGGCGAGTCGGCGATGCCGCCGAGGGTCCGCCAGTGCCGCAGGTCCCGCGAGTGGTGGAGGCGGATTCCGGGCGCCCATTCGAAGGTCGAGGTGGCGATGTAGTAGTCGGCGCCGACCCGCACGATGGACGGATCGGGGTGGAATCCCGGGAGGATCGGGTTGCGGATGAGCGACGGAGTATTCACAGCTGCCGATTCAACCGGCGCGGAGGACGCGGGGCAAGCGATTCGGAGGCCGAACGGGGTATCGATAATTTCGAATCGCCCGCCTGTAGTTCGGGAGCGCCCCGGAGCGTCGTCGCAAATCGGGCAGCGGGAGCTCCCCCCGTTTCGATTGTTCACGGGGGTGCGACAGCGGTCCGACGAAATCGCGGTGGTGCGATGTCGGACCTCTGGGTCAGAATTGCCGACATGACTGCGTCCGATGCGAGTTTCCAGATCCGTCCCGTCCGCGAATCCGAGCACCAGGCGCTCGGTGAGGTCACCGTCCAGGCCTATCTCGAAGGGGGTTTCCTGCACGGCGCCAAGGACAGCTACGCCGCCGAGCTGCGAAAGGTCGCCGAGCGCACCCTCACCGCGACGGTCCTGGTGGCGATGGACGGCGAGCAGCTGATCGGCGGCGTCACCTACGCCCCGCCGGGAAGCGCCTCGAGCCAGTGGGGATCTAACCCGGTGGGATTCGATCCAGTGGGGATTTGCGCCAGTGAGATTTACTCCAGATCGCCGATGAAGCGGCGGTACTCGGAGAAGACCTGGTTGACCTCGGTCTCGGTGATTCCGTAAGGGCTCAACTCGTACTTGTGGCGGCCACCGGATCCGCCGGGACGGTCGAGGGCGGTTTCGAGCGTGTCCTGTTCCGCCTTGCCCCACGGGGTGTCGAGGCGTTCGAACAGCTCGGGGATGCGCTCCCTGGCCTCCTTCGTGAGGTGCTCGTAGGGCACATCGATGATGGTGTCGCGCGGCTGTTGGCGGCGGACGGCCCGGGTGCGGTCGATGCCGGTGGCGAGCAGGCCCAGCCACTGGCGGCCGATCGAATGCGGGTCGGGCTTGTGCATGTGAAGCGACATCGAGGTCTCCGCGAGCGAGCACATCGAGGCGAGGACGGTCGCGGGTTCGCGGTGCGTCCACACGATCTCGGCGTCGGGGAAGGTCTTGAGGAGGACGTCGAGACTCCACAGGTGTGCCGGGGACTTGAGCACCCACCGGCGGCGGGGACGACCGTGCTGGAGGACCTGGAGTCCCTGTTTGAGGTAGCGGTAGTCGTCGGTGTAGTCGCGTTCGAGCATCCACTGGACGTAGCGGGGCGAGTCCGCCCGGACGGCGAACATCAGGCCGTGCGGAAGCAGGAAGACGCACTCCTCCGGCTCATCGGTGCCGATGGAGTGGATGTTGCGGAAGTCCGGGGCGACCTTGTCCATGCCAACGGTGATCCGGTCGGACCGCTTGCGGTATTCGTCCCGAGTCTCCTGCGAGATATCGCCGAGGTCGGTGCTCATGAGCTCCCACAGCAGCGGGGCCCGGTGGGCCTCCGGAGCGCCGAGGAGGCGGTGGAGGAGGGTGGTGCCGGTGCGGGGCATCCCGACGATGACGATGGGCCGTTCGATGGGTTCGGCCGCGATCTCGGGGTGCTGGACGTGGAGCTTGCGGATGCGCAGCCGGTTCTCGATGCGCGTGCTCACGTCGTTGATCATGCCGGACCAGCCGGTGGGGCTGAGCCCGTCGATGTCGGCGAAACATCGCAGCAGGAAGCGGTAGTCATCGATGAACTGCTCATCGCCCGAGTGGGTGCCGCCGATGCGAGTTTCGGCATTGTGGACGGCCTTTTCGATGATCTTGTCGATCTTCTTGCGTCGGTTGGCGATGGTTGGAGTCAGGACCGTGTTGACGGCCTTCAGCCATGGTGCGACTCGATTCATTGAGTCCAACTCTCCCTATAGGCCAACAAGATACGGGAAAAGCCTACATTCGAATCCGAGCGCAAGCCAGTCCCGTTGTGACACAGGGAGATCGCCTCGATACCTCCACTATCCTGTAACCCGCTCCGCCTCTTTCGTTCCCGAGCAGGGCATCCGCTGGGAGAACCGCTACTTCGACTCGGAGTCGTCGGCCTTCTCCTCCGGCACTTCCAAGGGGATCGAGGCGGCCAGCTGCGGGGCCAGTTCGGCCGAGAAGCTGGAGGACAGGTGGTTCGAGTCGCGGTAGACCAGCAGGTTCCCGACGACCACCGGACACTTACCGGCCTCGGTGTCGCAGATCCACGGGATCGGGTCCACATAGGTCGCCCCGGTGTCCGCGACGGCGGCCATGGCCTCCTCGCGGCGCTCAGGGAACTTGATCGCGTCGTCGAGGTTGTTGACGCACTCGGTCGCGTCGTCCGGGTGCTCCGAGAGGCAGTCGGGCACATTGCCGACGCCCCAGGCGGTGTCGCCGATGACGTACACGTCCTTGGTGACGTCCAGCAGGCGCTCGGTGGTCTCAACCCAGCCGTCGACCCATTCCTGGTCGGGGTCGTCGCCGATGACCTGCTTGTCGTCCGAGTTGGAGGCGATGACCATGTCGGGATCGAGGTCCTCGATCTCCGTGAGGGCCTTCTCGCGCCACTCCTCGCACTCGGTGTAGCGACCGCCGCGGTCGTCGTTGTTCTCCTCGATCTCGGGAATCGAGCACGCGGCCTTGGTGAGCACCAGCATCTTCCAGCCCGAGGCCTGCGCGAGCTGGTTGAGCGGCGGGAACCACTGCGCGATGTGGGAGTCGCCGTACATCACCAGGGTCTTGTCGCCGTCCGGGTCGCCGAACCAGCAGTCCTCGGCGAGGTCGGTGCCGCCCTCCATGGTCATGCAGCCCTCGGCGTAGGAGAAGGGCTTGTCGTCGCGGGCCTCGTCCAGCGACGGCTGGAGGTTGATCGGGACGTCCTGGACGTCGGAGGAGTCGTTCAGCAGCTGCCACACGGTGGTGTCGTTGCCGGTGATCGCCTCCGCCTCGCCGGCATCCAGGTCCTGCGTGGGCTGGGTGATGGCGACGAAGGACGCGGCCAGCGAGACGCACATGAGCGCCCCGCCCACGGCCAGCGCCCGCGAGGGCACCTGGACCAGCCGCTTGCGGGTCCGGACGGGCTGCTCGACCAGGTAGAACGTGGCGACGGTCAGGATGAACGCGACGCCCATGAGCATGATGTAGTGCCGCAGCCGCGGCTCCTCGATGCCGAGCGCGGCCGGGCCGATCATGATGAGCGGCCAGTGCCACAGGTACAGCCCGTAGGAGACCTTGCCGATGTACTGGGCGGGGGCGATGCCGAGCAGCATCTGGGCGCCGAAGCGGTGCGGGACGCAGCCGGCGGCGATGACCATGGCGGTGCCGGCGACCGGGAGGGCGGCGGCGTAGCCGGGGAAGACGGTGTGGTCGTCCAACAGGAACACGGAGGCGACGATGATCGCAAGTCCCGCCCAGGAGGCGAGCGCGGCCAGGGCCCCCGGGACGCGAGCGAGCCGGTTGGCGCCGACGGCGATGAGCGCGCCGACCGCGAGTTCCCAAGCCCGGGTGTGGATGCCGAAGTAGGACCACTCGGGCTCGGAGGCGGTCTGGGTGGCGCTGAGGTAGAAGGAGACCACCGCGGTCGCGATGAGGAAGAGGGCGATGACCCACTTGCGGCGCTTCTCCAGCAGGCCCTTGCGCATGTACTTGCCGCTGTAGAGCTTGGTGGTGATGAGGGCGATGGCCAGCAGGATGAGCGGCCAGACGAGGTAGAACTGCTCCTCGACGGCGAGCGACCAGAAGTGCTGGAGCGGCGACGGGTCCACGTCGGAGTTGAGGTAATCCGTGTTGGTCTGGGCCAGACGGAGGTTGATGACGTTGAGCGCGGCGGTGGCGGCGTCGGCGGCGATGTCCTGCAACCGGGTTCTGGGCAGCCAGATCCAGGTGGCGATCAGGGTCGCCAGGAGCACCGTCGCGGCGGCGGGGAGGAGGCGGACGGCGCGGCGGGCATAGAAGCCGGTGATGGAGACGCGGCCGGTCTTGAGGATCTCGCGCAGCAGCAGCGAGGTGATCAGGAAGCCTGAGATGACGAAGAAGACGTCGACGCCGACGTAGCCCCCGGCGGAGTGGAAGAACCCGATGTGGGCGGCGATCACCGCGCCTACGGCCACGGCCCTGAGGCCTTCGATGTCGGGTCTCCAGTGACTGGGGCGGGCACTGGGTTCCGTTTTTTGAGCTATTTCAGCGGGGCTGTCAGTGGACGGCCTCGCCAGTTCTGTTGCGCTGGTCAGACGCATAAGTGTCGGTCTCCGAACGGTTCACCGGGCATTTGGGTTTTCCCAGCTGGGCAGGCCGGGCTGACGTGTTCTGGGACGTTATCAGGGGGGACGAATGGAGACCCTAACATTGGTCGGCCATCGAGGGCATACCCCTCCTACAACGTGGTATTCATCCGATTCTATCTAAGCCGCAAGAAGGTTCGTCGCACCAGGGCACGGGGCCGGGCGTGTCCCCGGCAAGAAATTGTGTCCTGCGTCTCTGAGCCGGGAAACACAATGGGCGGCCCGTGGGGACCGCCCATCGCGGTGGCCTTCATCCGGTTCGCCCGATGCTAGGGGACGCCCGGCGTCTCCGGAGTCTGCCGCAGCAGGCCCTCCTGCATGGCCGAGGCGATGTGCGCCCCGTCCTGGTAGAACCGGCCCTGCGCCAGGCCCCGGCCGAGGTCGGCGGTCGGGGACGTCGAGTCGTAGAGGATCCACTCGTCGGCCCGGAACGGGCGGTGGAACCACAGCGCGTGGTCCAGGCTGGTGCCCAGGTAGCCGCCGGGGCCCCAGACCTCGCCGTGGCGGGCCAGGACCGAGTCCAGCAGCGTCAGGTCCGAGGCGTAGGTCAGCACGCACACGTGGATGAGCGGGTCGTCGGGGAGCTTCCCGTCGGCCTTCAGCCACACGCGCTGGTGCTCGCGCGCCGGGCGCTCGCCCGAGGCCGAGAAACCGGATCCGCCCTCGTAGCGCACGTCGATCGGGCGCGGCACCCGCGCCCAGATGCCCAGCCGGTCGGGGTGGGACTGCAACTGCTCGGACAGCGGCGGGATCTCTTCGGGGCCGGGCATGTCGTTCGGAACCGGGTCGGCGTGCTCCAGGCCGGACTCGCCGGTGTGGAACGAGGCCGACATGAAGAAGATCGTCTGCCCGCCCTGGAGGGCGACCGTGCGCCGCACCGAGAAGGAGCGGCCGTCACGGATGTTCTCGACCTGGTAGACGATCGGCTTCGACGAGTCGCCGGGGCGCACGAAGTAGCCGTGCAGCGAGTGGACCCGCCGGTCTCCGGGGACGGTCCGCCCGGCCGCGACCAGCGCCTGCCCGGCGACCTGGCCGCCGAACACGCGCTGGAGCCCGACCTCGGGCTGGGGTCCCCTGAAGAGCCCCTTGTCGATCTCTTCCAGGTCCAGGACGCCGAGGAGCGAGTCCACGGCGTCCTGTCCGACGAGAATCCGCGTCATCGACTAGGAGCCGATCTTGTGGACCCGGACGGTGTTGGTCGAACCCGGCGTGCCAGCCGGGGTGCCCGCCACGATGACGACCAGGTCGCCGGGGGCGGCCAGGTTCTGCTCCTGGAAGGTCTTGTCGACCAGCTGGAACATCGCGTCGGTGTGGTCGACGTGCTCGACCAGGTAGGAGTCGGTGCCCCAGGACAGCGCCATCTGGTTGCGGACGGACTCGATCGGGGTCAGGCCCACGATCTTCTGCTCCGGGTTGAGGCGGGCCAGTCGCTTGACGGTGTCACCGGTCTGGGTGAACGCCGCGAGCGCCTTCGCGCCGATCGCGTCGGCGATCTGGGCGGCGGCCGCGGTGACGGCACCGGGCTTGGACTTCGGGTCGTGCGCGAGGTGGGCCACGTCGATCGGGCCGCCCTCGGTGGTCGCGACGATCTTGGCCATCGTGCGGACGGTCCCGATCGGGTACTTGCCGACCGAGGTCTCGCCGGAGAGCATGACCGCGTCGGCGCCGTCGAGGACGGCGTTGGCGACGTCGGAGACCTCGGCGCGGGTGGGCCGGGCGTTCTCGATCATCGAGTCCAGCATCTGGGTCGCGACGATGACGGGCTTGGCGTTCTCGCGGCAGAGGCGGACGATCTCCTTCTGCACGATCGGGACCTCGTCGAGGGGCATCTCGACGCCGAGGTCACCGCGGGCGACCATGACGCCGTCGAAGGCCAGCACGATCTCCTTGAGGCGCGCGACGGCCTCGGGCTTCTCGACCTTGGCGATGATCGGGCGACGCACGCCGACCTCGTCCATGACCTTGTGGCCCAGGTGGACGTCGTTGGGGTGGCGCACGAACGACATCGCGATCAGGTCCACGCCCAGGTTCAGCGCGAACTTCATGTCGGAGATGTCCTTCTCGGACAACGCCGGCACGGAGATGTTCACGTTCGGCAGCGACAGGCCCTTGTGGTTGGAGACGGGGCCGCCCTCGACCACGAGGCACTCGACGTCGGTGTCGTCGGCGCCGAGCACTTCCAGCGCCAGTTTGCCGTCGTCGACCAGGAGGCGGTCGCCCTTGGTCACCTCGGACGGGAGCTTCTTGTAGGTACAGGAGACACGGTCGTGGGTGCCGTCGACGTCTTCGGAGGTGATCTTGACGCGGTCGCCCGCATCCCACTGCTCCGAGCCGTTGGCGAAATTGCCCAGACGGATCTTGGGCCCCTGCATGTCGGCCAGGATGGCGATGGGCTTTCCAGCGGCGGCGGCGGCGTCACGGACCATCTGATAGACGGCTTCGTGGTCGGCCTGCGTGCCATGGCTGAAGTTCATGCGGGCGACGTTCATGCCGGCGTCGATCAGGCCGGCCATACGCTCGGGCGTGGCGGTCGCGGGCCCGATGGTGCATACGATTTTTGCTCTACGAGTCACCCTGCGAGCTTATATCGGACGCACATTCACACTCACGAGGTCTCCGCAGATGAGAGGTGGAATTCACCGCGACTCGAAATGAGCGGAATGCAAAATGTAGATACGTCGAATTGAGCGCGGACAACAGGTGTCCGCGCTCAATTCCGCGTTATTCGCACCGGTGGGGATAGCGCTTGTGCGCAGGTCCTCTCAGGCTGGTCCGCTAAAGGGGCCGCGAAGGTTTTCTCAGGCGATGAGCGCTTGCGCGCTCGCCTCGACCGGCGAGGGCAGGGCCGTCCGGCCGCCGAGGTAGCGGTGGACCGCCGCGGCCGCGGCGCGGCCCTCGGCGATCGCCCACACGATCAGCGAGGCGCCCCGGTGGGCGTCGCCGGCGACGAAGACGCCGGGCGAGTCGGTCTGCCAGTCGTCGCCGCAGTCGATGACACCGCGGCGGCTGCGCTCCAGCTCGAACTGGCGCAGCAGCGGCTGGTCCTCGGTGCCGGCGAAGCCGATCGCCAACAGCACCAGGTCGGCCGGGACGATCTCCTCGGTGCCGGGCACCGGGATGATGTCGCGGCGGCCCTGGGACTTGTCGACCGTGACCTCGGAGAAGCGCATCTGGCGCACGTGCCCGTGCTCGTCGCCGATGAACTCGGCGGCGGCCGAGGCGTAGTTGCGCTCGCCGCCCTCCTCGTGGGCCGGGTAGTTGCGGACGATGACCGGCCAGGTCGGCCACGGATCCTTGCCCGCGTCGCGGTCGGTCGGCGGGGTCGGGTACAGGTCGAGCTGGCGGACCGAGGCCGCGCCCTGCCGGTGGGCCACGCCCAGGCAGTCCGCGCCTGTGTCGCCGCCGCCGATGATGACGACGTGCTTGCCGTTCGCGTCGATCGGCGCGAAGGGGGCCTTGCCCGCCACGACCTGGTTGGCGCCCGTCAGGTGCTCCATCGCCTGGTGGATACCGGCGAGTTCGCGGCCGCTCTGGTCGGTCTCGCGACCCTCCAGCGCGCCCACGGCCAGCACCACGGCGTCGTGGCGCTCGCGCAGGTCCTCTGCGGTCAGGTCCACGCCCACGTTGACGTTGCACGCGAACTCGACGCCCTCGGCCTCCATCTGGACGATGCGGCGGTCGATCTTGTCCTTCTCGATCTTGAAGTCGGGGATGCCGTAGCGCAGCAGGCCGCCGGGGGCGTCGTCGCGCTCGTAGACGGTTACGGCGTGTCCGGCGCGGGCCAGCTGCTGGGCGGCGGCCAGACCGGCCGGGCCGGAACCGACCACGGCCACGGACTTGCCGGTCGAGGACGAGGCCGGACGCGGGGCCACATTGTCGTCGTCGAAGGCACGGTCGATGATCTCGACCTCGATGTTCTTGATCGTCACAGCCCCGACGGAGTCGGCAAAGGACCCAGCGTCGCCGATGCCTAGGACGCAGGAGGCCTCACACGGGGCCGGGCAGAGCCGGCCCGTGAACTCGGGGAAGTTGTTCGTGGCGTGCAGCTGCTCGATCGCCGCGTCCCACCGGCCGGTGCGGGCCAGGTCGTTCCACTCCGGGATCCGGTTGCCCAGGGGGCAGCCGTTGTGGCAGAACGGGATGCCGCAGTCCATGCAGCGCGAGGCCTGCTCGGTCACCAGTTTGGCGCTGGTGCGCTCGTAGACCTCGCGGTTGTCGAGGATGCGGACCGGGACGGGCCGCTTGCCGACGACCTTTCGGCCGTGGTTGAGGAATCCGCTCGGGTCAGGCATTCACGGCCTCCTTCTGCTGATCTTGCTGCTGGGCTTGCTGGGCGGCGAGGACGGCCTTGTACTCGCGCGGAATGACCTTGGTGAAACCGCTGGCGGCCTTGGGCCAGTTGCCGAGCAGTTCGGCGGCGACCGCCGAGCCGGTGGCCCGGCCGTGCCGCAGCAGCAGGCTGTGAACCAGGTCGATGTCCGAGGCGGACAGCGGGTCCAGGTCCGCCAGCGCGGTATTGGTGCGGCCCTCGTCCAGGCGCCACACATAGGCGGTGCCGCCGGACATGCCGGCCGCGAAGTTGCGGCCGGTGGGGCCGAGGACCAGGACGGTGCCGCCGGTCATGTACTCGCAGCCGTGGTCGCCCACCCCTTCGACCACCGCGACGGCGCCGGAGTTGCGGACGGCGAAGCGCTCGCCGACCTTGCCGCGGACGTACATCTCTCCGGAGGTGGCCCCGTAGAGGATGGTGTTGCCGGCGATGACGTTGTCCTCGGCGGCGAACGGCGCTCCGGCGTCGGGGGCCAGGACGATGCGTCCGCCCGAGAGGCCCTTGGCGACGTAGTCGTTGGCGTCGCCGAGGAGCTTGAAGTTCGCCCCGCGCGGCAGGAACGCGCCGAACGACTGCCCGGCGGTACCGCGGAAGGTCACGTCGATGGTGCCGTCGGCCAGGCCTTCGCGGTGGGCGCGGCTGACGGCGGCGCCGAGCAGCGCTCCGACCGAGCGGTCGGTGTTGTGGATGTCGAGTTCGGCGGAGATGGGCATGCCGGTTTCGATCGCGGGCCGCGCGATCTCGACCAGCTTGGCGCCCATGGTCTCCTCGACGCCGTGGTCCTGGTCGCGGGTGCGGACGCGGGAGCCTTCGACGGGCGGGGCGACGACGTTGGACAGGTCGATCCGGGCGGCCTTGCGGCCGGGTCCGGGGATCTGGCGCAGCCGCTCGACGTTGCCGATGGCCTCGTCCAGGCTCCGGTAGCCGAGCTGGGCGAGGAGCTCGCGGACCTCTTCGGCGATGTAGCGGAAGAAGTTCTCCACGAACTCGGGGTCGCCGTTGTAGCGGGCGCGCAGGACCGGGTCCTGGGTGGCGACGCCGACCGGGCAGGTGTCGAGGTGGCACACGCGCATCATGACGCAGCCGGCGACGACGAGCGGGGCGGTGGCGAAGCCGTAGCCCTCGGCGCCGAGCAGGGCGGCGACGACGACGTCGCGGCCGGTCTTCATGGCCCCGTCCACCTCGAGCGTGATGCGGTCGCGCAGCCCGTTGCGGATGAGGGTCTGCTGGGCTTCGGCGAGGCCGATCTCCCAGGGCGTGCCGGCGTGCTTGACCGAGTTGGTCGGGGCGGCACCGGTGCCGCCGTCGAAGCCGGAGATGAGGATGTGGTCGGCCTTGGCCTTGGAGACGCCGGCGGCGACGGTGCCGACGCCGACCTCGCTGACGAGCTTCACGTGGACCTCGGCGTCGCCGCCTCCGGCGTGCTTGAGGTCGTGGATGAGCTGGGCCAGGTCCTCGATCGAGTAGATGTCGTGGTGCGGCGGGGGGCTGATCAGGCCGACGCCGGGCGTGGCGTTGCGGGTCTTGGCGATCCACGGGTGGACCTTCTTGCCCGGCAGCTGGCCGCCCTCGCCGGGCTTGGCGCCCTGGGCCATCTTGATCTGGATGGCGTCGGCGGTGGCCAGGTATTCGGCGGTGACGCCGAACCGTCCGGACGCGACCTGCTTGATGGCCGAGCGGCGCTCGGGGTCGTAGAGCCGGTCGACGTCCTCGCCGCCCTCGCCGGAGTTGGAGCGTCCGCCGAGGCGGTTCATGGCGATGGCGAGGGTCTCGTGGGATTCCTGGGAGAGCGCGCCGTAGGACATGGCCCCGGTGTGGAACCGCTTGACGATGGTCTCGACGGGCTCGACCTCGTCGATGGAGATCGCTTCGCGCGTTTCGAGGTCGAAGTCGAGCATGCCGCGCAGCAGGCCGGAGTCGGCCGCGATGGCGTCCACCTTCTGGGTGTAGCGCTTGAAGACGTCGTACTGGCCCGAGCGGGTGGCGTGCTGGAGCAGGAACACCGTCTCGGGGTTGAACAGGTGGACCTCGCCCGCGCGGCGCCACTGGTAGTCGCCGCCGGGCGGCAGCGGCTCGGTGGTCTCGATCGGACGCTCGTAGGCGGCGCGGAGGCGCTCGGCCACCTCACGGCTGAGCGTCTGGAGGCCGATGCCGCCGATGCGGGAGTCGGTGCCGGTGAAGTAGCGGTCGACGAAGTCGGCGTCGAGGCCGACGGCCTCGAAGACCTGGGCGCCGGTGTAGGACGCGATCGTGGAGATGCCCATCTTGGACATCACCTTGAGCACGCCCTGGCACAGGGCGTTGATGTAGTTCTCCACGGCCTCGGTCCGCTCGATGTCGAGCACGCCCAGGTCGCAGAGTTCCTCGACGGAGTCGAAGGCCAGGTACGGGTTGACGGCGGCGGCGCCGTAGCCGAGGAGCACGGCCGCGTGGTGGACCGTGCGGCAGTCGCCGGTCTCGACCAGGAGCGCGACCTTGGTGCGGGTCTGCTCGCGCACCAGGTGCTGGTGGACGGCGGCGGTCAGCAGCAGCGACGGGATCGGGGCGAGATCGGCGGTCGAGTCGCGGTCGGACAGGACCAGGATGCGCACGCCGTCCTCGATCGCCTCGGAGACGTGTCGACAGATCTCGGTCAGGCGGTCCTTGAGCCCCTTGGAGCCGTGGCGGGCCTTGTAGACCCCGGAGACGCGCACGGCCTGGAAGCCTGGCATGTCGCCGTCCTCGTCGATGTGGAGGATCTTGGCCAGTTCCTCGTTGTCCAGGACCGGGCGCGAGAGCTCGATCTGGCGACAGGAGTGCGGGCCGGGCTGGAGGATGTTCCCCTCCGGGCCGATCATGGTGCCCAGCGCGGTGACCAGCTTCTCGCGGATGGCGTCCAGCGGCGGGTTGGTGACCTGCGCGAACAGCTGCGTGAAGTAGTCGAAGAGCAGCTTGGGGCGCTTGGAGAGCCCGGCGATGGGCGTGTCGGAGCCCATCGAGACGATCGGCTCGGCGCCGGCGGAGGCCATGGGCGCCAGGATCATCCGCAGCTCTTCATCGGTGTAGCCGAAGGTGCGCTGGCGGCGGCGCACGGTCTGGGAGTCGTAGGGCGTGTGGGCGCGCTCGGGGAGCTCTTCGAGGCGGATGAGTCCGGCGTGGAGCCAGTCGCCGTAGGCGTGCTCTCCGGCGAGTTCGTCCTTGACCTCTTCGTCGTCGACGATGCGGCCGGCCTCGGTGTCGACCAGGAACATGCGGCCCGGCTCCAGGCGGCCCTTCTGGGCGACCTCGCTGGGCTCGAAGTCGACCACGCCGGCCTCGGAGGCGAGCACGACGACGTCGTCGGTGGTGCGCCACCAGCGGGCGGGGCGCAGGCCGTTGCGGTCCAGGACCGCGCCGATCTGGGTGCCGTCGGTGAAGCAGACGGCGGCGGGGCCGTCCCAGGGCTCCATGATGGCCGCGTGGTAGCGGTAGAAGTCGCGCCGCTTGGGGTCCATGGTCGCGTTGTGCTCCCAGGCCTCCGGCATCATCATGAGCATCGCGTGGGGCAGGCTGCGCCCGCCCAGGTGCAGCAGCTCCACGACCTCGTCGAAGCTCAGCGAGTCCGAGCCGCCGGGCGTGTTGATCGGGAACAGCCGCTTGATGCGGCCGGGCAGGTGCTCGCTGGCGAGCTCGGCCTGGCGCGCGGTCATCCAGTTGCGGTTGCCGCGCACGGTGTTGATCTCGCCGTTGTGGGCGAGCATCCGGAACGGCTGGGCGAGCGGCCACGACGGGAAGGTGTTGGTGGAGAATCGCGAGTGCACCAGGGAGATGGCGCTCTTGACGCGTTCGTCGCGCAGCTCGGGGTAGAACTGCGGCACCTGCTCGGGGGTGAGCATCCCCTTGTAGATGACGGTGCGCGAGGACAGGGAGACGATGGCGGCGGCGCCGACGTGGCGCTCGCGGATCTCGCGTTCGGCCTGCTTGCGCACGGCGAACAGGAGGCGGTCGAGGTCGAGTCCGGCGGTGCTCTCGTCCTCGGCGGCGATGAAGACCTGGCTGACCTGCGGCACCGAAGCGGCGGCGGCGGCGCCGAGCGGGCTGGGGTCGGTGGCGACGGAGCGCCAGCCGAGCACGCGACAGCCCTCGGTCACGGCGTACTTCTCCACGATCGCGCGCACGCGCTGGGCGGCGTCGGCGTCATCGGGGGTGAAGACGAGACCGGCGGCGTAGTGGCCGGCCTCGGGCAGCGGAAAGCCGACCGTGTCGCGGTAGTAGGCGTCGGGGATCTGGAGCAGGATGCCGGCGCCGTCACCCGAGTCGGGGTCGGGGGCGGTGGCTCCTCGGTGCTCCATGCGCACGAGCGCGGACAGGCCGCGTTCGACGACATTGTGAGCGGCCCGGCCTTGCATGTCCGCAACGAAGGCGACGCCGCAGGCGTCGTGTTCCCATGCGGGGCGGTACAGACCCGGTGCGGTGTTCTGGGCAGAACTCAACCGTCGGCCTCCTTCGTCGTCGAGCGTCCCAGCTATGTGTGGGGGTGCTGGAACACGGCGTGGTTCCTACGGGACGACGTCGGCCCGAGAAGAATGCAAAGTGTCAGACGAGTGTAATGCATCGCTCATCTTTCTGACACTCTCGTCCTACGATCCGAGCAGGTCCAGAGGTTTTTCTCACTACCGACCCGTCTGCGGGGCAATCAGTCCGTAACGACGGCGTAACCCCGAATCACCAGGGGAGATGCCCGCGCGACGTTTGACGCATAGCGGTTAGAGTGGGCAAATCGCACGGTCCCATATCCGTGCTTCGAGGCACCCATCATGGCTCGGCCTGAGCGTGCCCCGCCGTTCAAGCCGGCGGGACGCGCCAACGCCTCCTCGTCCACCGCGAGGCGACGCTGAGCGGGCCATCCCTTGGAGATACAACGGTACGTATTCAAGGAGCAATTCACCAATGACCTATCCCCCGCCCGGCGGCAACCCTCCGCCGCCTGGCTTCGGCCAGCAGCCCCAACAGCCGGGATACGACTCGCAGCAGGGAGGCGGGTACAACCCGCAGCAGCCCGGCTACGGTGCGCCTTCCCAGCCCCAGCCCGGATACGGCCAGTCTCAGCCGCAGCCGGGTTACGGCCAGCAGCCGGGCTACGGGCAGACCCCGCCGCCCGGTTACGGGCAGCCCGGTCCCGGCCAGCCCGGCCAGCCCGGCCCCGGCGAGAATCCCTACGGCGCCCCGCCGCCCATGCCCCCTGCCTCGGGCGGCAGCGGCGGCATCTGGAAGATCATCGGCCCGATCGTCGGTGTCCTGGCGGTCGCGGCCATCCTGATCCTGCGGTACGTCGACTTCGGCGGCAGCGGCGATGACGGAGGTGACACCACCCTCAGCGACGACGAGGTCGCGGCCGCCGAAAGCGCGGCCGAAGGCGACTGCATGGGCGAGAACACCGAGGTCACCGCCGACGCCGAATTCGTCATCCCCTGCGATGACCCGGCGGCCTTCTGGACGATCACGAAGGTCGACAACGAGGCGGCGGTGTCCGTCTCCGGCGGCGACGTGGCCGACTTCCAGGACGCGATCGACCAGTGCGGCGAGTCGGTCTACGCCCGCATCCCCGGGCAGAAGTGGGTGGACTACAACTTCGTCTACGACGAGGCCACCGGCGTCACCTCGCAGTTCTTCTGTCTGGAGTCCATCGGCGAGCCGAACGAATCCGGCCAGGCCGCCGTCGCCCCCGACACCGGCGACTGCTTCGACGACGCCGAAGACTGGTTCACCGTCGACTGCTCCGACCCCGGGGCGCTCTACGAGGCCGCCGACATGATCCCGGTCGACCCGCCGGTCGAGATGACCGAGGAAGAAGTCGCCACCAAGGCCGAGGAGTGCTCCGGCGGCGACTACTACACGCAGATGATCAGCCCGTACGACCCGCTGGGGCGGGTCGGCGGCATCGCCTGCTACTCCGACCTCTAAAAAAGCGAGAACCCGAGGGCCGCCCCGGAAACGGGGCGGCCCTCGTCGTGTTCGGACGGTCGCGGCGGCGTCCTATGATGATGAGCCCCGCACGCCCAGGCGGTGTGCACCGCCCGCACTCAAAGCAAGATGGAGAACCAGGTGAGCTACCCGCCCCCCAATCCCTACCAGCAGCCGCCGCAGCAACCCGGCTACGGCGCGCCCCAGCAGCCCCCGCCTCAGCAGCCCGGCTACGGAACGCCTCCCCAGCCCCAGCAGCAGCCGGGAGGCTACTCCCCGCAGCCGCAGCAGCAACCGGGCTACGGCGCACCACAGCAGCCCGGTTACGGTGCGCCGCAACAGGGCGGGTACCCGCCTCCCCCCGGTGGCGGCGGCTACGGCGCTCCCCCGCCGATGCCGATGCCGCCCTCGAACGGCGGCACCGGCTTCGGCGCGTTCGTCAAGGACACCGGCAAGGGCCTGATGTGGCGGCTCATCGCCGGTGGCGCCGCGCTCCTCATCGTCGGCGTCATCGTGCTCGTGCAGATGCTCGGCGGCGACGAATTCGGCGAAGCCGTGTCCGACCTGGATGACTCGGACATCAAGGCCGGAGTCGCCGTGGACGACTGCCTCTCGGACTGGTCGATGCACCTCTCGTTCGAGGAGGACCCGCTGGCCGAACTGGTCGTCGACTGCTCCTCTCCCGACGCGGTCTGGAAGGCCACCGTCGTCGACGAGGACGTCGACGACATCCGGGCCAGCTCCACCGGCGACCTGGAGTCCTTCGACGGCATCACCGCCATCTGCGGCGAAGAGGTCCTCGGCTGGCAGTTCGGCCAGACCTGGAAGAGCTACAACTTCGTCTACGACTCGGGCGGCGGCAAGGTCGACTACGTGGTCTGCGCCGAATCGCTGGACACGCCCGACTCCGAAGGCCGCACCCGCGTCGTGCCCGACGTGGGCGACTGCTTCAACGAGGACTACGACGGCTGGTACGTCCGCGACTGCGCCGACGCCTCGTACGAGACCACGGTCACCATCCCGGTCGACCCGCCGACGGCCATGACCGAGGACGAGATCGCCCAGATGGCCTTCGACTCCGGATGCAGCGAAGAGGACTACTTCTGGTCGCTGACGCAGCTGACCGACCCGACCTCCACGACCGGCTCCGACAGCGACCCGGTCACCGGCATCCTCTGCGCGGCGTTCGCCTACTAGGACGAACGCCTGATAGAGGGCATCGGACCCAGTTCCGAGGGCCGTCCCGCACCGAACATCCGAATCCTCGGGTGCGGGACGGCCCTTCGCCGTATACCCCGCGTTCGCAGTGGAGCAATATGATGGAGCGAACGCCACCGAACACCCCCTTGCCCGGCACAGCCTCGGAGACTCTGATGAGCTACCCGCCCCCCAACCCCTACGACCCGAACCAGCAGCAGCCCGGCTACGGACAGCCCCCGCAGCCGCAGCAGCCCGGTTACGGTCAGTCCTCCCCGTCCCAACTCCAACAGCCGCAGTCCCAGCCGCAGCAGTTCTACACCGACGCCGACCCCTACGCACGTCCCGATGCGTACGGGGCCCCCGCGCAAGGCGGCTACGGCAACCCCGCCATGAACGTCCACCCCGGCAGCGGCCCGCCCGGCGGTCCCGCGCCGATGCCCATGGGACCGCCCACCCCCGCCCCGCACGGGCAGGCCTTCCAGCCCGGCCAGGCGGCCCCCGCGCCTCCCAAGGGCCCCTCGAACCTCCCGCTGATCGTGACGCTGTCGGTCGTCATGCTCGCCGTCGTCATCGGCGGCATCTTCATCGCCACCACCCTCGGCGGCGACGAACCGAAAGAGGAGACCACCGAAGCCGCCGGAGAGTCCAGCGCCGCCGAGGAGACTTCGGCCGCCGAAGAGGAGACGACTCCGGAGGAAGAGGAGACCACCGCGCCCGAGTCCGAGTTCCGGGCCCCGCTCGCGGACGAGTGCGTCGAGGACGTCACCGACGGCTTCTACGTCGTGGACTGCGAGGCCGAATCCGCCTACTGGCTCGTCCTCAAGGTCGTGGACTACCCCGAAGACCCCGACCCCAGCGACGAGTACCACTCGGTGGCCGGCACGGACGCCTGCGAGGACACCGACTGGAGCTACTACTACTACACCGACACCGCGCTGTCAGCCGGCCGCGACTGGGACCCCGAGATCGACTCCATCATTGCGATCTACTGTGTCCAGGAAGTCGAGTAACGGCGCTCGCCGACCGCCACCCAGCTAGGTAGCATCGGCCGTATGTCGTTGATCGCGGGCGAGGTCGAGCTGTTCGAGGCGCAGCGGAACCGGTTGGGCGCCATCGCCTACCGGCTCCTGGGTTCGGCCTCCGAGGCCGAGGACGCCGTGCAGGAGACGTTCCTGCGCTGGCAGTCCGCCGATCGCACCTCGATCCAAGTGCCCGAGGCGTGGCTGACGAAGGTCCTCACCAACCTGTGCCTCAACCAGCTCACCTCCGCCCGCGCGCGGCGGGAGACCTACGTGGGCCAATGGCTTCCCGAACCGGTCATCGAGGGACACCCGCTGCTGGATCCGGCCGACACCGCCGAGCAGCGCGAATCGGTGTCCCTGGCCGTGATGGTCATGATGGAGCGCCTCTCCCCCGCCGAACGCGCCGTCTACGTCCTGCGTGAGGCATTCGCGTACCCGCACAGCGAGATCGCCGAAATCCTCGACATTACCGAGGCCGGCAGCCAGCAGACCTACTCCCGCGCCAAGCGGCACGTGAGTGCCGACAAGACCCGCACCGAGGTCGACCCGGCCACCGCCCGCAAGATCGTCGAGGAATTCCTCGCCGCCGCCACCAGCGGCCAAACCGACACGCTCGTCAAACTCCTCACCGACGACTCGATCGCCATCGGCGACGGCGGCGGCAAGGTCGTGGCCCGCCTCGTCCCGGTCCGCGGTGCGCTGGAGGTCGCGAAGTTCATCCGGGGCCTGTTCAAGCCCAGCAAGGCCAAGCGCGAAATGCTCGGCGGATGGCCCGATCTGTATCTGACGCGGGCGAACGGCGACCCGGCCCTGGTCGTAGCGATCGGCGACCGCATCGTCGGGACCATGACCTTCGAGATCTCGGGCGGCCGCGTCTCGGCGATCCGCAATGTCGCCAACCCCGACAAACTCGTCGTGCTCGAACGCCACTGGAAGCACATCGAGCACCCCGAACCGGCTTACAAGGGCGAGTGACCGGCCTCACAGTCAAGTTCTGTCAGAGTTCGCACGACTGCCTCGTTCAAGGGGGGCAAGCGAATCAGACAGGAGAAATCCAATGCAGCACCGCATCGTAGTTCTCGGGGCCGGATACGCCGGCGCGTACATCGCGGGGAACCTGGCCCGCAGCCTCGCCCCCACCGACCGGGAGATCACCGTCGTCAACGCCGAACCCGACTTCGTCGAGCGGCTGCGCCTCCACCAGGTCGCCGCCGGGCAGGACATCAAGCGCCACTCGCTGACCGAGGTCTTCCGCGGGACCGACATCCGAATTCGCCTGGCGCGTGTCGAATCGGTCGACGTCGAGGCCAAGACCGTCGCACTCAGCGACGGTGAACTCCCCTACGACACCCTGGTCTACGCACTCGGCAGCCGCGTCGCCGACCACGGCGTCCCCGGCGTGGTCGAACACGCCTTCCACGTCACCAGCAGCCCGGCCGCACAGCGACTGCGAGAACACCTGGACGGCCTCGACTTCGGCGGGAAGGTGCTCGTCGTCGGCGAGGGCCTGACCGGCATCGAGACCGTCACCGAACTCGCCGAATCCAGGCCGGAGCTGCAGGTCGCCATGGCCGCCCGCGGTGAATTGGGCGCCTCGCTCTCGCCGGGAGCCCAGCGCCACCTGCGCCAGGCCTTCGACCGGCTCGGCATCGAGGTCCACGAGCACACCTCGATCGAACGCGTCGAGCAGACACGGGCGATCGGAGCCGACGGCACCGTCCTCGAATCCGACGCGACCGTGTGGGCCGCCGGCTTTGCCGTCGACCCCATCGCCGCCGCCAGCGGCCTGGAGGTCGCCGACACGGGCCAGATCCTGGTCGACCGGGAAATGCGCTCGGTCTCGCACCCGGACGTCTACTCCGCCGGCGACGCCGTCTACATCCTCGGCGACAACGGCCTCCCGCTGCCCATGTCATGCGCCTCGAGCGGATTCACCGCCAAGCAGGCGATCGAGGCGATCGTGGGAGACCTGACCGGCCACAAGGTCTCGACCAGCAAGCTGCCGTACGTCGGCAACCACATCAGCCTCGGACGGAACGACGCGATCTTCCAGCTGGTCGACGAAGTGGCGCACTCGAAGTCGTGGTCGGTGCGCGGCAAGTCGGCCGTGCGCATCAAGGCGGCCATCCTCAAGGGCTCGATCATCGGCACCCTCCACCCGACCTTCGGCATGCCGAAGCGCAAGCACCGCCTGCAGACTTCCTCCAAGACGACGGAGGCCATTGCCGCCTAGGCTGGGAGCCATGGACACTGCCACTTTGGAGCGCTTCGAGGCCAACCGGGACCGGTTGGCCTCGCTCGCGTACCGCCTGCTCGGATCGGCGGCCGACGCCGAGGACGCGGTCCAGGACGCGTTCCTGCGCTGGCAGGACGCCGACCGGGACCACATCGACGTGCCCGAGGCGTGGCTGACCAAGATCGTCACCAACCTCTCGATCGACCGGCTCCGCTCGGCCAAGGTGCGGCGCGAACGCGCGGTCGGCGACTGGATGCCCGAGCCGCTCCTCGACGGCGACCCGATGCTCGGCCCGGCCGAGACCTTCGAGCAGCGCGAGTCCGTGTCCCTGGCGGTGCTGACGCTGTTGGAGCAGCTCTCGCCGGTCGAACGGGCCGTGTACGTCCTGCGCGAGGCGTTCTCCCACAGCCACAAAGAGATCGCCGCGATCCTGGACATCACTGAGTCGGCCAGCCACCAGCACCTCCATCGGGCCCGGCAACGCATCGCCGCCGAATACCCCGCCACCGGCCGCCACGACACGATCGACCGCGACACCACGCGACGGGTCGTGGAGGCGTTCCTCGACGCCGCCGCCTCGGGCAGCACCGACCGGCTCGTCGCGCTGCTCACCGACGACGCCACGGCGGTCACCGACGGCTTCGGACTGAGCGAGAAGCTGATGCACTACTCGGTCCCGGAGCGGTTCGCCGCCGCCGCCCGGGCCGCGTTCAAGCCGACCCCGGCGAAGCGGGAGCTCGCGGGCGGCTCCCCGGCGCTCCATGCCGGCCTCGTCAACGGCGCCCCCGCCATGCTCGCCGTCATCGACGACCGCGTCGTGGGCGCGGTGGTGTTCGAGGTCGAGGGCGAGAAGGTCTCGCACGTCCGCGGCATGGCCAGTCCGGGCCGGCTCACCCGACTCACCGAGGTCTGGCAGCGGCACGAGCACGACGCGCCGCTCATCGCCGACTGGTGACCTGTTCGAAGGTGCTCGTTTGCCACTGCTTGGTCCGATGGTTCGTTCAGCATGTTTCGGGACCGTCCCCCAAGTCTTCAGGGCACCAGAGAAACCACTACTGGAAGTCGCTCCGACTAAATTGTCGTACCCCTCCGATAGCGTTGGTGACGTGAAGATCGCGGTGCAAGTGAAGCTGATGCCGACGCCTGTTCAGGCGTCGGCATTGGCGGCGACTCTGCGCGTATGCAACGAGGAGGCGAACCGGCTTTCCGAACGCGCCTTTCGCGGTGACGCTAAGCCAACCCGCGCGCACTTGCAGCGGGTCGCCTACAGCGACTTCAAAGACCGCGGCCTGTCTGCTCAGCCTGCGCTGCATGTGATTCGGAAGGTCGCCGACGCGTACACAGTCTTGCGCGCCAACATTGCGGCCGGGAATCTCGGCGAACCTGGTTCGCGACGCCGGGTCAAGGCCGAATCGAAGCCGGTCGCATTCCGATCGGATGCGGCGCAGCCCTTCGATGATCGGTGCCTGTCCTGGCAGCACGATGCTGGGACCGCGTCGATCTGGACCGTGCACGGCCGCATGAAAGGCATCCGGTTCACCGGTGGCGCCGAACAATTGAAGGCTCTCCGCGAACATCGCAAGGGCCAGACTGATCTGGTCTGTCGCGATGGCATGTTCTATCTGGCCGCGACCTGCGAGGTCCCCGAAGCGGATCCGAACGAGCGGCCGGCGGGGTGGTTGGGCGTGGATCTGGGGATCGTGAATGTGGCGACCACCTCGGATGGGAAGGTCCGCTCCGGTAGAGGCCGAAATCGCCAGCGCCGTCGTGAGCAGGAACTGCGGGCGAAGTTGCAGGCGAAGGATACGAAGGCTGCGAAACGGTTGTTGAAGATCCGACGCCGCAAGGAACAGCGCCGGAATAGGGACGTCAATCACAAGGTTTCGAAAAGGATTGTGGCCGAGGCTGAACGCACCGGGCACGGGATCGCCCTTGAGGAGCTCAAGGGTCTCCGTGAGCGGGTACGGCTCCGCAAGCCCCAACGGGCCGCAGTCCACTCCTGGCCGTTCGCCGAGCTCGCGGAGTTCATCGCCTACAAGGCGAAGATCGCCGGCGTGCCGGTGGTATATGTCGACCCGGCATACACCAGCCAGGAGTGCTCGTACTGCCATTACATCGACAAGCGGAACCGGCCGAATCAGGCCGAGTTCCGGTGCCGGTCGTGCGGGGTCGTTGCCCACGCCGACCGAAATGCTTCCCGCAATATCGCCGCCCGCGGCGAGATGGCGTGGAATGCGGGGCGTCAGTCACGCGTCCCAGCACCGTCATTACGACAGTGCCGGATGTAGGAGTGAGCACGGCAGCCAGCCGCGGACGCCACCTACACGCTTGGCCTCTTTGGGTCGAGAAGTTGATTCAGTGCATTTCGTATCTTTCTACTCAGCGATGATCCGCGGGTGCAGGTCCTCCGCCGGAGGCTCCCAGGCGTCGACGTCGACGGGCACCTGGTCGCCGGAGCGGATGTCCTTGATCTGGGGGCCCTCTTCGCCATCGAACAACACGAACGGGATGCCGCGCTTGTCGGCGAACTTGATCTGCTTGCCGAACTTGGCCGCCGAGGGCGAAACCTGGGTGGGAATGCCACGGTCCCGCAGCCGCTGGGCGAGGGCGTTCGCGCCGGAGCGCTCCTCCTCGTTGGCCAGCGCGACGAGCACGCACGTGGGCACTTCGCGGGTGGCGTCGAGCCTGCCGGCCTGGAGCAGCGGCACCAGGATTCGGGAGACGCCGATCGACAGGCCCACACCGGGATAGGTGTGCTTGCCGTCGGAGGCGAGCTTGTCGTAGCGGCCGCCCGAGCAGATCGAGCCGAGGCTCTCGTAGCCCTCCATGACGGTCTCGTAGATGGTCCCGGTGTAGTAGTCGAGGCCGCGCGCGATCTTCATGTCCGCGATGACGAAGCCCGGCGCGGCCTTGGACGCGGCCTCCACGATGGCGGCGAGTTCGTTCAGGCCCTCGTCGAGGAGCGGGTTGGACACCCCGAGCGCGCGGACCTCCTCAACGAACGAGGTGTCGGCGGCGCTGATCGAGGCGAGCTTGAGACAGGCCTCGGCCTGCTCGAGGGTCGCGTCGACCGTGTCGATCAGGAGCTTGGAGACGCCTTCGGGGCCGATCTTGTCGAGCTTGTCGATGATCCGCAGCGCCTCCTCGGTGTCGCGGATGCCGATGCCCTGGTAGAAACCCTGGGAGAGCTTGCGGTTGTTGACGTGCATGCGCACCGGCGGGAGCGGGAGGCCGCGCAGGGCGTCGGCGATCACCAGCGCCACCTCGACCTCGTAGTGCGCGGGCAGCTCGCCGAGGTCGACGATGTCGATGTCGGCCTGCATGAACTCGCGGTAACGGCCCTCCTGCGGGCGCTCGCCCCGCCAGCACGGCTGGATCTGGTAGCGGCGGAACGGGAAGTTGAGCTTCCCGGCGTTCTCCAGCACGTAGCGGGCGAAGGGCACGGTCAGGTCGAAGTGCAGGCCGAGCCCGGAGTCGGAGCCTTCGGCGTCGGACTGGAGGCGGCGCAGGACGTAGACCTCTTTGGACGTCTCGCCCTTGCGGAGCAACTGGTCCATGGGCTCGACGGCGCGGGTCTGGAGGTTCGCGAAGCCGTGGAGTTCGAACGCCCGGCGGAGATGGTCCACGACCTGCTGCTCGACGATGCGCTGCCGGGGCAGCAGTTCGGGGAATCCCGAGAGCGGCTGGGGCCGTGACATAGGTGTCTCCATTCTTGGCGAAGCTTGCGAGCCATAGATGTGCATGATCTGGGATGAATGCTGGGCGAACTGCGGTCGGTCTAGGCGCGATGCGCCGCGACCAGATGATGCAGGTAGGCATTGCCGGCGCGCTCGGCGCCGATGGTGCTGCGCGGGCCGTGGCCGGGCAGGATCACCGTGTGGTCGTCCTTGGGCAGGACCTTGTTGACGAGGCTGGCGCTCATCTGGGTCTCTGATCCGCCGGGCAGGTCGGTGCGGCCGATGCCGTTGTTGAAGAGCACGTCGCCGGTGAGGCAGAAGGGGTCCGCGGCGCCGATATTGAACATGGCGGAGCCCTGGGTGTGGCCGGGGGCGTGGTCGACGGTGAAGGTCATCCCGGCGAGGTCGAGGGCACCGCCGTCGGCGAGGACGGCCACGTCGTCGGGTTCGGTCCAGTCCAGGCCGGTGCCGACGAGCGACATCATCCCGGGCCCGAAGCCCTGCATGGGGTCTTCGAGGAGGTGGCGGTCGGCGGCGTGGATGTAGGCGGGCACGTCGTTGGCGCCGCAGACGGGGGTGACCGAGAAGGTGTGGTCGAGGTGCCCGTGGGTGAGCATGACGGCGACGGGCTTCAGCCGCTTGTCGCGCAGGAGTTCCTCGAGGCGGGGGGCGATGCCGATGCCGGGGTCGACGACCACGCATTCGCTGCCCGGGCCGTCGGCGAGGACATAGCAGTTCGTGCCGAACGCGTCGGCCACGAGTGTCTCGATGAGCACCTGCGGTCCCCTCCTTTTCCGGCCCAAAGCCTACACCGACGGCCAGCCGTGTCGACCCCGACAGGTGCGGATACACTCCACATCTCGTACCCCCTTTACGAGTGACAGCATCTAGGAGGCCCGGCAGTGCCCGCCAAGTCGAAGCACATGGAGCGGCGCAAGCAGCGCATCGCGAACGCGAAGAAGAACGCGCGGCTCGCGAGCAAGCTCCGGCACCGCCGCCAGCTCCAGGCGCTGTTCGGACTGCTGGCGATCGCGGCGGTCCTCACCCTCGGGTACTTGTGGCAGAGCGGCTTCTTCAAGGATGACCCTGTCGAACCGCCCGCGGAGGAGACCCCGACCGCCGAGGTCACCGAGGCTCCCTCCGAAGAAGTCAGCGAGGGCGCATCGGAAGAGGCGAGCGACGGAGCGAGCGAGCCGGCCGAGGGCTCCGAGGCCCCGTCCGAAGACGCCGAGACCGAATAGACCCCTAGAAGTCAACGACGCGAAGGAGAACCGACGGTGTCGTCCAAACAGGCCCAGCGGATCACTGCCCGCCAGCAGTTGCAGCAGCGGATGTCCGCCAAGGCCGAGCAGCAGCACAAGAAGCGCAATGTCGCCTGGGCCGTCGGCGGGGTGGGTGCGCTCGTCGCGCTCGCGCTGGTGGCCTGGGGCGCGGTCGCGCTCTTCGGCCCTGAGGACGACGGTTCGGGCACGGACGATCCGGCGGTCGCGTCGCTGGTCGATGCCGCGAAGTCCGCCGCGGACCGCTGCGCCGACGCGAAGCCGAGCGGCGAGGGCGAGACCGCCGAGGCCTCCGAGGGCGTCACCGACGGCATGCCCGCGCAGCAGGTCTTCCTCGAGTGCGCCCAGCTGAGCGCCCCGGACGGCTCGGCCACGGCCGAGTGCGCCTACACCGCCACCGAGGGCGGCAGCACCCCGCAGGCGACCCAGCCGGCGGCGGGCAAGCAGGAGCTGAAGTTCGTGACGAACCTCGGCGAGATCAGCGCCGACATCGACACCGAGGGCGCCCCCTGCACGGCGGGCGCGATCACCACTCTCGCTCAGGCGGGCTACTTCGACGAGCAGCAGTGCCACCGGATGACCACGGACGGGATCTGGGTCCTCCAATGCGGCGATCCCGACGCCCGCGCGGCCATCGACGCCGGCACGCCGGAGTACGCCGGCCAGGGCAGCCCGGGCTACTCCTATGCGGAGGAGAACACGCCGGTCGAGTCCGAGGCGAACTACCCGGCCGGGACCATCGCGATGGCCAACGCCGGACCGGGCACCACCGGCAGCCAGTTCTTCATCGTCTACGAGGACACGACGCTCCCGGCCGACTACACGATCCTGGGTCAGGTGACGTCCGGCCTGGACATCGTCCAGCAGGTCGCCACCGCCGGCGTCGTCGAGGTCGTCGTCCCCAGCTAAATCCACGGCTCGCCCGGGTGCGGCACAGTGACGCGGGTCGCGGCATGAAACCGCGGCCCCGGCCGTTCGTCACGAAGCCTGACCCGCAGCTGTGCGCGGCTACGATATCAACCTAAGCTTGATCAGCAGGACCAGGCAGAGGAGGCGACGTGGTGACCGAACGAGCCGCAGGGCCCAGCGGTAAGCCCGCAGGCGCCCCCGCGCCGACGTCCGGTGGGCCGATGGGCCCGCCGACGGGGCGGAGGATGCGCGCGCGGCTGGCGAGGTTCAACGCGCCCTGGCAGTCCTCGACGCTGCCGGAGGTCCTGGAACCGCTGGTCGCCACCCACCGGGCCGCGCACCCGCGCGCCGACGTCAAGCTGCTCCAGCACGCGTACACGCGGGCCGAGGAGCTGCACAACGGCCAGTTCCGCAAGTCCGGGGACCCGTACATCACCCACCCGCTGGCGGTCGCCTCGATCCTGGCCGAGCTGGGCATGGACACGAACACGCTGGTCGCGGCGCTGCTGCACGACACCGTGGAGGACACCGACTACGAGCTGGACGAGCTCGAGGCGGAGTTCGGCGGGGAGGTCCGGCTGCTGGTCGACGGCGTCACCAAGCTCGACAGGGTGAAGCTCGGCGACGCGGCGAAGGCCGAGACCATTCGCAAAATGGTGGTGGCGATGGCCAAGGACCCCCGGGTGCTGGTCATCAAGCTCGCCGACCGCCTGCACAATATGCGCACCCTGACGTTCCTGCCGCCCGCCAAGCAGGAGCAGAAGGCCCGCGAGACCCTCGAGATCCTCGCTCCCCTGGCCCACCGCCTCGGTATGAACACCATCAAGTGGGAGCTGGAGGACCTGTCCTTCGCGACCCTCTACAAGAAGCGCTACGCCGAGATCGCCCGCCTCGTCTCGGAGCACTCCCCGCAGCGGGAGATGCTGCTTCAGCAGGTGACGGCCCAGGTCAAGGAGCACCTGAAGGAGTCGCGCATCAAGGCCGAGGTGTCAGGTCGGCCTAAGCACCTGTACTCGATCTACCAGAAGATGATCGTGCGCGGCCGCGACTTCAACGACATCTACGACCTGGTCGGGCTCCGCATCCTGGTGGAGAACGAGCGGGACTGCTACGCGGCGCTCGGGGTGATCCACGCGAGCTGGCAACCGGTGCCGGGGCGCTTCAAGGACTACATCGCGATGCCGAAGTTCAACATGTACCAGTCGCTGCACACCACCGTGATAGGCCCGAACGGCAAGCCGGTCGAGATGCAGATCCGCACCTGGGCGATGCACCGCACCGCCGAGTACGGCATCGCCGCGCACTGGAAGTACAAGGAGACCAAGAACTCGACCGTCGCCGGTCCCCCGGCCCACATCGACGACATGGCGTGGCTGCGCCAGCTGCTGGACTGGCAGCGCGAGGCCGCCGACCCGTCGGAGTTCCTGGACGCGCTCCGCTTCGACCTGGCCTCCTCCGAGGCGTACGTGTTCACCCCCAAGGGTGATGTCATCGCGCTTCCTGCCGGCTCGACGCCGGTCGACTTCGCCTACGCCGTCCACACCGAGGTCGGCAACCGGTGCATAGGCGCTCAGGTGAACGGCAAGATCGTGCCGTTGGAGTCGACCCTGTCCAACGGGGACGTCGTCGAGGTCTTCACCTCGAACTCCAAGGACGCCACGCCCAGCGAGGACTGGCTCACTTTCGTCAAGAGCCCGCGCGCCCGCACGAAGGTCAAGCAGCACTTCAAGCGCGAGCGGCGCGAGGAGGCGATCGAGCTCGGCAAGAACGAGCTCACCCGCGCCATGCGCAAGCGGCGTCTCCCCATGCAGCGCATGCTGACCCACGACAACCTGACGTCGCTGGCCAAGGACATGAACCTGAAGGACGTCGAGGCGCTGTACGCGGCCCTGGGCGAGCACCACATCAGCTCCACGGCCGTGGTGCAGCGGCTGCTGGAGGTTCAGGGCGGCGCCGAGGGCGCCACCGAGGACATGGCCGAGGCGACCGCCCCGACCCAGCCGGCCAGGATCGTCCCCGAGGAGCACGGCGACATCCACGCCGCGGTCACCGTCTCCGGCATGGAGGACGGCGACATGCCGGTGCGGCTGGCCCACTGCTGCAACCCGATCCCCGGCGACGCCATCATCGGCTTCGCCACCCGCTACCACGTCATCTCGATCCACCGCCGGGACTGCGAGAACGCCGAGGAGCGCATCGAGCTGCAACCCGATCGGGTACTCGAGGTGAGCTGGTCCAGCGAGGACGACCAGGCCACGTTCGTCGCGACGGTCCAGGTCGAGGCGCTCGACCGGCACCGGCTGCTCGCCGACGTCTCACAGGTGCTGTCGGGCGAACGGGTGTCGATCCTGTCGGCCACGGTCACCACGACCAGGGACCGGGTCGCCTTGTCCCGCTTCACGTTCGAGATGGCAAATCCCGAGCATTTGGATCACATTATGAAAGTGATCCGGAAGGTCGACGGCGTCTACGACGCCTACCGCTTGACGGGAGCCGAGCGCAGCTAGGGGTCCTCGGACACCCGCTAGAACCGACGTGTCGAGAAGGAATCACCCCTCCCCCGGGCAGGTCCCACCGTGCGCCGACCCAGTATGTTGTGGCGGTCCCGAACCGGCGCAATGAAAGGCACGGCAATGACCGATCTCTCCGACTTCGAAGGCGACGCGCGCGCCCTGATCCTGGACACGCCTCGGGCCGTCATGGAGGGCGCCATCGTCGTCGATGGAGAGGTGAAACCCATGGCGTTCCTCAAGGAACTCACGGCCGGCGCCTCGGTCTTCCGCGAAGCCCAGCGGCACGAGAACGCCTTCGTGCGATCCGTCGCAGTCGCGCTCCGCAAGGGCGGGGGCTCCGAGTCCGAGCACAAGGGCATGCCCGATCCGATCGAGGCGGTGGCCAAGGCGCACAGGCTGATCGAGGAGACCACCGCGCTGCTCCGCGAGCGGGCCGACGAGCAGGACGCCGCCGCGTACGGCGCCTGGCTAGTACGCCTCGCCACGAAGGTCGCCGAGGCCTCCAAGTCCAAGACCGGCGGCCTCTTCAGCAAGAAGGTCGCGATCTCCGAGGCCGAGCGGGAGTTCATCGAGCAGGTGGAGAGCCTGGTCGTACGCTGATGCTGGCCTTAGTCCGCCGTACCCCTCACCGAATCGCCGTGGCTCAGCGGGTAATTCAAGCCGCCGCTTCCCAGTCGATCCGGTACCCGTACTGCCAGGCGGTCTTCTCCGGAGTGTTGAAGCGCTCCATGAAGAACGGCATGAGCGCGTCCCTGATCCTGGCCGCGATCGGCCCGGCCGCCTTGTTCTGATTGGTGCGCGCGGCGGCGGCGATGATCCGCTCCACCCGGTCGGCCCGGCCCCGCCTATAAGCGGCGAAGGCCGCCTCCACCGGCAGGTCGCGCAGGCACCGCGCCAGCTCGACCGCGGACTCGGCCGCGAGGCTCGCCCCCTGTCCCGACGACGGCGAGGTCGCGTGCGCGGCATCCCCGACCAGGGCGATGCGGCCCTTGGACCACTGTGGGACGTGCGGCAGGTCCTCGAGCGGGCCGGGCGGGGCGAACTCGTCCGGTGTCACCCGGTCCAGGAAGTCCAGTGCCGGTCCGGCGTCGTCGGCGAACGCGGCCCGCATCCGCTCCATCCACTCTTCGAATCCGGTGGCGCGCACCGCATCCGCATCGAGGCGCTTGACCGGGAGGTTGGCGAACCAGCCGGTCCGCTCGCCGCAGGTGACGTAGCCGAAGAAGGCGCAGCGGCCGAAGATGAAGTGCCAGGCGCCCCCGGTGTCGGCCAGCCCCGCGCTCGGCACGTAGCCGCCGAGCCCGATCAGACCGGTGTAGCGGGGGGAGGGGGCGGCGGGATCGATGATGCCTCGCACCGTCGAGCGGATGCCGTCGCAGCCGATGAGGAGGTCGGCCTCCGCGGTGGTGTGGTCGTCGAACCGGGCGATGACGCTGCGGCCGGTGTCGACCGCACCCACGAAGCGGCGCCCGTAGACGATGGAAATGCCCTGTTCGACCGCGCTCTCCTGCAACTTCTCGATCAGATCCGCCCGGGTCAGGGTGATGCGGGGCGGCAGGTCCGGATCGTCGTCCATGGCGCCGAGGACCTTGCCGGAGCCGCTCTGAATGATCATGCGGGGCGTGGGGTGCCCTGCCTGCTTGACCGCCCGGTCCGCGCCGACGACGGCGAGCGCGTTCTGCCCGTTCGAGGCGAGGGTGATCGGGCCGCCCCGGCTGCCGGTGCCGGGTGCATAGGGCTCGTAGACGACTGACTCGATGCCGGCCTTGCGCAGGGCCAGGGCGACCACGGGGCCGGCCACTCCCGCGCCGATGACGATCGCGGTGCGGGCCCGGCCCTGGTTGGTTTCAACGGTGCTGTTCATGGGGACGACGGTAAGAGGCAGGTCGCCTCGTCCGCATCAGCCCGCAGTCGCGTTCGGGGGTCGACTCAGGGAGTACGCGCCGGGCCGTGCCCGGATCGGCGAGATTTCCCTCCGAAACTCGCCCAGCACCTATAGTGAGGATGTCTCAGCCAAGGAGGAAACCACGGTGGGCATGTCAGACAAGTTCAACGAAATGAAAGACAAGGCCTCGGACAACGCCGGCGACATGAAAGACAAGGCCGACGAGATGTTCAACAAGGCCAAGGAGTCGCCGCTGGGCGACAAGGTGGACGAAGTCACCGAAACCGTCAAGGACAAGGCCGGGGAGGCCATGTCCAAGATGAAGGGCAAGAAGGGTTCCGAATAGCCCACGCGGACGTACGAGAGGGCGGGCGGATCAGAATGGATCCGCCCGCCCTCTTTCGTGTCAGTAGGTCTTAGCGGCGCTTCTTGCGCCGCTGCGCGCGCGAACCGCCCGAGGGACGGGACGAGGCTCCAGCGGAGGCACCGGCGGAAGCGCCGGCGGTCGACTCCTCCAGCAGCTCGATCGGGAGCTCATCGGTCTTGGCCGTGGGCAGCGCGTCGTCATCGTCGTCATCGTCGGAGGCGTCGCGCCGGCCGGCGCGCTTGTTCTCGACCTTCTTGTGGTGGCGCTTGTAGACGGCGCTCCGCTCGGCCATGTCGACCACCAGGGGCGAGGCCAGGAAGATCGAGGAGTACGTACCGACGATGATGCCGACGAACAGCACCAGCGCCAGGTCCTTGAGCGTGCCGACGCCGAGCATGCCGACGCCGATGAACAGCAGCGCCCCCACCGGCAGCACCCCGATGAGCGAGGTGTTGATCGACCGCATGAGCGTCTGGTTGACGGCGTCGTTGACGCCCTCGGCGAAGGTCTGGTTCCGCGTCTGGAGCAGGTTCGCGGTGTTCTCCTGGACCTTGTCGAAGACGACCACCGTGTCGTACAGCGAGTAGCCCAGGATGGTCAGCATGCCGACCATGGTCGAAGGCGTGATCTCGAAGCCGACCAGGGAGTAGATCCCGGCGGTCAGGAGCAGGTCGTGGCCGAGGGCCGCGAGCGCGGCGACGGCCATGCGGCGCTCGAACCGGACCCAGATGAAGATCGAGACCAGGACCAGGAAGACGGCGAGCGCGACCAGGGCCTGCCGGGACACCGAGGCGCCCCAGGTGGCCGATACCTCGGAGACCGAGATCTGGTCGGCGTTGACATCGGCGGCCTCGGCCATGGCGGTCCGCACGGCCTGCGTGGTGTCCTCGTCGAGGTCGCCGGTGCGGATGACGAACGAGGCGCCGTCGCCGGACCCGGCGGTCTGCGCGGAGGCCACCTCCGCCCCGGCCTCCTCGGCGGCGTCCTCGACCTCGGTGATGGTCACATCTGGGTTGCCGGCCGGGACGTTGTACTGGTTGCCGCCGGCGAAGTCGATGCCGAGGACGAAGCCCTTGACCACCATGACCAGGACGCAGGCGCCCAGGACGATCGCCGAGGCGAGGTAGAAGCGATTCCGGTTGGCGACGAACTGGAAGTCCGTCTCGCCCCGGTAGAGCCTGCTCCAGATCGACGGCGTCTTGTCCTTGCGCGGGGAGGTTTGCTTTTGCTGAGTGCTCATCGGTGCTCCTTAACCGCGCGTGGCCGCGTCGCCGGTGGCCGGGGTCGACTTGGTCCGCAGCCCGGAGAGATGGACGTTGTTGAGGATCGAGCCCCGCGACAGCCAGGCGGCGATCGGGTGGGTGAACAGGACCACGACCAGAATGTCCACGAGGGTGGACAGGCCCAGCGCGAACGCGAAGGCGCGGACCGGGCCGATGGCCAGGATGTACAGGACCACGGCCGACAGCATCGAGATGGCCGCGGAGGACAGGATGGTCCGGCGGGCGCGGGTCCAGGCGCGGGGCACGGCCGAGCGCGCGGACCTGCCCGAGGCCATCTCCTCCTTTATTCGCTCGAAGTAGACGACGAACGAGTCGGCGGTGATGCCGATGGCGACGACGAAGCCGGCGATGCCCGCGAGGGTGAGCGTCATGCCGATCTGCGAGCCCAGGAGCGTCACCGTCGGGTACAGGACCACGGTGGCGACCAGGAGGCTGCCGAGGACGATGAAGCCGAGCAGGCGGTAGTAGATCGCGCAGTAGATGAAGACCAGGATCAGGCCGATGAGCATGGCAAGCACGCCGGCCTGCAGCTGCTCGACCCCGAGGGTCGCGGTGACTTCGTCGATGGTCTCGACCTCGAAGGTGGTCGGCAGCGAACCGAAGTTCAGCTGGTCGGCGAGCTGCTTGGCCTCGGTGGCGGTGAAGTCACCGGAGATCTGGGTGGAGTTGGTGGAGGCCTCTTGAATCGTGGGGGCGGAGACCACCTCGTTGTCGAGGACGATGGCGATCTGCTGGCCGACGCTCTCAGCGGTGAGAGCGCCCCACTTGTCGGCGCCGCCGGTGGTGAACTCGGTGTTGACGACGTACTGGTTCGGCCTGGCCGGGTCGGAGCCGACGTCGGCGCTGGACACGTCCGAGCCGAGCACCTCGGCGGGCGCGAGGAGGTACTTGTTGGAGATCGTCCCGGCTTCGGGGTCCTCGGGGTCGACGTTCTCGGGGGTCGAGCACGCGGCCACCGGGTCGTCGGGCTTCTGGACCGATCCCGGCGGGCGGGCGTCGAGCTGCTCGCAGGTGATCTGCGGGACGTAGAACTGGACGTTCGCGGGCAGGAGGCCGACCTCTGCGGCGCTGAGCTCCCCGAAGGGCTCCAGGACCGCGGTGGTCGTCGGGTCGGCGGGGTCGGGGGCGGCGGTGAGGGCCTGCGCCGTGGCGGTGGCCTCCTCGCCGACCTTCGCCCACACGTCGTCGACGGTCATGTCGGCGGTGTCGGACTGGGCCGAGCCGGAGCCCTCGGTGGTGGCGACGGTGCCGGAGCCGGAGGCGTCCTCGGAGGTCTCCTCGGTCGGCTCTTCCGCGCCCTCGCTGGACTCGGCGGACGGGGTCTCGGCGGACTCCTCGCCGCCTTCACCCTCGGAGGACGTCTCGTCCTCGGTGGAGCCCTCGACCTCTTCCTCGGGGATGGTGATCCCGGAGGTGTCCTGGGTCTGGTCGGTGACGATGCGGAAACGCAGTTCGGCCGGGGCGCCGACGTCGCGCAGCGCCTCTTCGTCGGTGTCGCGCCCGGCCACGTTGACCACGATGTTCTCGGTGCCCTGGACGTAGACCTCGGGCTCGGTCACGCCGGTGGAGTTGACGCGTCCCTCGATGATCTGGCGGGCCTGCTCCATCGTCTCGGCGCTCGGCGCCTCGTCGGAGCCCTGCTGGTAGGCGGTGAGCGTCATTGACATGCCGCCCTGAAGGTCGAGGCCGAGCTTCGGTGTCGGGAACTTCCATCCGGCGCCGGCGAGGGTGGCGGCCCACAGCACCGCGATCACTATCAGGAGCGCTACGAAGTAAGGGGCGACTGGCAGCCGTTTGCGCTGGATCTTCTTCCGTGGGCGGTCAGCGCCCGTTACTGAAGCCAATGGTCGGTCTCTTCCTTGAAGTCGATGCGGTTCGGGCACAGGGGTATGCCCTCACCTCGTGGCGCCGCGCCGCTCGGCCCACCCGCAGCGAATCGACTGAAGGGAGTGGCCTCGCACACGCATCCTCGGCGCGGCTCATTCTAAACTGCCGCGTAAGTCGGCTTTGCCCGACCTGCAGGCCGCCCGATTGGCTACGCCGAGGCGGGAAGCTCAGTACTCCTTGCGGTCCGACTTGCCGGTGTGCTTGTCGCCGCCGTCTTCCTCGGCGGAGCGAAGCTTGTCGAGGTCGTCGTCGGTAAGCGTGGCGTCTGCCTCGGCCACCTCGGAGGACTCGTCCTCTTCGGGGGTCTCGGTGTCGGCGTCGGCGGGAGTGATCACCTTGGCGATGGCCTGGCGGGCGAAGACGAGGAAATTGTCGTCGCTGGCCTCAAGCGTCACCGTCTCCTCGTCGGAGTCGACCACGGTGCCGTAGAGGCCGCCGATCGTCATGACGCGGGCACCCGGAGCCACGGTGTTCTGCATACTCTGCTGCTCGCGCTGACGCTTCTTCTGCGGGCGGATCATCACAAAGTACATCAGGGCGATAAAGCCGACGATCATGATGATGAACGTCAAGTCCACGATGGTGCCTTTCAAATTTGTAGGTCCTGGCGTGGGCGGAGTCTATCCTGCGGCCCGGACCTGGCGATCGGACCGCTCCCGCCCCTATTGGGCCCACCCTACGCGTTGCCGGTCTCGAACAGCCCGTCGGTGTTGGGCGGGGCAAGCCCGAGATGCCGCCAGCCGGCGGCCGTGGCCACGCGTCCGCGGGGGGTGCGGGCCAGCAGCCCGGCCCTCACCAGGTACGGCTCGCACACCTCCTCGACGGTGTCGGATTGTTCGCCCACGGCCACTGCCAGGGTGTTCAGTCCGACGGGCCCGCCGCCGAAGGTGGAGACGAGGGCCCGCAGCACGGCGCGGTCGAGCCGGTCGAGACCGAGCTCGTCCACGTCGTAGAGCGCCAGCGCGTCCGAGGCGACCGGCTTGTCGATGACGCCGTCGGCGCGCACCTGCGCGAAGTCGCGGACGCGGCGCAGCAGGCGGTTGGCGATGCGGGGCGTGCCTCTGGAGCGGGAGGCGATCTCGACGGCGCCGGCGTCGTCGATGGCGACGTCGAGGATGCCCGCCGAGCGTTTGACGATGGCCTCCAGTTCGGCGTCGGTGTAGAACTCCAGTTGGCCCAGGAAGCCGAAGCGGTCGCGCAGCGGGCCGGTGAGGAGCCCGGCGCGGGTGGTGGCGCCGACGAGCGTGAACGGTTCGAGTTCGAGGGGGATGGCGGTGGCGCCGGGGCCCTTGCCGACGATGACGTCGACGCGGAAGTCCTCCATGGCGGTGTAGAGCAGTTCCTCTGCGGGGCGGGCGATCCGGTGGATCTCGTCGATGAAGAGGACTTCGCCGGGGCCGAGGCTGGTGAGGATTGCGGCGAGGTCGCCGGAGCGTTCGATGGCGGGGCCGGAGGTCTGGCGCAGGCCGACGCCGAGTTCGGTGGCGACGATCATGGCGAGGGTGGTCTTGCCGAGGCCGGGCGGGCCGGACAGGAGGAGGTGGTCGGGGGCGGAGCCGCGGCGGCGGGCGCCTTCGAGGAGGAGGGCGATCTGTTCGCGGACGCGGGTCTGGCCGATGACGTCGTCGAGTTTGCCGGGGCGGATGCCGGCCTCGGCGACGCGGTCGAGTTCGGTGGCCTCGGCGGCGGTGAGGGCGGCGTCCCACTGTTCGGGGGTGTAGTCGCTGTCGTCCATGCCTTATCGCTTCCCGAGCAGTCGGATGGCTTGCTTGAGGAGCGTGGGTACGTCCTGTCCGTCCGCGCCTTCGGCGTCGAGTTTCTCGATCGCGGTCTCGGCTTCCTTGGCGGACCAGCCGAGGGCCTGGAGGCCCTGGCCGACCTGGACTCGCCAGCCGCCGGGGCGGGAGCCGGCCTGGTGGGGCAGGCCCGGTTCGACGGGGCCGATCTTGTCGGCCAGGTCGAGCACGATCCGTTCGGCGCTCTTCTTGCCGACGCCGGGGATGCGCGAGAGCGTGGCGGTGTCGCCGGTGGCGATGGCGCGGCGGATGACGTCGGGGCGCAGGGAGTCGATGGCGTCGCGGGCGATGCGCGGGCCGATCTTCTGCGCGGTCTGGAGCAGTTCGAACAGGTCGCGTTCGGTCGCGGAGTTGAAGCCGTGCAGGGTGATCGAGTCTTCGCGCACGATCGTCGAGACGTGCAGGACGACGTTCGATCCGATTTTGAGGTTGGCGAGGGTGCCGGAGCCGCCTTGGACGGCGTAGCCGACGCCGTTCACGTCGATGACGGCGTATGACTCCCCTACGGAGGCAACGGTTCCGGTAAGACTGGCGATCATCGCGGTCCTCCATTGCCCGCCGCGGCGGCGAGGCGGGCCTTCATGCCGCCGCGCCACAGGTGGCATACGGCGATGGCGAGCGCGTCGGCGGCGTCGGCGGGTTTGGGCGCCTCTTTCAGCCGCAGGATGCGGGTGATCATGGTGGTGACCTGTTGTTTGTCGGCGGCGCCGTTGCCGCAGATCGCGGCCTTGGCTTCGGACGGGGTGTAGGTGGCGGTGGGCAGGCCGAGGCGGGCGCCGGCGAGCAGGGCGATGCCGGAGGCCTGGGCGGTGCCGATGACACTGGCCACATTGTGCTGGCTGAAGACGCGTTCGACGGCGACGGCCTCGGGCTGATGGTCTTCGAGGAACGCGCGCAGTCCGTCGTCGAGGGCGAGGAGGCGGTCGGCAAGGGGCGCTTTGGGGTCGGTGCGGATGACGCCGACGGCGATCATGGTGCCGGGTGCTCCCGGCCGTCCTTCCACGACCCCGACGCCGCAGCGGGTCAAGCCCGGATCGATCCCCATGACGCGCACTCGCCCCTCCGTTCTTCCCGTTCGCGTCAGCTTATCCGGGCGGTGTGACAGCTGTGGTCGGAGACGCTCGTGGCGTGGCCCATAAACTACTTGCCGACCGGCTAGGGATGGCGTTACGTTCGTAGTGGCCGGTTGCGACGATCTCGCCCCGAGGCCTCGACTCCCGTGCTCTACCAATCTTTTGTGAGATGACCGTGTCTGCTGCTGCGCTCAATTCGACCGTGCTCTCCGGCGGCCACCCGCGCCGCTTCATCGCCATGCTGGTCTTCGTGCTCGGTGCGCTCTCGGCGACCGCGCCGATCGCCATCGACCTCTACCTCCCGGCGTTCCCCGCGATGGCCGACGCGCTCGGCGCTCCCGAGAGCCGGATCCAGCTCACCTTGACGTCGATGATGATCGGCATGGGCGTCGGCCAGGCGTTCATCGGTCCGCTCTCGGACCGCTTCGGTCGACGGGCGCCGCTGCTCATCGGCATGAGCGTCTTCACGCTGGCTTCACTGGCGTGCGCGGTGACGACCAGCGCGGACCTGCTCATCGCCATGCGGTTCCTGCAGGGCCTGAGCGGCGCGGCCGGGGTCGTGGTGGCCCGCGCGGTCATCCGCGACCACTTCGAGGGCGACGACATGACCCGCTTCACCGCGAAGATGATGTTCGTGACGATGCTCGCGCCGATGCTCGGCCCGATCGTCGGCGCGCAGCTCATCCGCTTCGGCCCCTGGCCGACCGTGTTCGTGTTCATGGCGGTGCTGTCGGGCCTGTCGACCTTCCTGGTGTGGAAGTTCCTGCCCGAGAGCCTCCCGGCCCGGGAGCGGCGCTCAATGGGCATGCGCGAGTTCGGTTCCTCGCTCGGCACGTTGGTGCGCGACGCGCGCTTCATCGCGCCGACGCTCGTGGTCATCATGAACTTCTCGATGCTGTTCACCTACGTCTCGACGTTCAGCTTCATCTCGCAGGAGGAGCTGGGGGCCTCCCCGGGCTTCTACTCGCTGCTCTTCGCGGCGGGCACGCTGGCGCTCCTCGCGGGGAACCAGACGAACATGATCCTGATCGACCGCAGCGAGCCGCACCAGCGCATGATCTGGGGCATGGCGATCTCGCTGACCGGCGTCGCGTGGATCGCGGGCGTGCAGTTCGCGGGCGCCGAGAACCTGTGGACGATCCCGACCGGGATCGTGCTGATGATGTTCGGCTGCGGCGTCGTGTTCCCGAACGCGGGCGCGGCAGCGATGTCCTCGCAGCCGCCGCAGATCGCGGGCACCGCCTCGGCGTTCATGGGCTCGCTCCAGATGGGCGCGGGCGGCGTGATGCCCGCCCTCGCCACGCTGGGCGGCGTGACGCTGGGGAGCATGACCCTGGGATTGTCGGTCTATGCGGTCGCGACGGCTCTCGCCGTCGTCTGGACCATCCGGGTGTACCGCAGCGAGGCCGCCCCCGTGGCGGCATGACGGCGCTGACCCAAAGCTGACCCAGACCCAGACCCCGCCCGGCCTCGTGCCGGGCGGTTTGGTTTACCCGCCGTTTCCAGCGGGAATACTGTTCGGATGCGGGGGAAGATTTTCCGCGACCGGCGCGAGGCCGGCCGCGAGTTGGCGGGACTGCTCGGCGATTACCGAAGCCGCGACGGCGTGATCGTCCTGGGCCTCCCACGCGGCGGCGTCCCGGTCGCCTTCGAAGTCGCCCGGGCCCTGGACGCGCCCCTGGAGGTCTTCACCGTTCGCAAGATCGGCGTCCCCGGCCACGAGGAACTGGCCATGGGCGCCGTCGCCTCCGGAGGCGTGGTCGTCACCAACTACCAGGTCGTGGAGGCCGTCGGCGTCCCTCACGACCAGTTCGATCTGGTCGTCGCACGCGAGAAGGCCGAACTCACACGCCGCGAACGCCTCTACCGGGGCCCTCGCCCCGCCCCTGACCTGTTCAGAAAGACCGTCCTCCTGGTCGATGACGGCCTCGCCACGGGCGCGACCATGCGCGCCACCGTCAGCGCCGTCCGCGAGTTCGGCCCCGAGCGCATCGTGGTCGCGATCCCGACCGCCCCGTCCTCGGCCTGCCGGGAGATCTCGGCGCTGGTCGACGAGGTGGTCTGCGTGGACACCCCGCACCACTTCAGCGCGGTCGGCCAGTCCTACGAGGTGTTCGATCAGACCAGCGACGACGAGGTGCGGGATCTGCTCGAACAGGCGGTCCTGCCGGATCTGAGCGACGACGTGGACTACGGCGGCGAAGGCTGAGGCTCGGTGCCGGGCAGCATGCGGGGCCGGGAGCATTCGCTCCCGGCCCCGGCTTGACAGTGTCGATCAGGCGTCGGCGCTTTCGAGCTCGGCCATGACCTCGTCGCTGATGTCGACGTTGGAGTAGACGTTCTGGACCTCGTCCGAGTCCTCCAGGGCGTCGATGACTCGCAGGACCTTGGTGGCGCCGTCGGCGTCGACCGCGATCGTGGTGGAGGGCTGGAAGCCCGCTTCGGCCGAGTCGTAGTCGATCCCGGCGTCTTGGAGCGCGGTCCGGACCGCGACCAGGTCGGTCGGCTCGCAGCGCACCTCGAAGCCGCCCTCGCCCAGGTCCTCGACCTCGTCGGCGCCGGCGTCCAGGACCGCCATGAGGATGTCGTCCTCGGTCAGTCCGTCCGTCTGCGGCACCGCGATGACGCCCTTGCGGGCGAACATGTAGCCGACGCTGCCGGCCTCGCCGAGCGCGCCGCCGTTGCGGGTGAGGGCCACCCGGACCTCGGAGGCGGCCCGGTTCTTGTTGTCGGTCAGGCACTCGATGAGCAGCGCGACGCCGCCGGGCGCGTAGCCCTCGTACATGAGCGTCTCGTAGTTGACGCCCGCGCCGTCGAGCCCGCCTCCGCGCTTGACCGCGCGGTCGATGTTGTCGTTGGGCACCGAGCTCTTCTTGGCCTTCTGGATGGCGTCGTAGAGGGTGGGGTTGCCCGCCGGGTCAGGACCACCGGTGCGAGCCGCGACCTCGATGTTCTTGATCAGCTTGGCGAAGATCTTGCCCCGCTTGGCGTCGATCGCGGCCTTCTTGTGCTTGGTCGTCGCCCACTTGGAGTGGCCACTCATTCCGGCGTCCTCGTTCCTCTTACTCGACCGGTCCGGCACTGGACCGGACCATATCCACGAAGTATCGGTGCACTCGCGCGTCCGCGGTCACCTCCGGGTGGAAGGAGGTGGCCAGGCACGAGCCCGCACGTACGGCGACGATCCTACCGTCTGCCGCCCCTGCGGCTCCTTCCCCGCTGCTGACGCGGCCCAGGACCTCCACGCCCGCACCGACCCGCTCGACCCACGGGGCGCGGATGAACACGCCGTGGAAGGCACCGCCCTCGACCCCGTCCAGCTCGATCGGGGCCTCGAAGGAGTCGATCTGGCGGCCGAAGGCATTGCGGCGCACCGTCATCGGAATGGACCCGAAGGACTGCTGGTCGGCCCGGCCGTCGAGCACCTCGGAGGCCAGCATGATCATGCCGGCGCAGGACCCGAACGCGGGCATCCCGGCGTCCAGGCGCTTCTTGACCGGTTCGAACATGTCGAACACGGTCAGCAGCTTGCTCATCGTGGTCGACTCGCCGCCGGGGATCACCAGGCCATCGACCGAATCCAGCTCCGAGGCGCGGCGCACCGGGACCGCCCGGGCGCCCGCCGCCTCGATGGCCCGCATGTGGTCGACGACGTCGCCCTGCAGGGCCAGCACACCGATCTCGGGTACGGCTGCCATCAAAGAACTCCAAGAAACTCGAATCAACTGCCGCCACAAGCGTAGTTCGGTGGCGGCACCCCGCCTACCTGGGCAATCGCGACTGTGACCGACTAGGGCTGAGCTCACAGGGGTGGGCACTATCCGTTAGGCTCTGCGGGCGAAAGTGCCGCACCCCAGGGGGCGTTCAAGAGCCCCCGGCGAGGCGATATCGGAACCCATTTGTTCGCTCGCAAGGCGGAAGGGCTTCCAGATCCCGGTGTTGGATCTGGAAGCCCGACAACGAAGCGAGCGGGCAAATGGGCCCGATAGCGACCGTCTGGGGTTCTTGAACGCCCCCGAGGAGCTATGAGGACCATGCCCACGAAGACCGCCAAACGCAACCCGATGCCCCGCTCAGTCCGGACCGCGCGCAGAACGATGTGGATCCAGGCCGCCATCAGCGCCGCCGTAGCGGGCATGCTCGTGCTGCTGCACCACACCGCCACCGACATGGTCCCCTCGGCGGCCAAGGACGACGTGTACCGCGGAGCGGCCGGGCTCGGCGCGCTCGCGCTCTTCCTGCTGCTGTCGACCTGGCTCATGACCTACCAGTGGCGCCTGCTGTGGATCCTGATCCTGCTCAGCCAGGTCGCCAGCCTCGTCGGACTGGGATGGCTGCTGTTCACCGGCGGCCTGTACTGGGCGCTGTCCCTCGCCTTGGCTATCGTTCCCATTACGATCATCGGAACGCTGACCGAACGGTTCGCCCGCCGCTGGTTCAACCACTAACGCTCCGAAAGGCCCACGCGATGCTCCCGCAACCGAACTTCGGCCCGAACCCCGAACCCGCCGGCAGTGGCGACGAGGAAGTAGACGGCCCACCGAAGCAGTTGCGCCGCTTGCGAATCGCCATTTGGGTACAGGTCGTCTTCGGCGTCCTGGCCGGGAACCTCATGATCGTCAACATGTTCTCGCTGCGGCAGAGCTCGACCGACGAACTCGTCGCGACCTACACCGACGTCTACGTCGACCAGGGCGAGACCCAGGCCAATGCCGTCAAGTTCGCCCAGGACAGCGCCGAGTACTTCCACTCCTCGAGCTACCTGACCTCGACCCTGGTCATCGGGGGCCTCGCGGTCGTCGCCGCCGTCATCGGGGCGCTGTGCGCGGTGCGGCTGAAGACCCGCCTCAAGGCGGTCCGCTGGTGGGCCGTCGGCGCCACGGCGGTCCTGTTCATCATCGGAATGCTGACGTCCACGTCCTTCGGACTCATGGTGGCGCCGTGGGTGTTCGCCTCGGTGCTGGCCCTGTGGTGGCTGTTCGCCCGCGACGTCCGGCAGTGGCTGAACGAGTAGCCGCCGCAATCAGTTCGTGGGGTCGTCGGTGTCCTCGTCCTTGTCGCTGAGGTAGTCGATGAAGGCCGCGCGGGCCAATGGCTCGGACTCGCCCCACTTGCCCTGGGTGGCCTGGCGCCACATGCCGACCAGGTCATCGATCGCCACCCCGATCTCGGCCACGTCCGGGTCCAGGTCGCCGGTGTCACTGGCGGCCGGAGTGTGCCGGAACAGCTCGATGAAGAACCGCCAGTCGCGATTGTGGCGCGCCAGCTCGAACGCGCGGTGCTGGAGTTCGGGCGTCGAAAGCCGTTCGAGGTCTGCTGCGTCCATGCTTCTAGCCTAGGACGCCCGACCGGACCCGGTGTGTCGATGCGGTTTTGCGGTCCTTTGCCTACTTAGGATCGAATGATGTTCAAGAAACCAGTCCGCGCCGCAGCACTGCTGGCGGCCGCCGCAGCCGTCATGTTCGCCGCGCCCGCGCAGGCGCACCTGGCCCCGGAGGAATCGCCGCACAGCGAGTTCGCGCTCTACCTCGCCCCCGCCGGTTCCGGCAGCGAACTCACCACCCTGACGCTGGAGTGCCCGGGCAAGGAGAGCGAGCACCCGAACGCCAAGGCGGCGTGCCGGCAGCTGCAGCGGGCCCACGGGCACATCGCGGACATCCCGCCCGCCGACGGGATGTGCACCAAGGAATACGCCCCGGTGGTGGTCCTGGTGCACGGCCACTGGCACGGCGATAAGCGGGTCTTCGCCGAGAAGTACGGCAATGACTGTGAGGCCGCTCTGGCCACGGGCGGGTACCTGTTCGACATCTAGACCGAGACGCGAAGGCGGGCCGGGAGCTGGTGCTCCCGGCCCGCCTGAATGTCCTTGTCACCAGCCGCGCTTGGCCAGCTTCTGGTCCTCGGGGAGTGTGTCGACATTGAGGCCGACCATCGCCTCTCCCAGGCCGCGCGAGACTTCGGCGATGACCTTGGGGTCGTCGTGGAAGGCGGTGGCCTTGACGATCGCGGCGGCGCGCTTGGCGGGGTCGCCGGACTTGAAGATGCCCGAGCCGACGAAGACGCCCTCGGCGCCCAGCTGCATCATCATGGCCGCGTCGGCGGGGGTGGCGATGCCGCCGGCGGTGAAGAGCACGACCGGGAGCTTCCCGAGCTTGGCGACCTCGGCGACCAGCTCGTACGGGGCGCGCAGTTCCTTGGCGGCCGCGTACAGCTCGGTCGAGTCGAGGTTCGTGAGGCGGCCGATGTCCTGGCGGATCTGGCGCATGTGGCGGGTGGCCTCCACGACGTTGCCGGTACCGGCCTCGCCCTTGGAGCGGATCATGGCCGCGCCCTCGCCGATGCGGCGCAGGGCCTCGCCGAGATTGGTCGCACCGCACACGAACGGCACGTTGTACTGCCACTTGTCGATGTGGTTGGCCTCGTCCGCGGGGGTGAGGACCTCGGACTCGTCCACGTAGTCGACCCCGAGGGACTCCAGGACCTGGGCCTCCACCATGTGCCCGATGCGGGCCTTGGCCATCACCGGGATCGAGACGGCCTCGATGATCCCGTCGATCATGTCGGGGTCGGACATGCGCGAGACGCCGCCCTCGGCGCGGATGTCGGCGGGGACGCGTTCCAGCGCCATCACGGCGACGGCGCCGGCGTCCTCGGCGATCCTGGCCTGCTCGGGCGTGACGACGTCCATGATGACGCCGCCTTTCAGCATGTCGGCCATGCCGCGCTTGACGCGGGCAGTGCCGACTTCGGCCTGGGGCTTCTGAGTCTCTGACACGGTCACCGGCTCCATCTGAGGTTGAACGTCGTTAGGGGTGCCTGACCTGGTCGATTCTACGCGGCGATCGATCTCACAGGCCCCTTGATACAGACAGGCACCGGGCACCTCACTGAGTCCGGCTCAGCAGGCACCGGGAGGCCCAGAACTCACTGGACGGGGTCTTCGATGTCCCAGTACTGGGGGCGCGGAAGCCGGTGGTGGAGACGCAGTAGTACGGCCATCGGCAGGGAGCGGGAGGCGACGGCGTCGCGCACGAAGTCAGTGTGGATCTGACGGGCCAGGGCGACGCGGCGGTTGGCCGCCTCGAGGTCGTCGGCCCAGGCCGGGTCGGGATGCAGTTCCCGCAGGGCGCGGGTGAGGTCGTTCTCGGCGTACTCGCGCAGCTCGCGCTGGCGCTGGGTCTCGGCGGGGACGGCCACGACCGACAATGCCAGGGCGACAACCTCATCGAAGCCGGGCTGGCCGACGAACTTGAGGACGGTCTCGGCGCGGTCGTCGAGCTTATTGAGCAGGGCGGACTCGGAGGTGCGGGCGCGGCGGTGCAGCCGTTCGACCCGCGTGACCGTCCAGGTCGCATAGGCGCCGACGGCGGCCACGATCGCTACCAGGACTGCCAACCACCACATCGCGCTCATCGTAATGCGCCCCGACTCGCCGTCGGGTGCTGGTGCTTCGCAAGCGGATGCGGCTCACCCATCCAGAAACGCCCGCGGCCGGCTCGGTCCCCGGGAGGACCGCGCCGGCGCGGGCGTCGTGTCGTGGTTCGATCTCTCCGCTACACGGCTCAGCCAGGTGCAGGCGAACCGTTGTTGTGTCGGGTTCTGACCTGCCAGGCCGCCATGAGGCCGAGCAGGAACGCCAGCGCACCGACGATGAAGTTGCTCCAGATGGCTTCCGTGCTGGGGCTCGTAGCGATGACCCAGGGCGAGAAGAACATCCAGACACCGATCGCACACATGGCCCAGCTCATGCCGTACATGCGCTCTGGGGCCACGGTGAATCCTAGTGCGAGCAGCCCGATCGCGATACCGATGACCAGGTTGTGCGTCGCCAGAGTTGCCTCAGCGGCCGAGAATCCGACCACCCAGGGCGAGATGACGCAGTACAGACCGACGAGGAAAACCGGGGCGTCAATGAACGCCACGTCCCGCCGTCCCATCATGCGGTCGTATCGGGCTCCCATTTCGCGGACGTCTGGGTGACCCTTCAGGTCACCCCTGTGTGAGACATCGGCCATCCGACTGCCCTCCGTTCGATCCGTGCGCGTGCGATTGCACGGGGATACACGCATCGCCAATTCTCAGTATGGACCTTTCGGCACTCAGAGTAAAGAGTCAGTAACTCTCAGATTCGGGCACTAGCGGCGTTCGGCCCCGGCCTCGATGGCGGCGCGGTAGACCTCCAGGACACGGCCGGCCACCTCGGGCCAGTCGTAGCGGCGGACCCAGTCGTTCGCGCGATCGACGTAGACCGCGCGCGCTTCGGCGTCGTCCAGCAGCTCGCCGGCCTTGGCGGCCAGGTCGGCGGCGTCGCCCATGGCGAACAGCCCGCCGGCTCGGCCGTCGTCCAGGACGCTCTTGAACGCCTCGATATCGGAGGCGAGCACGCAGGTGCCGGCGGCCATCGCCTCGGTGAGGATCATGCCGAAGGACTCGCCGCCGGTATTGGGGGCGACGTAGAGGTCGACGCCGGCGAGCATCGCGGCCTTCTCCTCCTCCGAGACGGCGCCGAGGAAGCGGACCCGGGCCGCGACCTCTGGGTCGAGCCCGGCCATGGCGGCCTCGCGGTCGCCCCGGCCCACCACGAGCAGGTGCAGGTCGGGACGTTCGGCTGCCAGCTGCGCGAAGGCGTCACGGAGGATGCCGAAGCCCTTGCGGGGCTCGTCGAAGCGGCCCATGAAGCCGATCGTCGGACCGGCCGGCTTGTCCTTCATCGCCGCGGCCTTGCGGTAGAAGGCGACCGGGACGCCGTTGGGAATCTCGACGGCGCCGCCGCCGAGGTGCTCGACCTGGACTTTGCGGGCGTAAGGGCTGACGGCGATGCGCGCCGACAGGTTCTCCAGCACCAGCTGCGCCATGCGCTTGCCCGCGGCGAGCATCCGGGAGCGGGTGATGGCGGTGTGGAAGGTGGCCACTACCGGGCAGCGGGCGGTGAGCACTGCCAGGCACGACAGGCTCGGGGTGAGCGGCTCGTGGACGTGGATGACGTCGAAGTCGCCCTCGGAGCACCAGCGGCGGACCCGCGCGGCCGAGCGGGGGCCGAAGGCCAGCCGCGCGATCGACCCGTTGTAGGGAACCGCGACGGCCTTGCCGCCGGGGACGACGAAGTCGGGCAGACCGGCAGTCTCCGTCGCCGGGGCGAGGACCGAGACGTCGTGGCCGGCATCGATCAACGTCTCCGCCAGGTCCCGGATGTGGAACTGCACGCCACCGGGAACATCGAAGGAGTACGGGCTGACAATGCCGATCCGCAAGTCCCCCATCAGGACTCCGCTGCGTCGCCGGAATCGGGTGCGGCCGGTGCGAAATCGGCCGGCCAGAACCGCTGCAGCATGTGCCAGTCGGCCGGATGCTCGGCGATGCCCTTCTCAAAGGCATCCGCCATCGCCTGCGTGGTGGAGGCGATCCGCTCGCGCAGCCGCCCGGTGCCGGTGTCGATCGGCCCGGTGATGTGGCAGACCGCCCGGTCGTCCTCGTAGTGGATCGCGGCGGTGTACAGCGGGACGTCATTGCGGATCGCCAGCAGCGCGGGGCCGGAGGGGAACCTGGCGGCCTCGCCGAAGAACTTCACGTCGACGCCGTTCTTGCTCAGGTCGCGGTCGGCGACCAGAGCGACGACGTCGCCGTTCTGCAGGGCATCGGACAGCAGCGCCTGCGGATTGCGGTCGGCCCCGGAGGTCGGGATGATGGTCATGCCCAGCGATTCGCGGTATTCGAGGAAGCGGCGGTAGACGCCCTCGGGCTTGAGCCGTTCGGCGACCGTGGTGAGCCGGTCCCCGGCGTTCTGGGCCGCCCAGGCACCCGCGTAGTCCCAGTTCCCGCAGTGCGGCAGGGCGATGATCGAGCCCTGACCGGCGCGGTGGCGCTGATGCACCGGCTCGTAGCCGTTCATCTCGAAATCGCGGTCCAGGTCCTCGGCGCTCATCGACGGCAGCCGAAACGACTCCATCCAGTAGCGGGCGTACGAGCGCAGCGCGTCGCGCACCAGCTCCTCGTCCACCTCGCCCTCGACCACGCGGGAGAGGTTGCGCCGCAACTGCTGCACCCCGCGGCCGTTCTTGCGCCAGGCCCGGTCGGCGAAGGACCGGCCCAGGCCGACGGCGACGCGCTCGGGCATCAGCCGCACCACGCGCCACGCGGCCAGATAGGAGAGCTCCGTCAACTTCTCACGCATCGACGGACCTCTCGCTCGCGGTGAGCACGGAGCGGGCGTGCACGAGGCGCTGCACGACGGTGATCGTCGTCAGCAACGCCAGCACCGCCATGCCGACCTCCATCGCGTACGGGACGCCGAAGGACTCGGCCAAAACAGCGACACCTGCGAGAATGAGCCGCTCGGGCCGCTCCATGATGCCGACGTCGCACTTCTCCCCGAGGCTCTCGCAGCGGGCCTTGACGTACGAGACGACCTGGGAGCCGACCAGCACTGTCAGCGCCAGCGCGCAGGCGGCGTACCGGTCCTCGGCCAGCGCCCAGTAGGCCAGTCCGGCGAAGATCGCGCCGTCGGCGATGCGGTCGCAGGTCGAGTCGAGCAACGCGCCGAAGCGACTGGTGGTGCCCTGGACGCGGGCGATCGCCCCATCGAGCATGTCGGTGAGCACGGACAGGCCGACGACGATGACGCCGGCGAACAGGTGTCCCTGGGGCAGCAGGAACACCGAGGCGGCGACGACGACCGCGGTGCCGGCGAGCGTGACGGCATTGGCGGACACGCCGAGGCGGATGAGGACCTTGGCCACGGCGTCGACATAGCGTCGCACTCCCGCTCGTCCGGAGGTCCGAAGGAACTTCGCCATGATCTCCTGATTTCTTGGCGTAGCCCAAGTTGGGTGTTCGGGCACGGCTTGGTGGGTTCCTTGACTCTATAGTGCGTACCCGGTTACGACTCCCCCCATGCCGCGGCAAGCTCGGTTCGCGTATCGGCGAGCAGCTGCGGCAGGGTCTTGGTGCGGCCGATGATCGGCATGAAGTTCGCGTCGCCGCCCCAACGGGGCACGATGTGCTGGTGCAGGTGGCCGGCGATGCCGGCCCCGGCGACCTGGCCGAGGTTCATCCCGATGTTGAAGCCGTGCGCGCCCATGTTCGCCCGCAGCAACCGGATGGCGTGCTGTGTGAGCGAACCCATCTCGGCGACCTCGTCGGCGTCGAGGTCGGTGTAGTCGGGCACATGGCGGTACGGGACCACCATCAGGTGTCCCGCGTTGTACGGGTACTTGTTCATCACCACGAACAGGGCCTGGCCTCGGGCGACGATGAGGCCGTCGGCGTCGTCCAGCTTCGGGATCTCGCAGAACGGGCACCCCTCGATGTCCGCGTCGTCTCCGGTGGGTTTGCCCTCGCCCTTGATGTAGGCCATCCGGTGGGGCGTCCACAGTCGCTCGTAACCGTCGGGGACTCCGGATCCTTCGGGTGCTTGTTCGTTCACGGACCCGATCCTAGGCCACAGGCTTCGAGCGCGGAAATGCGACGAAATCCCCGTGACACAACGTATCGGTTAGGCTCCAGGCGTGACGCTGCCGCAGCTGTATCTCGTGCTCCTCATCGGCTGCGCCACCGTGCTCGTCTCCATCGCCGCGATCCGCGCCACCCACCGGCTGGGCCTGCCCGCGCTGCTGATCTTCCTCGGCATCGGCATCGTCCTCGGCGAAGACGTCCTCGGCATCGCCTTCGCGGACTTCGAACTCGCCCAGATCATCGGCACCTTCGCCTTGGCGCTCATCCTCATCGAGGGCGGCCTGTCCACCCGATGGAAGGCCATCTCGGGGCAGTTGGCCCCGGCGAGCATGCTGGCGACGCTCGGGGTGGGCATCAGCGTCGCGGTGGTCGCGTCCGGAGCGCACTACCTGCTCGGATTCTCCTGGCAGACCTCGCTGGTGCTCGGCGCGGTGGTGGCCTCGACCGACGCGGCGGCGGTGTTCTCGGAACTGCGCGGAGTGGGACTGCCGAAGAGGCTCACCGGGACGCTGGAGGCCGAGTCGGGCTTCAACGACGCCCCGGCGATCATCCTCGTGCTGGCGTTCTCATCGGCGGCCGGAATCCCCAGTACCGCGAGCCTGCTCGGCTCGCTGGCCTGGCAGTTGTCTGCGGGCGCGGCGATCGGACTGGCGGTCGGCCTCGGCGGCGCGTGGCTGGTGCGGCGGCTCGCCCTGCCGGTGTCGGGCCTCTACCCCCTCGCCGTGTTCAGCCTCGGACTGGCGGCATTCGCGGCGGCCGGGGCATTGAACGCCTCAGGTTTCATCGCCGCATATCTGGCCGCGCTGATCCTGGGCAATTCGCACCTGCCGCACCGGGCGGCGACGCAGTCGTTCGCGACGGGACTGGGCTGGGTCGCCCAACTGGGCCTGTTCGTCATGCTCGGTCTCCTCGCGAGCCCGTCGAACCTGGCGGACGCGCTGGTCCCCGCACTGATCCTCGGCGCGGTCCTGACGCTGCTGGCGCGCCCGCTCTCGGTCCTGTTGTGCCTCATACCGTTCCGCTTCACGATGCGGGAACAGGCGCTCCTGTCATGGGCGGGCCTGCGCGGGGCGGTGCCGATCGTCTTGGCCACGATCCCCCATTCGGAACAGCTGGCGGGCGCGCAGCAGCTGTGGGACATCGTGTTCATTCTCGTGGTCGTGTTCACCCTGCTCCAGGGCCCGACCCTGCCCTGGGTCGCCAGGCGGCTGGGGCTGACCCGGCCCGAACTGGTCCAGGAGGTCGATATCGAGACCGCGCCGCTGGACGCGGTCGACGGCGAGGTCCTGACGATCACGGTCCCGAAGAAATCGGGTCTGGCGGGCCTGCGGCTGTTCGAGCTGCGGTTGCCGGAGGGCAGTGCGATCGCGGGCGTGGTCCGCGAGAAGCACCTGTTCGTCCCGGAGATGACGGACCGCCTCCGCTCGGAGGACCAGCTCATCGTGATCACCAACCCCCGGCTGCGCGCGGAGACGGAGGACCGTCTGACGGCGCTGGCCAGGGCGGGAAGACTGGCGCGCTGGCTGGGAGAAACCGGCCGCGACTAGGGGTTACGAACCCCCTAGAACGACTCGGACGGCGCCACTGGGAAGCCGGTGACACCGTCCGAACCTGATTCGTCGTCGGCTAGGGCCGGGCCTCGGGTGCCGAGGGGCCCTCGTTGGTACGGGAGTTGATCACCTCGGCCACGTGGGCGATGGCCTCCTCGATCGGGACGCCGTTCTGCTGCGAGCCGTCTCGGTAGCGGAAGCTCATGGTGCCCGCGTTCTGGTCGTCGTCTCCGGCGATGACCATGAACGGGATCTTCTGGAGCTGGGCGTTGCGGACCTTCTTCTGCATGCGGTCGTCGGAGTAGTCGACCTCGCCGCGGATGCCCGCCGCGCGGAGCTTCGCGAAGAAGTCCGCCAGGTATTCGGCGTTCTCGTCGCGGACGGGAATGCCGATCGCCTGAACCGGGGCCAGCCAGGCCGGGAACGCGCCCGCGTAGTGCTCCAGGAGCACGCCGAAGAAGCGCTCGATCGAACCGAACAGGGCCCGGTGGATCATGACCGGCTGCTTGCGGGTGCCGTCGGCCGCCGAGTACTCCAGTTCGAAACGCGCGGGCTGGTTGAAGTCGAGCTGGATGGTCGACATCTGCCAGGTCCGGCCGATGGCGTCCTTGGCCTGCACCGAGATCTTCGGGCCGTAGAAGGCCGCGCCGCCCGGGTCAGGCACGAGATCGAGCCCGGAGGCTTCGGCGACCTCGCGCAGGGTGGCGGTGGCCGACTCCCACAGGGCGTCGTCGCCGATGAACTTCGGCGAGTCGTCCTTGGTGGACAGCTCCAGATAGAAGTCGTTGAGCCCGTAGTCGTTCAGCAGTTCCAGCACGAACTGCAGCAGGCTCGCGATCTCTCCGGGTGCCTGCTCCTCGGTGCAGTAGATGTGCGCGTCGTCCATGGTCAGACCGCGGACACGGGTGAGGCCGTGGACCACGCCGGACTTCTCGTACCGGTACACCGCCCCGAACTCCGACAGGCGCAGCGGCAGCTCCCGGTAGGAGCGTCCCCTCGACTGGAAGATCAGGTTGTGCATCGGGCAGTTCATGGACTTGAGGTAGTAGTCCGCGCCCTCGAACTCCATCGGCGGGAACATCGAGTCCGCGTAGTACGGCAGGTGGCCGGAGGTCTCGAACAGGACCGACTTGGTGATGTGCGGGGTGTTGACCAGCTCGTACCCGGCCTGCTTCTGGCGCTCGCGCAGGTAGGACTCCATCTCCTGGCGGATGATGCCGCCCTTGGGGTGGAACACCGGCAGGCCCGAGCCCAGCTCGTCGGGGAACGAGAACAGGTCGAGCTGCTGCCCCAGCTTGCGGTGGTCGCGCTTCTCGGCCTCCGCGAGACGGGCCAGGTAGTCCTTCTGCTCGGCCAGGGACGGCCAGGCGGTCCCGTAGATGCGCTGGAGCTGCGGGTTCTTCTCCGAACCCATCCAGTACGCGGCCGCCGAGCGCATCAGCTTGAGCGAGCCGATCAACTTGGTCGACGGCAGGTGCGGGCCCCGGCACAGGTCCGACCAGCAGCGCTCGCCGGTCTTGGGATTGATGTTGTCGTAGGCGGTGAGTTCGCCGCCGCCGACCTCCATGACCTCGTCGGCGTCGGTGCCCTCGCCCTTGGTCTCGATGAGTTCGAGCTTGTAGGGCTGGTCGGCCAGCTCGGCACGGGCCTCGTCGAGCGACGCGTACATGCGGCGCTCGAAGGTCTGCCCCTGCTTGACGATCTGGAGCATCCGCTTCTCGATCTGCTTCAGGTCATCGGGGGTGAACGGCTCGGCCACGTCGAAGTCGTAGTAGAAGCCGTCGGTCACCGGCGGGCCGATGCCCAGCTTGGCCTGGTGCAGCTCCTGCACCGCCTGCGCCAGGACGTGCGCGGCGGAGTGGCGCATGACGTTCAGCCCGTCGGGGCTGTTCAGCGCCACGGGCTCGACCTTCGCGTCGGCCTCGGGGGCCCAGGCGAGGTCGCGCAGCCGGCCCTCGGAGTCGCGGACCACCACGATCGCGGCCGGTCCATTGGCGGGAAGTCCGGCCGCGGCCACCGCGTCGGCGCACGTAGTGCCAGCCGTCACCCAAAGCGGTTCGACGACGGCTGGACTGTTGTTCGGCGCTGCGGATGCCACGGTTCTCCCTCGATCACGTTCGGCCGGGAATGCTCCCGACGCTGCATATTCGCGTCAATGGTAGTCGCCGGTGCCGCTCGGACTCCAACGCATTAGCCCCGGCGTGAGGCGAGTTGAAAAATACTTCACTCGCGGGCTTGACCTTGGAGCCGACTCCAAGGTTTATGTTCGATGCATGACCACCACAGCCGTCACCTGGACGGTCGGGAAGCTGGCCGAATCGGTCGGTGTCTCGGCCGACACCATCCGCTACTGGGAACGCGAGGGCCTGCTGCCGCCGCCCGAGCGCAGCCCCTCCGGATACCGCCGCTACGGCGAGTCCGAACTCGACCGGGCCCGCTTCGTGCGCACCTGCCAGCGCGCGGGACTGCGGTTGTCCGACATCGCCGATCTGCTCGCCGTGCGCGACACGGGGGTCTGCCCGTGCGAACCGGCCGAGCAGCACCTGGAGCGGCGCATCGGCGAGGTGACCGCCGAGATCGCGCGCCTTGAAGGGCTGCGCCACCAGCTGACGTTGATGCTGCGGGCCGTCGAGGAGGGCGACTGCGGGCAGCCGCTGCCCGAGAACTGGTGCCCTCCGGGCTCGGCGACGCTTGCGGAGCCGTCGATGTGCACTGAGGTCAAGGGAGGTGAATGCGAATGAACACGGAAGCGTGCTGCACCTGTTGCGACGATGCCACCTGCCAGTGTGGCGGCGAAGCCTGTTGCCAAGGCTGCTGCGAGAAGTAAGTCCCCCGAAACGGCTGCGGCCCGCTGAGCGCTCAGCGGGCCGTCTGCGTGCGGCCGAGTAGCCGGGCCTGTCCTTTTCGGCTACTCGACCGTGAGGACGGTCTTGCCGTAGCCGCCTCCGGCCGCCATGCGCCGGTGGGCCTCGGCGGCCTCCTTCAGCGGCAGGCGGGTGGTGATGGTGGTTTCGAGTTCGGCCCGGTCGAGCAGCGGCCAGACGCGTTCGAAGACGTCCGCGACGATCTGGCGGCGCTGGTCCAACGGTCGAGAGCGCAGTGTGGACGCGCTGACAGTCTGGCGCTTGGTGAGCAGTGCGCCCAGATCGATCTCGGCCTTGGCGCCCTTCTGGAGGCCGATGATGGACAGTCGGCCATCGGTGTTGAGGGCCTTGAGGTTCGGCTCCAAGTAGGCCGCGCCGATGACGTCGAGGATGGCGTCGGCGCCTCCGGCGGCGCGGATCTCGGCGGAGAAGTCCTCGGTGCGGTAGTCGATGACGCGGTCGGCTCCGAGCCCTTCGAGCTGGCGCCGCCATTCGGAGCGGGCGGTGGTCCAGGTTTCGGCGCCGAGGAGCTTGTGCGCGAACTGGATCGCGAAGGTGCCGATGCCGCCGGCGCCGCCGTGAATGAGGACGCGGCGCTTGGCGGGGTGGTCCTGTCCGACCAGGTAGCCGAGGTTGGAGTAGACGGTGGCGGCGACCTCGGGCAGGCCGGCCGCGTCGATCAGGTCCACGCCTTCCGGTTTGGGCAGGATCAGTCCGGCGTCGACGGTGACCAGTTCGGCGTAGCCGCCGCCGGGCAGCAGCGCGCACACCTCCAGGCCGACCAGGCCGGAGTTCTCGTCGCTGCCAGCGGCGATGATCGTGCCGGAGACTTCGAGTCCGGGCCAGACGGGGGCGCCGGGCGGGGGCGGGTAGTGGCCGGCGACCTGGGCGAGGTCGGCGCGGTTGAGGCCGGCGGCGGCGACCTCGATGAGCACTTCTTCGGGTCCCGGCTCGGGGTCGGGGACCGTGTCGGGGGCGAGTTTCCCGTCAGCGACGGTCATGGCAAGCATTTCCGAATACTAGGACTTTCGGGTCACGGGTTCTCACTCGAGTGGCCGGGGAACAGGTGCGCCTCGGGATCGAGGGCGACGGCGGCATTGTTGACGGCGGTGGCGGCCTCGCCGAAGCCGGTCGCGATGAGACGCACTTTCCCGACGTACTGGGCGATGTCACCGGCGGCGAAGACTCTGTGGAGGTTGGTGGCCATCGTGGAGTCGACTGTGATGCAGCGCTTCTCGATTTCGAGACCCCATTCGGTCAGGGGTCCGAGGTCGGCGGTGAAGCCGAGCGCGGCGACGACGGTGTCCGCGGGGAGGTAGCGCGTCTCGTCGTCGCCCGCGATGTCGATCTCGATGCCCGTGACGTGGTCGGTTCCTCGCATGGCTCTGACCTGGGCATTGACAATGATGGGGACGCCGAGTTCGCGGACGCGCTCGACGGTGGCCTGGTGGGCGCGGAACTTCTCGCGGCGATGGACGATGGTGACGCTGCCGGCGATCGGGTGGAGCGCCTGGGCCCAGTCGAAGGCGGAGTCGCCCCCGCCGACGATGACGACGTCCTGCCCGGCGTGGGCGGCCAGCTCGGGAACGAAGTAGACGACGCCCTCGCCGGTGAAATCCGCGGCGGCGGGCAGGGGCCGGGAGGTGAAACTGCCGAGCCCGCCGGTGATGAGGACGGCCTTGGCCTGGACGCGGGTGCCGTCATCGAATTCGAGCAGGGGTGAACCGTCTTCGTAGTGGAGCTTTTCCGCCCGGTGGCCGAGCAGGTAGGACGGTTCGAAGGCGGCGGCCTGGCGCACCAGGTTGTCGACCAGGTCTCTGCCCCTGATCTCGGGGAAGCCGGCCACGTCGTAGATGAGTTTCTCGGGGTACATCGCGGTGATCTGGCCGCCCGCCTCCGGCAGCGCGTCGGCGACCACTGTGGATAGCCCGCGGAATCCGGCGTAGTAGGCGGCGAACAGGCCGGTGGGGCCGGCTCCGACTATCGCCAGATCGACTGTGAGGACAGGCATGCGTGGTCACCGACTCCGTTGTCCGACTGGTCACTTCGACTCATCGTAGCGACCGGGAGGACCTGGTGGGGGCTTCACGGACAGCCGGTTCCGCGAAGCCCCTGATGTCTAACGGAACGAACCGGTCACTTCGTAGGTGATCCCGCCGGAGCTGGAGCCGGAGGTGCCGCGCTGCGACGAGAAGTAGAGGCGGTCCCCCGCCGGGTTGAAGGCGGGCCCGCAGATCTCGGAGCCGCTCTGGCCGGTGATGCGCAGGAACGGGGCCACGATGTCGTCGGGGGTGATGATGCAGATTTCCATATTGCCGCCGTCTTCGGCGACGAACAGGTCGCCGGAGCCGCTGGTGCCGGTGATGTTGTCGACGCCGGTCAGCGGCGGATTCGGGGTGAGGCCGTCGTCGTAGACGGTCGCGAGGGTGTTCGCTACGGCGTCGTAGGCCCAGACCTTGTTGTCGCCCTTGGTGGTGAAGAAGCAGATGCCCCCGGCGTAGTAGCAGCCCTCACCGCCGTTGAAGCGCTTGGTGTTCGAGACCTGGTTGCGGGTGGCGGTCGGGGAGCCGTCGGGGTCGGGCACGGGCTTCCAGGACAGGGCCCCGCCCGATTCGGTGAGCACCTGGAGGGTGCCGCTGGCGAGGTTGCCCCAGGTGGAGGGGACGAAGCGGTAGAAGGCGCCGTCGGAGACGTCCTCGGTCAGGTAGATGACCTGGCGGTCGGCATCGCAGGCGGCGGCCTCGTGCTTGAAGCGGCCCATGGCGGGGCGCTGCGACGCGGCGTCGGTGCCGTACGGGTCGGTCTCGTAGACGTAGCCGCGATCGACCTCCTCGCAGGACAGCCAGGTGTCCCACGGGGTGGCGCCCCCGGCGCAGTTGTTACGAGTGCCGCTCAGGATGCTGTAGGCGTCCACGACCTGGGCGGAGGAGTCGAAGCGGAGGGCACCGGCCCCGCCCGCGCTGGAGATCTCGCAGTTGGAGGTGTAGATCCACCCGTTGCCGTCGGCGAAGCAGGCGCCGCCGTCGGGCGCGCCGTGCCAGGTGTAGGAGGTGCCGGGGACGGTCTGGGAGGAGCGGGCGACGATGCGGGAGGTGAATCCGGCGGGCAGCCGGATGCCATTGGCGTCCGCCGACTGGAGGGATCCGTAGGGGCTCGGTCCGGTTTGGGCAGGGTAGGCGAAGGAGGGTCCGGTCATGGTGAAGCCGAAGGCGACCGATCCGGCGCCGACCACCGCGGCGCGCATGACGTTCCGTCGTTTCATGGGGCAAGTCCTCACTTACGAAGGTGCACAGCCATTTCACTGCTTCCCGACACCTTATTGACCCGATGAAACGATTCGCCCAATCTGACGCGACCTCGACGTGTCGCTGGGTTGACCGGGGCGGGAACGGCTTTTGAGGGACCCTGTCGCGCCGCCCGCTTTGGCCCGGTACCGGCAATTCCGCATGCCGGGCAGGTGCCGAAGGGCTGCATTAGACTTGGGAACCGCACCCGGGACAGGAAGGCGGATCGATGCCGACGGCAGCGAAGGACCCTCAGGCGGAACGGCCCAAGCGCCGCGTCGGCCACCCCCGCCTCACCCCCGACGCGGGCGACGGCGACCCGCGCGGCCGGCTGCTCGCGGCGGCCGCCGCGTGAGCGCCGGAACCGTGGAGGGGCAGGGCGCCGCGATCGGGCGCGCCAAGACCGCGCTGATCACCGGGATCACCGGGCAGGACGGCTCGTATCTGGCCGAACTGCTGCTGTCCAGGGGCTACGAGGTCCACGGGATCGTCCGGCAGGCCTCGTCCCTGATCGCCAACACCTCCCGGCTCGCCTCGGTCTACCAGGACCCCCACGAGTCGGGGCGCCGCCTCTTCCTCCACAAGGGCGATGTCACCGACGCCGGGCTGCTGGTCAACCTCATCCGCGACACCCGGCCCGACGAGATCTACAACCTGGCCGCCCAGAGCCACGTGCAGGTCAGTTTCGAGCTGCCCGACTACACCGCGAACGTCACCGCGCTCGGCGCGATCCGCCTGCTCGAAGCGGTGCGGGCCTCGGGCATCGCCACTCGGATCTACCAGGCCTCCACTTCGGAGATGTTCGGCCTGACCGCCCCGCCGCAGAGTGAGACGACCGTCTTCCACCCCCGCAGTCCCTACGGCGTCTCGAAGCTGTTCGCGCACTGGGCGACGGTCAACTACCGCGAGTCGTACGGCATGTTCTGCGTCAGCGGGATCGCCTTCAACCACGAGAGCCCCCGCCGCGGGGAGACCTTCGTGACCCGCAAGATCACCCGCGCAGTCGCCCGGATCGCGGCCGGCCTGGAGAAGCACGTCTACCTGGGCAATCTCGACGCCGTCCGGGACTGGGGCTATGCGCCCGAGTACGTCGAGGCGATGTGGATGATGCTCCAGCACGACGAACCGGTCGACTATGTGCTCGCGACCGGGCACGCGGCGACGGTCCGCGACTTCCTGGAGGCCGCGTTCTCGCACGCGGGACTCGACTGGCACGACCACGTCAGGCACGACGACCGCTACGAACGCCCCGCCGACGTGCCCGAGCTGATCGGCGACCCGGCCAAGATCGAGCGCGAGATCGGCTGGAAGGCCAGGGTCCACTGGGACGAACTCGCCCGCATCATGGTCGACGCCGACCGGGCCCAACTCGCCGCGGACGGGTGAGATTTCGAACCCCCGATTCGGCATTGGGAACCGCGATCCGGTGGCTACCATCGCCGATATGACTGATCTTCGCGCACCGTTCCAGCTCAATGACGGCGTTGCCATGCCCCGCATCGGCTACGGCACCTACAAGGTCGGCGACGACGAGGCCCAGCGGGCCGTCGAGGCGGCGCTGACCACCGGATACCGCCTCGTCGACACCGCTGAGATGTACGGAAACGAGGTGGGCGTCGGCCGCGCGATCAACGGTTCCGACGTCGCCCGCGAGGACGTGTTCCTGACGACCAAGGTCTGGAACGACCACCACGGGTCGGACCAGGCCCGCGCGGCGCTCGAAGCCTCGCTCGAACGCCTCGGCACCGACTACCTGGACCTGTATCTGATCCACTGGCCCTCACCCAAGCAGGGCCTGTACGTCGAGACGTTCGAGTCGCTGCTCAAGGCCAAGGAAGAGGGCCTGATCCGCTCGGCCGGGGTCTCGAACTTCCTGCCCGAGCACCTCGAACGCCTCCACGCCGAGACCGGAGTCTGGCCCTCGGTCAACCAGGTCGAGCTGCACCCGTACTTCAATCAGGCCCCGCTGCGCTCATGGCATGCCGAGCGGGGCATCGCGACCGAGTCGTGGGGGCCGCTGGGCCAGCGCACCGGCTCGGTCCTCGCCGAGCCCGCCGTCACCGCCGCGGCCGAGGCCCACGGGAAGAGCCCGGGCCAGGTGGTCATCCGCTGGCACCTGCAGAACGGCTGCGTCGTGATCCCCAAGTCCGCCAAGGAGAGCCGCATCGCCGAGAACTTCGACGTGTTCGACTTCGCGCTGACGAAGGCCGAGATGGAGGCGATCGACGCGCTGGAGACCGGAAAGCGGCAGGGCATCGATCCCGGGAGCAATGAACGCTGAGGTCAGGGCACGAAGGGGGGCGCGGGGCATTCGCCTCGCGCCCTTTTGCCATGCCGCACTTCCCGGCCCGGCACTACAGGCTGACGCCGTCGGCGAGCCGCCGGAGTTCCGCGACATGCCCGGCGAAGGCGTCCTTGCCGGCCGGCGTGAGCGAGGCCCAGGTGCGGGTCCGCCCCTTGGAGGGCGACTTGCTGACACCGACGTAGCCGGCCTCTTCCAGCGCACGGAGCTGCTTGCTGAGCACCGAGTCGCTGACGCCGAGTTCATCGCGCAGGACGGCGAATTCGACCTCGGGCATCGCCGAGAGCATCGAGCAGATCCGCAACCGGTTGGGCGCGTGGATGATCTCGTCGAACTCGGGTTTGCGGCTCATGCCGCTTCCCGCAGGTCGGCACGCAGGACCTTGTCGAATTGGCGGCCCCAGACCGTGGTGTACACGGCGATGACGAGGCCGGTGATCGGCGTGAACCAGCGGAGTTCCATGCCGATGCTGAAGGCCGCTCCGACGATCCCGATGACGAGGAGGACCACGACGAAGCGAAAGAGGCTGCGGCGGGACTTCGGTCCGGCCTCGTAGCCATTGATCCACACGCCGGCCACGCGGCGGTAGGTGTAGACGAGACCGACGAGTCCCGCCGTGTAGACGACGAGCAGCACCGAGAAGTGGACGCCGCCGGTGACGGCGGCGACCAGCCCGCCGACGAGGACGCCGAGGGCCGGGTGGTACCACCACGGGGTGTAGAGCCGGTCGGCGATGTCCGATCGGGACTGCTGGACGGAATCGAGGGCCGCTTGGGCCTCTTGGGGATTCACGCTACTTTCCATGACGGAAAGTCTACCTGACGACTTTCCATCTTGGCAAGTCGGCGGGAAAGATGTCGGACCCCGCGAGTAAACTTTTGCCTAGGGGCCCCCTTGGACTACCTGCTTCGGCGTGCCCTGCTTGCGATCACCCCGCGATCACCCCTGCGACAAATGCCGCACACACGGCGATGCCCTGCGGTTCTGGGCGATCCCGATACACCTGAGTACGCTCGAAATCATGAGCGAACTGAGCACATCGATGATCCTGTCCAGCGGCGTCGCGATTCCTCGCTACGGCTACGGCACATTCAAGATCGACGACGACGGCGCGCAGGCCGCCGTCGAGACCGCGCTCGAAACCGGCTACCGCCTCATCGACACCGCCGTCGGGTACCAGAACGAGGTCGGCGTCGGCCGCGCCATCGCCACCGGCGCCAAACGCGAGGAGGTCTTCCTGACCAGCAAGGTCTGGGACCACGGCCACGAGGACGTCCGCCGAAATCTCCAGGAATCCCTGGAGCGCTTGAACACCGAGTACCTCGACCTGTACCTCCTGCACTGGCCGCGCCCGTCCGTGGACAAATACGTCGAGTCCTGGCAGGCGCTGCTCGACGCCCGTTCCGAGGGGCTGATCCGGGCCGCGGGCGTGTCGAACTTCCTGCCCGAGCACCTCGATCGCCTTGAGGACGAGACCGGTGCCCTGCCCGAGCTCAACCAGGTCGAGCTCCACCCGTACTTCAGCCAGCCCGAGCTGCGGGACTACCACAATGAGCACGCCATCGCGACCGAGTCGTGGGGGCCGCTGGGACTGCGCTCCGGTTCGCTGTTCGAAGAGCCCGTCGTGCAGGTGATCGCCGAGGCCCATGGCAGGACTCCGGCGCAGGTCGTGCTGCGCTGGAACCTCCAGCGGGGCAACGTGGTCATCCCGAAGTCGGTCACGCCCGAGCGCATCCGCGAGAACTGGCAGGTGCTCGACTTCGAACTGACGCCGTCGGACCTGTCCCAGATCGACACCCTCGACACGGGCGAACGCCAGGGCGGCGACCCGCTCACCGTCGGCGGCTGAGCATCGTAGATTCCTCCACGGCCGCCGCATGCCCGAGGGCAATCGGCGGCCTGTGCTCTGGTGGGTGAGAATGTGCCGATGGACGATTGCCTGATCGCCTTGGTGCACAGCCCGCTGACGGGCCCGTCCGCCTGGGAACCGGTGGCCGCCTCGCTGCGAGAGCGCGGCTTCCGGGTCGTGGTGCCCGCATTCGGCGAGGTCTTCGCATCCGCGGGACCGTACTATCAGGCGGCGGCCGACGCGATCGGCGGCCGGATTCCACCCGGCATCCCGGTGGTCCTGGTGGCGCACAGCGGGGCGGGCGCACTGCTGCCGTCGATCGAGACGGCCGTTCCCGGGACGATCGGCGCGGTGTTCGTCGACGCGCTGCTGCCGCATCCCGGCCGGTCCTGGTTCGACACCGTTCCGCCCGAGTTTCGGGATCAGCTCCATGCCGTGGCCGAGCACGGGCGCCTGCCGAGGTGGAGCGACTGGTTCCCGCCGGAGACGATCGCCGAGCTCCTGCCGGATCCCGGCCAGCGCGAACGGTTCATCTCCGAGCTTCCGCGCCTACCGCTCTCCTATTTCGAGGAGGCCGCGCCCGATCCGCCGCGGTGGCCGGCGGGCTGGTGTGGGTACCTGCAACTCAGCGAGGCCTACGACGTCGAGGCCGCCGAGGCGGCGCGATCGGGCTGGTCGGTCGACCGTCTCGACGGTGACCACCTGTCGATCGCGACCCGCCCCGGCGACCTCGCCGAGTGCTTGGCGCGCATCGTCTTCGATCAGGAGTGAACGGGCACCGCACGTCGGCGGCGGGCCGCGGTGAGGGCGATCGAGCCGGCGGTGAGGGCGATCAGGACTCCCGCGATATTGACCGCCTGGCCCAGCATCGGGCCGCGGCCGGACTCGCCGGTGAGGTTGCCGATGCCGACCCCGCCGACGATGCCTTCGATGCTGAAGCCGATGACGTTGGACAGTCCGAGGAGCAGCGGGAAGAGCGCCGCCCAAGTCGATCGGCCCCTGGTCAGCACGAAGAACGCGAGCATGGTCGAGGTGATGAGCATGCCCGGGGGCGGGTAGATCGGGAATTCGACCCCGACGGCCCACAGGATCCCGATCCCGGAGGCGGCCAGGCCGAGTCCGGCGGCGGCGGTGATCTCGGGCTTGGTCCAGGCGGTCTTGGCGTTCATTGGGGGCTCCTTCGTCGGTTGCTTATGCCCCAATGTTCGAACGCGAAGGCACGCAGTCACCTCCGCGTCCGAACGCAAACCGGTCTACGCACTGCGACGTACACCCTTTGCGGGTCTCAGCCGATGCCGTGGCGGACCGCCCACAGGGCCGCCTGGGTTCGGTCGGCGGCGTCGATGCGGCGCAGGAGGTTGGTGACGTGGGTCTTGACGGTCTTCTCCGAGACGCCGAGGGCCCTGGCGATCTGGCGGTTGGTCTGGCCCTTGGCGATGAGGCCGAGGACCTGGCTTTCGCGCGGGGTCAGTTCCGGGGCGGCGGAGGCGGAGGTTCCGGACATGAGGCCTCGCAGCGCGGCCGGCGAGAGCAGGGCCTGTCCGGCGTGGACGGTGCGGATGGCGGCGGTGAGGGCGTCGGGGTCGATGTCCTTGTAGACGAATCCGGCGGCGCCCGCGGCGATGGCCGCCGGGACGCGTTCGACGTCGGTCGCGGACGTCAGGACGAGGACGCGCGGCGCGTCCTTCCCGAGGCGTTCGAGGACGCCCTGGCCGTCGAGGCCGGGCATCTTGAGGTCGAGGAGGACCACGTCGGGGCTCAGGGAGGCAATGGATTCGAGGGCTTCTTCGCCGCCGGAGGCCTCGCCGACGACCTGGAGGTCCGCTTCAAGTTCGAGGTAGGCGCGGAGGCCCTGGCGGACCACGGGGTGGTCGTCCACGAGAAGCAGTCGGATCGACCCACTTGCCTTCGTGTCATTCACCGTCGTGTCATTCACCGTTCTGTCATTCACGGTCGAGCTCCAAGGTCACTGTCGTGCCGGCGCCGGGGGCGGTCTCCACCAGCAGGTTGCCGCCGAGGGCCAGCGCCCGTTCGCGCATGGAGAGCAGGCCGAGGCCGCGGGTGGCGGCCTCGTCGGCTTCGAAGCCGGCGCCGTCGTCGACGACGGTGATGCGTTCGGCCTCGACGGTCACCTGGACGTGCCGGGCGCGGGCGTGGCGGAAGGCGTTGCCGAGGGCCTCTTGGACCAGGCGAAGCACTTCGACCTCGCCGTCGCGGGTCAGGTCGATCGGGGAGCGCACCTCGATGGCGACGTCGGTGTCGTGGAGCCGGTCGAGCAGGGCGACGTGGCGGCGCAGCGTCTCGACCAGGCCGTGGGTGTCCAGGTCGGCGGGGCGCAGCTCCACGATGACGCCGCGCAGTTCGGCGATCGCGTCGGCGGCCAGGGTCTCGACCTCCTCCAGCCGCCGGGCGGCCTCGTCGGGGTCGATGGCGACGAGCTTCGCCGCCGCGCGCGTCGAAAGCCGCAGCGAGAACAGCCGCTGCATGACCGCGTCGTGGAGTTCGCGGGCGAGCCGGTTGCGCTCCTCGACCACGGTCAGCTCGCGGCTGCGTTCGTACAGTCGCGCATTGGTGAGCGCGATGGCGGCGTGGGAGGCGATCAGCTCGATCAGCTCGGTGTCGGCCTCGGTGAAGCCGGGCCCGCCGAGATCGTTGGTGAGCACCACGATCCCCAGGGTCCGGTCGCCCTCGAGGATGGGGACGCCGAGGAGTGCGGCCATCGTCGGGTGGGCCTTGGGCCACCACTGGTGGCGCGGATCGTGGCGCAGGTCGTCCAGGCGGATCGGCTCGGTCTCGGTGAGGATCGCGGCGAGCATGCCGTGCTGGCGGGGCAGCGGCCCGATCTTCAGGCGCTGCTCCTCGCCGATGCCGTCGGTGATGAACTCCGCGAAGCCGCCGGCGTCGTCGGGGATGCCGATGGCGGCGTAGTCCGCGCCGACCAGGCGGCGCGCCGAGGACACGATCACCTCCAGCACCTGGTGCACGGACAGGTGACGGGTGATCGCACCGACCGCTGCCGACACTTCGTGCAGCAGGGCGGTGGGCTCGGATTGGGAGGCGGTCACCCCTACAACCTAGTCGAGGGAGCGCCCGCTCACCTCGTTCGCAGGTCTTAGGACCAGCGGACCGGGACCGACCGCGACCTCAGCCGGATGTGCGGAAGCGGCGGCGGCCATAGCGTGGGGCCATGGTTGACAACGAATCTCGCACCGCACTGATCACCGGGGCATCGGCCGGACTGGGCGAAGCCCTCGCCGAGCACCTCGCCGCCGACGGCTGGAACCTGATCCTCACCGCCCGCGGGGAAGAGCGCCTGGCGAAGACCGCCGAGCGGCTCGGAGCCGAATACCTGGCCGGGGACCTCGCCTGGGACGCCGCACACCGCGAACGGTTGGTCGCCTTGGCCCAAGACCGGATCGACCTGCTGGTCAACAATGCCTCGACGCTCGGCCAGTTGCCGCTGCCGACGCTGGACAAGGCGGACCTGTCGGTCTGGCCGGACGTGTTCGAACTGAACATGCGCGCCCCGATCCACCTGGCGCAGCTGGCGCTTCCGTCGCTGCGGCGGCGCCGGGGCGCGATCGTGAACATCACCTCCGACGCGGCCACCGGGCCGTATCCGACCTGGGGCGCTTACGGCGCTTCGAAGGCCGCCCTCGACCAGCTCTCGAACGTGCTCGCCGCCGAGGAACCTGACGTGCGCGTCTGGTCCCTCGACCCCGGCGAGATGCGCACGGCGATGCTCACCGCCGCCGTGGGCGAGGCCGATGCCGCCGAGGCCGGCGACCCCGCCGATTCGGCGGCCGCGATCGTCCGCCTCGTCGAGGCGCGGCCCGCGAGCGGCCGGTACGAGGCCAAGGCGTTCAAGGAAGGCTCGAACCCCCCGGAAGGCAGCAGAGAATGAGTACGACCTTGGTTTCCCCCTTCGGTTTCGCACTGGAGGCCGCTTTGGAGGCGAATCAGCCCGCCGAGGTCCGCGGCGCCTCGCGCTCGGACGTGCGGATGCTGGTGACCGACAAGGCGACCGGCCAGATCAGCCACCGCCACTTCGAGGACCTGCCGGCGCTCGTGCGCCCCGGCGACCTGCTCGTGGTGAACAACTCCACCACGCTGCCCGCGTCGGTACCCACGAAGCAGGGCTGGCGTGTCCACTTCTCCTCCACCCGGCCCGACGGCTCGTGGCTGGTGGAACTGCGCGACGGACAACGGCCCTACCTGGGCGAGGTCCCCGGACGCCAGGTCCATCTCGCCGGCGGCGTGGTGCTGGAACTCGAGGCGCGCTTCGGCAAGCGGCTGTGGGTGACCCGGCCGCCGCTCGCCTCGGTGCCGGACTACCTCGCGCGCTTCGGCAAGCCCATCCGCTACTCCTACGTCGACCGCGACTGGCCGGTCAGCGCCTACCAGACGGCGTTCGCTACCGTCCCCGGATCGGCCGAGATGCCCAGCGCGGCAAGGCCGTTCACGCCGGAGATCGTGACGCGGCTGGTCTCGGCCGGGATCGGGATCGCCCCGATCACCCTCCACACCGGGGTGGCCTCCCTGGAGAGCGACGAGGATCCGTACCCGGAGTGGTTCGAGGTCGGCGAGTACACCGCCCGCGCGGTGAACGCCGCCAAGGATTCCGGCGGTCGGGTGATCGCGGTGGGCACGACCGCCGTGCGCGCCTTGGAGAGCGCGGCCGACGGCGGCCGGGCGTTCGCCGCCTCTGGCCACACCGACCGGATCATCTCGCTCGACGACCCGCCGGTCGTCGTGGACGGGCTGCTGACCGGCCTCCACGAGCCGCGCTCGACGCACCTGGCGATGCTGGAGGCCCTGTGCGAGACCGAGCTGCTGCGCGAGTCCTACGAGGCGGCGATCGAGGCCCGCTATCTGTGGCACGAGTTCGGCGACGTGCACCTCATCGCGTGAGGTCTCCCGGCGGCCTCGGCGGACCGATATCTACGTCCGCCGAGGCCGCCGGGTATGTTTTGCCCCTGCTTTCAAAGGGGGATCCGCATGGCAGCCAGGAAGCCGCTCCTGCCCGACACTCCGGGGCTCGCAGTGGTCAGCGCGGTGCTCGCGCTGGCCGTGGCCGTGGTCGTCTTCATCGCCTCGATGCCCGGCGAGGAGCGCGTCCTGATGTACGAGGGCAGCGAGGTCTCCCCGTCCACCACGTGCGAGAGGGTGAACGCGGACGGCGAGACCGTCAGGGCCGCGTGCGTCGAGGTCGGGACCTACGAAGAGCGTGAGACCGGCTGGGGGGTGCCGGGAGTCGTCGCGGCGGTCGTCCTCGCCGGGCTCGCCGCCGTGGTCCTCTGCGCGCTCCCGGCCCAGATCCGGGAGCGCCGCCGCCGTGAGGCCCAGGCCCGCGAGTTCGCCACCGACGATGACGACCGGCAGGGCCGATAGTCAGTCCGTGTCCACCTGCGGATTGACCGTGTCCGCTCTTCAGTCGGTCGCCTTCGGGTGACCTGTCCCGGCGTAAGTGAGCCAAACGGTACGCCGGTCATCGTCGATGAGGTACCAGAGGCGTCCGCCGCCGGTTACCTCGTACTGCCAGCGCTCGCAGGCAGACCCTTTCCAGCTCGCTAGTCCGAGGTCCCCTTTCAGCTGGTGCTGTCGGCTGGGATTCGCACGGGAACGTGGGTCGGCCCGCAATTCTTCCCAAGCGCGCCGGAGATTCCCGGTTGCCTGCCGTTCCAGTTCCTCCCAGCCTTTGACAGCTGCCGAGTCGGCGAACCTCAGGTCGAATTCCATGTCGGTAGGCGGTGGTGCGACGCGGTCGCCTCGCTTCGGGCTCAAGCCGCCTCCTCAGGCGCGGAAATCGGGCCCAGGTCGCCCTCCGGCTCGGCCGTCAATCTGGTGTAGAGCTCGGGGTCGGCGTGAATCTCGGCCGAATGCCTCCACTGCTCAAGAAGCACCGCGATGGGGGCGAGATTGTGCAGCGATGCGGAGCCCTGTGCCACTTCGATCAGTTCCGACAGCATCTGGGCCCGATCGCGGTCGGGAAGGAACGTCGACCACGGAAGTGCTTCGGGGAGCACCCGGTAGATGGCGTCTGTGTCACCCCCGCGCGCGAGGCCTGCGAGCAACCGTGAGGTGAAATCGATGACCGTTGCGTCGCGGTCGGCCTGGTCCGCTCGACTCAGCGCGAGATCGGCAGAGCCTCTGCGGCGAAGCACGATCGAGCGAACCGTTTCGAGACGGGCAGCGGTCGCCGCGGGATGGTGCAGGAAATCTGAAAACGGCAAATCCTCATATGGCGCGGGCATACTTCCACACTACCGTGGAGGTATGCCCGCGCGCAAGATTCTTGCTCAGCGTGCCCGCTGATCAGTCCACGTAGATGTCGGGCTGGAATTCGGTCTGGCCCGGCTTCACCGCATACTCGGACAGGTCGGTAATGCCTTCCGCCGCAAGGACGTCCTCGACCATGACCGCATTGCCGGTATAGGTGTTCGGGTCCTTGGTCAGGATCGCCAGCGCGGCATCGGCGACGATCTCCGGCTTGCGGGAGCGGTCGAGCATGGGCTGGCCGCCGAGCGCGAACTCGACGGCGGCGGTGGCGATGGTCGTCTTGGGCCACAGGCAGTTGGCGGCCACGCCCGGCTCGGAATTGGCCGCGCCGAGGGTCATGATCGTCATGCCGTACTTGGTGGCGGTGTAGGGGCCGCCGTCGAACCACTTCGCATCGGTGTTCAGCGGCGGGGCGATGGTGAGCAGGTGCGCGTGCTCGGACTCGCGCAGGTGCGGGAGCGCGGCCGAGAGGGTCGCGAAGGTGCCGCGCAGGTTGACCTGGCTGATGAGGTCGAAACGCTTGAGGCTCATCTCCCCGACGGGGGTGAGGTCGAGCGCGGAGGCGTTGTTGACGCAGATGTCGAGCCCGCCGAATTCGGCCGCGGCCCGGTCGACGGCGGCCGTGACGGCTTCGGCGTCGCGCAGGTCCCCGACGATTGGGAGGGCCTGACCGCCGGCGGCCTCGATCTGGGCGGCGGTCTCGTAGACGGTGCCGGGCAGTTTCGGGTGCGGCTCACCGGTCTTGGCGAACAGCGCCACTTTGGCCCCGGCGGCGCCCAGCGCGACGGCGATGGCCGCGCCGATGCCCCGGCTGGCGCCGGTGACGAAGGCGGCCCGTCCGGTGAGGGGTCGGTCGTTGACGGCTGGCTCCATTGCCTTACCTCCAGGTTGATCGACGCACGCGTTTGCGCGTCCGGTCGATTCGCACTCTTACTACTAACGGGTAACTTACAGGTTCGAAGCGACCGGCGCCACCCCGCCACGCCCTCTCCAGATTCGGAGCTGAACGGCAGCTGAGAGCCGCCCCAGAACTGGAGTGGAAACGGTCGCGAAGCCTTTCACATGCGCATCGCCTGAAATAGGCTGACCGGGCAACCTCAATCGTGTCTCACCAATACCTAGGAGCGGCGGATGTCTTCGACCAGTGGGCCAGCCGGGGCCGTACCTCCCGCCGTGCCGCTCCGGCCCGACGGGTCTCCCGCCCGGCTGCTGGTCGTGGACGACGAGGAGAGCCTGGCGGACCTGTTGGTCGAGGCGCTCTCCTTCCAGGGCTATGAGGTCGCCGCGGCCCGCTCGGGAACCGAGGCGCTCGCGTCGGTCGACTCCTCGCGGCCCGACCTGATCATCCTCGACGTCAATATGCCGGGCCTGGACGGTTTCGGCGTCGCCGACCGCCTGCGCGCCACCGGCGACCAGGTCCCGATCATCTTTCTGACCGCCCGCACCGCGCCCGACGACCTGCGCGAGGGCTTCGGCTCCGGCGGCGACGACTACCTCATGAAGCCGTTCCGGCTCGAAGAGCTCAGCTTGCGCGTCTCGGCGGTGCTGCGCCGCTCGCTGGGCAGCACCCCCTCGGCGGCGAAGGCCGACGACACCGTCTCGGTCGCCGACCTCATCATGGACCTGTCCGCGCACCAGGTCTCGCGCGGCGGCAAGACGATCGACCTGTCCCCCACCGAGTTCCGCCTGCTGCGCTACCTGGCCGCGAACGCCGGCCGAGTGGTGTCCAAGCAGGAACTGCTCAAGCAGGTCTGGGGCTACGACTTCGACACCGAGTCGAGCCTGGCCGAGACCTACGTGTTCTATCTGCGCCGCAAGCTCGACAAGCTCGGGCCGCGACTGATCCACACCGTGCGAGGGGTCGGCTACATGCTGCGCCCGCCGCAGGGGCAACCGTGACGATCCGCACCAAGATGGCCGCGGCGATGGCGATCCTGCTCATCGTCGCCGTCGCGATCATCGGCCTGGTGACCGTGCAGATCGTCTCGGACAAGCTCACCGGGCAGGTGGACGAGCAGATCACGCGCATCGCCGACCCCCAGAACCTGGACGCCTGGGTCCAGAACGCCCAGCATTTTGAAGACGACTCCGAGCAGGCGATGCCGAGCCCGTTCCAGGAATACTCGCTCATGGTGTTCAACAGCGACGGCGAGCTGTCCTTCAAGCAGCAGGCCGGCAGCCCGGACGACTACGATCCACTCCCGGCCATCGCCTCCTCCCCTGCGACCGACGAGTACTTCAACGTCAAGGCCACCGACGGCTCCATCACCTACCGCGCCCTTGCCCGCGAGTACGAGGTCAAGCTCTCCTCCGGCGAGACTCCGACCTACACCTTCGTGGTGGCCACCCCGCTGACCGAGGTCCACGAGTCGATCGCCACCCTCACCAAGACCGTCGTCTTCACCGGGATCGCGGTGGCGTTCATGGGCATCAGCGCGGCCCTGGTCATCACCCGCCGCGGACTGCGCCCGGTCGACCACATGGTCGCCGACGCCGAATACGTCGCCGCGGGCAACCTCGCCCACCGCATCACCCCGGCCGACCCGCGCACCGAAATGGGCCGACTCTCCTTGGCGCTCAACCGCATGGTCTCGCGTCTGGCCGAGGCGATCGGCGCGAGGGACCGCCAGCACGAGCGGCTGCGCCAGTTCGTCGCCGACGCCGGCCACGAACTGCGCACCCCATTGACCGCCATCGGCGGCTACGTCCAGCTGTACCAGTCCGGCGTGGCCGCGGAGGGCGAGAAGCTCGACCGGGCCATGGACCGGATCGGCAGCGAGAACGCCCGCCTCGCCAAACTCGTGGACGACCTCATGGTCCTCTCGCGTTTGGACGAAGAGGTCGGCGGCGACCGCGAACTGGTCGAGCTGAGCCAGCTCGCCCGCGACGCCGTCGACGACTCCGAGGTCGCCGACCCCGACCACCCCGTCGAGCTCGTCGCCGCCGGGGAGGCCACCGTCGTCGCCAACGAAGGCCAGCTGCGGCAGGTCCTGGTCAACCTGCTCACCAACGCCCGCGTCCACACCCCCGCCGGGACCCGCATCGACGTCTCGGTCGTCACCGAGAACACCTGGGCGGTAATACGAATCGCCGACCAGGGGCCGGGTATCCCCGAGGAGCACCGCCAGAAGGTCTTCGACCGCTTCTACCGCGCCGACCCGTCGCGCTCGCGCGCCACCGGCGGATCCGGCCTGGGGCTGTCCATCGTGACCTCCATCGTGGCCCGCCACGGCGGCGAACTCCGCCTGTACAGCAGCGAAGGCGAAGGCACCACAGTCGAGGTTCGCATCCCCAAGGCTCAGCTCGAATAGCGTTCCGAGTTACGCGAGTTGATATGACGCGTGCTCGCGAATAAGCTTCCCCACTGGTTCGTCGAACGGATCAAGCCCACGAAGGACGAGGCCGCGTTCGAGCACGGCAGCGTGTGGCTCGCCGTCGGCATGCTCATCGTCGTGGTCGTCCACGGCCTCATGTACGTCCAGGCCACGGCCGCGTTCGGCCCGATCTTCCTGGCGAACCTCGCCGCCGTCGGCGCCGTCTTCGGCGCCCAGTTCGCGGACGGCATCTGGCGCTACGCGCTGTGGGCGCTGGCCGCCGCCATCGTGTGGTCGGTCCCGATCTTCCACAGCCAGCGCGGACTCACGCTCCATCCGGCGCACATCACCGAGCGGCACGGCCTGGTCGTCATCGTCGCGCTCGGCGAATCGGTCGTGGCCATCTGCGTGGGTGCGCGGCGCCATGGCACTCGTCTTGATAGGCGGGTTGGCGTTGGAGCACCGCGGCGCTGCGAAGGGCGACGCGGGCAGTGCGCCCGAGGCCGCCGTGGTCAGTGCAGCGCCTTCGCCCGAGTTACAGCTCCCTCGAGCCGGCCTTCGACTGAGCTACAGATCCCTCGGGCCAGCCCTCGGAATTACGAGAGGAGTCCCGGTCTCGGGGTCGTCGATGATGCGGCAGGGCAGGTCGAAGATCTTCTCGACGGTCGCCGCGGTCAGGATCTCGACCGGGGCGCCTTCGGCGACGATCGCGCCGTCGCGCATCGCGATCAGGTGGGTCGCATAGCGGGCGGCCTGGTTCAGGTCGTGCAGCACCGCAACGAGAGTCTGGCCCTCGCGGTGAAGCTTGGCGCACAGGTCGAGGACCTCGATCTGGTGCGTGATGTCCAAGTAGGTGGTCGGCTCGTCCAGCAGCAGCAGCGGGGTCTGCTGGGCCAGGACCATCGCGATCCACACCCGCTGGCGCTGGCCGCCGGAGAGCTCGTCCACGCCGCGCGAGGCGAGCTCCGTGACGTCGGTGGCCGCCATGGCCTCGGCCACGACCTTCTCGTCCTCGGCCGACCACTGCCGCAGGATGCCCTGGTGGGGGTAGCGGCCGCGGGCGACGAGGTCGGCGACGGTGATGCCGTCGGGCGCGATCGGCGACTGCGGCAGGAGCCCGAGACGGCGGGCCACGGCGCGAGTCGGCTGGGAATGGATGTCCTTGCCGTCGAGGAGGACCTGCCCGGCCGAGGGCTTGAGCATGCGCGCCAAGGCCTTCAGCAGGGTCGACTTGCCGCAGGCGTTGGGGCCCAGGATGACCGTGAACTCCCCCTCGGGGATGTCCACGTCGAGGCCCTCGCTGATGGCGACGCGCCCGTATCCGAGCGTGGCGTTCCGGGCCGCCAACGGGCTCAGCGAGTCGGTCACGGCATGACCCCCTTCTTGCGTTGTGTGACCAGCAGCCACATGAGATAGATGCCGCCGACGACGCCGGTGACGACGCCCGTCGGCAGTTGCCGCTCGCCGATGCCGACGATGGCGGCGGCGTCGGCGGCGGTGACGATGAGCGCGCCGACCAGAGCGGCGCACAGGAAGCTCCGCGAGGAGCCGGTGAGGCGGGCGGCGATGTGCGGGGCGGCCAAGGCGACGAAAGCGAGCGGCCCGGCGACGGCGACGCCGCCGGCGGTCACGACCGAGGCGGTGATGAGCGCCGCGACCTGGACGCCGTTGACCTTGACTCCGAGCGCGGTGGCGGTCGCGTCGCCCAGGCGCAGCGCGTCGAGTCCGCGGACCAGGATGCAGGTGGCGATGGTCCCGGCGGCCAGGACGGCGGCGACGGCACCGGCCTGGTCCCAGTCGCGGCCTGACAGGTCGCCGGTGAGCCAGTAGACGGCGCGGAAGGCGTCGATCGTGTTGGTACGGGTGAGCAGGTAGCCGTTGATGCCGGCGAGGATCGCCGCGACGCCGATGCCGACCAGGACCAGCCGATAGCCGGACGGGTCGCCGCCCCTGGTGAGCAGGTAGATCGTCAGGCCCGTGCCGAGGGCGCCGAGCGCGGCGAAGGCGGACGTGGTCGCCAGCGAGCCGCCGAGCAGGATGAGCGAGAGCAGCGCGCCCGTGGTGGCGCCCTGGGTGAGTCCGAGGATGTCGGGGCTGCCGAGCGGATTGCGCGACAGGGTCTGGAAGAGGACCCCGGCCAGGCCGAGGCAGGCGCCGACGCAGATGCCCGTGACGAGTCGCGGCAGGCGGACGGTCCAGACGATGAACTCGTCGGCGGTGGTCCCGTTCATGGTGAGGGCGGCCCAGAGCCGGTCGAAGCCCATCGCGAAGCTGCCGGTGGAGGCCGCCCAGAAGGCGATGGCGAGTAGGACTAGCAGGGTGCCGCCGATGGCCGCGGCGGTGCGGCGGCGCAGGCGCACCGAGTAGTCGCCGAAGCGGATGACCGGCGCCTTGCGGTCACTCGCATCCACCTGGACGCGGGTCATGGTGCTCACAGGCTGGCGACCCTTCTGCGCGAGATCAGGTACAGGAAGAACGGTCCGCCCGCGACGGCGCAGACGATGCCGACCTGGACTTCGGCGGGACGCGCGATGACGCGGCCGAGCACGTCGGCGGCCAGGAGGAAGGCCGCCCCGGTGAGCGCCGAATACGGCAGGACCCAGTTCTGGTCCGGCCCGGTGAAGGCCCGGACCACATGCGGGACGACCAGTCCGACGAACACGATTGGCCCGCAGACGGCGGTGGCGGTCCCGGCCAGGACGGTAATGGCGGCGATCCCGGCGACTCGCAGCACCCGCGGGTCGACGCCGAGGCCGGTGGCGGTGGCGTCGCCGAGCGCGAGGGCGTTGAGCGGACGGGCCAGCACCAGACCGGCGATGGCGGCGACCGCGATGAGGATGACGACCGGCAGCACCGGCGTGGTCGGGGCGTTGACCAGCGAGCCGACCGACCAGAACCGCATCTGCTCCAGCGTGGCCGCGTCGAGGATCTGCACGGCCGAGACATAGGCGTACCCGGCGGCGGTGACGGCGGCCCCCGCCAGCGCGAGGCGGGCCGGAGTGGCGGAGGCGGCCCCGGCGATGAGGTAGCAGCCGACGGCGGCGATCGCGGCTCCCGCGAAGGCGAAGCCGATGGTCTGGGTGAAGCTGGCGAAGCCGAAGAAGTAGGCGGCGGTGACCACGGCGGCGGCGGCCCCGGTGTTGACGCCGAGGAGGCCGGGGTCGGCGAGGGGGTTGCGGGTCATGGCCTGCATGAGGGCCCCGGCGAGTCCGAGGGCGGCGCCTGCGGCGAGGCCGAGCGCGGTGCGCGGCAGGCGCATCTGGGTGACGACGGTGTGCGCGTCGGAGGCGGGGTCGGTCAGTCCGGTCCACACCTCGCCCAGGCCCATCGCGCGGGATCCGACGGCGATGCTGAGGACCGCGAGGACGGCGATGACGCCGGCGAGGACGAGGAGTCCCCAGGCGCGGCGGGAGGTGGGCCGGGCGCCGTCGGTTGCCGCTGGCGCGGGCGCGACGGGAGAAACGGTGGTCAAGTCGTGGCTCCGGGGGACGGACTGTTAATTCGCTTAGGCTAACCTAACCAATTGAGTGGCTGACGACACGTCCCGCTCGCGGACCACTGCCCCATTCTTTGCTTAGGCTAGCCTAATTCAAGCCCCGTTCAGTCCGTCAACCCTTCCTGAAGGAGTAATCAATGGCTTTCGATGCCGACAAGGTCAGGATCGCCCGCCGCGGCCTGCTCGCCGGGGGCGGCGCCCTCGGCCTGACCGGTGCGCTGGCCGCCTGCGGCGCCGGCGAAGACGGCGACGACGCCTCGGGCGACGCGCCCGAGGGCCCCTGGTCGTTCGCCGACGACGCCGGGGAGACCGTCGAACTCGACGCGGTCCCCACCAAGATCGTCGCCTTCACCGGCATGGCCGCGGCCCTGTACGACTTCGGCATCGAGGTGGCCGGGGTCTTCGGCCCCACCACCAATGAGGACGGCTCCCCCACCAGCCAGGCCGGCGATCTCCCGGTCGACGATCTCACGGTCATTGGAAACGCCTACGGCGAGTTCGACATCGAGGCCTATGCGGGCATCGGCCCCGAGGTGCTGATGACGCACTACTACGTCGACCCGGCCGCCTTGTGGTACGTGCCCGAGGAGAGCGCCGACCAGGTCAAGGAGCTCGCCCCCGTGGTCCTGCTCAGCGCCGACGACGCCGAGCGGACCAACACCCTGGACGACATCATCGTCCGCCACTCCGAGCTGGCCGCGTCCCTCGGCGCGGACCTGGAATCGGAGACCAACGCGGCCAACAAGGAGCGCTACGACGCCGCCGTGGAGGCCCTGAAGACGGCCGCCGCCGACAATCCGGTGACCGTGCTCGCCTGCTCCGCCGCCGCCGAGATCTTCTATGCCTCCAGCGCCGACGCCAATAACGACCTGCGCTTCTTCCAGGAGCTCGGCGTCCAGTTCATCGCCCCGGACGCGCTCGACGAGGCCACCGGCAGCTACTACGAGAACCTCTCGTGGGAGAACGCCGACAAGTACGCCGCCGACGTCCTCTTCCTCGACTCGCGCGTCCAGGCCCTCCAGCCCGACGCGCTCACCGAGTTCCCGACCTGGAACGCCCTCCCGGCGGTCGAGGCCGGACAGGTCGTCGGCTGGGAGGCCGAGCCGATGTACTCCTACGGTCTCGCCGCCGCCTCCATCGAGGCCCTGGCCGAGGCGATCGCGAGCGCCAAGAAGGTCGCTTAGCCAAGACCTGCAATTGAATGCAGAGTGAGAAAGGGGCGGGCCCGCGGGCCCGCCCCTTTCTCGTCGTCCTGAGTGAAGACGCTCGCCGCAGCGGCTACTTCACTTTGATGGTCACGACCTCGGGGTCGTGGTCGGAGACGCCGTAGGCGCCGTAGGCGGGCTCCTCACCGAAGCCGGTGGCGTCGGCCGGGTAGTCGGAGTTGATGTGGGCGCTGGTCGCGTCCTGCACCTTCTTCAGCATCGACGGCGAGGCCCACATCTGGTCGAGGGTCTGCGCCTGCCCGACGTAGGTGTAGGAGTAGGCCGCCTCGGGGTGGTCCTCCAGCATCACGTCGTAGAGGCTGCACATGCCCGAGTCCTCGTACATGGCGGCGAGCTGGTCGGAGGGTCCGACCCAGTCACCGGAGATCTTCTGGCCCTCGGCGAACGGGTCGTCGGGGCGCGGGAAGACGTTGAAGTCGCCGCCGGCGAGGATCTTCGCGTGCTTGTTCTCGTCCAGAATGGCGCTGGTGACGGCGGCCAGGTAGGCGGCCTGCTCCGTGCGGTGCAGCACCCGGGTGTTCGGGCTCGACGAGAAGTGGTTGTTGACCAGGTAGATCTCGGTGGTCTTGCCACGACCGGCGGCGATCTCGAACTTCGCGACCTGGGTGGGGCGCGAGTACACGTCGAAACCGTTGCAGGCGAATACGCCCGAGGAGGTGCACTTGTCGAGCACGTCCTGCGGCAGGGAGGCGTTGAGCGCCTTCGGGTTCTCGACGTCGGCGTTGATCGCGTCGGCTTCGGTGTCGTAGTCGACGGCCGGGTCGGCGCCGAGCACCACGTCGTCGGCGTCGGCCTCGGCCAGCGTGGACTGGTCGGCCTGGTACAGGTAGCCGGTCATGATGCCGCGGGTGTCGGCCGAGTCGAGATCACCTGCGGCCGTGTAGGTCGGGCCGCCGTATTCGGCGATGACGAGCGCGAGCTCCTGGAGCGAGTCGGGCTGGCCGTCGGACGATGCGTTGGCGTCGCCGGTGTTCTCCAGGTCGCACACGAGGCGGTCGGCGCCGAGCTCGGCGCCCGAGTTCCAGTCGGGGTTGACCGAGCAGACGTCCTGGGCCTCGCCCTCCTGGGTCATGACGATGACGGGGCTGTGCAGGTCGTCCACGATCTGCTGGGCCTCGCGCTCCATGCGTTGCTGGTACTCCTCATAGGAGGACGGGACGTAGTCGAAGGGCGGGTCGACATTGCCCTCGGGGTCCTCGGCGTCCACACAGCCGGCGTCGGAGGCGTCGTCGCACTCGGAGTTCGGGTTGTCGCGGGTGTCGTAGAGGTTCTCGATGTTGTACGAGGCGATGCCCGCCTCTCCCCTGCCGGGTTCCTCGACGGGGTGGTTCTCGGACGGGTCGAGGCCCTCCTCGAGTTCCAGGTCCTGGGCGACCTCGACGGCGTACTTGCCGAAGGACAGGTACACACCGCCGGTGGTGGCCTCGGAGATGACGTCGTAGGTCTTGGCGGGGGCGATGACCGAGTCCACGGTGCCCTCGGTGGCGCGAATGCCCAGGTCGCCGATGACGAACAGGTAGCCGTTGCCGTCGTCGAAGGTCGCCGGGTCGGTGTCGAGCGGGTGCGCATCGCGGTACGGGCGGGCGGCGTAGCCGTCCTGCTGGGCCGCTTCGGCATCGCCGCGCATGGCCCAGACCTCGCCGCCGGACGAGTAGACGTCGCGCCCGGCGGTCACGACCGAGTTGGCCGGGACGGTCATCTGCATGCCGAGGTGGCGACGGAAGTAGACGGTGGAGGCGGCGGCCTGGTCGGGCGGGGCGATCTCGACGTTCTCGACGGCCTCGGCCGGGTCCAGCCCGGTCTCGACCACGTCATAGACGAACGCGGAGGAGCCGCTGAACTGGATATTGCCGAAGTAGGCGCCGACCTTGGCGTGCAGGACGATCTCGTCGCCGACGGTCACGTCCCAGTTCGCGCCGAGCTCATCGGCCGCGGGCGAGCCGGTCTCGGTGCGGAGGGTGTCGTAGTTGCCGTTGTAGACGAAGATGCCGTCCGAGGAGTTCGGGTCGCCGTCGGTGGCGTCGGTCTTCTCCTGGAGGAAGAAGCCCTTGGCGCCGCTCGGGTCCAGGGTCACCTGGGTGACCACGCCCTGGACGGCCACGGTCTGGTTCGCCAGCGGTGAGGGGAAGCTGGTGGCGCCGTCGGCGATCGAGCCCTGGACCTCGCCGATGTGGACGTCCGCGTAGTCGGCGGCGTAGGCGAGGGAGGAGAAGGTGAAGCCTGCCGCTCCAATGATCGCGACGCCTGCCGCGGCCGCGGCGATGCGGGCTCGCCGTCTGAGGGAATGCACGGGGATGCTCCAATGCTGTTGTCTGATCGCGTTCATGGGCCGCGAACGGCGCCATGAGGAGAGATGGATTCACCTTCACTCAAGCGCAAAGAAGGGTCCGACGCAAGACCTGAAAGTGAATTCCTCGTATCATCCCATGTCTGTGCTGCCGGGCCCTGACCGTACGGGGGCAACGGCGAAGACGGGGCGCCCTTTCGGACGCCCCGCCAACGGGATTCAGTTGTCGATCAACCGTCTATCGCGGGTCCTTGCACTCGGGAGCGTGGAATTCCGGCACCGGGACGTTCGCGAAGTCGGTGTCGGAGGCCAGGTAGAAGCCCGGGTACTGCGGCTGGTTGTAGGCGGTCTGCTGCGTCGCCACGCCGACCCGGTACTGCGGGTCGTGCATGAGCGTGTAGAGCTTGCGGTCGGTGACCTCGGTGGACAGGTAGATCCGCAGGGCGCTGCTGTCCTCGGTGCGCAGCAGCAGTTCCTCGCGCCAGTCGCCGAAGACGTCGGCGACCAGGCCGGGGTTGCCCTTGGTGTAGTTGTTCGTGTAGGTCCCCTCGGCCGTGAGAACCGTGCCGTCGGTCCAGTCCACGATCTTCGGCGTATCCGGCGTCTCGGTGTTCATGCCGGTGACGACCTGGGTCGTCCCGTCGGCGGCCCAGCGGATGCTCATATTGTTGCCCGGAGCCGTGACCGGGATCGGCTCACCGGTGACGGTGAACAGCCCGTTGGCCGAGCCGTCCTGGTTGGGCGGCATGCCGGCCCAGGCCTCCAGTCCGGGGATGGCGGGGTCGATGTCGCCGACCATGCCGCGTCCGGTGTCGCGGCCGGTATAGCCGCCCCACAGGACCTCGCCGGTCTCGGCGTCGCGCATGGCGTAGCCGTACGGCGCCCACCTGCCGCCCTCGAAGACCCCGAAGATCTCCAGGCCTTCGCGGTCCGGATCGAAGTCGCCGACATGCTCGGCATCGCCGTGCCCGAGCTTCGCCTCGGCGCCCGGATTGGCCGAGCCCTCGGGCATCGTGTCGTACGAGGAGTACAGCAGCGAGCCGTCGTGGTCCAGGGTGGCTCCGCCGTAGACGATCTCCTGCTTGCCGTCGCCATCGACGTCGGCGGTGCTCATCGAGTGGTCGCCCTGGGTGGTCAGCGTGCCCCACTCCGGGTCGGGTCCTTCGACGCCGTGCGGGCCGTCGTTGAAGGGGTTCGACATGGGCGCGTGGCCCGAATCGGCCAGCCAGCGCTGCTTGAGGTGCCTGCCGTTCCAGTCGTAGGCGGCGATCGTGGTGCGCGTGTAGTACCCGCGCGAGAAGATCGCCGACGGGTGCTCGCCGTCCAGATAGGCCACAGAGGACAAGAATCGGTCGACCCGGTTGCCCGGCTCGATGCGCGACATGGCGTAGTCGCCCCACAGGAGGCCGTCGTCGCCGCGCTCGACCGGGAAGTCGACGGTGTCCATCTCCAGGCCGGTCGTCCCATCGAAGACGCTCAGGTACTCCGGGCCGCTGAGGATGAAGCCCTCGAAGGCCCGCAGCTGGTTGCGCGAGGAACGCGCGGGGGCATAGACGTCGATGAAGTAGTCGGCGAGGGTCTCCGCGTCCTCCTGCGACAAGGGATAGGAGAAGTCGAACTGGTCATCGGCCCCGAGCGCCGATTCGATGGTGGCGGGCCAGTTCCCGGCCACGACCTCCTCGTGTTCGGACCAGCCCATGAACATGCCGACCAGGTGGTCGTAGTAGCCGGAGGCGGAGAGCCGGTAGTCGTCCTGGTGGGTCACACCATTCCGGACATCCCTCCGGGGGAGGTCGATGTACCGCTCCTTGTCCTTCACATAGGAGGTCGTCTTGGTGCCGGGCGCGGTCTTCATCATGACCTCGGAGACGCCGTCGCCATCGAAGTCGTACACGTCGAACTGGGTGTAGTGCGCACCCGAGCGGATGTTCACCCCCAGGTCGATGCGCCACAGCTGCTCGCCGGACTGGGTGTAGGCGTCGAGATAGGTATTGCCGGTGTAACCGACCTGCGAGACGTCCTTGGAGTTCGTGGGGTCCCACTTGACGACGTACTCGTACTTCCCGTCGCCGGTGAGGTCACCGACACTCACATCGTTGGCGCGGTACTCATAAGCCTCCCCGGCGGGGGTGGTCCCGCCCGCGGGCTTGGACAGCGGCACATCGAGGTAGTTCTCGGACCAGGGCGTGACGGTGACGCCCTTGCCCTTCTCTTTGCCGTTGACGACGCGAACGACCTTGTACTCGGCCTCCGCAACACCCGCAGTATCGAGGTAGTTGGTGCTGTCCGAAACGGTGGAGAGCAACTCTCCGTCTCGGTAGACATTGAAATCGGTCCCGGTGAGACCTGAATCGTTATAACCGGACACTTCATCAGCAAGCAGGCGCCAGCTGAGGAACACACCGTCATCGGTGACGGCCGCGACCAGGCCGCGGTCGAGGTTCTCGAGCTGGACACCATCGCTGCCGTGCCGCGATTCGGCCTGAGCCGCAACGGCAATGCCGGTCCCGGCCACCACGCTGGCCAGTGATACCGCCACGATCCGGCGGAACTTAGGGGGTGAATTCATTCAAGGGGCTCCTTGCGATTCGAACGAGACCAGCCGGAACGCGCCAGACCTGAGCGAGGGGACCGCGAACCCGATCTCAATTGAAACGATTTAACGAATCGAAGGCTATCGACGTTTCCATCCCATGTCAACACCACGACGCCCTCCCCCATCCGAGACCCCAACCCGACCTCCCGTGACCCCGAGCACCAAAGCGCCCCCACAGCGCCCCCCACCAAAGCCTCCGGTAAAGTTCAACCCCGTCCCGGTCGATTAGCTCAGCGGGAGAGCACTCGCTTCACACGCGAGGGGTCACTGGTTCGATCCCAGTATCGACCACAAACAGACATTGAGTACATTAGGGATCTTCATGTTGAAGGTCCCTATTTTCTTGCCCAGCAAGGCATCTCGGGCCTGTCATGCCACAGTGGCGACAGCGATTCGCAGCACGGTCGAAACCTCACCTTTCGGAATGCCGGTGGTTCGAGGAGGGGCGGTCGTTCCGAGGAAACCTCGAGCGCCTCTTTTCTGCTGGGCGCGTTCGCGCCGCCTCATCAGCACCCGACCGGATCACATTGCGACCTCCTTGACATTCTTTCTGAGTGGAGTCATACTTGAGTCAGCTCGGAAATTTCGAGCAGCGTCAGAGCCAGAGACAAGACGGACAGGGATCTCCTCCGCCGGCTGGCTGCAGTCAACGACCAGAACAAGGAACAAGGAGCGACATGAAAGCGTTCGTCGTCAACAAATACAAGGACCCGCTGGAGCTCGCGGACGTCCCCGAGCCGGTCGTGGGTGAGCGGGACGTGCTCGTCCAGGTGCAGGCCGCCGGTCTCAACCCTCTCGACGAGAAACTCCGGATCGGCGAGTTCAAGACGATCCTGCCGTACCAGCTGCCGCTCGTCCTCGGCAATGACGTTGCCGGCACCGTCATCGGCGTCGGTTCCAAAGTGCGCGGGTTCAGGCCCGGCGACGAGGTGTACGCCCGGCCCAACGAGGACCGTATCGGGACTTTCGCCGAGCGCATCGCCGTCGCCGAGGACGACCTGGCCCTCAAACCGCGATCGGTCACCATGGAGGAAGCCGGTTCACTGCCGCTGGTCGCGCTGACCGCATGGCAGGCCCTCGTTGAGAAGGGGCACGTGCGCGCCGGGCAGAAGGTCCTCGTCCACGCCGGCGCCGGCGGCGTCGGGTCGATCGCGATCCAACTCGCCAAGCACCTGGGCGCCACGGTCGCCACCACGGCCAGCGCCGCCAACGCGGACTTCGTACGCGAGCTCGGCGCCGACATCGTGATCGACTACCGCACCCAGGACTTCGAGCAACTGCTGGGCGGTTACGACCTCGTACTGGACAGCCTCGGCGGGGAGAACCTCGAGAAGTCCCTGCGCGTACTGAAGCCCGGGGGCAAGGCGATCAGCATCGCAGGTCCTCCAGATGCGGCCGTCGCGCGCCAGCTCGGCGCCAACCCAGTAGTGCGTCTGGCCATCACCGCTATGAGCGCCGGGATTCGCCGCCGGGCCAGGAAGCTCGGCGTGACCTACGAGTTCCTGTTCATGCGCGCCAGCGGCGCACAGCTCGGCGAGATCACCGCCCTCATCGACAGCGGCGCGCTGCGCCCGATCGTCGGCAAGACCGCCTCCTTCGACCAGCTTCCCGAGGCCCTCGAGGCACTGGAGCGGGGCGGCATCCGAGGGAAAGTCGTCATCACCAAAGCCTGACCTGCCCAAACAACCATCACTAGCATCAGCCATATCTGGGGGGCACCATCATGAACACGAGCAACGACCAAAACCGTCCGGTCATCACGTCGTACGTCGAGGCGCCGACGAACACCATCACGGCCAATGGCGTCACCTTCGTCTACCGCGAGCTGGGGCCGAAGGGCGGGATCCCGGTCGTCTTCTTCGTCCATCTCGCCGCGACGCTCGACTACTGGGACCCGCAGATCGTCGACGCGATCGCCAAGGACCGCCATGTCATCACGTTCGACCAGCGCGGTGTGGGCGCCTCCACCGGCGAGGTGCCCGACAGCATCGAGGCGATGGCCGACGACGCCTACGCCTTCATCACCGCGCTCGGCTTCGACAAGATCGACGTCTTCTCCTTCTCCCTGGGCGGCTTCATCGCTCAAGCGCTCATCGCCGAGCACCCGGACCTGGTCCGAAGGCTGGTCCTCACCGGCACGGGTCCGAAAGGCGGCAAGGACATCGACAAGGTCGCCGGGGTGACCTACCGCGACGTCCTGAAGGCGACGCTGACGCGGTCGGATCCGCGGGAGTTCCTGTTCTTCAACCGCGACGCCCTCGGCAAGAGGGCCGCGAAGGCGTACGTCGAGCGGACGACGGGCTCGCGTACTGAGGTCCGCGACGCGCCGATGAAGGTGCAGGGGTTCCAGACGCAGCTCAAGGCCATCAAGAAGTGGGGCCGAGGCACGCCGCACGACCTCTCGAAGCTCACCCAGCCGACGCTGATCGCCAACGGCGACAACGACCGCATGGTGCCCTCGGTCCTGTCCGAGGACATGCAGCGGCGCATCAAGGACTCCGAACTGGTCATCTACCCGGACTCCGGGCACGGCGGCGTCTTCCAGCACCACCGGGAATTCGCGCCCGTGGCCGCCGCGTTCCTGAGCCGATGAGCGCCGCCCGAACCGACCGAGAGGAGGCGGCGATGTCCACGACGCCGGCCTTCACCAAGAAACCCTTCACCTCCTCGATCCTGCTGTGGGTGCGCGACGATCAGCCCCGGAAGCAGGGCATGGACCGCTGGAAGGGCCCGCACTCCGCGATCATCAGCGCCACACCGGGATTCGAGGAGTACCGGCAGATCCACCTGGCCGAGACCAACCCCGGCCTGTGGCCCGAGGTCGACGGTGTCGAGACCGCCATCCCCGCCGACCGCAGGATCGACGGGGTCGCCGAGGTCACCATGAAGTCGGTGTTCTCACCGCTCTTGGGCCGCGAGCAGACCAAGCTCGCCTTCCTTGATGAGGTGAACCTGTTCCGCCGCACCGTGCTCTTCGCCGGGCCGCCGTACTCGGCGCGCTGGTACGACCTCGCTGCACCGGGTGAGCGGGTGGGGGCGAGGGCCCTGGTCTATGTCAGGAAGCGAGAGGGTGTCGGCACCGGCGCCTTCCGGAGGATCCTCACCGACCGCCTCGTCCCCGCGCTCGCGAGCGCCGGCATGTTGAAGGAGCTGCGGACGCAAGCGTTCATGCCCTGGCGACGGGGCCTGTGGAACACGCCGAACGTCGCCCACGACAACCCGGCCGACAAGCAGTTCCACGCCTCGCTGATCCTGGGCTTCCCCGATACCGACGCACGTCACGCGTACTTTGCGGGCGATGCCGTCGCGAGACTGTCGGCCAGGCTCCCCGCGTTCGCCTCGGCGGTCCACGCCTATGAGGTGGAGCAGGCCCTCACCTTCGTTGCAGGCGGGAAGGCGCTGTCGAGGTACCTGGAATGAGTGGTCACGAGTGTCCACTATCGATCTTCACGGCAGAGCGGCGGCGAACGCGAAGCGTCCACCGCCGCTCGATCCGCCGCCGGTCAGGCGTTCGCGGCCTTCAGCTGCGGGTACATCGCCTCGATCGGGGCGCTGAGCGCGGCCTTCAGCTGCACGGAGGTCTCGTCGGCGAGCACTTCGCACTCGCCGGCCTCGAGTCCGTCGAAGACGCTCCGCACCAGATCTGCGGGTGCGGTCTTGGCATCGGCGACGCCCGCGGCCATCTGCGTGTCGACATAGCCGACGTGCACGCCGACCACGTGCACGCCTTGCGGAGCGAGTTCCAGGCGCAGCGAATTGGTGGCCGACCACAGTGCGGCCTTGGAGGCGCTGTAGATGCCGCCCACGGCGTACCAGCTCAGCGCCGAGTGGATGTCGATGATCGCCGCGTCCTCCTTGCCCGCCAGCACCGGTGCGAAGGCACGGGCGAGGAAAAGCGGGCCGAAGAAGTTCGTCTCGAGGTTCGCGCGGATCTCGTGATCGGTGTGGTTGAGGATGCCCACGCTGGCGGGAATGATCCCGGCGTTGTTGATCAGCACCGTCACGTCTCCGGCGGTCTTGACCGCGGCCTGGATGGACGCCGGGTCGGTGACGTCGAGGGCGAGCGGGACGATGCGCTCGTCGTCCCAGTCGCGGGGGTTGCGGGCGGTGGCATAGACCTTGCTGGCGCCGCGCGCGAGCGCGTCGTGAACGAAGTGGGTGCCGATGCCGCCGTTGGCCCCGGTCACGAGGACGACGGCTCCGTTGAGTGCGGTCATGATTGCTTGCCTTTCGGTCGACGTTCGGTTTCGCGTCGTCGTGGGAGAATGAACCGAGGCACTTCCGAGCCCACACAGTAACGACTAAACTCACAACTGATCGCAGTCAGATAATATTCCCGAAGGAGGCACTATGCCAACCGCCCCGCAACGGGTCGGGCGGCGTGAGCGGAACAAGCAGGAGAAGCTCGACCGCATCACGGCCGCCGCCAGCGAACTCTTCGCCGAGCACGGCGTCGACGAGGTCACCACCCAGCAGATCGCCGACAAGGCCGACATCGGCACCGGCACCTTGTTCCTCTACGCCAAGAACAAAGGCGAGCTGCTGCTCCTCGTCCAGAACTCCACCTACGCTGAAGCGCTCGTCGAAGGCAAGGCCGCCGCCGAGGAGGTCCCCGGCGTCCTCGATGCGGTGATGGCGATCATCGGCCCGGTCGTGGCGTGCAACCGCAAGCAGATCGACAACGGCCGCACCTACCTGCGGGAGATGGTCTTCGGCGACCCCGCCGAACCCCACCACCGCGAGGCCCTCTCGCTCACCGTCCAGACCGAGGAAGCATTCGCCGCCATCCTCCAGCGGGACCAGCGCATCGACGCCGAGACCGCGGCGACGCTCGCCCACGTCGCCTCCGCGGTCATGTTCATCAGCATGGCGGCCACCGTCAACATCGGGCGCACCGTCGACGAGATCCTCGACGAGATCCGAGGTCAGATCCAGGCTCTCCTACCGCGCTGATGCGCATCGCGATAGGATGCGCTCCGCCTCGTCTTCGGCGTAGACCAATGTGAGAGCGTTCTGGACGCCTGGTTCGAGGATCTCCTCGGCGAGCTCTCGGTCGGCCAGAGCACGGGAGAGCTGCAGCGTCCCAATCATTCCGGCGTAGATGCTGAGCACCTTCGCGCGTGCCGACTGCGGGTCGTGCGGCGCCAGGCGGACAGCGAACGCTTCGATGAACGCGAGCATGAGAAGTTCGGCGACCCCGAGCCAGTCCGCGTCCCGCACAAGAAACCCAAGGGCGGCCGTCTCACCGTTGTCAACGAAGCACTCGATGCACGACTTATTGAGCGTGGTCGGCAGGCATGCTCGCCGTGAAATCGATGGCTGCTGGACACCGCTCGCGGCCAGGCTGGCACTTCCCCGAAGCGCGTTGCATCAGGCCGGCTCGTCCGGGTGGATGCTGCGCGTCTCGGCTCGCCGGTCTCGACCGCGCCATGCGATTCGGGGTACCGGCAGGATCTTCACGACCGTGAGCCCGAGGTAGAGCACGCTGTTGATGGCGACGAACGACGCGAGCAGAGCGAACGCGTCGGTGTGAAGGACCTCGACGGGGAGGATGTTCCCGGAGCGGGCGATCATGCCGCTACCTCCTCTCGATGGGCAGCCTTGGCCGTGCGGTCGTGGCCCCAGGTGGCACTGCGACCGAAGACCATGTCGCCCACGCCCTTGAGGAACACCACTTCGATGTACAGGTCGTAGACCAGCTCTGGAAGGACCATGGCTGCGAGTAGGCGCGCGCGCCAGCCGCCGCGCCACACCGTCACGATGCGCTCGATCGCGAACACCATGCTGAGACAGCCCCAGAACGGGAACCAGACCCATGAGTCGATCGCCATCACCGTGATTCCCATGAGCGAAAAGTACGATGCGAGCGCGACAGCCGAGTAGCCGATGCCGATCTGCTGTGCCCAGTACCGTGTCGTGGTCGGTGTGACACCGTACGCGCTGAGGTTCTCAAGCGCGCCGCGCTGCCAGCGCAGGCGCTGCCGCCACAGCTGTCGCCAGGTGGGCATCAGCTCGGTGATGACGGTGCACTCGTGCGGCGAGATCATGAGACCGCCGAGCGACTTGATCGCGAGGGTGAGCTCGTTGTCCTCCGTCAAAGCGATCGTGTCGTAGACGTCGCCGTGCACGCCCGGAAGGAGCGTGCCGCGGGACTCGGCGACCGCGCGCAGTGCGGCGGGTCGGAACACCGACGCCGTTCCACTCAGCACGAAGACACGACCGCGGCGGCGCTTGATCTCCCTGGTATACCGCGTGTACTCGTTGCGCTGGAACTGACCGAGCAGGCCGTGCCCCTGCTCACCGAGGAACAGGCCGCCGATGGCCATCATCGCCCGGTCGTCGGTCATGCGGCGGACGGCCGATTCGATGAACTTGTCGGACGCGAAATATGTGTCGGCATCCATGACCATGACCACGTCATTCGGCCCGAAAGTAGGCAACATGCCGGCGATCGCCTGGTTGAGGGCACCGGCCTTCTTCTCCCGGTTGTCGACGGGGAAGAACACCTCGACGCCGGCGGAGCGGGCGATGTCAGGCGTCGTATCGGTGCAGTTGTCGGCGACGACGACGATCCGGTCGGGTGCGACCGTTTGCTGCGCCAGTGAAGCCAGCGTCGCAGGAAGCCGCTTCTCTTCGTTATGCGCCGGGATGAAGACTGTCATGGTCACGTCACCGTCGAACCTCCCGCGTGTATCCGCCATGATTTGGCGTGGTGAGAGTGGCAGCTCCGTGGTCTTGGGAGGTGTGCGGCGAGCCGCAGTGGCCACCCGCCTCTCGTAGACTGCGATTCCAACCCCGGCCATGGCAGCCAACAGCAAAGCGCCTACGACGAGCTCGACTGCCGGGCCGTGCAGGTCGTAGCGGATGGTCAGACCGAGAATCTCAATGGACTCCGGTTGCGACAACCTGCGCGGCACCGTCAGCCAGGTGATCGCGAGCACTGACACGGCCATGGTCAAAGCCAATATGACAATGCCAAGTCCCGTGAAACGTTTCATATCGACGCCGACTGCTCTGGTGCCGAGGAGTCCGATCAACAGCCATGCGGCCAAGGCGAAGACCCACCAGGGCAGTTCGAGGCCGATGTGGGCGAGCACGTCCGCGGCGGTCAGACCGAGCAGCCCGAAGAGGCTGAGCTGCAGAGCGCAGCATGAGATGGCGGCCCAGGCGACGGCGACGCCTGGGATGCGGCCCAGTCCACGGGCGATGAGGGCGTAGAAGGCGCCGTTGTTGATGTGGCGGGCCATGGTGGGGTAGCCGACGCTGAACACGGCCAGGCAGACGGCGATGACGATGTATCCGAGTGCGATGCCGTTCTGGCCGGCGAGTGCGAGCATGACGCCGACGCCGGCGGCGATGACCGTCAGCGGTGTGGCGGCGGTGAGCGAGAAGTGCAGGAGGCTCACTGTGCTGAGCTTGTTGCGCGCGAGCGCGGTCTTGTCGGGACTGGGTTGGGTGGACATGGGTTCGGTGACTCCTCCTCGGTCAGGTAATCCGGTTGGAAACCGCCGGTGATGGCGGTCCCGGCGATCGCCGCGGCCAGGTGCCCCATGAGGACCTGGAACGATGCGGCGAGCGTCTGCCGGGCGGCGGTCCTCGCGAATGGGCGTAGTGGTCGGGGATCTTGGGAGAGCGGCCCGGTCAGGCCGACGGCCCCGGTCAGTCCCATCAGGAACAGGTAGGGGTTTCTCGCGGTGTGGAGCGAGTCGAGGGCGCGGCGCAGATTCACCAAGGGGGGTATCGGCGATGCGAGCGTCGGCCGGAATGAGGCGGACCTGCTTGTGGCGGCGCCTGCTGGAACGGCGTTCGCTGCGGACCGGGAGCCCGTCGGCGACCTTGCCTTCGGCACAGATGTCGTATATGTCGCGTCACATAGCCAACCTAAAGCACTACACAGCAGTGATCAAGGCCTTGATCATGACAAACTCTTCCGAATATACGCAAGATGGAAAATTAGCGCAAATAGTCTAATTCGGACTATGCCCCACTCTTCAGGTCAGGTAGCTGCTGCGGCTTGCAGCTGGCGCCTCACCGATCCGCTCGCACTGCGCCGCATCGAACTGCGCATCGCCCTCAGCAACCGATACCACCGCCGGAATCCCGCCGAGCCGCCAGCAGTCCGCGGTTCGTCAAGCAAGCTGAAACGGTCGAGCACGCCGCAACGACGTCCTCGAACCGTTGAGTCCAGGCGAGACACCGGAGAGCGAGACGATCGAACGCCTGCTGGCCGTCGGCGGCAGAGGTCAGCCGTCCGTGAACCGGTCCGCGACAGCCCGGCAATGCCCCAGAACCATCTCGTCGTCGCGCAGCGACGCGACGTCGCCACGGTGGTTGTTCGCAAGCTCAGCGCGGATGCGCTCCAACGCGAGACGGGCGTCATCACCCATGCGGTCAAGCAACGGTGCGACAACGCGACCGGTTACCGCGTTCCGGTTCCAAGCCGCGAGAAGCACGCCGAGGACTGCTTCGGTCTCAGTTTCACCGCCGATCGCCCACACTGCGGCGGCAGCACTGACCCGGACCCACTCATACGAATGTCCCATGAGTTCCCTCAGACGGGGCAGCGCCGCGGCCGCGTCAGGACCGAACTCCGTGAGGAGCGAAGCGCCGTCGTTGATGGCGAACCATGCGGACGCGTCCAGGAGGTTGAGCGCGAGCTTCACGGTGGCGTCTTGGTCACCGGAGATGCGCCACCAGGCTTTCACTGCGGCCGCTTGGATGTGCAGATTGGCCGAGCCGGTGAGGGCCCAGACCGCGTCGGCTGCCGGGCCGGCGGCCGGCCCGAGAGCGGCCAAGGCGTTCAATGCCGCCGGCGCCGCGGTTGGCACGTCGTTTCCGCTGTTTGTGGCGGTCGCGGCCGTGAGCGCATCCATGATGGGCCCGATCGTGCCCGGGTCGCCGAGCTTCCCGAGCGCAGACAAGGCCGCGTTCACTCTCATGGTGTCACGCCTGGAACCCGGATTGAGACTGGCGAGATAAGCGGCAATCCGGGGAGCGAGCACGCCGGTGGCCTCGGAAAGACCTCCGGCGACCTGGACTCCTTTCCACGTGTCGACGCCCGAATCCAACGCCTCCACCAAGTACGGGACCGCACGCACGTCACCAAGTTTCGCGAGCGCAAGCACTGCTTCCTGGAACGGCTCTCGCAGCTCGTCGTCGGCCACATGCCATGCCGCCGCCAAGGGCTCGCCGGCGAGCGACGCCACATAGGTGCCCAGTCCGTCCGCTGCGGCGCCGGCGACCGGCGCGCACGCCCCGAGAGCGCCGGCGGCACGCGCGGGGACCGGGCCGATGCCGTGCAGCAGATCGGCGAGCGCATCGACGAGAGCCGCATGGTCGCCGCGCCAAGCGGTGATGAGGCCCTGGGCGTCACGAATACCGTCGAGCCGGACTGCATCATCCACGTGGGAGAGTTGGGCCCGGATCAGCACGGCCCGGTCGGCGAGCCGGTCACCCAAGGCGCCATGGAGCACACCCAGGAGTTTCGTCACGACGGTCGTTTCGGCTACTGCCCGATCCATGTCGGCGAACGCTGCGACCACCTCCGGCGGCACGCCGCCGTTCGCTGACTGCGACGTTGCGGCCGCGGGCTCGACCGGAGCGACGCGAACCTCCGCGAGGAAGCCGACGCCTCGTTCCACCAGGCCGTCATCAATACGGTCCGGAGCAACCTGGGCGCTGTAGGCGAGCGCCGAGAACCGCAACACCGGATGTGCGGCACCTTTATGAGCCACGGAGCCGAACCACTCCCACGCTGCGATCCCCATCGTCTCCGATCGCGCCGCAAGACCCGCCATCGCCGCCACGATCGCAAGACGAACCTGGACGTCCGCATCCTCACCGAACCGAGCCCGCAAGAACGCACCCGCAGCCACCGCATCCTCCATGCACCACGCGAACGCCCCCACCGCGGCCTCGCGCAGGCCCGGGTCCGAATCGGACGCGAACCGTTCGAACACCGCCGCGCGCTCGCGCAGCACTGCTACCGCCTGCGCACCGGCGTCAGTGTCGCTCCCGTACCCGCGCCCGGCCTGCTCGACCGCGGACTCCCCGATCGACACGAGCAGCCTCACCACTGCCGAACGATCCCCGGTGCCCGGGTCCTCAGCGACGTCGACCAGGAACGGGAGCGCCGCCACCGTCGAGTCGTACACGCTGCCCTGATGATGGACCGTCGAATAGCACTCGTCCAGTGCCCGTCGGCGCACCGCGGGATCCTCCGATCGCAACGACACAAGCAAGGCCGGTACCTCCTGAGCGGAACCGTAGGCGTGCTGCAGAGCGGACCAGTCGATATCGTTGAGACCGTTGAACATGCAGGTCATCATCTCATCCCGCACCTACGACGAAGACTGCCCGGAATGGCGCCGATGAGGTCTCTGAGCCGGGTGAGTGAGGCTCTGACCTGCCGGGATCAAAAAACTCGCTAAGCCGGTCGGCGATCGCCGACCGGCTTAGCGTTTGGTGATGATCACCCGCTGCATCCTCACACTTCGCGACTCGCGACCGTGAGGACACCGCCGAGATGGTGGCCGTTATCCGCTCACCGTCGCCTCCGGGGTCAGTTCCTCCTGGTTCGGCTGCTCCGTGGCGGTCACGGTACGGCGCATCATGGTCAGCGCCACCACGACCGCCATGGCGGCAAGGACGACGGCAGTGATGAACGCCAGACGGTAGCCGTGGACCTCGGCGTCGAGGGCCGCGGCCCCGTCGTCCAATGCGGAGGCATTGCCCCACACCACGACCGAGGACAGCAGCGCCACTCCGATCGGGGCGCCGATCATGAAGGTGGATTCCTTGACCCCGGAGGCTGCTCCAGCGTCGGACGCGGGCACCCCGGTCAGGGCCGCGATGGATGCCGCCACAATGCCCACCCCGAAGGCCAGTCCGATGATCAGCACCGGTACTAGCACTACCGCCAGCAGCCCGGAGTCGGGACTGACGCGCAGCAGCAGCGCGATGGCGACCGCGATGGCGCCGGTTCCGATCGCGGTCAGTGTGCCGGATGCGAACCGGGCGGTGAGGCGCTGGCCGAATTGGGCGCCGACGATGCTGCCTGCGGCCGGGGCCAGCATGAGCAGCCCAAACTCAGTGGCGGAGTAGTCGAGCATGCCTTGCACATAGAGCGTGACGACGAACCAGGTGCCGTTGATGGTCATGCCCATGAGCAGCAGCACCAGGTTGCCGCCGGACAGGACCGGATTGGCGAACAGCCGCAGCGGCACCAACGGCTGCGACACCCGGGTCTCGATCACAATGAAGGCGACGGCCAGGACCGCGAAGGCGGCCAGCGGGACCAGTACCTGCGGGTGGCCCCAGCCAGTCTGCGGCACTTCGGAGATCCCGTAGACCAGCGCGGCCAGCGCGGCGGTGGCGGTGATCGCGCCGCCCACGTCGAAGGCGCGACGGCCGCCAGGGGCACCGTCTCGTTCCATCAACCGAAGCACCGCGACGGTGACGACGACGCCAACCGGGATGTTGATGAAGAAGATCCAGCCCCACCCGGGGCCGTCGATCAGCGGGCCGCCGAGGACGAAGCCACTGATGCCGCCCAGCCCGCCGACGCTGGCCCACATGCCCAAGGCCTTATTGCGCACCGGCCCTTCGGCGAAGGTGACCATCAGGATCGACAGTGCGGCGGGCATGACGACTGCCGCGCCCGCGCCCTGAACGATGCGGGCGGTGATCAGTACCTCGGCGGTCCAGGCGATACCGCACAGCCATGAGGCGGCGGTGAAGACCGCCAACCCTGCCAGGAAGACGCGGCGCCGGCCGAAGTGATCGGCCAGGCGTCCGCCCAGCATGGTCAGCCCGCCCAGAGCCAAGGTGTAGCCGGTGACCACCCATTGCAGTCCGGCGGGACTGAAGTCAAGTTCGGCCTGTATGGACGGCAGCGCGGTGATGACTGTGGCGGTGTCGACGACTACCAGGAAGGCGACACTGCTCAGCAGGGCCAGTACTGTCCACTGCCGAGTCGTCAGCCGGGGTGCGGTGTCGGTGGCGTTCATCGTTCTCCTTCTGTGGGATTTGTGTGGGGTGTCGGCGCGGCGTCCAGCCGGTTCGCGGATTGTTCGCTCACGTCCGCCGAGCCTGGGATGGTGAACGAATCACGTCGCGCTGAAGAACTCGTCCGCGATCTTGATGACGGCACTGGGATCGACGAACCAATCCATGTGGCCGTCGTCCGGCAATTCGATGTACTGGCTGCCTTGAATCGCCTCAGTGAGCCGGTGCGAGCCCTCGACGGGGATCATGTTGTCGCGGCCGAGACCCACGACCATGGTCGGCGCGGTGATGTTCGGCAGGTGATCGAGGATGTCGACCTGCGCGCCGGCATCGATTTGGCGGCTGATGCTCGGCGGCGGCCACTCATCGGCCAAGGAGGCAGCCAGGCCTTCGTGTCCGAAAAGGTCAAGGGTGGTCGGGCTGAACCCGGTCAGTGCGCTGAAGCGCTTGAGTGCCTCGCGGTCGAGGTCGAGGAGCCTGCGCCAAGTGTCGAAATAGTACTTGTTCCGCGGGGTACTGGAGTCGGTCCAGCCCGCGAGCAGGATCAGCCTGCGCACCAGTTCCGGGCGGGTGGCGGCGACCACGGCCGACACCACGGCCCCGAGGGAGAAGCCGAGCAGGTCGACCGGGCCGTCCGCGCCATCCTCGATGGCGGCGGCGACCTGGTCGGCCAACTCCTCGATGCTCAGCTGTCCGCCGGAGTCGGTGGTCTCCCCGCTGCCGCTGAGGTTGGGGCGGATGACCGTACGAGTGGCGGCGAAGTGACCCACGACGTTTCCGAAGACCTTCTCGGCGTCACCGCCGACGCCGTGGACGAGGGCGACGGCGGGCCCTCCGGTCCCGTCCAGCAGGTAGTGGACCCGTGCGTCTGATGTCGCGGTAAATGGCATGACCTCTCCTAGAGTCTCGAGTCGTACTGTTATATTCAATGTTGAAATAACTGTAGCAAATTACGTTCAGCGTTAAAATATCTTGGGGTTGAAATACATGTCACAAGAACCGCCGGACTCCGTTGACGTGGTCCTGTCGTCCTGGGCTCGCGAGCGTCCAGACCTCGAGCTGTGGCCGCTGTCCGTGGTCGCCCGCATCATGCGCTTCTCGCGGCACCTCGAACGCGAACTCAAGGAGTTCCTCGATCGCCACAATCTCGAACCCGGTGAATTCGACCTCCTCACCACGCTCCGCCGCACCGGGCAGGAAGAAGGCCTGACCGCCGGAGCCTTCCGCCGATCCACTCTGGTCACCGCCGGCGCAATCACCAACCGGATCGACAAGTTGACCGAGAAGGGCCTGGTCACCCGTACCCACGACACCGTCGACCGCCGCGTCGTTCGCATCACCCTCACCGACCGCGGCAGAACGTTGATAGACACGCTGCTCCCCGAGCACCTGGCCAACTACGCGAAACTGTTGCGCCCACTTCACCGCGAGGAGGCAGAAGTGCTCGCCGACACTCTCCGCTCAATCCTCCGGCAGTATGGAGACACTCCATAAGCGATCAGGGCCGGGAGAGCCACCGGATCGTCCTGCGCGGATCCCGCCATCGCCGCTCGGCGACCGCCGCGCCGTCTTCGGTGGAACGTCGATGGAGCCCAGGGGCAGTTCGTCGCGATAGCTCCTCGGGGCGACCCAGCGGCTCCCTGCACCACCCAGTCAACGAGCTCGCTTCAGATGGTTCCGGAGGGCTTCAATGCCAGGTCCAGAGTGGCGAGTGCTCCCCCGCCTGGAGGATTTGCGAACTCGAGTCGGGCGCCGAGCACCCGGGCCTGACCGAGGGCGATGGTGAGTCCCAAGCCGTGCCCGCCGGTTTGCCCCGGGCCCATGCGGAACCGGATCGGCCCGTCGTGGAGCACGGTCTCGGGGAAACCGGGGCCGTGGTCGCGGACGCTGATGCGGGGGCCGTCGATCTCGACCAGCACCGGTGGAGCACCGTGCCTGACCGCGTTGGCGACCAGGTTGACCAGAATCCGCTCGAGCCTGCGGGGATCGGTTTCGAGGACCGCGTCGGCGACGACGCGCACCTCAACCCCCGGCCCGTAGGCGGACACGCGACGAGCGGTGAACTCGGCGAGGGCCACTTCGGACAGCTCGGCGCGTTCGTTGTCCGTGTCCAGCCGTGCCACCTCGAGGACGTCCTCGACCAGGGCACGCAGCGCGCCGACGCGGTCGCGAACCAGCTCGGAGGGACGACCGGGCGGCAGCAGTTCGGCCGCCGTAGTCAGCCCGGTGAGCGGGGTTCGAAGTTCGTGGGCGATATCGGCGGTGACCCGCCGCTCGGCCTCCAGCCTGGCCTGCAGGGCGTCGGCCATGGCGTCGATCGCCTGCGCCAGTTCGGCGGCCTCGTCGCGAGACCTGCCGCCGATGGCGGCGCTCACCCGGGCGGAGCGGTCGCCGTCGGCTACCCGGCCCGCGGCTGAGGCGGCCCGGCGCAACCGTTTCGACAGGCTCGCGCCGATCAGGACCCCGGAGCCCGCGCCGGCCATGACGACCGCGGCCGCGCCGGCCACCAGCACCCGGTCCAGCGAGGCGAGCGAATCGAGACGCCCCTGGTAGGAGTCCCGCAATGACAGAATCCGCCCGTCGCCGACCGGCTCCGCCGCCCAGACGTAGGAACCGTCCGCGGTGTCCTCGATCAGGGTCGCCTTCTGGCCGTCCTCGACCGCTGCCCGCAGGTCGCGGGGCAGATCCGGGTCGTCCAGGGTGCCGCCGAGCGAGGGCTGCCCCGTGCGGGAGAACTCCCGCATCACCAGGTCGATCCGCTCCTGCTGGACTTCGCGGGCCTCGTCGGCAAGGCGGTAGGCGAAGGCGAAGTGCACGATCACGCTGAGCGCCACCGCGACGAGGACGCTCACCACGGTGATCGTCGCGGTGATCTTCCAGCGCAGGCTCATCGGACCTCGCCGATGAGCTTGTAGCCGAAACCGCGCACGGTCGCAATGAGGTCGGTGCCGATCTTGTTCCGCAGGCGCTGGACATGCACGTCCACAACTCGGCTGTCGCCGCCCCACTGGTAATTCCAGACGCTCTCCAGGAGGATGTCGCGGCTGAGCACGGTGCCCGGCGATTCGGCGAACCGCAGCAGCAGCCGCATCTCGGTCGGGGTGAGCGCCACGGGCTCGCCGCCGCGCACCACCCGCACGCCGTCCGGGTCGATCTCCAACTCTCCGAACCGCAGCGGCTCCGTCTTCTCGTCGCCGACCGGTGGAGGTGCGGCCTCCGTGCGGCGCAGCGCCGCCCGGATGCGGGCGGTCAACACGGCGCTGTCGAAGGGTTTGGTGACGTAGTCGTCGGCGCCGGCCTCCAAACCGACCACGACGTCGACCGGGTCGTCGCGGGCCGACAGCATGATCACCGGGATGAGACTGTCCTCGCGGATGCGGCGGCACAGGCTGACCCCGTTCATCCCCGGCAGCATCACATCGAGCAGCGCCACGTCCGGGCGCAGGCTGCGGAACGCCTCCAGACCCGCCCTGCCGTCCGCGGCGACGGAGACCCGGAATCCGTCGCGCTCCAGACTCAGCTGCGTGGCCTCCCGGATCACGTCGTCGTCCTCGACGAACAACACGTGCGTCGCCGTCTCGTCCATCCGTCATTCACCTCCCGGCACGAACTCGTCGCCGTCCCAGATCAGGGGCATCGAGTCCAGACCGGTCGGACAATCGGTCTCATCGCCGGGCTCCCAGACCGACCACTCCAGGGTGAACTCGCCGTCGACCACCGCGATGCTGCTGGTGGTCTCCTCGGCGGCGTAGACCTGCTCGGTCCCGTCCTCTCCCAGCCGGTAGATGTAGCTGGCGTAGCCGCTGGCGCAGAGGTTCGGCTCGGTGCAGCCGAGGACGTCGATGACGGCGACCTGGATGTCGGTTCCGGCGATGGTGGCATAGACCGTATCCACCGGAAACCAGCTTCCGCTCTCGTAGAAGCAGGGCTGAGCGAACAAGTCCTTGATGTCCTGGCGCACGTCGGGGTCCTCGCGCAGGACCTCGATCGGGTCGAGACTGAACGCCTCGCCTTCGGCCGTGTCAGTCTGCGAGTCGGGCGCGGGACTGGTCGTGGCGTCCCCGCCGTCCCCGGTTACCTGGACCCCGGCGCCCGCAATGCCGCAACCGCCGGCCGCGACCAACGCGAATGCGGTACCGCCCGCGACAAACCATCTTCTGACCTGCACTTCGGCCATGCTACCGGCGATGCGTCCGCTGTTACCGAACCGATGGATTTCCGCCGGAAGACCGCGGCAATGAATAGGGAGGACCGAGAAACGGCGCGCATAGCGTCCCTCTCATGAATCGCGACAGAACTTCGAGACGCCGCTTCCTGCTTCTGAGCTCCTCCCTGCTCGGCACCGGACTGTTCGGGGCCGCCGCATGCGGGGCCACCTCTGCGGCGAAGACCGCTACAACCGAAACCGCCCGCGACGCCGGGACCGAGTCCTCGCCGAAGCAGGCTCCCCGCAAGACCGCGACCGAGTCCGACGCGTCGACCACCATCGACAAAGTGACCTACAAAGTGGACACGGACGATCCCGTCGTCTTCCTCACCATCGACGATGGCGTCACGCGTGACCCGGACATGGCCGACATCCTCGAGGAGAACGACCTCAAAGCCACCCTGTTCCTCACCGACCAGTACGTGCGCCAGGACCCCGACTTCTTCCGGGGTCTCCGCGACCGCACCGGGTCCCGAATCGAGAACCACACGCTCGACCATCCCGATCTCTCCACCAAGTCCTTCGACGAACAGCTGCGGCAGATCGGCGAAACCTCCGACCACTACCAGCAGGTATTCGGCCACCGCCCCACACTCATGCGGCCCCCGTACGGCAACTTCAACGACGACACGCTGCGCGCCGCGCAAGAGTCCGGCGTGAAACACGTCGTGCACTGGACCGCCGTCATCGACCAGGGCGCCATCCAATTCGCCGCGGACGACCACCTGACCTCAGGGGACATCGTCCTGATGCACTTCACCGAGCACTTCCGCGAAGACGTCGAACGCTTCGTCGCGGAGGCGCAGCAATCCGGCCTGGAACCCGCGCTCCTGGAGGGCTACCTGAACTGACGCCGATTTCCGCTCCGCTCCTGCGCCCGAACCGTCTACACCGACGCGTTGTGGACGGTCTGGAACTCTCCGACAGCGGCCTCCAGGTCCCCCTCGGCGCCGATCCGATCGAGGAACAACGGGAACCGGTCAGCGGCCTGGTCGAGCCAGATCGTCATGGACGGACGCCGCGCGATGAACGCCTCGATATTCGTATTGACGGTCTCCACGTAGTCGCGGCAGACCTCGATACGGCGCTCCTCGGGCCATTCGGCCCCGCGCTGGAGCATGCCGTGAGCGTAGGCGCGAATGATCGACGCCTTCTGCGGGCCGCCCCAACGTCGCAGAAAGCTCTGCGCGACCGCTTCGGGATCACGACGCAGGTGGACGTACAGGACCTCGGTGCCGTCATATTCCCGGGCGAGACGCCCCAGGAACCAGGTCAGGCGGTTGTCGACCTCGATGTGCTCGTCAGGGAACGCGAACCGCTCATCCCCCACCAGCTTGTACCTCGACTCGTGGCCCGCCGAGAAGTTCGACAGGTACCCGCAGGCGGTCGAGAACGTCACCGAGCCGCACCGGCCCGTAGAGAGAACGAAAACACGCATCCACCGATGCTACGACCACCACGAAGTGGGACTGTTCATCTAACGGTGTTACTGGCCTGTAGTTATC
>NZ_STGY01000077.1 GCF_004912275.1 Glycomyces buryatensis
CTTTACGTCACAGACCGATCCACTAACGACAAAGAGACGCCAGTCACATCCGACCCGTGAAGTGGCTGCGGCACAACACCTCTCGCCACGACCACCACCGGCACCACCCCGCGCCCGGGTGTGCCGCCCGACCGAAGCCCAGAGGCCTTGCCCAACCCCGAAACCCCGCCACGGAGCCTCGGAGCTTTGGAGCTTCGGAGCCTCGGAGGAATCCCCGCAGGCCCTGCCCCGCAAACGGACGCCGGCCCCCGCTCTCGCTTTTGTCGCCGATGCCTTTGGCGCAGAACGACCCTCCACCGGCACCGCCCCCGCCAGCGCCCCGGCCCCCAATGCAGGCCTCCCCAAGCGCGAGAACACCATCACCGAACCCGCCGGCAAACCCACCACCCGCACATACGCCCTACCCGAACGGCATGGAGCCTAGGACTCCTTGATCAGACGAATCATGGTGGACGCGTAGTCATCCGGGGCGAGGCGCAGGTCAAGGCCATGGGAGGCGAGCACCGCTCCATGATGGACTCGATCGCTATCCTCCTCGCGGTACCGACCCACCGGGTCGAGGCCGAATAGCTTCACGAGCGGGTCGCGGTAGCCGAGACGGCGGGCTCTGCGCCAGGCCAGCACCACAGTCTCCTCGCCGCGGCTGTACTGGACCCCGTTCACCTCGCCCGCGCGAAGCGGGCTTCGCCGTCCGAGTTGGACGGTTTGCCGAACTCGCCGGTAGTCGGCCACCAGCGCGGCGCCGCGTTCGAGTTCGGATTCGGTCCAGTTGTGCAGGTTCCCGCCGACCGCCATCGTTCCGGCCATGGCAACGTGGAAGCGGAAGTCGAGCGGGAGTTCCCTGCACGTGTAGGGGTTCGGCGAGTCGGTGACCCACGCGCCCATGACGCGGGCGGGGTAGGCCTGGGCGAAGCCCTCCTGGATTTCGATGCGGTCGGCCGCGTCGGTGTTGTCGGAGGTCCACACCTGGTCCGTGCGGCGCAGGATGCCGAAGTCCACGCGGCCGCCGCCGGAGGAGCACGATTCGATGCGTAGGGCGGGATGGTCGGCGCGCAGCCGGTCGATGATGCGGTACAAGTTGCGGGTGTGCTCGAACCAGAGCCGGTCTGGGTCCTCCTCCCCCGGCCAGCCGGCCTCGGTGAAGGGCCGGTTCATGTCCCACTTGAAGAAGTCGATCTCATTGGTGCGCAATAGGTCGTCAAGGCGGCCGTGGATCCAATCGGCCACCTCGGGGCGTGCGAGGTTCAGCACGAGCTGATTGCGGATCTCCGTGCGGCGGCGATGCGGCTGGTGGTAGACCCAGTCCGGATGCGCCCGGTACAGGTCCGAGTCGGGGTTGACCATCTCCGGCTCGACCCAGATCCCGAACCGCATCCCGGCCTCGTGGACGCGCTTGATCAAGGGACCCAGGCCGTCCGGGAAACGATCGGGGTTCGGGGTCCAGTCCCCCAGGCCCGCGCGGTCGTTGACCCGTGCGCCGAACCAGCCGTCGTCCATCACGAACAGCTCGCAGCCCATCGCGGCGGCCTTCTCGGCCAGCGCGATCTGGCTCTCGGCGGTGATGTCGAACTCGGTTGCCTCCCAAGAGTTGTAGAGGACCGGCCGAACCTCTTCGGGATGCGGCAGCACATGCGCGAGCGCGTACTCATGCCAGGCGGCGGCCGCGCCCGCGAAACCGTCCTCGGTGTACAGACCGGCGGCGATCGGTGTCTCCAGGTCTTCGCCCGCCTTGAGGCTGATCGCGATCGGGTCGTGGCCGAACCCGGCCGAGACGGCGACGCGCCCGGAAGGGGCCTTCTCGACGGTCATGCGCCAGGTGCCGCTCCACGCGAGCACCGTCGCCCAGACGCGGCCGTGGGACTCGCTCGCGGTGCCGTCATCGACGGCCAGCCACGGGTTCGCCTGATTGCTCGTGGTCCCCCGCCGCGAGCCGATCACCGTCTCCCCGACGGGCAGCGAGGTGCGGGTCAGCTGCGTCTCTGCGGCCCACTCGCCGTGGAGCTGACTCAATCGGTAGTCCTCGAGTTCGGGCACGATCCACGTGGCCGAGTCAGCCCGGAGAATCGTGATCGGGTCGATTCCGTTGTTGCACAGGGTCATCGATCGTTCAATGACGTCGGAGTCGGGGAAGACTCGGTAATGGACGCGCGCTTCGAGCGGGTAGTGGACGTCGGCGAAGACGAGCGTCAGTTCCTGTTCGGTCTCGATGGATTCGGTGAAGGTGAGTTCCAGGTCCCGGGTCCCATCGCCGAAACGCACCTGGAGGCCGGTGGGGCCGTAACGGAGGGCGGACGCCGGGTTGAAGTCGAGCACCGCGTCCCGGCCGTCGGTGAGCGGCCGCCCGGTCGGCTTCGGCAGGTCCAGCAGCGACACCGCCTGCTCTCGATGCAGTCTTGGCCCCCAGTGGAGTCCGTGAAGGCGGTCGTCTTCGTCCAGGGCCACGACGTAGCTCGTGTTCGGCGTGTCGATGGTCCAGAGGCGGGTGTCGCGTGCTGGCATTTGGTTTCCTTTCGCACTGGGTGTGGTTGCCGTGGCGAGAGCCCGGCCCGGACCGGGGCGGGCTCTCGGAAGCGCCTGGGCTCGTTCAGGAGCGGGGACGGGCGGGCCCCGAGGTCTCCCGGACGATCAGTTCCGGGGACCGCCAGGAGGTTCGGGGTTCGGGGCCGCCTTCGAGCTTGTGGCGGAGGAGTTCGAAGGCGCTGCGGCCGACCCCGCGGAAATCGAGGTCGACGGTGGTCAGGCCCGGTATGTGGTAGGCGGCCATCGGGCAGTCGTCGAAGCCGATGACGCTCAGGTCTCCGGGGATGCTGCGCCCGGCGTGGTGGGCGGCGTGGAGGACGCCGAAGGCGAGGTCGTCGTTGCCGCACATGATCGCGGTGGCCTCGGGGTCGGCGACGAGATCGGCCGCGGCTGTGGCCGCAGAGCCGATGGTCCAGCCCGATGGGATCACTTCGGGCGGTTCGATCCCGGCCTCGAGGAGGGCCTCGGACCAACCGTCCTGTCTTCGGGCCTTGCCCGGCATGGCGAGGTAGTGGACCGTCCGATGTCCCATGGACAGCAGGTACCTGGTCGCCCGCTTGGCGACGAGGCGGTCGTCGAGCGGGACGAGCCAGTCGGCGGCGCCGGGCTCGTCGCGGAGCTTGTCGTCGCCGGTGGCGACCACCGCGCCCGGCTGGGCCTTTCTGAGGATGCGCCGGGCCTGGGTGGTGGTCTCGTCGTGAGCTATGACGATCGCGGGGGCGCCGTCGTGGGAGAGGCGGCCGAGGATTTCGCCCTCGGTGTACGTCTGCTCGGGGTCGAGCACGGAGATGAGGACGGTGAAGCCGGCGGCGCTGGCGGCGTCCTCGATGCCGCGAAGCGTTTCGGCCGTGCCGTACAGGGAGGTGTCGAAGGTGAAAACGGTGACCGACCGCACGGCGCCGCCGGCGAGGGTGCGCGCCGAGCGGTTGGGTCGGTAGCCCAACTCACTGATCGCGGCCTTCACCTTCGCGCGGGTGGCGGCGGCGACCATCGGCGCGTCATTGATGACCCGCGAGACGGTCTGGTGGGACACCCCTGCGCGCTTGGCCACGTCGAACATGCTGACGGGCTTGGGTTCGGCTGCGCTCATGGCGGTCGGTCACCTTTCGGTTCGAGTGCTATTCGGCGTTGGCGATCTCGGCGACCGCTGCGGCCGCTTCCTGGGCGTCCTTCTGACCCAGCCAGACCTGATTGAACTCGTCGAGCGCGGCCGTGCCGAAGGCGGCATCGTTCATCGAGAGCGGGTAGCCGGTGGTGGTGCCCTCGGCGGCGGTCTGGAAGCCCGTCACGTCGATGTCCTCGCCCGCCCAGTAGTCGGCGAAGCCCTCATTGAGGGAGGAGACGCCGGGCCACACCGAGCCCAAGTCGGTCGCAATGGATTGCGCCTCTTCGGAACCGAGGAACTTGACGAACTCCCAGGCCTCGTCGGGGTTCTCGGTCCCGGCGTAGATCGCGTTGGACAGGCCGTTGATGACGGTGCCGGAGCCGACCGGGCCCGAGGGGTTGTCCGCCACCGCCCAGGAGCCCGGCTCTAGGCCGTCGCGGTAGAAGCTGAGCATCCACGAGCCGTCGAGCGTGGTGGCGGCCTGTCCGGGGACCACGTAGTCGCCGGGGACGCCGCCGTTGGGCTGGTTGGTCACTGCGGCGGGGACGGCCACGTGCCACTTGTTGTACAGGTCGGCGGTGAATTGGATGGCTTCGACGCATTCAGGTGCGTCGATGGTGTAGTCGCCCCAGGGTTCGTTCTGGAGGGAGCAGCCGTTCTGGACCGCGTAGTTCCACCAGTCGGTCTGGCCGGTGTTGGAGGACATCGCCGTCCCGTACTGGACCACGTTCTCGGGGTCGAAGTCCGAGCTCAGTGCGTTGTTGCCGTTGGCGTCGACGGTGAGTTTCTGAAGAAACTCCACATAGGTGCCGCCGTCGACGGGGTTCCATTCGAGGTCGCTCACGGTGGCCGGGTCGATCCCGGCGGCTTCGAGCGCGTCGAGGCGGTAGACCAGGGCGATCGAGTCCCAGTCCTTCGGCAGGCCGTACTGGTCGTCCTCGAACTGCCAGGAGGCGTAGAGGTTCTCGGGGTAGACCGAGGGGTCGACGCCGTCCTCTTCGATGTAGTCGGTGATGGGGAGCAGCACGCCGTTGTCGGCGTAGGTCGGGAAGCGCGAGACGTGGTTCCAGAACACGTCCGGGGCGTCCTCGGCCGCGAACTGGCTGTCGAGGCCGGTCCAGTAGTCCTCCCAGGGGTTCTGCTCGAGTTCGATGGTGATGTCGGGGTGTTCGGAGTTGAACTCCTCGACCATCGCCTCGAGCGCCGGGCGCTGATTGTCGTCCCAGAAGGCGTACCGGAGTGTGACAGCTCCGTCGTCGTCGCCTCCGCCGCAAGCGGCGAGCCCCAGCGGGGCGGCGAGGGCGAGGACGGCGAGGGCCGCCGATCGCGTCTTGTTCATCTGACTTGCCTTTCTTCGTTGAGAGGTCGGTCTTAAGGGGTGGATCACTTCATGCCGCTCAGGGCGATCGAGCGGACGATGTGGCGCTGGAAGACCAGGAAGACGGCGACCAGCGGGAGGAGCGCCATGGTGGAGGCGGCCAGGATGAGGTGGTACTCCTGGTTGAACTGGGACTGCATCTGGGCGATCCCGCGGGTGATGACGCGCGTCGACTCGGAGTGGGTGATGATCAACGGCCACAGCAGGTTGTTCCAGGTGTTGACGAAGCTGATGATCGCGAGCGTCCCGAGGATCGGCTTGGACATGGGGAGCATGACCCGCCACAGGATGGTGAAGGTGCCGGCGCCGTCGATGCGGGCGGCCTGCTCGATCGAGGCGGGGATGGTCTTGAAGTACTGGCGCACCAGGAACACCCCGTAGGGCATGAGGAAGCCGAACACGAACGGCAAGATCAGCCCGACGTGCGTGTCGACCAGGCCCAGCTCCCGCACGATGATGAAGGTGGGCACCAGGGTGACGATCTGCGGGACCATCATGGTCGCGATGTAGGCCCAGAACAGCAGGTCCCGCCCCGGGAATTCGAGCCGGGCGAAGGCGTAGGCCGCCAGGGTGGAGAACACGAGCTGTCCGATGGTGACGGCCACGGCCACGATGATCGAGTTGACGACGAACGTCGCGAAGTCGTACCGGCCCCACACGTCGGCGAAGTTCGACAGGATCGGATCGGTCGGCGGCGCCCACGGCTGGGAGGTCAGGATCTCCTGCTTGGATTTGAAGGCGGCGTTGAGGGTCAGCAGGTACGGACCCATCGAGAGCGCCGCGCCGGCCACGAGGACGAGGTAGAGCAGGGACTTCTTCAACACTGGCGGGCTCCTAGCTGAAGTCGTAGACGGTGCGCTTGCGGAAGAACAGGACCTGGGCGAGCGTGATCGCGGCGATGATCGCGAACAGGATCACCGCGAGCATTGAGGCGTAGCCGGCATTGCGCTGGGTGAACGACTCCAGGTAGATCTGGTAGTTCAGGGTGGCCGTGGCGCCGGCCGGGCCCCCGGCGGTCATGACGTGGATCGTGTCGAAGACCTGGAACGAGCCGATGACGCTGGTGATGAGGACGAACAGCATCGCCGGACGCAGCAGCGGCAGGGTGATCTTGAAGAACCGGTAGGCCGGCGACGCACCGTCCACATCGGCGGCCTCGTAGAGCTGGACCGGGATGGCCTGGAGTCCGGCCAGGAAGAACAGCATGGTGTAGCCGGTGAACTGCCAGATATTGACCGAGGCGATGACGGGCATGGCCCACGCCGAGTCGGTCAGCCAGTTGGCGCCGTCGATCCCGAACACGTCGAGGAACCGGTTCAGCCCGCCGTTGAGCGGGTCGAAGATCCACCGCCAGATGACGCCCAGCGCCACCGGCATGGCCATCCACGGCAGGACGTAGATGACGCGAAAGGCGTTGCGGGCCCTGATCTTCGCGTTCACCGCCAGGGCCAGCAGCAGCGCCAGCACGGTCTGGGCGGGGATATTGAGCAGCACGTAGTAGAAGGTGTTGCCGATCGATTGGACGGCACGTTCATCGCCGACCAGGTCGCGGTAGTTCTGCAGGCCTATGAACTCGGGGTCGGACAGGAGGTTCCAGTCGTAGAAGCTCAGCGCGACGACCACCACGATGGGCGTGATGAGGAAGAGCGCGAAGCCGACGATGCTCGGGGCGAGCATGCCGTAGGCCTCCAGCGCGGTTCGAAGGTTGTGGCGCTTTGCTCTCGGGGGCTTGGGGTGAGCGCTCACGGGTCCGGACGGGTGCTCGGTGTCGTGAAGGGTCTGCATGGCACCTGACTTGTCGCGTAGGGATCGGACGATGCGAGGGAATGTTAGCGCTCACGGAACGGCGGTGTCAAGATCGATGTCGACATTTCCATGCCTGGATTCGATTGCCTTGGATTTTGACGGATCTATACGGCAATACCGGTAAATTTATCCCGCTTTCATTGACTACTTTCGATGTCATGTCTTACGATATGATCCTGTTAGCGCTCACAGATTCCGGCACGCAACACAATGAAAGGACCTCCCCCATGCTCACGAATCCACCCCCGATCAGGCGCCGACGGCGCACCCTGATCGCGCTCGGCGCGCTGTCCGCCGCGCTGGCGCTGACGGCAACGCTGTTCACCGCCGTCACCTCGCAGGCACAGGTCGAGACGCAAAGCGTCCTGGTCGTGGATGCGGGCTCGCCGATCCGGCCCGTGAGCCAGGTCGGCAACGGCATGCTCTACGGCCTGGCCGATGCCGAGACACCGCCGCTCGACCTGCTGCTGCCGTTGAACCTCAACACCTTGCGGCAGCCGCCGCCCAATCACGAGCACATCCCCAACGGCGAGACCGAACCCGTCGGCGACACCCTGGACGTGGCCGGCAACGCCATGGCCGCGGGCGCCGACATCACGGTCGACATGGCGGACTCGCTCAACGGATTCCCGTACGACTGGCAGGGCTGGGACGACTGGCTCGGACGCGTCGACCGGATGATCGCCGACCTCCAGGCGCGCCCCGACATCACCAACGTCACCGCCTGGGAGATCTGGAACGAGCCGGACTGGACCTGGCACAGTTCGGCCGGCGACTTCAACGACGGATGGGACCGCACCTACGAGCGCATCCGCGCCAGTGACGCGACGACGCCGATCATGGGACCGAGCATCACGCACTACAACGAGGCCTGGCTCCGCGACTTCCTGACCTCCGCGAAGGACTCGGGCACCCTGCCGCAGGTGATCTCCTGGCACGAGCTATCGGGCTGGCAGGGCGTCGAGCAGCACATCAGCGACTACCGCGACCTCGAACGGGAACTGGGCATCGAGCCGCTGCCGATCTCACTCAACGAGTACGCAGCTCCCGAGGAGATTGACGTCCCCAGCACCGTCAATCACTACATCGCCCAGTTCGAGCGCGCGGGAGTGCGCGATGCCCAGCGCACGTTCTGGTTCGAGGCCGGGACCCTCAACGGACTGGTGCACGACAATCAGCCGACCGCGTCGTATTGGATGTACCAGTGGTACGGCGAGCAGAGCGGCGACATTGTGGACGTCGTCCCGACCACCTACAACGACGCCGTCGCCTCCTACGACGCCGACGCGGAGGAGGTGAGCATCGTGTTCGCGGGCGAAGCCGGCGACAATACGGTCCAGGTCGACGGACTGGAAGCGCTCGGCTCGACCGTCACGGCCACGTTGGAATACGTGCCCGGCTCGGGCCGAACCACTCCGGTGGACGGCGCCTCGCACGTCTGGACACAGGACTTCTCGGTCAGCGGCGGCAGCGTCAGCATCCCGGTCGACGACCAGGACCACCTCGGCGCCTACCGCCTCGTCATCAATCCGGCCGGGTAGGGAGTCGGCGTCCCGGTCGGCGAGGCCGTAGAGGTTCTGCACCGCGCCGACCGGGGCGATCCCTTGGGCCCTTTTTGGGGAACCGAACGTCGTCAGAGCCCTGGACCGCGGGACACCAGGGACGGCCGGTCGGGGCCGGAGAGGCGAAGGCCGCACCGATCCCTGCCGCGGCACCGGTAATGAGGACAGTCGGAGGGGATGGTGATCGCTCGTCACTCACCGACCGGTATATCCAGCGGGAACCGGAGGCCTGCGACCGCCGCCGAGCCGTCTGAACGCGTCTCCGCGTTCCGGCGCAGTGTTATGGAAGCGATGCCACGAAGCCCGCAACCGCGTACTGGGGCCAATTCGTAGAGTAAGTATGCGCATCTTTCGAACGAATACGGCCGCGGTGAGACGAGGCGGCCTCATCGCATTGGCTGCGGCGACCGGATTCACCGCGGGCTGCCAGTCGTCCGGATCGGACGACGAGTCCACCGAGGTCGGGGACGAGGAGCTGCTGACCGTCACCACGATGCTCCAGGAGAACCGCGAGCTGATCATCGATATCGTCGATGCCCAGGAGCGTTTGATCTTCGACTGCATGGAGGAACGCGGCCATACGGTCCACAACGGACACGAGCGCCTGATGTGGCGGTTCCAGAAGCAGGCCCTACCCGACGTCGAGGGAGTCGCCACGAACTGGCTCGTGGACCGCGAGATCGCAGAGGAGTGGGGCTTCGGGGTGTGGACCTCGACGGTCGACATGTACGGCTCCGAGGAGCACCTGGAGTTCGAGGCCTTGCGCGTGCCGGAGGGTGAGACGTTCGCGACGGTCGACAATTCGGCCTTCGAGGACCTCTCCGAACAGGACCGGTTCGATTGGTTCGTCGACTTCTACGGCGAGGAACGGGCCACGATGGACGAGGGCTGGCTGATCGGCGAGCACACCGGAGGGGAGGGCGGCCTCCTGGGCACCGCCAAGCCCGGCGGCTGCATGGGCGAGGTCACGGCCGCGCTCGACCTCGACCCCGAGTTCGTCCCGGCCCCTGACTTCGGCGAGGAGGTCGGGACCTGGTCGACGTTCCCGTTGCCGCCGGGCATGTCGGTATTCAGTTCGGGCGAGCTCGACGAACAGGTGCGCCAGGAGCGGACCACCGAAGAGGACTTCCTGATCTGCCTGGACGAGGCGGGCTGGAACGGCTGGGACTTCAACGCCGGGGGCAATCTCAATGTCCACTACTACATCGACGCCGCCTACGGCGTGACCGGGGACGCGAGCAATCCGCTGCCGGAGGCCTTTACGGAGGGCGCTCCCGAGGCGCCCCACGACATTGCCACCGACGCCGAGGGCCGCCGCGACTGGGAGATCGGATTCGCCACCGATATCTGGGACTGCGTCGATGAGACCGGCTTCGGCGCGGACGCCGACCGGGCCTGGAAGCGGGTCTACGGCGGCCACTTCCTCGAAATGGAGACGGAGATCTACGCCTGGCAGGAGGACATGCGAGAACTCATCTCCGAGGCGCAGGCCCTCATCTAGGCGGCGCGGATCAGCTCGGGTTGCGCCGCGGGGTGATGACGGCATTGGGCAGCGCAGGTGCCCGAAGCCGCTCCCCCGGATAGCCGACGACGGCGCCAAAGCGGTCGGAGGCGGCTTCCCAGTCCTGGCGGGCCTGGACGATGTCGTCGTGGCTGCGTCCGATGAAGTTCCACCACATGACGATCGCCTCATCGAATGGAGGGCCGCCGAGCAGGATGGCCCGGGCCGGGGCGTCCGACTCGTTCGACAGCGCCAACGTGTCACCGCCGCACGGCAGATAGCCGAGTTCGGAGGGGTGCAGCATGGTTTCGGCCATGCGCACGTCACCGCCGTCGACGAGCAGGCCGTGCTCGAAGCCAGGGTCGACGGCGAGGGTGGCGGCGGCGCCCGGTTCGAGGTCGATCTGGGCGCCTAGCAGTGGCGTGAACGTCCGCACCGGCGAGGTGTCTCCGGCGAGGGAGCCGAGGAAGACCCTGACCTCGGCCCCGTCGACGCGCACGGGTTCGGGCACGTGATGCTGGAAGTCGCGTCCGGCGCTCCGGTGTGCCTCGGGCAGTGCGACCCATAGCTGGACGCCGTGGAGGACGGCGGTATCGGAGGTGGAGACCTCGGAGTGGCAGATGCCGCGGCCGCCGGTCATGAGGTTCACCTCGCCGGGCCGGACCATGGCGCGGGTGTCGAGGCTGTCGCGGTGCTCGACCTCACCGCTGAACAGCCAGCTCACCGTCTGCAGGCCGGTGTGAGGATGGGGCGGGACGTTCATGCCGCCGCCCGCCGGTACGTCGACCGGGCCGTAGTGGTCGGCGAAGCACCAGGCGCCGATCAGCGTCCTGGCCCGCTGCGGCAGGGTGCGGCGGACGTGCATTGCCCGCACTCCGCCCAGCGGCACGTCCCGCGCCTCGAGCACCTGTACCCGGGTCGCCTCGCTCGTACGCACGCCGTCGATCGGGGCTCCGCACCGCATCTCCGCCGGCTCGACTTCGACGTTGCTCATCGAGACCACTTCCCGTCAGTACTCGTTGTCAGGTCATCGTATGCATTCGGTCGCGGACGACCGGTCATTCCGGGCGAGGTGTGCGATCACTTGCTCACGTTGTCGATCTGTTCGAGCATGCGCTCGGAGAGGCGGCCGAGTTCGGCGAATTCGTCGGCGCTGAGGGCGTCGATCACGAGGCTGCGGACGGTGGCGACGTGTTTGGGCGCGGCGGCCTCGATGGTCTCGCGGCCATGCGGGGTGATCACCACGAAGGCGCCGCGGCCGTCCTCGGCGCACTCCTTGCGGGAGAGGAGGTCCCGTTTGATCATGCGACGGATCTGGTGGGACAGCCGGCTCTGCTCCCAGTCGATCTCCTTGGCGAGGTCCTGGAACCGCACCCGGCCGTCGGGGACGTCGGTGAGGGCCACGAGGACCTCGAAGTCGGCTCCGGAGAGCTTCGAGTGCGACTGGAGGTCGGCGCCCAGTCGCGCCACGAGCTTCTGGTGCAGGCGTATGAAGGCGCGCCACGAGCGCTGCTCGTCGGCGCTCAGCCACTGGTCGGTGTCGTTCATCGGGCCAATGCTACCCCCTACTTGACACATCATCTATCTAGCGGTACATTAGTTGACACGTCATGCATCACCGAGCAATGGTAGATGATGCATCAAGTACGATCCGGCGTCCGAAAGGTGGAAACCATGAACGTCGTCCTCTGGATCCTGGCGGGCGCGCTCGCCGCGTTCTTCCTCTTCGCCGGCCTCTCCAAGCTGGCCCAGCCGAAGAAGAAGCTGGCCGCCACGCCCAATATGGGCTGGGCCGAAGACTTCTCCCCCGGCCTCATCAAGACCGTCGGCGCACTCGAAGTGCTGGCCGCGATCGGGCTCATCCTGCCCGCCGTGTTCGACATCGTCACCGTGCTCGTGCCGCTGGCCGCCAGCGGCCTGGTGGTCCTGATGGGCAGCGCCGCGCTCACCCACGCCCGCCGCAACGAGGGCCGGGCGATCGCGACGAACCTCGTCCTGCTCGTCCTCGCCGCCATCGTCGCCTGGGGCCGCTTCGGCCCCCACGCCTTCTAGACGCTTCCAGTCCACAAGGAGCAGCATCATGCCCGCCATCACCGTCGAGGACCTCCTGGTCCTCCCGCGCCTGCCCGAACTCGACCCGGCCGCGACCCGCGTCCGGCCGGTGCGGCAGCTTGTGACCGCGCCGATCGGAACCGAGGGCGAGGGCTTCCAGGTCCGCCGCGGCTTCGCCGGTGTGTCCATGCAGGACCTGGACCCGTTCGTCCACTTCGACCAGATCGGCGAGGTCGAGCTCGCACCCGGCGAACCGTTGGGCACGCCCTGGCACCCGCACCGCGGCTTCGAGACCGTCAGCTACATCATCGACGGCGCCATCGAACACCAGGACTCCAACGGCGGCGGCGGGCTGATCAGCGACGGCGACACCCAGTGGATGACCGCCGGAGCCGGGATCCTGCACATCGAGACCCCACCCGAGAGCCTGGTGGCGAGCGGCGGGGTCTTCCACGGGACCCAGCTGTGGGTCAACCTGCCGAAGGCGAAGAAGTTCTCCCCGCCGCGCTACCAGGACATCCGCGGGGGCCAGGCCGCGCTGCTGACCACGCCCGACGGCGGCGCACTGATCCGCGTCATCGCAGGCGACATCGCCGGGCACGCCGGTCCCGGCGTCACCCACACGCCGATCACGCTCACCCACATCACCGTCGAGCCCGGCGCCCGCGTCGACCTGCCCTGGAACCCCGGCTACAACGCCCTGGTCTACGCCCTCAACGGCTCCGGCACCATCGGCGAGGAACGGCGCCCGATCCACATGGGCCAACTCGCCGTTCTCGGCCAGGGTGACGCCCTGACCCTCCAGGCCGATCCGAGCCAGGAATCGCGCAGTCCCAAGCTCGACCTCTATGTGATTGGCGGGCAGCCGATCCGGGAACCCGTGTTCCACTACGGGCCATTCGTCATGAACACCCGCCAAGAAGTGATCCAGGCCGTCGAGGACTACCAGGCCGGGCGCCTCGGCGTCATCCCGGCCGAACGGCTCCCCCACACCGGCTGAACGCCCACCGAACCACCCCTGGGCCCCTATGGTCCGCAGGGGGAAGCATCCAATCGTCAACTCCGATTTGAGAGAGAAGATCATGGCAGAGCAGAAGATCATCGCAGTGGTCGGCGCGACCGGCGCCCAGGGCGGCGGGCTCGCCCGCGCGATCCTGGCCGATCCCGAATCCGGATTCAAGTTGCGCGCCATCACCCGCAATGCGGGCTCCGACAAGGCCCAGGAACTCGCCGAACTCGGCGCCGAAGTGGTCGAGGCCGACCTCGATGACGAAGCCGGCCTGGCGAAGGCACTCCAGGGCGCCTACGGGGCGTACCTGGTCACCAACTTCTGGGAGCACGGCTCCCCCGACCGCGAATACGACCAGGCGGGAAACCTGGCCCGGGCCGCCAAGACCGCCGGCGTCAAGCACGCGGTCTGGTCCACCCTGGAGGACACCCGCGCCTCGATCCCGGTCTCGGACGACCGGATGCCAACCCTGATGGGCAAGTACAACGTCCCCCACTTCGATGTCAAGGGCGACGCCAATGCCCTGTTCACCGAGGCCGGCGTCCCGACCACGTTCCTGCAGACCACCTTCTACTGGGAGAACCTCCTCTCGTTCTTCCCGCCCAAGCGGCAGGAGGACGGCAGCCTGGTCCTCGCCTTGCCGATGGCCGGGGGCAAGCTCGCCGGGATCGCCGCCGAGGACATCGGCCGCACCGCCTACGGCATCTTCAAGCAGGGCGCGCCGTTCATCGGCAGGACCGTGAGCATCGCGGGCGAGCACCTGACCGGCACCGAGTACGCCGCCGCGTTCGCCGAACTGCTCGGCGAACCGGTGCAGTACTACCCGGTCCCGTTCGACGGCTTCCGCGCGGCCGGGTTCCCCGGCGCCGAGGAGATGGGCAACATGTTCCAGTACTACGCCGAGTTCGACGACGAGTTCACCGGCCGCCGCGACCTCGACAAGGTCCGCGAACTCAACCCGGAGCTCAAGACGTTCAAGGAATGGCTGGCCGAGAACAAGGACGCCTTCGCTGGTATTTAGCGGTCGGACCGCCCGGAATCAGGGCACCGACTTGATCTTCCAGACGAGTACCCCGCCGAGCAAGGTCACGACGGCGGTCAATGCGTACAGGCCCGAGTAGCCGCCCAACCCGGCGACGATAGGGGCCGCCAGCGCCGGTCCGAGCACCTGCGGAGCGGTGTTGGCGATATTGATGATTCCCAGGTCCTTCCCGCGGTCGGCCGCTTCGGGGAGGACCTGGGTAATGAGCGCCTGGTCCACCGAGAGATATATCCCGAACCCCGCCCCCATGATCGCGGCGGCCGCCATCGACATCGGCCAGGTGTGCCAGAAGGCCAGCAGCACGGCGGCGAAGGCCATGACGGCGGCCGAGGCCGCGACCAAGGCCTTGCGGCGGCCCAGCCGGTCCGAGAGCACGCCCCCCGCAACGCAGGTGGCGATCACTCCGCAGGTGTAGATCAGCGTCAGCACCAGGACGCCCTCGTCGACGCTGTGTCCCGGGAACAGCTGCTCGTATCCGACCGCGTCCTGGAGGAAGAACAGCAGGTAGAGCGTGCCGGTCGCATTGCCGAGCATGACCAGGAATCGGGTGAACCAGGCCCAGGCGAAGTCGGGGTGGGCGCGAGGCGAGATCCACATTCCCGCGAGGATGACCCGCCATGAGACTTCTCGGCGCTCGGCCCGAGATATCGGCGGGTCCTTCGTGGTCAGTACGAAGGGCAGCACCATCGCGACCGTCGCCAGACCGATCACCAGGTATCCGGAGGCCAGGCCGGTCACGAGCATGGTGACGATGACGGCGCCGACGACCAGACCCAGGGCCTGTGGAAATCCGATCCAGCCGGAGACGGTGGCGCGCTGGCGCACCGGAACGTGATCGGGAATGGCGGCGTTCAGACTGGCGTACCCGGCATTGAGCGAGGCCTGCGCGAGGCACCACAGGATCAGCACGCCCGCAACCGTGGTCTGCATCCCGAGCAGAGCCAGTGCGGCGGCGCCGATGACGACGCCGCCCAGCGTCCACGGGTGCCGTCGACCGAACCGCCCGGTGGTGCGGTCGGACAGTGCCCCGGCGAGCGGATTGGCGATGACCGCGACCAGGGCGCCGGCGCCGGTTACCAGTCCGAAGACGGCGACCTTCGAGTCAGGGGCGATGGCGGCCAGCTGAAGTGGCAGCAGCACCTGGATCGGGGTGTAGAAGGCCATGTAGACGCCGAGCATTCCCGCGGTGATGCCGCCGATCCAGACCGGGCCGACCTTGCGCCGGGGTTCGACCAGGGCGGCCGGAACGGGGGTCGGCGTGGTGGTCATCGACTCTGCCGCGCAATCGGTTCGCGGATCGCTCTCTCAAACTGGAGGGCCGATGTGGCCGCCCTCCGGCTGCATCCGTCCGGTGGTCGCATTGCGGGCATGGGCACCTCCGAAAGCGACGGTGAGGGATTCTCGTGAATCTAGCAGTTTCCGAACTCGCAGGTAACCCTTGCAACGGTGGAACTTTCGCTGCCACGCGAAGCGGCATTTCCCTTGCGTACCCCCAAAACTGGCATACCGTGCAACCTTCACATTACCGCCGGGTAACGGTAGTCTCCCTACTACAACCCGTTGACAGCGATGTTTCCGAATAGGAGACTGCCATGTCCACTCCCCGGCGACGGCTGATCGCGGTGCTGGCCACCGCGATCCCGTCCATCCTCGCATTGTCCACAATGTCCTTTTCGGCTCAGGCGGCCGAGCGACCCGACGTCGTTCCGCTGCCCGACCACCTCGAAACCATCCGCGCCGCCGAAGCCGTCGAGCTCTACGGCAGCGCCGACATCCTCCCGCTCGAAGACCGGAAGTCCTCCCTGATCTCCATGGGGGACAGCGAGATCTCGGGCGAAGGGGTCGGCAACTACGACCCCGCCACCCATACCGACGGCAACTGGTGCGACCGCTCCTACGACCAGGCGCTCTTCCGCGCCGGCATCGAAAGCGACGTCCAGTACAACGTCTCATGCTCCGGCGGCGCCTCGCCGCACCTGGTCGAAGGCTCGGGCCAGCAGCAGTGGAACGAGCTGAACCAGGGCGACAACCTCGCCATCAAGGCCCGCAACACCCACGTCAAGCTGGTGTGGATCGTGGTGGGGGCCAATGACGAAGGCGGCATCGAGTTCGGGCCCGTCGCCACCCAGTGCGCCACCCAGCGGATCCTGCTCCAGGGACCCTGCTGGCCCGATCACACCGAGGACTGGGAGGCCCGCGTCGACGTCAGCCGCCAAGGCGTCGAGACCGCGATCGACGCGGTCCGCCAGACCATGACCGATGCCGGCTACCTCGCCGCCGACTACGACATGGTCGTCATGTCCTACCCCAGTCCCGGCGGCCCCGACGTCGAGGACAACCCGGACTTCCCCGGCTGGTGGGAGGGCGGCTGCCTGCTCTACCTGGCCGACGCCGCCTTCGCCCGCAATAAGGCCGTGCCCCTGTTCGAGCAGGGCGTCCGCGAAGCTGCGCTCAATCAAGACGTGCGGTACCTCGATGCGCAGCGGTTGTTCGACGGCCACGGCGTCTGCGAGGCCGAGCCCTGGGCGCGGGGCGTATACGCCGAGGTCGGACTCCTGCCCTCCGAGCACGCCTTCCGACAGTCGTTGCACCCCAACTACCTCGGTCACGGGGCCTTCGCCCAATGCATCACGCAGTTCTACGAGCATCCCGAATGGGACACCTCCACCTGCGTCGATCCGGCCAGCAGCAACAGCGCCGAGCTCTATGAGGGACTGTTCGAGTTCCAGGACCTCCAGCACCCCGACAGCGGCCTGTGCGCGGGCGCCGAGGGGTACGACTCCAGAAACGGCACCGCCCTGGTCTCCTCGGACTGCAATGGCGCCCGCAATCAGGGCTTCTGGCTTGACGAGGGTCAGGGGTCGCTGCACGTGGAGCTCAGCCACGACCGCTGCATCGACGTCGAGGGCGGCACCATGCAGGCCGGAACCGCGCTGGTGCTGTGGGACTGCAATGGCGGCCTCAACCAGGAGTTCGTAGTGACCGACACCGGAATCCATCCGGCCGGCCACTCTGACCTGTGCATCGGCTTCGATGGGGCCGGAACCGAGGTGCCGGCGAAACTGACCGAGTGCGGCACCGCCGCAAGCGGATTCGGTCTGGTCGACCGCGACTACGCCGACCCCGCTGGTTACGGCTACGACGACTGGATCGGATCCAGCGTCTACTAGCGGCGCAACGAAAGGCGATTCAATCGAGGGCGGGCCACTAGATATCGGCGGCTCGCCCTCGGGGCGCTCTCACCGCGTCGGCCCGGGGGCCTCAAGGCCCGCCTCCAGATAGCGTTCGACGGACTTCGCCGCTCCGAGGTGGGCGACGAGAGAGTCCGCCGCCTCGCGGTCCTTCGCATCGCTCCCGGCCGCCGCCGCGAAGACCGTGTAGTGCTGCGCCGCTTCCGGAAGCGGGCCGACGAGCCGGGCCTGGGGTACGAACCGCAGCTCGCTCAGCTGCTGCACGGCGAGGTCCGCGCGCCCGTCGAGCACCGCTTCGGCCGTGAAGCCCTTCTCGATGACCGTCGCGCGCGCGTCGATCTCCTCCCTGATACCCAGCGCCGCAATGAGAGAGGCGAAATACACACCGCTCGCTCCCGTCCGCGAATACGCGACCGAGCGCGCTCCCAGTAGCGCCGACTTCAATTCATCCACTGTGGAAATATCGGGGAGTTCGCCCGATCCGGGTTCGGCCGCGAGGCCCACGCCGACGCGGGCGATGTCCACCAGCGAGGATGCGTCCAGCACCCCATCGTTGGCCAGTCCGTCGAGCTGGGATCGCACCCCGATCATCACGTCCGGACGATCCCCGGCCGCGATCCGTTGCAGCAGCACATTGGTCGGGTCGAAGACCGTCTCCACCTCGACTCCGCCGGCGCGAGTGAAGTCGTCGATCACCCCCGCGTCGAGGGCGAGCCGGACGGCGAGCGTGCTGAAGAGTCGAATGGTCGGCATCAGTGGGGCCTTTCGGTGAGGAGGGTCTTGAGCATCGCCGCCGCGGCCTGCGGGCCGGAGACCACGGGCAGGCCCAGGCGCTGTTCCAGGAGGGCGGCGGCGGGGGCGAGCGAGTACTGGGCGAGGACGACCGCGTCGCAGGCGGCTTTGTCTGCGACCACGTCGGCGAGCGCATTCTCCAGCGCGTCCACGTCGCCGCTGCGGCTTGGTCGCAGCGCGGCGTCGGCGGTGACGACGTCGACCCTCGTTCCTACTCCGGCGTCCGCCAGGGTCGACCGGAGCCGGGCGGCGGCATCGATCGCCGCCGTCTCGAACGACGCGACCACCAGGACGCTCCCCCACCGCTCCCGGACGACCCGCGCGAAGGCGGCCTGGTCCGGGGCCAGCACCGGGATGTCGAGTTCGGCAGAGGTCGCGACCGTCCCGTACATGGAGCAGGTGAGGAGCACCGCCGCCGCTCCCCCGTCGCGGGCGAAGCCGATGAGGCGCGACATGCGTTCGGCGAGTTCAGGAGTCAGCCCGCCAGCCGCATCCGCGTCCGGAAGCAGGCGATCGTCCAGGATGTTCCACGGCTCTGCCTCCGGGAAGACGGCCGCGAGACCGTCCACCGCGGGTGCGACCGCCGCGCTCGTGCCGTGGATCAGGGCGAGTCGCGGCCGCCGGTTCTCGGCGGTCATCCGAGGAGTTCCCTTCTCCAGGAGAGTCCTTCGCGGGTCCCTGCTGCGGGCGCGTACTCGCATCCGATCCAGCCGTCGTATCCGCTGGCCTCGATGGCGGCGAACACCTGCCGGAAGTTCAGCTCCCCGGTCCCGGGCTCGTGCCGCGAGGGCGGGTCGGCGATCTGCACGTGGAACGCCCCGGGGAGCCCCTGGGAGAGCAGTCGGAGGATGTCGCCCTCGTCGATCTGGGCGTGGTAGACGTCGAGCAGGACCCCGACGTTCCCCGCGTCGCACGCGGCGGCGACCGCGTGTGCCTGTGCCTGGTTCTGGAGGATGAAACCCGGTGCGTCGCGTTTGTTCTGCTCCTCCAGCAGCAGGCGGACGCCGGTGGGCGCGGCCTGTTCGGACGCCCAGACGACATTGGCCACGTAGCGGGCGAACGCCTGGTCGCGGCTCACTCCAGGCGGGACCATCCCGCCGACGAGGTGCACGAAGTCGCCGCCGAGTTCGACGGCGTACTCAAGGGACTTCAGGAACTCGCTCCGGAACCTCGGGGCCAGGTCTGGAAAGCAGGTGATCCCCTGCTGCTCCGGCGTGCCCCGCTCCCCCATCGGCGTATTGATCAGCACCAGGTGAAGGCCATTGTCCTCCAGCCGCTTTCGAAGTTCGGCCCGCGAGTGCGCGTATGGGTCGGGGAATTCGACGGCGTCGAAGCCCGCCGCGGCGGCGGCCGCGAACCGGTCGAGGAAGTCGTGTTCGGTGAACAGCCATTTCAGGTTGGCGTCGAATCGCAGGCCGCTCATGACTCCACTCCTGTTGCGGCAGTGCGGTACGCGGGGTTGACGAGATTGTCCGGCTCGGCATTGCCGCCGAGGTGGTCGATCACCTGCCGGGCCGCCATGAGGCTCGATCTGGCCCGAGCTTGATGTGTCGCGGCGCCGATGTGCGCGGTGATGAGCACTCGGTCGAGCCCGCGCAGCGGGCTGTCCGCGGCGAGCGGTTCCTCTTCCAGGACATCGAGTGCGGCGCCCGAAAGGCGCCCTTCCCTGATCGCCACCGCCAGCGCGGACTCGTCCACGATCCCGCCGCGCGCCGTGTTGACCAGGAACGCCCCGGGCTTCATCGCCGCGATCCTCGGCGTGTCGATGAGGTTGCGGGTGGTCTCGTCCAGGGCCATGTGGAGCGTCAGGAAGTCGGATGCGGCCAGCACCTGGTCGAGGGTGGCCTCCTCGATGCCGTGCCGCGCGGCGAAGGACGAGTCGAAGTGCGGGTCGAACGCCATGACGGTCATCCCCATCGCCCGCGCGATCACCGCGACGGCCTTCCCGATGGATCCCAGTCCCGCAATGCCGAGGACGGACCCGCCGAGCTCGGTCCCGCTCGGCTGGTCCCAGGCTCCGGCGCGGATCGCCGCGATGTTCTGGGGCAGGAGGCGCGCGCCATTGACGAGCTGGCCGATCACGAGTTCCGCGACGGAGCTTCGGTTGACGCCGGGGGTGAAGGTGACGGCGACGCCCTGGCGGGTCGCGGCCTCGACGTCGATATTGTCGTAGCCGACCCCGCACCGCCCGATCACGGTCAGGCGGTGCGCCGCGTCGATCACGTCGGCGTCGAAGGAGTCGGTGCCGGCGACGATGGCGTCCACCTCGCCGACGACGTCGACGAGCCGTTCACCCCTCGCCTTCCGGTCGGCCGCCCTGCGGAACACCGTCTCGCAGCCGGCGTCCGCCAGCAGCCGGTCGACCTCACCGCCCGGTTCGAGATAGGCGGTGGTGATGAGCACTCGCGCGGTCATTGTCCCTCCTGCTTCTGTTGTGCCACTTGCGTGTAGACGGCGACCGTGTACTCATTGAGGCCTTCGGTGCCGCCTTCGCGCCCGTATCCGGAGGACTTGACGCCGCCGAACGGGGCCTCTGCCACGGCCAGCGCCGTGGTGTTGACGCCGATCATGCCGACGTCGAGGCGCGAAGCCACGTCGCGGGCGGCGTCCTCGGGCCCGAAGACGTAGGCGGCGAGTCCCTGTTCCACGGCGTTGGCCCGGTTCACGGCCTCGTCGATGGACCGGTACGGCAGCACGGGCGCGATCGGGCCGAACGGCTCCTCCGTGAGGATCCGCGCGTCGTCGGAAACGTCGGTGACGACGGTCGGCTCGAAGAACCATCCCGGCAGCGACTCGACCCGGCCGCCGCCGGTGAGCACGCGCGCACCGCCCTTTCGGAGATCATCCATGAGGGATTCGACGGCTCTGAGCCTGCGTTCGTTCGCCAGTGGGCCGACCTCGACGCCGTCCCGGTCGCCCGGACCGACCGTGAGCGCCGCGGCCGTCTCGGCGAAGTGCGCCGCGAACTCCTCGGCGTCCCGGTCGGGGACGAAGAACCTGGTGGGCGAGATGCAGACCTGTCCGGCGTTGCGGAACTTCGCGCCGGCCAGCGCGCGGGCGACGCCGGGTACGTCTGCCCCGGGAAGCACGATCACGGGTGCGTGCCCGCCGAGTTCGAGGCTGAGCGGTTGCAGGTGCTCGGCGGAGAGCTGCACGAGTTCCCGGCCGACGAGTATCGATCCGGTGAGCGTGATCTTCCGGATGACCGGCGAGCCGATGACCTCCCGGGCGATCTTGGGTGCGTCGCCGGTGACGAGGGCGATCACCTCTGGCGGCAGTCCGGCGTCGATGAGCGCGTTGACGAGCGCGACTGCCGCGCCGGGGGCCTCCTCCGCCGGTTTCACCAGGATGCTGCATCCGGCGGCGATGGCAGGGGCGATCTTCCGGGCCGGGAGCGAGGCGGGGAAGTTCCACGCCGAGAATGCGGCCACGGGGCCGATCGGGCGGCGCTGGACCGTGAACTCGCGTCGGCCGTCGGTCCAGGTCCGGCCGAGGTCGCGGGTGGCCTCCGTTGCGTACCAGTCGAAGTGGCCGGCGGACTGCTCGATCTCGGACCTGGCCTCCCCGAGCGGTTTCCCCTGTTCGGCGGTGATCGTCCTCGCGGTTTCCTCGGCGCGCGATCGCAGGATCGCGGCCGCCGTGGTGAGGACGCGGGCCCGCTCCCCGGGTTCGGACCGGCGCCACAGCGTGAAGCCGCGCTCGATGGAGGCCAGGGCCGCGTCGAGGTCGTGCTCGTCGGCCTGTGCCACCGATCCGATGACCCCGCCGGTGGCGGGCTCGCGGAGTTTGAGGGTCCGGCCGCCGGTGCCGGCGCGCCACTGACCCCCGATGAAAAGAAGCGAGTCGCGTTCTCTTGCAGCTGACTTCACGCTCATCGAGGCTCCAGCACCACGAGGGAGACCGACGGCAGCGGGAGGCGGGTCTCGTACCGGAGGCTTCCCTCGGACGCTGCGACGATCCGCTGCTCGCCCACCGTCTCCAGGCCCTGCCGGGCGAAGATGCGCCCCAGCGTCTTCTCGTCCGGCTCCTGGGGTGATCCGAGCTCCTTCCACACCGTGTGGGAGTTCGAATGATCGGCGTCGATCCGGTATTCGGTCACGGCGTAGGAGGAGGCCGCGAGCCCGGCGAAGCCGAGCACCGTCTCGGTGGATTCGACGTCCTGGCTGTACTGGTCGTCGCTGTGCCGCCAGATCAGGGCCGCGACGGTCCCGTCCTCCGCGATCGACGCGAGGGCGTCGACCTCTTCGGGCATTCCGTGTTCCCGTCCGGACAGGTCGTCGATCGGCCACGCCGCGTCGGAGATGGCGCCGATGCGGCGCTCGCCGAGTTTCGCGAAGAGCCGGTAGGCGTTCATGAGCGGTTTCTCGATGCCGCCCTGGGTGATCCAGGAACGCGTGCCCTCGAAGTAGCGTTCGCCCTCGAAGTAGAACGACCAGGTCGTCGCCTGCTCGATATTGTCCCGGTGGTTCGCGCTGAGGTCGAGGAGCTTCTTCATGAGCTTGGCCTGGAACACCGGGTAGTACTCGTTGTTCTGGAACTGGAAGTTCGCATTGTCGTAGGCGCTGTGGTGGGCGGGGACGCCCGCGTCGCACTCGTCGATGATCGCGGGGAGCTCGGCGTATTCGGGGAACTCCCCCATGACCGCGAGCAGCCGGTCCACCTCGAACAGCATCTTTGCCGCGGACGGCGACTCCTGCACGGGCGCGGGCGCCCCGATCGGTCCATAGGTTCGCCACGGCGTGAACGCCGATCCCTTGGTGTGGAACGAGACGTAGTCGAGCGGGGCGCCGGTGCGCGAGCAGTGGTCGAGGAACCCGCGGAGGAAGTCGACGCCGGCGTCGCCGCCGGTGACGGACGGGCCGCCGATGCGGGCCTCGGGCAGCACGCCGCGGATCGCGGCGGCGGTGACGGTGTAGAGGTCGTAGTACTGCTGCGGCGTGCCCCTCCAGTAGAAGATGTCGGGCTCGTTCCACAGCTCCCACACCCACTTCGAGACCTCCTCGGCCCCATAGCGTTCGAGCGCGTGCTCGGCGGTCGCGGCGCACAGGCCGGCCCACTTGCCGTAGTCCTTGGGCGGGAACGACCAGAGGCCGTTCTCGTAGGCGCTGTAGACCGTGGGGCTCGGGATCGTGGTGAACACTTCTTTGGCCTTCTCGGGCACCAGGTCCTTCGGGGTGAACCCGAGTTCGACGAGCACATGGTGGCCGGACCCGACGATGGCGTCATAGGTCTGGTCCAGGAGCGTGAAGTCGTAGTACGGGTTGCCCTCGGCGTCCTCGTGGTAGACGTTCCCGTTGCCCCAGTGGGGCTGTCCCCATCCGCTGCCCGAGCAGAACATGTAGTGGGGTCGCACGTGGAACGGCCGCGGGGAGAACTCGCCGATCTGCCGGAGCAGTCGCTTCCCGTCCGGGCGGTAGGTGTAGTTGATCTCGTCGTAGCCGAGGCTCGCCCAGATCGGCGTCAGGTCGCCGAGTGAGGTGGAGGCGTCGATGCGCACGTCAGCGCTCCTGACATGCGGAGCGTCCGGATCGGAGCGGGCCGCGCTCGGGTGCGCCCCGTTGTGCCCCGCGTGTTCGGTGGATCGCGTGCTGTTGGCCATGGTCAACCTTTCAATCCGGTATTGCTGATGCCCTGGACGATGAATCGCTGGGCGAAGAGGAAAACGAGCAGTGGGGGCGTGATGGCGAGGATGGTCGAGGCCATGACCACGCCGTACTCCGAATCGCCGTATGCCGATCGGAAGGTGATGAGCGCCAGCGGCAGCGTCTGCATCGAGGGGGTGCTAGTGGCGATAAGCGGCCACAGGAAGTCGTTCCACGCGGAGAGGAACACCAGGATGCCGATGGTGGCGAGACCGGGCCGGATGAGCGGCAGCACGATGTAACGGTAGTTCTGCCAGGCGTTCGCGCCGTCGATCTTCGCGGCTTCGGTCAGTTCGACGGGCAGGTTCACGATGAACTGCCGCAGCAGGACGACCCCGAACAGCGACACCACGTGCGGGATGATGAGCGCGCCGTACGTGTTGAGCAGCCCGAGCGCCGCGAACTGCTGGAACAGCGGAACCAGGATGACCTCGGTGGGGATCAGCATCATGAGGACGATGAGGCTCAGGACGACCGCGCTGCCGCGGAACGGCAGGCGGGCCAGCGCGTACGCCATCATCGAGCAGACGACGAGCGCCAGCACGGTGGCGACGATCGCCACGACCGAGCTGTTGAAGAACGCCACGAAGACATTGCGGCGGGTTGCCGGCGATGGTCGAGGTGACGAGCTTGGTGAGGTAGTCGCCGCCGTAGGCCGGCGCCGACATGCGGATCTGCGCTCCGGTCGACTGCCGGTTGTACCTGTCGACGATCTGCTGCATTACGACGCCGTCGGGCCCCGTGTAGAAGGTGACGAACTCGAGCACGTTGCCACCGGCCGCGGTGGTGTCGTCGAAGGGTGAGCTGCAGGCGTTGAGAAGCGATCCCGCGGAGACCGCGGCTCCCGCCCCGAGGAGTCTTCTTCGTGTCATTTGGACCATTCGGTGCGCCTCCTTGCGCGGCCCCGCGACTTCGCGGGGCGTGACCGATAGGGGGATCTTGCGGCACCTCCGTGCCAATTCGGCGACGCTATCCCAGCGATTGACGATTGTCAACAAGAAACAATCAGCAATATTCTGCTAGGATTGCCGTACACCAACCCATCAGGAGGACACGTGGAGATCCCCCGCTGGCGGTCGCCACGAACATTCGAACGCCTCGCCATGGCGCGGGCCGCGCAGCGGATGACCGCGGCGGCCGGTCCTTAGGATTGCTCGCCCCCGGCCGGCGCATTCCTCGCCCGAACGATCAGGGCGTGATCCGGCTCCGGCGCTGCGGAATACACTGTGCATCCCTGATCGCGACACGATTGCAGACGAGCCGAAGAAGGACGCGCGTGGCGACATTGAACTTCCCGAGCGAACCGGCGACGACGCCGGCCATCTCCACGCTCATCGCCGACCGGTTGCGGGAGATGATCACCCGAGGCGTCCTCGCCCCGGGAGAGCGCCTCAAGGAGGTCGAACTCGCCGAGTCGATGTCGGTGAGCCGCGGACCGGTGCGCGAGGCGATCTCCATTCTCGAACGCGACGGCCTGATCGAGTCGCAGCGCCATCGCGGAGCGCGCGTCATCACCCTCACGTACGACGACATCGAAGAGGTCTATTCGCTGCGCATCGCCATCGAACGCCTGGCCATGGAGCGGTGTGCCGCCCGCTTCACCGACGAGACCCTTACCGCGATGGACGAGGTCATCGACCGGATGAAGGAGCTCGCGGGCACGACCGACGGCGAGGACCACGTCGCACTCGACCTGGAGTTCCACGACCTCGTCTACGAGGCCGCCGATCACGCTCGGCTGCAACGGACCTGGGCGCTGCTGCGAAGCCAGGTCGCCATGTTCCTCAATGCCCGGACCGACCGCGAGGACTTCCGGTCTTCGGCGTGGAAGGAGCACGCCGAGCTCCGCGACGTACTGGCGTCGGGCGACGCCCCCGCCTCCGTCGCCGCGATCGAGAAGCACATCGGATGGACGCTCCGCCGCATCCGCCAGATGCGCGACGCCGAACCCGGGCAGACTGCGGCGTCAGGACCTCTATCCGGCCCCGGACCGGAAGGCAAGACGGACTTCAGCCTCCCCCGGTAACGGGAAGTCCGCCGATGCCACGGAACGGACCATGGCGAAGGCCGGTGCGCCAGGGTGCTCATTCTGTCAATGTGCGGGCCCAGGTCACGACATCATTCGACGCAGTTGTGGACATCGCTGGTGGCCGAGGCGATCACGATGTCAACGGCCCCGTCGGCGGCGGTGAGGTGGACGGCGTTGACGGTCAGGCCGTGATCCGCGCCGGACACCGGTTCCTGTTCATTGACGACGAGCTTCGCCGCTCCGCCCAGGTCGACCGTCGCATTGGCTTCGCCGGTGATCTCGACGGCGTCTCCGCCGACCCTCAGTGTCAGGTCGGTGGCGCCGTCCGCCGACCCACCCGCGTCGCAGGTGCTGGTCGAGCGGGCGGTGGCGCCTTCGATCTCGATCACGGGCAGGCCCGGCAGACCGATTTCGGCGTTCTGAACGCTGGTGGTCGACGTCGAGGTGCCGGGCGCGAGGCTGGTCGTCACCTGCGGGCACACGCTTTCGGCACTGATGACGAGAGTCGATACGTCAGCCACGCAGCCGGGGTCGTTCTCGGTGGCGTCGGCAGTGCGGATCGGCCCGGTATCCGGGGTCGGTTCCAGCCCCGCACCGAGATCGAGGAGGTCGACCTCGGCCGACAGTCCGAAGGCTCGCCCGGTGTAGTACTCCAGCAGCACCGTGTCATCCACACTGGATGATTCGTAGTAGTCGTCGCCGTCGAAGGAGAGGTTGACCGGAACCGTCGCCTCCTCGTTCAGCGGCTGGTCCACCGATTCGATCTCGCACGCGGCCTCGCCGTCGCCGTTCGTCACGGCATCGCAGGATTGGCGGTCGTCGCCCTCACCGAGCGCCAGTGTCACCGACCGATCCGCGACGGGCGGGCCATCGTGCGTCTCCTCGGTGAGGATCCCGGAGAGCTCGGTGGGTGTGCCATTGGCAACGCGTTCCGGGCCGGTGTAGCGCAGCGCCGTCTCCTGTTTGGAGACCGTGAACGAGACCGTGTCTTGGCTGGAGGCGAGGTCGGAGGACCCGCCGAAGCTCGCGGTCAAGGTGGTCTGCCCCGGCCGCTGGGTCGGCGTCAATGCACAGGCGGCGACGCCTTCTGCGTCGGTGGTCGCGCCGCAGGACTGCGATCCGCCACCGGAACCTAGTTCGAAATCGACCCGCTCGCCCGAGACCGGCCCATCGCCGTCGGTCAACCGGGCCGACGCGGTGAACTCATCATGGAAGTCGGCCTCGGTGGGGCCGGTGTAGGAAGTGGTCGACCCGGGCAGGTCTCCGTCGTCGCCGTCATCGTCGTCGCCGTCCGATCCGAGCTGACCGACGTGGATGTGCTCGACCTCGTTGGCTGCGTCCCCGTCAGCGTATTCCTGCGTTCCGGACTCGAACGCCAAGTACACCTCGTCGCCGTTCCTGCCGATGCCTTCGGACATGCTGGGGGCGCTGAAGCAAGCGGAGGCGAGCTTGAATAGCTGACCGTGGGGCGGGCCGAAATAGATGTTCTCGCCCATGTCCTCTTCATCCACACGGTAGAGGTAGCTGCGCTGCTTTCCTCCTGTCGTGTGATCGGGGCCGACACTGAAGTAGTAGTCACCGTCGACGACAGCCATGCCCTGGGTGCCAAGCGGGACAACGTACTCGTTGCCGATCTGCACCAGCACTCCGCCTTCGCCGATCTCATATTGCCTCATGATTGGGGCCAGGAGATCATCCGATCGTTCGTAGCGTCCGGCATAGATGGTCTCCCCATCGGTGCCGAGCCACCCCGACCCCTCGACATCCTGATCCCTGTAAGTGGCCGACGGCATGTCCTCCAAGGGAACTCCATTTTGGGCTCCTTCTTTAATGCCGTCCCTGAGTTGGTCCAGACCATACCGGCGAATGGAGACCGTGGGCTGTCCACTGCCCACGTATGCCCAGTCGCCGAGGACCACGATCCCGCCCAAATGCCCCTCAGTGGTCTTGACCGTGCCGATGGTCTTCCCGGTCTCGGGGTCGATGCCGTAGATGATGGAGTCGTAGCCGTCGCGGTAGGCGCCGACCAGTAGCAAATCCTTGCCTTGTCCATCCCAGTCGGGCCAGTAGGCCAGACCTTGCGGAATCCAGAAGCTCGTGCCACCGGGGGCCAGATCCCGCAGGAACGGCAGCGTGTCGTCATCCTCTCCGACCTGTGCGAATCGCTCGTTGTATTCGGCTGATGCCGACGCCGAGGGCGAGCCCTCCGGATTGGTGGGATAGAAGACTTCCCCTCCCGGCTCGGTTTCGCACGCGATCGTCCCTTGGGAGTCGACGTCGTCCTGCTCGACCGCCGCCGATTCCCATTCCGCCACATCGGCTTCCGGCGACTCCTCTGGCGCCGTGACGGCCAAGGACAGCACCAGCACACCGCCCGCCACTACCGATACCGCCTTGCCTGCCAAGCGCCTCATCAAATCCCGCCCCATCGTGCGTTCGCCTTCAGCCCGATGGAGTTTCGATCCATCGACTCGCCTCAATCCGTACTATAGGGGAATTGCCCTCATTTCGGGGTACGCCGTGTTGTGCTGCGGCGAGCGCGGATTTACAACCAGCCCCAGCAGGCCGTGAAGGTGTGCTCGGGGAAGTCCGGGTTGGTCCAGTTGTACCAACCCCAACCGTTGCACCAGCTTTCCGAGTCGACGTCCTCGCTGGTGCGGCCGGTGAGGTAGACATTGCCGCTGGAGCAGTCCGAGACGAACTCGAAGTATTCGTAGTCGCCGGTCATGCTCATGCAGTGGTCCATCTCCGCATAACCGATGTCCCCGCCCGGATAGATCATCTGGAGGCACAGCACGACATCCAGATAGGTCTCACTCGTGGTGTAACTGATCGCGTGGTTGTAGTAGGTCGATTCCGAGCACATGCCCATATCCGACTGGCCTTCCAGGCGCTCCAGCACCCGGAACGCTCCGTCCTCGCAGCCGATCGTCCCCCATGCCGATCCGGTCTCATTGGGACCGTATACGCATTCGTCCACTTGGGCTTGATAGGCGTCGTCGCCGTCGATGGCGATGTAACTCAGGCACAGCACCCGGGAGGCCGCGGTCGAGGTGACGGCCTTGTTCGCGTTCTCGACGGAGTCGCAGGACGCCAGGTCGGAGGTGCCCTCGAAGATGTCGACCGTCTCGAACGACCCGGCCCCGCAGGAGGTCGGCTCGATGTCGGCGCTGTACTCGTCGCCGTAGTCGACGAAGCAGTCCCCCACCACGGCCGCCTCCACCGGGTCCAGGGGTTCGGTCTCCTCCTCCTCGGTCCACGGTTCGTCGGTTTCGGGATCGGTGTCGGTCAGGTCGGTCGAGGAGAAGTCGTCGCCGCCGGTGTCAGCGTCGCTCTCGTTGCCGCTCAAGGCGACGCCCGTGATGAGCACCGTGGCGGCCGCGATGACGATCGCGGCCCAGCCCTTGAAGGTCAACCCGAGGACCGTCGTCAGGCCGGTGCCCGAATCGCCGGGAACCGGCATGGTGAAGTCCGCGACGGGGACGTCGGCGGTGAGGCCCGAATCCGGGTCGAAGCCGAAGCCGGGCGCCTCTTCCGAGGGCACGTGCATCTCCGGTTGCGGGTCGGCCCCGTCCATGCCGGGCTCGAATCCGAAGCTCGCGTTCGGCCTTACCGTGTCGTCATTGTCGTCGCGGTCCGATCTGGATTCGGATCGGCGCCCGGAGCCGCCTGGGCGTCCCAGGTCGGCGGTCCGGTCGTCCGAGTCGCGATCCGTTTCGCGGTGGTCCTGGTCGGCCTCGTAGCCGGAGCTCGAGTCGGAGGATCGGTCCGGTTCGGGTGGAGGCTGCGAGGAGCCCTGGCTTGAGTCGGAGGAGCTGTAGCTCGAGTCGTTTGAGTCCATGCGGAGAGCATGGGAGGGACGGTCCCCGATCGGTCACGGATCAATCCCCGACCTCGCCCCGCCGACGACATGAGAACACCGGCCGCAATCGATGCGGCCGGTGGAAGCGCAGGGCCGGTCAGATCTGGACCGCGCTCCAGTCCAGACGGGAGGCCGCGTTCCGGTGGAGCGCGGACAGCAGACCGAGGCGCTGGGACCGGACCTGCGGGTCCGGGTCCATCACCAGTACTTCCTCGAAGAAGGCATCGACGGCATCGGGCAGGCCTGCGGCGAGTTCGATCCAGTCGTCCAGTCGGCCGTCCGCACCGTCGGCTCGGTCGAGGTCCCCGAGGACGGCTATGAGTCGCTGTTCGCTTGCGGCCGTGAGGCGGTCGAAGTCCGACACCGCTGCCACATCGGAGGGCAGGATCCGACTGATGCGCTGCATCGCGGCGGCGAGTCGTTCGAAGCGGTCCGAACCGAGTTCGGATTCGAGCTCGCTGAGACGCGCCTCGGCGAGGGCGGGGCGCTCGGCCAGCGGCAGCACCGCCGCGACCAGATCGAAGCGGCGGCCCTCGTCGATCAGCTGCTGCGCGAGCCGATCCCGCAGGAACCCCTCCATGGCGCCCGCATGCTCCGCGGTCACCTCGACCGGCTGCACCGACGCCGCCGCGCGAATGCACTCGTGCAGCGACAGGTGTGCGACGGCGGGGGCGGCGGCCCGGTGGACGGCGATGAGACCCAGTGCGGCCCTGCGCAGCGCGAAGGGATCCTTCGAACCGGTGGGCATGCCCACCGTCGAACCGAGGCCGACGAAGAAGTCAAGGCGATCGGCGAGGGCCAGCAGCGCCCCCGCCGTGCTCTCCGGGACGCGGTCCCCGGCCTGGCGGGGCAGTTCGGCCTCGAAGAGGGCTTCGGCGACGGCGCCGTCCTTTCCGGCCTCCAGCGCGTAGGTGCGGGCCAGCGTTCCGGCGAGGCTGGTCATCTCAGTGACCAGCTGCGAGCCGAGGTCGAACTTCACCAGCGCCGCCGCCTCGGTGAGAACGCGCCGGTCCTCGTCCGCGATGTCCGCGAGGTCGGCCAGGGCGGCCGCGATCGCGCGGATGCGGTCGGCCCGGTCGGCGATGGAGCCGAGCCGGTCGGCGAACGCCAGGTGGCCGAGCCGCTGCCGCATCTCCTCGATCGGCGTCTTCAGGTCGGCGCGGTAGAAGAACGCGGCATCCTCGAAACGGGCCCTGAGCACGGCCTCGTTGCCCACCCGGACGGTCGGCTCATCGATGGGGCCGTTGGCCACGGCGACGAAGTGGGGCAGGAGCTCCCCGTCCCCGCCGCGAACCGGGAAGTAGCGCTGGTGCTTGCGCATCACCGAGGTGAGGACCTCGTCGGGCAGATCCAGATACGACTCGTCGAAGGATCCGAGGACCGCCACGGGCTGCTCGACGAGGAAGTTGACCTGATCGACCAGTGCCGCTTCGGCATCGAAGTCGACGGCGCCGTCCACGGCACGGGCCGCCTTCGCGGCCTGCGCGACGATCCGGCGGCGGCGGTCCTGCTCGTTCAGGACGATGCCGTTGCGTTCCAAGGCCGGAGCGAGGTCGTCGGCGGCGGCGATCGGCAGGATCGGTTCATCGGATGAGCGGTGGGCCCGGGTGAGGCGGCCCGCGGCGAGCCCGGAGGCGGCGGCGGGAATGACGTGCGGCCCCCACATGGCGCCGAGCCAGCGGATCGGGCGGGTGAAGGCCAGCTTCGGGTCGGACCACCGCATGTTCTTGCCCGAGCGCAGCCCGCCCGCGATGTCGCCGATGACGTCCGCGAAGACCTCCAGCGCGTGGCGACCGTTCTGGGTGCGAACCGCCGCGACGTGGGTCGCACCCGCGGACTCGACAGTGGTGAGGTCGGCGACGTCCACGCCGTTGGATCGCGCGAAGCCGAGCGCCGCCTTGGTCGGATTGCCCTCGGCGTCGAAGGCGGCGGCGGTCTTGGGGCCGCGCGCGGTCACCGTCCGGTCGGGTTCGGACGCCGCGACTGCCGCGATCTGGGCGACGATCCGGCGGGGTGTCGCGTGGACAATTACGTCGCCGTGGTCGAGGTGCGCGCCTTCGAGCAGGGCCCGCAGACGCTGCTCGACATGGGTCCTGGCCGCCTGCGCTTCGGCGGGCGGCATCTCCTCGACGCCGATCTCGAACGCCACGGTCTGCGGATCGGTATCGGCGGGAACGACAATCGGCGCCGGGGCCGCCTTGCCCTCGGGCTCCACCGTGCCGAGCGGGAATCCCGCCTGGCCGCGCTTGGCGATCCACTGCTCGGCGACCTCGTGGGCGAGGCCCCGCATCCGGGCGAAGGCGGTGGCGCGGTCGGAGGTCGACACCGCTCCGCGGGCGTCGAGGACGTTGAACGCGTGGGACATCTTCAACACGTTGACATGCGCGGGGATCGGCAGGCCGAGCTCAACCATGCGGGCGGCCTCGTCGCCGTAGCGGTCGAAGAGTTCCCGGTGGGTGGCGATGTCGGCGTCGTCGAGGTAGTAGCGCGACATCTCGTACTCGCCCTGGCCGAAGACCTCGCCGTAGCTGATCCCGGGGGCATAGGCGATCTCCTTGAAATGCCGAACGCCTTGGAGCGCCATGAGAATGCGCTCCATGCCGTAGGTGATCTCCACGGACACCGGGTCCAGGGCGACACCACCGGACTGCTGGAAGTAGGTGAACTGGGTGATCTCCAGGCCGTCGAGCCAGACCTCCCAGCCCAGCCCCCAGGCGCCGAGGGCCGGCGAGGCCCAGTTGTCCTCCACGAAGCGGATGTCATGGGCCCGGGTATCGATTCCCAACGCCGCCAGGGACTCCAGGTACAGCTCTTGCGCGTTTCCGGGCTCCGGTTTCAGGATGACCTGGAACTGGGTGTGCATCTGGATGCGGTTGGGGTTGTCGCCGTACCGGGCGTCGTCGGGCCGCACGGACGGCTCGACGTAGGCGACCTTCCACGGCTCCGGTCCGAGCACCCGCAGCGAGGTCGCGGGGTTCAGGGTTCCCGCGCCGACCTCGGTGTTCATCGGCTGGACGGTGAGACAACCGTGCCCGCTCCAGAAAGTAGTCAGGCGTGCCAGGGCGTCTTGCATGGTCAGGTCGGTCACGGTACTCACCTCGAATTCAGTACGGAATCCAGAACGCGAGTCCCCTCGCACGGCACCTGGATGGAGTCGCTCACGGGGCATGCTATCGGGACCGGCCTCAAATTCGTCGGCCGGGTCGAAGGCTGAAGCGACCCGGCCACGAGGACGTCCCGTGCCGCATTCGCGACCCCTAATCAGCGGGGTTTGGGAGCCTGGTGTCGCCCGCGGGGAGGCGGACCGCCGCCTCGATGAGTTTCGCGACTTCCGCTGCGGGAACCGGGGTGCCGGAGGTCTGCCCCACCCAAGTGAGGAAGTCCGCGACGCCCTCGGCGGGCATTTCCTCCAGGTACGGCTTTACGTACACCGGGGTCTCCGGCGCGCTGCGCCAGCTCTCGGCGAGGGTTCCCGCGTCCACGGTGTCCCAGCCGAGGGCGTCGAGCAGCCGGTCCGCCTCGGCCTTCGCTGCGGCGTCGTCGCCCGAGATGGGCAGCGCGCTGCGGTCGTCCGCGCCCGCGGGCCGGGCCAAGCTGACGATGTGGCTGAATGCGATGTTGTTGAAGGCCTTGACGACCCGTGCCCCAGCGAGGTGGCGTTGCAGCAGCTCGCTGGAGGTCAGCTCGCCCGCATCCAGTTCGGCGAGGTGGCCGTCGCGCTGCGGGTAGTAGTTCGAAGTGTCCAGCACGGTCTTGCCCTCCAGCGCCTCGACGGGGAGCCGGTCGAAGGCACTCAGCGGGACGGCCGCCACCACCAGGTCCGCTCCAACGGCGGCCTCGGCGGGGGTGGCCGCGCGGGCCTGGGCGCCCAGGTCCGCGACGAGGTCGGTGAGCGTCTCGGGGCCGCGCGAGTTGCTGAGGACGACCTCGAAACCCTCCGCGATGGCAAGGCGCGCAACGGCGGTGCCGATCATGCCGCTGCCGATGAATCCGATGGTTCCGGGCATTGCTTCGCTCCATTCGTTCGGGACTTCGGTTTCTCTGACGAAGCTTGGCTCGGCCAGGTCGGTCCTGCCAGGGTCGGGTTCTGCGTACTCACGGCGTGATCACCCAGCCGGAGTACGGTTTCCGCATGGACTACCGGACCGAGTTGCGGGAGTTCCTCAAGTCGCGGCGGGCCCGCCTGCGACCGGGGGACGTTGGGCTGCATGACCATGGCAGGGCGCGCCGGGTCGCGGGGCTGCGGCGCGAGGAGCTGGCCCAGCTGGCGAGCGTCAGCATCGCCCACTACACGCGGCTGGAGCAGGGCCGCGGCGACCAGGTCTCGGACGAAGTGCTCGACTCGATCGGCGCGGCGCTGCGGCTGGACGCCGACGAGCTGGCCTATTTCCACTCGATCGCGCGCCGTCCCCGACCGTGTGCGGATTCCGGGGAACATGCGGAGGAAGTGCCGACGGGGCTGCGTTTCCTACTGGAGTCGCTGCCGATCACTCCCGCGCTGCTCGTCGGTCCGCACACCCAGATCGTCGGTTGGAACGACCTCGCCGTCGCCGTCTTCGGGGACTTCCCCGCGCTGCCGCCCGAGCACCGCACGCTCTCGCATCTCCTGTTCGCGGAGTCGGGCACGCGCGAGCTGTACGGCGAGGGATGGGAGCGGGCGGCCCGGGATCACGTGGCGCACTTGCGGTTCCTGTACGGGCGCTATAGCGGGGACGTCGCGATCACGGCGCACATCGAGGCCTTGCGGGTGCTCAGCGCCGACTTCGCGCGAATGTGGGCGGAGCATCCGGTCGCGCAGTTGCGAACTCGGTCCTATGTGCTGCACCATCCGGTCGTGGGCGAGCTGACCCTGCACGGCGAGCGCATCTCCTTGCCCGACAGGCCGTCCTGTTACGGCATGGACCTGTTCGCCGCCGAGCCGGGTTCGGTCTCGGAGCAGGCATTGCGCAAGCTCGGGGACCAATAGGCGTAGGAGTCGATCAGAGGCCTATTCGGGGAGGCCGAGGACGACGGGTCCACCTGCTTCGAAGCCGATTTCGACCCGCAGCGGACCGACGGTACCGGGGAACGTGCGCAGGCCGTTCGGCTCACCGCCGCACCAGGTTTCGATCTCCTCTGCCGGTCCGGAGACGTCGATGCGGGTGATGCCGGTGGGTCGGCGGCGGTGCGCGGCGTCCAGCGGCGGCATGCCCTCGGGCCAGTGGATGGGGCACGGCAGGTAGCGGCGTTCGAAGTTCGCGCCGAAACCGGCCAGGACGTAGGGCGGGAAGCCGGGGCCCTCGGCGGGCACGTCCACCACGGACATCTCGTTGGCGGCGGCGACCTCCCGGAGCCGCAGCTCGTCCTCGAAGGCCACCAGCCAGGCCATCGCGACCATGGCCGCGTCAGGGTTCGCCTCGAACGCCTCCAGCTCGAACCGGAGCAGCGGCGGGGCGTCGGGGGCGGCTTCCTCGCCGTTCGGGTAGTGGATCTCCAATATCTGGTCGGACCGCAGAGGCACGACCAGGTTGGACAGTCCGAGTCCCGGCATGACGCGGCCTCTCGCGACGCCGAGGCCCGCCTCGCCGAGCACGCGTTCGGCATCGGCGCTGGACCGGGCCGCCAGCACGACATGGTCGATCTCCATCAGATCCGCCTTCCATCCAGCAGCGGCTGGAACGCCTTGCGCGCCAGTCGATCGGTGTGTCAGAAGCCCATCCGGGCCATCCTCCGCCCCAACTCTATACTGACAATCATTGCCGATATAGCCGCGACCCGAACCGTCGACTGCTCCTGCCGACGTACTCCCCCATATTCGGGCCCGTCTCCCGGTGACCCGCTCGACTTCCCCGCTCGATCCGTTCCACAAGCGAGCTTTTGCGAGCAGGTGGTCGTGCAGGGTCGCCAGATCGGCGTCGACCATTGCGCCGGAACGGGTCGCCAGGTACAGGGTGTTGATCGGGGGGATCTCCGGTTCGAGCAGCGCGACGAGCTCGCCGCCGGCGAGGTCGTCGGCGCACAGGTACGTCGGCAGGACCGAGATTCCGCCGGCGCTCTTCACCACTGCCAGGACCCCGCGCAGGTCCGGCACCACCACCGCGGGCGCTCGAATGGACGCCGATGCGAAGACATCCCGCCAGTAGCGGCGAACGATCGGCAGGTATTCCGCGTATGCGATCAGCGGGAACTCCTCCAGCACCGCCGGCCCTTCTGCGGCGAGGCGGCCCGCCGGGATCCGGGCGCAGGCCTTCGCGGAGGCCACCAGCGCGAACTCCTCGTCCACCAACGCGGTCGCGGTGATCCCGCACATCCTGGGGCGAATGGTCGACAGCACGAGATCGAGTTCCCCGTCCGCGAGCCGCGCCAGCAGCTCGTCGGCCAGCCCGAAATCGAACCGCAGCCGCATGCCGTCGGCCACGAGATCGCCGACGGCGGGCACCACCCGACTGGTGAGGAACTCGGCCGGACCACCGACGTGCAGCGGCTTACCCAGAGGCGGATTGCCGAAGTCGCGCTCCACGATCCGGTCCAGGTCGGCGATCGGTCCGCGGACCTCCCGGATATCGGTTTCGGAGATCGCCGCGCCGATGAGGATCAATCGGCACGTTTCGGAGAGCGGTTCGGATGTCCGCTCTCCGTTGCGCGATAGGGACGAGTGAAGCAGCGAATTGGAGCGAATACCAATAAGGAGGCTTTGATGGCGGCCAACGGAAATCTATAGATCCTGCGTATCTCCCAGGCCGCCAATGGAATCAGGTCTGGACGAGGAAAAGCGGCATGGGACGACGCGAGCGTCGTCCCATGCCGCTTTCGGGTTTCGGGCCTCAGGCGGCCAGGTACTGCTCTAGGTCGTCGAGGATCATGCCGGCGGCGGTGACGCCGATGCCGGTCATCCAGACCTCGTCGTCCACCGGGTGCGCCTTGCCGGCCTCGACCACCGACATCGACTCCCACAGCGCACCGGAGGCGGTCTCCTCCATCTGCGCGGCCGCGTCGTCGCCGTAGGCGCAGTAGAAGAGGACATCGCCGTCGGCGCTGTCGATCTCCTCAAGGGACAGCTCTCCGAAGCGACGGTCCTCGGCGCCCTCCATCACCTGGAGCTCGGGACGGCCGAGCCCAGTGTCGCCCAGGACGATGCCGGAGAACGAGTCAGGGCCGTAGTAGCGGACCATGTCGGGCATGAAGCGGACGATGCTCACCTCGGTCGCGGACAGGTCGCCCAGGCTCGCACCGAATTCGGCGGCGCGGGTCTCATAGGCGTCCAGGAGTTCCTGCGCCTCCTCGCCCTTGCCCATGGCCTCGCCGTCGAGCAGGAAGTTCTCCTTCCAGGAGATGCCGACGTTCTCGGTGAACACGGTCGGGGCGATCGCGTCGAGCTCGTCGTAGAACTCCTCTTGGCGGAACTTCGAACCGAGGATCAGGTCGGGGTTCAGGCCCTCGATGGCCTCCAGGTCGGGCGAGGTGAGGGTGCCGACGACGGTCACGTCCGAGAGGTCGCCGAGGTAGGTCGGCAGCGTGGTCTCGTCGGTCTGAGCCGCGCCAATCGGGGTGACGCCGAGGGACAGGGCGGTGTCGATCTTGTCGGTGTCGAGCACGACGACGCGTTCGGGCGCGACGGGGACCTCCGTGGTGCCCATTGCGTGCTCGATCGAGCGGGTCTCCCCCTCCGCCTCGTTGCGTTCGGCGGCCGGGTCAGAGGTGCCGCACGCGCTCAAGGCGAGCGCGCAGGCCGAGGCCAGGCCGGCGGCCAGCAGCGTTCTTCTCATTGCGAGTTCCTTTCGTCATCAACAGATACAGGAGGTACAGGCCGCCGATCGCGGCCGTGAGCACCCCTGCGGGGATCTGGTAGTCACCGAATGCGGTGCGGCCCAGCCCGTCCGCCGCCACCAGCAGCACCGCCCCGGCGAGGGCGGTGGCCAGCAGGGGCGGGCGGGAGGTGCGGGCCAGGCGCCGGGCGATCTGGGGCGCCGCGAGCGCCACGAACTCCACGGCGCCCACCTGGGACACGGCCACCGAGGCGAGGACCACGCCGAGGACGGCGAGCCCGACGCGCCTGCCGGTGACGCGGACTCCCAGACCGGTGGCCGTGGGGTCGTCGAGGTCGCTCGTGTCGAGGGCGCGCTGGGCCCAGATCAGGAACGGCAGCGCCAGCGCGAGGAACACCCCGAGGAACGCCGCCTCGTTCCACCCGCGTCCGGCGAGCGTGCCGATGAGCCAGATCTGGGCGCGCTGGGCGTCGATCGGGGCGGCGGCGAGCAGGAGCAGCTGGGTGCCGGACTTGAGCAGCACCGCGACCGCGATGCCCGCCAAGACGAAGCGGGGCGCGCTGAGCGACCCGCGTGATCCAACTGCCAGCACGATCGCGGCCGCGGCGAGACCGCCGGTCAGGGCCGAGGGCCCGAGCATCGCGTAGCCGAGCCCGGCGGTCAGCGCGAACGTCGCGGCCAGTCCGGCCCCGGCGGTGACCCCGATGATGTCGGGGCTCGCCAGCGGGTTTCGCGCGACGGACTGGATGAGCGCGCCCGACAGCGCCAGCGCGGCCCCCGCGACGATCGCCAGGACGGTGCGGGGCAGGCGCAGGACCTCCACCGTGCGGTCGTAACCGGTCTCGCCGGTGAGCGTGGCGACGACGTCGGCGAAGGTGATGTAGGTGTCGCCCAGGCAGAGCGAGACGGTGGCGGCGCAGAGCAGCACGGCCAGGAGCAGGAGGCAGACGGCGGCGCTGCGGCGGTGCACGGTCATCGAGTACGCGCCGGCGCGCAGCGCGGTCCGGCCGGGGAGGTCCAAGCTCATGTGGTCACCCTTCGGGCCCGGCGGACGAGGGCGATGAGCATCGGCGCTCCGAGACAGGCGCAGACGATCCCGGCGGGGGCCTCGCCTTCGACGACGATGCGGCCGATGATGTCGGCGCCCAGCAGCAGCGCGGGCCCGAACAGGAGGCTGAGGGCGAGCATGGGCCGGTGGCTCGCGCCGAGGGCCCAGCGCGCGAGATGCGGAATGACCAGTCCGACGAAGCCGATGGGTCCCGCTGCGGAGACGGCCGCTCCCGTCAGGAGGGCGACGGTGAGCGCGGCGGCCGCTCGGGTGAGGCCGACGCGGTGGCCGAGTCCGGCGGCGGTCTCGGCGCCCAGTTGCAGGCCGTCGAGTCCCCGCGCGAGGATCAGGGCGATGAGCAGGCCGCCCAGCAGGAACGGGGCCATGCCGGCGGCGACGGCGCCGTCGCGTCCGGCCAGCGAGCCGACGGCCCAGAACCGGTACTGGTCGAAGGACTGGACGTCGGTGGCGAGGACGGCGTAGATGACCGCCGAGAGGCTGGCGTCGATCGCGGCGCCGCACAGCGCGAACGTGACGACGCCGCCGCCGGTGTTGCGGGTGGCGATCGTGCTGACGGCGTAGCCGACGACGCCGGCGACGAGGGCCCCGGCGATGCCGAGCCACACGTATTGGCCGATGGAGGTCATGCCGAAGACGCTGATGCCCAACACGACGCCGAGGCTGGCGCCGGCGGCGACGCCGAAGATGCGGGGGTCGGCCAGGGGATTGCGGGTGAGGGTCTGCATGAGGACCCCGGCGACGGCGAGCCCGGCCCCGGCGAGGAGGCCGACGGCGGTGCGGGGCAGGCGCTGCTCCCACACGACGGCGGTGGCGACGGGGTCGCCGCGGTGGACGAGCGCGTCCCAGACTTCGGCGGGGGCGAGGTCGCGCGCGCCGACCGCGAGCGAGGCCAGCGTGATGAGCGCCAGGGCCAGGAGGGCGACGGAGTAGACGAGGACCGGTCGGCGCCGGGCGACCCGGGCCGCGGGAGGGCGGTCACGGGCGGCGGGCGCGGGGCGGGGCGAGAGGACCGGGGAGGACACCCACTGATCGTAGGCGAGCCTACCCTTACTCGTCTGTATCCGTATCGGATTGTGACGTGCGCGAGGCGGTCCCGTCACCCTCCGCCATATCGGGAGACTCCCCTGAATCGGCATCGGCCGGACCCGCTGCCGCGGACCGGAAACCGGACCTTTCGCGGCGAAGCCCGGCACGGCGCCGCCCCCGAAGCCGGGCTTCGGGGGCGGCGTCCAAGCGACTAGGACAGTGAGCCGGTGACGTTGCCTCCGGATTCGGTGACGTAGTAGGTGACGGTCTCTCCGCTCCAGAAGTGGAACGTCAGGGTGACCTTCTGGCCGTCGTTGACGTCATCCCAGAACGCTGTCGGCAGGCTGATGTTTCCGGCCGAGTAGTCCGGGCTGAACGCGCGGGCGAACTCCTTGTAGGTGGTCCAGTTTTGCGGTCCGGCGGCCGTGCCGTCCGCGTACGTGGCCTCCATGGTCGCCAGCTGGTCTCCGTTGAACGCGGTCGGGATCGCGAACGAGCCGGAGGAGCCCGAGGTCGCGGACATCGTCGGCGTGTCGTAGGAGATGATGCTGATCCGCCACGGCGCCCCTTGCGAGAACTCCGCGTGCAGGTCGGCCTTGACTCCGTGGTCGCGGTCGCCGAGCAGGCTGGTGAGCCGGCCCGCCTTGATCGTGAGCGTTGATCCCGAGACTGTGTAATCGGTGCCTTCGACGAGGTTCTCCGTGCCCAGGCGCAGGTTCTGGAACGTGGTCCCGTTCGGGTTGAGATCGAGGGACACGTCCGAGACGGTGCCCGACTTCGCCACGTAGACCTGGTCGGAGGAGGCCGTGCCCGAGCGGGTGGTCCAGCTCGCCTCCATCATGTCGTAGAGCTCGGTGTCCCTCCATTCGAACGTGGTCCGGTTGAAGTGCTGACCGTTGTCCCACAGCTGGAGTGTGAGGCTCTTCTGGCGGGCGTAGTAGCCCACGTACTCGAAGAACTTCAGCTTCTCGCCCTGCTCGACGGTGCCAGTGTGGGCGTCGAAGCCCAGCAGGCCCCACTCGCCGACGATCACCGGGATGTCGTTCGCGACGAACTTGTCGTAAGAGCGGTCGAAGTACCCCTCGATGTCGGCCTGGACCTCGGCATTGAACTCGGTGTAGCCCGCGACGTTCACGCTGAAGGGCCAGAAACCGTAGAAGTGGACGGTCGCGGCCAGGTTCGGGTCGTTCAGCGAGCTGATGGTGTCGCCCAGCGCGTCGAGGTGGTCCTGGTCGGCACTGGTGTGCAGGGTCGGCAGAACGAGCACGCGGGTGGCGTTGCCGCCGCCGGAGCCTCGCACGATCTCGTGGAACTGGACATTGAGGTCGTTCAGAAGGCCCTCGGCGGTCGCATCGTCCACATCCCTGAACTGCGGCTCGTTCACGCTCTCGAACAGCACTTCCGGCGGCGCGTCGCGGAAGCGGGTCGCGAGCTCCGTCCAGATGGCCTCGTAGCGGGCCTCCACCTCGGTGCGGTTGGTGTTCATGTCCCACAACCAGATCCACGAGTCGTGGTGGATGTTGATGAGGACGTGCAGGTCGGCCTGGATGGCGTAGCCGACGACCTCTTCGACTCGGTCGAGGTAGGCGTCCTCGACGGCGTAGGGCGCGGTCTTGGACTGGTGGTTGTCCCAGGTGATCGGGATGCGGATGCTGTTGTAGCCCTGGGCGGCGATGTTGTCGACCAGCTCCTGGGTGACGCGCGGGTTGTCCCAGGCGGTCTCGTCGGAGCCGACGGCGTCGAGGGTGTTACCGAGGTTCCAGCCCGGCTCCATCGCGGCTACGGTCTCCATGGCGGTGGCCTCACCGGTGGGCGGCGGGGTGGTCGGGTCCGTGACCGAGCCGGTGCACACGACGCCGTTGAGGCTGAACGAGCTGGGGATCCCGTTGGTGCCGGACCAGGAGCCGTTGAAGCCGAAGGAGACCGAGTTGTCGGTGGCGATCGACTTGTTGTAGCCGAGGTTCTTGGCGGTGACCTGGTCGCCGGAGCTGGTGTGCTTCGCGTTCCAGATCTGGGTGATGCGCTGGCCGTTGGGGAAGGTCCAGGCCAGGTCCCAGCCGGAGATCGACTCACCGTAGTTGGTGACCTTCACATCGCCGGTGAAGCCGCCGCTCCACTGGCTGGCGATCTTGTAGTCGACCTGGCATCCCTCGGCCGCGTAGGCGGCCGTGGGAACCAGGATTCCGAGCCCGACCGCGGCGGTGGCAATCGCCGTCGTCGCCAGGGCTATCCATCTGCGGGTACGTCTCTTGACGCCGTTCATGGCACTCCTTTTGTCAGCGTCGACTTCCGGGGGGATGAGGTCGGGCACGACCCATCGAAAGTCCTCAATGCAAGAGTAAGTTGGATGTCCCAACTTTGTCAACCACTCCCGACCAGGAGGTTTGTAGTCCGCCGCGGCAAGATTTTTGAACCGATATGCGGCATATGAGACCATCCATATCGGATCAGGAAACGACGGACTCGGGGCCGGTGATCGGATCACCGGCCCCGAGTCCGTGGCTCTCAGGTGGTGATGCGGAAGGTGGCGTCCGAGTACCCGGTCCCGGCGCTCACGGCCTCCAGCTTCAGCACGTAGCCGTAGTGGCGGATGTAGCGGGTCGGGTGGTTATAGGACTGGAACGAACTCCATCCGGAATTGGCGAGCCCGGCGACCTGGCGGAAGGTCGCGTCCTGCGCGAACTGCGACGAGTCGTCGTTCGGGGCCAGCGCGAAGTCGAAGTCCACGTGGCGCAGGAAGTGGCCGGGGAAGTTCACCGACTCGAACGAGACGTAGCCGGAGGAGGACGCCAGACCCGGGACGAGCCGGAACTGCGAGTCGGCGGCGGGTGCGACGCCCGGGTCGATCCGCACGTCGAAGTCGGCGTGGCGGACGTACCGGTCCTGGAAGTTGTAGGACTGGAGCCGGTTGAACACGGGGTTCTGGTAGCGGGCGAGCACCCGGGACCGCTCGGCCGCGGTGAGGTTGAGGATGAAGCCGTGGCGTTTGAGGTTGGCGCCGAGACTGTAGCCGGAGACGGTGCGGTAGCTCGACACGCTCGCGGGATTGGTGGTGAGCACGGGCATGTAGCCGCGGCCGGTGGCGAACTGGTCGAGCCACAACGCCCATTCGTTGCGGTCGTTGAACTTCGCCCACATGGGGCCCTCGACGCCGGTGCCGGCGACGTTCGCGAGGTCACCGAGCCTGGTCCAGGAGCCGGTGAGCGAGTTCGCCCCCTCGATGACGATCTGGTTCTCCTTGGAGGCCCGGTAGTAGCGGTAGCCGCCGGTGCTGTCCGCGACCTCGATGATCTGGGTGTCGATGAGGCCCTGGGTGCCGGACCGGTCGATGTAGACCTGCGGGGTGGTGATGGAGCGGAAGTCGGTGGTGCGGGCGCTCCAGATGCGGTGCTTCTTGATCCCGTTGCGGGTGGAATTGGTGGCCCAGTAGAGGAGGAAGTTCCCGGCGGAGGCGTCCCAGATGGCCTCGGGAGCCCAGGCGTTGCCGGCGTCGCCGAGGGACCCGGCGACATTGAGCAGCCGGGGGACGGACCAGTTGACGAGGTCGGTGGACTCCCAGACGACGAGGGACCTGCTGCCGTTGTTGGCGGCGTCGTTCCAGGAGGTGCCGGATCCGATGTGGAGGTCGGTGGCGACGATCCAGTAGCGGTTCCCGGCCGGATTGCGGACGATGATCGGGTCGCGGACGCCTCTGGTGCCGATCGGGGTGCGCAGGACGATCTGGCCGCGGTTGAGGTCGGTCCAGTTGAGGCCGTTGTCGGAGTGGGAGAGGTAGATCTGCTCGCCGCCGGCGCCCTCGCCGATGAAGTGGGCCATGAGGTAGCTGGCGTAGGCGGTCTGGGCGGAGGCGGGGCTCTGGACGGTGGTCACCAGTCCGGTGGTCGCGGCGGCGGCCGCGCCGAGCAGCACGCCTCTGCGGGAGAGTCGGGTCATGGAATTTTCCCTTCGTAACCATGGGGATCGCTCGATGTGAGGAGGAGGAATGAGAGCGATAACAACCGCACGGGCCGGTCGCGGAAGCGGTTTCGGGGAGGCGGCCGTTCCCAAGATCGATCAGCCGGGGCAGAGTTCGCTCACACTAACCGCAACCCAAAGAGAAAGTCAAGTAGTTGAATATTTACCGCCGCGTACCAAAATGGCCGGGCGCAGAAGCGCCCGGCCACCTGCTCGTCATACGGGTCAGCGGATGCCGGCGACGATCGCGTCGAGGGTCTCGAAGTCCACCAGCGGGGCCTCGGTGCCATCGACCGTTTCGACACCGACGCCGATCATCCAACCGTCGCCCGCCCGGTACTCCAGGGCGGTCAGGCTCGGGCGCTCACCCTCGATGGTCCGGTGCACCGACGTGTCCCACGGCCCGTCCGCCGCGATCTCGCATTCGGCGTCCGGGCACTGCGCGTAGGACGCGGCGACGTCCTCCGCCGGCTCCTCCCCCGCGTCCTCGACCTGCTCGGCCTGCACGAAGAACCGGACGGTCTCCCCCGACTCGAGTTCGGCCAGGACGAACAGCATGTGGGTCGCCTCCGAGCCGTAGACCGGCCCGCCGTATTCCGCGACATCCGAGTGCAGGCGGACGAGGTCGACCGAGCCCATGTCAACCACGGTCCCCGGGATCTCGTTCTCCAACGCGCCCACCAGATCATCGGCGAGGTCGCGTTCGGCGGGCAACTCGATCTCGGGTGCCTCCTGGCCTACCGGGATGGACTTGATGATCTCGACGACCTGGTCGAGGCTCGGGCCGGACCGGTCGGACTCAAAGCGCAGCGAGAAGCTCAGCGACACCACGACGTCGTCGCGAAACAGGAACGCCCCCACCATCGGGTACTCCGCCGAGCCGCCTGCTTCGGTGTCGGGGTTCACGAAGTCGGTGCGGGTGCCCTCCATCAGAAGGACCCGTCCCTCCTCGGCGTCGACCCAGGAGCAGGTCAGTCCCTCATTGCCGGCGCACTCCTCGTCCTCCATCTGCGATTCCCAGTTTTCGCCCCCGGTCTCCCAGGCGGCCCCCGTCATCCGGGCCCAGTCCGGTGCGGAGGCGTCGGCATCGTGGAACGCCACGGACTCCTCCATGTAGTAGCCGTCGAAATCGCCTTCGTAGTAGAACCCGTCGTAGTCCGGGCGGGATTCGAGGCAACTCCCCATCGGTTCGCCGTCGAGCTCCGCCAGCCCTTCGAACAACACCCCGGTGTAGGCGGCGGCGGTGCGCTCCTGCTCGTCCGTCTGCTCGTCGGGAACCGGGCAGTTGCCGCCGTCGGCGCGAACCCACTGCCCCAGGAAGTCGTCCTCGACCGGGTCCGTCGGCAGGTCCTGCGGTACCGCGCTGCCGGAGGCGGCCGACTCCCCGTCTCCGCCGAGGGCCGCGGGAATCCCCACTGCCGCACCGAGTGCCAGCACGGCGGCCGCGCCGCCGGCGGCCGCGATCCCGACCTGCCTGCGGGCCACACCGCGCTTGCCCGACCGAACGATCGCCTCCGGGTCCACCCGGTCGCCGTCCACCGGCCCGGAGGCGGCCCTACCGAGCAGGTTCCGCACTTCATCCTCGTTCATCACTTGCTCCCTTGGCTTGCGAGGTTCGACGTTGCGTAGTAGTCGCGCAGGGTCTTCAGGCCGCGCGAGGTGTTGCTCTTGACGGTGCCGGTGCTGCATCGCAGGATCCGGGCGGTCTGCTCGACCGACTGGTCCTCCCAGAACCGGAGGACGAGCGTGGCCCGCTGCCTCAGCGGCAGCCTGGCGAGGATCGCCGCGGCCTCGGTCTGGTCGTCCGCCCCGCTCGTGTCCCCGGTTTGTTCGGGCGGGTCGGCGTAGGAGTTTTCGCGGCGGAACCAGCCGCGGCGGGTCTGGTCGACCAGGACGTTGGCGAGGATCCGCCGCGTATAGGCGTCGGTGGTCTCGCGACGAATCCGGTTCCAGGCTCCGTACAGCTTGATCATCGAGGTCTGGACGGCGTCCTCGGCGCGATGCCAGTCGCCGCAGGTGAGGAACGCCGTACGGAGCAGGGCATCGCGTCTGGACTCCACATACTCGCGGAACTCGCTCTCGGATTCGGGGGTCATGGATCGCCTTTCGTAGCTTCTCCGTCGCCGTTTCTACGGATCGGATTCGTCCCGGGGTTGCATGGGGCGCCGGGTTTCTCGGGGAGCCCATTGGGGACACCCGCTGACCCCGAAATCCGGTAGCGTCAAACCATGCCCGCCTTCGCGATCGCAGGCCTAATCCTGCTCGCCATACTCGCCGCCTTCCAGATCGCCCTTGCCGCCGGAGCGCCCTTGGGCCGCCTCGCCTGGGGCGGCCAGCACGCCGTGCTGCCTCGAAAGCAGCGCATCGGAAGCGTGGTCGCGCTCCCGATCCTCGCCGTGTTCGCACTGTTCCTGCTGAGCAAAGCCGGCCTGGTGTCGATCATCGGCGAGCCGCTGTTGACGATCGGGATGTGGGTGATCGTGGCCTACCTGGTGGCGATATCGGTGCTGAACCTGTTGTCGCGCAGCAAGCTCGAGCGCTTGATGGCGCCGGTCTCGCTGGTGATGGGGGCAATGTTCCTGGTGGTGACGTTGACCGCGTAGCAGCGGGCACCACCCATCGGTCATCCACGGGCGTCTCGGTCGATCGACCGAGCTATTCCTATAGCGCCTCGGCGGCGATGTGGAGTGGCCTCGAGGAGGCGTCGGCCGACTACGAACAAGGCCGCCGCGCAGTTCTTCACCGAGACCGGCAGCAGAACCGCCCGCCCGGATCGCAACTAAGGGGTGTCGTCGAGCTTGTCAACGAGCAGGGGCGCAACCACTCTCAGCGTTTCGGCCTCTGACAGGTGTATGCGGGCGTCGTCGGCGATGGGGCCGCCTGCCGCGACCTGCGCGCCCATTGCCGTCAGGTCCGCGAAGGTCGAGCCGTCGTCTAGAGTGTCCCAGGCATTGAGTGGCATCCAGATCAGCGCCGCGATATCGGGATCATCCGGTTTGAAGGCGAGCTCGTCATCGACGAGCTCGGCAAGGAACATCCCGCAATAGGTGTACGGCCCCGCCGGCAGGCCCGGCCGAAACGGCCGGGTCGGGTCGATGTTCCGTCGCCGCTGCACGGCGAATGGGGCGGGCTGGTCGGCCGAGCGAGTCTGATGGAGTTCGTCGCTGTCGCCCTCGTGCAGGTAGGTGCGAGTCGAGGCGGTGAGCTGGAGCGGCATTCCCAGTTCCTCAATGCCCTCTCGGCGCGCGCATTCCCAGAGGTCTTCTCCGGGTTCTTGCCCACCGCCGACGCCACCGATGGACCAGTCCGTTCCGGTGGCCTCATGGGCGCTGATCCCGTCGGCGCTGAGTGTGGTGAGCAACTTGCCGTCACGTACCAGCAAGACGCCGGCGCAGAACGGACGTCCACTGGTAAGGCGATGGACTTCCAGAGCGCCGGTGGCGCCCTGGCGCCACAGCTGCTCTTCCAGCTCCGAGCGATCGAGCGACATGCCGCTTTCCTCCCGAGGTCCGGTCAGAACGATACGAGGCAGAACGGGTGACCAGACGGGTCTGCGTAGATCCTACAGCGGTCACTCAGTTCCTTCAGATATCGCGCGCCCAGAGCGAGGGCCGCTCATGTCCGGCATCGAGGTCGTCGACTCTTACATCGAAGTGGATCTGCTGCGGCACTTCAGGGTCCGGCCATGTCGGCGCCGTGGCCGTCGAGGGCCGACCAGCGCGTCATGAACCGGTGAGAATGGTCGATGCCGGGGGAATCGCGAGCCGCGATGTGGTCGGCGGTCGTATGGTCGAACCTGGTACCGAGGAGGGGATCTCAGATGCGCAGCGTGACCTATTCGATGAATGTCTCACTTGACGGCTACATCGTCGGGCCGGACGGCGGCTTCGACTGGTCGGAGCCCGACGAGGACGTCTTTCGCTTCTGGATCGACGAGATACGAACGGTCGGCGTCCACCTGTTGGGGCGGCGCCTGTACGAGACGATGCTGTACTGGGAGACGGCCGACCAGGATCCCTCGCTCGGCGACGCCGAGCTCGAGTGGACCGCGCTCTGGAATCCGCTCCCGAAGGTGGTGTTTTCCAGGACGCTCCCGGCAGTGCAGGGCAACGCCCGCCTGGCCTCCGGCACCCCGGCGGAGGAGATCAATCGGCTGCGGGCCGAGTCGGGAGCGGGCGACATTGCGATCGGCGGCGCGACGCTCGCCGCCGAGGCGGCCGCGTCGGATCTGATCGACGAGTACCGGGCCATTGTCTACCCGGTGCTGGTCGGCGGTGGCATTCCCTTCTTTCCGCAGCGTGAGCGCCGGGTGGATCTCGAACTCGTCGAGACCCGCACCTTCAACTCGGGAGTCGTCTACCTCCGCCACCGTGTGACGCGCTGACCAGAGAAGGTGCGGTCTGAACCGCTGATGGGAAGGCCGTGATCGTTTCCCGGATGTTCGACTTCGGCCGACGGCGGATCGTACAGACCCCGGACGCTCTCCTTGTCGCCGAGATGAACTGCGGCGAGGGCGACCTGGTGCTCTCGTACCTGGACCTGGAGCTGTTCCCCGTCGACCTTGAGGAGGGCTCCTTCGATATCCTCATCCAGGTGCTCACTGCGACCATGCCCAATCCCTTTGATCCTCCGAAGGAGGACCCTCCATGCGAAGAGTGACCACTGTCGGCTTTGGTCTGTGGGCGATGGCTCCGCTGGTGCTGGTCGCCGGGGCCGGGTGCGTGAATATCCCCGGTTCCGGTGGCTGTGTCTCCACCGAGGTCGAAGCGGCCGCCGTCGCGACCGGCGATCCGACCGAACCGGTCGTCCTGACCGGTCGCTTGACCGCCGATGGAGAACCGGTCGAAGGGTCTGAGCTGGAATTCTTCCTCTTCCGCACCGATGAGAACGGGGAGTTGCAGAACGGGACCACCCTCGGTGAGGTCGAGACTGACTCGGACGGTCGCGCCGAGCGGGTCTTTGAGGGTGGTTCCCGGGACCTCCCGGCCTTCAGCACCGAGACAGTGGCGTCCTATAGGGTCGAGTACTCCTCGGACAGCAATGTGGACGGCGTCGAGTACTGCGCCTCAAGCAGTGAGCAAGCCGCCCTCGACGTGCCATGCGCCGGATTCGGCTGCGAATGGTGACCCCGGTGTCCGATAAGGCCGAGATGAGCGAGCATCCAGCTTGAAGAGCCGAATCGAGGGAGACGAGCTGCAGGATGGACGACCCGGGAGTGGCGAAGGTGCCGTTCGACATCGGCGCATACGTCCAACGGACCAAGGAAGGGCCGTGCTTCATATGCGCCCTGGTTTCGGGCGAGTCAGAAGCCTTCCACGAGATCGTGTTCGAAGACCGTGCTCACGTGGCGTTCCTGAGCAGGTATCCGACCCTGGCGGGCTACACGCTGGTCAGCCCGAAGCGGCACATCGAGGACGCCGTCGGAGGGTTTACCGAGGAGGAGTACCTCGCCATCCAGGCAGTGGTCCGGAAGGTAGGCCTAAGTCTGCAGGCGGTCCTCCCGGTCGAACGGGTCTACGTGCTCTCGCTGGGCAGCCGGCAGGGGAACGCGCACGCGCATTGGCACGTGGCGCCCTTGCCGCCGGGGATTCCTTACGAGCAGCAGCAGTTTCACGCGCTGATGGCCGAGAACGGCATCATCGAGCAAGATCCGGAGACGAAGGTCAAGCTCGCCCAGCGACTTCGCAACGCCATCCACTCCCAGGGCTAGCTACCGGCAAGCGCTTGAGGCCGCGGCGGCGGATGGCGATATCAACATCGCGTACTGCTGCATCGACTTGCGCACCTTGAATTGCGGATCGGACATGTAAAGGGCCCCGGCCTGCGAGCCGGGGCCTCGATAGTGCGATCTCAGCGAGTACGCGGCCGGCCCGTGAACAGGGCTGGGGCCGCGTGGCCCGCGTCGGTCACTCCCCCGACGGGGCCGGGAACTGGACGCCGTTGGCGATCGGCGAGCCGAAGTTCGGGGTGCCGTCCGCGTTGAACGTGAACTCCTGCACCCGTGTCTGCCTCGTGTTGCCGCAGCCCTGGCTGGACGAGGTGTTCCCGTGGTAGACCAGCCAGTGTTCGGTGCCGTCCGGCGAGGTGAAGAACCCGTTGTGAGCCGGACCGTAGACGCCGTTGCCCTGCTGGAACACCGGCGTCGACTTCTTGGTCCACGACGAGGCCGCGAGCGGGTTCGAACCGGTTAGTTCGAGCAGCCCCAGCTTGTAGTCCGGGGTGTTGCACGAGGAGGCCGAGAAGGTCACGAATGTCCGCCCGTCGTGCTGGAGCACGGCCGGAGCCTCGTTCACGCGCGCGCCCACGGTCTCCCAGCTCGCGCTCGGACGCGAGATCGTGGCGTGCGAGCCGGTGACGGTCCATGGGTTCGACATGGCGGCGATCCGGATCGACTGGTCGGCGCCGACCCATTCGCTCCACATCAGATAGAGACCGCCGTTGACCTCCAGGTAGGTGCCGTCGATGTTCCACTGGTTCGGCAGCGGTGTGCCCATGAACTCGTAGGGCCCCATGGGAGTCGAGCTCGTCGAGCGCAGGACGTGGAGTTTCTGGCCGTCAAGGTTCGTCTGCGAGTTCCCGGAGGTGTACATCAGGTACCAGGTGCCGTTGATGCGGTGGAACTCCGGTGCCCAGTGCGAGCAGCAGCGGCTCGGGGTGTTCGCGTCGTTCCAGACCACGGTGTCGCTCGCGGTCTTGAGCCCGGCCAGGGTGGTGGCGCGGCGCATGATGACCGTGGAGTTCCAGGTGGTGGTGGACATGTAGTAGTAGCCGTCGTGGTACTCGATCCACGGGTCCGCGCCGTTGTTGCGGATGGGGTTGGCGAGGGTGGTCTGCGTGCCGTCTCCGACCGCGTTGAGCCGCCATTTCTGGGCGATGCCGGCGTTGTAGGTGTACTGCGAGATGCGCGCTCCCGCGGTCGTCGACCGTTCCCACAGGTCGAGGGCCTTGCCGGAGAAGCGGTTGATGAAGCTGTAGGTGCCGTCGGAGTGCTCGGTGACCGACCACTGCTGGTTGGTGCCGCCGAGGTCGGTCCACTGCGCGATGGTCGCCCCGTTTTCAGCGTTCCATTCGTAGACGTCGAGCACCATGCTCGAGTGGCGGACCTGAATGCGGTAGTAGCCGCCGCCGGCGTCGATGAACCGGAACTGCTGGTTCGTCGCATCGGTGCGGTTCCATTGGGTGAGTTCGGCTCCGGCGGTGGTGGAGGCGCCCTTGATATCGAGGGCGAGGCCGGAGTGGGCGCTGGTGATGACGTACCAGGTGCCGGTGTTGACGGCGGCCTGGGCCGGGGCCTGGGTGGCCGCGACGAGGCCGAGGGCCGCGAGCGCGGTGGTGAGGGCGAGCGCGATGAACGTGCGCCAGCGTCGGCGAGTGGTCTGCAGCATGGTGTCAGCTCCCGTCCAGGACGGGCCAGCCCGCCGAGTTCCATTGGATTTGTTCGATATCGAGCGAGAAGCCGCCGCTCCGGCCGTACGCGTGATAGGCCATGAATCCCCTGTGGATGGATTGGCCACCCGCGGCGACGTTGGTGCCGTATGCCCCGAGGACGACGGTCCCGCCGCCGTTGCGCATGTCGACGCCGCTGGCGTCGACGAACGGGCCGGTCGGCGAGGTGGAGCGGCCGACGGTGATCTTGTAGGTCGAGTTCGCCCCGGCGCAGCAGGTGCCGATCGAGGTGAACAGGTAGTAGTAGCCACCGCGCTGCATCATCGAGGGGCCTTCGATGCCGCCGCTCTTGGTGGCGAGGCGGATCGGGGTGGCGCCGGCCTTGGGTTTGCCTGAGGGCCAGTCGAGTTCGATGGTGTGGATGCCCTGCTGCCAGGAGCCGAAGACCATCCAGTGCCTGCCGGAGGCGTCGACGATGATGTTCGCGTCGATCGCGTTGTAGGCGTTGCCGTTGTAGGACTGGAACACCGCGCCGCGATCGGTCCAGCCGTAGCCGGGCGCGGACGGGTCGAGGCTCGGGCTGGTGGCGAGGCCGATGGCCGAGCGCTGCGAGCCGAAGGTCGAGACCGAGTAGTACAGGTAGTAGAGGCCTTGGGCGGCGTCGTAGTGGATCTCGGGTGCCCAGAGGTTCTCGGAGCCGGGGATCTGCTGCGTGGTCCATGCCGGCTTGGTGTTCCACATGTACCCGGCGTTCTGCCAGGTCTGGCCGCCGTTGGTGGAGCGGAGGATCGGGATGTTGCCGTTGCTGAAGCGGATGTCGCCGGTGGCGTAGACGAACCACGGCTGGCCGGCGCATCCGGCCCACAGCGCGGGGTCGTGGGCGCCGAGGGAGCCGCCGAGGCTCGGCGGCTGGGTGGGGCCGCTGGCGCAGTCGTTCGGCTGCGGCTGCTGGCCGCCGCCGATGACCGCGAGGCTCCATTGCTGGTTGGTGTCGCCGGTGGCGGTGTACTGGGAGATGCGCCCGCCCGCGGCGGTCGACCACTCCCAGACGTCGAGTCCCTTGCCCGAGAGGCGGTTCACGAAGGTGGCGTAGCCGCCGGATTCGGTGACGCGCCACTGCTGGTCGGTGGCGTTCGCGTCGGTCTCCTGGACGACGTTCGCGCCGTCGGCGGTGGACTGGTTCTGCAGGCCGAGGACTTTGCCGCTGTGGCGGGATTGAATGCGGTAGTAGCCCCCACCCGCGTCGATGAATCTGAACTGCTGGTTGGCGGCGTCGTTGCGGTTCCACTGGATGAGGCCCGCGTTTTCGGCGGTGGAGGCGCCGTTGATGTCGAGGACGAGGCCGGAATGCCGACTGGTGAGGACGTAGTTGGCGCCTGAGTCGATGGCGGCGTGGGAGGTGGAGGGCGTGAGGAAGGCCAGGCCTGCCGACGCGATCACCGCTGCCGCGAGCCCGGCGAACCAGGATCGGCGTCTGTGCCGGACTTGGGGAGTGCTCATATGGATACCTGTCTCTATAAAGTGAGGGATAGAGAGACCTCTATGTTAACGGAAACATCTACCAGAACTCAAGACAATGGACACAGACAAATGCGGGAGGCGGCTCGGCCGCCACCCGCTCACTCCCCCGTTGCTCATACCTAAGCGCGGATCTCCGGTCGTTCTCCCAGGTCGATCGGCACCACAACCCCCGAGCGCAGAGACTGGACGGCCGCGTCGACGACCACTATGGCCGCGTACCCGTCCCACGAGCTGGGACCAGTCGGCTCCAATCGGGACACCACCGTCGCAACGACTTCACTCGTGGCCCCGCGACGGGCTCCGGTTCCGCCGTCTCCGTGGCCCCGTGGGACCGGAGCGTTTCGGCCTCAACCGGTGATGGGAGCCGCGAGGGCCTCGGGATCGCCCGCGTCGGCGACAATACGAAGCGCGCGCTCGAGAACCTGAAGGTCCTCAATGGTATCGACCGACGTGACGCGACCCCAGGCCAGAGTGAGGAACTGGAACACGGTGTTCTCGTACCGGGCACCGCCGGGCAGCTCACCCGACACCTTTGAGCGCACGGCCACGCGAGTGCGCCATGGGCCGCCATCGACCACAATGTCCTGGATGTCGAACCTGGCCCCTGGCAGCAGTCGAAAGGCCCTCTCCCACCAGCGGATCATCGCGTGCTTGCTCGTGCGGCGACCGCCGAGGGCATGGTCGCCGTGGAATCGGTACTCGAACGAGGGGGCCAGACCGTTCACCATCGGCATGTAGTCGCCACCGTTGATCCTCTCGAATGTCGAACGCACCTTGGCCCTGACGATCCGCTTGTACACCTCTACCTCCGTCTGCGGTCCGCGCCGCCGCTCGCATTTATGTTACTATCAGTAACATTATGAGTCATCCCGGCCGTCCGCGCAAGCGCTCCACTGAGCAAGACATCCTGCGCGCCGTCGCGGAACTGGTCGCCGAACGCGGGTACGCCCGTGTCACGATCGACGAGGTGGTGAAACGGGCCGGGACCAACAAACCCGCGTTCTACCGGCGGTTCCGAAGCCTCGCCGATGTCGTGCCGCAGTTGCTCGCCTCCCGCCACGGCACCGACGAGGACATCGACACCGGCACCATCGTCGGCGACCTGGTCGAAGTGCAACGGCGCCAACGGCTGCTGTTCACCGACCCGACGGTGATACGCGGCTTCGCCGGATGGCTCGCCGACCTCGACGCCGACCCCGAGCGCGGAGCGTCCTTTCTCGCCGAATACCTCGGCCCGCGCCGCGCCTACACACAGGTGATCCTCGCCCGGGCCGCAGCCAGAGGCGAGATCGCCGAGAAAGCGGATCCCGGCTGGATCGCAGACCTGCTCACCGGGCCGCTCATCATGCACGTCGTCATGCCCGGCCTCACCCCGGTCGACGGCGCCCTCGCCGAACGCAGCGTCCATGCTGCCCTGGACGCACTCGGCTACCGGGGCGACCGCTCGACCGTCGACCTCGATGACGCCGCGCCCGGAGGTAATACGTTCTTACTCGTACCCAATTATTGTGAGGGCGCGACGTGAAACCACGTCGCGCCCTCTAAGCGTTCGTCACTTTCCATACAGCGTGCGCATCGTCTGCGGGGTTATTCGGTGGTCTCTTCGGCTCCTTCTTCAGGGGCCGCGCTCTCTTCGGTCTGCTCGGGGTTGTTCTCGGTGTCCGCGGGCTGCTCCGGCTCGCCACCGTCCGCAGGCTGGTCGGCACCGTTCTCGGAATTGACGAGTTCCGCGAGCTCGTCCTTGAGATCCTCGACCTGCTGCTCCATTTCCCCGAGCTCTTCGGCCTCACTCGCGCACTCCTCGACGGAGGCGCCGGCGTCCAGGCATTCCTGCTCCGCCTCTTCGGCGGCCGAATCGAAGATCACGATCTTCCACCCGAGGGCGAAGCCGACGGCCAGAATGCCGAGCACCAGGCCGGTGGCGGCGGTGGCGTTGCCGGCGCCTTCGCGTTTGCGGGCCACGGCGAAGCCGATGATGGCGAAGACGATGGCGAGCGCGCCGAGGACGATGCTGCTGATGTTGATCAGGGGAAGCCAGAATCCGAGGATCGCGAAGATCCCCAGGACCAAGGCGGTGACGCCGAAGCCGTTGCCTTGCTTGACGGGAGGTTGGGCTGTCGGGGTGGGGGCCGGATTAGGCGAATATGCCACGATTGCTCCTGAAAACGTCGCTCTCTGAATGACCTTCGGGATGCCGGGGCCCAGAGTTTAGAGCATTGTTCGAATTGCGGGTCATGCCCCTAAAATCCATTTTCGACATAACTGCGGCTGATCACTGCCGCGACCAATGTGGTACCCGCAATTGCCTTGGGGTGTCTCATGATCGAGCCCTTCTCAACCTAATTGACACTTTTGGTGGGTGAGGGCGACGACCACCCGGGCGATCCGGATGACCCGGCAGGGTTCGCAGCAGAGTTTCCGCCTCGAATTCGACGACTGCGGCTGGGGCCACTACCTCTGCGACCTCGCCGCGATCGACGCAAAGATCGAACTCTCCTCGGCGACAAGCTCCCGAGTCCTATTGCCGCATCTCGCCGACGCCCCGGACGGTCCGTACCACCTCGACCACACGATCAGCCGTCAAGAATTTGAAGCGGGCACCCACGATCTGCTGGCGCGTTGCGAACTGCCGATCCGGCGGGCGCTGGACGAGGCCGATCCCATCTACCGCGACATCGATCAGGCGATCCTGACCGGAGGAGCGACCCGGATGCCGGCCCTGGAACCGATGGTCCGCCTGGCGACCGGATGCGCACGGTTCAACCAGGGCCTGATACCGGAAGGCATCGCCACCGGAGCCGCCTTGGCGGCGGGAGTGCTCACGGGAACCGTTAAGGACACGCTGCTGCTGGACGTGGGTTCGGCGCAGAAAATACGGTGAGCGCCACGCAGACCCACAACGAGGAATCAGCAAGCCCACAAGGCAGGACCGGAACCAATTCCTGCCGCAAGATACCGCCTGCCACCGGTCAAAGCCGTTCGCAAGCGGTCGCAAACGAACACATGGGCCCCACGAGGGGGCCCATGGTGGTGTGGACCTACTGCGCCATCGCGCCCTAGAGGCCTTCCATTTTCACTGGGAATTTCAGGATG
>NZ_STGY01000081.1:0-2847 GCF_004912275.1 Glycomyces buryatensis
CGAACAATTTCGATCGCTAACCGAGATGGAAGAACCTCACTCTCGTCATAGACGACCCAGATTTCAGGTCGGTCATCAGGCTTCAGCACTTGCTTTTGCCGGTCCATCCGCAGATTTACCTGCTTCTCAACCTGCTCGGCAGTCTGTTCTGGAGTGACAGCTGCTTCATGGGCTAGCGCGTAGGCGCGGGTCTGCATGAGCCCGGTGATCATCAGTGGCTCGAAGATCTCGATCTGCTTGGCAGCGGACTCGATTCCCAGGAATTCCATGAAGGGCTTAGGGAGTCGGCCGTACTTCGACCACCAGCCGCGCTGGGTGCCGAGCTGCCGCAGCTCCATGCACCGCTCGACTTGCTCCGGATCGGTGACGCCGTAGATGCTAAGGAGCTTCTCCAGCTCGGCGATCACGATGCGGCTCTCGCCGTTCTCGATGTTCTGGACCTTGCTCACCGAGCAGCCCAGGCGCCTCGCGGCATCTTCGCGTTCCAGTCCGGCGGCGCGCCGTGCCTGTAGCAGCGTCTCGCCGAGCCCCCATCGGGCGACGGTCGGGCCAAGCGGTCGCTTCATGTGTCTACCTTCCTCGGTCGACGATGGCGAATCTTCAAGGTACATGTGCCCCAAGAGAGGAAGACCATCCGGTGACGACACGAAAAAAGTCATCAAAATCTGTGTCACATGATTGACTTCATAGTCAACTCTATGGAAGACTCTGATCACACGCCCGTTAAGGTACGAACTTCGTTTCTGGGCCGCTACCCGACAGCTTGGTTCCGGGTTCTGGTGGGGTTTTGCAGGGCGGAAGTCTTGCAGGGTGGAGCAGAACTGCCGTCGCCTCCCCCGAACCGGCCCGCCCGGCCTGGTGATGGTCACCTCATCGAAGGGGCCGGACCGGGCGGGCATCTACAACCGCATACGGCCGCACACAGACTGCGGCCCGCGCCGGGGATGATCTTTGGACGGATTGACCCGGCGCGGGCCGCTTACCCAGAGAAACCGAGGCTTCTCATGGCACTTCTGAGCGTACCTGTCGATCCGGTCCCCGCCTGGGTCAAGATCGACCTGCAACTGCACCGGCCCTACCGCACGTTCTTCGGCTTCGGCCACCTGCGCTGCGAGTGGTGCGGCGAAGCCTGGGGCCGCCACGGCTGTCCCGCCCGTGAATCGGCCGCCCGCCTCTTCGTCTACACCGCCCGACCACCCGCCATCGAAGCCGCACTCCTCGGCGGCGACCTCACCCCCATCGACCTCCGCCTGCGCCGCGGAGCCCGCTCCGGCACCGGCCGCCACCGCCGCAAACCCCGCCCCTACCCACCCGATCACCAACCGCCGAACCCGCTGGCCGCCTTCCACTTCCCGGCGGTGACCGCATGACCGACCCCATGGCTGATCTCGTTCCCGACCGCATGGACCTCATCGCCGAATGGACTACCGCCTCACACGAAAAACTCGAGCTCTACACCGACCTCGGCACCGGCGACGCCAGGCTCCTGCTCATCACCGACCGAACTCCCGCCGAACACGTCGCCACCTTCTTCCACGCCTGCGGCGTCACCATCGCCACCGTCTGGAAAGGCACCGCCAGCGCCAACACTCCAGGCCGCACCAACCCCTGGCGCGAAACCCAACGCACCCGCGCTGCCGCCTACATCGCAGCCACCCACGCCGACAACCCAACGGCCAACCCGACCGGGTCCGACATTCCCGGGCGGCACTGATGGCCCGACCCGACCTACTCGCGCTCTACACCCCACCCGACCGACCCTGGCCCGAAATCGAAAACCCACCCGCAACCTTCACCGACGACTGGTACTTCCTCAACGCCCGCAAAGCCATCCACACCGCCCGCCGCCGCCACCTCAGGCGCACCGGCGTCCCCGGCGACTACACCGACCTCAACCCACCACCGCCCTAAAACCCGAAGCGGGGCACGGGTTCTCCACCCGCACCCCGCTCAGCGAGCTTCCAACTTGCGCTCCGTCAGATCAGGCGCGGGTGGCAGGTCCACTGACGGTGCTATCGCGCTCGAGGAGGCCTGCATCGGGAACCGGTGCGCCGGCGGGGACTGCGCCGGTAGATGGTCACTCTGCACTAAAGGCGGCAGCGATGAAGGCACGGGAGGGGCCGGTGGCCGTTTGCGGGGCAAGGCCTCCGAGGGTTCCGGGGCTCCAAGGACTCGGGCGGGCGGCGCACCCGGCCGGGTGCGCGACTGGGGTGGGCGACACGCCCGATCGCAGGGTACTGGCACTGATGTCGTTGTGCCGCTTCGCGTTCGAGCCAGAACATGAGGACTTTCTCCCTGATCGGGTGATGCGGTCGGCCCCGGAGAGGGGGATACTTGAGATACGCACAAGGATATGGAATCCGTACAGAAGTCGAGTAGGTGCAAGCAGACTACGACAAGCCTCTGGCCGACTCGCCGTCCTGACCGATTCCGAGACCACCACCGGACCCATGGACGGGCCGGAGTGTTCTCGCCCTCGAGTGCTATCGGTTCCCGCAGCTTCCCGGTCCGTATCGGGCCGGGTCGGGTGGGAGACGGCCTTGTCGGGATCACCCTGACCTGGCGGCACGTGTCCCGAACGAGGCACACCAGCGCACACGATGCAACGCCGACCATAGCGGGAGTCACGCGCACACCAGGCATAGACGCGAAGCACGCCCTGTTCCGACAGGGACTCCGCACGGTGCCACACCCACACGCGAAGCGACGCCCTTTACGGAGGGACCGTGAAGCGTGCCAGGCATACACGCCAAAACCACACCCTCTCAGGAAGGGACGGCGTACATACCAAACCCGGATCCAGGTCACGGCTACGGCTACGGCTACGGCTACGGCTACGGCTACGGC
>NZ_STGY01000081.1:2928-47894 GCF_004912275.1 Glycomyces buryatensis
GAGCTTCCACGACCGAACCCGCCTGCACACCAGACGGGTACGGGACAGAAGATCCCGGGGCGGAGACCACGGGCACCGGGAACACAGGGCACCCCACCCGTATCGACGCGGGCTGGGTGCCGGCTAGGTAGTCGCTGCTTGTCCGGCGAGACGATGCAGCAGGGGCGAGGACCCGCCTGGCCGGGTGTGGAGCAGATCGTCTACGAGTTCGACCGCCCAGGACCGGTGGCGCAGATACTGCGGTGCGGCGGCGTCGAGTTCGGCCAGCGCATCGATAGACAGGTCGATTCGTCCGCGGCCGTAGGCGGCGATGGCGACTTCCTGCCAGTACCGGCCTCGCTCGTGCGCATCGGGAACGGTGTCGAGGTCGACGTGGCGGGCGTGGTGCAGCGCTGCTCCGAAGTCGCCGAGGACCCGGTCGCACGAGACGGTGAAGACGTCCAGATCAGACTGTGCCAGGTACGGGGTGTCTCCCCAGGGTTCGAGGCCGCCTCTGGCCGCGGCGAGGCATTCGGCTGACAGGTCGCGGTCGTCGCGGCCTGCCGCGGTGTAGGCCGCGGCGCTGAGGACTTTCGCGTGCATGCCCGCTGAGGCCGCATCCGAAAGGCCGGTGTCGGCGCGGAGTCGTTCGGCGGCGGCGATCATCACTTGGTCGGCGACCACGGAACCGGTACGGCGCAGGACGGTGGCTTGGACCCGTGCGGCATCGGCGGCGGCTACCGGGTCGTGGGCGAGGTCGGCGTACCGAGCGGCGCGGTCGGCTGCGACCGAGGCGACCGGTTCACGCGAGAGTCGGAGCTGCTGCTGCCCGCAGACCGCAAGTGCCCGGGAGAGCAGCCCGGCGGCGCGGTCGCGGGTGGCCCCTTCCGCGTTCGTCCAGGTGGCCTGTGCGGTCTCCAGCAGGCTCGGGAGGCGCCGATCCAGCTCGTGCAGCCGGGCGGCGTTCAGGTCCTGCTCGGCCGAGGCGACGCGGCCGGCAAGGGACCGCATCCCGACCCGGGCTACCTGGCGGGGAGTGAACAGGGCCCGCTCGATCCCGTCCGCGGCTGCGGCGTTCGCGCCGAGCGTGGCGCCGGTGACGGCGGACAGGGACGCGGCGATGAGTGTGCGTCGCTTCATAGGCCCATCATTCCCCACCGGCGCCGTTGTCGGCACCGGCATCACCGACGCCGCTGTTGCCGACTCGGCCAGTCCGACGAGATGGACTGGGACGCCCAAGAGGGCGGCAATGCCGCCGAGGTCTTCGACGCTCCAGCGGCGTTTGCCGGTCTCCCATCTGGAGACCGTCGAGGCCGAGTAGCCGCATCGGACGCCGGCCTCGACCAGGTCCATCCCGGCCGCAACTCGGGCGGCCTTGAGTACCTTGCCGATCGTCGCGGCGCTGAGCTGCGGCAGTTGGGTCCATTCCGGGGGGTTGTTCATGGACGCGCACCTCCGGAACCTAGCGTGCACGCCGTTTGCGCACCATGCAATCGGATTGCCGACACTGCATGGTCGCTTCGCTCGGAGGCTACTCGGAGGTGGAATAGGTCCAGGCGGGCCAAACGGCACCGCCACGAGGAGGGGAGAACTCAATGGACACGACGAAAGCCCTGAAGAAGGGCCGCAACCTCATCCCTGACGAGGTGTTCGCGAAGCTCGTCACGCGCATCGAGGCCGAGCACCACTTCGATGCCGACATGGCAGCGCGCTGCGTGGACCAGGCCGCGGCCTACCTTGCGGCGTGCGCGAGCTCGACCGCGCCACTCTCGCCGTCGATGGCCGCCGACATCGGGTGGCACATGTTCATCCTCCACACCCGCGATTACGCTGACTTCTGTGAGCAGGTCGCCGGACGCTTCATCCACCACGTCCCCCACGACGAGCCTGCGGAACAGAGCACAGAGGATGTTCAGGCCATCCTCGACCGGTCGTCCGCGGCGATTCGCAAGGCCGGCTACCAGGTCGACACAGAGCTGTGGCGCGCGGACGGCGGAGCGGGCAAGTGCAACGGCTGCCACTCCGGATGCCACGACGACCCGGCGCCCGTGCCGCCGTTCCACGAGGGATAGATGATGCAACGCGTTGACTGGAACGAACTGCCCGCCGCCGTGCGCGATGCGGTGGGGCAACACTGCGGCGAACTGAGGCAGGTCACGCCCGTCAACGCGGGCATCAACAACGCCGTCGCTTGCGTCATCGACGCGGGCGACGGCGCCGTCTTCGTCAAGGGCATCCCAGCGGACGATCCCCGGGCATGGATGTACCGCAACGAGGTTGCCGCCGCTGGAGCCGGAGCCCCCGGGCCACGGCAGCTCTGGAACATCGACGTCGAAGGTTGGGTCCTGATCGGTTGGAAGCACGTTCGGGGTCGCCATGCCGACCTGGCGCCGGGTTCACCGGATCTCGATCTCATCGCCGCCGCCCTCTGGGATCTCGACGCCCTTCCGCCACTTGCCTCGACGACCATCCTCGCCGCCGAATCACACCGCTGGGAGCGGATGCAGCCCTGGCGGCGATTGGCGGCCGATCCACCCGCACAACTCGACCCCTGGGTCAAGTCCCACCTCAATACCTTTGCTGAAACCGAATACGACGCACTCCAGATCCTCGTCGGAAACCACTTGGTCCACACGGATGTGCACCCCCACAACGTCCTCATCGACAACCAGCACTCCAGAGCGCACCTGATCGACTGGGCCTGGGCGCGGCCCGGCGTGGCGTGGATCGATGCCGAGCTAATCGCCTTCCGACTCGTTGCCGCTGGCCACACCTGCAATGCAGCCAACCATTGGCGACTCCACCACCTTCCACACCCCCACCTCGCACCCGAAATCCGCAGCGCCTTCGCCATCGAGATGCTCGGAACCTGGCTCTACCTATCAGAACGCCAACCCTCACGCGACATGCTCAAAGAATCCAGCGCGCACGCATTGCGCTGGGCCCAGCACCTCCACCAACACCGAACTGAATAACCATCATGCCCTCCGAGACAGACACTGAGCTGGCGGCAGAACTGACCCCCAAGGGCGAACGCCGACCAGGAGATCCGGCACCGTCTCATTGACGCTGAACGCGAGCGAGGCGTGGTCTCGTGGAATGACCCGCTTCATGACGAGATACGCCAGATCAACGAGGACAACCTTGCCTAGTTCTAGACGGTCATCGACCAGCGCGGATGGCCGCTCTTCTCCGAGGAAGCCGCCCGGCACGCCCCGGGCGACCGTGCTGGCGGCCGAATTGTCGCCTGGTAGTAGTGCCGGTCACTAGAAACTTAGGATGGCGGTGACCGCATTCAGCGCGGAGGTTGATTTGTACCGATAGTGCCTAATTTTTGGTTGTGACTTAAGGCAACTTCCCGGAGGGCAAGACCGCCAAGAACCGGTGCCATATCGACTTCCACGTCGAGGAGGACCAGAAGCTCGCAGAGGTCGATCGGCTGATCGCCCTCGGCGCCGAGCACTACGACACCACCGCCGACCGCGGCCCCACGACCTACGTCATGCGCGACCCCGAAGGCAACGAGTTCTGCATCCACTGAGGGCCGCGCCCGATCGACTTCACCGCCACCGAACAGCATGAAAAAGGGCCCCATCCGCATTCGCGGACGGGGCCCTCGTCGCTGATCTATTCGGCGTCCTCGTCGCAGGTCGGGTCGAGCGGCTGGCAGGTCGCCGTCGCGCCGTCCGTCGGAGGGTCGTTGCCTCCGCCGCCACCGCCGTTGTCCTCGGTGGTGCGGATCGTGACGTCGGAGCCCGGCTTGACCGCTTGGCCGCTGGTGAGGTCGCCGTCCGGGCCGGTCACCGATTCGATGGCCTCGCCGTCCTCGGGGTCGAGCGTCACGTTCAGGCCCTCGCTCTGGAGCGTCGCCTGGAGGTCCGTCGGCACGGTCGTCGCATCCCAGGTGACGACGACGCCGGTGACCTGGATTTCGACCGTCTCGCCCTCGTCGAGTTCGGCTCCTTCGGACGGGTCCTGGCTGAAGACCGTGCCCAAGGTACTGCCGTCGGCGACGTAGCTGACGTCCGCGTTGAAGCCCTCGGCGGACAGCGCCTCGATCGCCCGCTCCTCGGTCATGCCGGTCACATTGGGGACCCTTCCGACGCCGCCGCCGGAGACCGTCAACGTCAGCTCGGTGCCCGGGTCGAACATGTCCCCCGCGTCGAGGCTCTGGCCGATGACCTCGCCTTCCGGCAAGGCGGAGTCCTGCGACTCCCGCTCGACCTTGAAGCCCTGCTCGGTGAGCTCGGGTTCCACCTCGTCGTACTGCTCGCCCACGGCATTGGGCATCTCGATCTGCTCGGGCGCCCGGAGGACGGTGATCTCGACTTCGGTGCCCTGCTCGACCTCGTCGTCGGCGGCCGGGGTCTGGTCAATGACATTGTCGATGTCGCCGTCGTCCGAGGAATCTGCGGTCTGGTCCACCGGCACCGCCACGAGGTTCGCGTCCTCCAATATCTGGATCGCATCCTCTTCGGTTTCCCCGATCACCGTCGGCACCGTGACCATCGGATCGGTTTCCAGCGCCTTCATGATGGCCCACGCGCCCGCGCCGACCACCGCCAAGGCGAGGATGATGCCCAGCGCGATCAGCCACGGGCGGCGCTTGCCGGCGCGGGTCTGGATGGGCGTGATCGGGGCGGTCGAGTCGGCACCGCCGATCATCTGGGTGCGGTCGTCGGCGCCCATGACCGCCGGGGCCATCACGGCCTCGCCGCGGGCGGCGCGGATGAGGTCCTCGCGCATCTCCCCGGCCGACTGGTAGCGGTTGTCGGGGTTCTTCGCCAGGGCCTTCATGACGACGGCGTCGACCGAGGGGGGCACGGCGGGGTTGAGCTCCGAGGGTGGGCGGGCTTCCTCGCGGACGTGCTGGTAGGCAACGGAAACGGGGTTGTCGCCGGTGAAGGGCGGGTGTCCGACGAGCAGTTCGTAGAGGACGCAGCCGACGGCGTACACATCGGACCGTCCGTCGACGGTCTCGCCGCGGGCCTGCTCCGGGGAGAGGTACTGGGCGGTGCCTATGACCGCTGACGTCTGCGTCATGGTGGCCTGGCCGCTGGCCAGGGCCCGGGCGATGCCGAAGTCCATGACCTTGACCTGCTGGGTCTCCGACAGCATCACGTTGCCGGGCTTGACGTCCCGGTGGATGATGTGGTGCTTGTGGCTGAAGTCCAGCGCCGAGCACATGTCGGCGACGATCTCGCAGGCACCGGAGTACTCGAAGCGGCCCTCGGCGAGCAGCACCTCTTTGAGCGTGCGCCCGTTGACGAACTCCATCACCATATAGGGGATGCCATTCTCTTCCCCGGTGTCGAAGACGGCGACGATATTGGGGTGGTTGAGCGAGGCCGAGTTCTGGGCCTCGCGCCGGAAGCGAATGAGGAACGATTCGTCGCGGGACAGGTCTGCGCGCAGGAGCTTGACCGCCACGTCTCGGCCGAGACGCAGGTCGCGACCACGGTGGACTTCAGCCATCCCCCCGTAGCCGATGACCTCGCCGATCTCGTATCTGCCGCCGAGCAGGCGGGGCTCTGTCGTCATCGCCGTTTACGTCCTCGTGTTCCGTTCATCGCGGATGATTCTAATCGCAGCGGGCGGCCCGCCAGGCCCCTATCGGTCGCACAGGGCCGGATCCAGGCACCCACCCGGTCCGCCGCCGTCGTCGGTCTGCTGGTTGTCGGGATCCTCTGTCTCGGACGGTTCGGGGCTTTCCTGCTCGTCCGTAACCTCTTCGCTGGTCTGCTCGGACTCGGTGTCGCCCGTCGGATCGTCGTCCGCGCCGTCGCCGCCGTCGCCGAAGCCCTGCATCAGCAGGATCACCATACCGCCGACGATGACCAGTGCGACGATCCCCGCGAGCGTAGCGAGCAGGGCCTTGTTCACGCCCTGCCGGGGCGCGGGCCCAGGCGGGAGCGGGGCGCCGAGGTTCACCTGGTGGGCAGGGGAGGGCCCGGTGACCGGGGAGGGCTCGGCGACGCCCGCGAGCGGGCCGCCGACGGGCACGACGCCCGCGCCGGGGCTGCGCTGCGGCAGCGCGTTCGCCATGATCGAGGTGGGCGGGTTGTCGGTGAGCGAGGCGCGAGCGGCCGCGGCCATGTCGGTGCAGGAGCCGAACCGCTGCGACGGGTCCTTGGTCATGGCGCGCTCTACGAACGCCCGCACGCCGGGCTGGAGCTGGGGCGGCAGCGGCGGCGTCGGCGTGCGCACGTGGTGGAGCGCGAGCTCGATGGGATTCTCGGCGTCGAAGGGGCGGCGGCCGGTGAGGCCGTGGAAGGCGACCACGCCGAGCGAGTACATGTCGGAGGCGGGCAGCACTCCGGTGCCCTCGGCCTGCTCGGGCGCGAGGTAGGAGGCGGTGCCCATGACCGCGCCGGTGGCCGTCAGGTCCCCGGCGGAGCCCGAGCGGGCGATCCCGAAGTCGGTCAGGACGGCCTGGCCGTCGCTGGTGCGGACGAGGATATTGCCGGGCTTGATGTCGCGGTGGATGATGCCGCGGTCGTGGGCGTGCTGGAGGGCGTCGGCGATGGAGGCGATGATCGGCATCAGCTCGTTCGCGGGCAGGGCGCCGCGCTGCGACAGGATGTCGGCCAGGGACTGGCCCTGGACGTACTCCATGACCAGGTAGGCGGTGGTGTCGCCGCTGGGCAGCGGGGCCTCGCCGTAGTCGTGGACGCTGACGATGGCGGGGTGGGTGAGCGCGGCGACGGTCTTGGCCTCGACGACGAACCGCTTGGCGAAACCGGGCTCTGAAAGCAGGGCGGGGAGCATCGCCTTGACGGCGACCTCGCGCTCCAGAACGGTGTCGCTGGCCCGCCAGACCTCGCCCATGCCGCCCACGGCGATGCGCTCGAGCAAGCGGTAGCGTTGCCCGAGCAGCATTTCGGGGCTCAACACGGCGTGCTCCTTATTTCTCCGGGGACGGTAGGGGCCTTAGTCTACTGACCACACGCTCAGTGGCCCGTCCCCGTTGCGTGCCGCGGGGAGCGCATCTCATTCCTCCGATTTACCCTCGAGTACCTGCTCCATCAGGTCCCCGGCGATGCCGGCGGCGGTGGCGGAGGCCTGCTCGCCGTACGACTCGAGGAACACGCAGACCGCGACGGCCGGTTCGCCGTCCTCGTCCATCGCCCAGCCGTGAAACCAGCCGTGGTCGGCCTCGGATCCGTCGGCGTCCGCGGAGTGCTCGGCGGTGCCGGTCTTGCCGCCGACGGTGTAGCCGTCGACCGCCGAGGCGGAGCCGGTGCCGTCGGTGACCACGGACTCCATGAGCTTCTGCATCTCGTCGGCGGTGCCCGAGGAGATGGAGTCCCCGGCGGAGTCTTCGTCGCCCCGCTGGAGGGTGTTGCCCTCGGAGTCGGTGAGCTCGGCGATCAGCTGCGGGTCCATGCGCTCGCCGCCGTTGGCGATGGTGCCGGCGATGATCGTGTTCTGCAGGACCGTCTCGCGGACCTCCTGCTGTCCGATGCAGGCCTGGGCCCGGAAGGCGTCCTCGGAGAGGTCACCGGTCTGGGAGGCCACCGAGTTCAGCGGGGTCTCGAACGCCTCGCCGAAGCCGTAGGCGTCGGCCATGTCGGCGATCTGCTCCTGCGTCAGGAAGTCGTCCTCCGCGCACAGGGCCGCGAAGGTGGTGTTGCAGGACTTCGCGAACGCCTCCTTGAGGGTGTACTGCGCGTTCGGGCACTGGTCGGAGGAGTTGGTGATGACGTGGTCGGTGTTCGGGGCGGTGTAGGAGTTCCCGGCCGGGACCATCGTGTCGGCGTCGCCGAGGCCGTTCTCGATGAACGCGGAGGCCACGATCGTCTTGAACGTCGAACCGGGCGGGTAGAAATCGCTGCGGGTGCGGTCCTGTGCCGGGTTGTCGTCGTTGTTGACCTCGGCCCAGGCCTCCTCCCGCGTCTCGGAGCTGTTCGAGGAGACGCCGGCGGGATTCCAGCCCGGGTGGGTGGCCTGGGCGAGGATCTGCCCGGTCTTCGGGTCGATGACGACCGCGCCGCCCTTGACACCGGTCTCGGCGAGGGCGTCGTAGGCGGCCCGCTGGAGGTCGTCGTCGACGGTGAGGACGACATTGCCGCCCGGCTTGGACTCGCCCGAGATGGTGCCCAGGACGTCGTCGAAGGCCAACAGCGAGCTGGTCCCGTTGAGGAGTTCGTTCTCGGCGGCCTCAATGCCGGTGGCGCCGTATTGCATCGACTTGTAGCCGGTGAGGTTGGCGAAGTAGTTGCCCTCGGCGTACGCGCGCTCGTAGTCGTAGGTCGACTCCTCGTCGGTCTCGACCGAGAACGCCCAAGGGACGTCGCCGGCGAGGATCTCCCCGCGCGGGACCTCGTACTCGGTGATGACGGTGCGCCCGGCGCTGAGCGCGTCGTAGTCGTCGTGGTGGAAGAACTGCACCCAGGTGACCTGCACGAGCAGGGCTCCGAGCAGGATGAGCGCGATGAGGCCGGTGCGCCTGAGAGACGGGTTCACTGCTCCCCCTCCTTCTTGTCGGGACCGTATGCCGGGGGCTGGGGCCGGTATTCGAAGGCCGACAGCGGCGGAGGCGGCGGCGAAGGGGCCTGCGCCGTGCTTCCCGGATTTCCGGGGGCCTGGCCGGGCTGGTTCGGTTGCTGAGTGGTCGGGCCGCCGGGCCCGGGCGGCGGTCCGCCGTTCGGGTGCGGCGGGCCGGGTGGCGGCCCGTTCGGCGGGCTCTGCAGCGTCGGCCCGCCATTGGGGGCCGGGGGTCCACTCGTGGGGGCGACGGTGCCGCCGCCCTGCATCGCGGCCGGGATGATGAGCTCGGTGGGCTGGTCGCCGCCGGGCAGCGGCCCGTCGGCCGCGACGCCCGCGGTGGCGGCCTCCTCGGCGGCCTTGCGGGCGGCCTGCTCGGCCAGGAACTCCGCCGGCGCCTCGGTCTTCTGGAGGCCGTAGGAGACCTGCCAGGGCTTGCGGGCGTCGTTCGAAACGCGGATCAACAGGCCCAGCATGAGCCAGCTGGCGACCAGCGAGGAACCGCCGGCTGCCATGAAAACAGTGGTCAGACCCGTCATGGGAATGAGGCCGGTGACGCCGCCCGCCACCACGAACAGCTGCAGCGCAATCAGGAAGGCGATACCGCCGGCCATGAGCTTGCCGAACAGATCGCGGCACATGATCCCGGTCTTGAACGAGCGCTCGACCAGGATCGCGTACAGCAGGAGCAGCCCGAGGAGGCCGACCAGGCCGGTCTCCTCACCGAACGCCGCCAGGATGAAGTCGGATTCGGAAGCCGGGATGAGGTTGGGGTTGCCCGCGCCCGGCCCGTTGCCGAGCAGTCCCCCCGCGTTCAGCGCCGACAGGCCCTGGACCAGCTGATAGGAGGACGGCCCGCCCTCCGGCGGCGGCCATACGTAGGTCGGATTCCACGGGTCGAGCCAGATGAGCACTCGGGTCTGGAGGTGGCCCATGAACGGGTAGATCGCGATGCAGGCGCCCATGAACAGCGTCAGGCCGATGAGGATCCACGAGGCCCGCCGCGTCGCCATGTACAGCATGGACAGGAACATGCCGAACAGCAGCAGCGACGTCCCGAGGTCCTTCTCCAGCACCAGCAGGCCGATACTGGCGGCCCACACGATGAGGATGGGACCCAGGTCCTTCATCCGTGGGAACTGCATGCCGAGGAACTTCGGTCCGGCCACCGCCAGCATGTCGCGCTTTCGCACCAGATAGACGGCGAAGAAGATGAGCAGCATCAGCTTCGCGAACTCCGAGGGCTGGATCGAGAAGCCGCCCAAGCGGATCCAGTTCTTCGAACCGTCCGAACCGGAGATGGAGTACGGCAGAAAGCCCGGCAGCGCCGCGATGAAGATACCGGTGAACAACAGGATGTAGGAATAGCTGCGCAGGACGCGGTGGTCGCGCACCACCGCCAGCAGGATCCCGAGCAGGACCACCCCGGCGATGAAGTACATCAGCTGCCGACCGCCCTGGCCGGCGAAGATGCCCGCGTCGGCCGGGAGCGGGTCGACGGTGGTCGCCGATCGGTCGAGGCGGCGGATGAAGACGATGCCGATGCCGGTGATGAAGGAGGCGATCGGGATGAGCAGCGGGTCTGCGTAGGGGGCGAGGAACCGGGTGATCGTCCAGGCGCCGAGCGAAGCGAGGAAGATGATCGTCGGCAGCATGAACGTGACCGAGTTGGTCTTCGAGATCAGTGCCAGGTCGATCGTGATCTGGAAGCTCAGGGTCGCGATGTAGGCGATGATCAGCATCGTGATCTGGCGCCCTACGCGCTTGGGCATTCCCGACAGGGGCGTCAGCGGCGGCTCGGACGGGCCGGCCGGTTTGGCAGTGGCCGACATCGGCTGGGCCATCAGTCCTCAGTCCCCCTCGCGTCTCGGAATGACGAAGTGAGCCTACATCGGGCCCGCTTATGACTCTCGGCAGTCCTGCGAAGCTGCAGGAACAGGGTCAGTGACGCTGTCCCCTGAGGAGCACAGGGGAACGAGATGCTCGTTCCCCGAGGAAGAGTCGGTCAACTCCTCCAGTTCCGACTCGGCCGCGGCGAGGTCTTCCACCACGATGCCCTCGTCCAGATCCGACCGGACCTCGTCGACGGCGTCCTCGGCGCTGCGCTCGGACCGGACCTCGACCCACGCGGCCTGGTATCCGGCCACTTCCACCGGCAGGCCGCGGTAGACGGCGATATCGCCCTCGCCCGTGACTCCTATGAAGTACTGCTCGCGGACCCACCACAGCCCGCCCCCGGCGAGCAGCGACAGCACGATGACCGACGCCAGGACGGTCCGCCACACCCGGGCCCCGCGGCGCTTCTTCGGCTTCTCGGGCTCGTCCTCGGCGGCCACCGACTCGGCCTCGTTCTCGTTCTCGCGCTTGACCGCTCGCAGCACCGCCGTGTCCGACTCGGCCAGGCGCGCGTCGGCGGCGGCCCCGGCGATGATCGGGTGCAGGTCGGTCGGCTCGGTCTCGACCACGTCGGCGACCAGGACGGTCACATTGTCGGGCGCGCCGGCCTCGATCGCCTGGCCCACCAGGGACTCGGCCGCCTCGGCGGGGGTCGCGGCGTTCTGGAGCGTGGCGGCGATGTCCGCGTCGGAGACGGGGCCGGAAAGCCCGTCCGAGCACAGCAGCAGCCGGTCGCCGGGGACGCCCTTGAGCGTCTGGAACGCCGGCTCGACCTCCGCGGCGCCCAAGGCGCGCAACAGGAGCGAACGCTGCGGGTGCCGTTCGGCCTCCTCGGCGGTGATGCGGCCCTCGTCGACCAGCATCTGCACGTACGTGTCGTCGACGGTGATCTGCTCGAAGCCGCCGTCGCGCATCCGGTACGCCCGCGAGTCGCCGATGTGGACCATGTTGAACCACTCGCCGTCGAACCACAGCGCGGTCAGGGTGGTCCCCATGCCTTCTTTCTGGGGGTCCTCCGCGACGAGCCGCCGGATCGCGCGATTGGCCTCGGCGACGGCGTCGGCCAGCTCATCGGCCACCGACTCCGCCGGCGGCGGGGTGTCCAGCCGGGCCACGGTGTTGATGACGATCGCCGACGCGAGGTCACCGGCGGCCATGCCGCCCATGCCGTCGGCCACCGCAATGAAATGGGCCCCGGCGTACACCGAGTCCTGATTGCCTTGCCTGACCACGCCGCGGTCGGAAATCGCCGCGTACTCCAGATACAAACTCATAAATCTACCGCCGTCGCGCAGGTCAGGCCCGCAGTTCGAAAGATGAACGCCCGATCCGAATCGGGACTCCCAGTGGAACCGGCGTAGGTCTGGTGACTCTAGCGCGCCCCAGGTACGTCCCATTCGTGGAGCCCATGTCCTCGACCATCCACTGCCCGTCGACCGGCGCGACGCGGGCGTGCCGGTTCGACGCGAAGTCGTCCCTGATCACGATCGTCGAGTCGGGGGCGCGACCGATGGTGATCGTCTGACCGGAGAGCACGAAACGCCTCCCGGCCAGCTCACCGGTCGTCACCACCAACCACTGTGCTGTCTGAGCGGGCCGCTGGCGACCGCCCCCGCCCGGGGCGGGCGGAGCCGAGACGGGACCGGCGGGCGGGCCGCCGGCCGCGGCGGGACGGCGCTGCGCGAACAGGTCCTTGGTGACCGTCCGGGCCGCGGCGAACACGAACAGCCACAGCAGCACGAGGAGCCCGAAGCGGGCAACGGTCTGGACCAACTCAGGCATGCGACGCTCCCAATGGACAATTGCTCAGTCCCAGACACGTTAGCCCACGGCGGCACGCCACAGCCGGGGTGTTGGTGATCGGGCAGTGCCGCAAAGCAAGCCGAACCACCGGCGACGGGGGCCGAGGCTGGAGCCTGAAGCGTGGAAAAGGCGGTGCGGCAAAGACGCCGCCCCGCCGAACCGTTAACCCGCCTGAAGCGTCAGGGAGGTGGTGCCGATCTGCACCACGTCACCGGGCTGCATGGAGACGGTGGTGATCCGCTGGCCGTTGACCAGCGTCCCGTTCGTCGAACCGAGATCCGTGACCGACACCTGGCGGCCGTCGAAATCCACGCGCACATGGCGGCGCGAGATGCCCACGTCGGGAAGCCGGATCTGGGCCTGCTCGCCGCGGCCGATGGTGGTCGAGCCGTGCGCGACGGTGAACTGGCGACCGTCGGCCGCCACCAGCACCGGACCCGTCGGGGCCTGCTGCTGCGCCGGGCCGTAGCCACCGCCGCCGCCGCCGGAAACCGGCTGCTCGGCGCCCTCGTTCAGCGCCGCGACCTCGGCCGTCACGCGGAACATGCCCGTGTCCAGGCCCTCGCCGCGCTCGATCTCCACGATCACGTCGCCGTACACGGTCCAGCCGTTCTCACCGATGAACTCGGCCTGCGACTGGGCGAGCTCCTGAGCCAGAGCGGCCGCATACGGGGCGAGCCGGTCGTGGTCGGGCGGGGAGAGGTCGATGACATAGCGGTTCGGCACCAGGACGCGCCCACCGGCCAGCACGGCCTTGTGGGTCTCCGCCTCACGCTGCATGGCGCTGGCGATCTCAACCGGGTGCACAACGCCCTTGAACATCTTGTTGAAGGTGCCCTCGAACAGGCCCTCCAATTGTTTTTCCAAGCGTTGCAGAACGCTCACCGGCTCTCCTCCTCATCTGACGCCGAACGGGCGGTGACGCTGGCCTGAATATCTGCGTCGGTATCCGATGGTATCGGCTGGCGTCGAGCCACGGCGAGCGGTTGAGACGCAACCGTTCCCAGAGTCACGCTCGGGTCCACTGTTCGGGTGAGGTGCGAGTCCTTCTCGCGTACCGTTTCCCACTTGTCCAGGCCTGGGTCGGGTGGCGGGGACCCGCCAGGGCGCGTATGGTGACGCGGGTGACAGATCGCGACTTTGGTTCATTGATCCGCGACGTGCGCAAACGAGCGCACGTCTCGCTCCGCGAACTCTCCGATCAGGCCGGGGTCTCCAACCCCTACCTCAACGGCGAGCGCGGCGTGCGCCGCTCCTCCGGTGCCGTACTGCGTCAGATGGCGCTGGCACTGCGCGTGGCCACCCCCGTCATGTACCTCCGCGCCGGCATCGGTCAGGACGACGGCTCGGCCACCCCGCTGGCCATCGCCACCGACCGCGAGTTGACCGCGAAGCAGAAGCAGACGCTGACCGAGATCTACGACTCGTTCGTCGGCGAGAACGAGCGCAGCGCCTCCAGCATCCGGTCGTTATCCTCGGGCCGCCCGAACGTGACCCTGACGCCGTCACCCGCGAAGGGGCGCACCAGGATCCCCAACCGCTGGCAGTGAGCGGCGAAGTCCACCGCGCCGCCCGCCAGCGGAAGCCAGAAGAAGTTCGCCTGCGAGTCGGGGATGCCCGGCATGATCTCGCGTGCCGCCGCGATGGTGCGTTCGCGCTCGGCGACGACCAGGGCCACGCGGCGGCGCATCTCCTCCTCCGCGTCCAAGGCCGCCAGCGCGGCGGACTGCGCGGCCACGTTGACCGCGAACGGGATCACGCACTTGCGCACGGCCGCAGCCACTTCGGGGCTCGCGACCATATAGCCGACGCGGAGGCCGGCGAGGCCCCAGGCCTTGGAGAAGGTCCGGAAGACGACGGCGTTGGGCCGGTCCCCGTAGCGCTCGAGCGCATCCGGTGAGGCCGGGTCGGTGACGAATTCCCGGTAGGCCTCGTCGATGACGATGAGGACCGATTCGGGGACCGAGTCGAAGAGTTCGTCCAGTTCATCGGCGGTGGCGACGGGCCCGGTGGGGTTGTTGGGGCTGCACACCACGATCGCGCGGGTGTCGGGTCCGACGGCCTTGGCCATCGCGTGGAGGTCGTGCCGGTGGTCGGGCGCGTTCGGCACCTGGACGCTCGTGAGTCCGGCGACGGTGGCGGCGATCGGGTAGGCCTCGAAGGACCGCCACGAGTAGACGACCTCGCTGCCGGGGCTGGCGAGCGCCTGCATGAGGTGGCCGATCAGGGCGACCGATCCGGTGCCGGTGGCGATCCGCTCGGGACCGACCGCGAGCCGCTCCGAGAGCCGCTGCGTCAAAGCGGTGGCGGCCAGGTCGGGGTAGCGGTGGACCTCGGTCGCGGTGGCGGTGATCGCGTCGACCACGCCGGGGAGCGGGCCGTACGGGACCTCGTTGCTGGACAGCTTGAGGGCGTCGGGCGCAGCCTTGCCGGGGACGTAGAGCGGGATGGCGTCCAGATCGGCGCGGATGGGCTCACTCATGCTGTCGGCTCCTTCTCTCGGGTGACCTCGACGACGGCGGTACCTGGGGATTTGTCGTGGAGGCACTGGCGGAACGGGCGGTCCCGGATGCACCATATCGCGTCGAGGAACCACAGGATCGCGCCGAACGGGAAGCAGATCAGCGGCAGTGCGGCGTAGGACCAGCGCAGGATCAGCCGGCCCCAGCCGAGTTCGATCTTGGGGGCGAGGGAGACGACCTTGATGCCCATGAGCCGCTTGCCGAGCGTCTGCCCGGTGTCGCGGGTCGAGGGGACCTCGTAGGCGAACCACAGCCCGAGGGCGATGAGCAGGACGATCCACCACTGCTCGGAGACGGACGCCGGCATTTCGAGCTGCGCGCCTGAGTCCGGGTCGGCGGTGTAGGCCTCCATGTAATCGCGTATGTGAGGCCAGGCGTCCCGGACCATCTGATAGATGAAGTAGCCGTTGATGACGGCGTTGAGGGCCAGGATCAGGAGGAAGTCGACCAGGCGGGCGACGAAGCGCTGCCCGGGGTGGGCGAGGGTGCGGCCGGAGAGGATGCGGGCGATGTCGCGGCGGGAGATCCAGCCGACGGTGACGCCGAGGGAGCGGATGGGGATGGAGTCGGGCGGCTGGACCGCGCCGGGGGTGCGCTGGACGAGTTTCGGCGGGTCGTCATCGCCGAATCCCTTGGCGTACAGGCTGGTCTGGTCGCCCCGCTCCGGTGCGGATGGTTTGGCCGCGGGCGGTTCGGGTTCCGGATCCAGCGGTTCGGGCCGCTCGGGGGGTTCGGCGGTGGCGGGGACGGGCTTGCCCACCCAGGCCGAGCCGTCCCAATAGCGTTGCGTGGCTGGGTCGGCGGGATCTTTGTACCAGCCCGGTTCGATCATGGTCATCGTCGCCCATTGTTGCAGCCCGCCCTGAAGGGAACCAGGGAGTTAGGACACAGGCAGTTGGGAGCGATGCGGTACCGGTCCGGTCAGGCCCCGGTGCGCTGGGATTCGATGAGCGCAGCGATACGGCCCAGTCGGTGTCTTGCCTCGACTGGGCCGCTCTCACTTGCTATGCGCATCCGTACCGAGTTACCAAGCGTGAAGTCTGCATTCGCGGTGCCCTGCCCCTAGGTGCGGTGGCCCGCTGTGCCTCCCGACGGCTCGTGTCGCACGTGGGTGCTCGGCGGCTGCGCACGAATTCTTCGGGTCTTTGGAGAACCTGTCCCCCGGAAGTCCCTCCGAATCCGTAACTCATTTCTACTCGTCTACTGACGGGTAGTAAAGACCTATCGGCAAAAAATCCGAGTTCGCGTCGCGATTGATCGAGACGGGGCGCCCAAGAGACCTCATTGGCCTCATCAGTGTCCGAGTCGATCTCCAGAAACAGGCGTCCCACAGCTTCGCATTGGACTACGTTGCGGGACATGAGCGCTGCGGCGCTGCTGCTGAGGAGGACGCCATGACCACCTACCCGCCGACCCCCGGACCGTCCGAACCCGAGCGCCCGGACGAGGAGGGCTCCGGGTCGGGCCCCGAGCAGCGCCGGGGCGACCAGGGGCCGAGCTCCGGCTCCTCGCGCCCCAGCTACGAGCCATCTGAGAGCGGACCATACGCGGGCTCGTCGATCCCACCGCCGCCTCCGCTCCCGCCGGACTACAACCGCGGCGGCCCGCAGTACGGGCACCAGGCGCGCAACGGATTGGGCACGGCCGCTCTGGTTTGCGGAATCGTCGCGGTGGCGGTGTCGTTCGTCCCTGGGGTCAACCTGTTCACGTGGCCACTGGGCGTCCTGGCAATCGTCTTCGGCGCCATCGGCTGGACTCGGACCAACCGCAGACAGGCCACGAATAAGACTATGGCCGTCACCGGGCTAGTGCTTGGCATCGCCTCGTTCCTGACGTTCTGCCTGGTCTATGTGCTGCTGTCAGCAGGCGAGAGCATGTACTCCGACGCGGCGCCGAAGTTCTAGCTCAAACCTTCAGCCAGACGCCGCGGCGCATCACCGATACCAGGTTAAGGTCGTCGTCCAGCACGACCGCGTCGGCGAACTTCCCCGACTCGATCGCGCCGACATCGTTGAGCTTCAACAACTCCGCGGGCGTCGCCGAGGCCATCTGCGAGGCCGCCTCGACCGACTGGCCGGCCAGGTTCACCGCATTGCGGACGGCGTCGAGCAGGGTGATGGTCGAACCGGCGATGGTGTCGGTCCCGGCGACGGTGGCGAGGCCGCCCTTGACGGCGATCTCGTGGCGGCCGAGCCGATAGGTGCCGTCGGACAGACCGGCCGCTTCCATCGCGTCCGACACGAGCAGGGTCCAGCCCGGCAGCGACACGTCGAAGGCGAAGCGCATCGTGCCCGGGTGCAGGTGGGCCGGGTCGGCGATGATCTCGGAGAAGATCCGCTCGTCGTCCAGCAGCGCCGGGATCGGGCCCGGTTCGCGGTGGTCGAAGCGGCGCATGGCGTTGAACAGGTGGGTGGCGGACTGGGCGCCCGCGTCGATCCCGGCCATTGTCTGCTCGTAGCCGGCGTCGGTGTGCCCGATGGAGGCGACGATGCCCTTGGCGTCCAGGAACTCGATGGCCTCGATCGCGCCCGGCAGTTCCGGCGCGATGGTCACCATCTTGACGGCGCCCCCGCCGGCGTCGATGAGCTCGGCGAGCTCGGCGGTGTCGGGGTCGCGCAGGACCTCGGTGTCGTGCGCGCCGCATTTGGACTTGGAGAGGTACGGACCCTCGAAGTGGACGCCCGCGAGCGTCCCGTCTTCGACCACCGGACGCAGGGCCCTGGTCGCCTCCAGCAGGAACTCATGGGTCGAGGACACGAGCGAGGCGCAGAGCGTGGTGGTCCCGCGCGAGGCGTGGAACGCCGCCGCGGCCCTGGCCGCGTCCGCATCACCGGTGGCCAGGGAGTGCCCGCCGCCGCCGTGGCAGTGCGCGTCGACGAAACCGGGCAGGACCCAGCCGGACGGCTTCCCGTCGCGCTCGATGACCCCTTCGAACCGGTCGTCCTCCACAATGATCGTCCCGTTGACCACGCCGTCGGGCGTGACGATCCGGCCGATCTCGGGCAGCATGACGCCTTCCAACTGACGCTCCTCCAGTGCGATGGGGCAAGATGGGCATGAGCGCGCACGCCGTGAGCGCGTGCGACCATGTTTTGCACAGTATCTTGCAGCCAGCGGCGGCCCGCCGCGATATCGACCCGAGGAGAGACGTGGACCGCTATGCCCGGTGGAACACCCTGCTGGAAATCCTCGCGGAGACCGGTCGCATCACCGTGGAGGACGCCGCGGAACGGCTCGGCGTCTCTCAGGCGACCATCCGGCGCGACTTCGACCAGCTGTCCCAGCAGCAGATGATCACCCGCACCAGGGGCGGGGCCGTCGCCGGCGGCATCTCCTACGATCTGCCGCTGCGGTACAAGACCGCCCGCCACGTCGAGGAGAAGCACCGGATCGGCACGGCCGCAGCGGGACTGGTCAGCCCCGGCCAGGTCATCGCCCTCAATGGCGGCACCACCATCACCGAGGTGGCACGGGCCCTCGCCACCCGCACCGACCTGGTGGCGACGCCCGGATCGACCGGCCTGACGATCGTCACGAACGCGCTGAACATCGCCAATGAGCTGATCGTGCGCCCGCACTTGAAAGTGGTGGTCGTCGGAGGCGTCGTCCGGCCCCAGTCCTATGAGCTCATCGGTCCGCTCGCCGCGCCGATCCTGCGCGAGATCACTTTGGACATCGCGTTCCTGGGCGTCGACGCCGTCGACATCAAGCTCGGCGCGACCAGCCACCACGAGGGCGAGGCCGCGATAAACGCCCTCATGGCCGCCCGGGCCAGGAAGGTCGTGGTCATCGCCGACGGCTCCAAGATCGGCGGCCACGCCTTCGCGAGAATCTGCCCCACCGACCGGATCCACACCCTGGTGACCGACCAGAACGCCTCGAAGGATCAGCTGCGGGCCTTCGAAGAGGCCGGCATCCGCGTCATCGTGGTCTTAAACGGTCGATGAACGGGACGACTATCGACGTAACCCGATTCTTCTAGACACGTAAGAACCGAAACCGAGACACGCACGGATCAGATCTGCCGAAACCGGCTCATGCCGTGTCATAGTTGCGAAGACGCGTCTTGAGCGCGCGCCCAAATGAATAGACCGCGGTGGGTCGCCTCACCGTCTACCAAACAAGTTGGCGACCCACCACTCACCTCCAGGAAGGAAGCCCTCCCGTGGTTAGCCTCAGCGTACCTTCACACCTGCCCTGCGGGCCAGACCGAAACTCGCCAGCGTCCAGCCCCGAACCCGACCACGGTTTCGGGAAGCTCCGCGAGGACGCCTGGCACCACTTCCTCCAAGACTCCCAGCCCCTCCACCAGGCCCACTACGAGCAGCGCCTCTCGGTGCGCGAACGGATCGACCTGGCGCTCAAGAGCTTCCTCGGCACCGTTGTCGCCCTGATCAACCGACCCGTCAAGACCCGAAAACACCGACCGGCCACCGGCCGCGCCCCGGTCTACCGAGGCTCCCACCGCATCAACGCACCGATCCGAGGCACGGCCTCGGCTCCGACCCGGTTCATCGACCGAGCACCGATCCCGGCGACACCGCCCAAGCCGGCCCCGACCCCGCCGCTGCCGACCGGCCCCTACACCGGCAACGGCTGGAACCCAGGCGCTGCCGGACTCATCACCCCGGACCGGCAACCCGCACTCCAATTCACCACGCCACCGCCCTCACGCCGTACCAGACCGAGCCCGACCCGGTCCTACATCGCCGCATGGGAGCACGCCTTCGACTCGAACCTCGGCCTCAACCTGGCAGGAGTGGGCGTCTCATGACCGATCTCCACATCTCAGGCATCGCCGAGATCGACGGCCGGTTCCTGCGCTACCAGTCTCTCCCCCACCAGGACCGCCTCCGAATCACCTTCTGCGGCAACCCGCCCTGGCAGCCCCAAGGAGAAGAGGACAACACCATCGCCCTCGGCTCTGTCACCGGACTCGACACCAGCGCTCCGACCCTCCGTATCTCCGCGCCACTGCACGCCGAGTGGGCCCGCGCCAAACGCGAACACATCACCACCGAAGCCGTCCGCATCTGGACTGCGGCCGGGATCATCCGCTCCTCACCGACGTCCACCATCCGCTACTGCGAAGGCTGACTTCGGACCCGCACAACGGTGCCGCGCCTCCGTGACACGGAAAAGGCCAGGTGGGGCCGTTCGGCTTCGTAAAACCGAACGGCCCCACAGAGCTCAGGACTCCGCCAGGCGGTCCTCGATCCTCTGATACAGGCCGGGAAGATACTCGTCTGCAAGAAACTCGGCCATATACGCCGCAGTCATGACGCAATTATCGGTAGAGTTCGGCTCGCAATCGGAGCGGAGCACTTCCTCATCATCGTCGAACCGCATGAGTACTTCAACTATATAGAAATCGCCTTGTGCGACAGCGAGCGCCGATTTGTTTCCCTCGGACTTGGTTGTAGGAGTCTCAAATGCGCCGACCTCGCCCTGAGCCCACGTCCCATCACCACTGACATCGAATGACACATCGGGATCTATATCCACGTCGTGAAAATTATGGATGATAGTCCTGTGCTCTGATGTGTATGCCTCCCACGCCGCAACATTCGAATCATACGGCTTAAGCCACAGCTTGAATCCTCCTATGGGAACCTGCCTCGGCAACTCCAGGTCGTCAATGCATTGGATCAGGCTGCTTCCTTCCGCCCCTGAGTCATTAATTGACCGAACATCATCGATCACATCCGCAAACTGCCCGGAAACAGTCTCATAATCCGCTGTTTCGCAAAGATCATCCCATCCTCTCATCGATTCCGCCTCGGCAGAGAAGTCAACCGACGGAGGAGTAGGCGATGTGCTTTCGGGCGTTGTTGCAGATTCAGACGGATCAATAACCTCAGGATCCCCCTGGTCCCGTTCGGGAATGCACCCGAATGTAATGAGCCCAAGCGTTATAGTCGCCCCTGCCAGCACGTAGCGGATATCGCTCATTATCTTGAACATCTTCGTTTTCATCCGAAATAGTCACATCCCGGCACAAGACCAGGGGTGCCTATCGCACCCTGGTGGTCGCCGAAATTGCTCGCAAGCTGGTCGAGGACCCCTGTCCGCCCGCTTGAAGCATCTTCAGCCGCTGTGGCCGCGCCCGCGACTACGGCATCTACGATTTCGTTCACCTTTTCGAGGTTCGGGATCGTCTCGATCTTCGGGTCGATCGTGATTTCTATGCCCGCGTACCCGGCTATGCCCGCAGCGAGTCCCGCAAGTCCGACAATGAGCGCCGCCGGCCCGGACAACGGGATGAGAGAGACTGCGCCTATCAAGATCCCCCCTCCGGCAATCGCCTTGATCTCGCCGGGTTCGAATTCGGACTCCTTGGTGAGCTCCCCCAACCGATGTGCCGTGGCGAGCACCGATGCGTACAGCGACCACTGCAAGCTGGATTGAATGCCGAGTTCCAGGTCGATAGCGGCATGCAGGTTTGCCGCCATCGAATCGTGCTTACTGATAGCTTCACTGACATATTTTCCAAACTGGTCCCAGTACTCCTGCGCGTCAGCACCTTCCCAGTCCGTTCCAAGGGCCTCGATCTCGTCCAAGTTGCCCTGGTACTGCTCGATCAGGGCGCCGAAGCCCTTGGCGATCTTGGCCTGAAGCTCCGCCTCGTCGGCCAGCGCCGCGAGGTCGATACTCCCGAACGCGTCTTCGAAGGCGCTGTAGAGGCTCGCGATCGCGCTGGCGGAGTCGCGCGCGGAGTCGTTGGCGACCTGCGGGGCCACCGCGTCCGGATACGGGTACATCTTGCCCAGCGAAGCCGCCCACGAATCCACCGCGTACTTCGTCGGTAGGACACATTCGATGCTGTCATCCCAGTAATACAGTTCGCTACGTCCAGGAGTACCGTCCCGTTCGAACTCCTCAAGCGACATGGCGATGTACGCCTTGGAGTCCGGGTAGTGTTCTCCCGCGAGCTCCCGAGTGATCGCCTTCCGGATCGGCCCCTCAAGCTGCTCCAGGAGACTGAAAATCTCGTCCTTGGTCGGCACGGGCTTGATGTCGTACTCGCCCGTGGGCGCGGGCCTGAACTCAGCTTGCGGGGGGTCTGGGGCGATGACATCGACCGCGGTGTCGACCTGTTCCTCGATGTAGTCCACGGTACTGTCCACACCGCCGGAGAACGCATCGACCGCTTCACCGGCCTCGTGCGCGAGCCAGTCTCCGAAACCCATGTCAGTCGTCCTCCCCCGCGCTGTTCGGATTCTCCGTCGGGTTGGGGGTTCGACCGTCCAGATCGTCGTCGTAGGAGCCCGGAGTCTCGTCCATCTCCTCGGGCTTCTCACCTTCGGACATCGGGGTATAGCCGCCCTCGCCCCCATATGCGTCCGACTGGATCTCATCAGCGGCCTGCTCGAAGGCCTGGTTGATCTCATTCTCCACCAGTCTGTCGTCCTCGGCTATCTGGACCAGGGTCGGCCCGAGCCTGCCCAGCGTCTGGGAGGTCTCCTGCGAGGCGTTGTGCTGAAGGCGGTGGTAGTCGAGATAGGTCTCGGACAGCTCCGGTGACAGGTTGCCGTCGAGTCCTTTGCCCGAGGAACTGATCAGGCCCGCCAGATCCGCGTAGGCGCTCGCCAGCGGCGGGACCACCGCTTCGCCGATCCGTTGCGTCTCTTCTGAATCGAAACTCCGGTCACCCATCAGAACCTCCGTGGGGCGGAGGCGTTGAAGGGAAAGCCCTCAGGGGGGAGGGGGGTGAAAAGCGCACTTTCGACCTTTCGATGAGGGTTGTTCTCATATGCGGAGACCACCGTATCGCACTCCTGACGGACAGTGGGGCCACAGGCTTCGGCGGAATGCGAACCGCCCGGCCGCAGTGCGGCCAGGCGGCGCGAGTCGATCAATCGAAATCCCGATCAGGCGGTCGTGTTCTGCTCCGGCCTGGCCGGCTCGAACAGGCCGGTGCCGTTCGGCCCGAACGGCTGCGGCTCCACCGGGGCCGGACCGGTCTCGGAGGATCGGTCCTTCGGACGGCCGAGCCGGTCCAGGCCGAGCGAGATCAGCACGGCGAGCACCAGGGCGCCCACGAACACCGCCGACCCGATGGAGGCGTACAGCTCCTGGTCGTCGGACGGCGCCACAAGGTTCTCCCACAGCAGCAGGCCCGCCCACAGCAGCACCGTCGCCAGCACCGCGCCGAGGACGCCGCCGCGGCGGCCCCACAGGCTCGTCCCGGCCAGCAGCACCGCGATGAACACGAAGGCCTCCAGACCGATCGCCGACTGGCCGGTGAAGGCGTAGACGCCGAAGTTCAGCGACGACTCCTCTTCCCGCACCATCACGTTCAGCATCGACATCAGGAATCCGGCGCCGAACGCCAGCAGCATCGATCCGAGCACGCAGGCCAGGAACGTCCACACCGCCGGGGCGCTTCGCCCCCCGGTGCCGTCGATCATGGACTTCACCGAGCTGAACCGGTCGCGCACGGCCGGGAGCAGGCCCAGCAGTCCGCCGCCGATCGCCAACACCACGGCGCCGGCCACCACGCCGATCTGGAACAGCGACGACTCCCAGACCTCGGGGTTGCCCTCGAGTTCCGGGCCGAGGCGCGGCAGCAGCGGCAGGGTCGCCCAGATCGCCAGCGCGGTCACGATCCCCGCGAACCACGGCGGCGTTCTGATCACCAGCACCAGTAGCGCGAACACCAGCGCCGCCGCGGCGGCGGCCCCCGCCGTCCAGGCCAGGTTCATCCACGGGTCCACCGAGAGCGGCCGCGCGGACGTCACCATGTAAACGGCCGCGGGGACGGCCAGGTTCACGGCGCCGATGCGCAGCGACAGCCCCAGTGCCAGCACCCCGAGCAGGATGGGCACCAATGCCAGCGTGTGCGCGGAGGCCGCGTCCCACAGCGTCGGGAACTCGGTCCCGAATATCGACTCGCGTTCGAGGTAGACGAGGAACACCGCTCCGGCGGCCAGCACCAGCAGGATCGCCTCCCACAGGAACTGGAACGTCAGGCGGTCCCTTGGCGGGCCCGCCTCGCCCCCTCCGGTGTCAATCTCGCCGACCGCCGCGATGAACGGGTCGATCGGCTGGTCGGAGGCCGAGGCGGGCTGGAACGGCGAGGGCGGGCCGGCGACGTCGACGCCGTTGCCCACCGCCGGGAGGGCGGTGGCGTCCAGCTTCTGGGTCTGGTCCAGCGCGGGTTCATCGCGTTCAGGGGGAATGTAGGTCATGATCGATTCCTCTGAGGGATAGAGAGTGTCGGTCGAGAGGGACTACCTGCCGTGGCGGTGTTCGGTGCCGCGCTGGTCGCGGCCGAAGCCGTCGCCGGCTCCGCGCAGGTCGTCGAACACCCCGGACGCGCCGAACGGGTCGTTCCCCTGCTTGGGAATGCCGCTCGTGGTCGCCCAGGGGTCGCCGCCGGATCCGACGTTCGCGAAGTCCTCGTCGTATTCACCGTAGGCCCCGGTGTCCTGGCCCGCGTCGAACGATTCGTCCTCGCGCAGGTCGTCGACCGTGCCGGCCTTGCCGCTCTGCGGCAGCGCCGCGTCCTCGGCGGTGTTCATGGCCTCGACCAGGCGCGTGACCAGGAATCCGGCGATGATGGCGCCGAGCGCCACCCAGCCCGCGTCGAAGCCCCAGCCGCGCGATTCGGCCAGCCACGTCAGCGACAGCAGCAGGGCCGAGGCGAAGACGGTGCCGCAGACGCCGCCGCGGCGGCCCATGAGGCTCGTCCCGCCCAGCAGTGCGGCGCCGATCGCCATGACCGACAGCAGGATCGGGTCGGGCATTGCGGTGGCCCCGGTATCGGTGACGCCGGTCCAGGCGACGACCACGCCGGCCCCGCCGGCCAGCACCGAGGACAGCAGCAGCCCGAAGAACACCAGGCCGCTGCGGCCGTGCCGCTCGCCCGCGGGGGTGTCGCGGATGGGCGCGAGGCGTTCGCGCACACCGGAGAAGGAGCCGATCAGGCCCAGGAAGATGGACAGGCCCGCCGCTCCGGCCAGGGCCATGAGGACCCCGGTGGAGGGCAGTTCGGCGAGCTGGAACGCGGCCGGTTCGCCGGCCGATCCGGCCCACAGCACGATCGCGCCGCCGGCGGCGCCCGCGGCGGCCCAGCCGGGCACCCGCAGCCACGCGCAGAAGGTCGCCAGGACGATGCCGGCGAAGCCGGCGACGCCGAGTCCCATGCCAAGGGCCATGGCGGCCCCCGAGGAGGAGGCGTCGACGAACATCCACGCGGACACCAGCGCGATGGGTCCGACCGCCAGGTTGACGGCGCCGACGCGCAGCGAGATCGACACGGCCGAGGCCAGGAGCACGACGGGGACGAGCGCGGACATGAATCCGGCCCACGATTCCGCGGCGAAGGGCCCGGTGTCGGACTGGGTGACGGCGAACAGGACGCCGCCGCCGAGCAGCAGCAGGCCGATCTCCCAGACCACGTGGACGGCCATGCGGTCGACCGGCGGGTCGGCGGAGAGAGCATCGTGCGACGACGTCGAGTCGTCGTTGCGGCTTGGGGAGTCAAACTTCATGGGCGCACCTCGTAACGCGCGAAATATTGGGGATGTACCGGATGGGGAGGAACCGGGTCGGGTTCAGCGGTCTCGGTTCCGATTCGGTTCGGGGGGTTGGTTCAGGATCGGTTTCGGTCGTCATCGGGCCGGGGGGAGTCGGAGTCCTCCGATGACGGGGGGATGCGGCAGGAGTGCTCGAGCCACAGTCCGGCGGCGGTCAGGGCGGCGCAGGCGATGGTGCCCAGGATCGCGGACGGGAGGTCGCTGGCGGCGGCGGTGAGCCGGTCGGACTGGACGGCGAGCCAGACGGTGAAGCCCAGGTAGGCGCCGAAGAAGGCCGAGCCGGCGATGATGGCGGCCTTGGCCAGGACCGCGAACCGGGCGATCTGGAGCGCGTGCTCGGGCCCGTTCAGCAGCCCGGGTCGGGTGGCGGCGCTGTCGGCCTGGGTCGCCTGAGCCCGCACCTGCCGCTCGCTCGGTTGCAGGGTGCGCTTGGTGTTCCAGGCCATCCACGCCAGCAGGATCGCCAGCGCGAAGATGACCGCCGAGTTGTACCAGGCCAGATCGGGGGCCTGCTGGTAGTAGCGGGCGACGAGCAGCAGCGTCAGGGCGGCACCCGCGAGGGCGGCCACCGCGATGGTCGACGGTGCGGTCGGCCGCAGGGTCGGCCGCGGACCGTGCTTGTCGTCACTCTCCTTCATGATGGCTTCGACCATATCGGGTGCAGGCGGCGCAGCGCGCGCGCGTCCGCGGCCAGGCCTTCGTCGCGTAGCAGCTCCCTTACTCGCCCCCGGCCTGGGAGTTCGGCGTCCGCGTCGATGGCGTGCCAGGGCACCAGGACGAACGCCCGCTGGTGGGCGAGCGGGTGCGGCAGCATCAGGCGGGCGTCCTCGCTGAGGACGGGATCGCCCGCCTCGTCCCACACGGCGACGAGGTCGACGTCGAGGGTGCGGGGGCCCCAGCGCCGCTGCGGGTCGCGAATGCGCCCGGCCTCGGTTTCGAGGCGCTGGGCCAGTTGGAGCCATTCCTCGGGGCCGCGGTCGGGGTCGTCGGCGATCGCGGCGATGTTGTAGTAGGTGGGCTGTTCATCGTCGCCCCACGGTGGGGTCTCGTAGACCTCGGAGACGGCCTCGGGATCGATCTTCTCGATCGCGGAGACCAGGTGGGCCTCGCGGTCGCCGAGGTTGGAACCCAGGCTGAATACGACGCGGCTCATGTGCGGGACCTCTCGATCGTGATCGACACGTCGCTGAACTGCTGGGCGATGGGCGCCTGCGGTTTGTGGACGGTGACCTTGGCGCGGTGGACGCGGGAGTCGGCCAGGCAGGCCTGGGCGAGGCGGTCGGCGAGGGTCTCGATGAGGTTCACCGGTTCCCCGGCGACGATGTCGGCGAGCGTGTCGGCGAGCGTCCCGTAGTCGACGGTGTACTTGAGGTCGTCGGTGGCCGCGGCCTGGGCGGTGTCGGCGGCGAGCGCGACGTCGATGATGAAGTCCTGCCCGGATTCGCGTTCGTGGTCGAACACGCCGTGCCTGCCGTGCACGCGCAGGCCGGACAAGGTGATCAGGTCGGTATCCACGCACCCGACCCTACGTCATTCCTCTTCTTCGTCCAGTTGTTCTTCGGTGCGCACCCGCACCACCAGCCACGTGGCCCCCGCGAGGATGAGGCCGGCGATGAGGATCGGGACGAGCCGCAGATTGTGGTCGAACCACGTTATGAGGCTCATGTACTCGGAGGTGGGGTCGGCCAGGACGACGGCGACGAACACGGCCGCGATGAGCCCGGCGATGGTGAACAGCGCCGAGCGCCACCAGACGCCGAGACCGAAGCGGCGGTCCAGGACCTGCGCGGCGGTGATGATGCGCTTGGCGCGCAGGACCCTGAGCGAGCCGATGACGTAGATGAAGCGCAGCAGCTGGGCGCCGCCGGCGGCGAAGGCGAGGGTGAAGACGGTGAGGACGCAGACGAGGATCATCCACTTGTGCCGCCACAGCCATTCGCGCTTGTGCTCGGCGGCCATGAGGAGGATGACCGCCTCGAACCACAGCACGGCCCCCGATACCCAGCCGATGACCTTGCCCGCCACGGCGAAACCGCCGTCGGTCCACACGGTGAGGAACACCGCGGGGATGGAGATGAGCACCGCGATGATCACCGGAAGGTGCAGCCGGTGCTGGGCGTACCTGGCCAGCGCGGTGAGCCGCCGGGGACTCCAACGGGGGGTAGGGGGCACACATATAAGTTAATGCCGCTCATAAACCACCCGCGCCCAGGCCCCGTTCAGTAGCGTAAGCGTATGCGTACGCTCACCACTTGGACCCGCTCGCAAGCGGGCCGGCTCTCGCCGCAGCGGCGACGCTCCGATCTGGAGCGACTGGGCAGCGAACCGTTCGACGTGCTGATCATCGGCGGCGGGGCGACCGGCACCGGCGCGGCGGTGGACGCGGCGGGCCGGGGACTGCGAACGGCCCTGGTGGAGGCTCGCGACTTCGCGTCGGGAACCTCTTCGCGCTCAAGCAAACTCGTCCACGGCGGACTGCGGTACCTGGAGCAGCTGGAGATCGGACTGGTCCACGAGGCGCTGACCGAACGCGGACTCCTGACCGGACACCTCGCCCCGCACCTGGTGCGCCCGCTCCCGTTCCTGTTGCCGCTCAAGAACACCTGGGAGCGGCTCTACTACGGCGCGGGCGTCGCGACCTACGACGTGCTCGCCTCGGCGCTCGGCTCCGGTCGGGGCATGCCGTGGCACCGGCACCTCGGCAGGGCCGCGACTCAGGCGGCATTCGGGGACCTCTCCCCCGGATTCAGCGGCGCGATCCGCTACTTCGACGCCCAGGTCGACGACGCGCGACTGGTGGTCACGCTGGCACGCACCGCCGCCTCGCTCGGCGCGGCCGTGGTGCCCTCGGCCGAGGCGGTCGGGTTCATTCGCGAGGGCGGGCGCATCGCCGGCGTCGAGATCCTGGACGTCGAGAGCGGCGAACGCCACCGCGTCCGCGCGAAGACGGTGATCTGCGCGGCCGGGGTGTGGAGCGACGAGCTCATGCGGGTCCTGCCCGAACGCACCGGCATGGCCGTGCAGGCCTCGAAGGGCGTGCACCTGGTCCTGCCGCGGGGGGCGATCGACGGCAGCTGCGGGATCATCACCAGGACCAAGTGGAGCGTCCTGTTCATCATCCCGTGGGGCCGCCACTGGATCATCGGCACCACCGACACCGACTGGAAGCTCGACCTCGCCCACCCGGCGGCCTCGGCCGGCGACGTCGCCTACCTCCTGCAGCAGGCCAGCGAGGTGCTCCGCAAACGGCTCGACGTCAGCCAGGTCGAGGGCGTCTACGCCGGGCTGCGGCCGCTATTGCGCGGCGAGACCGAGGAGACCTCCAAGCTCAGCCGCACCCACGCCGTGGTCGAACCCGAGGCGGGCCTGTTCTTCGTCGCCGGCGGCAAGCTCACGACCTACCGCGTCATGGCCAAGGACGCCGTCGACGCGGCCGCGAACCGCATCGGCCCCGACGTCCCCGCCAGCGGCACCCACCTGCTCCCCCTCCTCGGCGCCGACGGCTACGACTCCTACTGGGCGCGCAGGAACATGCTCGCCAAACGCTTCAAAGCCCCGCTCCACCTCGTCGAACACCTCCTGCACCGGTACGGCAACCTCACCCCCGAGCTGCTGCGCCTCGCCGCCGAACAGCCCCAGCTGCGCCGCGCCCTCCCCGGCACCGAGGACTACCTCCGCGCCGAGGTCGTCTTCGCCGCCCGAGCCGAAGGCGCCCTCCACCTGGACGACATCCTCACCCGCCGCCTGCGAATCTCCATCGAGACCGCCGACCGCGGCACCCGCGCCGCCATGGACGCCGCCGGCCTCGCCGGAGAGGTCCTCGGCTGGGACGACGCCCGCCGCGTCCAAGAGGTGGAGGCCTACCTCCGCCGGGTCGACGCCGAACGCCGCTCCCAGCGCCAACCCGACGACGACGCCGCAGAAGCGGCCCGCCTGGCCGCGACCGAACTGCGCAAGATCCAGCCCCTCACCGACGCCCGAACGGCGCGGTGACCTCGGCAAGGCCGTGATCAAAGCCGCGCTGGCCGATCGGCTAGACTCTGCTCTCGACGGATCGCTGTCGTCGCCCCAGTAGCTCAGGGGATAGAGCAACGGTTTCCTAAACCGCAGGTCGCAGGTTCGATTCCTGCCTGGGGCACCATCTTTGACGGCCCGCGAGCGAGTTCCTCGACCGGGGGCCGCGGGGCTTCGCTCCGATCGCTCCGCTCAGGCATCCGTCCCTTTTGCACCGACCGGCTCGGGCCGCGCCAGCGGCAACTGGATCCTCCTCGTCCGGCCCGCCCGGTACAGCGCCGCAGGCCTCCCGCCGTCCCTGGTCGTGGTCTCGCCGGTCGGCTCCAGGAACGCTTCGATGCGGGTGACCTTGCGGTGGAAGTTGCCCGCATCCAGCGGGGTCTGCCACACGATCTCGTACACCCGCCGCAGTTCCGCCACGGTGAACGCCTCCCGGCAGAACGCGGTGGCCGCGTTGGTGCGCTCCAACTGCTGGCGGGCGTGTTCGACGGCGTCGGACAGGATCTGCCAGTGGTCGAACGCCAACTGCTCCCCAAGTGCCTTGTCGACCGGCATCCACTCGGTCGCAGCCGCGTCGCCGCCGGCCTTCTCGCGCGGGGGATCGGGGACCATCGCGACGTACGAGACGCTCACGACCCGGCGGCGCGGATCGCGTTCGGGCCGCGAGTACACCCCGACCCGTTCGAGCCGCCCGCCCTCGGCCCAGGTCCCGGTCTCCTCCAGCAGCTCCCGCTCGGCGGCCTGATGCAGGGTCTCGTCGACCTCTAGGAACCCGCCGGGCAGCGCCAGCCGCCCCTCGAACGGGGCCTTGCCGCGCCGGATCAGCAGGACCTCGAACTCACCGCGCCGGATGGTCAGGATCGCCACATCGACCGCCATCGCCACCGGAACCACCCCGTCACTCACCGAAACCCCCTTATTGATGACTTGACAATAAACCACCTCGCCCTTAAAGTGAAGGCCTGCTTTTTATCAGGCTCACAATAAATGGTCCTGCCTGATGTACCCCATACGTTCACATCCCGTATCCGAACGCACCGAATCACGGACTATCCCATGACCGAACTCCCGACCGCCGCGATCTGCACCCCGCTCGACCTCGAGTACTGGGCGCTGCGCGACCTGCTGCCCCGGCACCGCTTCACCGAGCGCACCGAACGGGGCACCGCCTTCGCGGTCACCGAACTGCAAGGGCGCCATAGCGACTGGCGCCTCGTGCTCACGCTGTCCGGGCGGCGCAACGCCGACACCGCAGTCGCCGCCGAACGCGCCATCGCCACCTGGAGACCCCAGGTCCTACTGCTCGTGGGGATCGCCGGGGGCCTGCGCGGTGTGTCGATCGGCGACGTCATCGCCGCCTCGAGCGTCTACCACTACGAACCGGGCCAGGACACCGACGCCGGGCGGTTCACCCGCGTCGAGACCCTGCGCGCCTCCCACGGCCTCAGCCAGCAGGCCCAGCTCATCAAGGACGAGTGGGCCGGACGGCTCGGCCTCGCCCCGGGCGAGACGCCGCCCCGGGTCTTCCACCGGCCCATCGCCGCCGGGTCCCAAGTGGTCACCGGCTCGAAGTCGGACACCGCGGCGCTCATCGAGACGCACGCCGGAGACGCGCACGGCGTCGAAACCGAGGGCTTCGGCGCGCTCGCCGCCGCCTGGCCCAACGCGGGCGTCGAGGCGATGGTCATCCGCGGCGTCTCCGACCTCCTCGACGACAAGAACCCGGCCGCCGACCAGGAACGGCAGCCCCGGGCCGCCCGCAACGCGGCCGCCTTCGCCCTCGCCCTCGTCGAACGCCTCGACCCGGGCCCCGGCCCCTTCCTCGACCCGCCGGCGCCGGGCAAGCGGGAACCTTCCGGCCCCGCGCAGACCACGATCAACTACATCGGTGCCATCGGCGACGGAGCCGACATCACCGTCGGCGCGATGGGGCCGAACTCCAACGGCCGTGTCGTCGCAGGCCAGTACCGCCAGTCCCCGCCCCGCGCCTCTCGGAACGACCGCGAGCGCATTGAAGGAGACCAGCCATGAAACTCCAGCCGCCCTGGCTCGCCCGCGTCCTCGACGCGGACGGCCGCACCGCCGGCACCGGCATCGCCGTCGATGCCGAGCACGTCCTCACCCGCATCGGCGAGAACCGGCCCCACGGCCCCGTCCGCGTCGAATTCCCGTTCCTGCCGGAGCCGGTCACGATCGAAGCCGAGATCGCCGAACTCCTCGGCGCCGGGCCTCGCCCGGCGGCGCTGCTGCGACTCGCCCAACCCGTTCCCGGCCTGACCGGCCCCTCCGCACCGGCCCCCTTGGGCAGGTCCGGGCACCTTGACGGCCGCGCGGTGCGCCTGCTGGGCTTCACCGCGGGCGAGGCGGCGGACCTCGCGACCGGGGAGGCCGAAGCGGGACCGGCCGACGCGGTGGACCGGATGCGGCTGCGCCCGGCCGGCGTCCGCGACTGGGACGTCGACGCCGGCGCCGTCGGCGGTCCGGTGTGGGACAAGCGAAGCCGCCGAGTCATCGGCCAGATCACCGAGATCGACGACCGCCGCGAACACGCCCTCGCGATCCCCCTCGACCACCTCCCCGGCTTCGACCGGCTCGGCGCGCTCGACGCGGACGCCACCGCGGATCTGGGACCGCACCTCCCCAGGGCTACGGAACTCGGGTCCCCGGTCACCCTGCCTCCGGGCGGCTGGACTCCGGGCGCCCCGCCCGCACATACCTGGCGCCCGACGCGCCGCACGCTCGTCGTGCTGCTCGCGGCCGCCGCCGCGGTGGCGGTGGCCGTGCCGCTGGTCTGGAAGTTCTTCCTCGACCCGTACCGCCAGCGTCCGTTCGATGAGCTGGAGTCCGTCGCGACCGGGATCGATTACGCCGACGACGACCCCGGATTCGAAGAGATATACCTGGCGCAGGACCACGCCCTGTTCGTCTACACCGGATCGGACTCCACGGTCTACCTCCACGGCGTCGACGCCGACAGCGGCGAGTCGATCTGGAGCCGCCCCGCCGAGATCGCCGCGAGCCCCGACTTCGACGACGACTACTACGAAGACGACGAGTCTCGCCCCTATTTCTCGACGGTGGTCTCGGACGGTCTCATCGCCGTCGCCGTCGAAGACCGGTCCGACGACTCCTCCGAATACAAGGACTACGAGGGCTACTCCCCCACCGAGTACGTATGGCATTTCTTCGACTGGGACACGGGTCGCGGGATCGGGACCGTCGACGGCGCCTCGTCCCAGGGGTGGCCGGTCGGGGACCGACTGGTCACCACCGACGCCGCGGATACCACCGTCTCCGTGTACGACAACCGGGGCAGCGAGCTTCAGCAGTGGGCCGCGCCCTCCGACGAAGGGGTCGTGAGTCTCAACCCGGCCCGGACCTGGGACGCCTACCTCGACGCCGACTTCGGCTTCACCGACGGCCGGGTCCTGGTCGCCTCCGAGGACGACCGGGTCGAGCTCTACGAGGTCGGCTCGTCCGAGCCGCTGGCCTCCGGGCAGATTCCCACCGATGACTACCTCCTCTACGAGGACCGGCTGTTCACGCTTGACGGCGGCGCCATCGGCGTCTACGACCTGGACACCCTGGAGTTCGACCACGAGCATGAGCTCGCCGACGCCGCCGTGGACGAGTACGGCTACCTGTACGTCTGCGGCGAGACCCGGATCTGCGTCGACACCTACCCCGACTACGAGGACGGCGTCCCCCACCACCTCACGGTCTACGACTTCGACGACCAAGAGGTCGTCTTCGAACTCGACGACTACGGCGGGGCGGTCCCGGCCGGCCGGCACCTCCTGGTCTGGGACGAGGGAGGCCAGGCGAACACCACCCGCATCTACGACCACGACTTCGATCCCGTGGGCGAGGCGATCGACGGCTTCGCCTATCCCATCGACGGCGGCAGCGCGCTGCTGGGCACCCAGGGCATGAGCGGACCGCTCATCGGCCTCGGCGTCCACGACGGCGAGCAGACGACCCTCACCGACGAGCTGGACGCCGAGAACTGCACCGCCTCCGACAGCCGTCTGGCCTGCTTCCACGGCGACGGCATGTGGATCTACCGCTTCCGTTAGGCGGGAAAGGAACCGAGATGACCGATACGAATCGACCGCCCGCCCGGACGCCGTCCGGGCCCGCGACCGAGCGGCTCAATGCCGCCACCCGCCACCTGTGCGCGGGGGCCCACATCGACGACCGGTTCCGCAACCGGGTGCTCGGCGAGGTCTACGACCGGCCCGAGCTGGCCGTCGCCCCGAACCCCGGCATCGACACCGCGCCGGTGCTTCGGCACATGCTGTTCGCGCGCTCGGCGACCAGCATCGAATACGCCGTGACCGCGGTGCTGTTCATCGTGTGCATCCTCATCGCCGGATCGGGCCGGGGCACCCTGCTGACCGTGCTCCTGGTGTGGGGCGCGGCCACCACCGCCGTGGTGGCGAGCTGGGGCTCGGCCGGCCTGTCCGCTAGGGAGCGGGCCCGCCGCATCCGGAAGCTCGCGGCCGGGGTCGGCGTCCTTGGTGCGGCGGTCGCGGTCCTGGCCTTCTACGAGACCGTCTTCGCCGGCCCGCAGTACGACCAATTCGGGTTCCGGGTCGACTCCGGTGCCGCGAGCGACGAGGGCGTGCCGATCTGGGTGCCGCTGCTCATCCTGCTCACAGTCAACCTCCTGTTCGGACTCGTCAGGGTGGCGCGGATCCTGGCGATCCGGGACGGACGGCCCCCGCCGCAGGAGGAGACCCCGCGGCTGACGGAGATCGCCGCCGCGGCCGACAGCCCGGTCATCAGCTACGCGTCCGGCGCACCCCCGTTCGTCGGATTCGGCGACAACGTCGCCACCTGGCAGATCGCCCTGCTGCTCAAGCCCGGGCCGGACGTGCCCGGGGAGGCGGAGCCCGAATCCGGCTCGTGGGACGACCTCGACGCGGTGACGCTGAACCGGCACCTCAAGACCGAACTCGCCGAGCTCGCGCACGACACCGAGCAGACGGTCCACCTGCCCGGGCTGACGATCCGCGACCAGGTGTTCGTCTCCGGACTCGACGTCACCGGCAAGATCCTGGACATCGCCGAGCTCAGCGGCGCCACCGGCCTCCCGGTCGACTCGGTCGAGGACGTCCAGACGAACCCGGTGCACCCCGCCCGCCACTACCTCCGCTGCCAGGTCGCCTCCTGGGACGGGGAGCTGGTCACCACGGTGTTCGTCCACTCGGCCTTCCAAGGCGGGACGCTGTACCTGGAGTTCTCCAGCTACGTGCTCGCGCCGACCCGATCGGAGTACCACGTCTTCGGGCGGCGCCGTCTCCCGCGCTCGGCCACCCGGTGGTGGGGCGGGCTCCGCGCGGTGGTCCTGATGCCGGCGCTGACCGGCTACAGCGTGCTCGGCTTTGCCGACGCCGCCGCGGGCGCGGCACGGCGCGGGCTGCGACGCCTGGCCTCCGCCAGCGTCGAGCCGGGCGCGCAGGCCAAGGACGACCTGGGCGCGCAGGTGGGCCTCCGCGAACTCGGCGCGTCCACCGCCAAGGACCGCCACGCCCAGTCCCGCGACGCGGTCAAGTACACCGAGATCCTGGAGCGCCAGGCGCTGGAGGCGGTGCTGGTCTTCCTGGAGGAGCACGGGGTCGACGTGGACGAGATGCGCGCCCGCCGGGACACCATCGTCAACCACGGAGTCATCAACTATGGGAACTTGACCGCCGGAGTCATCGGCCGCGGCGCCACCGCAAACATCGGCGCCGTAGGCACCGGCAGCACCGGAACTGTGAAGGGAGCCAAGCAATGAACACGAGCGCGAAAGACGCGCCCCAGCCCGGGGAGGGCGGATTCGTCTTCCACGGCGAAGTCCAGACCGGAGTTATCGGCACGGGGGCCTCGGCGAACGTCGGAGCCATCGGCGAGAACTCCCGCGGCCTGGTCTTCGTCGGGCGCGACGGCGCCGAGGAACGGTTGTTCGCAAAGCTGCTGGCGCTGGTCGACGAGCTGCGCGAGGCCGTCGCCGGCCACCGCGAGGCCCTCGACGACCAGCTCTTCGAGACGGTCGAATCCAACCTGGACGAGCTCGAGGAGTCGATAGAGGAAATGCGGCCCGCCGCCAAGATCCAGATGAAGCTCAGGACGCTGGAGACGCTGCTGCGGCCCTTCGACACCCTGGTCGGGCTGATCACCAAGCTCTGGGAGCTGACGCAGAAGAGCAACACCTGATCCGGGCACGACGGGAAGCCGTGCGGCCCTGGGGGTATCGCACGACCATGAGAACTGGTAAACTTGCCGGTCAAGTCGGGCGCGCGGCCCCACCTCCGCTGCTCGGCCGAATCGGGCTTAGCCCAATGTGAGCTCGGGGAGGCCCCCACCGGCCTCCCCGAGTCTCTTTCCCACCAAACAGAACAAAGTCCTCGGTGCGGTAGTCCCTATCGGAACCGCACGGTATAGATGTCGCCGTCGCGCACCCACGCGAGTTGCAGCGCCGCGAACATGTCGTCCACGATCTCCGCATCCGGCAGGCCGTAGAGCTTGCCGACGCTGCGCCCCCGGTAGTGCCACAGCAGGCCCGATTGGACCTGCCCGGCGTCGGCGGTGTGCTTGCCGCAGGAAGGCGCGCACCGGTACATCGCCTGGCCGCTGCGGTCGTACTCGATCGCCATGACCTGCTGACACATTGAGCTCCGCAACTTCCCTGCGGCGGCAGCCTGTAGCAACGTCTGGGCCTCGAGACGTTCCATCATGCAACCCAACCCCTCTCCGGGTGACGGTCTGGCCGACCGGTTGAACCGGTGCGGCCTTGTTCAACGAAGTACGGAATCCGGTTGTGAGATGTAGGTCGCCAGTACACGAAGACGGTTTCCACCCAAGAGATCCCACCAAGGCCCCTCTGGACGGTCACCGTCGTGGTCACCGAACGCCGTTAGCGACAACGAGTCTTCAACCACGATCGCATGAGATGAGCGATCTGTCTATGTGCATTGTCACATTCATCGTAGCATGCATGCGCACCGGGCAGATGCACGTGCATTTGCGCGCGCAAGCTCGCGTGCAATTACAGAATGTAATGTGCGACACTGTCTTGGACCTTCGTTCGGGAAGTCGGGAAATCCCTGGGCGGCAGCTGATTCGGCAGGACCGGCGCCTCGCCCGGGGAGGACTGCGGCCTCAGACCGTCGGTCACCGGCAAATCGAGATACCGGCCGGACCCCCGGCCACTGGTGGAAGGAATTTCGATGAACAAGGCACGTAACGGAATCCTGACGGGGGAACTCCCCTCGTCGATCGTCTGGCAGAAGGCCGAACGCAGCAACTCTCAGGGAGCCTGCGTCGAGATGGCCGCCCTGCCAGGCGGCGAGGAGATCGCGGTCCGCAACTCGCGCGACCCCGAGGGCCCGGCCCTCATCTACACCGTGGATGAGATCCGTGCACTCGTCGCTGGCGCGCAGGACGGCGACTTCGACAACCTGATCGCCTAGTCCGCATTTCAGCGGTACCGGGGATCACCCGGACCTACGCTCACCCTGGCACGGCAGCCGTTCCGGTTACGCTGTCAGGGTGAGCGTTTCGTTTAGAACCGCCTCCGAGCCGAACGTCGGGAGGTGCGCGGCATGAGCAAGAGGAATGCACCCCCTGCCGGCGGTTCCGCCGGCGGTCCCACAGCGCTGCGCATGATCATGGGCGGCTACCTCAGGCGCCTGCGCGAAGGCGCGAACGTCACCCGCGAAGAGGCGGCGTTCGAGATCCGCGCCTCGGCCTCGAAGATCAGCCGCATGGAGCTGGGGCGAGTCAGCTTCAAACCCCGTGACATCAAGGACCTGCTGGTCATGTACGGCGTCGGGGACGATGCCGAGATCGAGCGGCTGCTGGTCCTCGTCGTGGAGGCCAACGAACCCGGCTGGTGGCACCGTTACGGCGAGGCCCTGCCGGACTGGTTCAGCGCCTACCTGGACCTGGAGGGCGCGGCCTCGGTCATCCGCTCCTACGACGTCCAGTTCATCCCCGGCCTGCTCCAGACCCGGGACTACGCGCGCTCGGTGTTCATGATCGGCTTCGGCACGATCACGCTGCAGGAGATCGACGACCGCGTCAAGGTCCGCTCCGACCGCAAGAAGATCCTCACCAGGGAGAAGAACCCAGCCACCTTGTGGACGGTCATCGACGAGGCCGCCCTGCACCGCCCCATCGGCGGCCGCGAGGTCATGCGGGCGCAGCTCGAAGCCCTCATCGAGGCCTGCGAAATGCGCAATGTGCTCATCCAGATCATCCCGTTCTCCACGGGGCGCCACTCGGGCGCCGGCGGCGCCTTCACCTGGCTGCGCTTCAACGACTCCGAACTGAACGACGTCGTCTACCTGGAGCACCTCACCTCCGGGCTCTACCTCGACCGCGAGGACGAGGTCGACACCTACAAGGCCGCGATGGAGCACCTGTGCGTCCAGGCCCTGCAGCCGAACGAGACGCCGGACTTCATCCGCAAGATCCTGGTCGACCACTACTCTCAGTGACGAACGCTCGCATCGAGGCGGCCCGGGATGCGGCTCCACCATTCGGTGCGACCGAGCCAAAGTCACCCGAAAGAGTGAAGCAAAAGCAGGCGCGCGGCCGAGCCGCGCGCCTGAAACTATTCCGTTGCTTCTATTCCTTGTAGCCGATGGCGCCCATCATGATCCGCAGCGACGGATCCAGGTCCTCGACCGCCGGGACCTCCTTGTCTGGCTCCTCGGGGAACCAGCGCGACACGAAGTCGAGCCCCGGAGGCACCAGCGGCAGGCCGCAGAAGTGCTCCTCGATCTTCTCGGGCTTGCGGACCCAGCCGTTGCCGAGGCTCTCCAGCCCGGCCTTCTCGATCTCCTTCTGGACCGGGTCACCGGTGTCGGCGAAGTCGGTCATGAGCAGGTAGGACCCGCTCGGGCAGGCGTCGAGCAGGGCCTGGACCCACTCGCCGGGCCGCTCGTCGTCGTGGAAGTGCATGAACAGGCCGACGATCATCAGCCCGACGGGGCGGGTGAAGTCGATGGCCTTCAGGACGTCCGGGTGGGTCAGGATGCCCTCGGGGTCGCGCAGGTCGGCGGTGACGATCGTGGTCGACTTGTTGGTCGCCAGCAGGGCGCGGCCGTGGGCCAGCACGATCGGGTCGTTGTCGACGTAGACGACGGTCGCGTCAGGGTTGATCTCCTGGGCCACCTGGTGGGTGTTCCGCATGGTCGGGAGGCCGGCTCCGACATCGAGGAACTGGTCGATCCCCTTGCGGGCCATGTAGGCGACGCCCTTTTCGAGCCCCGCCCGGTTGTCGAGTGCGACTTCGCGCGAGCCGGGCACGAACTTCATGTAGGAGGCGGCACCATCGCGGTCGGCCGCGAAGTTGTCCTTGCCGCCGAGGATCGCGTCGTAGACGCGCGCGATCGTGGGCCTTGAGATGTCGAATTCGGGCTTGTACGGGGGGTCTTCACCGGACACGACGGCTGCTTCTTCGCTCATCGCCACCACCTCTTCGTCGAAGGAACGTTGCCGCTCATCGTACGACGCTGATCACAGTGGCGCCCTTCGGTATCGTGCCATCCAACCACAGAGGGCCCAACGATCCGCAAACGAATCATTGGGCCCACCAAGCACTTTGGGGAACAACTGTGCGATTAAGAGGAACGGTTCGTCGTCGCGGGAGCGGCGCTACTCGCCCTCGTCCTGTCCGGCCGCCTCGGGATTGTCCTCGACCCACTCGGCCATGGTGTCCTCGCGCAGCGCCTCCCAGAGGCTGACCGCCTCGGGGTTGCTCGCCTCGGGGTTCTCCGGGTCGTCCGCGTAGATGACGACCGACTCGCCGCCCTGATCGCCGGTGCCGAGGTTCGGGGTCGTCATGAAGACGATGTCGTCGCTGCGCAGCCCCATCAGCTCGATCGCGGTGCCCACGACGTTGAAATCGGTGTCGACCTTGATCGCGTCCGAGGTGGACTCGATGAAGGCGGTGAGCTTGCCCCGGTCGGTCAGGACCCCGGCGGTGAGCGCGGAGTCCATGATGGCTTTGATGAGGTCCTGCTGGTGCCGCATGCGGGCGAAGTCGCCGTCGGCGTACTGCTTGCGCTGGCGCACGTAGTCCAGCGCCTCCTCGCCGTTGAGGTGGTTCACGCCCTCGGAGAATTCGCGGTACGGCTCGTGGATCGAGGTGACGGTGTCCTGTCCCTCGGGGACCTCCACGTCGATGTCGATGCCGCCGAGGGCGTCGACCACCTCGATCAGGCCGTTGAAGTCGATCTCCACGATGTGGTCGATGCGCACCCCGGTCAGGGCCTCGACGGTCTTGACCGTGGTGTTCACCCCGCCCCAGGCGTACGCCGCGTTGAACTTCGCGTTCGTCCCGGTGTAGTCCGGGTAGTAGGCCGCGTCGGGGTCCTCGGGGATGGGCACGTACAGGTCGCGGGGGATCGAGATCGCGTACGCCTCGGTCCCGCCCTCGTTGACGTGCATGATCATCGCGGTGTCGGAACGGGCGTCCTCCTCGGCATTGCCCTCGCGGTGGTCGGAGCCGAGGATGAGGACGTTCAGCGCCGGGGTGTCCTCCGGGCGGTCCTCGAGATCACCCAGGTCGAACGCGCGATCGAGGTCGGAGTTGGCGTCATTGGCGGTGCTCCACACCGAGAAGCCGCCGCCGGCCGCCGCAACGGAGGCGACCAGGCCGATCGCCGAGCCGATGAGACCGCGGCGGGTCGGGCCGCCACCGGCCGCCGCGGCGACACGGGCGCCGCCGCTGCCGCCGGCAGGGGGTACCGAGGCTGCGCCCCGGTAGTTGGAACCGGAATACGTCATAGCCAAAGCTTACGTGGCCTGTGCACGTACCCCACGTCCCGGAAGGCCCCGGCGGGTCTTGGAAAACTCTCAGGCTGCGGTGAGCTCACTCGCGCCCTGGTCCCGTTTGACCCGTTCCGCGAAGTAGTCGATGGTCGCCTTGAGACCGGCCTCATAGTGGATCTGCGGCTCGTAGCCGAGCAGTTCGCGGGCCAAGGTGAGGTCGGGGCGGCGGCGCTCGGGGTCGTCGGACGGACGGTCGGTGTACTCGATCTTCGAGGACGAGCCGGTGAGCCGGATGACCAGTTCGGCGGTCTCGCGGATCGTCAGCTCGTACTCGGTGCCGAGGTTGATCGGGCCGTACTCCCCCGATTCGAGCAGCATGATCAGGCCGCGCACCAGGTCGTCGACGTAGCACAGGGAGCGGGTCTGGGAGCCGTCGCCGTGGACGGTCAGGGGCTCCCCGGCCAGCGCCTGCGTGATGAAGGTCGGCACGAAGCGCCCGTCGTCGGGGCGGTTGCGCGGGCCGTAGGTGTTGAAGATCCGCACGATCGCCGCGTCCAGGCCCTTGTGGCGGTGGTAGGCGGCCACGGCGGCCTCGGAGAAGCGCTTGGCCTCGTCGTAGCAGGAGCGGATCCCGATGGGGTTCACGTTGCCCCAGTAGGACTCCGGCTGCGGGTGGACCAGCGGGTCGCCGTAGACCTCGGAGGTGGAGGCCATGAGGAAGCGGGCGCCGTCGGCGAGTGCGCGGTCGAGCGCGTGCAGGGTGCCGACGGAGTCGACCCGCAGGATCTCGACCGGGAGGGTCGCGAAGTCGACCGGGCTGGCCGGGCAGGCGAAGTGGAGGACCGCGTCGAAGGGGGCGTCGCCGACGGGGAGTCCCTCGGTGACGTCGGCCTCGACGAGTGTCAGGTTGGGGTGTTCTGTCAGGTTCTCGCGGGAGCCCGTGGAGAAGTTGTCAACGGCCGTGACGTCGCAGCCGCGTTCCAGGAACGCGTCTACGAGGTGGGAGCCAACGAGGCCCGCGCCGCCCGTAACGAGAATCCGGCTGCCAGTTCCGTACGTAGTAGTCATTAAGTCCCCAGATTATCAGGGTTCGCCTGGCGTTTACCTGAGCGTTGCCTGTGTTTTTCCTCAGTACGCGCCTTTTCGGCGCAACACTACAGCGACGGTGCGGAACAGGATCTGAAGGTCGGTCGTCAATGACCAGTTGTCGACGTAGTAGAGGTCCAGGCGGACGGCGTCGTCCCAGGAGAGGTCGGAGCGGCCGGAGACCTGCCAGAGGCCGGTGATGCCGGGTCGCACGAGCAGGCGGCGGCGGACGTCGCCGAGGAAGTCGCCGTTCTCGGCGGGGAGCGGGCGGGGCCCGACGAGGCTCATCTCACCCCGGACGACGTTGATGAGTTGGGCGAACTCGTCGATGGAGGTGCGGCGGAGGAATTTGCCGACGCGGGTGATGCGGGGGTCGTCCTTCATCTTGAACAGCAGTCCGTCGGTCTCGTTGTGCATCATGAGCGCGGCCTGGCGTTCTTCGGCGTCGATGTACATGGTGCGGAACTTCCAGCAGCGGAAGGTCTCGCCGTCGCGGCCGACGCGGGCCTGGCGGAAGAACACGGGGCCGGGGCTGTCGACCCTGATGGCGATGGCCACGGCCAGCAGCAGCGGGGAGAGCACGACGAGACCGAGCACCGAGGAGGTGATGTCGAGGATGTTCTTGATGAGCCAGCCGATGCCGGAGATCTTGGGCTCTTCGACGTGGAGGAGGGGGAGTCCTTCGACGGGCCGGATGTGGACGCGGGGGCCGGCGATGTCGGTGAGCTGGGGGGCGACGACCAGGTCGCGGCCGGTGCCTTCGAGCTGCCAGGCGAGGCGGCGCAGGTCGGCGGAGGCGGCGGAGGCGGAGCCGCAGACGGCGAGGGTGTCGGCTTCGAGCTGTTCGGCGCAGGTGACGACGTCGGTGCCGGCGAAGACGGGCACGGGGGTGTCGAGGTTGCGGACGGAGGAGGCGCCCTCCGTGACGTAGATGCCGACGGGGACGAGTCCGGCGGCGGGGGCGCGGCGGACGGTCCGGTAGACCTCCAGGGCCTCGGGGTAGGCGCCGATGAGGAGGACCCGCTGGACGCCGCGTCCGGCCTGGCGCATCTTGTGCAGGCCGATGCGGGCGGCGAAGCGCAGGCTCATGATGAGGACGGCGGCCGCGAGCAGGAGGAGGGCGACGGTGGCACGCAAGACGTCGGCCTTGAATGTCAGGGCGAGGAAGGAGACGAGCGCGAGCATGAACATGGAGGCCCGGATGACGCGCTTGAACTCCTCGTTGCCGAGGCCGAAGTAGCGGCGGTCATAGGCGCCGGTCCCCCAGAGGGTGAGGAGCCACGCGGTCGGCAGGAGCAGCCACACCGTGAGGTAGTAGAAGCTCATCTGGTCGGTCGAGTGGAACCCGGCGTAGGGGGTGGGGGTGAGGTTGACAGCGATGACCGAGGCCATCAGGGCCGCGAACAGGTCGACGCCGACGACGGCCGCCTGGTAGTAGCGGTGCCAGTTGGAGGCGCGCACGAGGCGGCGCCACGCCGAGCGGGTGACGCCGTTGGTGACGAGCTTGGGGTCGCCGCCTTCGCGAGTGCCGGTCACGTAGGTCCCCGTCCGTTCGAACTCCCCGGCTGGGTACTGCGGAACACCTCCACGTCCGTGGAGATCCTTTGCTGGGCGTTCCAGGCTCGTAGCCACTGCACATCCCTGCGGTCGTCAGCTTACGGTGGAGGTGAGCGTCTGCGGGGGCGGATCGAAGCGTCATAGCTTCCGATCCGGGCCGGGCGGCCCGCCGACACGATACCCGACAACCTACACCTATTCCCAGGCTGAGGTATCTTCGGCCGAGCTGAAAGCCGTGCGCGCCACCCGGAGACCTAGTGAGGGAAAACCTGTGAAGATCGTCATCGACCGCAAGCGGTATGCGGCCCTTTGCGGCACCTCTGAGGTGGATCGCGCATGAAGATCGTCATAGCGCACAACCGGTATTCGTCGGCGCAGCCTTCGGGCGAGAACACAATCGTCGATTACGAGATCGACGCCTTGCGACAGGCGGGCATCAAGGTGGTGCCGTTCCTGCGTTCGTCCGACGAGATCGCTTCCCTCGCACCGCATCAGAAGGCGGCACTGGTGACGTCGCCGATCCATGCCGGGCGGACCCAGCGGGAGCTCGCGGCCGTGCTGGAAAGGGAGAAGCCGGACCTGCTGCATCTGCACAATCCCTATCCGCTGCTGTCGCCTTCGGTGGTTCGGACCGCGCATTCGCACGGGGTGAAAGTGGTGCAGACCATCCACAATTACCGGCACGACTGCGTCAATGGGCTGTACTTCAGGGACGGTCACGACTGCCACGACTGCCACGGGAAGCGGTGGAACGGACCGGGAGTCCTGCACGCCTGCTACCGGGGCTCGCGCCCGCAGAGCGCCATCATGGCCGTGGCGCTGGGCACGCACCAGGGCACGTGGAAGACGGTGGACCGCTTCGTGGCGCTGACCGATGCGATGGCCGGGTACCTGCGCTCCATCGGCATCGCGGACGAGCGGATCCGCGTCAAACCGAACGCGGTGGCAGACCCCGGCCCGGTGCCGCTGGGCGAGGGCTTCCTGTTCGGGGCCAGGCTGGTTCCGGAGAAGGGCGTCGAGCTGCTGCTGGACGCTTGGAAGCTCGCGGACCTGCCGGGCCAGAAGCTGCGGATCGCCGGGGACGGCCCGCTTCGATCCCTTGTGGAGGAAGCGGCGGCATCGGATGAGAGCGTCGAATACCTGGGCCAGCTCGGCCCGGTCGAGCGGGACGCGGCGGTGGCCGCCTCGGCGGCCGTGGTCATCCCCTCGATCTGGCAGGACATCCTGCCGACCACGGGCCTGGAGGCCCTGGCCAGCGGCCGGGCGGTGGTGGTGACGAAGATGGGCGGCGCGCCGTTCATCGCCGGAGTCGAGACCGATGCGCCGGCGGGCCTGGCGACCGACCCGACCCCCGCAGCCCTCGCGCACGGCCTGGAGACGGTGGCGATGGACCCGTCCTATGCCGCGAACGCCCGGGCCCGTTACGAATCGACCTTCGCGCCCGAGGTGACCCTGCGGCGGCTCATCGAGATCTACGAGGAACTGCTCGCGTCCTGATGAGATCAAAATCCTATAGGATATATCCTATGGGAATCAGCGGAGCGTGATGCGCGCGGCGGCGACGATGCTGGCGAGCAGGAACAGGGCGTTCACCGCACCGAAGAACAGCATTACGAAGGCCATCGACTCAGGCCACAGCAGCGCCAGCGCGATGACGATGATGATGAATCCGTAGTCGCGCACCAGTTTGATGAGCCGCACGATGAGGCCGGTGCTGGTGACGAGGGAAGAGCCGGAGTCCTCTTTGGCCATGACGGCGGTGACCAGGTTGGTCATCCACAGTGCCGCGAAGGCCGCGCCGCACCAGGCCGGGATCTCGGGCGTGTAGGCGGCCTGGACCGCGACGACGACGGCGACGACCGAAGCCTGAATGGCTACGTCGCAGAGGATGTCGACGCGCGCGCCGGCGTCGGAGCCGGTCTTGGTGACTCGGGCGAGCTGTCCGTCCGCGCAGTCGAGCATGTAGGCGACCTGCCACAGAATCAGGGCCGCGAGCGCCACCGGCCACCACGCAGCGCCGTCCTGTGCGAACGGAATGTAAGCGATGACACCGGCCGAGGCGACGAGCCCGAGGAGCAGGTTCAGCAGCGTCAGATGGGTCGGCTTGAGGCCCGATCGCCATGCGAGGTAGGCGAATCGCGCACCGCCGCGCTGATCGATCAGCGTGATCAGACCGCCTCCGCGGTGGGCGGCGAGGAAGTCGGCGGGGCTCGGATTCGGGCTCGATTCGGTCACGCGCCGATCCTATTACGACCTGTTGACCTCCTCCCCGCTGTGGGCGGGGATTCCCGGCTTGCGGTTCGCTTGCGCGTTC
>NZ_STGY01000045.1 GCF_004912275.1 Glycomyces buryatensis
CCGCGTCGTTTTAATGACGACCGTGGCGGCGATCGTGGTGGATATCGCGGAGGCAACCGTGACGACCGTGGTGGCCAAGGCGGTTACCGAGGCGGAAACCGCGATGATCGAGGTGGCGACCGTGGTGGATACCGCGGTGGCAGCCGCGATGACCGGGGTGGCGACCGTGGTGGTTACCGCGGGAACCGTGACGACCGAGGTGGCCAGGGCGGTTACCGCGGAGGGAACCGCGACGACCGCGGCCCCCGTCAGTACGACCGGCGCGATGACCGTGGCCCCCGCAGGGACGACGATGGCCGCATCGGCCGCGATGGCAGGCCCGCCCGGGGCAAGGACGCGCTGCGTCCGCTCGAGGAGCGCGAGGCCGGCCACGAGGGTCCGATCCGCGTCGGCGAGGACTCCACCATCGCACCCGACCTGCCCGAAGGCCTCGAATACGGCTTCGACCAGCTCGACAAGGAGACCAAGGCCGGGCTGCGCTCGCTGAACAAGCAGCTCGCCGAGGCCGTCGGCAACCGGCTCATCGCCGCCGCCGCGCTCCTGGCCGAGGACGACATCGACGGTGCCCTCGAACAGGCCCGCTACGCCCGCCGCAAGGCCTCCCGCGTCGCCATCGTCCGCGAGGTCACCGGTGTGGCCGCGTACGGCGCCGGCGAATGGCAGCTGGCCATGAACGAGCTCCGCGCCGCCCAGCGGCTCGGCGGCACGCGCGACCACGTCGCGATGATCGCCGACTGCGAGCGCGCCACCGGCCATCCCGACCGCGCCATCGACCTGTACCGCGAATTCGGCGACGACAAGGACATCGACCCGGAGGTCCGCGTCGAACTCCTCATCGTCGCCTCGGGCGCCCGCCGCGACATGGGCATGGGCGAGGCCGCGACCGCGATGCTCAAGGTTGGGGCGCTCAACTCGACGAAGGTCGAGCCCTGGTTGGCCCGCCTGCGCTACGCCTACGCCGAGGGCCTGCTGGCCGACGGCCTCGAGGACGAGGCCCGCGACTGGCTCTCCAAGGCCGTCGCCGCCGACGAGACCGGAGAGACCGGCGCCGCCGAGCGCCTGCTCGAACTCGAAGGCATCGACTTCGACGAGATCGAAGAGGAATTCGACGACGAGCACGAAGCGGAGTTCGAGGGCGACCGGCCCGAGGACGACCGCGACGAAGACGAGGGCGACGAGCCCCGAGCCGAAGCGCCGGAAGGCGACTCGGACGACGACCTCGACTCCGACGACGAAGACGACCGCGATGAGGACGGCTTCGAAGACGAGGACGAGGAAGACGAGAACCTCGAAGAAGAAGAGCCGGAGGCCGCCGTCAATGACGATGCGCGGGCCAAGGACGACAAGACTGCTGCCGCAGAGGAGTCCGATGACCCGACTGAAAGGCGCGGCTGAGCCCCTCGCCGCCGCTTACGACCAGGCGCTGCTCGACCTCGACGGCGTCGTCTACCTGCTGCACGAGCCGATCCCGGAGGCCGCCGCGACCGTTGCGGCGCTTCCGGGCCTGGCCTGCGCGCCAGTATTCGTGACCAACAATGCCTCGCGCAGCCCGGAGACGGTCGCCGAGGCGTTGCGGGGCATGGACATCCAAGCCAAGGCCTCCCAGGTTCTGACCTCCGCGCAGGTGGTCGCCTCGGGTATCTGCCAGCACATCGGCGAGGACGGCACCGTGCTGGTCACCGGTTCCGCCGCACTGCGTGCGGCGGTCGAGGACGAGGGCATGGAGATCACCGACGACCCGAAAGCGGCCGACGCGGTCGCCTTCGGGTACACGCCCACCACGACCTGGCGGGACCTCGCCGACGTGACCATCGCGGTCCGCAACGGTGCCTTCTGGGCCACGGCGAACCTCGATGCCACCCTGCCCACTCCCGACGGCCCGCTGCCGGGCATGGGCGCGCTGGTGGGCGCCGTCGCCACGGCCCTCGGCAGGGGACCTGACATGGTGGCAGGCAAGCCGGAGCTGCCGATCTACCAGGCCGCGTTGGAACGCAAGCGGGGCGGGCGCGCGATCATGGTCGGCGACCGGCCCGACTCCGACATCGAGGGCGCCAACCGCGTCGGCATCGACTCGCTGCTGGTGTTCACAGGCGTCGCCTCGCCGCGCTTCGCGCTGTCCCTCCCACCCGAGCAACGCCCCACCCACCTGGGCTGGAGCCTCGCGGCGCTGACCGAGACCCACACTGCGCCGCAGTGGGATACGAGCGGTGAAGCGGTCCTGTGCGGCGGCTGGGCCGTCGCGTTGGAGAAGGGCGCCATGGTGCTCAGCGGCTCCGGAGACTCGCTCGACGGCTGGCGGGCGCTGTGTGAATTCTCTTGGGCCCTAAACGATGAGAGCAAGAGCGAACGGCAGTTCGAACTCCGCCCGATCGGTCCGGCGGCCGAAAAACTGCTGGAATAGAGCAAATCGAAAGAGCCCGGATCGCCGCTGACGCGATCCGGGCTCTTCGTTTGCGACTTAGTCGACCTTCAGGGCCTTGCGCAGCTTGATCAGGTCCTTGGCGCTGGCCTTGACCTTGATCTTGCCGGTCAGGAACGCCTTGGCGGGCTTGAGTTCCTTCTTGGACAGGGCGATCAGGTCGTCGGAACCGAGCGAGATGCGGACCTCGGCGTCGGCGGCGTCGCCATCGAGCAGGTCGGTGAGCTTGCCGCCCGCGAGCTTCGCGCTGAACGCCTGGCCCAGGTCGGTGAGTTCCACAGCCAGCGTGCGTTCGAAGCCGTCCTCTAGGTCCAACTCGCTGGACTTCTTGGCGACCTTGCCCGCCATCTTCTCCAGAACATTGCGGCATTCGTCAACAGTGGCCATAACGGTCCTCCCATAGAATCGCTTGAGCTCAAAGGGCTCGACTGGCCAGAAGATTACAACGAGTGCCGAAAGCCATTGCGCCCGACCGGGAGTCAATCGGCCGAGCTCAGAGGCTATCATCGAAGGTCTTGGCCGCTTTCGGAGCGGCCATTCGGGGGCGCGGTCTAGAGAACGCCCCGCAGTTTCATCAGGTCCATCATGTTCGCCTTGAGCTTGACCTGTCCTCCGGTGAATGCCTTCATGAAGTCCAGTTCCCCCGCAACGAGTTTCAGCAGGTTGTCGGAGGAGACGATCATGCGGATGTCGGCCTCGGGGTTGTCCCCGTCGGTGATCCCGATCAGCTTGCCCTGGTCGAACCGGCCGTTGAACGACTCACCGAGGTCGGTGATGTCGCAGGCCAGGCTCCGCTGGAAGCCCGTGAGCTTGCGGACCGACTTGGGGTTGGCGGCTAGATTGTCAGCGAACTGCTCCAGAGCGGTTCGGCATTCGTCGACGGTGGCCATGATGCCCTCCTGTTCGAAACGAGCGGACGCGGCAGTGCGCCCCTCCAGAATGTTACCGGCCGGTAAGGCGCAGTGGCTAAGGCCCGCCGTGGGTACCGTTCGCGGTACCTTTGAATTCCAGCAGCGTGCGTTTACCTCATTCAGGAGTAGGAATCATGACAGACACCTCCCGCGCCTACTTCGACACCGTCTTCGGCATGACCGGCGAACCGGGCCGGCGCGCCCGTGAATATGCGGGCAAGGTCCGCGAGGACGTCAGGACCGGCGCCGAGAAGCTCCGCGAGAACCTCTCGTCCGGGTCCGAGCAGGTCCGCGGCCACGGCTCGCGCACTCTGACCGACATCGGCCGCTTGGTGCGCGCCGAGATGGACGCCGGCCTCGCCCGCATGGGCGTCGCCACCCAGTCGGACCTCGAAGACGTCAACCTGCGCCTCGAAGTCGCCGAAGAGGAGATCCGGGACCTCCGGGTGCGCCTCGCAGCGGCCGAGTCCCGCGCCGCCGAGACCCCTGCCGCCCCTGCCGCGACCACCGACGAGCCGACCGACGAAGAGAGCGCATGAGCGAGGCACCGAATCCGGCCGCCCTGGCCGGTCGCCTGAGCACCAGCATCGACACCGACGATGTGGAAGCCGAGGTCGAGGCCGCCCTCGGCAGCCTGGAGGCGCTGCCCGAACTGGCCGTCACCGACCACGTCGCCGTGTTCGAGGGCGTCCAGCAGCGCCTGTCCGAGATCCTCAGCGACGTCGACGACGCCTGAGCCCGAGAACCGTAGGAAGACCAGAACCGCCTGATGCCCCCGCGCTCCCGACTCGATGCCGAACTCGTCCGCCGCAAGATCGCCCGCTCCCGAGAGCAGGCCCGCGAACTCATCGCGGGCGGCCGGATCCAACTGAGGGGCATCACCGCGACCAAGGCCGCCACCAGCGTCACCGGTGACGACTCGATCCGTCTGGTCGGCGACGTGGACGACTACGTCTCGCGCGGCGCCCACAAGCTGATCGGAGCGCTCGACGCCTTCGGGATCGACCCGACCGGGATGCGCTGCCTTGACGCCGGGGCCTCCACCGGCGGCTTCACCGATGTCCTGCTGCGGCGCGGCGCGGCCGAGGTCCTGGCCGTCGACGTCGGCTACGGCCAGCTCGCCTGGAAGCTCCAGACCGATGACCGCGTCCGCGTCCACGACCGCACCAATGTCCGCCATCTGACCCCCGAACAGCTCGGCGGCCCCGCCGACCTGACCGTGGGGGACCTGTCGTTCATCTCCCTGGGACTGGTGCTGCCCGCGATGGCGGCGTGCACCAAGCCGACCGGCACCATGCTGCCGATGGTCAAGCCGCAGTTCGAGGTCGGCAAGGGTCAGGTCGGCCCGGGCGGCGTGGTCGCCGACCCGGTCCAGCGGGCCGACGCGGTGTGGGGCGTGGTGAAGGCGGCCGAGCAGCTCGGCTGGATCACCACCGCGGTGGTCGCGAGCCCGCTGCCCGGCCCGAAGGGGAACGTCGAGTTCTTCTGCCACATGGTCGGCGGCGAAGGCGCCGTGGCCATCTCGTACGACGACGCCCGCGCCGCCGCGACGGCTTAGACCTCTACGTCGGCCGCGATGATCTCGGCCCGGTTCCGTTCGAAGACCTTGCCGTTGTCGCCGGGCTCGTCCCACAGCCGCCCCATTTCGAGGACGGTGGTCTGGACGCCGGCCTCGCCGAGGCGCAGGGCGGAGACGGCGGCGCCGTAGCCCGAGCCGATGACGATGGCGGGGACGACGGCGCCCTGTGCGGCGGCGCCGGAGGCGCCGACGGTGGGGAGCCCGGCGGAGGCCGCAGTGGTGAGTGCGGTGTCACCGAGGAGTTGTCGGCGGGTCGGCATGGTGGGTGCTCCAATGCGCTTCGGTGGATATTGAAAGTCATTGTGCCGCAATGGATTCATTGCTGGGATGATCTGAATCGGGTGATATTGGAATGATTCTTCCCAGTTGTGCAACCGGTTTCATAAGTAAACTCTTCGGCACTGAGCGTCAGGCGGTCTCGGGTAGAGTTCGGGTCCCGAAACCAGTCGGGACAGGCAGGGGAGGTCGAGTGGGGTCACAGCGGAAGCCGGACCGGATCTTGGTCGTGACGCATCCACTTCGCGAGGACGTCGCGCAGTTGGCCGAGAAGATCGTGGCCGCGTTCCGCGAAGCCGGAGTGGCGGCCAAGATCCTCCGCGCCGATCCTTCGCTCCTTGGCCTCCCCGACGCGGTCCAGGTTTCCGACGGCGCCAGTACCGTCCCGGCCGACCTCGTGCTGGCCCTCGGCGGCGACGGCACCGTGCTGCGTTCGGCGAAGATGGCCGCCGAGGCCGACATTCCGCTGCTGGGAGTCAACTTCGGCAAGGTCGGCTTCCTCGCCGAGGCCGAGACCGGCGAGCTGGAGACCGTGGTCGAGCGGCTGCTGGCGGGCGATTATTCCGTTGAAGAGCGGACCACGCTGGCGGTCCAGGAGTGCGGCGACGGCGGCTCGGTGACCTCGTGGGCGTTCAACGACATCGCCGTGGAGAAGTCCGAGCCGGCCCGGATGCTGGAGCTGTTCATCGAGATCGACGGCTCGCGGCTGTCCCGCTACGGCTGCGACGGCGTCATCTGCGCGACCCCGACCGGTTCGACCGCGCACGCCATGTCGGCCGGGGGGCCGGTGGTGTGGCCCGATGTGGACGCGCTGCTGGTGGTTCCGATGAACGCGCACGCGCTGTTCGCCAGGCCGATGGTGATCCATTCCTCATCCGAGATCCGCATCGGCATCGAATCGGTGGGGACCACCGGTGTCCTGGTGGCCGACGGGAAGCAGATCGCCGAGCTCACGGCCGGTTCGACGGTGACGATCCGCCGCTCCGAGCAGTCGGTGAAGCTGGTCCGCATGTCCGAGCGCACGTTCCCTTCGCGGCTCGTCTCGAAGCTCAATCTCCCCGTCGACGGGTGGCGGCACGGGCGTATCTGACCTGCCCAATCCGGTGGGCGGGCGCTGAAACGCGAAAGTCGCCGCGGCCGGATTTAATTGGCGGGCTTCCGAACTGGAGCGACGCTCCGATTGCCGGCGCCGAGACCGAATCTCAACCTGCGATTGTCAGGGGGACCGGCTAGGCTCTGAAGCGTGTTGGACGAGCTTCGCATCCAGAACCTGGGCGTGATCGCCGACGCCACGCTTCCGCTGTCCCCCGGTCTCACCTGCATCACCGGCGAGACCGGCGCTGGGAAGACGATGGTCGTCGCCGGTCTGGGCCTGCTCTTCGGGGGCAGGGCCTCCCGTGCCCCCATCGGCGTCGAGAAGGCCCTTGTGGAGGGCCGCTTCGTCGTCGGCGAGGGCGCACTCGAACTGCGCGAGCGGGCGATCGAGGCCGGCGCCGATCTCGAAGACGGCGAGCTGCTGTTGGCCCGCTCGGTCTCCGCCGAGGGACGATCGCGCGCCTGGGTCGGCGGCCGGGCCGCCCCCGTCGGCGTCCTGTCCGAACTGGGCGAACTGGCGATCTCCGTGCACGGCCAGTCCGACCAGATGCGGCTGCTCCAGCCCGCCGAACAACGCGCCGCGCTCGACCGCTTCGCCGGGGCCGACCACGGCAAGCTCCTCGTCGCCTACCGGGCCGTCCACGCCGAACTCGGCGAGTGCGCGGCCGAGCTGACCCGCTTGCGCACCGGCGCCCGTGAAATGGCCCGCGAGGCCGACATGCTGCGCCTGGGCCTGGAGGAGATCACCGCCGTCGACCCGCAGGAGGGCGAGGACACCGCCCTGGCCGACGAGGCCCGCCGCCTCGCCAACGCCGAGACGCTGCGCCTGGCCGCCGCCACCGCCCACCAGACCCTCACCGGCGACCCGAGCACCGGCGACGGCGGCGCCGCCGACATCGTCGGCACCGCCGCCCGCGCGCTCGAACACGAGTCCACCGACGACGCCAAGCTGGCCGAGTTCGCCGAGCGCCTCTCCGAAGCGGGCGCGCTCCTGGCCGAAGCCGCCGTCGACCTTTCGTCCTATCTGGACGACCTGGCGGCCGACCCGACCCGCCTCGAAGAGATCTACCAGCGCCAGGCCGCGCTGAAGTCCCTGTTCCGCAAGTACGCCGAGGACCTGCCCGGCGTCCTCGCCTGGGCCGAGAACGCCACCAAGCGCCTCGGGGAGCTCGACGTCTCCGACGAGCGCGTCAATGAGCTCGAAGCCCGCCAGTCCGAGCTCACCGCCCGCGCAGGCGAACTCGCCTCCCAGGTACGCGCCTCCCGCCTGGCCGCCGCCGAGCGCTTCTCTGAGGCCGTCTCGACCGAGCTCAAGAGCCTGGCCATGCCACATGCTTCCGTCACCGCCTCGGTCGAGCCGCGACCGGCCGGTCGCGGCTCGGTCGACCTGGTCGTCGACGCCACCGTCTCGGGCGCGACCGAGGACGGCGCCGACGAGGTCGAGCTGCTGCTGCGGCCCCACCCCGGCGCGATCCCCGCCGCCCTCCACAAGGGCGCTTCCGGTGGCGAGCTCTCCCGCGTCATGCTCGCCATCGAGGTCGTGTTCGCCGAGATCGGCGGCCCGCCCGTCCTGGTCTTCGACGAGGTCGACGCCGGGGTCGGCGGCGGTGCCGCCATCGAGATCGGCCGCTGCCTCGCCAAGCTCGCCCGCCGCTACCAGGTCCTGGTCGTCACGCACCTGCCGCAGGTCGCGGCATTCGCCGACCGGCACCTGGTCGTCAGCAAGGACACCTCCGGATCCGTCACGGTCTCCGGGGTGCGAGTGGTCGATGATGCGGCCCGGGCACGTGAGCTTGCTCGCATGCTCGCCGGTATGCCCGACTCCCACCTGGGTGTGGCCCACGCCGAGGAACTCCTGGCACAAGCTGCGAAGATGAAGGGGTAGGCCTCCGCTCGCGGCAGCGGCGCGCCGCTGCCGCCGGCTGGGGGACGAATGGCATGATGATGCACGATGCGTGTACCTAGCTTGCGTTTGCCCGGGCGCGGCCCGGAAGGCGAGTCCTCCGAGGGCCGGCTGACCGGCACCGTTCGACTCGACCGCCGCACGAAACGATTGTGCGGCCGGCTCGAACCGGGCGACATCGCCGTGATCGACCACGTCGACCTCGACCGGGTCGCCGCCGACACTCTCGTCGGCACCGACGTGGCCGTGGTGGTCAACGCCGCCAAGTCGATCTCCGGCCGCTACCCCAACCTCGGCCCCGAAGTCCTCGTATCGAACGGGATCGTCCTCATCGACGATGTCGGCGACGAGATCTTCGACCTGGTCCGCGAGGGCAAGCAGGTCTCCGTCGAGGGCAATCAGGTCTTCCTCGGCGACCAGCTCCTCGGCGAGGGCATCCTCCAGACCGAGGAGTCCGTCTCCGAGGACATGGAGACCGCCAAGGAGGGCCTGTCGGTCCAGCTGGAGGCCTTCGCCGCCAACACGATGGAGTATCTGAAGCGGGAGCGGGATCTCCTGCTCGACGGCGTCGGCGTCCCCGACGTGCGCACCGACTTCAACGGCCGCCACGCGCTCATCGTGATCCGCGGCTACAACTATAAAGAGGACATCGACGTCCTACGGCCCTACATCCGCGAGTTCAAGCCGGTCCTGGTCGGCGTCGACGGCGGCGCCGACGCGCTGCTGGAGGCCGGCTACCGGCCCGACATGATCGTCGGCGACATGGACTCGGTCTCCGACGACGCGCTGCGCTGCGGCGCCGAGATCGTCGTCCACGCCTACGCCGACGGTCGCGCCCCCGGCATGGAGCGCATGGACAAGCTCGGCGTCCCCGCGATTCCGTTCCCGGCCGCGGCCACCTCAGAGGACATCGCGATGCTCATGGCCGACGAGAAGGGCGCCGAACTCATCTGCGCCGTCGGCACCCACGTCACCATGGTCGAATTCCTCGACAAGGGACGCGGCGGCATGGCCTCGACGTTCCTGACCCGCCTGCGAGTCGGCGGCAAACTGGTCGACGCCAAGGGCGTCTCGCGCCTGTACCGCCAGGACATGTCGATCTCGGCGCTGCTCCTGCTCATCATCTCCGCCCTCGCCGCCATGGCCACCGCGATCGCGATCTCCACCGTCGGACGCTCCTTCGTGGACGTCATCGCCGACTGGTGGGATGGTCTGATCTTCCAAATCCAAAGGCTGTTCTCGTGATCAACTTTCGCTACCATCTCGTCAGTCTCACCGCGGTATTCCTCGCCCTCACCGTCGGACTGATCCTCGGTACCGCCGCGCTGAACGGCCCCGCGATCGAGGTCCTGGAGGCCAATACCCAGAGCCTGCGCGACTCGAACGCGCAGTACCGGGCCGAGATCGAGAGCCTCGAAGCCCAGCTCGAGGACGACCAGTCCTTCGCCACCGAGATCGCCCCGACCTACCTGACCGGTCAGCTCACCGACCAGAACATCCTCGTGGTGGCCCTTCCCGGCGTCGAGACCGAGGTCGTCGACGGGGTCCAGCAGATGCTCGACTACGCGGGCGCCGGCAGCGCCGGGACCATCAGCATCCTGGACGACTACTTCGACCCGACCAATACCGACCAGCTCGCCGACCTGGTCGAGCGGGTCACCCCCGATACCGTCGAGGCCCCCGTGACCTACGACGGGGTCGAGGCGATGAGCTACGTCCTGGCCGCGGTCACGACCGGCACCGTCGACGGCAAGGCCGTCGAGATCGAGGACGGCGACATCACCACCGCCATCACCGGCCTCGAAGAGCTCTCCATGATCACTGTCGCGGACCAGCCCAGCGGCGCCGCGACCGGCGTGATCGTCCTCGGAGGCCAGGCCTTCACCGACTCCGACGCGGAAGACCGCAACGCCGGGGTCGTGTCCCTGGCGACCGCGTACGCCGGTGACGCGCCGACCGTCTACGGGGCCACCTCCGCGGTCGGCGACGACAACCCCGTCAACACGTTCCGGGCCGAGGACTCGCAGGTGGTCATCTCCACCGTGGACAATGTGGCCTCCCCGCAGGGACAGATCGCGGCCGTCGTCTCGCTGGGCGACCTCATCTCCGACGGCACCGAGCACGATCTCGGTACCGGGGAGGGCGCCGAAGGCCTCCTCCCGGCAGCGGCCTAGGATCGCGGCCATGAGCCAGCTTTCCCGCACGGCTGGGCGGGCGTTTCTCGGCGGCCTGGCCGCCGGAGGCACCATCGCCGCGATCAGTGCCATTCGACGCTCGAAATGGGCCGCCGACCTCGACCGCGTCAATCACAAGGGAGACACGGTCAGCCTCGCGGAGGGCCCCGGCGTCACGATCGGCGCCACCGCCGCGTCCATCGCAGGCGCGAACTCGCCCGGCTACGCCGTCGCCGCCGCCACCGCCGGACTCACCTCCGGCGCCGTCGGCCTCTACGACGACATGGCGGACACCAAGGGGGAGAAGGCCAAGGGCTTCAAGGGCCACGTCGGCGCGCTCCTCAAGGGCCGCCTCAGCGCGGGCCTGGTGAAGGTCCTCGGCATCTCGGCCGCCGGACTCGCCTCCGCCGCATTGGTCGACGCCGAATCCGACCGCCGGCCCAAGGGAACCCTGGCACGGTTGTGGAACATCGGCGTTGGCGGCGGCGTCATCGCCGGAACCGCCAACCTCATCAACCTGTTCGACCTGCGGCCCGGCCGCGCGCTCAAGGTCGTCTCCGTGCTCGCCGCGCCCCTGTCGCGCCCGCCCGGGCAGGGCGCCCGCTCGACCGCCGTCGGCGGCGCCAACACGGCCCTGGCCATCTCGGCCTCCGCCGCCGCCGCGATGGCCGACGACCTCGACGGCAAGACCATGCTCGGCGACTGCGGCGCCAATGCGCTCGGCGCGCTCCTCGGGCTGTCCTATATCGCCCGCACCGGCCCGGTCGGCCGCCACTTCGCCCTCGTCGGCGTCGGGGCGCTCATCGGCGCCAGCGAGCGGGTCAGCTTCACCAAGGTCATCGCCGAAACACCGGTGCTGCGCGAGTTGGACGAGCTGGGCCGGACGAAGAGTTGACCGACACCCGACGAGACGTCGGTCGTGCCGCCACCCTTATCGGTGCGATCACCATAGGTTCCCGACTGGCCGGATTCGGCCGGATGCTGGTGCTGATCTGGGCCGCGGGCATCACCACCGGGGTGGCCACCGCCTACCAGACCGCGAACTCCATCCCCAACCTGATCTTCGAACTGGTCGCCGGGGGCGCCCTGGCGGCCCTCGTGGTCCCGCTGCTGGCCGCCCCCCTCGCCCGGCATCGACCCGACCAGGTCAACCACATCGCCTCGGCGCTGCTCACCTGGGCGCTGACCATCCTCATTCCCGTCGCCGTCCTCGTCGCCGTGTTCGCCCGGCCGCTGATCCTGCTCGTCGGCTCAAACCTCCAGCCCGCGACCATCGACGCCGCGACCGAGATGCTGGTCTACTTCGCCCCGCAACTGCCGCTGTACGGCATCGCGGTCGTCCTCACCGGCGTCCTCCAGGCCCACCGCCGCTTCGCCTGGCCCGCGCTCGCGCCGCTGCTGTCGGGCATCACCATGATCGGCGTCTACCTGCTGTACGGGATCTACTCCGACAAGCAGACCGTCGCCGGCCACATCACCGACGCCGAACTGGCCCTCCTCGCCGGCGGCACCACCTGCGGCGTCCTCGTCCTCGCCGGCTGCCTCCTCATCCCGCTGCGCGGACTGCACCTGAAGTTCCGGCCCGCCTGGCGGCTCGAGACCCACGTCGCCTCCGACATCCGGGCCCTGGCCATCGCCGGGGCCATCACCCTCGGCGCGCAGCAGCTGTGCCAGGCCCTGCTGATCCGCCTGGCCAACAACCAAGAAGGCAACGTCACCGTCTTCGCCCTGGCCCAGACGTTCTTCCTGCTGCCATGGGCGGTCCTGGCCGTACCGCTCGCCACGGCCGTCTACCCCGGCCTGTCCGAATCCCACGCCCTCGGCGACTCCGACCGCTTCCACCGGAGCATCGCCGACACCGGCCGCACCGTCCTCGTCCTCTCGGGCCTCGGCGTCGCCGCGCTCGCCGGACTCGCCGAACCGATCGGCGCCGTCCTCGCCCAGGTCGCGGCCAACGGCGGCAACGCCGAGAAAGAACTTGCCGCCACCCTCACCGGCATCTCCTTCGGGCTCTTCGGCTACTCGATGTTCGCGATCTACTCCCGCGGGCTCTACGCCCTCGGCAGGCCCATGTCCTCGGCGCTGGCGACCGCAATCGGCTGGGCCGCGGCCGCGGTCGCGGCCGTGATCTTGGCCCAGACCATGGCCGAATCGCACCGCACCCTCGCGCTGTCCATCGCCTGGACCATCGGCATGACCGTCATCGGCCTCGCCCTGACCATCGCGATCGCCAGGCACACCGGCGCCGCGAGCCTCGCCGGACTCGGCCGCGCCGCCCTCGCCACCCTCGGCGCCACGGCCGCCGCCATCGCCGCGGCACGCGGACTCATCGCCTGGTGGGGCTCGGCCGGCTCCACGATCGCGAACCTGACGCAGGGCATCGCCGTCGGTGCCGTCACCGCCGTCGTCTATCTCGGGATCGCCGCGCTCGTCGGCGGAACCGGTGTCGTCGGACTGATCTCCCGACGCGCTGGCAGAATACGAGCGTCCGAGGAAAGCGAAGCAGAGAGCGGAGAACACCCGTGAGCCATCGACGCATCGCATTGGTGCTGGGCCCTTCGATCGGCGGCATCGGCACCCACGTCGCCTCAGTCGCCTCAGGACTGGTCGAGCGCGGCGACTCCGTCCTGGTCGTCGGCCCGCCCGAGACCGAGGAACGCTTCGGTTTCCGCGCCAGGGGCGCCCGGTTCGCGCCCGCGCCCATCACCGCCAAGCCCTCACCCGAACTCCCGCTCGCCTGGTGGGCCGCCCGCAGCGCGCTGCACGGCATCACCGGCAGGGGCGTCGATGTCGTCCACGCCCACGGCCTCACCGCGGGTCTCACCGCGCTCGCCGCCCGCCCGAGCAATGCCGCGCTGGTGTGCACCTGGCACAACCAGCTCATCACCTCCGGCGTCAAGCGCAAGGTCTCCGACCAGATCGAGAAGCGCCTGGCGCGCGGCGTCGACGTGGCGCTGGCCGCCTCCACCGACCTCCACGAGCACCTGATCTCGCTCAGCGCGTCCGACGCCCGAATGGCCCCCGTGGCCGCCCCGCCCCGACGCTCCGAAGGCGAGCCCGGCGCGGTCCGCGCGGAACTGGGCATCGGCGACCGGCCGCTGCTGCTGTCGGTGGGCCGCCTGCACCCGCAGAAGGACTACGACACCCTCATCGCCGCAGCCGCGGGCTGGAAGGACCTGCATCCTGAACCGGTGGTCGCGATCGCCGGCGACGGACCCGAACGCGAACGGCTGCAAGGCCTCATCGACGCCACCGGAGCCGACGTGCGTCTGCTCGGATACCGCACCGACGTCGCCGACCTGCTCGCCGCCGCCGACATCGCCCTGGTCACCAGCCAGTGGGAGGCCCGCCAACTGTTCGCCCAGGAGGTCCTCCAGGCGGGCGTCCCGCTCGTCGCCACCCGCACCGGCGGCATCCCCGAACTGGTCGAGGGCGCCTCGATCCTGTTCGACGTCGGCGACCTGAAAGCCCTCGACTCGGCCGTCCGCGGACTGCTGACCGACCCCGATCGCTCGGCCGCACTGAGCACGGCCGCGCTCGAACGCGCCGCCACCTGGCCCGACGAGGAACAGATGCTGGACTCACTCGATGCCCTCTATCTGGAATTGACCGGGAGATAACCGGGCCGTGTTCGAAAAACTCGCACCCGGGCGCCTTGTCCGCCGCTTCCGCCGCTCGATTTCCCAGCACCGCATGGAGATCGCCGCGTGGGCCGCCGTCGCGGTCCTCGCCGTCCTGGCGGCTCTCCAGATCCTGCCCGAGCCGTCCGAAGAGCGCGTCCCCGACACCGTCGACTCCGTCGTCGTGATCGGCGTCGGCGGACTCACCTGGACCGACATCGACGCCGAGTCCATGCCGAACCTGAGTGCCCTGGCAGAGACCGGATCCCTGGCCGAGCTCAATACCGATTCCGGGCGCGACTTCACCTGCACCTTCGACGGCTGGCTCACCCTCTCGGCCGGCGCACCCGCTGTGGCCAGCTCCTACGGCGACACCTCCGACTGCGGCGCCGTCACCTCCGACCAGATCACCGACGCAGGCTCCGGCGCCACAGTGGACGACATGACCGAGCTGGTCGAGCTCAACCGCGAACTCGACCAGGGCACCGAGCTCGGGATGCTCGCCGCCGGAACCGAATGCGCCACCGCCATCGGACCCGGAGCCGCCTACGCGACGGCCAACTCCGTCGGCCGAGTCACCGAATACAACTCCGCCTTCCCGACCGACGAACTCGGCGGCACCCTCGGCGAATGCCCGCTCACCGTCATCGGCGGCGGCGTCCTCGCCGACGACGAGACCGTCCGCCGAGCCGATCTCGAGGCGCTCGACGCGACCATCGGCGCCGTCCAGGAGGCGCGCGGCGAGAGCTCGGCCGTCATCGTCACCGGCCTCGGCCAGACCACCGCTCCCAACCGGCTCCTCGCCGCCGTCGCGAACTTCGGTGACGAGGACGGGCACAACCTGCTCGACCTGCCCGCCGAGCGCCCCGGCTATCTGCGGCTCACCGACGTCACCGCCACCATTCTGACGCTCCTCGACGCGCCCCTGCCCGACTCCGTCGCCGGCGCCGCCGCCGGAGCGACCGACGACACCCTCGATTACGAAGCGCGCCAAGCGGTCTTCGACGACACCGACACCCGGCTCATCGCCGCCGACGTCGCCGCCCCGAACACCCAGTGGCTGCAAGTACTCCTGTTCCTCGCCCTGACGTTCGTGGCCTGGCCACTGCTGCACCTGCTGCGCCGCGCCGGGCAGCCGGGCGTCAAGCCGCCGCCACTGTGGCTCATGCGGCTCAACATCATCTCCGCGCTCGTCTGCGCCCTGTTCGTCGCCGCCGGCATCCTCGCCGACTTCTTCCCCTGGTGGAACACCGCCAGACCCGGCATCGTCGGTCCGGCGACCGCACTCTCCATCGCCGTCGTCTGCGCCGTCGTCGCGGTCTTCCTGCCCCGCCGCCACGGCGCCGCCGGACTCCTGGTCACCGTGTCCGCCTTCGGCATCGCCGTCACCATCCTGGCCATGATCGTCCACTCCCAGGCGCCGCTGGGAACGCTGCTGGGCGACTACACCGTCGCCGACTCCGCCTCCGGCGAACTCGGCCCAGTCGCCACCGGCATGTTCATCGCCTCGATGTGGCTGCTCGCCGCCGCCGCGGCCTGGCGCCTGCCCCGCCGCTTCCAGTCCCCGGTCATGGCCGGCATCGGCTGCCTCGGCGTCCTCGTCGTCTCGGCCGGGTTCCTCGGCGACTCCGTACCCGCCGCCGTCGGCCTCACCGTCGGCACCTGCCTCGCCGCCGCGCTCGCCACCGGCGGCTGGGTCACCTTCTCCCGCTTCGTGTGGTCCGGCCTGGCCGGCGCCGCCGTCCTGCTCGGCCTCTCCTGGATCGACTACCAGCGACCCGCCGCCGAACGCGGCGAACTCGGCGCGTTCTGGGCCGACCTGCTCGGCGACACCAACGGCGTCATCGGAGCCGGAGTCAGCTCCAATATCGTCGCCGCCTTCACCTCGCCGCTATCGGTCCTGACGATCATGGCAGGCCTGTACTGCTGGCTGATCCTGCTGCGCCCCGGCGGCGGCCTGCGACGCGCCTACGGCCTGTACTCGCCGCTGCGCGCCGCCGTCGTGGCCGCCGTGGTCGGCTCGGCCGTCGCCGGACTCCTACTCGGCAAGGGGCTCATGAGCCTCGGCTCGGCGCTGGCGGTCATCGTGCCGCTGGCGATCATCGTCAGCCACCGTGTCCTGGCTCGCGCTCATGTCAAGGACGGCGAGTACTCAGACATGATCGTTGACGCACCCTCGTGGGTCGATGAGGCGTACGGCGGTGAAAGTGTTAGTGTGGAATCCCGTGGGTGATGCGATCCACCGGCGGCCTACCAGCACTGACAGCGGGTGCAGGGCCAGTCGATCGACACGATAAGCACGGGAGTTCGCTTTGGCCAGCGCCGCAAACGGTCAGTCTCGTTCCACGAAGCATCTCTTCGTCACCGGAGGGGTCACCTCCGCCCTCGGCAAGGGCATGAGCGCCGCCAGTCTCGGCAATCTCTTGACCGCGCGCGGCCTGTACGTGGTGATGCAGAAGATCGACCCTTACATCAACGTCGACCCCGGCACCATGAACCCGTACGAACACGGCGAGGTCTTCGTCACCGATGACGGTGGCGAAACCGACCTCGACATCGGCAACTACGAACGCTTCCTCGACCGGAACCTGTCCAAGGGTGCGAACGTGACCACCGGGCAGATCTACTCCGACGTCATCGCCAAGGAGCGCCGCGGCGACTACCTCGGCGCGACAGTCCAGGTGATCCCGCACATCACCAATGAGATCAAGTCCCGCCTGGCCGCCATGGCCGACCCCGATCCGGAGACCGGCAGGGTCCCGGACGTGGTCATCACGGAGGTCGGCGGCACGGTCGGCGACATCGAGTCGCTGCCGTTCCTGGAGGCGATCCGCCAGTACCGCCACGACATCGGCCGGGACAACTGCTTCTTCCTGCACGTCTCGCTGGTGCCGTACCTCGCGGCGTCCAAGGAGATGAAGACCAAGCCGACGCAGCACTCGGTGGTGCAGCTTCGCAGCATCGGTATTCAGCCCGACGCGATCGTCTGCCGCTCGGACCGGCCGCTGCCCGACGGACTGAAGCGGAAGATCGCCGGGTTCTGCGACGTGGACGACGCCGCGGTGGTCTCGGCCCCCGACTCGGCGTCGATCTACGAGATCCCCAAGACCCTCCATGCCGAGGGCCTGGACGCCTACGTGGTCCGCAAGCTCGACCTGCCGTTCAAGGACGTCGACTGGACCTCCTGGGACGACCTGCTCGACCGGGTCCACAACCCCGCCACGACCATCGATGTCGCGATCGTCGGCAAGTACATCGAGCTGCCCGACGCCTACAAGTCGGTGGTCGAGGCGCTCAGCGCGGCCGGGTTCGCCCACCGCGCCAAGATCAACCTTCGCTGGGTCGAATCCGACGACTGCGAGAGCGCCGACGGCACGGCGAAGGCGCTGGCCGGGGTCGACGCGGTCGTCATCCCCGGCGGATTCGGCAACCGGGGCGTGCCCGGCAAGATCGGCGCACTCACCTACACCCGTACCCGTGGTATTCCCACCCTCGGCCTGTGCCTCGGTATGCAGTGCATGGCGATCGAGGGCCTGCGGGAGATCGCGGGACTGGTCGGGGCGGACTCCCAGGAGTTCGATGCCGCGGCCGAGCACCCGGTGATCTCCACGATGGCCGACCAGACCGACATCGTGGCCGGTCGCGGCGACATGGGCGGCACGATGCGGCTGGGATCCTACGAGGCCAAGCTGGCCGAGGGTTCCATCGCGGCGGAGCTGTTCGGCACCACCGAGGTCACCGAGCGCCACCGCCACCGCTACGAGGTCAACAACGCCTACCGCGAGCAGCTGACCAAGTCCGGGTTCGTCATCTCCGGTCTCAGCCCCGACGGGCGCCTGGTGGAGTTCATCGAGCTCGACCGCGATGTCCACCCGTACTACGTGGGAACTCAGGCGCACCCGGAGCTCAAGTCCCGTCCGACCCGACCGCACCCGCTCTTCGACGGGCTGGTCGCGGCGGCGGTCGAACGCCAGAATGCCGACCAGCTGAAGCTTGAAGCGGCATAAGCGAGCAGAGCAGAGGCGGGGCCATTCGGCCCCGCCTTGCTTCGTTTTCTGCCTAAGCGTTCGCCTTGGCGCGCAGGGCCCGGCCGATCGGGATCGCCGCCAGGAGCAGCAGCACGGCCGCGATGATCGAGGTCGTGCGGAGTCCGTCGGTGAAGGCGGTCCGGGCGACGGTCAGTAGGGCGTCCCCGGCCTCGGCCGGAAGCGTCGCGGCCACGTGCACGGCCTCGCCGAGCGTCTCGTGGGCCGCCGCGGGCTCGCCGTCGAGTCCGCGCCGGTAGATGCCGGTCGCGACGCTGCCGAGCAGCGCCACGCCCATCGCGCCGCCCAGCTCGTAGGCGGTCTCGGAGATCGCGGCGGCGGCACCGGCCCGGTTCGGCGGGGCGGCGGCGATGATCGCGTCGTTGGTGACCGTCTGGACCATGCCCGAGCCCACGCTGATGATCATGAACGCGCCCACGACAACGAGCGCGCCCTGCTCGACTCCGATGAAGCTCATGGCCGCGAAGCCGGCGATCACGCACGCCAGCCCGGCGAGGATGATCCGCACCAGGCCGAACCGTTCGGACAGCCGCACCGCGAACAGCCCGGCGGTCACCGAGACGACCATGCCCGGCAGGAGCAGCAGGCCCGCCCGCATGGGGGAGAAGCCCAGCACCAGTTGGAGGTACTGCGTCAGCAGGAACAGCGCCGAGATCAGCGCGAACACGATGGTGAAGTTGGTGGCGATCGAGGCGCTGAACCGGCGCACCTTGAACAGGTTCACGTCGATCAGCGGGTGCTCCAGGCGCTTCTGGCGGCGGATGAACAGCCATCCGGCGACCGCGCCCACGGCGATGGTGCCGACCGCTTCGATCGTCAAGCCGTGCTCGGCGATCGTCTTGACGCCGTATACGAACGGGAAGATCGCCAGGAACGACAGGGCCACCCCGCCCCAGTCGACCGGTCCCGGCTGGGAGTTGCGCGATTCGGGCAGCAGGAGCGGTGCGGCGATGACCACGGCGATGGAGACCGGCGCGGCCATGAGGAACACCGAGCCCCACCAGAAGTGCTCCAGCAGCCAGCCGCCCAGGACCGGGCCCGCGGCCGCTCCGGCCGAGAAGCCCGCACCCCAGATCGCGATGGCGAACAGGCGCTGGCGGTCGTCGGTGAACAGATTCCGCATGAGCGCCAAGGTGGTCGGCATGAGCGTCGCGCCGGCGAGGCCCAGCAGGGCCCGGGCGGCGATGAGCGCCTCGGCGGTGGGGGCGTAGGCGGCGGCGACCGAGGCGGCCGCGAACGCGGCCGCGCCGATGATGAGCAGCTTGCGGCGTCCGATGCGGTCGGCGATGGAGCCCATCGTCACCAGGAGGCCGGCCAGGACGAAGCCGTAGATGTCGACGATCCACAGCAGCTGGGCGCTGGTGGGCGCCAGGTCCTCGGAGAGGAACGGCACGGCGAAGCCGAGTACGGTCATGTCGATCGAAATGAGCAGTACCGGGAGCACCAGGACAGCCAAGGCCGCCCACTGGCGGCCGGTGAAGCGCGCACGGCGTGGCGTCGGCAGCGTGGTTGTCATGGTCGCCTCCTCGGCTGAAAGTTTGTGTACCGTCCAGACGGTATAGTAGCAACGGGGAGGTTCCATGGGCCAGGACGAGATAACCACTCGTGATCGAATTCTCAACGCTCTGCAGCGACTCTTGGTGGAAAAGGGCAGCTCAGGAGTGACGTTGGAGGCTGTCGCGGCCGAGGCCGGGGTGTCGAAGGGCGGGCTGCTCTACCACTTCAAGTCGAAGGCCGACCTCTACAACGGCCTCGCCCGCCGCTACCGGTTGGTCGAGGAGGAGCACATCGCCGAGGCCCGCCGGACCGGCGCGATCGAGGCGTTCCTGCGAGTCTCAACGGTCGAATCGGACGAGTCCGCCGCCGGACTCTGGGCCCTGTTCACCGCCCTGCGCGGCACCGACGAGCTCTCGGCGGAGGCCCGCGACGACCTGCTGTTCATCTTCGAGGGCTGGAAGGCCGCCCTCCACGCCGAGATCGCCGACCCCGTCACCGCCGAGATCGTACGGCTAGTCGGCGACGGACTGTTCCTCTCGGCCGTCTCCGGCGTCCCGGTGCCCAGCCCCGAAACCGTCGACCGGATCCTGAAACGCCTCAAGGACCTCGCCGAGCACCGATGACGCGCCCGTGAACAGTCCGGGACGAAACCCGCACCAGCTCGCCACCGCGCCCCCGCGGGGCTAGTGTGGTTCGCGTGCATGAATATCGAGTTCTGGACACCGAGCAGATCCACCACGGCTGGTGCTACGACCTGAAGGCCGAGACCATCGCCATGCCCGGCGGTGAGACCGCGCGTCGCGAATTCCTCGACCACTGCGGAGCCGTCGTCGCCGTCCCCCTCGACGAGCACGGCCGCGTCGGGCTCATCCGCCAATACCGCGTCCCCACCAAACAGGTCCTGTGGGAGTTCCCCGCCGGACTGCGCGACCTCCCCGGCGAGGACCCCGCCGTGTGCGCCGCCCGCGAACTGGCCGAGGAGGTCGACCTGCGCGCCACCGACATGCGCAAACTCGGCGAGTTCTACACCACCCCCGGCATCTCCGACGAACTCATCCACTACTTCCTCGCCACCGGCCTCAGCGACATTCCCGAGACCGAGCGGCACGAGCGCACCGACGAGGAGACCCACATCGAACTCGTCTGGTGGGACCTCGACAAGGCCATGGCCGCCGTCGCGGACGGAGAGATTCGCAACGGCGTCTGCGCACTCGCCTTGAGCCTCACCCGAATCCACGTCGAAACGAACTAGTCTCACGGCGCGGTCCCACCCGATGTGAGACGCGGTTACGATCACGGCGAAGGCGCCGACCCGCCCACGGGTGACTCACAAGGAATTCCGTGGAAAGGGTCCCGGCGCGTCATAGACTGCCTGCACGGGACCCGACCGGACCCGAACAGGCACAACGTTTCGGAAGGACCCCGTACCGTGAAAGTCGCCGTTCCCCGCGAAATCAAGAACAATGAATACCGCGTCGCCCTCACTCCCGCCGGAGTCCACGAACTCGTAGCCGCCGGCCACAGCGTCTTCATCGAAACCGGCGCCGGACTCGGCTCGGCCATCACCGACGACGACTTCACCGCCGCCGGGGCGCAGATCCGCCCCGACGCCGACACCACCTGGGCCGCAGGCGATCTCGTCCTCAAGGTCAAAGAGCCGATCCACGCCGAACACCACCGCATGCGGCCCGGCCAGACCCTCTTCACCTACCTCCACCTCGCCGCCAGCGCCGAATGCACCGACGCGCTCCTGGAGCAACACGTCACCGGCATCGCCTACGAGACCGTCCAAGGACCCGGCGGGCGCCTCCCCCTCCTCGCCCCGATGAGCGAAGTCGCCGGACGCCTCGCCGTCCAGGCCGGCGCCTACCACCTCCAGCGCCCCGAAGGCGGACGCGGCACCCTCATGGGCGGCGTCCCCGGCACGCCCCCGGCCCGCGTCGTCATCATCGGCGCCGGCGTCTCCGGCATGAACGCCGCCGCGATCGCCGTCGGCATGCGCGCCGACGTCGAACTGCTCGACCTCAACACCGAGAAGCTCCACTCCGCCGACGACCTCTACCAAGGCCGGCTGCGCACCATCGTCTCCAACCGCTTCGAGGTCAAGCGCGCCTGCCGCGAGGCCGACCTCGTCGTCGGCGCCGTCCTCGTCCCGGGTGCCAAGGCCCCCACCGTGGTCGACGACGAAGTCCTTGCCGACATGAAGCCCGGCGCGGTCCTCGTCGACATCGCCATCGACCAGGGCGGCTGCTTCGCGCACTCCAGGCCCACCACCCACGACGACCCCACCTTCGCCCACGACGGCAAGGTCTTCTACTGCGTCGCCAACATGCCCGGCGCCGTCCCGAACACCTCCACCTACGCGCTGACCAACGCCACCCTCCCTTATGTCATGAAGCTCGCCAACCTCGGCTGGGCCGACGCCCTCCGCGCCGACCCGATGCTCGCGGCCGGACTGAACACCTACGGCGGCAGCGTCACCAACGAGCCCGTGGCGATCACGCACGACCTTCCCTTGAAGCCGATCGCGCAGGTGCTCACCGAGGCCTGACGCGCTCCGCGACTCCTCGCGTCCCGGCACCCGGCGGCCGGGACAGCGGGCGATCTCACCTCGGGGACCTCGGAGTCTCCCAAGCCGTCGACAGCCTCGATACACTGACGTACAGTCGCTTAGACAGGCAATCGGTGAGACGCCCGGCACCCGGTGTCGACCTCGCACCCGGAGGCGCGAAGAAATGAGCAGTGTGGACAGCAATGACAAGTGGGCGGCCCTGCGCTCCGCGCAAGTGCCTCCCGCTGACGGCGACAACGACCTGACCTCTCCCGACCCGGAGAGCTATACGGGCAAGCGCGACATCCCCCAGCCGCAGCCGCTGGAGCGCCACGGACCCGCCCGCGTCATCGCCATGGCCAACCAGAAGGGCGGGGTGGGCAAGACCACCACGACCATCAACCTCGGTGCGGCGCTGGCGGAGTACGGCCGCAAGGTCCTCCTGGTCGACTTCGACCCCCAGGGCGCTCTGTCGGTCGGCTTCGGCATCAACCCCCACACGCTGGACCTGAGCGTCTACAACCTCCTGATGCAAGAGGACGTCGACATCGACGACGTCATGATGAAGACGAACGTGGCGGGCCTGCGCCTCCTGCCGGCGAACATCGATCTGTCGGCCGCGGAGATCCAGCTGGTCAACGAGGTCGCCCGCGAGCAGACCCTGGCGCGGGTGCTGCGCCCGGTGATCCCCGACTTCGACTTCGTGCTCATCGACTGCCAGCCTTCCTTGGGGCTGTTGACGATCAACGCTCTGACCGCGGCGCACTCGGTGCTCGTCCCGCTTGAATGCGAGTTCTTCTCTCTGCGCGGGGTGGCGCTGCTGCTCGACACCGTCGACAAGGTCCGCGAGCGCCTCAACTACGACCTGGAGCTGGACGGGATCCTCGCGACGATGTACGACTCGCGCACCACCCACTCCCGGCAGGTGCTCCAGCGGGTCTCTGAGGCCTTCGGGGACAAGGTGTTCTCGACCGTCATCGCCCGCACCGTGCGCTTCCCCGAGACGACCGTCGCCGGCGAGCCGATCACCACGTGGGCCCCGGCGTCCTCGGGTGCCCGCGCCTACCGTCAGCTGGCTCGGGAACTCATTGCCACGGTCGAGAAGTGAACGCCCGGATCGGTTCACGTACCGCCGGTGACCTGGAAACCCCGAGTTCACCCTTGGGGTACTGAACCGTCCGTCTAAGCTTGCGAGCGTGACCGACCAGCAGCAGCCCCATCTACCCGTGCAGCGGGAGGGCGAGACGGAGGAGACCGAGACCGGTTTCCACGTCCGGCTGGAGAACTTCGAGGGCCCGTTCGACCTGCTGCTCCAGTTGATCGGCAAGCACAAGCTCGACGTCACCGAGGTCGCCCTCCACCAGGTCGCCTCCGAGTTCATCGCCTACATCACCAAGCTCGAAGAGGCCTGGAACCTGGAGGAGACCTCCGAGTTCTTGCTCATCGCCGCGACCCTGCTCGACCTCAAGACCGCCCGGCTGCTGCCGAACACCGTGGTGGACGACGAGGAGGACCTGGCCCTGCTGGAGGCCCGCGACCTCCTGTTCGCCCGGCTCCTCCAGTACAAGGCCTACAAAGAGGCCGCCGGTCACCTCGCCGGCCTCGCCGAGACCGCCTCGACCCGCGTCGCCCGCCAGGCCGGGCTCGAAGAGCGCTTCAAGGGCCTGCTCCCCGAACTGGTTCTCGACCTCACCCCCGAGGATCTGGCCGCATTGGCGGGCAAGGCGATGAAGCCCCGGCCGCGGGAGACCGTCGGCACCGACCACGTCCACATGCAGCGCGTCTCGGTCCGCGAGCACGCCGTCATCCTCACGCGTCGGCTCCAGCGGGTCCAGACCGCCACGTTCCGGGCCCTGGTCTCCGACTGCGAGACCCACCTTGAGGTGGTCGCCCGGTTCCTGGCGCTGCTGGAGCTCTACCGGGAGGCCCTGGTCGGCTTCGAGCAAATGCAGGCGCTCGGCGAGCTGACCGTGCGCTGGCTCGGCGGCTCCGTGAACGCCGAGATCAATGTCGACGAGTACGCCGGCAGTCCGCAAGCGGGGGAGGAAGACCCAGATGAGTGAAGAGCCGACGCCCGAGGAGATCGAGGCCTGGCGGCCGAAGCTCGCCACCGACACCGCCGAGCGCGCGGACGTGCCGGCGGACGAACCGGTGGGCGACCACGACGAGTACGCCCAGGCGCTGATCCCGGCCCAGCCGGTTCCCGAAGTGGAGCCCGAGCCCGAGCCGGCGAACACGCCGGTCCCGGTGCCCGAGGACGTCGATCTGGGCGCGGTTCTCGAGGCGATTCTCATGATCGCGGAGGAGCCACTGACCGAGGAATTCCTGTCCTCGGTATTGGAGCGGCCACGTTCACAGGTCCGCGAGACGCTCGGTCGGCTCAGTGCCGAATACACTGGTGACGGACGCGGGTTCGACCTGCGTCGCCAAGCCGGCGGTTGGCGGTTCTACACCCGGGCCGACTACGCCCGCTATGTCGAACGGTTCGTGACCGACGGCGCTTCGGCCCGCCTCACCAAGGCGGCCCTGGAGACGCTCGCCGTCGTCGCCTACCGGCAGCCGGTCACCAGGGGTCGCATCTCGGCGATCCGGGGGGTCAACTGCGATGGGGTCATCCGCACGCTGCTGGCGCGCGGGCTGGTAGAGGAGTGCGGCTCCGACCCCGATTCGACGGCGACGCTGTACCGCACCACCACCCTGTTCTTGGAGAAGATCGGCCTGGACTCGGTAGACCAGCTACCGGAGCTGGCCCCGTTCCTGCCGGACGACGTGACGGATATCGAGGATGATGAACAAAGCTGACGACGAGGGCGTGCGCCTGCAGAAGGTGCTGTCCCAGGCCGGGATCGCCTCCCGCCGAGCCGCCGAGGACCTGATCGCCAGGGGCAAGGTGAAGGTCAATGGCGAACCCGCCCGGCTCGGCCAGCGGGTCGACACCGCCAAGGACATCATTCATGTCTCTGGCAAGCGCGTGATCACCGACGTCGACAAGGTCTACTACGCGATCAACAAGCCGCGCGGCATCATCTCGACCATGGAGGACGACGAGGGGCGCCCGTCCCTGGCCGAGATCGCCAAGGGCATCGACGAGCGGGTCTTCCACGTCGGGCGGCTCGACACCGACTCCGAGGGCCTGCTGCTGCTGACCAACGACGGGGAGCTGGCCAACCGGATCATGCACCCCTCGCACGGCCTGCCCAAGGTCTACCGGGCGCAGGTCGCCGGGGTGCTCGACAAGCCCACCTGGAACCGCCTGCTCAAGGGCATCGATCTGGAGGACGGCCCGGCCAAGGCCGACAAGCTCAAGATCATCGACGAGCACGCCGGCCAGTCCTTGATCGAGATCACGATTCACGAGGGACGCAAGCACATTGTGAGGCGCCTCATGGACGCGTCCGGTCACCGGGTCTCGCGTCTGGTCCGGACCGAGATCGGCCCGGTCCAGCTGCGGAACCTCAAGCCCGGCACGCTGCGGCGGCTCACGCCCGACGAGGTCGGCCTGCTCTACCGCGAGGTAGGACTGTAGTGCCTGCCCCAGAGGAAAGGCGCTAGCCAGCTGTACCGACGGGAACGGTATGGGCTGGTTAGGCTTTCGTTGTGAATACGATTCTGAACGTCATCTGGTTCGTGCTGGCCGGACTGTGGCTGGCGATCGGCTACTTCCTCACCGGCCTCCTGTTCTGCATCTTCATCGTCACGATCCCGTTCGGTATCGCCAATATGCGCCTGGCCGGGTACGTGCTGTGGCCGTTCGGAAGGACGGTCGTGCGCGACCCGGCCTCCGGCTGCTTCTCGCTGCTGGGCAATGTCCTGTGGCTGGTCCTGTTCGGCTGGGAGCTGGCGCTCGCGCACCTGGTCACCGGGTTCCTGCAGGCGATCACGATCATCGGCATCCCGCTGGCGGTCGCGAACTGGAAGATGATCCCGCTGGCGCTGTGGCCGATGGGTGCGAGGGTGGTCGATCGGCCCTTAGGGCCTGTCCTGTGGGTCGGTGCAGTCACGATCCTCGATACCGAGCGGTAGTGTCGGCGCACGACATGCCACTCTGGTGTGCTAACCACACCTCACCCTCCGCAGCCAGGCATGATGTAGGTTTGCGGGGTTTGCAGTTCAAGAACGGAGCGAGAAAGTGCCCGAGCACAAAAAGAGCGCACCGGTCGTCGCGATCGACGGCCCGTCGGGAGCGGGTAAGTCGACCGTCTCGAAGACCCTCGCGACCGCGATCGAAGCCGCTTACCTCGACACGGGCTCGATGTACCGCGCCGCGACCCTCGCGGTCATCAAGGCCGGCGTCGACCCCTCGCAGACCGCGCAGGTCACCAAGACCGTCAAGAACGCGAAGCTCGAATTCGGGACCACCCCCGAGGACCCCTTCACCCGCCTCGACGGCGAGGACGCCGGCCTGGCCATCCGCGGTGACGACGTCACCAAGGCCGTCTCGGCCGTGGCAGGCAACAAGACCGTCCGCAAGTTCCTCATCGAGGAGCAGCGGCGCCTCATCGCCGAGGCGAAGAACGGCATCGTGGTCGAAGGCCGCGACATCGTCGAGGTCGTCGCCCCCGACGCCGACGTCAAGGTCTACCTCACCGCCGACCCGGCCGTGCGCGCCGGCCGCCGCGCCTCCGAGTTCGGGGCCGACACCAAGGCCACGGCGAAGGACATCCAGCGCCGCGACACGGCCGACTCCAAGACCACCAAGCCCCTGGAGGTCCCCGCCGGGGCCACCGTCATCGACTCCACGGACCTACCGATCGTGGAGGTAGTGGCCAAGATTCTGGCCTTGCTGAACAACAGGGACATCAATGACTGACGAAGCGACCTGGGACGAGCTCGAAACGAACGAGCGCGGACCGGTCCCGACGGTGGCCGTCGTCGGCCGCCCCAATGTGGGCAAGTCGACGCTGGTCAACCGCATCCTCGGCCGCCGCGCCGCCGTCGTCCAGGACGAGCCGGGCGTCACGCGCGACCGGGTCGCCTATGACGCCGAATGGGCCGGCCGGGACTTCAGCCTGGTCGACACCGGCGGCTGGGACCCGGACGCCGAGGGCATGGCCAAGGCGATCGCCGCCCAGGCCGAACTGGCCATCAAGACCGCCGACGTGGTGGTGTTCGTGGTGGACTCGCGCGTGGGCGCGACCGACGCCGACGAGGCCGCCGCACGCATTCTGCACCGCGCCAAGAAGCGGGTCATCCTGGTGGCCAACAAGGTCGACTCCGAGCGGATGAACTCCGACGTGGCCGACCTGTGGAGCCTGGGTCTGGGCGAGCCCTACCCGATCTCGGCCCTGCACGGGCGCGGCTCGGGCGACCTGCTCGACCAGATCGTATGGGCCTTCCCCGAGAAGCCGACCGGCCAGCTCAAGGAGCGCGGCCCCCGCCGGGTCGCCCTGGTCGGCAAGCCCAACGTGGGCAAGTCGAGCCTGCTCAACCGGATCGCCGGCGAAGACCGCGCCGTGGTCGACAATGTCGCCGGCACGACCGTCGACCCGGTCGACTCCCTGGTGGAGATCGACGGCGACGACTGGGTCCTGGTCGACACCGCCGGACTGCGCAAGCGCGTCAAGTTCGCCTCCGGCACCGAGTACTACGCGTCCCTGCGGACCGAGCACGCAGTCGAGGCCGCGGAGGTCGTCGTCGTCCTCCTGGACGCCTCGCAGCCCGTCGCCGAGCAGGACCAGCGGGTCCTGACCCAGGCGGTCGAGTCCGGTCGTGCCCTGGTCCTCGCCTTCAACAAGTGGGACCTGGTCGACGAGGACCGGCGCTACTACCTGGAGAAGGAGATCGACCGGGAACTGGCCCAGGTCGCCTGGGCGCCCCGGGTCAACGTCTCGGCCCTCACTGGCCGCGCCGTCGCCAAGCTCGCCCCCGCCCTGCGCGAAGCGCTCGGCGGCTGGGGCCAGCGCATCTCCACCGGCGAGCTCAACCAGTGGATCAGCACCCTCCAGGCGGCCACACCGCACCCGGTCCGCGCGAACAAGGCCCCCAAGGTCCTCTTCGCCACCCAGGCCGACACCGAACCGCCGCGATTCATCCTGTTCACGAACGCCAAGTTCGACAAGCAGTACCTCAAGTTCATCCAGCGTCGCCTCCGAGAGGACTTCGGTTTCCCGGGCACGCCAATCGAACTCGTGGTCAAACCACGTGAGTCTCGCAAGAAGGACAAGCACAAATAACCACCGGCGGGTCCTGCCTCACAGCGGGCACCTCGCCTCAGAGACACCCGAAGCAATACGCTAAAGTTGTCTCCGCCGCCAACAAAGCGGCGAAAAACGGGCTGTGGCGCAGCTTGGTAGCGCACTTGACTGGGGGTCAAGGGGTCGCAGGTTCAAGTCCTGTCAGCCCGACTGTAGGTGCCTCATTTGAAGGTGGGGCACCTTGAGAGCCGCGACGAGAGTCGCGGCTCTTTTGCTTGCCGCTGGGGCGTTGCGCGGAGAGCTGGTCGCAGTAGTGCCGGATCGGTTCATGGGCGCTGGCGAGGTCGGCGTGGCTGATCAGCGGCGTATCGGGTTCGTCGGCATCGACGTAGAGCTTGTCGAAGCACAGGTCGTTGAAGGCTTGGCGGTGGTCGTCGGGCAGGGTTCGGTAGAGCGCTCGCGGGTTCGCCAGGAGGTCGGCGAGTGCGTTGATCCGCTGCGCGGCCTGGGCGTAGTCGGCGGTGTCGGCTTCGGCCAGACGCTGGTTGATGCGGTCGCGTTCGAGGTTGACCTCCTGCACCTTCCGTGTGAGCTTCTCGGCGGGCCAGTCGGGGTTGCCGACGAGTTCGAGGTAGGCGTCTTCGCGGTGTTCGAGGCGGGTCAGTTCGGCGCGGAGTCGCTGGCGCAGGGCCTTGGTGGTCGACTGCTGGGCGGCGATGGCCTCGGTCAGGTGCTCGCGTACGGCGGTGCGTTCGGCCTCGCTGATGGTGATGGTCGCGTAGTGGGCTTCTACGGCGTGCTCGACGGTGGTGAGTGGGAATCGAGGCAGGTCGCAGTGGCCGCCTTGGCGTCGGGCGCAGCGGAAGTAGAAGTGGGGTTTGCCGTCTCGGCTGCGGGCCGGTTCGAAGATCAGGTGGGAGCCGCAGCGGGCGCACCACAGCAGCCCTTTGAGGTAGTGCCGCCAGACCCGTTCGCGGGTGCCGCGACGGCGGCGGGCGAGGACGTCCTGGACCTGCGCGAAGAGCTCGGGGTCGACCAGGGGTTCGTGGCGGCCGGGGTGTTCTTGGCCGCCCCAGATGACGTAGCCGAGGTAATAGCGGTCGCGCAGGATCTTCTCCAGCTGGCTCGGTGAGACCTCGGTCCCGGCCGGGTGAGCTTTGGTCGGGCGGTTGCGAAGACCGGCCGCGGTGAGGGCGTCGCGAAGCGACCGGATGCTGTGCTTGCCGGTCGCGAACAGCTCGAACGCGGTGTGGATGAACGGGGCGCGTTTCGGGTCGACGGCGATGGTGGCGACGCTGCGGTCGTCGATGGTCTCGTGGACGTTTCGGTATCCGAGTTTGGCCCGACCGGGTGTGCCGCCGCGTGCGGCCTTGCCCGCCATCTTGCGTTTGATGTCGTTGCCTTGGGCGCGGGACTGGTAGGCGTTGATGCTGTCGAGGACCGAGGCGACGAGCTGGCCTTCGGCGGTGTCGTCGGTGTAGTCGTTGGCGGAGATCAGGCGGACGCCGTGGTCGGAGAGTTCGCGGCCGGTGATCGCGGCGTCCCACTCGTTGCGGAAGATCCGGTTGCGGCGGTAGATGATGACCGCGTCGACATCGCCGATCTCGGCAACCCGTTTGAGCAGGGCTTGGAAGACCGGGCGCTTGGTGATTGAGGTGCCGCTGTTGCCCGGTTCAAGATACTCATCGACGATCTCGTATCCGTAGCGTTCGGCGGCGGTGCGGCAGTCTTCGCGCTGGGTCTGGATGGAGTTGCCGTCCGGGTCGTAGTCGGTCTCCAGCTGCTTTTTGGTGGAGACGCGGTAGTAGGTGAGGGCGCGGAGGCGCTGGCCGGTCATTGGTCACTCCTTGCTGTTTGCTGGCAGGTCGGCTGGTGCTGAGTTGGGTGGGGCTCAGGCGGGTCGGACTCCGACCGCGCTGCGAGGTCGGCCAGCAGCCGAGCGAGCGCGGCGGTGTCGAGCCGTTCTCGGCGGGCTCCGGTGATCTTGACGCGGCGGCTCGTCAACGACGCCACCGCCCGAGTCCGTCCGATATGGATGTTTCAGGGATCGCTGCCGCGAACGTATCCCCGGTCCAGGGGAGGATCAACCAGCCGGCATGAGATCGACCGCGCCCACTGCTGGTTGAAGACGCCGGGGAGGGAGGCCGCGTGCCAGGGTGAGGGAATCCGGAAGGTTTACAGGGCTCGTGTCGGCCGTGATCGGACCGAGTGTTCGATGGCAGTGCCATGGTGCTGGCGGCTGCGCCGTGTGCTTCCTGTCTTCAACCACTGTAACGCTTCTCGAACGGAGAGTCGAGTGCTCGTGACCGAGGGTCGTGGCCGTGAGGTGGGCTCGTCTGTTCAGCGGCCTGACCTGCATTGTGACCGGTTGTGAACGCTTGTGACCGCTTGGAGTGCGGTTTGTGCTGACGTAAGGCGAGTCGGTTGGGGCGACCCTGTCGAAACGAGGGCCCATCGCTCATGAGAGTCAAAGCAGCGCAGGCGAAAGCGAAGGTCAAAGGGATTTGCGCGCCGACAATGTGATGATCGTATGGCGTTTGACCTGGCAGGCAAGGGTTCTCGAAGATGCGTCGTTATAGGTGTTCTGGGAGTATGATTTCGGGTTCGTGAGCAAGGGCGGAATCAGCCTCTGAACTGGGTGGATACTCTGTGAACGTCGCCGCGTTGACATGGATGCGGTGCGGGGGCCGGTCGTTGGACCCCGCCGTAAGTCACAGGCGCGGACCCGATGAGAGTCCACTCTCGACCCCGAAGGTCGTGGCGGAGGTCGGTCAGCCGTTGGCCTCGGCTCGGACCTTGACCAGCAGGGCGCGGAGGCGCTCTGCCATGTCGCCCTCGCCCCCCTGAGCAGCCAGCTCAGTGAAGCGGTCGAAGTAGCCGAGGATGCCGGTGAAGGCTGTGCGGGCCGACCAGAACTCGGAGGGGGAGTCCGCAGTCCGGCTGCGACGGAGCATCGAGGAGATGGCGACGATCTTGTCGGCGCACGCGGCCTGGAGTGTCGCGCTGTCGTCCTCTGCGACTTCGGGTTCGGTGTCTGCGCCCATCGTGTCGTGCAGGTGCTGCAAGGCGCGGACGATCCGGTTGGTCTCCGGGCTGAACTGGATGGTGAGGAATGCGTCGAGGTCGAGCGTCGGCGGCGCGAACTCGGGGCTGTCGTGCATCAGTACGGCGGCGGTGATGTCGGGCTCGGTTTCGGGATGGTAGCGGCCGAGCACGACTGCCACGGCCACGGCGTGGCGGAGCGCGGGAGCCGCGTCGATCTCGTGTCCGGCGCACCAGTTCCGTGCGCAGGTGAGCGCGTCCTCGATGAGCGGGTGACGGGGCGGTGCCAGAATGGTCATGGCGGAAGATCCTTCCTGGGAGGGCGAATGCGGTCGAGACGTTGGTCCGAAGGCGAGGTGTGCGCTGTGTGCCCGGCGCTGACCTGCGAGGCCGGTGCGTTCGACGTGATCGACCGGCCTGGCCCTGAATCGCAGTTCGACCCGAGTCGCGACTGCCGGGTCAATATCGCCACTGGGGCTCCGACCTGCGTGCATCCGTACCGGGTTGGCCTGCCAGTCGGCCTCTACGCCAGCGAGGGCGCGGCGTTGCCAGAGTCGGGCAGACCAGCACCGGTCCCGTCACAGGCGGCCCTAGTGATGCCGGTCTTGGAGACCGATCTGGAGGCGTGGCTGGTCGCGGTGATCGCCACCGCGCCAGAACGGGCGACCGCCCAGGCCATCAGACAGGCCGAGGCAGCCGCCCGCGAGCACTTCCCCAGTGCCGTCGTGGTCGACGCGCTCAGAGTCGTGCTCTCCCACCACCTCGCGGGTTAGACGCTCGCGTACTCCTCACGGGCCTCGAAGGTGAAGCCGTGCGAGCGCCCCTGCGGACCGATCCCGATGCGCGCGTAGGCGGCATCGAGGATCTGGTGGCGTCGGCGCGTTTCAGCCGCGCCGATCCAGTACCGCTCGGGCGGCGTGCCCCACCCCGCCGCCTCGTAGCAGTCCTGGGTGTAGTCGTCCCGTTCCCAGACGAACTCCTCCTGGTCGGTCATGTGCACGACCGCGATGCCCCGCCGCTCGGCGAGCCGGTTGAGGAGGTTCGTCTGGGCGAGGATGGCATGGACCATCTCGTCGACCGGGGCGGCGACGTCGAGCTCGGCGGCGGCTTCGTCGCCGCCGGTCGCTTCCCAGACGGCGGCCTTGAGCGCCAAGACCTTCAAGCCCTCCTCGAAGAGCGGGGCCTTGTCGGTGTCGTGGTTCCACTCGGCGATGATCGGGTAACCGGTGAAGGTCGCCCAGCAGTCGGCGTAGAGCTGGGAGGAGGCGACCAGGCGGTCGAACTCGATGTCGTCCTTGATCTCGGTGAGCAGCTCGTCGGCGCGAGCGCCGATCCGGGCCGCCTCGGGGCGGTTGACGGTTGCGGACATGATGGATTCCCTTTCACAATTCAGGCTTGGCGGTCATGGTCGTCGCATCGGCGACGTTCGGTATCTCGGGCTCCTCTCAGATAGGCGGTCCGGTGGACCCGGCGACCGGAACGACCGGTCGCCGGACGGGTTTAGGTACTTCGTGTGCGGAGCGGTCCGTGCTCGATGAGCAGGTGCTGCACGCGGGCGATGACCTCCACCCGCAGCGCGGAGCTCCACATCCGCTGCCAGGTCTCGCCCCATGCGACCGCCGCGATCCTGCCGTCGCGGTGGTCGATGCGGGCGACCTCTGTTTCCTCGTCCGGCCAGAGCTTGGAGCGGTAGCGGACGGTGGCGGTCCGGTCAGTGAGTTCGACCGTGTAGTCCGCAGTGGAATCCTGGTCGCTGGAGACCTTGATCGGAGCGATGGTCGCGGTCATGGCCGTGCCTCGGCGTGCCACGCCGCGATGAGCGCGGCGATCTGGTGACGCTGCTGGGTCTTCCAGAATTCGGTCTGGTCCTGATGTGCGTCGTCCCATTCAACCGAGCGGAGGACCCCGCCAGCATGGCGAGCGCGGCCGATCTTGACCGGGCCGTCGGTGCGGTTGTGCCAGATAGTGGCGAACTCCGAACCGCGACGGCCGGTCAGGCTGAGAGAGCCTCCACTGGCGGTCGTCCAGTCACCCAGGTGCTCCGGTTTGGCACGTTTCTGAACGGGGACTGCGGGTTCGACGTGGGCTTGCCGCCCGAAGTCGCGAATCGTAGAGTAGTGGTCAGTCACCAGGATCTCCTTTCACAGTTCTGGTGAACGGCGACCCGCCGACAGGTCAGCTTGTTCGGCGGGTCGCCGCTTGCCTGGCTGTTCGCAGCACCGTTCTTCCGGCCACTACCGAGTCCAGCCAGCCGACCCGGCAGCACGTCTGTTCGCAGTGGACAATGAGGCTGGTTGACGCCCTTGCGGCGATAGCCGAAACTGGTAATGTCGCCCAGCTCTCATCTACAGACAGTGTTGACTCGGATGCCGAATCCGTCGATGCTCCGGGCGGCACCTGTGAAATCCTGTGAAATCCGGAGGCCGCCCGTGAACAGCTACAACGGCATCGGCGGCCTGCTGCGCCACCTACGTCGCGGCTCGGGCATGACGCTCGCGGCCGTCGCCTCCCGCGTGGGCTGCGCCGTCTCCCAGATATCGCAGGTGGAGACCGGAACCCGTTCGCTCAAACCGTGGTTGGCCGAGTCGCTCGACGTGGTCTACGGCACCGCCGGAATGATCAGCGCTCTTGCCGCTGAGGCGGAGATCGGCTCGGTCGAGGAGGTAGTGGCGGTCCGCATCCCCGGCGAGAACACGACGTTGATGCTGTCGCGCCGACAGTTCCTAACTGCCATCGGTCTCGGTGCGGCTGGGGCCCTTCCGGGTTTGAAGGAGGCCGTCGGTCGGCTCACGCCGACAGCGGAGCTGGTCGATGAACTGCGTGATTCATTCGCGCAGTTGCGCAACGCGGCCCGGCTCACCGCCCCGACCCATGTCATCCCCGCGCTTATGGGCCAGGTGGCGATCATCGACGCCGTCCGCCACTCGTCGACTGGTGAGGTCAGGGTCAACCTCGATCGGCTTCAGGCGCGACTGGCCGAGACCCTGTCGTGGATGTGCGAGGAAGCCGGTGACGGCAGCGCCGCGCTGTTCTGGATCGACCGGACTAGCGAATGGGCGGCGCGATCGGCGTGGACCGCGATGTCGCACTACACGTCCATTCGTCGTTCCATGCTCGCCCTCAGCACAGCCGGGTTCGCTCCAGCGGCGATCGACCACGCCCGGCCGGTGCTCGCCTCCACCGGTGCGCCGCATCGGCTGAAAGCACTTGCAGCCAAACAGGTTGCCTTTGGCAATGCTCTGCTGGGACTTCCCGACGCGACTCAGTACGCTCTCGACCTCACTGCCAGACACCTTGAGGCGTCGGATGGGAGCGACCAGAATTCCACGGTCGGACAGACCAGCCTGCCCACCGACGATCTACTCCTCATGTTCCGTGCCACGTGCGACGTCTACCTTGGTGGCGGACCGCTCACCATTGCCGAGTTCGAGCCCCGGTTGCACGCCATCAGCGCCGCCAGCGCCCGCAGCGGGGCGATCAACACGGCGAAGCTGGCGCGCGCCTATGCGAGCGCCGGAGACGTCGACCGGGCGTGCCGACTCGCCGCCGACGTCCTCGACGGCGGTGGCGCTACCGAGTCGCGGTCGACTCGGGTCGAACTGGTCCGGGCACTCACCCTCATTCGGACACGTTGGCCCGGCAGGGAAGAGACCGCTGAACTCAGCCGGAAGCTAGAATCCGTCTCAGGATAGTGGGCGCGGCTCGATCCGCTTCTCGACAACTTGCCCCGCATCGTTCCGGGCCAGGTGATAGCCGTAGGCGTCCTTGCGGTCGGCGACGACCTCGGCCAGCTCCGTGCCCCGGTAGACGAGGGCCGCTCCCGCGTCGGTCGCGTACCCGTCATCGAGCGCACCCTCGGCGATGAGCCGCTTGTGGGCCTTCTTGCGGTGGCTGTAGTGAACCGCGTTCGAATACGGCAGGAACCCGATCCCCTCGGCGGCTTGGATCTTCGGTCCAAAGCTGTCGGTCGATCCGCCCGTATGCCAGCACAGCGAGCCGGCGGACTCCCCGCCGAGGACCACACCTGCCTGCCAGCAGTCCTTGAGCACTTCGGGAAGCCGGTGCGACTTCCATATCGCCACCAGGTTCACCAAGGAGCCACGGTCGACCCAGATCATGTCCTGCGCAAGCAGATGGGCCGCAACGTCTTCGACATTCGGCATCTCGAACAGTGTCAGGTGGGAGCATTCGACCCCTGAACCGGCGAAGGCGCCGTAGAACCCGGCGATCCTCCGCTCCGGGTCGCCACCAGCGGTGGCGATGAAACACACCCGTGGGTGCTCGGACGCCTCAGCGAGGTCGAACGCCACGCGGAACACCTTGCCTGGCCGCCAGTCGACCGCGTTGCGGCCGGTCCGGTCGAACCCCATGGACCCGGCGACGATCGTGGGAGTGCGCGCAACCATGGTGTCAGTGTAGTTTGCAGGCAAGGCAGGTTCGGGAAGGTTCCGTCACCTTTACTTTGCACGGCCCGCGGAAGTGCGAACGGTGGGTTTCGGCAGCTCATTCTGGTGGTCTAGCGATCATCGCACCCTGCACTGACACAAGCGAAGGCGTGGGGGCGAACCGGGTGAGAGACCGCTGTGGCAGACCCGGCGAGGCTCTGACCGTGGCCGAACCTAGAAGTGAGCTATTGTTCGCCGCAGTACTTGTCCACCCGCGACAATGCAACGATCCAAGGTGGCAGCACCAAAGAGGCGACTCCCGTTTGCACTCGGATCTTCCCGCGGGGAGCGCTCACCGAAGCTGAGGCGACCCACCGGTGCCGAGCCCAAGGCTCTTCAAATCATCAGAGAGCCACCCTGCCGCCAAACTGGACGCAGGTCGGCCGTTAGACATGTCATCTGCGCCTGTGTCAACCCATCCAAGACTGCCGATTGATTCGCGGCTTTGCCCAGCGAGCCAGGAGCGAATGTTCTCGCGAATGGCTGTCTGGCGCTCCCAGAATGTTGATTGCTCCCGACTGGTCTGGGCGATCACCGCTCGTCTAGAAACTGACCAGACTGCCTCGGGTCCAGGCGGTGCAAACTGGCGTATCAATGCCATTGGCACCTGCATTGCGGTCAGAAGCGGTACATTGCCGAGCCGGTCAGGTCCATCGAACTGCACTTCCAGGACGACGCCGAACGGCGCAAGTGCTGAACTTGGCATGGACCACCCGAGCCGGGCGAACGAGTGAGCTAGCGCCTCGTCATAGGCCTCGCACGCGCGCCCGTACACCTCGACCTCGAACTCCATGAGCCGCTGGGGGGAATAGCGGTCCCAGACCCACCCGCCCCCCGGGTGCGACACGTCCGCCTCCGGAAGATGCGACACCACCTGTCCGGGCGCTGTCGAGTCGATCCATGAGACAAGATCATCGAGCTCCGCGCCGGAGAATATTGCTGAGCCATTTCGTGAGATCCCGGCATCCCGGTTCTGTCCGATCGCGTTGAACAGTTCTGTTGCCCGATTTCTAATCTCATCGGCGGACAGGTCGCCGTGAAATCCGGACCCACGGCCGAGGACGCGCCGGGCAAGGTCAAAGCGACGTTCCTGTACCCAGACCCCGTCCGGAGTACCCAAGAACGGGTCGCGGGACAGTTTTTCATCCATCGCACTTGCGATACTTTTCTGCACCATGGTCCAGGGCCAGGCGTGACCTTCCGGTGCTTCACCACTGATCCACGGACGCCAATCCGGCACTGGGCTTGGAACCAGCGGGTGTACACCGAGAGGGACTTGGGTCACGTAGTCGGCTGCTGGACGAGAGGTCGAGAACGCTATGTCGATGCGATGGCCAGATACAGTGACGCCCAACCCGACCGGGCCCCGGACTACCAGCGATGGGAGAACGCCTCCGGCGAGCGGGCCCAGGCCCTCCGTCCAGGTGCGCAGGGCTTGGAGGAGGCGGGTGCCGCTGGTCTGGGCGTCGAGATTCTCGTCGTCTTCGGTACGCCAGTCTCTGTGTCCGTTGAACGCCTCGTTGATGATCCAGGCCGCCGCTCCCGGGTTCCCGGCAACCCAGGTCCCCAGCAGGTCGTCCACCGCATCTTCGGTCCGTGCGCTCAACGCGGCCACTGCCGCGGCCCATCGCCAACGATTGAACCGGCGAGTGTCGGCCACGACCTCCGCAGCAGACACGTCGCCGGTGAGAATCGTCTGCGCCGCAAACCAGTGTTGGAAGATTGGCAGAGCGAACCGGACCGAGTCATCGGGGCCGTCGGCCACCAGCCGACTCGAACGAGCGATCTGGCGGTCGCTGAACAGCAAGTCGTCCTTGCCCGTTCTGGTAAGCACCACAGCAAGTTTCTGGAGGACCGGGAGAATCTCACTTGAGGTTACCGCTGACCTCTCGGTGCCCTTTCTGAGAGCATTTTCGACCAGGTCTCGTATGAGATCTGCTTCTCCACGGGGAGCGCCGTCCTGACGGAGCATGACTCCCGCCCCGAGGGCGAAGAACGGCCTGGTCACTGTGGCCCGCATGTCCGTCGTCCAGCGCCACGTACTGTACGGCCTGCCGCTAACAGACTCGACGAGCTTCAGTGCCGCATCCTCGCTGAGGAGCGTCGCGGATATCCCCTCTGTTGGCATGGCGGACAGAATGCCTGGACGAGCAGTCAGCAAGACCCGAATATTCGTATATGTCTTGGAGAGGATGCGAGCGGCATCCAGTAGGGCCTGCGCCTTGGCGGGGTCGTTCGTCTCGTCGAGACCGTCCACCGTGATAGACGCGCCTTGTCCATGGCGCCAGGTGGGCCCGAGCTGCTGTTCGACGGCGCCTTCGAGCGTTCGGCCGAGTAGGTCTTGGGCGTTCAACCAAACCGGGAGCGGCGCACGCTCGTCTGCGATGAGATTTTCGATCTCGGCACGATGCCATGTTTCGGCGATCTCGGACTTGCCAGACCCAAAATCGCCGAGCAGGACCTTTACTCTGCCGCTTGGGATATCCGGGATTTTGATTTGACCGAGATATGGCGCCAGGACAGCCTCATCAACCTCGAACGCTTGCAGGCGAACCTCTCGGCGAGCTCTGGACCCCTGGTGGAGAACCGTCGCGAGGTCGTGGCGATTAGCGAACCGCGCCTTCGGATGGGCGGACGCGTAGACGTTGATCTGGAGGTTGTTGTCGCCGATTTGTACGCCCTTGGCCCCACTGGCGTCGACTTCGCGGCCAGGACGGTCGTTTTCCGCCATCGGCGCTACCTGTCAGTTGAACGTGTTGGTCTGGCTGCTGTGGTCGCCGATCACGACCCCTTTAGCGCCGCGATTGTCCACCACGTACTTCCCGGCCGGTGCTTCCAACTGAGTCAACAGTTCGCGAGCCTGTTCAAGGATCATCTGGTCAGTGTCGGCACCGGACTCGGCCAGCGCCGGCGCGAGCGCCGCGCGCAGGGACTCCGGTTGGGTGTGGTCGGCCTCGACCACCGCAACCGCCGCAGCCCGGTCGCCGAGCCTGTCCTTGACCAATCGCTTCAAGCCTTGATAGGTATCGGTAACCATGGAGGCGACCGTGTCCTTGGCGCCCAGCCCGGCCCCGGCGACGGCGCCCGCCGCCAGAGCCGCGATGATCAACTCCACACCGGTCATACCTTGCACCCTTCGCGCGACGAAAACTGCTCACCACGGTAGCAGTGGAGCATGGCCCATCGAGTACAAGCTGAACCTGGCCGAGCCGACACCGTCTCAGTGCCTTCATCACCGCCATCACTGCGGCGATCCGCTTGAGCATCCTGGCAATCGGTCCGGGAGCGTCAGCGAATCTAGAGTTGTGGGGCAATCGTTCCGCAATCACGAGCTATATGGATCAAGCGCTTTACGCTGCGGATGCTGATTCCATACTCGGTGGCGAGTTCCTTCTGTTTGACACCGGAGTCGAAGGCGTGCACCAGGTCCCGACGTTCGTCAGGCGAGAGGCGCTGATTGAGCGGTCTCGGCCGTCGCCGCTCAACGTGCTCGAACCCTCGTTCCATCGAATCCACAACCCGACAGGAGGGGCCCGAAACGGCGTCGCGGCCGAGCGAGGGGACGGAGAGCCTTTCGAGCAGGTGCGCTACCTGCGTCGGTGTGTTCAAATAAGCGAGTATTAGCCCGACGTGTGATGTCTCAGGACATCGGAAACAGGTCGA
>NZ_STGY01000048.1 GCF_004912275.1 Glycomyces buryatensis
TCATTAACACTTACGGCGGCGGCTCATTCGACGACGACATAGTCATTTTCGAACCCGGCGCGCGCATCGACACGTACGACCTACTCGGGGAAGGCCTGTACCGAGTCCAAGACGTCGAGGAGCTCTGGGCTGAAGACCCGGACCTTTCCAGGCCCGCGCCGCTCGCGGGGAAGCGCCTCATCAACTGGGCGGGCACACCTGGAGCCGAATACCTGTACTGGGTCGTCGGGGACGGTGCACCCTCCGCCTCATGGACAGTCGCCGTCGAGCAAGGCGAGGACAACCGGTGGGAGTTCTTCAACCTGACCACCGTTGAGTTCCTGCACGACATCCTCACCGGAGACGTGAACTCCCGGTTCCTGTCCGGGTTCGCTGAGCGGGGCCAGCACACGTACACGCGGTACTAGGGTCATGGCCCGGCGCCGACAGATTCCACCGTTGCGGGTGCGGAAGGTGTTGTGCCGGAGTCGGATTGCTTCAGAGTTGAGGTGGTCGGCCTGAGCTACGGTTCAGGACGGCTGATTGAAGTCGTCGAGGGTCTGGCGGGGCGCATGGCGTGTTCGTCGATGCCGAGCTCGACCACCCTATCGGTGCCTGATGAAGGGAACATCTGATGTCGGAGCAACACCTTGCTGACCTGCTGGGACAGGCCGGCCGTGCATTGGGGCCCTTGCTCCATGCTCCTGCGGTCTCAGCTCAGATCCCAGAACCACTGAAGCCGTTGCTAATGAAGCAGAACGGGTTCTACGCGTTCGGGCCGGCCCTGTTCGTGCGCCCGTGGGGCCCCGACATCCCTGGAAACTGTCTGTGGTGGAACGCGAGCAACACGTGGCGCAACGAATACAACGGCACCGGGGACGACCTCTTGTTCTTTGCCGAGGACATCTTCGGATTTCAGTTCGCAATTCACCCCGACGGGTTCTACCAGTTCGACCCTGAAACCGCCGACCGGGAGTTCATGGGCGAGGACATCTTCGAATGGGCCGGCACTCTCATGGACGATCTGGACTTCTACTCGGGTAGGCATGTCGCCCAGACCTGGCAAGAACTCAACGGTCGACTTCCAGTCGGCAAGCGACTTGCACCCGCCATTCCGTTCGCCTTCGGCGGCCGGTTCGAAGCCGAACACCAAGCCGCCATCCCAGACGTCGAGCTCATGCGGTTCCGGGGCGATATCTATATGCAAACAAAGGATCTGCCAGACGGCGCAACCATAGAGTTCAGAGGCTAAGGTCATGCCCTGCAACAGATTCAATGGTAGGTCAACCAAGACGATGCAGGACTGGAATGACGAACTCAGAGACTTCCTCTAGCGAGGTCACAGAACAGGAACGATTGTTCTCGATCGCCTTCGACCTTCCCGATGACATCGCTGCGTATGCCCCTGCACCGGCAGAAAAGATCTGGGCGGCAAAGACCGAGGTGAAGATGGAGGTCGAGGTCAGGAACATCCCGTTCTATGTCAAGAGCATCGCGTACGGGGACATCGTGCGAGTCCGCGTGGACCACGACCGTCGTGAACTCGTCTTCGATGAGTTCGTAGCCGAATCGGGAAACTCGACGCTCCGCATCCTGTTGAAGGACCAAAGCGTGGTCAGTGAACTGCAATCGGTTCTGCGAATGCATGGCTGCGACTGGGAAATCGACGCCAACGAGGTCCTATTGGCAGTCGACGTCCCGGCCACGGGCGACTTCCGGGCACTGTCGACGGCGCTTGATGAGCTTCATGAAGCCGGTCTCATAGGAGTCCAAGAAGCGGCAATCTCGAACCGGCACCGATAGCGAGAGATTCATGGAGCTTTGGGATGATCTGATGCGACCGCTCAAGCCAGATTTCGACCGATTGAACCCGGCTTCGAGACTGAAGTCGGCGGCGACCGTCATCAAGTGGACACTGGAGCACTTCAGTCCCCCTGTCCGGGAGGATGAAACGCGGGACTTGATCACAGGTTCGTTGGCATCCTTCGAATCCGCGCTGCAACAAGGCGTCAACGCCGTGCATAGGACTTCCGAGCTCGATGAACGGATCGAACTGGTTCTCGACGGCTCCGCTGAACCAGGCACTTCCAACCTGGTCATGGCGTGTGTTCAGACCCATTCCCATGACAGCGAACTCAAGGGTAAGAGACTGTTCAACGTCTTTGGCTCCTGCTACAACGCCGTGCTGGAGCAGGAATTCCCCGGCCCGCTCATCGATATCGAGGACGAAGTGGCCAATCCACGATGCCGCGAAACCATTGCGTTCCAGCAGGATGTGCTCCAACAATCGCTCTGGCACAAAGGCAGGTAGCCCCATCGGTCAAGCGGTGAATCTGTCATGTTGACTGTCGGTCGAGACAACTGGAGCGGGTCTATCTCTGGCGAGTGGGAACGGAACGAGCCGAGCCGGGAAGATATCTACGATGCGGTCGCTGCCCTGGATGGACAGGTACGCACCGAGGTGTCGGTGAACTTCGATGAGCCCTACCAGTACTTGTCGGTTGCAGGCGGCCCGGAGCACTTCTTGGTCACCGGTGAGCTTGCGGATGAGTCAGTGGTCAGTTTGACGAACCCCACGGCCGGGCCAGGTCAGGTGGAACTCGTGTGCGGCGGCCAGATTGCGTCGTTCGAACTCACGCAACTAGTCGATATCGAGACCGCGCGGCGGGCTGTAGACAGGTTCCTTGACGGATTCCCATCGGTCCTTGGCCCGGAGTGGGAAGTCGAGCAGTAAGCCCGCCAGTCCGGAACTCCTAGCGCACCTCGAAGGGATTAACATGATTCAGCCCTGGGACCCATCTGCAAGAGATGAAACGACATTCAATTCGCTTCGGAACGAGGTGGCAAGCTACACCTTGTCGAGAGTCCGGTACGTTCCCCCACCGGATGCGTCATGGCCCGAGGGGCACCGAAGCCTGCTAGTGCACGAGGTGGATATGGAAGTTCAGCTGATCCTCTCGAACGGATCCGCTCTCGTGTTCACCTGGAGCATGGACGGCTTGAACGAAGGATTGGCGATCGGCTATCGCTCCGGTGAGACGCTGGATAATCCTTCGCTGGGCACCCCCATAGATGTCACCGACAACGAAGATTGGAGCGTCCTTCTCCAAAAGAACATTGTCAGCATCAAACCAGTTCGACATATCCCCAATGATGGTTGCCCTGAAATGCCTTGGGCATTCCGCCTCCAATTCTCCAACGGTGCGGATCTAGTCATTGCGCTGGGAGAATCGGAGAATGGAAATCTGATTTACCTGCCTGATGCACTCCTGGTCATATTCGACGAGACCACGGCTCGGTCGTATAAGATTCCCGCGAGCTCGACGTCTTCCTTCGGCTGACTAGTCGGCTGGGAGATATGGTCATCAGTTATTGGGATGATGAAATGGCGGTGTTTCTCTCGCAACTGGAGTCGCTTCCTTCGCGTCTGCGGCTGCGAGTCTGTGTGGAATCAATCGCCTGGACTATTCGCACTCTTGAGTCGCCAATTCAGGATCCGAATGTAGCTTCGTTCGTTTCAGACGGATTGGCCAGGGCTGAGTCTGCTGTCAACCAGGGACTCGATTTCACGCCGGGATTGGCTGAATTTCGACCACGGTTCAATGACCTCTTTGAAGAAGCGGTCGATCCTGGGACATTCCAATTCATCAATGCTGGCCTGTTCTGCTTCGCCAACGCAGGTTCGGAGCTTCCCTTCACGGCTGCCGTCAACATTCTTTCTGACTCCTACGAAGGGGCCTTGTACCGGGCAACTAGTGCATCAATTACCACAGAAGTTGAACGCGCCACTCCTCGAGCCCGTGAGGTTATTGAATACCAACAAGGTCAGATCACGGATGCTCTCGGAAATGCACAGGGATTGAGAACCATTGATGCCACTCCATGAGTCGATGCGGCAAGTCACTGATCGCGCAGCCGCGCTCTTCGATGGCGGCAACCCTCCCTCAGATATCAAACGGCTAACGGCCCCGGACAACAACAACTTCATCGATATCGCGGTCTTCGAGAATTCCCCCGGCGCTGGCCTCACCGCTTACACGACAATGGGATTGTCAGCCGTCCCGATGCGGAGGCATCCTATGCCCGTTCCAACGGTTCGACAGCATTGGTCGACCTTCTCATTGAGGCTGTTTCAACCTGGCTGACCAGTTGGCCGATCCGGGAGGGGTTCTTGATGGTGTGGCGCAACAGCCGTCACCGCTCGATGCCTTCGTATGTGTTGGCGACCTTGGGGTTGCGGTTCTCGGCCGCCAGCCACCGTTCGGGATACGACGTAGTGCCCCTGGGTGATTCCTGCGGGATGGCCGGAGATGATCCGCGCTCTCCCGGGGGCATCCGGCCGCTGGACGGCCGGTGCCGCCGGGAAGATCAATGGCGCGCAGGACTAGGTCCTCGACGATCGATCAGAAGTACTGGTAGTACCAGCCATCGGGATCGCGAAAGCACGGTGTGACGTCGTATCCCTGGTACTGGGCCGCCTGCCGGTCCATTTGACAGTAGTCCCAAAAGGCGAAGGGCCCGGCGAACGCTTGGATGCTCACGGTGCCGTCGTCGGTTCCCGCGTGCTCACTGGCAGCGGCCGGTGCCGAAGAGAGTGCGCCGGCCCCCAGCATGAGACCAGCGGCGATCGCGACGGTGGAAACTGCGCGCGTCAAGCGTCGCAGCTTCCGCCGGTCGGGCCGAAGCCGAGTTGCAGTGGTAGCCATGGTGCCTCCTAAGAGTTGAACAGCCGAAGTGCTCGCATGAAGACCACGTCGGCTCGTTCTGATGGACCGCTTTGACCGTAAGCGGGCCGCTGTCAGGATCATTCTGCCGGTGGAAGGCGGCCTTTACCAGGCGGAGCACCGGCAGAACAGAGGCAGGAATACCCTGAAATTGTTACGTTCTGGTCGTGATCGGTTGGAGCACAACATGCCCGGACTACGGGCGGATTGATGACGTGAAGAAGCTCCTGGTAGAACGGCGAATGCTACTTCTGCCTGAACGACCACCAGGAGCTCCGGTTGCTGTTCTACCCTGCTGCGCTGCCGCTGTCCACCGCGACCCTCAACAGAGTTGCCCGACTCATCCGCGCACATCGTAAGACCATCGGCTCCAGGTGGCGGGCACTCGACTCCGGCGCGCAGGCCCTGTTCACCCTTGCCTACCTGCGCAAGGGCGAAGCGCTGCGTGATCTCGCGGCTGGCTTCGGCATCTTGATTTCGCTGGTCGGATCTGGATCTGGCCCAGGTTTGATGACGCGATGGCCTTGATCAGTGACTCAGCAGTACGCATTTGCGCAATCGAATCCTCTACCTCAACTGACTCCGGTGCTTATCGAAGCCAAGCAGCGTCTGAACTGGCTTCCCACGCTCCGTTGGCATCCAGGACCGGTCCCGGATACCACAGATAGGGTGGCCCGTAGCACACAAATCGCGGATGCGGAGATGACATGGGAACTTGGTTCGCCGTCGTGGCGGTCATCCTGGCTGTGGTAATCGGATTCACGATCATGCTTCGGCGCCGCATCGACGTCCCGAAGAGACAACACCGGGTCGAGGTCTACGTGAAGATGCCATACAGAGTCTCCTGGCCTCCCGGTTACGCGGATAGTCGGCCGATTCGGCAAGTGAAGACGCCCAATGGTCTCTACCTCATGGAAGCTTTCGGCGGTAGAGCGGCGGCACTCGAGTTCCTACGTGGCTGCGAGGTAAGGGATGAGCGGGTCTATGTCATCGCTGAGAATCCGGAGAGCAACCTCGGCAAGGACTTGGTCATGATCTTCGAGGAGTTCGACGGAGCTTTCGTCGAAATCGCTGAGCGCAGCGTGCTGCCGACACCCGAGTTGTCCCGGGAGGATTGCGCTCGATGCGGCTATGCGGTGATACCAGCGCAGTCCCCGGGATCATCCGCGATCACCTATGGCGATGGCACGGTTAGATGGTTTGCCTCGCTCGATCAGATGGAAATGGACGGATACGGACATCAATGCCAGGCCTGCGGTGCCCTCGCATGCGCACGGTGTTACCGGTCGGTACCGCAGCACCCCAACGCGGGCGGTAAGCTCGACCTGCGCTGCTGGTTGTGCGACGGCAGGGTGGATGTATTCACGGGATGACTGTGCTGCACCACACTTCGCGACGTTCTCAGCTCTGTTCAGTGGTTGAGGAGCACGAGCTTGCGCAGCAGGTCGAGATTGGCGCGACCATAGAGTTTCCTCTTGATCATCTTGAGTCGGTTCACGTTGCCCTCCACTGCTCCTGAGCTGTGAGGGAGTGTGAGTCCGGCGGTGACGGCGTCGAAGTCCTTGCGTAGGCCGCGGGCGAAGCGGCGAAGGCTGGGGTGGTCGGAGGCGAGAACGACGTCGATCCACTCGGGCAGTCGGTGACCTTCGCGCTCGCTCATCATGGTGGCGAACGACTTCACCAGCTCGTGGACTTCCTCCAATGGTGGGCATCGGGTCAGCAGGGTCTTGAGTTGGAGACGGTCGGCCTCGGAGAGCCGGTCGGGGTGGCGGGTGAACCAGCCGGTGACCTCGCGAATGCTCGGCGGGGCCACGGTCTTGATCGGTCCGGGTTTGCGGAGTTCTCCGGGCCGGTACTGGCGCAGGTAAGCCGCCAAGATGGCGTAGCTGCCTTGGTAGCCCATCGCGCGAATCTCCTGGCAGAGGTCGGTGGCGTTGATGCGCCCGGCGTCCCACTCGACGTGGAGGTAGAGCTTGAAGTCGTCGAGCTTCGAACCCCTGGGCCGCTGCTCGACCACGAGGTCCTTCCAACGTTCGGCGCGAGCGAGTTTGCGGACATTGTGTCTGCTCCAACCCAGGTGGCGGGCGATGGCGCGCAGACTGTGGCCTTCGGCGAGCAGCTTGTGGACGGTCTGGTGGTTCGCGCGGTAGCGCAGTGCCACCCGCCCGAGCGGCTCGTCTTCAGCAGCTTCGTCGGGTTCCTCGACGGCGGGCGGCTCGTGCTCGGCGGGCTGGTCCGGGGTGAACAGGGGTTCGTCGAAGGCGTTGCGGTGTCGCATGAGGCATGCCTCGACGGCGGCGATGAGGTTCTGCCACAGGTGGAACCGGTCGGCGACCTGGATCGCGTCGGGCGCGGCGACTCGAACGGCGTCGGCGTAGGAGCTGGAGCGGTCGCGGCAGACGACCTCTACGCCGGGGTGGGCACGCAGCCAGGCTTGCAAGGGTGCTGAGTCGCGGCCATCGTGCAGGTCGATTGGCCGGTGGGTGGCCATGTCAATCAGGATGGTGCCGTAAGTGTGGCCGCGGCGGAAGGCGAAGTCGTCAACGCCGAGCACCGGCACGGTCCCGACTTCGGGCTCGGGAAGGGCGCGGATCAGGCGCAGTAGGCTGGAGCGCCCAGCGCGGGCACCGATTTGAGTGGCGAGACGAGCCCCAGCGCGGCCGGCCAAGGCCAGGCCGATGGCCTCTAGCATCGCCCGCAATGGAGGCGTCCGCTGAGCATGGCGGCTGGTCAGGCCCTCGACCTGCTCGGTGAAGATGACCCGTTCGCAGTCGGAGTTGTCGCAGTGAAACCGGCGGACAAGCAACTCGATCACCACCGGTCGGCACGCGGTCAGAGCATCGCGCAGTCGCCGTCGATAGCGTGAATGCACCCGCTCTGACCAGGTATTGCAGGCGGTACATCGGGTCTGCCGGGCGGCCGTTCTCGCTTGGATCACCACACCGTCGCCGTCCTGGACCACCTGCTCGACGAAGACGCCGCGCAGGTGAGGGAAGAGCACATCAAGAGGGTGTTGATCGCACCAGATACCAATAGCACCAACTGGTTTCGATACTTCGGCGGGGCCGCCACCTCATCAAACCTGGGGCCAGATCCTCGGATCTGGCCCCAGGTTCGGGCGACTTCTGGCCCCGGCTTGGGTGGTTTTCCTCGGCTGGAGTTGAAGGGAATTTGGCCCCGCTGAGTCAATCTGGCTGTGCGCTAGCGGGTTTGTTGCCCGCATCGACTGAGCTCGTTTCAACTTGATGGGCGTTCGTAGTCGTTGAGGACTTGGAGGGCCTTGGCGATGTGGGTGGTCCAGGTGGGGTCACAGCGGATCTGGTCAAGGATCGACCATTTCTTGAGCTGCGCGAACATCCGCTCACCGGGCCCGCGAAGCCGGGCGTGGAGACGGTTGTACTCCTTCTGCCACTCCGGCTTCTCCCTGCCTTTGAAGGGCGTGGGCACCAGGTCGTGGTCGAGACCGTCGTAGCCCTTGTCGCCCAGGGCGAACAGGCCGTGCTCGCGAAGGAGCCCGGGGATCTGGGGAGGTTCGGCCGTCGGGCGGCCTTGGTGTCGTGGGTCCCGCCGCGGATCGCGCCGGAGATCCACAGCAGGTTCCTTCGCGCATCGGCGATGGCCTGGAGATTCATGCCGTGGCGCTTGTGCTTGCCGGAGTGGAAGGGCCGGTCGATCTGGTTTCGGTCGATGTGGACCAGGGTGCCGTCGAGGATGACGAACGCGGCGCCGGAGCGTTTCGCGTGTTGCAGGGCGTCCCGGATCCCTGGTGCGCGGGCGGCGAGCAGGCGGATGGTCTCGCGGGTGCGCCGCCAGGCGGTCGCCGCTCAGATGCCGAACCCGGCTGCGAGATTCCCCAGCGGTTCGCCTTTTCGCAGGTAGGCGAGGGTGAGTAGTGCTTGGGCACCGGGGTCGAGGACCCGCCAGCGGGAACCGATCGTCTTGCGGTGGGTGCGGATGAGGCCCGCCACGAACTTGAGGGTCTGGGTGGACAAGGGCAGCGCGGCAGGGTACAACAGCACGAGAGCTCCTGGTAGACAACGGATTTCAGCACCTGCTGTTCTACCAGGGGCTCTTCTGCTGCCCCAGTACAGGACCTGCCGAGCAATCACGACACCCGCAAGCATCGATGGGAGGCGGCTCGGAACCCCTCCCGGTCTCGACAGTAGAGACTGAACATGTTGCGTTCCAAGCAATCATGTTCTGGAAGCGACCACCTCACTGTTCCTTTCGCAACATAAAGGATGCACACCCATGTTGATCTGGCAAGGTGCCGGCACCGCCGTCCTCGTTCCCGGACTGCTGGTCTGGGGCCTGATCGAACTCTTCCAGTCGGTCACACCGCTAAGGGTCCTTCTGGGAATTAGTTGATGTCTGGTG